>CAVOXP010000006.1:0-71681 GCA_963700455.1 uncultured Actinomycetes bacterium
CTGGTAGCCGCATCGAGGGCCATGCCGCGCCCCACTGGCCCCCGCCTGCTCGGCGATCACCCGGTCAGGCGCTCGGCGTGCCGGTGATGCGGGCCCAACGGCTCTTGGGGGCAGGTGCCCACGGTGGGATCGTTGAGGTGCGGGGCAAGGCAAGGGGTCACGATGCTCGGCTCGCGGGTGCTTCCCACGGTCGCCGCTGGTGCGCTGCTCATGGTCACGAACTGGGCTGCCGGGCCGACCGCTGAGGAGGCGGGCAACGGGGAGGCGGGATCATGAGGACCTGGTGGATGGGGCTGGTCAGCACGGCGCTCGTCCTCAGCGGGTGCACGTCCGAGCCGGGGGGTGGCGCCGCATCGCCGACTGCCTCGCCCACGACGGCAGCGCCCTCGGCGACGACCTGCCCCACGGGCGCGGCGCCGGACCGGGCCGGGGATGCGACCCAGCCCCGGCCGTCCCTGCCGGACTGGTTCCGGCTGGCCGCGATGGACCCCACGAGTCCGCGGGTCATCGTCGGGGAGACCGGCTTCGTGCCCGAGGGCGCGGGGCAATCGACCATGGGGCAGGTCTGGGCCTTCGACGTGTGCACCAACACCTGGGGCCAGCTGGGTGAGGACGGCGGGCCGGCGGCCGGGGAGCGCCCGGCGCTGGGGCAGTTCGTGACCGATCCGGCGTCCGGGACGGTGCTCGGCCTGGCCACGGGGCTGTCGCCGGTCTGGAGCTACGCGCCGGCGTCGGGTTCCTGGACTGCGCTGCCCACGACCGGCGGCGGCTCCGACATGGCCTGGCCGAAGGCTGCGTACGACACGACCGCGGAGCAGGTGCTCGCGTTCGACCCGAACCTGATCCTCGCGGATCGGGCGGCCGCCGGTCGTGGTGCCAGCGGCGTCCTTGCCTACCGCGTCGACACGCAGGAGTGGACCACCTTGGAGCTCGCGGGTGGCGCCGAGGCCGAGGTCCCGAGCGTGCGCATGGACCAGTACGACGTCGCCTACGACAGCGCGGCGGGGCGGTTGATCCTGGTGATCACGCCGGAGGGCTCGGCCGACAGGCCCGGGCAGACGTGGGCGTACGACCCGCAGAAGGCGACCTGGGCGCGGGGCGCTGACATCCCGGACACCCTCGAAGGGGGCTACCCCGCGGGCGGGTGGGCGACGGCCTTCGATCCCGGGACCCGGCGCACCTGGCTGTTCGCGGACACGGCGATGCTCGGCTACGACGCACGGTCCGACGATTGGGTGGTCGCCGAGCGTGACGTCGGGTGGCCGGAGTCGATGCAGCTCGGCGACGTCGAGGTCGACCCGATCGCCCGCTCGATCGACAGCATGGTCCTCGACCCCGTGAACGGTCGGCTCGTCGTGTTCGGCGGCTTCGTGCGCCCGGTCGGCGACCCGGTCGGCGGCTTCGTCGAGGAGGGGTCGATGCTGGCCACCGACGACGTGTGGGCCTATGACCCGGCCGCCAACACCTGGACGATGCTGCTGGCGCCCTCGGACGCCCCGGCATCCTTCGGCCCGGGGTGACCCGATGGACACGGTTGCGTGGGACTTCCGCACGACGGCCGTCGCGCGGATCGTGGAGGGTGCGAGGTGGCTCGCACATGACAGGGGGTGTCCCTGATGAAGATCACAGTGCATGGGAAGGCGATGGCCGTCGTGGCCACCGCGCTGGTGCTGATCGCCGGGTGCGGGGGTGGTAGCGGGGAGACGTCGTCGCCCACCCCGACCGCCACCCCGACCGCCAGCCCGACGCCGGCCCAGACCGCCACAGTCGTGGAACGGGCCACCGCGGCGCTGCTCCCCGAGGAGCAGACGCCTCCGGCGCCCCCGGGCACGATCGTCCGCCCGGTGGATCCGCTCACCGCGGAGGGCGACCAGGTGGCCGAGCCGTGGGGGCAGTTCATGGTCTGCCCGATCGTGTGGAGCCGGCCGGATGAGGGTCCTCCCACGGACGTCGAGCCCGACGCCCTGGCCGGTGCATGGGCGTTCGGAGTGGCCGGAGCCGCACAGCTGGACCAGTACGCCATCGTGTACGCCGACGAGGCCGCGGCCCAGGCGGCGGTGGACAGGGCCCGGGCCCAGGCCGACGACTGCGCGGCGCTCTACGAGGAGAACCCCGACCACTTGGGGGATCCGCCGCAGACCACGATCGGCGAGGTGCCCAACTCGGTCGAGGGCTTCCGGGTCCGCGCGGTGTTCCGCTCGGAGGAGGACGCAGTCAGCACGGTCATGCGGGTGGCCGACACCGTCCACTACATGCGGTTCTCGCCCTCCGGCTACGAGACGGAGTCCGGTGACGAGGTCGCGGACGCGGGCGGGATGCTGGACCCGGAGTGGACCGAGCAGGTCATCGAGGCTGCTGCTGGGAACCTCGCTCCCTGATCCCTGCGACCGGGCGGAACCGCGTGTCGTGACAAGCGCGGGGCCGGACGAACGTCGAGGTCGGCCGAGCGATGCACCTCGCCCTGGGTACGGGCGCACCTGAAGGGAACCGGAAGCAGAGCTGCCGCCCGACCCGCGCTCCGCGACTGCGTTCGGATACTCTGCGCCACGATGCGGACGGCCCCTGCCGGGTCGAGCCGTCACCGAGAACGCAAGGCATGCCACCCACAGCACCACGTCGAAAGAGGATCCCCATGCATCGTCCCGTCGCTGCCTGGCGCGGTGCCGTCGCCATCGCCATCGCCCTCATCGCCGGCCTCCTGGTCAGCGCGTGCTCCTCGGGCTCGAGCGGTTCCGCTGCCCCGACCGGCACGGCGGCGGAGATCGCGCAGAAGGTGTTCGACGAGGCCAAGGTCGAGCCGTTCGGCGAGACACGGACCTTGGAGACCCCCGAGGACATCGCATTCTTCCTCGGCTCGACGAACTACCCGCCGTTCGTCGACACGGCCGTCGTCCAGCCCATGATCAGCATCGACGCCCGCATCATGTACGTCCTCGAGGTGGCCTCGGAGCAGGAGGCCGCGGACGTCGTCAAGCAGCTCGAGACCGACGTCGACCCCAACAAGCTGATCTGCGTCACGTTCACCATGGACGACGTCGTCATCGACAGCCGCGGCACCGTGGTGTTCATGGTGATCGACTCGAAGGCTGAGGAGCGCGACGCGCTGGCGAACGCCTTCAAGACGATCAGCTAGCGACAGGGGCCGGACGGCAGACAAGCTGCTGCGGCGTGTCCAGAGGCACGCGAGCCGGGGACGGCTGAGGGTCGACGATGGTCTTCAGCAGCCTCGAGTTCCTGTTCTTCTTCCTCCCCTCGATCCTCGTCGCCTACTTCGTCGCGCCGACTCGCTTCCGCAACCCGGTCCTCCTCGCCGGCAGCCTGTTCTTCTACGCGTGGGGCGAGCCGGTCTACATCGTCCTCATGCTCGTGTCGATCACGGTCAACTACGGCCTCGCGCTCGTGATCGACGCCCACCGTGGCCGCCGCCGGGCACGGTTGGCCCTGCTGGCCTCGGTGGTGGTCAGCCTCGGGCTGCTCGGCTACTTCAAGTACGCCGGCCTCCTCGTCTCGACCGTCAACTCCCTGCTCGGCATCGACCTTGCCGCTCCCGACCTCGCCCTGCCGATCGGGATCAGCTTCTACACCTTCCAGATCCTGTCGTACACGATCGACGTGTCCCGCGGGAACGTGCCCGCACAACGGCGCTGGGTCACCCTCGCGATGTACATCTCGCTGTTCCCCCAGCTCATCGCGGGGCCGATCGTCCGCTACAAGACGATCGTCGGCCAGCTCGCCAGCCGGACGCACTCGCTGGAGCTGTTCGCCGAGGGCGTCGGTCGCTTCACGATCGGCCTGGCCAAGAAGGTCCTGATCGCCAACAACATCGGCCTGCTCTGGCAGGCCGCGCAGGAGACCTCGGAGCCGTCGGTCGCCCTGGCCTGGCTGGGCATCGTCGCGTTCACCCTCCAGATCTACTTCGACTTCTCGGGCTACAGCGACATGGCGATCGGGCTGGGCCGGATGTTCGGCTTCACGTTCCCGGAGAACTTCGACCACCCGTACGTCTCGAGGACGGTCACCGAGTTCTGGCGCCGCTGGCACATGTCCCTCGGGCAGTGGTTCCGCGACTACGTGTACATCCCGCTCGGGGGCTCCCGAGTCCCGTACTGGACCTGGGTCCGCAACGTGCTGGTCGTCTGGTTCCTCACCGGCCTGTGGCACGGGGCGTCGTGGAACTTCGCCATCTGGGGCGTCTACTTCGGCGTCCTGATGATCCTTGAGAAGGCCTTCCTCCGAGCCTTCCTCGAGCGCCTGCCGCGGGTCTTCAGCCACGCCTACCTGATCCTGGCGGTCATGCTCAGCTGGACGTTCTTCGAGCTCACCACGGCCGACCAGATCCTGGACTACCTCGGCACCATGTTCGGCCTGTCCGGCGCCCCGTTCTCGAACGCCGAGGCGGTCTTCCTGTTCCAGGAGAACCTGGTCCTCATCGTGTTCGGGATCGTGGCTGCGACACCCGTGATGGCCTTCCTCAGCCGGCGCGCTCCGCAGACCCGCCTGGTCCGGGTCGCGCTGGTGCCGGCCGCCCAGGGTGCGCTGCTGCTGCTGAGCTACGCGTATCTCGTCGACTCGTCCTTCAACCCGTTCCTGTACTTTCGATTCTGATGCGCCCCAAGCTCGCGAACGACGCCATCGGCTCTGTCGCCGTCTTCCTCGCGTTCATCTTCGGGATCACGGCGCTCAACGTGCTGACGCCGACGAAGGACACGAGCGTCTACGAACGGCGCGCGCTCGCCCAGTTCCCCACGGTCAGCGTCGAGAACGTCCTGAGCGGTGGCTTCGCACACGACTTCGGGGTGTTCGCCCAGGACCAGGCCGCCTACCGCGACGAGATGCGGTTCGTGAAGTCGGCCGTGGAGCGCACCGTCTTCCAGAAGGTCACGAACAATGGCGTCTACCCGATCGGCGATCGGGTCTACGACCAGTTCCACGGGATCAGGGACGACTACGTGAGCGCCGCGGGCCGGCGGATGAACGAGATCCTCGCCGCCGTGCAGCCCGCGTCGGCGTACCTCTCGCTGGTTCCCACGAAGGCCCAGGGCCTGCAGGACGACCGCTACCTGCTCAGCGACCAGCACGCCGTCGCGGACCCGCTGCGGGATTCCGTCCAGGCGGACTACGTCGACCTCCTCTGGCTTGCCGACGCCGGCCCCGGGGTGCGCTACTACGGCGCCGACCCCCACTGGACGACATCGGGGGCGATCGACGCCTACGGGGCGCTCGCCCGCGGCATGGGCCTCGATCCGGTCACCGGCTACCGGTTCGAGCAGTTCACGGACACCTACGTGGGCAGCGAGTACGGCAAGGCCGCCTCGTGGTCGGTGCCCCTCGACACCATCGAGCTGGCCCACAACGACGTGATCGACGGCATGTCGATCTGCCGGATCGAGACGGCCGACCGCACGGTCTGCCACGACTCGGTCTACGTCCCGACCCCGCCCGAGAGCCTCGACGACTACGACGTGTTCCTCGGCGGGCTGGCCCCCATCGTCGAGATCACCAACCCCGCGGCGCCGGCCGGCTCGCACCTCGTGATGTTCAAGGACTCGTACGCGCACGCGGTCGCGCCGTTCCTGGCCCAGCACTATCGGACGACCACCCTGGTGGACCTCCGGTACGTCGAGCGCCAGTACGTGCTGGACAACGTCGACTTCGACGGAGCCGACGTGCTCTTCCTCTACAGCACCTCGGTCATCAACACCGATTCCCGGGCGGTCAACTGAGCGGTCCGGCGCCGGGTACGACGATCCGGTCCGCCGGACCCCCCGGACGACGGGCGCCCACCGTGAGCGTCGGCGCCTAGAATCCGCGCATGCCCGATCGCCTGCCCCCAGCAGCTCCGCTGCCGGGCGACACGATCGCCCTGCACATCGGCGTCCACAAGACCGGGACCACCGCCCTGCAGGCAGCCCTGGCCGACGCCCGACCCGAGCTGGCGGCACACGGCATCCTGTACCCGGGCCGCAGGACCGCCCACCACGGCGAGGCGATGGCTGTCCTCGAACGTCCCTGGGGGTGGTCGGGCAAGGGCGGGAAGGCCCCGAACCCCGGCGTGTTCGAGCGGATCGCGCGGCAGTCCCGGCGACACCGCGGCCGCGTCCTGATCAGCAGCGAGCAGTTCTGCGAGGCCGACGACCGGATGGCCGCGCGTGTGGTCGCCGGTCTCGGCGCCGACCGGACCCATGTCATCGTGGCGCTGCGCAGCCTCGGCCACCTGCTGCCTTCGTCATGGCAGCAGTACCTCAAGTACGGGCGCACCACGACCTACGAGCGCTGGCTGACGACCATGTTCGACCCCGCGTACGACGGGTCGATGACGCCCACGTTCTGGCGCCGAAACGACCACGGTGCGCTGGTCACCCGGTGGACCGACCTGCTCGGCCCGGACCGGGTCACGGTGCTTGTCCTCGAGGACGTCTCCGAGGAGGCGCTGTTCGTGGCGTTCGCCGAGTTGCTCGACGTCCCGACGGGCGTCCTGACCTCCCGGATGCACCAGAGCCCGAACCGCTCGATGTCCGCGGTGGAGACCGAGTTCCTGCGCCGGGTGAACCGGGCGGTGAAGGACTCCGTCGACTGGCGCGACTACGAGGACCTCATCCGCGACGGTGTGGCCGCGGCGATCGTCGCCGGCCGCCGACCGGGTCCCGACGAGCCGCGCCTGCATACGCCCGACTGGGCGCTGGACTCCGCGGCCGGGCACGGAGCGGCCGCCGTGGCCGCCATCCGGTCGTCCGGCGCCCGGGTCCTGGGCAACCTCGACGCCCTGGCCGTTCGTGTCCCCTCGACCCCGCCGGTCCCCCGGTCGGCGCTCGACGCGCTTCCCACCGACGCCGTCGTCGAGGTGGTGGCCAACCACGTGCTGGCACGGTCGGGCGAGCCGCGGCCGAAGGATCCCTGGGAGCCCGTCCGCCGGGTGCGCAACGGGATCTCCGCACGTCTCCCCCGACGGTAGGCCCCGCGGGAGCCCCGCCCATGGGCGCCACGGGCACACAGCGCGCACCACGCCCCGACTGGCACGCAACCGCGCGGTCACGCAGCGCGCCACCTGTGCCCGGTAGGCTCGGCCCGACCGCATCCGCCCCCACTGGGAGGTCCCATGCGCCCGTCAGCGTCCGGCCGAGCACGGTTCGCAGCCGCCTGCCTGATCGCCTCCCTCGGGGCTCTGGGCCTCGCCGGGTGCGGCCTCGGCGACGAGGTCACGCTCCCGACGGCCCTGCCCACCGCCTCGGACCGGCCGACCGCATCGGCGTCCCTCCCGGAGCGGACGACGACGCCGTCGCCGACTCGCACCCGGCCCGAGGCGAGCACGGAGCCGACCGACGCACCGGCGCAGACGCCGACGGAGGAGCCGCCCACGTCCGAGGCCCCGGCCGGGACCCCGGGTCCGACCACCGAGCCCACGAGCACCGACTCGGCTGTCGCCCTGCCGCCGAGCTCGGAGTCCCCCGTCGAGGAGTCCCCGACGCAGCAGCCCACGACACAGCCGCCCACGGAGCAGCCGACCACGACCCAGCCGACCACGGCAGCAGCCGACGTCGCCGGCCGAGACCACTCAACCGCCCGCCTCGCAGACCCCGAGCGAGGTGCCCACGTCCGCGACCGCGACCACGAACCCGCCCGACGCCGGCTCGGCATCGGCCTCGGCCCCGGCCGAGGAGTCCGGCGGAGGCGTCCCGATCTGGATCCCGATCGTCGCGGTGGGCGGCCTGGCGGCCGGTGGGGCGCTGCTGCTCGCCGCCAGGTCCCGACGCAAGAAGTGGGACGAGGCCCTCGGCGTCGAGAAGGCCCAGGCGCAGTGGGTGCTCGCCGAGCTGCTCCCGGCCATGGCCAACCCGATGACCGCACCAGCGGCGCTCGCGGCGCACTGGGCGGGAGCGCAGCAGACCCTCGACCAGCTGGAGGGCGGCCTCACCGACCTCCTCGCCGATGCCCCCGACGCCGTCCGGGCCGAGAACGTGCGCGGCCTCGGGACGGCGGTCAGCGACGTGCGCCAGTCGGTGGCCGACGACCTCGCGCTGCGGGCCGGCCCGACGCCACCGTCGGCCGAGGCTGCAGGAGCCGCGCCGCCCGGCCAGCCGGACGAGCCGGCCCAGGTTCCGCCGGCCGGCCAGCCGGACGTGACGGCCCAGGTTCCGCCGGCCGACCAGCCGGACGTGACGGCCCAGGTTCCGCCGGCCGGCCAGCCGGATGAGCCACAGCCCGGCCCGACGGATCCGGCCGTGCTGGCCTCGTCCGCCGCCCGGGTCGCCGCCGCCCGCGACCGCCTCGCAGCGGCACTGGCCACCCTCACCTGAGGGCCTGCGCGGGCACCCGCGCGGTTTGGACCGGACCGGGCGGCGCTGGTAACCTTGCCGAGCACTCGCGCCGTTAGCTCAGTTGGTAGAGCAGCTGACTCTTAATCAGCGGGTCGTAGGTTCGAGCCCTACACGGCGTACTGGCCCCCCGGCGATCCCGGGGGGCTTTCGCGTGCTCGGGCCCCTACAGGTACAGGCCCGTGGCCTCCTCGGCCACCCTGGACGCGGCCACCGCGTGGATGTCCCGCTCCCGGAGCAGGACGTACGCGACCCCGCGCAGCTCGACCTCCGAGCGCTCCTCCGGCTCGAACAGGACCAGGTCGCCGACCTCGACGCTGCGCACCAGCGGCCCGATAGCCACCGCGGAGGCCCACGACGAGTCGCTTGCCCACGGCCGCCGTCGCGGGGATGACGATCCCGCCGCCGGAACGCCGCTCCCCGTCCGGGGTGTCCACCCGCACGAGCACACGGTCGTGCAGCAGCTTGATCGGCACCGAGCCGTCAGCGGCGGGGGTCAGGTCCGGAGCGGACGGGCTGCGAGGCACTCGACGAGCCTAACCGAGTAACTTGACCGCCATGACCGAGCTCGCGGATGCGCTGGACCTCTCGCTCGAGGTGGGCGAGCTGGTCCAGTTCTCCGGCGGGCACACCGCGCGGGTCGCCGAGCACATGAACCGGATGGCCCACGCGCTGGGCGCCGAGACGAGCCAGCCGGCCATCTCGTCGGTCAACGTGATGATGACGGTCTCGGGGGGCGGCCAGACGCTGACGGCCGTCCGCCAGGCCAGCCACTTCGGGATCAACTTCAGCATGCTGTCGGCCCTGCGCGCGCTGGTGTCCGACACCGAGCAGCATGGCCTCACCCCGCCCCAGGTCCGCTCGCGGCTGACCCTGATCCGCAATGCCGGCAAGCCCTACCCGACGTGGCTGGTGATGGCCGCGCTCGGCGGCTCCAGCGCCGCCTTCGCCGCGCTGTTCGGCGCCACCGGGCTCGGGATCGGGCTGACCTTCCTGGGCGGCCTCGCCGGCGCCTGGGCCCGGCACCTGCTCGTGGGACGTCGCAAGAAGCCCTTCGTGTCGGTCACCGCTGCGGCCTTCGTCGCGGCCATCATCGTGGCCGGCGGTGCCCAGCTGCTCGACCTCGGCACGGCTGCCGCCCCCGCGCTGGCAGCCTCCACGCTGTTCCTCGTGCCCGGCGTGCCGATGCTCAACGGCACCGCGGACCTGCTCACCGCGCACTACCTCAACGGTGTGGTGCGGCTGACGATGAGCCTGGTCATCATCACCTCCGCCGCTGTGGGGCTCTCCGCTGCGGTCACGCTCGTGAAGGCCCTGGCATGACCTGGTGGATGTCGGCCTGGGCCGGACTCGCGGTGCTCGGGTTCGCGATGGTGTTCTCGGTGCCCCGCCGGACCCTGCCCGGGATCGTGGCCCTGGCGATCGCCGCCCACCTGGTCCGCTCGTTGGCGCTCGAGCTGGGTGCGGGACTGCCGCTGGCCAGCTTCTCCGCTGCCCTGTTCGTGGGGGTCTCGGCCGCGATCGTCGCGCCGCGCACCGCGCAGGCGACCTCGATCTACGCGTTCGCCCCGGTCATCCCGCTCATCCCGGGCACGTACATGTTCGAGGCGCTCAGCGGGTTGCTCGAACTGACGACCGGCAAGGCGGCAGACCCCTCGGTGGTGGTCGACGCGGCGATCATCGACGGGTCCATCGCCACCCTGACGATCGTGGCCCTGGCCGTGGGCACGATCGGCCCGACGCTGGTGGCCGGCCGGCGCATCGCGCGCATCGCCCATGTGGAGGTCACCGGGCTGGACGGCTGAGGCCGCCGGGCGATCCACGCCCCAGCGCGGCTGGGGCGGGAAGTCCGCGCGCGAAGCAGCCCAGCTACAGCATCGCCGAGACGGCACCGACCTGGTCGCGAGGCACCGGCACGTAGACGACGTCGGCCGGGATGACCTTCTCCTTGGGCACGGCGAAGGCCCACCGCACCGTCTTGCTCGCCACCCGCAGGCCGACCAGCCCCGCGACCACCGCACCACCGGTGAGGGCGACGTTCTTCCACCGGATCCCGTTGTCGTCGGTGTAGAAGGCCTGGACCTTGTTCCTGCCGCGCTGGACGACGTTGGCCGGCTTCACCCGGTCCTCGATCTCGGCGATCGTGCCGACCAGGCGCTCCCGGGTCGCGACGATGTCGGCCTCGATCTCCGCCGGCGGCCGTGCAGGCGCCTTCTGCGCCTTCGTGCTGCTCACCTCGGACATCGCCACCCCTCTCGCTGCGGACCCGGGCCCACCTTACGCGGCCACGCGGTCGGCAAGCATGCGCGGGATGGTGTTGAGCCCGCCGGGCATCAGCGGCGGCCCCACTGGACCCGAACCGTCGAGGCGGCCCCCGGCCGGCCCACTCCGGTCCGCGGATAGGCTTCCGGATCGGCAACCCCACCCAGCACGAGGAGCACCCATGGCCATCCGCCTCGAACCCGGCGCTGCGGCCCCCGACTTCGACCTGCCCGATGACGCCGGCGGCCACGTGCGCCTGGCCGACCTGCGCGGGTCGCGCGTCGTGCTGTACGTGTACCCGGCGGCGATGACCCCGGGGTGCACGACCCAGGCATGTGACTTCCGTGACTCGCTCGACGCCCTCGCGGCCGCGGGCATCACCGTGGTCGGGCTGTCGCCGGACACCCCCGAGAAGCTGGCCCGGTTCCGGGCCGCCGAGGGGCTCACGTTCCCCCTCCTGAGCGACCCCGACCGGGCGGTCCTGACCGCCTACGGCGCCTTCGGCGAGAAGAAGCTCTACGGCAAGGTCGTCACCGGCGTGATCCGCTCGACGTTCGTGATCGACCCCGAGGGCCGGATCGAGCGGGCGATGTACAACGTGAAGGCCACCGGCCACGTGGCCAAGCTCCGGCGCGAGCTGGGCGTGTAGCGCAGGGGACCAGCTGGCCGAAGCGGCTGCCACAATGGCCCCACGCGGGTGTGGCGGAACTGGCAGACGCGCAGGATTTAGGTTCCTGTGTCCACGCGACGTGCGGGTTCGAGTCCCGCCACCCGCACGCACCCGCGGACAACGCCGCGCGCCGGCGCTTCGACCTGCTGCCGACCGTGCCGGGTTCAGCTACCGGCCCGCGGCAACGGAACGCCGCGCCCTCCCCACCAGCACCGCAGCCGCCACCCCGACCAGCACGGCGACGAGCAGGTGGCCAGTGACGCCAGCGACCCCGATCGCAAGCGCCAGGCTCCAGTCGAACCAGCCGCGCAGGTCGCCCAGGAGCCGGACGTGCGTGATCCCGGCCACCAGCAGCAGCGCGGCGAGGATCGCCAGGGGGAAGCCGCGCAGCACGACGGCCAGGTCCTGGCCCAGGAGCAGGGCCGAAGCGACCAGGGCGGACCCGATGATGGCGGGCGCCCGCCAGGTGCGGGCACCGAAGGCGTGGTGGGCGCTCATCCCCCCAGCACCGTGGCACACCGGCATGCCGCCGACGGCGCCCACGGCGAGGTTGGCCACGCCCAGGGTGCGGGCCAGGCGGCTCGGCGTGATCCGGTCGGCGGCGTCGGGGAAGTAGCGGGGTGCCGCGTCTGCCGGGGCCAGGCACGAGTTCGTCAGCGTCAGGGGGACCTGCGGCAGGACCAGCAGGGTCGCGGCGAGGACGAGGTCCGCGGTGCTGATCGAGGGGATCACGATCGCGGTGGGGCCCAGCGCGACCGGTCCGTCCCCCCACGCGGCCAGGACCGCCACCCCAAGCCCGGCCAGGACAGCGAGCAGCGCGCTGCCCCGCCGCCACACGAGCAGCGCGACAGTCACGGCCCCGCACGCCAGCGCCGTCGCGCCGACCGACCACTGGCCCACGAACGTCGTCGGCGGGTGGGCCACCATGCCCCAGGCGATCCTCGCGAACGTCAGGCCCACGGTGAGCTGCACGCCACGGATGACCGCGCGCGGGAACGCCGCGCCGAGCCGGTCGAGCAGACCCGTGCTGCCCAGGACGAGGAACACGACACCCATGAGAAGCGACCCGGCGGCGATCACGTCGGCCCCGGCCCCGGCCGCGATCGCAGCCGCCCCGAAGGCCTTCAGCGGCTGCACCGCCACCGGCGCCCGGTACGTCCACGCCACGAGCAGGTACAGCAGCCCGGCCGGCAGCAGCACCGCGGTCGCCGACAGCCCGTTGCTGACGATCAGGGCGATCGCGATCGGCACGAGCACGCCCAGGTCCGCGACGGCACCGGACGCCTCGCGCCACCAGGAGGTCGACCGTGTCAGAGTTGCCGGCGCCTGGGCCGTCAGGGCGGCCATCTCAGCCGCCAGCGAACGGCGGGAGGACGTCGACGACGGCTCCCGCAGCCAGGGGGGAGTCGGAGCCCGGATCGATCCGCGTGCCATCGGCCATCAGCGAGCTCACGGACAGGACCTCGGCGAACCGCGCCGAGCGGCCCTCGGCCAGCCGCCCGAGCACCTCGGAGACCGGACCGGCCGGGACGGTGACCTCTGCTGTCCCGGCGGCGGCACGGGCGGCGGCGAACAGCCGGATGGTGACCACGCTCATCCCCCGATCGCCGACATCGGCCGGTCCGGCTGGGTGAACGCGGGCTCGTCGATCCCGTGGCCGCGCTGCTTGAGCGCAACCTCGCCGACCATGGCGGCGGCGAGGTCGGCGTCGGTGGCCCCGTCGCGCAGCAGCGTGCGGAGGTCGGTCTCCCGGGTGGCGAACAGGCACGAGCGCCACTGCCCATCGGCGGTCAGCCGGACCCGGTCGCAGGCGTCGCAGAACGGGTTGGTCACCGAGCCGACGATGCCGACCGTCGCGGGCCCCCCGTCGATCGCGAACTCCTCGGCCGGTGCCGATCCCCGCCCCTCGACCGGGGTCAGGTGGTAGCCGGCCCGCGCAAGCGAGTCGATGATCTCCGCCCGGGTGACCATCATCGCCCGGTTCCACCCGTGCTGAGGGTCCAGCGGCATCTGCTCGATGAACCGCAGGCTCAGGCCCTCGGCAAGGGCCCACCGCAGCAGGCTGGGCGCCTCCCGATCGTTCACGCCCCGCATGAGGACGGCGTTGATCTTGACCGGCGTGAGCCCGGCCGCCTGGGCGGCGGCGATGCCGGCGAGCACGTCGTGCAGGCGGTCGCGGAGGGTCAGCCTCCCGAACGTGGCGGCGTCCAGGGTGTCGCAGGAGATGTTCACCCGACCCAGCCCGGCGTCCGCCAGGGGAGCGGCGAGGGCGGCCAGGCGCAGCGCGTTGGTCGTCAGCGACAGGTGCGGGGCCGTGGGCAGCGCAGCGAGCCGGCGGACGACCTCGACCACGTCGGGGCGGATCAGCGGCTCGCCGCCCGTGAGCCGGACCTCGGTGACCCCCAGCTCCGTGGCGATGCGCACGAGCCGGGTGATCTCCTCGAGCGTCAGCACCTCCGGGGTCGGGATCCACTCGAGGCCGTCGGCGGGCATGCAGTAGGTGCACCGCAGGGTGCAGCGGTCGGTCAGCGAGACGCGCAGGTCGTGGTGGGTCCGGCCGAACCGGTCGACCAGGGCGCCCCGGCCCTGCCCGCCCGCTCCCCCGCCGCCTCCCGCGCCGTCCCGCTCCCGCCACCGTCCCGCTCCAGCCCGTCCCGCTCCGCGCCGTCTCCCGCGCCGTCCCGCTCCCCGCCGCCTCCCGCGCCGTCCCGCTCCGCGCCGCCTCCCCCGCCGTCCCGCTCCCCGCCGTCCCGCAACCTGGTGCCGGGTGATCCATCTAGCATCGTTCCGGCACCAGGTTGTGGCGTGGGGGTGGGGTCGACCGGCTCGATGGGCTCCCTCATGGGCAGTTCACCCACTCCGACGTGCCGTCGGCGAACCGCTGGTGCTTCCAGATCGGGAGCCGCGCCTTGGCCTCGTCGACCAGCCAGGCGCAGGCCTCGAAGGCCTCCCTGCGGTGCGCAGCGCTGACGGCCGCGACGAAGGCGAGGTCACCGACGGCCAGCTCGCCGACGCGGTGCAGCGCGGCGGCGCCGAGGACGCCGGGGCGTACCCGCGCCTCGGCAACGACCTCCGCCAGCACCCGACCGGCGTCCGGATGCCCCTCGTAGCGCAGCGCCACCACCGCCCGACCCCGGTCGTGGTCACGGACGACGCCGGCGAACGTGATGACCGCGCCCGCAGCGTCGGCGGACACGACGTCCGCGACATCGGCCTCGGCGATCGGCGCGTCACGCACCAACTCCCCGGCTGTGTAGTCGATTCCGACGCTGAAATGGTTCGAATCGACTGCATGGGACCTGAGGGTGGGCTGCGGGGCGCCGTGGCCCTCGCCCCCGGCCATCGCGGCCGCGTGGGCCAGCAGCCCCCCGACCGCGGCCAACCCGTCGCGCACCCCGCCCGGGCTGCCCGGCAGGGCCAGCACCACGGCCGCCCCGAGCACGCCACCGAGCGCCCGGGACAGGTCCGCCGTCGGGACCCGGTCCCGGGAAGCGGCCCGGATCGCCTCACCGAGGCCGGGCAGCTCCCGCAGGCCCATGGCGCGCAGCGCGTCGGGAGTCACGTCCCGCGGCGAGGCGCCCGTGCCGCCGGTCAGGACCACGATCAGTGCACCGTCGGCCAGGGCATCCTCGACCGCGCCGCGGATGGCGGCCTCGTCATCTGCCACGGCCCGGACCCCGGACACCGCGTGGCCCAGCTGCACAAGCAGGTCGGCGGCCAACGGGCCGGAGGCGTCCACAGCCGTCCCGGCGGCGACCGAGTCCGAGCAGGTGATCACGGCCGCGCGCAGCCCCTCAGCCTCCTCGGGCACGGCCGGCCGGCCGCCGCCCCGCTCGCCCCGCTCGCCGCCGCCCCGCTCGCCGCCGCCCCGCTCGCCTCCGCCCCGCTCATCGTCGCCACGCACCGTTCCGCCCACCGTCCTTGGCCTCCACCTGGACGTCGCGCAGGGCCGCGTGCGGGTCGATCCCCTTGACCATGTCGATGACCGTGAGACCCGCGACCGCCACGGCGGTCAGTGCCTCCATCTCGACCCCGGTCCGGTCGGCGGTGCGCACGGTCACCGAGATCCGCACCTCATCGACGTCCGGCGCCACCTCCACCGCGACGTCGACCCCGTGCACGGCGATCGGGTGGCACAGCGGGATGAGGTCCGGGGTCCGCTTCGCGGCCATGATCCCGGCGACGCGCGCCACGGCCAGCACGTCGCCCTTGGGCACGTCCCCGGATCGGATCGTCGCGGCGGCCGAGGTCGTGACCCGGCCGCTCGCGGTCGCGGTCCGGGTGGTGACCCCTCGGGCGGCGACATCAACCATCCGGGCGTGTCCGTCAGCATCGAGGTGCGTCAGCTCGGTCATCGCAGCCCTTCCGGTCGGGCCCCTATTGTGCAGGCATGGACGCGCCCGGGCCGAGCCTTGTCGAGCCGCGCTGGGACGCCGCCCGCGCCGCCCTGGCCGCGGCCGTGCGGCCCCTGCCGACTCGAGCGGTGCCGCTGGCGGCCTGCGACGGCCTGATCCTCGCCGAGCCCCTCGTCGCCCGAATCGACCTGCCCACCTTCGACACCTCCGTCATGGATGGCTGGGCCGTCGCGGGCCCGGGCCCGTGGCGCATCACCGGCGAGGCCCTTGCCGGGCGCCCGCTGCTGGGCGAGCTGCAGCCCGGTCAGGCCGTCGGCATCGCCACCGGAGGGGTCGTCCCACCCGGGTCGGACGCAGTGATCCGCAGCGAGGACGGCACCGTCGAGCAGCGCGACGGCGAACTCCTGCTCAGGGCGCCGGCGCCGCAGGGACGCACCCACGTGCATCCGACCGGTGGCGAGTGCGCCGCGGGCGAGCTGCTGGCGGCAGCGGGCACCGGGATCGGGCCGGCCCTGATCGGCCTGGCCGCCGCGACCGGCCACGACGAGCTCCGCGTCGTCCCGCGACCCCGGGTGGCCCTGGTGCTGTGCGGCGACGAGCTGGCCACCTCCGGCATCCCCGCTCCCGGCCTCGTGCGCGACTCGCTCGGGCCGCAGGTCCCCGCGTGGCTGGCCAGGATGGGGGTCGACCTGGTCAGCGTCGAGCGGTGCCCGGACACGCTGAGCGACCACGTCGAGGCGATCGATCGCGCCGCGCGGTCCGCGGACCTCGTGCTGACCACGGGCGGCACTGCGGCCGGCCCCGTCGACCACCTGCACGAAGCGATCGCCGCCCTCGCCGGCGAGCTCCTGGTCGACCAGGTGGCGGTGCGCCCCGGCCACCCGATGCTCGCCGCGACGATCCCGGGGTCCGGCGGCCAGGCAGATCCCGGCTCCGCCAGGTCCTCCTGGCTGGTCGGCCTGCCGGGCAACCCGCAGAGCGCGATCGTCGCCCTCGTCAGCCTCGCGTGGCCCCTGCTCGAGGGGCTGGCGGGCCGGCCCCCGCTGCCGGAGCTCGTCGAGGTCGTGTCCGCCGAACCGCTCGGTGCCCCGGCCCACGAGGACCGGCTGGTCCTGGGAACCGTGGCCGACGGGGTGTTCCACCCGGGCGGCCACCTGGTGTCCCGGATGCTGCGCGGCCTCGCGTTCGCGACCGGGTTCGCGGTGCTCCCGCCGGGCGGCGTGGAGGCGGGCCAGGCCGTGCGCTGGCTACCCCTGCCGGCCTGAGCGCCCGTCGATCAGCCCGCCGAGCCCTCCGCGAGGAGCGCGCGCAGCACCGGCACCAGGGCCCGGAACGCCTGGCCCCGGTGGCTGATCGCATCCTTCTCGGCGGCGTCCATCTCGGCCGTCGTCCGCGCCGAGCCGTAGGGCACGAAGATCGGGTCGTAGCCGAAGCCGCCCGTGCCGCGCCGTTCGCGCAGCAGGGAGCCGTCCACCTGGCCCTCGACCACGCGCTGCTCACCGGGCTCGCCGTGGTGCCCGGGAGGCATGGCCACCGCGGCGGCGCAGAAGAAGTGCGCGCCCCGGCGCTCGTCCGGAGTGTCGGACAGCTGGGCCAGCACCAGGTCGAGGTTGGCCTCGTCGTCGCCGTGCGCGCCCGCCCAGCGCGCCGACAGGATCCCCGGCATCCCGTTGAGCGCGTCCACGCAGAGCCCGGAGTCGTCGGCGACCGCCGGGACGCCGGCGTACTCGGCGGCCGCGCGCGCCTTGAGCAGTGCGTTGGCCGCGAACGTCGAGCCGGTCTCCGCCACCTCGGGCAGTGCGGCGAAGTCATCGGCCCCGACCAGCTCGACGGCCAGGCCCGCGTCATCGAGGATCCGGCGCAGCTCAGCCAGCTTGCCGGCGTTGCGCGTGGCCAGCACCACCCGTTGCGTCATGTCGTTGCTCCTCCATCGCCTCGTGGCGCGGTGTCCCCGCGACCCCTTGTCGCCGGTTCAGCGGGCCGGCGACGGCACCGGGTGCGTCACCGGCGCCGACAGTGCCCCAGCCTGCTGGGTGGTCAGCCGCGCGCAGCCGGTCGCGGCCAGGTCCAGCAGCTCGTCGAGCATGGCGCGGTCGAACGGCTCCCGCTCGGCGGTGCCCTGCACCTCGACGAACCGCCCGGACCCGGTCATCACCACGTTCATGTCCGTCTCGGCGCGCACGTCGTCGTCGTAGTGCAGGTCCAGGCAGGCCCGGCCATCCACGATCCCGACGCTCACCGCGGCCACCGAGTCGGTCAGCACCGCCGCCGAGGCCGGCACCAGGCCCTCCCGCTGCGCCCACGCAACCGCGTCGGCGAGGGCCACGTAGGCGCCGGTGATCGCCGCGGTCCGGGTCCCGCCGTCGGCCTGCAGGACGTCGCAGTCCAGGACGATCGTGTTCTCCCCGAGCGCGCCGACGTCGATGATCGCCCGCATCGAGCGCCCGACCAGCCGGGAGATCTCGTGCGTGCGCCCGCCGACCCGGCCGCGCACCGACTCGCGGTCGGAGCGCGTGTTGGTGGAGCGGGGCAGCATCGCGTACTCCGCGGTCACCCAGCCGGAGCCCGACCCCTTCTTCCAGCGCGGCACCCCGGCGGTGAAGGATGCCGCGCACAGCACGCGGGTCGCGCCGAAGGACACCAGGCACGACCCCTCCGCGTGGTCCAGCCAGCCGCGCTGGAAGGTCACCTCGCGCAGCTGGTCCGGGGCACGGCCGTCGGTTCGGGGGCTCGGATCGCTCACAGGTGCACCACCATTCCGGGAGCGGCCAGCGCCAGCTCCCCGTCGTAGGCCGCCCGCGCCTCGGCCAGCGAGGCGTCGGGGTCGTTCCAGGACACCAGGTGCGTGAGGACCAGGTGGGGGACCCCGGCAGCCCGTGCGTGCTCCCCGGCCTCCCGCGCGGTCATGTGCAGGTCCCGGGGGTTGGCCGGTCCGGTCAGGAACGAGGCCTCGTAGAGCGCCAGGTCGGCACCGCGCGACAGCTCGACCAGGGCCGGAGTCGGGCCGGTGTCGCCGCTGAACACGAGCGCTCGCCCGCCGGCCTCCACCCGGAGGGCGTACGCAGCCACCGGATGCGCCACCCGCGCGACCCGCACCGTGAGGGATCCGATCCGGACCGGCTCGGGCCCGTGGTCCACGAACCGGTACACGAGGTCGAGATCCGGGGCCGGCTCGTCGGCAGCGGCCCGATAGGCGTCGGCGATGCGCTGGCGCGTCCCCGCCGGGCCGTGCACCGCCAGGGGCGGCGGCGGGCCCTCCGGGTGGTACTTGCGAGCCACGTAGAGGGCGGTGAGGTCCAGGCAGTGATCGGCGTGCAGGTGCGAGAGCACGACGGCGTCCAGGGCTCGCGGGTCCGTGTGCGCAGCCAGCGGGCCCAGGGACCCGTTGCCGAGGTCAAGGACGATCGAGGTCCCCTCATGCTCGACCAGGTAGCAGGACGCCGCCGACCGGGTGTTCGGGAACGACCCAGCGCACCCGATCACCGTGAGCCGCATGGAGACCTCCCTGGGAGCCGTGCCGCCGGACGTCATCGCCCGACACGCAGGCAACCCTAGCGACCGCGCGCGCGGCAACGGCACCCCCTGCGACGCGACAATGGCGCCATGTCCCAGACCACCTCCGTCGCCGGCCCGGGGGTGGGCGACCCCGATGCGCCGATCGGCATCTTCGACAGCGGCGTGGGCGGGCTGACCGTCGCGCGCTCGATCATCGACCAGCTGCCGGACGAGGCCATCCTGTACGTCGGGGACACCGCGCGCGGCCCGTACGGACCGCGCCCGATCGCCGAGGTGCGCGCCTTCGCCCTCGACGTGATGGACCACCTCGTCGACTCGGGGGTCAAGGCCCTGGTGATCGCCTGCAACTCCGCCTCGGCAGCGGTCCTGCGGGATGCCCGTGAGCGCTACCCGGTGCCCGTCGTCGAGGTCATCAAGCCCGCGGTGCGCCGCTCCGTGGCCGCGACGCGCAACGGCGCGATCGGCGTGATCGGCACCGTGGCCACGGTGACCAGCGGCGCCTACGAGGACGCCTTCGCCGCGGCGCCTCAGTTGACCGTCGCCTCGCGGGCGTGCCCGCGGTTCGTCGACTTCGTCGAGGCCGGCGTCGTCACCGGCGACGAGGTCCTCGAGGTCGCCCACGAGTACCTCGACCCCCTCCTGGCCGGCGGCATCGACACCCTGGTCCTCGGCTGCACCCACTACCCGCTTCTCACCGGCGTGATCTCCTACGTGTGCGGCGACAACGTCACCCTCGTGTCCTCGGCGGAGGAGACCGCCAAGGACGTCTACCGCACGCTCACCGCGCACGAGCTGGCCCGGCCCGCGGGCTCCCCGCCGCCGGTCCACCGATTCCTGGCCACGGGCGACCCGGAGCCGTTCGCCCGCCTCGGCCGGCGGTTCCTGGGCCCCGAGGTCCGCGTGGTCGAGCGGACGCCCGAATGGGTCACCGCGCGCTGACCCGTCCCGCCGCGCCGCGCCCCGGCCCGCCCCGCCCGCCCCGCCCCGCCCGCCCGCGCCCGCCCCGCCCCGCCCCGCCGCGGCCCGCCCCGCCCCGCCCCGGCGCCAAGATCCCGATCCGATCCAAGGTCGCACCGCTGATCCGGGCTTCGTCCAAGTCTCGACCGCTTGGAGGACCCCGATCTTGGATGAAGTGGGCGGGGCCGCGCGGGGGGCGCGGGGCGCGGGGGGGCGCGGGGCGGGGCGCGCGGGGGGCGCGGGGGGCGCGGGGGGCGCGGGGGGCGCGGGGGGCGCGGGGGGCGCGGGGGGCGCGGGGGGCGCGGGGGGCGCGGGGCGCGGGGGGCGCGGGGGGCGCGGGGCGGGGCGCGGGGGGCGGGGGGCGCGGGGGCGCGGCGCCGGGCGGGGCGGGCGAGCACGACCCGGCGCCGGGCGTTTCCGAACCGCTGCCGCGGGATGCGACCATGGACCCCGTGAGCGTGGCACCCGTCGAGGACGTCGAGGTCGCCGACCGGACCGAGGTCGAGACCCCGTGGGTGTGCATCGTCTGGAACGACCCGGTGAACCTGATGTCGTATGTCACCTACGTGTTCATGACGTACTTCGGGTACCCGCGGTCCAAGGCCGAGAAGCTGATGCTCGACGTCCACCAGGAGGGCCGCGCGATCGTGGCCTCGGGCAGCCGCGACGAGATGGAGCGAGACGTGACCGCCATGCACTCGTACGGGCTGTGGGCGACCGTGTCGCGGGACAAGTGAGGGACACCTGATGGGGCTGCTCGACCCGCCGGGCTTCCGGCGGAACCGGCACGGCCAGGTCTGGCTGCACCTGCCCGACGCGGAGCAGGCGCTCATGCGCAACCTCCTCGAGCAGCTGGGGGGCCTGCTGGCCGCCGACGAGCCCGACGAGCCCGACGAGCCGGCCGACCCGCTCGAGGAGCTCGTCGGGATCGAACCGACCGCCGAGCGGCCCTCCGACCCTGCGCTGGCCCGGCTGTTCCCGGACGCCTACGAGGACCCCGAGCAGGCCGACGAGTTCCGCCGGTTCACGCAGAGGGACCTGCGCACGACGAAGCTGGACAACCAGCACCTGGCGGCGGCCACGCTCGAGCGGCCCAACCCGACTCAGCTCAGCGAGGAGGAGTGCCACGCATGGCTGGGTGCCCTGAACGACCTGCGGCTGACGCTGGGCACGCGCCTGGAGGTCACCGAGGACGGGCCCGGTGAGTTCGCCGACCTGCCCGAGGACGATCCGCGACGGGCCCTGTACGTGGTCTACGACTGGCTGACCTACCACCAGGAGCGCCTGGTCCACGCACTTCAGAAGGGGATCCGCCGATGACCCTGTCGATCCCCGCGCGCAGCCGCGACCTGGTGGACAGTCCCCTGCTGGCACGGATCCGGGCCGGCGTCATCGGCGACGACCAGGTGATGGAGGGCCCGTACGGCCGGCGTCGCGTCACCTACGCCGACTACACCGCGAGCGGACGCGCGCTGGACTTCCTCGAGGACTTCATCCGCTCGGAGGTCCTTCCCCGCTACGCCAACACGCACACCGAGTCCAGCGGGACCGGCCTGCAGACGACCCGGCTTCGCGAGGATGCCCGGCGGATCATCCGCGAGTGCGTCAACGGCGACGACAGCACGGCCGTGATCTTCGCCGGATCGGGCACCACCGGGGCGATCGACAAGCTGATCGGCATCCTCAACCTGCGACTGCCGGCGGACCTCGACGACCGCTACCACCTGAGCGCGCACATCCCCGCCGACGAGCGGCCGGTGGTGTTCATCGGCCCCTTCGAGCACCACAGCAACGAGCTGCCGTGGCGGGAGTCGATCGCCGACGTCGTGATGATCCCGGAGAGCCCCGACGGGCACATCGACGCCGACCGGCTGGCACAGGAGCTGATCCGGTACGCCGATCGCCCGCTGCGGATCGGCAGCTTCAGCGCGGCTTCCAACGTCACCGGCATCCTGTCGGACACCGACGGGATCACCCGGCTGCTGCACGCCCACGGCGCCCTGGCGCTCTGGGACTACGCGGCCGGCGGCCCGTACATCGAGATCGACATGAACCCCGGCGGGGATCCCGCATCGGCCAAGGACGCCGTGTTCCTCTCGCCGCACAAGTTCATCGGTGGCCCGGGCACGCCGGGCCTGCTGATCGTCCGCCGCGAGCTGCTCACCAACCGCGTGCCCGACGTCGTGGGCGGTGGCACCGTGGCCTACGTCAGCCCGACCGAGCACCGCTACGTCGCCGACCCGGAGCATCGCGAGGAGGGCGGCACGCCGGCGATCGTCGAGTCGATCCGGGCCGGCCTGGTCTTCGACCTCAAGCGCGCCGTGGGCACCGACACGATCCACGCCCACGAGGAGGACCTGATCCGACGGGCCGTCGCCGCGTGGGCACCCAACCCCGCCCTCGAGGTGCTGGGCAACGTCGAGGCCGAGCGGCTGTCGATCGTCTCCTTCACCGTGCGCGGGCCGAGCGGCCGCTACGTGCACCACAACGCAGTCGTGGCGATGCTCAACGACGTGTTCGGGATCCAGGCCCGCGGCGGCTGCTCGTGCGCCGGGCCATACGGGCACCGGCTGCTCGGCATCTCGCTGGACCGCTCCGCCGAGTACGAGAACGAGATCACGCGCGGCTGCGAGGGAATCAAGCCGGGCTGGGTCCGGGTGAACTTCAACTACTTCATCTCCGACCCGGTGTTCCGCTACATCGTCGAGGCCGTCGACCTGGTGGCCCGCCACGGGTGGGCCCTGCTCGAGGACTACCGCTTCGACCTCACGAGCGGGCTGTGGAGGCACCGCGCGGGGCCGGTCGAGCCGCCGGTCCGGCTGGCCGACCTCCGCTACGACGACGCCGGCGAGCTGGTGTTCCCCCGCCACGACGACCGGGCCGGCGAGGACGCCCTGCGCGACCACCTGGCCCAGGGACGAGCGCTGCTCGAGGCGGCCGCCGCCCGCAGCCAGGGACCGGCCGCCCGCCTGTCACCCGAGCTGGCCCACCTGCAGTGGTTCGACCTGCCCGAGGCGAGCCTCAGCGCGTCCTGATCGTGAAGGTCTCGGACCGACCGGCAGCCAGCGACCCGCGCTTGTTGGTCTTGATGCGGTACGTGTTCGCCGTGTAGCCCTTCTTGGGCCACCGGAAGGTGAACGTCACCCGGCCCTTGGAGTTGGTCCGCTTCTTCGCCACGGTCCGCCACGTGCCGTCGACGAGCATCTGGCGCTTGACGAGCACCTTCTTCTTCGCGGGCTTCACGTAGACCCGGAGCTTGACCTTCTTGCCGCGCTTCGGGGCGTAGGTGGACGCCTTGACCGTGACGCTGGCCGGGGTCGCGGTGGACGGCGGCGGGGTCGCTGTCGGAGGCGGCGCCGGGGTGAACGCCTGGCCGGCGGCGTAGGCCTGCATGGCGGCCCAGGAGTCGGCGTCCACGCCCCCGAGGTGCCAGACCGCGGCGCCCGCCAGCCCGTACTCGGCGAGCAGGGGCAGTCGAGCCGCCACGCCGCGGGCATCGACCCACCACGCCTCGTGCTTCACGGTGCAGGTGGTCGTGGTGCCGTTCGGGCCCTTGCCGGTGTACTTCTTGCTGAACGTCGTCGTCGCCTCCGCGGTGGTCGCGTCGAAGCGCACATCCGGGACCGCGCCCGCGACGCCGGTCAGGTAGGTCATGGCCGCCTCGGCGGTGAAGCTGGTCGTGCCGGGCACGCCGCTGGTCGGGCACGTGCCGGTGATGGCCTTGGAGCCGTCGGCCCTGCGCGCGATCCAGAGGCGCCCGTATGCCGGGATGCCCATCCGCAGGCGCGCTGCCGGGAAGGCCGTCACCGAGTAGTCCAGGGTCCGGCGGATGAACGACAGCGGCGAGATCGGCCCGGGCCGTGACACCGAGTAGTCGTAGGTCATGACCCGCAGCGAGTCCACGACCGGCGCGACGCCCGCGTAGTCGTAGACCCAGTACCCGCTGCTCGAGGTCCTGCTGCCGTTGTACATCGGCGGCACTGCCAGGGCCAGCTGCTTGCCGGCCGCGTGCAGGGCGTTGCCCAGCTCCGTGACGAAGGCGACCCAGGCCGGACGCGTGGCCGCCCAGGTGGAGGAGCCGTCGGAGAAGGCGAACTTCTCGTAGTCCAGCTCGATGCCGTCGTATCCGTTGGACACCACGAGGTCGACCAGCTGGGCGACGTGCGCAGCGCGGTCAGCGGGGTCCTTGAGCACCGTGGCCATCGCCCGGGCCGCGGAGCCGTCGGCCACCGATGGCAGGACCTTGATGCCCCGGGAGCGAAGGCTGGCCAGGACCGTCGTCATGGTCGCCGAACCCACCGAGGCCGAGATCGTGACCGATCCGCTCGACGCCTTGGCCGAGTACCAGAACGGGGACGCCTCGCCGAACAGCCCCGCGTTGGCCTCGATCCCGGCCAGGGCCGAGGTCGTCGACCAGCTGGGCAGCCAGCCGGTGATCACCGACGAACGGGTGGGTTCCTCCGCCCCCGCGGGTGGCGCGGTCCCGATCAGGGCCACCATGACCGCTGTCGCCAGCGCGGCCAGGAGGGCAGTGCGGCCGCCCCGACCAGACGGTCGAGCCGATCCGGCGCTCCGGACGTCCACCACTGCCCCTCCTGACACGTCGCGCTCCTCACCCCGCGCCGATGATTGCATGCCGGCCATCGCCTGCCATCGCCCCCGGGCCAGGTGGCGCGGACCTTAATCGGCCACTTGGCGGCAGTTAGCGCAGCCCGCCCGAGCTCGGCCATGCCGTCGGGTCCTGTGACGCGGGCCCCGGGCCCCCGTGGCCGACGCCCTCACTGCCCGTCGGGATCCGAGGGGCCGGGGGGCAGCCCGTCGTAGATCCGCTGGCACTCGGGGCAGACCGGGAACTTCGACGGGTCGCGTCCCGGCACCCAGACCTTGCCGCACAGCGCCCGAACGGGGGTGCCCATCACGGCGCTCTCGACGATCCGGTCCTTGGGGACGTAGTGCGCGAACCGCTCGTGATCGCCCGATCCGTCGGAGGTTTCGGTCCGCTCCATCGTCGCGGTGCCCCCGGAGAGGTCCGGCGATTCCAGGGGGTCGAGGTCGTTCGGCATGGACCGATCGTAGGCCCATCACGAAGCGTCACAACTGCCGCACGCACGCCGGCCCGCAGGGGAGCGACGGGATCATCACGCAGCGTCAGCGCACGGGTTACGGGCCTGTAAACCCCGCCGTGCGGGCACCCGATCAGCCCCCACGAACGGGGACTCAGAGTCACGAATTAGTATGTTCGTACTAGAGACTTTTCAGCGTTTCGTTGGATAACATCGGCTCTCACGGTGAGTAGCGTGATCTTCGCCCCCACGGTCCGTCGACTCCCTGCACGATGCCCCCGGGGGCAACGCCCGACCCGCACGAGAACGGCCACAGTATCCACCCCCCACGGGCCCGAGGGCCCGGAACGGAGGAGCAATGCCGCAGCAGCCGCTGTCCCAGGTCCCGATGGACGCGACGTGGGAGTGGCAGGAGCTCGGGGCATGCCGGGGAGCAGACCAGGACCTGTTCTTCCATCCGCAGAACGAGCGGGGCCTCGCACGCCTGCGCCGTGACCGCGCGGCGAAGATGGTGTGTGCTGGATGCTCCGTGCGCGTCGAGTGTGCCGACTACGCGATCCGGGCCCGGGAGCCGTATGGCGTCTGGGGCGGGATGACCGAGGAGGAGCGCGAGCGGGTCTACCTGCGCATCGAGCTCGCCAGCTTCCCCCGCCAGCGGGGTGAGGGGGCGTCGGCCGCCGCTGAGGAGATCTCCCTCGCGGTGGCGCCCACTGCCCTGGGCATCGCCTGACCCACCGAGCAGCAACGCGGGCCACTCCTCCCACCGGGGGGCGCTTGCGACCGACCCGGCCGTCGGTGGGCCGGCCGTCGGTGGGCCGGCCGTCGGTCACCCGGCGAGGGTCGCCACCATGAGCGCCTTGATGGTGTGCATCCTGTTGTGGGCCTGCGGGAACACCAGGCTGGCCGCCGAGCGGAACACCTCGTCGGACACCTCGAGCCCGTCGAGGAGCCGGTAGCGCCCGCCGGCCTCCCGACCGACGGTGGTCCGGCTGTCGTGGAACGCCGGCAGGCAGTGCATGAAGGCCGCGTCCGGCCGGCCGGTGGCCGCCATCAGGTCAGCGTCGACGCGGTAGGGGCGCAGCAGCTCCACCCGGGAGTCCCAGACCTCCTTGGGCTCCCCCATCGAGACCCATACGTCGGTGTGCACGAAGGCCGCGCCCTCGACCCCCTGCGCGGGGTCCTCGGTCAGCAGGATCCGCGCACCGCTGGCTGCTGCCCGCTGCCGGGCGAGCGCTTGGACGTCCTCGCTGGGCCACAGGCTGCGCGGTGCCACGATCCGCACGTCCGAGCCCATGATCGCCGACATCACCAGCATCGAGTTGCCCATGTTGTTGCGGGCATCGCCGACGTAGGCCAAGCTGCAGCTCCGACCACGGCGCACCGCCGCTGTGCTCCCGCATGGTGAGGAAGTCGGCCAGCATCTGGGTCGGGTGCCACTCGTCGGTCAGGCCGTTGTAGACGGGGACCGCGGCCGCGGCTGCGAGCTCCTCGACCGTCGCGTGCGCCGAGCCGCGGAACTGGATCGCGTCGTACATCCCGGCCAGGACCGCGGCCGTGTCGGCGGCCGACTCCTTGTGGCCCAGCTGCGACGACCCCGGGTCCAGGAAGGTCACGTGGGCGCCCTGGTGGTAGGCCGCGACCTCGAAGGCGCACCGGGTCCGGGTCGAGGTCTTCTCGAAGATCAGCGCGATCACGAGACCGGCCAGGCGCTGCTGCTCGATCCCGGCGGCGCGCTCGGCCTTCAACCGGCCAGCCAGGGAGATGAGGGCGTCGAGCTCGGCGGCGGTGAAGTCAGCCTCCCGCAGGAAGTCCCGGCCGCGCAGGTCGATTGCAGTCGCATCCATGGCCCGCATCCTCCCATCGGGCCGCCGACGAGCGACCGCCCGCCTCCCCGGTCGCAGGAGGCGGGCGGTCGGGTGGTCCGGCCGGCGGTCAGGCCTTCTGGGCCTCGAGGCGCTCGCGCAGCAGCGACAGCTGGGCGTACATCTCCGCCGGGGTGGCGTCACCGAACATGCCGAAGTACTCCTCGGTGAGGATGCACTCGCTGAGCCAGCTGTCCGGTTCGACCGCGAACAGCTCGGCGTACTGCTGCTCGTCGATGTCGAGCCCGTCGAGGTAGAGGGCACCCGGCGCCGGCGCGATGCCGATGGGGGTGTCCACGCCGTTGTCCACGCCGTTGACCTGGTCGATGATCCAGGCCAGGACGCGGCTGTTCTCGCCGAAGCCCGGCCACAGCCAGTTGCCCTCGGCGTCCTTGCGGAACCAGTTGACCTGGAAGACCCGCGGGAGCTTCTCCGGCGAGGTGGCCCGACCGACCTTGAGCCAGTGGCCCCAGTAGTCGGCCATGTTGTAGCCGCAGAACGGCAGCATCGCGAACGGGTCGCGGCGCAGCTGGCCCATCCCGCCGACCGCCGCGGCCGTCATCTCCGAGGACACGGTCGCGCCGATGAAGACCCCGTGCTCCCAGTCCCGCGCCCCGTTCACGAGGGGCACGTTCGTCGCCCGGCGCCCGCCGAAGAGGATCGCGTCGATGGTCACGCCGGCCGGGTCCTCCCAGTTGTCGGCGATCGTCGGGCACTGCGACGCGGGGGCGGTGAACCGGCTGTTCGGGTGGCTGGAGGGCTCGCCCGTGGCAGGGGTCCAGTCGCGGCCCTTCCAGTCGATCAGGTGGGCCGGCGCCTCGTCGGTCATCCCCTCCCACCACACGTCGCCGTCGTCGGTCAGGGCCACGTTGGTGAAGATGCTGTTGCCCCACAGCGTGCGCATGGCGTTCGCGTTGGTCTTCATCGAGGTGCCCGGGGCGACGCCGAAGAACCCCGCCTCCGGGTTGATCGCGTGCAGCCGGCCGTCCTGGCCGTAGCGCATCCAGGCGATGTCGTCGCCGACCGTCTCGACCTTCCAGCCGGGGACGGTGGGCTCGAGCATCGCGAGGTTCGTCTTGCCGCAGGCGCTCGGGAACGCCGCGGCGAGGTGGTTCACCGCGCCGCTGGGGCTGGTCAGCTTCAGGATCAGCATGTGCTCGGCCAGCCAGCCCTCGTCGCGGGCCATCGCCGAGGCGATCCGCAGCGCGAAGCACTTCTTGCCCAGCAGGGCGTTGCCGCCGTAGCCGGAGCCGAAGGACCAGATCTCGCGGGTCTCGGGGAAGTGCACGATGTACTTGATCTCGTTGCACGGCCAGGCGATGTCCGGGCGGGTGTTGCCGTCGCGGTCGGCCAGCGGGTAGCCGACGGAGTGCACGGCGGGCACGAAGTCACCGTCGGGGCCGATCAGGTCCAGCGCCGGCCGACCCATCCGGGTCATGATCCGCATGTTGACCACCACATACGGCGAGTCGGTGATCTCGACGCCGAGCTCGGAGATCGGGCGAGCCCAGCGGCCCCATCGAGAACGGGATGACGTACATCGTCCGCCCGCGCATGGAGCCCTCGAAGAGGCCCTTGAGCGTGGTGCGCATCTCCAGCGGGTCGTGCCAGTTGTTCGTCGGGCCGGCGTCGTGCTCGTGCAGCGAGCAGATGAACGTCCGGTCCTCGACGCGGGCCACGTCGGTGGGGTCGGAGCGGAACAGGAAGGAGTTGGGCCGCAGCTCGGGGTTCAGCGGGATGGCCATGCCCTCATCGACCATGAGCTGGGTCAACCGGTCCCACTCCTCCTGGGACCCGTCGCACCACTCGATCCGCTCCGGCTTGGCCAGGGTGGCGACCTGCTCGACCCACTCAAGGAGCTTCTTGTTCTGGGTGGGCGGATTCTCCAGTCCGGGGAAAGTCATGGGATGCGCTCTCCATCGTGTTCCAGGCGCGCCCCGGGCGGGCGCACGCACCTAGCCTGCACCATGGCCCGAACGGCCCGGCAAGGAGGTTCGGCTGCGCCTGTCCGGCCGATAGTCCCGACACCGTGGGGCGAACGGCCGGCACCGGGAAGGAAACGGATGAATCAGGCGATCGGCGCCCGGTCCACCCAGCCCACGGCCGCCTCGACGGCGGCGGCGATGCCCAGCACCGTGGCCTCGCCTCCCGCGGGGCCGATGATCCCCAGGCCGATCGGCAAGCCGTCGACCAGCCCGATCGGCAGGGTGAGGATCGGCCAGCCCGCGATGGCCGGCGCCGTGGTCAGGGCGCCCCCGAGGAACCTGTCGCCCCCGTCGAGCCGGCTGAGCCAGGCCGGGCCGTAGGCCGGGGCGATGAGCGCGTCCACCCCGTGGGCGAACGCCGGGACGAGCGCCTCGTCGAGCGCCCAGGCCAGGTTCCGCCGGCGGGCTCCGGCGTACTGCGGGGCGGCCCGTCCCGCCGCAGGCGACCGAGCGCTCGAGGTACTCCTGGCCGAAGTGCGCGAGCTCCGCGTCAGCGTGCGCAGCGTTGAACGCGACCACCTCGGCCAGCGACAGCGGACCGGAGCCGGGGCGCAGGGCGAGGTACCGGTCGACGTCGTCGGCCGCCTCGTGGACGAGCACCGTGACCTCGTCGACGCTGACCTCGTCGGTCTCCGGCGGCAGCGGCACCTCAACGACGGACATGCCCGCCGAGCGCAGAGCGCCAACCGTGGCGTCGAACAGCGCATCCGTGGGCGTGTCCCCGGTCCGCCACACCGCGGGCGCGCCGAGGACGAACCGCCGCTGGCCGGGCGACCCGTGCCCGTGCGCGGGGTCGGCCGGATCACCCCCGGTGAGCACCGCGAGCAGCGCGGCGGCGTCGGCGACGCTGCGCGCCATCGGACCGGGCGAGTCCTGGCTGGCCGAGATCGGGACGACGCCGGCCACCGGGACAGCGCCCACCGTGGGCTTCAGGCCGACCACGCCGCACAGCGCGGCCGGGCAGGTGATCGAGCCGTCCGTCTCCGTGCCGACGGCCAGCGGGGCGTACCCGGCGGCCAGCGCAGCAGCCGAGCCGGACGATGAACCACCCGCGGAGTGTCCCGTGAGCCAGGGGTTGTCGGTCAGCCCGCCGACTGCCGACCACCCGCTGGTCGAGTTGCGCCCCCGGAAGTTGGCCCACTCGGAGAGGTTGGCCGCAGCGAGCACGACCAGGCCCGCGTCACGCATCCGGCTCACGAGCGGCGCGTCGCGCTGCGCCGCGAACCCCCGCAGGGCCAGCGACCCAGCCGAGCCCGGCAGGCCGAGGGCCTCGACGTTGTCCTTGACGATGACGGGCACGCCGTCCAGCGGGCCCCGCGCATGGCCGGATGCACGCCGGGCATCGGCCTGCGCCGCGTGGGTGAGCGCGTCGCCGGACACGGCGATGAGGGCATGCAGCCTCGGCTCGAGGCGATCGATGCGCGCCAGCAGGTGCTCGACGAGCTGCACGCTCGTCAACGTCCCGGCAGCCAGCCGATCGGCCACCTCGAGGGCGCCCAGCCAGTGGAGGTCCGCCCGGGTCACCTGATTTCCCAGTGCTCGACCACCGGCGGCTCGGCGAAGTACGGCCCGATGATCGAGCGCCACTGCACGAACAGCTCCCCCCCGCGGAAGCCCACCGTGTGATCCTCGAGGGTCTCCCACCCGATCGCCAGCAGGAACACCGACGGCCGCTCGATGCCGCGCTGCACGCGGATCTCCCGCCAGCCCGTGGCCTGGGCCAGCACCGCCTTGGCCTGCTCCAGCGCGGCGAGGAACTGCTCCTCCTGGCCGGGGAGCACGCGTGATGGTCGCGGTCTCGATGATCATCGGGGGCCTGCGCCCTGCTCAGCCGGCTCCGCGGGTCGCTTGGCCAGCTCGTCCATGACGCCGAGCAGGGGCATCCACCACTGCTCCTTGGGCCTGCGGTTCTCCATGTCGAACACCTCCGGGAGCTTCACGATGCGCGCCGAGCCCAGCTTGCCGTCCTTGAGCGCCAGGTAGTGCCAGTCGCTGCGCCCGGCGAGCATGCGGCCGGTCAGCCAGTCGATGCAGTGGGCGGCCAGGCTCGCGGCGTGGGCACGGTCGAACGCGGTCGGGTTCGCGCCCTGCTGGAGGTGTCCGAGGACGGCGGTGCGCACGTCGAACAGCCCGTGCGACTCCTCCGTGAAGAGCTGGCGCAGGAACTCCGTGGTGTAGCCGTCGCTTGCCTGCTCGTTGCGGATCGACAGGTGGAAGCTGCGGCCCCGCCGGAAGCCCGAGACCATCTCCGCCACGTCGCGGTTCAGCCGGGACAGCGTCGGCGGGTCCTCGTTGAGGTAGACCTCCTCGGCACCGACCGACAGGCCGGCCAGCGCCGCGAGGAACCCGCACTTGCGGCCCATCGTCTCGACGACGAACGCCCGTTGCGATGCGCTGGCCGACTGCTTGATGGCATCGACGCAGGTCACGATCACGTTGAGCGCCGTGTCGGCGCCGATCGTCATCTCCCAGCCGGGCAGGTTGTTGTCGATGGATGCCGGCATGCAGATCAGCGGCACCTGCAGCCCCGGATGGTCCGCCCGATGGGCGCGCAGGCGCCACACGGCCTCGTAGGCGCGATGGCCGCCGACCACCAGCAGGCCGTCGATCCGGTTGCGCTGGATCGCCTCGCCGACGAGGGCGTAGTCCTCCGTCCGGGGCGTGCTGCGGCTGGTCCCCAGCTGGGCCCCGCCGAAGCCCGCGAGGCCCTCGACCGCCGCCCACGACATGTCCTCGACCTCGTCCCTGAGCAGGCCGGGGAAGCCGCCGTGGATGCCCACCATGTCGTGCCCGCGCGAGATGCCGAACCGGACCGCCGCGCGCACGGCGGCGTTCATGCCCGGCGCCAGCCCGCCGGCGTGCATGATGGCGATGCGGGTCCCCTGGCCGGGGAACATCGGCTCCGGCTGGGCGATGCCCTCGAACACGCGGACCATGTCGGTGAACGACGAGCCGCGGGCATCCATCGCACCGCGGTAGTCACCGGACTCGATGAGGCCGGGCACCGCCCGCGTCTGCGCCACCGCCTCCATGAGCGGCATGCGCGCCACGCGGTTGTTGCGGATGCCGATGAGCTGGGAGACGTGGTCCGGACCGGCGTCGAGCACCTCGTTGGCCGCGGCGTGCCCCATCAGCGTCGGCATCCAGCGGTCGTAGGCACTCGGGCTGCCGCCGCGCTGCACGTGGCCCAGGATCGTGACGCGGGTGTCCTCGCCGGCCCGCTCGGTGATCAGGTCGGCCACCATCTGCGGGGTGATCGGCGCCCCGGACTGGTCTGCGCAGCCCTCCGCGACGAGCACGAGGTTGTCCCGCCGGCCCGCCGCGCGGCCGGCGGCCAGCCGGGCGATGAGGTCGTCCTCCCAGCCGGGCGCGGGGCGCACCTCCGGGATGAGGATGTAGTCGGCGCCGCCGGCGATCGCGCACATGACGGTCAGGTAGCCGCAGTGCCGGCCCATGACCTCGACGACGAACGACCGCTGGTGGCTGGCAGCCGTCGAGGCGAGGGCATCGATCGCCTCGATGATGCGGTGCATCGCGGAGTCGGCACCGATGGTCTTGTCCGTGCCCACCATGTCGTTGTCGATGGAGCCCACCGCGCCGGCGATGATCAGGTGCTCGTGCGCCGCCGCCTGGTCGGCGGTGATCTCGCCGGAGGCCACGAGCTCGGCGAGCAGGCCAGCCCACTCCGAGCGGAAGATGTCGGTGCCGGTCAGCGAGCCGTCGCCACCGATCACGACCAGCCGGTCGATCCCCCGCTCCACGAGGTTGCGGGCCGCGCGCAGCCGGCCCTGGCGCTCCCGGAAGTCCGCGCTGCGAGCCGTGCCGATGACGGTGCCGCCGAGGTGCATGATGGAGCCGACCGAGTCCCAGTCGAACTTGCGGATCCGGTCCCCCCCGTCGACCAGCCCCTGCAGGCCCTCGTACACGGCGTAGGCATCGGCACCCCGCGCGATCGCGGTGCGCACCACGGCTCGGACCGCTGCGTTCATGCCCTGCGAGTCACCGCCCGATGTCAGGACGGCCAGTGCCTTGCGACGCTCAGCGCTCGTGGTCATGCGCACCTCCTCGGCTGGATGAGGCCCAGCCTATTGAGCGGTGCGTCCGACCCGCCCGGCGACGGAGGCCCGGCCACCGGGCCGTCACCCGGTGTTCATCCCCAGCCGAGGTCGTGGAGGCGCTCGTCGTCGATCCCGAAGTGGTGGGCGACCTCGTGCACGACGGTGACCAGGACCTCGTCCACGACGTCGTCGGGGGTCTCGCACATCCGCAGGATCGGCAGCCGGTAGAGCGTGATCCGGTCGGGCAGCACGCCGCTGTACCACCCGTCCCGCTCCGTCAGCGGGATCCCCTCGTACAGGCCCAGCAGGGCCGGCGAGCCGGCGGGGACGTCGTCCTCGACCAGCACGACGCAGTTGGAGATCAGGTCGGCCAGCTCGGGCGGGATCTCGTCGAGGGCGTCGGCGACGAGCTCCTCGAACTGCTCGCGGGGCACGTCCAGCACGCCCCGATCCTGTCAGGTTCGCCGCAGTCGTGCGGACGGGGCGTGGCGGAGCCGTGCGTGTGCCGGGTGGCTACCGGGCCCCGACTGCCGGGACGGCGGGCACCAGGTCGGCGACCCGGCCAGCGGCTGCGGCCCGCCAGGCGGGGACCAGGTCCAGGCGCAGCCGGCCGTCCAGCACGTCGTCGGCAGCCAGGGCCGCCTCGGCACGCACCGCCCACAGCACCTCCACCCCGAGGGCGGGAACACCCGCGACGACCGGGCCGAGCAGTGCCGGATCCCCGCCCGCGAGCGCGGCGACCGCCGGCGCCTCGGTGCCGAACCGGCGGATGAGCCGGGCGGGCAGCGCGGCGACCCCTGTCCGGTCCAGCGCACCGGCCCCGACCAGGGGCAGCCGGTGCGTCGAGCACGGGACGTCGGTGAGCAGGTCCACGACGTCCTGGGCCATCCGCCGGTAGGTCGTCAGCTTGCCCCCGGTGACCGTGATGACCGGGCCGTGGCTGATGACGGCGTGCCGCCGGGAGAGGTCGGCCGTCGCATCGGCGCCCGGGGACCCGGACGACCCGGGCGTCCCCTGCGACCCCGGGGCCAGCAGGGGGCGCAGCCCGGCGAACGTGCCCACGACGTCCGCACGCCCCAGCGGCCGGTCGAGCCCCTCGGAGAACGTCTCGAGCAGGAAGTCGACCTCGGCGTCCGTCGCCCGGGCGTCCAGGTCGGGGTCATCGGCGGGCTCGTCGGTGAGGCCGAGCAGGACCAGCCCGTCGGGCTGGGGCAGCGCGAACAGGACCCGGCCGAGGTGGCCGGGGACCGGCACGGCCAGCGCGGCGGCCGGATGGCCGAGCGCCGAGGCGGGGAGGACCACGTGCGTGCCGCGGGAGGGACGCAGGTGCACCGAGGGGTCGAGCTGATCGGCCCACACGCCGGTGGCGTTGACCACGTGGCGGGCCCGCACGTCCAGGTCGGTGTCGCTGGCCAGGTCCCGGACGCGGGCGCCGCCGGCCCCCACGTCCAGGGCCGTGCACCGCGTCAGGATGCGCGCGCCGTGCGCCGCGGCGGTCCTGGCGACGGCCACGACGAGGCGGGCGTCGTCCTCCAGCTGGCCGTCCCAGTTGACCAGCCCGCCGCGCAGCCCTGCGCTGCGGGCCCCCGGGACGAGCCGACGGACCTCGGCGACCTCGGCGCGTCTCGGCGCCGGGAACAGGGACGCGGGGGTCCCCGCCGATCGCCGCAGGGCGTCGGCGCCCAGCTGGGCGGAGGCGGCCGCCGCCCCCATCGCGCGACCCATCCCGGCTGCCCCGAGCGGGGTGACGAACGGCAGCGGCCGGATCAGGTGCGGGGCGATGGTCGTCGCAAGCAGGCCACGCTCGCGGGTGCTCTCGGCGGCCACGCCCACCTGGCCGGAGACGAGGTAGCGCAGTCCGCCGTGGACCAGCTTCGAGGACCATCGCGACGTCCCCGCGGCGAGGTCCCCCCGCTCGACCAGGGCCACCGACAGCCCACGCGCGGCCGCATCGAGGGCGACCCCGGCACCGGTGATGCCGCCGCCGACGACCAGGACGTCCACGACCGCGCCGCCGGCCAGGTGCTCGAGGTCACGGGCGCGGCGGTCGGCGTCGAGCAGGGAGCGCGGGTCACCCGGGGCGATCATGGCGCGAGGTACCGGTCGATCAGCGCGGGCAGCTCGGCGCGCACGGCGACCGCGTCCGGGCGGCCCTCCACCGCGCGGGCGGAGAACACGAACGACTGGGCGGTGAGCAGCACCGCGCACGCAGCCGCGTCGGGGTCGAGGCCGGCCCGCACGGAACCGTCGCCCTGCCCCGCGCGCACCAGCTCGGCGATCCGGACCAGGGCAGCGCGCTGGCTGGCCCCGAAGCGGTCGACGATCAGCGGGAGCAGCAGCTCGGGGTCGACGTCGAGGGCCCGGCGGAACAGCGGGTGCCGGCGCACCGCATCGACCAGGACGTCGGCGATCCCGACGATGCGCGCCCGGGCGGTCGGCAGGGCGGCGAGCTCGGCGGCGCTGGCGTCGAGCAGGCCGACGAGCTCGTCGGTGAGCAGGCGCGACCAGATCGCGGCCAGGTCGTCGAACTCCCGGTAGACGGTCATCCGCGAGACCCCGGCCCGCCGGGCGACGTCGGCGACCGTGACCCGCCGGAACCCGACGTCGAGGACCAGCGCGCGGGCGGCGGCCAGGATCGCGGCCTGGCTGCTGGGCGCCTCGGGGGACGGGTCCCGGAGCGGGGTGTTACGGATAGACGCCATGTGTCACACTGTAACGCGTGTGCCCACCCTCCGTCGCCGTGACCACCCACCCGTCCGCTCCGCCGCCCGCCACCCGGCCGTTCGCCCGGTGGGCCGACGCGCCGATCCCGCCGCTGGCCGACCACGTGCGCGCCTGGCTGACCGAGCGGCTCGGGCCGCTCACCCCGGCGCCGGCAGCCGACCCGGCCGACTGGGACCTGCCGGGGTCCGGGCTGGCCGAGGCCGCCCTCGCGGCGCTGCGGGAGGCGGTCGGCCCCGAGCAGGTGCGGACCGACCGGCTGGCCCGGCTGCGCTGCGCCGGGGGCTCCTCATACGACGACCTGCTGCGGCTGCGGTCCGGCGTGGACCTCGCGCTGCCTGATGCGGTGGTCTCGCCGGCGGACGAGCCCGAGGTGCTGGCCGTCCTGGCCGTCGCCGAGCGGCATGGGCTGGCGGTCGTCCCCCTCGGGGGCGGCACCAGCGTCGTGCGCGGCGTGGACCCCGCGCGGGGCCCCGGGCACGCCGGCGTCGTCGTGCTCGACCTGGCCCGGATGGCCGGGCTGGTCCGCGTCGATCCCACGGACCGCACGGCCACGTTCCTGCCCGGCACGACCGGCCCGGCCGCCGACGCGCTGCTGGCCGCACACGGGCTGACGCTCGGCCACGTCCCGCAGTCCTGGGCCCGCGCCACCCTCGGCGGGTACGCCGCGACGCGATCGGCCGGGCAGTCCTCGACCGGGTTCGGCCGGTTCGACGCGATGGTCGTCGGGCTCCGGATGGCCACGCCGCGCGGGGTGCTCGTGGTGGGCACCGGGACGCCGAACGCGGCCGGGCCCGACCTGCGCCACCTCGCCGTGGGGTCCGAGGGAGCGCTCGGCGTGATCACCGAGGTGACCGTCCGGGTCCGCCCGGCGCCCGAGGCCCGCCGCTACGAGGGCTGGATGCTGCCCGACTTCAGCACCGGGCTGGCCGTGCTGCGCAGCCTGGTCCAGGACGGCCCGCGCGCGGACTCGGCACCCGACGTGTGCCGGCTGTCCGACGCACAGGAGACCGAGGTCCAGCTCGCACTGCGCGGTGGCGGGCTGCAGGCCGCCGCCCTCGACACCTACCTGCGGGCCCGCCGGCGCTCGGGGGGCTGCCTGGCGATCATCGGCTGGGAGGGCACGCGGGGGACCATCACGCAGCGCCGCCGCGAGGCGGTCGGGCGCATCCGCGCTGCTGGGGGCGTGTCGCTGGGGACGGCCGCCGGGGACGCGTGGCACCGGCACCGGTTCGACGCCCCGACCCAGCGGGACTCGCTGCTCGACGCTGGCGTCCTCGTCGAGACGCTCGAGACGGCGACCACCTGGTCGCGGCTGCCGGGTCTGCACGAGGCCGTCCGCTCGGCGCTCGTCGAGTCGCTGGGGGCGGCCGGGACTCCCCCTGTCGTCATGGCGCACCTGTCGCACCTGTACCCGACGGGGGCGTCGCTGTACCTGACCGTCCTGGCCCGCCGGGCGCCCGGCGACACGTCTGCCGCGCGGGCGCAGTGGCACGGGGCCAAGGCCGCCGCGACCGAGGCCCTGCTCGGCGCCGGGGGCACGCTGACCCACCACCATGCGGTCGGTCGCGACCACGCCCCGTGGCTGGAGCGGGAGGTCGGGGCATTGGGCGTCGAGGTGCTCCGCGGGGTGAAGTCCACGCTGGACCCGGCCGGGATCCTCAACCCGGGCGTGCTCGGGCTCTGATGCACGAGGGGCCCGCGCCTCGCCTCGGTGGCGATGCACGGGCCCCTCGGGGGTCGTGTGGGTCTGGGTGGGGGTTCGCCCGGGCCGTTGCCCGGGTGGTGGGTCCGGTCAGCAGCCGCGCGCGGTGGGCCAGTGGCTGCGGCCACGGCCGTTGTTCCAGACCGTCCAGAACGCCTTGTCCTGGTGGAAGCGGCTCCACGTGTTGATGGGCTTGCGCGCCAGGTCGGGGCGACCCATCCGGCGGGCCGTGCTGCTGGCGAGGTGGGCGTTGAACTGGTAGGCGCCCCGGTACTTGCCCGTGCGGGACTTGATCCGGTAGTTGCCCCCGGACTCCTTGCGCACGATGCACCGACGCGTCCGCTCGTAGCGGCTCTTGTACTTCTTGCCGATGTAGGCAGAGGGCCGGACGCCGCGCATGCTGCGCGACACCTTCTTGTTGCGCTCCCCGGTCGCGACCGCGGTCGCGGTGGCAGAAGGCGCCGAGACCGCGGCCCCAGCCGCAGTGCCGGCGGCGGCCGCCGGTGACATCGGGGCGACGATCACGAGCGATCCGGCCGTCGCAGCAGCGGCGACGACCCCGGTCAAGCGTGCAGAGATTCGAACCATGCACTCCTGCTGCCCGTCATCCGCGGCGGGGAAACCCCGGAGTGGCCCATCTCACATGGCCGGGAAGCCCTCAGCCGCGGGCGCGACGCAGCACGTAGGTCGCCTCGCTGGCCAGCACCGTGCGGCCGTGCGCGTCCTGCGCGCTCAGGGCCAGGACGAACTCCGCCTGACCGTCCGCGTCGGCCCGCTCGGCCAGGTCGCGCAGGTCGTCGGGCTCGATCCGTGCGGTCAGGCGAACATCGGTTCGGGCCGCCGCGAGGAACCGGACGCGCATGTCCGTCACGATCGGGACGTACCGGCCGGGCTCGAGCGCGCTCAGCGGGATCAGCCCGCCCGGCAGTTCGGCGACCGCGAAGAGCGCACCGGCGTACATGGTCCCCATGTGGTTGCGGTTGCCATCGATCGGCACGCGCAGCTCGACCGACCCCGGGGAGATCGCGTCGACCACGACCCCGAGACGGCCGATCGCCGGGACCGACTGGTGCACGAACTGGGTGGCCATCTCCGGGGTGAGCTCGGGCATGCCGGCCAGCGTATTGCGCCCGCCCGTCCGGACCCCTCCGACGCGAGTCAGGATCACCCCGACCCCACCATTGGGGCATGGCAGCGGAACTGACGATCCTGACGACCGGGTACGTGGGCCAACGGGTGGCGAGCACGGTGGTGCTCGTGCGTGACGGTGATGCGATCGTGGTCGTCGATCCGGGCATGGTGGCTGACCGACGCCTCATCACCGACCCGCTGGCGGCGCTCGGCGTCGCCCCGAGCGAGGTGACGGACGTCGTGTTCAGCCACCACCACCCAGACCACACGCTCAACGCGGCGCTGTTCACCGAGGCGCGCTTCCACGACGTGATGGCCATCTACCGCGATGACACCTGGGAGGACGCCGAGGCCGAAGGGCGGGTCATTGCCCCGTCCGTGCGCCTGGCTGCCACGCCCGGGCACACTCCGCAGGACGTCACCACGCTGGTCGAGACGGCCGAGGGACTGCTCGCGTGCACGCACCTGTGGTGGCACGCGCAGGGCCCGGCCGACGATCCGTTCGCCGCCGACCGGGAGCTGCTCGCCCGGTCGAGGAGGAGGATCCTCGACATGGCTCCGGCCCTGATCGTGCCCGGGCACGGCCCTGCGTTCGCGCCCTCCGAGGCCACACCGCTCTGACGTGGTCCGCCCCGCCGGGCCGCTCGCCGGCGCGGTGCGGATGGTGGCCCGCGGAGGATGGGGCCGACGGTGTGCCAACCCTGCCCATTCCATCGCCATCGTCGGTGTACGGCGTGGTCCGCGTCCCCTCGCTCACGAGCGACGAAGTCCTCCAGCTACAGCCGGTCTCGCACCAACTTCCCTCCCGAAGAGCAGACGTTCCGCGCATTCGAATTGACGCCCTACGACGACGTACGAGTCGTCATCCTCGGTGCGGCAAGTCGGTCCTGTGGAGGGAACTCCCCTGATCCGGCGAGCAATGGCCCGACTGGTAACGACAGTCTCACCCGATCTCGGCGGCATCTGCCAACTGCGACCCAGAGGACACCCGTAGGCAGCATGCGGTTTCAGACGTTGACGTCAGACGCCGACGACGGCCTCCTTCGTCGAATCCGCAGCGTCATCCTGGGCGCCGTTATGCCCGCCTGAATGGGGCCCAGCTCGCGGCCGATGTGAGGCACCCGCCGGCCCGGGCGGGCGGGGCGGATCGGGCTCGGTGGTTCAGGCGCGGAGTCGGGCGGGCAGCCAGGGGTAGGGGTCGATCAGGGCGGTCTCCGCGCTTGGCATGCCCGAACCGGACGAGGCCCAGGCGAACATCCCCTGCTACAGCCCGATCCCCCGTACTACGGCTTCATCGACGCCACTCGCGAGCAAGCTGCCCAGATGATCGAGAGCTACTTCCACGAGATCATCGCCACCCGCAAGCAGGACGGGCACGCAGCCTAGAACGGCCGGAGGGCCCCCGCCGAAGCGGGGGCCCTCCTTCTGCCATACCGGGAATGTAGGAACATGCAATCTACGAACAATTCGTCCGCGTTCTACGAACATCCCGTCGTGGAGGTGCCGGGAATCGAACCCGGGTCCATCGGTGTCTCTCGGGGTCTTCTCCGGGTGCAGCCACGCTGTTGTGGTCTCAACCTCCGCGCTTCGTGTGGCACTGCGCGGTAACACGGTCCAGCAACTGTGAAATGTCCCGTCCCACCCCGTCACCGGGTGAGTTGGTGCAGTCTCCTCAATGACGCCAGGTCCGGGGCGGAGACGCCCCCGGGCTGACGGCTACTTACTCGCTCAGGCGGCGAGGGTCATAGCAGTGCGATTGGTGTTCGCATTTGTGGTTTGGCAGGGCGTTCACGAGATAACTGCCATCCTCGACCCGCTTCTCCCGTCGATCACTACCGACGTCGAAACCTGTCACCCCCCTGTTCGAGTTGTCACCGGCGAGCCGGCCCCTCAAGGGTACGGCCTGGACTGACACCTGTCACCACTCGGAATCGCCCAGCCACCCAGCGCCCGCAGGGGAACGCCGGCGCCTCCTGGTCGCCGCGGCCCGCCGGCAGGCCAAGATCCGGACTTGCTCCAAGTCCTGAGCGCCCTGGGCCACTTGCTCCAAGTCTCGGACCCAAGGCCGCCCTCAGACTTGGAGCAAATCGGGATCATGAAGACAGCCCCGGCCCCGCGCGCCCCCCAAACCGGCGCGGGCACAACCGGCCCCGCGCGCCCCCCGCGCGCCCAACCGCGCGCCCGCCCCGCCCCCGGGCGCGCTACTCCCGGCCCTTGAGGTGCTGGCCCATGGCCCGGGCGATGTCCCGCTTGGCGTCCCGCTCGGCGATGGTGGCCCGCTTGTCGTAGGACTTCTTGCCGCGCGCGAGCGCGAGCTCGACCTTGGCGTACCCGTCCTTGAAGTACAGCGCCAGCGGCACGAGCGCGTAGCCGCTCTCCCCGGACTTGCGCTCCAGCTTGTCGAGCTCGGCGCGCTTGAGCAGCAGCTTGCGCACCCGCCGAGGGGCGTGGTTGGTCCAGGTGCCCTGCGCGTACTCCGGGATGTGCAGGCCGTGCAGGTACAGCTCGCCGTCCCGGAACTGCGCGAACGCGTCGACGAGGCTGGCCCTCCCCGCGCGCAGCGACTTGACCTCGGTGCCCACCAGCACGATCCCGGCCTCGTAGGTCGCGTCGATGTGGTAGTCGTGCCGCGCCTTCTTGTTCTGGGCGACGACCTGTCGCCCCCTCTCCCGCGGCATCAGCAGCGGACCGGGACCTTCTCCCCGCCGAACCAGCCCATCGGGTTGTACGGGGTACCCCCTACGTGGATCTCGAAGTGGAGGTGGGGCCCCGTCGAGTAGCCCGTGCTGCCCACGTAGCCGATCACGTCACCGGCCTTGACCCTCTGGCCCTCCCTCGCGCCGAAGCGCGACTGGTGGGCGTACATCGAGAACAGCCCGTTGCCGTGCGAGACGAGGGTGTGGTTGCCGTACGGGCCACCGGTGGCGTTGACCACGACGATGCCCGAGGCCGTCACCTTGATCGGCGTGCCCGAGGGGGCGCCCAGGTCGACGCCGGTGTGGCAGGAGCGGTAGCCGTAGACCGGGTGGATGCGGGGACCCACGCCCTGCCCGACCGACCTGCCCGGGATCGGCCAGACGAAGCCGTCGGTCTCAGTCGGCACGAAGCTGAGCTTGCCCCCGGACGCGAGGCGGGCGGCCTCCTCGGCCGCCTGCTTGGCCAGGAGGGCCGCGATGCGCTGCTGCTCGGCCTGGACGGTCTTGTACTGCTTGAGGACCTTCGCCCGCTCCGCAGAGGCCACGTTCAGCGCCGTGGCCTTCTGCGCCACGAGCAGGTCGACCCGCGCCTTGGCCGCCGCGGCCCGATCCCGGGCGATGTTGGCCTCCTTCAGCGCGATGGCGGCCAACTGGCGCTTCTCGTCCACCTGCTGGCGCAGGACCTCCAGGCGCGCCTCCTTGAGGGCGAGCTCGGCCCGGATCTCGCCCATACGGGCAAGGGTCTGGTTGTTGGCGCGGGAGACGGCGTCCAGGGCGGCGGCGCGGTCGGCCAGCTCGGTGGGCGACCCCGCGGTGATGAGCAGGTCGAAGTCGGCGAAGGCGCCGTTCTGGTAGACGGCGCGGGCGAGGTTGCCCACCCGGCTCTGCAGGTCCTGGATCTGGAACTCGACCTCGGCGCGCTCCTGCTCCGCGCGGATCGCGGCGGCGGTGGCCTGCTCGAGCTCGGCCTGGGCAGCGAGGTCGGCATCCTCGGCGACCTGGGCGGCGGCCCGGGCGTCAGCCAGCTCCTTGCGGGCGGCCGGCAGGAGCTTGCGGGTCTCCTCGAGGGCTCGGATCGCTTCCTCCACCTTGGCGTTCGCCGCCCGGAGGTCGTCACCGGCAGCCGCCACGGCCGCATCGACCTTCTGCTTGTCCTGCTCGGTGTCGGCCACAGCCGGGCCAAGCGCAGCGAGGAGGACGAGCGCCGCGGACGCCGCGACGGCGATCCCCTTGGCTGCCCTCATCGTCCCCACTCCCGGCGTCGCTCCAGACTCGTTCGCGCACAACTGTGCACAGACCATCCCACAGTACCGCGGGAACGCCCCTTGATCATCCATCGGCGGACGGTTTCCCCCACCTGAGCGATCGAGGCCCGGCGACGACCGAGCCGGCCGCCCCCGCGCCGATCAGACCCTGCAGGTACCGCCGCAGGGTCACCAGGGCGGCCACGGAGGCCAGCGTGATGCCGGTGACGAACACGATCACCGACACCTGGGCGACGACGTCCCACCCGACGAAGCTGGTGAACTGGAAGCTCGGGCTGAGCACGCCGTCGACGAGGATCGCCTTGAGCAGGGCGAGCAGGCCGATCGCCACGCCGGCGCCGATCGTCGCCGCGAGCGCCGCCTCGAGCAGGAAGGGCAGCTGGATGTAGAAGTTCGACGCCCCGACCAGCCGCATGATGCCGGTCTCCCGGCGTCGGCTGAACGCCGCGACCCGGATCGTGTTCGCCACCAGCAGCACGGTCGCGAGCAGCATCATCGCGGCGATCACCAGCGCACCGGTCTGGAAGCCGTTGAGGATGGCGAACAGCGTGTCGAGGACCCGCCGCTGGTCGTTGACCGAGTCGATGCCCGGCCGGCCGATGAAGGCGCTGGCCACGACGTCGTACTTGGTCGGGTCGGACAGCTTGACCCGGAACGACTCCGGCATCTGGTCGGGGGTGATGTTCGACAGGATCGGGGCGTCCTGGAACTGCTCCGAGAAGCGCTCGTAGGCCTCCGCGGAGGACTCGTAGTAGACCTCCTCGACGAGCGGGCGCAGCGAGTCGAGGTCGGCCCGGATCTCCTCGCGCTGGGCCTGCGTGACCGGGCCCTCCGCGCAGGAGAGGACCTCGGAGGTGCTGCCGCACAGGTAGATCGAGACCTGGACCTTGTCGTACCAGTAGTCCTTCATGAGGTCGACCTGCGAGCGGACCATCAGCCCGGCACCGAACAGCGCCAGCGACACGGCCACCGTGATGACCACGGCGATGGTCATCGTGAGGTTGCGCCGGATGCCGGTGAACACCTCGCCGAGGACGAACCTCACGCGCATGCCTGCCCCCTCACCGCATCGCCCCGTACACGCCGCGGGACTGGTCGCGCACGACGTGGCCGTTCTCGAGCTCGATCACGCGCTTGCGCATCTGGTCGACCACGGCGGCGTCGTGGGTGGCCATGACGACGGTGGTGCCGGTCCGGTTGATCCGGTCCAGCAGCCGCATGATCCCGACACTGGTCGACGGGTCGAGGTTGCCGGTCGGCTCGTCGGCGATCAGGATCATCGGCCGGTTCGACGAAGGCCCGCGCCACCGCCACGCGCTGCTGCTCCCCGCCGGACAGCTCGTCCGGGAACCGGCTCTCCTTGCCGGCCAGGCCGACCAGGTCGATCACCTCGGGGACGACCTTGCGGATGTGGGCGTTGGGCCGCCCGATCACCTGCAGGGCGAAGGCGACGTTCTCGAAGACCGTCTTGTTGGGCAGCAGCCGGAAGTCCTGGAAGACCGCTGCCGATCTGGCGACGCAGGTGCGGCACCTTCCAGTTGGGCATGCGCCCGAGGTCCTTGCCCGCGACGAGGACCGCGCCAGAGGTGGGCCGCTCCTCGCGCAGCACCAGCCGCAGGAAGGTCGACTTGCCCGAGCCGGAGGCGCCCGACGAGGAAGGCGAACTCGCCCTTGACCACCTCCAGGCTGACGTCGTCGAGGGCCGGACGCGTCTGCGTGGGGTAGTGCTTGGTGACGTTCGCAAAGCGGATCACGCGACACTCCCGGGGACGGACTCGGGGCCCGGAATCGATGCTCTCGGGCTGCGCGGCCAGTGTACGGTCGCCGCCGCCGATCGGGACGCAACCCCCACCCCCGCGCCCCCGACACCCCGGATCGGCCAGCGGGCCACCGGTCCCGGGGCCTCAGCCGTGGCCGGAACCGCGGCGCACGACCCGGCGCACCCGCCCGGCGAGGCCGGGCCGGGACGCCCCCGACGGGGTCGCGCCGGCAGCCGCCGTCCCGTCGCCGGCCGCAGCCGGGCTGCCCGCCCCGGCCTGCGCCTCGGCGGCCTGCGCCTCGGCGGCCTCGCGGGCCTGGCGCTGGGCGCCCCGGATCGCCCCGAGGATGGATGCGACCGCGGCCTCAACCGGCACCTCCGACGAGCCCGGGCCCGGGTCGCCGACGGCGCTGGCCACCGGCTCGCCGAGCACGCCGAGGTCCCCGTGCACCTCGACCCCGAGCTCGGCGAGGGCCGCCGCCGAGGCCCGGCCGTACTCGGCGGCACGCGCGACCACGTGCTCGGGCGTGCGCAGGGGCTCCTCCAGCGGATCCGGCTCGCGGCCCTCGACCATCCCGGCGACGGCCCCAGCCCGCACGGTCCGCTGGTAGGTGGGCCAGTCCCAGTCGGTGGCATGCTCGTTCAGCGACCGCAGCAGCTCGGCCTCGGCGGCTGTCATCGATCGGTTGGAGTCGGCGCGGGCCGGGTCGAGCGCGCCGGCGGGGAGGTCGAGCAGCTCGCTGAAGGTGCGCAGCAGGAAGCCCCGGTCCCCCGAGTCCAGGCACACCAGGTGCACCCGGTGCGCCCCGATCAGCGAGGCCCAGCGACCGACGATGCGCGGGTAGTCGTTGCGCAGCCAGAAGCCGGAGCGGCGCGCCCCCGGCTCGAGCTCGCCCACGATCTGCTCGAGCCACTCGGCCGTAGCGGATCGTCCAGCCCGATTTCAGGTACTGCTGCCACGAGGAGCTCAGCAGCGAGGCCACCGGGCGCAGCGTGAACACCACGTGCACCCGGTCGGGCCCCAGATCGGCCACCATCCGGGCAGCGCTCTCGTCCGGTGTCAGCGCGAAGCTCTCGCTGGAGACCAGCACGCGCCCGGGATGCCGCGTCGCCGCGCGGGCCAGCCGGTCCCACGCCCTCTGGTCCGGGTCCCAGCCGCCCTCGCGACCCACCCCCCAGGTCCGGTTCGTCATGGCCATAGCCGCGGGATGGTGCGAGCGGCGCCGTCCCGGGTAGAGCACGCCGTGCTCGAGCAGCTCGGGACGGCTGGCGGCGAACACCGACTGCAGCGCGGTCGTCCCGGTCTTGTGGAAACCCAGGTGGAGCAGGATCGCGTCCCCGGGCAGGGGGGTCGCGGCGCTCATGTCAGGCGGCCGCCTGCCGGCGCCACCGGATCCCGGCCTCGATGAACTGGTCGATCTCGCCGTCGAGGACCGCGGAGGTGTTGCCGGTCTCCTGCTCGGTGCGCAGGTCCTTGACCATCTGGTACGGGTGCAGGACATAGGAGCGCATCTGGTTGCCCCAGGAGCCCGACGTGTCCCCCTTGAGCGCGTCCATCTCGGCACGCTCCTCCAGGCGCCGCCTCTCCAGCAGCCTCGCCTCGAGCACCCGCAGCGCTGCCGCACGGTTCTGGATCTGGGACTTCTCGTTCTGGCAGCTCACGACGATCCCGGTCGGGATGTGCGTGATCCGTACCGCCGAGTCGGTGGTGTTGACGCTCTGCCCACCGGGGCCCGACGAGCGGAAGACGTCGATGCGGATCTCGTTCTCGGGGATGTCCACGTGGTCGGTCTGCTCGGTCACCGGGAGCACCTCGACGCCGGCGAACGAGGTCTGCCGCCGGCCCTGGTTGTCGAACGGCGAGATCCGGACCAGCCGGTGCGTGCCCTGCTCGACGGACAGCGTGCCGTAGGCGTAGGGCACCTTCACCGCGAAGGTCGCCGACTTGATGCCGGCCTCCTCGGCGTAGGAGATGTCGTAGACCTCGTAGGGCCAGTCGTGGCGCTCGCAGTAGCGGGTGTACATCCGCAGCAGCATCTCGGCCCAGTCCGCGGCGTCCACGCCCCCGGCCTCCGACCGGATCGTCACCAGGGCCTCGCGGGCGTCGTACTCGCCGGACAGGAGCGTGCGCACCTCGAGCTCGGCGACCGCGTGCTGCAGCTCGACCAGCTCCTTCTCCGCCTCGGCCAGCGAGTCCGCGTCGCCCTCGGCCTCGGCCAGCTCGACCAGGATCGGCAGGTCATCGACGCGCTGGCGCAGGGCCCCCACCCGGCGCAGCTCGCCCTGGACGAACGACAGCCGGGAGGTCACCCGCTGGGCGGCCGCCGGGTCGTCCCACAGGTTCGGGACCGAGGCATCGACCTCGAGCTGCGCCACCTCGGCCTGCATCGCGGGCAGGTCCAGGACCTTCTCGATGCTGGACAGGGTGGTCTCGAGCTCGGCCAGGGCCGCGGAGAAGTCGGTCGACATGAACGACAGGGTACCGGCGCCGGTTGACCGGCCCCGCCACGCGAATCCGGTCCGGGCCGGCCCCCGGCCCCCGCCCCCGGGCGCCCCGGGCCCGCGCGTCGGCCCGCTACCCGCCCTGCAGCGCCAGGGTGCGCATCACCCGCAGCGCCACGGAGAGGGTCGCGAGGTCGAAGGCCTCCTGGGCCCCGATCTCGGCCAGCGTCGCACGGGCGCGGGCCAGGCCCTCCGCGTTGCGCTGCTCCCAGGCCAGGACCCGCTCGTCCGGGCTGCCGCCCTCGGGCGTGGCCCGCACCACCTTGGCGGTCAGCGCCGCGAGCGCGCCGTAGAGGTCGCTGCGCAGCGCCGAGCGGGCCAGGCTGCTCCACCGGTCGCCCCGCGGGAGTGCGGTGATCCGGCCGAGGAACCGGTCCACCTCGTAGCGCTCGGAGACCGTGAAGTAGACCCGTCCCACGACCTCGGGGTCCTCCCCGGCCCGGCGCGAGATCTCCACGATGTCCAGCAGGGAGAACACGTCGAGCAGCACCGCCACCTCGGTGGCCAGGTCCGCCGGCGCCCCGATGGCGGCGAAGTCCGCCACCCGGTTGTCGAGCCGCTCGCGCTCCACCCCGATGAGCATGTCCGGGATCCGCCCGGCCAGCTGCTCCACCGTGGCGCGGAACCTCGCGATCTCCCCCGGCACGTCCAGGGTCCCGCCGCGGGTCTGCAGCAGCCACCGGGTCGCGCGATCGACCAGGCGCTGGACCTCGAACCGCAGCGCGTTCAGCGCGGGGGCCGGGGTGCGGCCCTCCTGGGCGTCGATGCGCCGCCACAGCTCAGGCAGGTCGAACACCCCGCAGGCCACCGCGAAGGCGCGGGCGATCTCGGCCGCCCCCGCACCGGTCTCCTCAGCCGCCCGCATCGCGTAGGTGACCCCGCCCCGGTTCACCATCTCGTTGACCAGGCCGGTCACGATGATCTGGCGTCGCAGCGGGTGCTGGTCGATGTGCGCCGGGTACCGCTCGGCCAGCACCGCGGGGAAGTAGTCGTGCAGCCTCGGCGCCGTGAAGGCCTCGTCCGGGAGGCTGGAGGCCAGCAGCGCGTCCTTGAGGTCCAGCTTCGTGTAGGCAAGGAGCACGGCGAGCTCCGGCGAGGTGAGGCCCTGGCCATCGGCGGCGAGCGTGGCGAGCTGCGCGTCGGTGGGCAGTGCCTCCAGGTCGCGGTCCAGGCCCCTGGCCTCGAGGCTGCGCATGAGCCTGCCGAGGGCCGGCAGGAGCTGCACGGCGAGGTTGGTCTCGAAGCTGAGCACCGTGTTCTGGTCGACGTTGTCCTGCAGCACCAGCGACGCGACCTCGTCGGTCATGGACCTCAGCAGCGGCTCGCGCTCGTCCCGGTCGAGCTCCCCCGCGGCTGCCACCCGGTCGAGCAGGATCTTGATGTTGACCTCGTGGTCGGAGGTGTCGACCCCGGCCGAGTTGTCGATCGCGTCGGTGTTCAGCGCCACGCCGGCGCGGGCGGCCTCGATCCGGCCGCGCTGGGTGAGGCCGAGGTTGCCCCCCTCGCCGACGACCCGGGCACGCAGCGCCGCGCCGTTGATCCTGATGGCGTCGTTGGCGCGGTCGCCCACCTCGGCGTTGGACTCGGCCGTCGCCTTCACGTAGGTCCCGATCCCGCCGTTCCACAGCAGGTCCACCGGGGCGGCCAGGATCGCGCGCAGCAGCTCGTTGGGCGTCAGGGAGCCGACGTCGTCGGGGATGCCGAGCACGGCGGCCACCTGGGGGGTCACCGGGATCGCCTTGGCCGTGCGCGGGTACACGCCGCCACCCTCCGAGATCAGCCCGCGGGAGTAGTCGGCCCAGGAGGAGCGCGGCAGCGCGAACAGCCGCTCCCGCTCGGCGAACGAGAGCGCGGGGTCGGGGTCCGGGTCGAGGAAGACGTGGCGATGGTCGAAGGCTGCGACCAGCTGAGGTTGCCGTTCAGCAGCATCCCGTTGCCGAACACGTCCCCGCTCATGTCGCCGATGCCGACCGCCGTGAACGTGTGGGACTCGATGTCGGGACCCACGACCCGGAAGTGCGCCTTGACCGACTCCCAGGCGCCGCGCGCCGTGATGCCCATGGCCTTGTGGTCGTAGCCGACCGAGCCGCCGGAGGCGAACGCGTCGCCCAGCCAGAAGCCGTACTCCGCGGCAACGCCGTTGGCGATGTCCGAGAAGGTCGCGGTCCCCTTGTCCGCGGCGACCACGAGGTACGGGTCGTCGCCGTCGTGGCGCACGACCCGGGCCGGGGGGACGACCTCGGCGCCGACGAGGTTGTCGGTGAGGTCCAGCAGCGAGCCGATGAACATCTTGTAGCTGGCGATGCCCTCGGCCAGCCACGCCTCGCGGTCGACGGCGGGGTCGGGCAGCGCCTTGGCGTAGAAGCCGCCCTTGGCCCCCACCGGGACGATCACCGCGTTCTTCACGGCCTGCGCCTTGACCAGGCCGAGGATCTCGGTGCGGAAGTCCTCACGTCGGTCGGACCAGCGCAGGCCGCCACGGGCGACCTCGCCGAACCGCAGGTGGACGCCCTCGACCCGCGGCGAGCAGACCCAGATCTCGTACTTGGGCCGCGGCTCGGGCAGGTCCCGGATGTGCGTCGGCTCGAGCTTGAGCGCCAGGGCCGGCCGCTCGGGCTGGAAGTGGTTGGTGCGCGGATCGTGGCGCGGATCAGGTCGAGGAACGACCGCAGGATCCGGTCGTGGTCGAGGCTGGCCACGTCGTCGAGCGACCGGGTGATCTGGGTGCGCAGCTCGTCGGCGCGACCTCCCGGCGGCGACCATGAGGTCGGGGTCGAACCGGGCGTGGAACAGCTGGACCAGCATCCTGGCGATCCGGGGTTGGCCAGCATCGCGCTCTCGATGTACTGCTGGCTGAACGCGGTCCCGGTCTGGCGCAGGTAGCGCGAGTAGGCCCGGATCACCGAGATGCGCCGCCAGTCCAGGCCGGCCTCGGCGACCAGGGCGTTGAAGCCCGTCGGCCTCGGCCCGGCCGTCCCAGCAGGCCAGGAACGCCTGCTGCCACATCCGGCGCACCTCGCCGAGGCGGGCCGAGCCGACCGCGCGCAGGCCGAAGTCGAAGATGAACGCCCCCGCGCTGACCCCCCGGTCGTCATCGCGCGCCAGCCGGAAGGGCTGCTCGGTGACGACCTCCACCCCGAGGCTGGACAGCACCGGCAGGACCTCGGCCAGCGAGATGTCGGTCAGCGAGTAGAGCTTGAGCCGGGCGTTGGCCTGCTCGCCGCTGGCCGGGCCGGGCGGCTGCAGGGCGACCCGCAGTGGCTCGACCTCGGTGAGCTGCTCGATCTCGCCGAGGTCCGAGACCGCCTCCTCGGGGGTCATCACCGCCCGGTAGGCCTCGGGGAAGCCCTCGGGGAACCGGGCCAGCATCGCGTGGGCCTTGACCTCGGAGGTGGCGGCCACGAGCGCCTGGCCGAGGTGGTCCTCCCACGACTTCACGGCCTCGGCGATCCGGGCCTCGACGGCATCGACGTCGAAGTCGGGCACCGCCTCCCCGCGGGGCATCCGGACCACGATGTGCAGCCGCGCCAGGACCGACTCGGTGACCCGGGCCGTGTAGTCGACGCTGGTCCCGCCGACGGCAGCCCGCAGGATCTCCTGGATCTCCAGCCGGACCTGCGTGGTGTACCGGTCGCGCGGCAGGTAGACGAGGCAGGACAGGAACCGCCCGTACGGGTCCCGGCGGACGAACAGCCTGGTCGCGCGCCGCTCCTTGAGGTTGAGGGCGGCCTCGGCCAGCGTGATGAGCTCGTCGGTGTCGATCGCGAACAGCTCGTCGCGCGGGAACGTCTCGAGGAACTGCATGAGGTCCCGGCCGCCGTGCGAGCCCCGGCTGAACCCCAGCGTCTCGCGCACCCGGCGCACCTTGCGGTCGACGACGGGGATGCCCTCGACCGACTGGGTGTAGGCCGAGGCGGACAGCAGCCCGATGAAGCGGTGCTCGCCGGCCACGCGCCCGTGCCGGTCGAACACCTTGACGCCCACGTAGTCCAGGTACACAGGCCGGTGCACCGTCGAGCGGCTGTTGGCCTTCGTGAGGATCAGCAGCCGGGGCTCGAGGGCCTTCCGGCGCACCTCGGCGGGCAGCTCGGAGAACGACACGGACTCCGGCCGGTCGGAGTGCAGCAGGCCGAGCCCGCTGCCCGCCTCCTCGACCAGGGACAGCCCCTGGGGGGCGTCGGCGGAGCCCTCCAGCCGGTACTTGCGGTAGCCCAGGAACGTGAAGTGGTCGGCTGCCAGCCAGTTGAGCAGGTCGATGGTCTCGTCGACCTCCCCCGGGTCGACCCCGCGCGGGGGATCGGCCACGAGCGAGGCGGCCAGGCCGCGAGCCTCAGCGACCATGCGGGGCCAGTCGCGGACCGCGCGGCGGACGTCGTCGAGCACGCGCGCGACGTTGGCCTCGATCTCCACGAGCACGCTCGGGTCGGCCTGCCAGTCGACCTCGATGTGCATCCATGACTCGAGCCCGCCCACGGCGTCCACCGCCGGCAGCACCGGCTCGGCGTTGAGCCCCTGGTCGGGCGGATCGGCGCGCAACAGCCGGCCCGACTCGTCGCGGGTGACCGCCATGATCGGGTGCACGACCAGCTGGATGCCCACGCCCATCCGGGTCAGCTCGGCGGTCGTCGAGTCCACGAGGAAGGGCATGTCGTCGGTCACGACGTTGAGCACCGTGCGCCCGCAGGTCCAGCCGTCGCTGGCCGCCGTCGGGTTGGTCGCCCGCACCACCGCGGTCCCCGCCGGCCGGTTGCGCGCCACGCCGATGGCGTGGGTGACGCACCCCACGACGGTCTCCGGGTCGCGCCCCGCCAGGTCCACCGGGTCGACGTGCCGGTAGAACTGCGTGGCCAGCCGCTCGTCCATCTCGGACGACCAGTTGAACCACTCGGCGTAGCCGACTCCCACGACACCCTCCTCGACGCAGCACCCCAGACTTGCACGCGGCAGCACCGGGCGGCCAGACGAGCGCCGTCCCTCGGCTCACGCACCCACGACGGGCCGCGGCGGTGGTGGGCGCCCTATAGTCGCACCGTGCCCGCCCCGGTCGGGCACCCGAGCGAGGAGGCCTCTGCGAATGGCGAAGCGGTACCACGGGTCGATGCACTTCGACGTCGCTCCGGATGTGGTGTTCGCCGCGCAGTCCGACCCCCACTACGTGGTGTGGAAGCACGAGCACATGGCCGCGTTCGACGTCTCGGCCGACGTGGCCGAGGACGGCAGCGGGGTCAGGATCAGCTCCTCGCGCAAGCTGCCCGCCGAGATCCCGCAGGCGGCCCGGCGCTTCGTGGGCGATTCGATCACGATCGACGAGGTCCACACCTGGGCCCACCCGGATGTCGACGGCCGGCGCCACGGCACGGTGCAGGCCAGCTTCGGCGGGGCACCCATGTCGGTCGACGGCACCCTCGAGCTGCGCCCGGAGGGCACCGGGTCGGTCCTCGAGGTGGTGATCCACTCGAAGGCGAACGTGCCGCTCGTGGGGGGGAAGCTGGAGCAGGTCGTGGGCGACCAGTTCATGCGCGCCCTGCGCAAGGAGCAGGAGATCGCCCCGCGCTGGTTCAGCGAGTAGCCTGCCCGCCCTCCAGCAGGGCAGGGATCTCCTGCGCGGCGTACCAGGCCAGCTCGGCGCTGAGCACGGCTGCCACGTCGGCGCGCCGGATCGGGCCGGCCACGACGACCCACCCATCGGCGGGCGCGACGTCCACCTCGACGTCGACGGCAAGGACCACGCCCTGCCCGTCGGGGAGTCCCTCGGCAGCCAGCGACTGGGCCTCGTACTCCCACTGCTCCTCGTCGGCCTCCGGGTCGCCGGCGCGCCACTCAGGGTCCACCGCGCAGCCCCGCAGCGGGCCGGGCAGGGCACCGTCGCGATGGAGCGCGACCAGTTGTACGCGGTCGATGGGCAGGTAGGTCCGCATCAGCCCGCGGACGCCAGGTGGTCCGGGCCCAGGTGGTCGGGGTCGCGCAGGGCCTGCACCGAGGTCCGGACCGAGGTCTCCAGGACGAAGGTGCGCTTCTCGTGGTCCATCAGGTTGCCGCCGATCGCCGCGAGGTCCTCCGCCCCGGGGCCCAGGACCGTGACGTCCGTGCCGCCCGCGCGCACCGTCTCGACCTCGTTCAGGCACCGCTTGGTGACCTGGACCCGCCAGGTCCGCTCCAGGCGGGCCAGCAGGTGGTCGGGGCGGTCCATGTGGAAGCTCACCATCGGGGCGATCACGAAGACCTCGTCGAGCCCCATGTTGGCCACGAGGTCCACCGAGGTGGCCGACCAGGCGCCGCCGTCGACGTACTTGCGGCCGCCGATCTCCACCGGGGAGTACCAGGCCGGGATGGAGCACGAGGCCTGGACCGCCGCCGACAGCGGGGCGGGCGGCGCGGTGGGCTGGCCGAACACCACCCGCGTGCCGGTGTCGTAGTCCATCGTCACGATCCAGAGGTTCGCGTGCGGGGACCACTCGCCGATCGGGGTGAACCCCTCGACGAGATGGGCCACCCGGTCCAGGGTCTTGGACCCGGTCGGCAGGAACGCCGACAGGAACGCCGTGGCCGGCATCCGGCGCATCCGGAACCGGTTGAGGCCGGTGCGCATGAGGGCCCTGGACCCCGGCTCCAGCTTGGGGCGTCCGGGCCGGGATCCACCGGTGACGGCGCCGATGTCCCAGGTGAAGCCGGCGATCGGGCCCGTCGTGACCTTCTCGCCCCGCTCCTGCGCGGCGAGCTCCTCCACGGTGGCCCCTGCGCCCAGGAGGGCTGCGAGCACCGAGCCCGCGGAGGTCCCGACGATCACCTCGGCGTCCCGGGGCTCGAAGCCGTGCACCTGCTTGAGCGCGGCGAGGGCCCCCACCGCCCATGCACCGCCCAGGACGCCGCCGCCCCCGAGCACCAGCCCGCGGCGGCGGGTCACAGGACCTGTGCTCACGGCTGTCACCTCCAGGCGATCAGGTCGTTGACATACCTCCCGGGGGATCCCGGTCGGGGACGCGGCTCAGCGTACCCCCTCCCCCCCGGCCACTGCGCGGTACTCGGGATCGCCTACGCCATGGACCTTCTGGGCTTCCGCGGCCGCCCACTCGGGGTCACCGTGGCCAGCATCTCCTCGATGGCGTCGTCGATGCACTGGGCGAGGATGTCGACGTCGGGCATCGCCTCGCGGTCGGCGTTGAGCCCGAAGAACACGCCCCCGTCGTACGACGTCAGCCCGACCGAGACGGCCTGTCCGCGGGCCAGCGGGACGATCGGGTAGGCGGTCAGCATGCGCGCGCCCGCGGCGTAGAGCGGGAACTGCGGCCCCGGGACGTTCGTGATGACCACGTTGTACACCCGCCGGGAGAGGCCGGAGACGACCCGGGCGCCCAGCGAGTGCACGGTCGGTGGCGTGAAGGAGGCGACCCCCACCAGGGCGGTGGCCCCGAGCATCTGCCCGGTCTCCTTGAGCATGTCCATCTCGAAGCGCACCCGCTGCAGTCGGATGATGGGATCCGGCTCGCCGATGGGCAGGTCGCACAGGAAGGCCGCCATCTGGTTGCCGGACGCTCATCGGGGGTGCGCACGCTCACCGGAACCATCGCCCGGACCGAGCTGCGCGCGGTCACCGACTCGCCGCGGGTCATCATCCAGGCACGCAGGGCGCCGGCGAGGATCGTCAGCACGATGTCGTTGATCGTGCCCCCGTGGGCGCGCTTGATCCGCTTGAGCTTCGCCAGCTCGGTCTCCGTGGTGGCGTAGCGCCGGGCTCCGCCGATCGTCGCGTTCAGCGGACCGGACCGCGCCGGCCGCGACATCGTGCGCGCGGCGGCGGCCAGCCCGACCAGGTCGCGGCCGACCTGCGTCGCGGTCTCCTGCACGTCGCCGATCCCGGTGCGGACCGTGTCGACGACGGCCTTCGGGGAGCGGGCGATCTCGTTGACGGCCCCGACCACGAGCTCGGCCGAGGACGGCTCGCGCCGAGGGCGCCAGTCGTCGACGGGCACCTCGCGCGGCTCGGGCGTCGAGTCCAGGATGACCTGCCCGATGTCGACCGCGGCGATGCCGTCGACCATCGCGTGGTGCGTCTTCGTCAGCACCGCGAACCGTTGTGCTCCGAGAGGCCCTCGACGAGGTACATCTCCCAGAGCGGCCGGTCCCGGTCGAGCGGGCGGCTCATGATGCGCGGCGACCAGCTCGTCGCAGCTGCTCCTCGGTGCCCGGCCGGGGCAGCGCCGAGCGGCGCACGTGGTAGGTGACGTCGAAGTTCTCGTCGTCGACCCAGACCGGGTTGGCCAGGCGGCCGGGCACCCACCGGACCCGCTGCCGGTAGCGCGGCACCAGGCCGATGCGGTCACGGATCAGGCGGACGAGGCGCTCGTAGTCGAAGCCGGCGTCCGGCACCTGGAAGATGGCAACGCCGCCCACATGCATGGGCGTGCTGGGCTCCTCCATGTAGAGGAACGAGACGTCCAGGGGACTCAGTCGGTCGGGCATCGGGGGACTCCTCGCCGTCAGTGCACCACGAGCCGGGGGAAGGGGCGCCGACTCGCGCCGGCGACCGGTCCGGCACCGGCCCAATCCTGCCGCATCGCGCGGGGGGACGCCCGACCGGCCTGCCGCCCGGGCCAGCCTGCCGGACACCGGGGCCACGCACGAGCCGATCGGCCATCCGGGAGGATTAGGACTGTGCCGAACCGCTCTGATACGCTTCTCCAGCACGAAAAAGAGCATGTCACGTGGTCCTCAGTGGCAGGTTCGAGCACGCGGCCCCATCGTCTAGCGGCCCAGGACGCCGCCCTTTCAAGGCGGTAGCGCGGGTTCGAATCCCGTTGGGGCTACAACCGCCCCCGCGGGCGGAGCACGACGGTGGTCCACGGACCACCGAGCACGAAAGCCTCGCGGCAACGCAAGGCCCCGTAGCGCAGTTGGTTAGCGCGCCGCCCTGTCACGGCGGAGGTCGCGGGTTCGAGTCCCGTCGGGGTCGCTCAGGTCGCCGGTTCGCCGGCGCCGAGGGGCCAGGTAGCTCAGTTGGTACGAGCGTCCGACTGAAAATCGGAAGGTCGGCGGTTCGACCCCGCCCCTGGCCACTGCGAATCCCCCTCATGTCTCCCCCGTCGTGAGGGGGATTCGCTTGTCTTGGGGGGCGGTGCTCGAGAGACCCCGGATGATGCTGGCCACGAGACGGGCGACACTGTCATCGCACGGCGCGGGTGGCGTGGATGGCATCGGCCGCGGACAGTCTGTAGCCCGCGAGGATGTCGAGCTCGACGGACACGAGGCCGCGGAAGCGGCGCGGGTGCGGGCTACGGGCTACGGGCCGCGGACCCGGGCTACGGGCTACGGGCTACGGGCTACGGGCTACGGACCCCACGCTGCGGGCTACGAGCAGCCGACCTCGGCATTGATCGCGGAGATCGACGTGTCGTAGGCGTCGATCGCAGCCTTGTACTGGGGGGCGGCCTCGGCGGGGGTCGCGTCCTCAGGGATCGCCTCGATCGCCTGCTTGAAGGTGTCACTGGCGGCCGTGACGTCATCCTGGACGGCCTCGTCCAGCTGGGACAGCGGCACGGAGTTCGCCTGGACGGCGGACTGGACCGCGTTCCACTGCGTCTTCACGACCTCGGACGGACTGCCGGCATCGATGAGCGAGGACAACTTGTCGACCTCGGTCTGCACCTTGGCGGCGCCCTCGCAGAAGGCGGCGTTGGCCTCCTGCGTGTCAGGTGACGACGAGCATGCCGTCAGGGACAGGGACAACGCCAGGCCGATCGCAGCAAGGGCGGCGGTGGTTCGTCTGATGTTCATGGCGCTCCTCAGCGGGCACCTGCCGATCAGTCCGGGGCCGGACCTGAGCCGCGGGCGCCTCCGACATGGGTTGGTGCCTTCATTCAACCCGGGAGAGCGCTCCCTTGTCCTGCTGGCGGCAGGCACTTGGGGCTCGGGACCGTCACTGCGCTGCGGCCCGTTCCCGGGCCAGGCAGAGCATCGTCGGCACCTCCCTCGATCAGGTTTCCCGGCGGTCCTCGAAGCGGTACCCGACGCCGCGCAGGGTGGTGAGCACATCGGTGACGCCTGCGGCGGCCAGCTTCGAGCGCAACCAGGAGATGTGCATGTCCAGGGTCTTGGTCGATCCGTCCCAGTACTCGTCCCAGACCCGGGACATGAGGTCCTCGCGGCGCACGGCCTGCCCGGCGTGCATCACAAGGTCCTCGAGGAGTTCGTACTCCTTGCCGCCTCCGCCGGACTGTCCGCCGCCGTGCTCCTCGGGTTCGTGATCAACCGGACCGTCGGGATGCCCAACGCCATGGACGACATCGGCAACTGGACCGAACCCCTGGGGATGATCTCCCTGCTCATCGAGGCCGCCGTCATCTGGATCGGCGCACGCTCCTGGCTCGCCCGCGACTGACCAGACCCCCGGGCCAGGCTAGGGGCCGGCGTACCTCCAGAGCTCGACGATCTCGTCGTGCAGCCTGAGGTCGCCGGGCCCCAGGCCGTCCAGGACCTCCTGGAGCGTCACGGCCGATTGCCGGATCTCCCGGAACCTTGCCCTCGTCAGGAAGAGGTGCGAGTAGTCGACGGCCTCGAGATCCACGGTTCGTCGCCAGTTGGGGTCCTGCTCGTTGGCGAACCATGCGGATGGCCCGAACTTCAGCTGCAGCGTGCCCTCGCCGAATTCGTTCGCCTTCATCAGCGACCTCCAGGTTCACGGTCCACTGGTAGATGCCCGCGTATGTCGCGCTGACCTTGGTGACGAAGCCTGGCCCCATGGTCGCGTTCAGCTGGGGTTGCAGCACCTGCGCACCGTAGGTCTTCAACCTGCCCTTGACGCGCTGCAGCAGTTCTCGGCCTTCACCGAAGCGCTCGGCGGCCTGGTGCGCCACGTCGTCGGCGAACTTGAGCGCTGCAGCGTCCTGAGACTGCGCGCGATACCGCCCGGCCTCACCGGTGGCACACATCACGGTGAGGAAATCGAGTACCTCGTGATCTTCCACGCGCCCTGCCCCTCTCACGAACTTGCGGTACATCTGGTCGATGAACCAGTAGGACTCCGGATTCTTCCGTTGGTAGTCGCTGGCGACCTTCTCGCGAAGCTCTGTGACGACCTTGTCGTAGGTGACCACTGCGGCGTGCTCCCAACCCCCGGTCTGCCGAGAGCTGTCCGCATCGCGGCACAGCAGCACCACGCAACCGCGTCGCCCGCCGCGTCGCGCGAACCTCCGGTAGCGGTCGTAGCTGTGGCCGTGCCCATCGGAGGTGTAGTAGTTCTCGATGACAAGCCGCTCCTGGTCGCTCTCGAGGACCAGATCGGCGATGTCCTGGCCATCCTCCGCGTCGGAGGTGTTCACTTCCTGGCGCACCACGTACGGCCCGTGGGCGAGCAAGTCCTGGTCCGCGCGGCCCCGATTGAGTTCGTCGACGAAGATCCGCTGGAACACGTCTCCGAGATTGTGGGTGCCCTCGGCGTCCAGCAGCCACCCGAAGACGTTGGAGATCTGCTTCTCGTGGGTCCCGTGTCTCATCACGTCGAAGACGTTGAAGCCCGCCTTCGAGGACCTCCCGAGGCCCGGCAGGAGACCCGTGACCAGGTCGTCGGTCATCACTGCTCCCACCATTCGGCGTCTGCGCTCGGGACTCGTACCAGTGAGGGGCCAGCAACCGGGCACCACCGGCATCCCCGGACTCGGAGCCTGGACCGGCCACGCCCCCAACCGCCGCGGGCCATCACCCTCGTCCCCGTGGACAGTGTCGAGCGCAGCGCCGGCAGCAACGTGCCGTGCGGCCATGTGGACACCAACCTCGCCATCGCCTGCTCACCCGTTCCCGATCACGCCGACCGGCCCAGATCGGACTGCAGGGTGTCGATCGCCGCGAGCGCGGAGGCCCGATGCGCTGGCGCGAACGGAACGACCCTCCCCGGGCCCTGCCATGCGGGGATCCCCTCGGCGAGGCTGGTGTAGGCGGCCCGGGCGACGGCGGCCGTGCGGGCAGGTTCGACGGGCCAGTCCCGATCGCGCCCGAGCTGGGACAGGGCGTGGCGGTCCCGCGCGGTCCAGGTCGAGACGTGCTCGCCGATCAGGAGCCGGTCACGCTTGCCTGCGTTGCAGTGCCTGTCGGCGGCGACGAGGTTGAACAGGTCGTCGTTGGGGTTCAGGCTCCACGGGACCACATGGTCGATCTCGTACGAGGTGGGCAGTCCAGCCTCGCAGTAGAAGCAGCGCCCGCCCTGCAGGTCCGCCAACCCAGCGGCCACCCGACCCAGGGCGGCGCGGTCTGCGCCGAACAGGAACTCGCGCAGCACATGCTCCTCGGGCTTGAGCCGGTTGATCGCGACCAGTTCCTGGACCCACGCCGCCTGGGCGGCCATCCTGATCACCGCGGCATTGCGGGCCAGCCCGCCGGCGATCCCGGGCCGCAGCTCGATGACGGGGTCACGATCCAGGGCCCCTCGCTCGGTGCGGTACCGGGAGTCGTCGAACAGGAACCGAAGGTAGTCCGAGCCCGCGGTCGCCTCTCCGGGGCGCTGGAGTCTGGGCACCGGCTGCATCGCCAGCGCCTTGGCGATCCGGTCCACAGCCAACCCAACCGCCTCGGGGTGACTGGATCTGACCTGGCCCAGTGACCGGCCCGCCGATCCAGCCAGTGCGCGGAGTTCGGCCACCGCCACCCCGATCCGGCTGTTGGGCATCGTGGCCTGCTTCAAGACCCCTTCCATGCCTGGGTAGGGCCGGGCTGAGGGCCAGTACAGCTCGAGCACCCGCTCGGCGACGTCGCGCAACGGCAGGGCCAGCGGGCCGCCGTCAGTGGGGGCGCGCTCCACCGACAGTTCCACCAGCGCCAGCAGCAGAGCCGGCTTGTACGTCGCCGAACGCCGGCCCGTGCCGAGAATCGCCAGGATCCGCTGGAGCATCTCCTCCGAGGGGGTCAGCGTGAAGGCCGCCATCCGGTCCTCGATGGGGCTGGGCGGATCCCGATCAGCCGAAGCATCGACCGAGGCGGGGGCATCGACGTTGTCCGGGTTCATCGCATCCACCCCCTCCCGCGAGCACGCCCTGTGCGAGCGCCGGCCACGTCTTGGACGGTAGTCGATCCGGCGTGCGACGTTCTGCCTGAGCGGGGGCTCTGCCTGACCACACCGGCGACGGTTAGCTCGGCATCAGGGACTTGAGGAAGACCTGCGTCTCGGCGTCCACCGAGTGGATCATCGTCCCGATCATGCCGCGGGTCAGCAGGACCTTGTAGACGTGGCGGACGAGGCGGTCGAACTCCTCGTCGGGAACCGTGTTCCGGTTGCGGAAGTCGGGATCCTTGTTCGCCGCGCGGTCGGTCACCCACCGACCTTCGCGGCGGATCAGGTCGGGGCCGAGGATCACCCCGTTCCAGTCGTACTCGAACCCTTGGGCGGTGTAGACGCAGCCGACCTGCTCGAAGCCGCCAGGGTCGCTCGCCCACAACGCGGATGGCGGCGCATCGCCCACACGCCGGTCCCCCTTGACGTTCCACGGTCGGGACCAGGCACCGATGCGCACGTCGTCCACGAGGGTCCCGTCCAGGCGCGGGTCGCTCCACGTCCAGCAGTACCCGGCCGTCATCCGTGCCCCGAACCCGGCGTCGCGGCGAAGCCGCAGGTCGACCTCCAACTCCATCGGGGAGTCCACAACCCGGACGTCGAAGGCGTCATCACCCTCCCACGGGATCGGACCCCCAGGCGCCAGATCGAGAAGGCGATGGACCCACTGGACGTACGCCTCACTGCCGCCGCACCGGAACTGCTCGTCCAGGGACACCTTCTGGACCTTGAGGCCCTGGCTGGCGGCGAACGCCTCGATCTCGTGGACGCTGCCCAGCTCACCGGGGCGCACGACCTGGTGTTCGTCGAGGAGGAACACCGGTACCCGGGCAGCGGAGATGAGCTCATCGAGCTGCGGTCGGCCCGCCGCAAGGCTCGCCTTCGTGTAGCGGTTCACCGACGTCTCCCGGATTCGGTGCGCCTCATCGAGGATCAGCACGTCCAGGCCGTTTCGCTCCGCCTCCATGAACGAGTTGAAGTACTTGAACATCGACTTCACCCGGGTCGAGCCCTTGCCGGCCACCTGGCGCAGCGTGTGGGTGAACGATCGCGACCCGGTCGCGTGCAGGACACTGCGTCCCTGCCGGGCCAACTCGCCGAACAGCGACAGCGCGATCACGCTCTTCCCGCTGCCGGGCCCGCCGGAGACGATCACCACGGTCTTGGAGTCCGCCGCCCGGGCACGTTCGCACCTCGTGGAGAACGATGTCGAACGCCAGTCGCTGCTCGTCGAGCAGGACGAACTGCTCCCGGTCGCGGATCTCCTGCGCCGCGACGGTCAGTAGTTGCCGGCTCGGTCCGGCGCGCAGCGACAGCAGATGGTCGGCCGCCGCGGCCCCCTCGACGTCCGGGTCCAGTCGCGATCGCAGGAAGTCCAGGAACTCGCCGCGGCGCTCGCCGGTGAACATCCGCACCGACTCGGATCGCGATGGGAGCGCAGTTGCGAGATCCCCGCCTCCGTCGCGTTGTGCAGGTACGCCACCGCCACCACGTCCTCGTGACGGTCCTGCCAGCCCGGGCAGGAAGTCGAGCATGTAGTCCCGATACGTCGCGACCTGTTCCATCGGATGGAGCACCGGCCGATGCCCGTAGGCATCGACGTGGACCAGGGACTCCGACTCCTCGATACTGGGTCGCCCTGCTCCATTGCTTCAGCTCCACCACAACGTAGGACGCCCGACCCGACCGTGGATGCTGGCCAGCCAGGACGACATCCACTCGCTTGCTCGTCAGCGGCAACTGGTGCTCGACGAGCATCTCGACGAGCGGCAGCCCCCCGGAGATCAGGTCGTTGACCAGCACTGGCACCGATGCGTTCCAGGAGCGGACCTCTGCAGCGTTGGGCCGCCGGCCGGTCGTGGCGATCATCCGGGCCATCATCTGCTCCACGGCACTGTCCGACTCGAACAACGACCGGATCCCGGTCGCCGAGTGTCGGAGCAGAACCACGGAAGGAACCCCCAGGCAGCACGAATGAACTCGTGCGGGTGGGGGCATTGCCCAAGCACGTCCATGACGCGGGGCGCCCGTCGGGCCGCAGGGCGACTCTAGAGGACGCGGACCCGCATGTGCATGGCATAGTCACCGAGGTGTCCGACCTCGAAGAGCTCCCGACCGCATGCGCACGTTCACCGCCGAGCGCGACTGGGAGCAGTTCCACGACCCGAAATCCCTCATCCTGGCCCTGGTCGGCGAGGTGGGCGAGCTCGCCGAGCTGTTCCAGTGGCTGCCCGCTGACAAGGCGAAAGCACTCGCCGTCGACGAACCATTGCGCACGCGCGTCGGGGAGGAACTCTCGGACGTGCTGCTCTACCTCGTCCGATTGGCCGACATCCTCGACATCGACCTGCGGCAGGCCGCCGACCACAAGATGAACGCATCGGAGAAGAAGTTCCCCACCTCGGAGGTCCACGGAGTCGCACCGCCGAAGGCGTGACGATCGACCCGTCCGCAGTTGCGCTCTTCCTGCACTACACAGGGTGACCCTGACACCAGGTCCACCACGCTTCATGGCGAACGGCAGCCTCTGCGTCAGCAACTCAGCGAGCCGGCCCTATGTCGATCTCTCGACTATCAGCTCGCGTGCCCAGTCGATGGCCTCCGGGTAGTGGGCGGTGTCCAACACGAACTCCTGGCCGCGGGCGACGGCATCGAGCCGGACCCGCTGCCCCGCCCGGGTCCAGCGGCCAGGTGCTCCGTGGAAGGTCAAAGCGGGCCGCCCGTCTCGGGGGTGCATCCACCCGGGCAGGTCCCAGTCCCGGCCCGGCGTGCATCGGCGGCCGGTCAGCTGCAGCGGGTCGCGGCAGCGGGGGAAGTGCCCGGCGCCGGCCACCTCAGGTGCTCCTGGGAGGTCGAGACGGTCAGCAGCCAGGTAGAGGGTGTTCGACCGTGACGGGGGCCGGTGGAAGTGGGGGTGGTAGCGTGCCCACGGCAGGTCGCCGGGCGGGCAGGCGTCGACACCGATCACTGATCCGACCTGCAGCCACCCCCACAGGACGTGCCGGGCCGGCGCCGCACGCAGCGGGCGAGCTGATGCTCCAGATCCAGTGACGGGGCGGAACAGGCCGAAGAACAGGAACAGGTCCCCCACGGTGACGCCCTGCTTGGCCAGGTGTCCCTGGGCCGAGCCGTCCTGCCCGAACAGCGCCCGCCATCCCGGATCACGGGGCAGGCTGCCCGGGTTGACGTCAGGATCCAGATGCGCGAAACGAGTCGCCGGGATCCGCCCCTTCGTGAGCGCAGAAACCAGCGGCCCGACGCCGGTGCCGTCCCAGGGACAGGTCCTGGTAGCGGATCGGCGATGCCTTGTCCGGGATCGGCAGCGGGATCATCCGACCGTCGTCAAGGATCGGGCTGGGCACCCCACCGGACCCGGCAGTCGAACGCCTTGCGGCTCAGGATGATCCTCACGCGTGCACACCCTGCCAGGACTCGTCGTCGGTTGGCCATCGGGTCGGCTTGCCGGTCACCCCCGCCGGGAACCCTCGCAGGGAACTCGAGGAATCCTCGACCACCTGCGGGGGCATGGCATTTGTGACCCCGCCCGCCGATCAGAACGGAAAGGTGGTCCGGCAGCGTCGGGCCGGAGCCGCCGAAGTACCAGAACTCGTCGGATACCAGCACGTTCAAGCCGCCCAGATGATGACGCGCGTGCGCCAGGCCCTCGCCGCCGTCCGCGCGGGAGTGCAGCGAGGGCAGCTGGCGGGAACTCGGCCGGGCGCCGGGCCCGGGGCGTAGATGTCGTCCCCCGCTTCCGGACCCGCCCACCGGATGGATCGGGCTTCTTGACCTCGAACCGGGGGTCGGAGAAGTAGGAGTCGATCGGCATCACCTCCGCGACCCGCATCGCGTACACCAGCCGGTTCCCAGACGACTTGGGACTCAACCCGGCGACCCAATCCCCCACGCTCGCGGTCCGCCGAATCGCCGGCTTGCACGTCGCCAGCGTGCAGAGCACCCCAGAACGGATTCGGCGCGAACCCCGAATCACTGGCCACCACATAGGAGAACAACCGCACCCACCCAGCATGCCCGACCATCCCCGTCAATCGGGCTCAGGCTCCACGGCCGATCGGGTGACCGTGCCGCCTCGCGGCCTTCGGACAGCCACCCGCGGCCGCTGGACAGCAGGTTCACGCGTGGATGTCTGCGGCCTTGAGCAGCTGGGCCAGGCGACCGATCTCGCTGGGGGCCGGGGTCGCGGTCAGTGACTCCTGCAGGTCGCTCCACATCTGGCGCATGGTCAGGAACGTGAAGCCACAGCCCTGCAAGTTGTCCGCGATCGTGGGATCCGCCGCCCACGACGCAGCGGCCTCGTCTGGGGTCAGGGGCCCGGTCAGCTTGGTCACCGCCAGTGAGTAGGTGAACGACGTCTCCCCGGTGGCGTCGTGGACGGCGCGGTGGAATGCCTGGCTCCACTTGGGCACCCACAGCTCACGCAGGTGCCGCCAGGTGGCACGCTTGGGGTTGGCCTTCTCGCCACGCAGCTCCCGCAGCTTGGCGTCCGGGTCGAACCCGGACTGCCACGACTTGCAGGACACCACCCGGACCCGGTCGGGGCCGACCCCATGCGGGTTGAACCCGATCACGTCCAGGTCGCTGGGCACCGAATCGTCCCGCGACACGTACCGCGGGTGGCGCGGGTCGGGCTTGCGAACCGTAGGTCGCGCCGGGTGAAGTACCCCTGCGACTGCAGGTAGTCATCGACGACCTGCTCCAGCACGTCTTCCTTCATGCCCGGGCACGACCGGCACCGCACGAGCCGGCGCCCCACGCCAACCGTCAACTCGTGGTCGAAGGCGACAGGGTTGCGACTCAACCCTGCATCACGACCCGAATCGCCGCCTGCGTCACCTGCGCCGCCCCGATCGGATCGGTGATGCGCTCGGCCAGAACGGCCGCGGCCACGTCCCGCGGTAGGGCGGCGGAGAACTTCAGTCCCTCGAGCGCCTCGTCGGTGATCTCCGGCAGGGCCCCCTCTGCCAGGCCTGCGACGGCGAGGGCACGGATCTGCTCGGCGTCGACCCGCCCTGCGAGGGTGATCCCCAGGGAGTCCGGGGTCGCCTCGACGCCGCCGTCCTCAAGGGCAGCCGCCACGCTGGCGTTGGCTGCTCCACCGGCGTAGGTCGACCAGCGGCTGAGGTCATCCGTCGGCTGCGAGCACGGTCCCGTCCGGGATCGACGGTGCCGGCGCGCTCCGCCGCGAAGCCGCTCCAGGGCCGCGGCCCCGCGCCGCGACAGCGCGACCCCGGGTTCCTCCCCGAGCAGCACGGCGCGAATCGACTGGGCCAGTTCCCGGCCAAGCCCGACGCCCGGGCGACCTGCCCACCGGCTGCGCCCGCGACCCTCGAACGGCGCGACGTTCGACCGTCCTTCGCCGCCAGTCGACGTACGTGACCAGCCACGCCCGCCCGGCCAGCGCCAGGACCCGGGGCTGGCCCTCGGGCAGTCGGACGCTCAGGGACGTCGGCGACGACGCTGCCGACCTCGGTCCGCCCGTGCAGGACCTTGCAGCTCGGGGTCGGCGGTGAACACTGCGGTCAGGTCCATGAAGTGCCGCCGGCCGAACGCCTGCTCGGCCGCCGGCGCCGATGAACAGCCAGGTCCGCATCGGAGTCGAGGAAGCCCGGCGCCAGCAGGTGGTCGAGCACCTCCTGCGCGCCGTCCATCACCGGCAGGTCGCCCCACCAGGCAGACCATCCGTGGCGTCCGAACGGTGCCCTCCTGCAGCGCCAGTGCCAGCAAGCTGCTGGGCGACGATGTGCCGGGGGCGTGCGGGCGGGACGACCGGCTCGACGAACCCGCGCGCGCCACAGACTGCAGCAGCCGCGGCCGCCTGCAGCAGCGCATCGTCGCGGGTGGCCAGGAACAGCATGTTGCGGCTGGTCCCGGGCCGGCGGCCGGTGCGGCCGAGGCGCTGCAGGAAGGAGGCGACCGTGCGCGGGGCGTCGATCTGGATGACCCGGTCGAGGTCGCCGACGTCGATGCCGAGCTCCAGGGTGAGGTGGCGACGATGACGCAGTCGCGGGCCTCGGCGAAGGCCTGCTCGCTGCGGCGCCGCTCCTCGGCGGACAGCGAGGAGTGGGAGACGAAGGTGGTGATCTCCTGCGGCCGCGCAGCGCCGCGCCAGCTCCTCGACCTGGGCGCGGGAGTCGCAGAACACCAGCCGCTTCTCGCCGCGGTGCAGGGCGGCGATGACCGTGGCGGCGTTGTCGACGGAGCCGACGTAGTCGAGGGTCACGTCGCTCCGGGACCGAGCGTCGGCATCCGGCGGGCGCTGCAGGTCGGGCGCGACGACCGCGGCTCGGTGCGCCGGCGAGTCCGCCGCCCAGCCAGTCCAGCAGCTCGTCGGGGTTGCCGACCGTGGCGCGACAGGCCGATGCGCTGGCAGCCGCCGGCCCGCGAGCCGCTGGCAGCCGCTCCAGCACGGCGAGCAGGTGCCAGCCGCGGTCGTCGCCGGCGAAGGCGTGCAGCTCGTCGACGACCACCGCCCGCACGTCGCGCGAAGCAGCGCTGCGGTGGTCGACGTTCGCGCGAGACCAGCATCGCCTCGAGCGACTCCGGCGTGGTCAGCAGGATGTCGGGCGGGTCGGCGAGGATCCGCGCGGCGCGCGGCCGGGCCGACGTCGCCGTGCCACAGCCCGACCCGCCGCCCGACCCAGCCGGCGTACCGCGGCCAGCCGGGGCTGCAGGTTGTTCAGCAGCGCCCGGAGCGGGCAGACGTAGAGCACGGACAGCCCCGGCCAGTCGCTCGCTCGCCATCTCGCGAGAGCAGCGGGAAGACCGCCGCCTCGGTCTTGCCGCCGGCGGTCGGGGCGAGCAGCAGCGCGTCCTCGCCGTCGACGCACGGGCTCGATCGCGCTCCTGCAGCGGGCGCAGCGTCGGCCAGCCGAGGGTGTTGACGACGTGGTGCTGGAGCGCCGGTCCGAGTCCGGTCCGACCCGGCGCTGCGGTCACGTCGGCTCACTCTGGCAGGTCCAGGTCGATGTCGTCGACGCCGGCCGGCGCGCGCGCTCGGCTCGGCGTCAGTCTCGCGCGGCGGCCACGGTCAGCGCGTAGTGCTGGCGGGGGTCGAAGTCGGGGAACTGGTCGACCCGGTCGAGCACGTCGGCGACGAGCTTCTTCAGGAACAGCCGCGGCGCGACGCCGACCTGGCCGCCGAGCTGGCCGGCGACGGCCGTCGGCCAGGTCGGCGATGTAGGCGTCATCGACCGACGCCGGACGATCCGCGGCGTCGGCGCCCGCCGGCGTAGAGGTCCCGCACCTTGCCGCCGACCTCGACCGAGCGCGTCGCGGTCGAAGCCGGGCAGCCGGATCTGCACGGCGCGCGGGTTGTCGAAGCGGGCGTCGGTGGCGAAGTCGGTGGCCAGCCGCTGCGCGAGCGGCGGCAGCCGCTGCACGCCCTGGGGGCCGTCGAAGAACGCCGGGGTGCCGGTGATCAGCAGGTAGAGGCCGGGGAAGCGGCCGGCGTCGACCTCGTCGATGAGCTGGCGCAGCGCGTTGAGCGCCTTGTCGCGGACGTCGCCGCGCACCCGCTGCAGGGTCTCCACCTCGTCGAGCACCAGCACCAGCCCGGCGTAGCCGGAGTCGCGCAGCACGGTGAGCAGGCCCTGCAGGAAGCCCAGCGCGCCGAAGTGGTCGAGGTCGCCCTTGACGCCGGCGGCGCGCTTGACCGACGGCCGCCACGTGCGGCTGGCCGCCGAGCCAGGCCAGCAGCCCCTCGGCCTGCGCCGCGTCGCCGGCCAGCGACGGCCTGCGCGGTAGCCGCGCAGCGCGGCGGCGAAGGCCGGGGCGGTGCGCGGCGACCGCGGCCAGCCGCTGCTCCAGCAGGTCGCGTCGACCTCGCCGCTCAGGGTCGGCTCGTCGGTCGGGTCGACGCCCCGGCGGCGAGCACGTCCTGCTCCAGGGTGAAGAACCAGCCGTCGATGACGTCGCGCAGCGCCGACGGCGGGAACTCGCGCGGTGGTCGAGCGTTCTCGATCACCCGCCGGTAGACCGTCTCCAGCCGGTGCAGCGGCGTCTCGGTCTCGGAGATCTGCACCTCGGCGGTGGCGAACCCCGCGTCGGCGGGCCCGCTCGACCAGCCAGCGGGCGAAGAACGTCTTGCCGGAGCCGTACTCGCCGCGCACGGCCTTGAACACCGCGCCGCCTGCCGCCACGGCCGCCAGGTCGTCGGTGACGGCCGCCTCGAAGCGGTCCAACCCGACCGCCAGCAGGTCCAGCCCGTTGGCAGGCACCGTGCCGCGCCGCAGCGCGTCGATGACTTCCCGCGGCGCCGTTCGCTGACTGCACGGGCAGGTTCACTCATCGGGACAGGCGCCGGTCAGGCCGACGTTCTCTCCGTCGTGGGTGCCTGTGCCGGGTTGCCATAGCGGTTGAGCATGGCTGCCAGTTGTGGAATCACCTGCGGCTCGCGGTCGAGCATCGCCTCCAGCTGAGTGATGTCGTGCGGGCTCAAGCGCAGTATCCGCTCTTCAGCCAGAACCGATCGGGCGCGGTCAAGAGCCGCCCCGAGCACGAATGAGGTCAGGTCCTGCTGCTGGATACCTGCTGCTTGCTTGATGGTCTCCAGGGCCTCCGCAGTCAGGCGCATGTTGAGGCGCGCGTCCTTGGTGGCAGGGTCGTTCGCGGTCATGGTCGCTCCTCCTGCGACAACTGTACGCACCTGGTATGTACGTGTCAACTGATCCCGAAGGTTCGACGCAGGTCGCGGACCGGCATGTAGAGGCACAGTGGCTGATCCTGCGCCGCGACGAAGCCTGCACGACGGTAGAAGACCGACGCATCGTGGCTGAGCGCGTGGACGACGACAACCTCGAAGCCGATCTCCAAGGACAGCACGGCGAGGCGATGCAGGACCTCGAGCAGCAACCGTGACCCGACCCCACGCCCCTGCGATCTGGAGTCGACGGCGAGCCTGGCGATCAGGATGGCCGGCATCGGGTAGGCCCGGTGACCAATGCCCAGAGTCTTGGCCACATCGTCTGCGTCAATCTGGTACGTCCGCTGGGAGTAGTACCCCACGATCCTGGCCTCATCGACTGCGAAGAACGTGCGGGTGTTGCCGCTCTTCTCCGACTGGGAGGCGTACCTCTGCAACCAGTCGTCCAGGTCGCCCTCCCCGCATGAGAATTCCTTGCGGTCATAGGTCTTGGCGAACGGGACGATGACGAACCCTGCTTCGAAGTCGGTCATGGTGCCGGCACCCCGAACTGGGTTCGCCACAGGGCCTCGTCAAGGACCACTGTGCGTCCGTCTGCGTCCATGGACACCACCTGGTACCCCTCGACGTTCAGCAGCCGACGCAGGCCCGCCAGTGCCATCTGCAGCCGACCCGCCGGAATCCCGACTGCCCGGGCGACCTGATCGCTGGAGGCACGACCACCACCTGCCAAGAGCAGCAGGAGCACCTGACGGACCGTGGTGTCGGGCAGGGCGGCCCGTCCGGCCGCGGCCCGGGTCCGCTGGTAGACCGGCGACCCCAGGCAGACGTCGATCGCTGAGCTGTAGCCGGAATCGAGCAGGCTCCCGGCGTCGGAGCCCGAGGGCGAGACGCGGTAGGGGTCCTGGATCGTCTTGAGATCCTCCTGCGGCTTGACGTCGAACAGCGCGTCGCCGTCCGGCGCTGGCACGGCGCGCACTCGGCGCCGAGTCCGAGTTGGCGGCTGAGCCGGGACCTTCACCCGGACCGGACCTGCAGCGCCCTCCCACCAGGATGGCGCCTGCTCGCCGGCCGGCTGCCACCCAGCGGAAGCGAGGTCCACGCCGTTGCCGGCGAACACCAGCATCGGGATCGTCACCTCGGCAGCCGATGCCCCACCGTGGTAGCCGGCCGCCTTGTTCCCGTACCGCAGGTCCTCGACCCACGGGGCCACGATCGACCCGCCGCCAGCCAGCACGCGCGCCCCGGTCAGCTGGACCTCATCCGGACCGGCCGGCCCCGTTGCGGCAGGGCGCCACCGGGTATCGGCCAACTGGCGAGGTTCGGACCGGCCCCCGCGCTCCACGACGTGGCCATGGTCGGAAGTGATCACCACCGTACGACCGTGCTGGCTCGCGACCTCGAGCAGCGGAGCCAGGTGCTGGATCGTGTCGACCGACCACCGGGTGCCGTCCGGGTCATGCTTGGCCAGGGTGTCATCCACGGTGTTGAGCACCACGCCCACAACCTTCGCCGACGACCCGATGGCAGCACCGACCTCGGGGTTGACCGCCGCCCCGGCGGGGGCGCGCAGGTCGTCCTTGTGGAACAGCTTCCCACCGGTCACCGTGGCGAAGTCACGCTTCTCGTCGACCTGCGTTCCCTCCCGCAGCGTCCCGCAGAGCAGGGACGTGCGCGAGTACCGCGTCATCGTGGGCAGCGCGGCCAGCACTGCGGCCCGGGACTGGCCGCCGGACCCCCGTGTCGGCACGTGCTCGACCCACGACAGCCGGCTGATCCCGTCACCCACCGCGGCCCGTCATCGGCCGCGCTCATCCGTCGATCACGACCAGGAGCACCGGCGCGACCGCAGTCAGCGGCTCGATCACCTCGACCAGGACCCGCTCCACCGGCATCAGGCCGGCGGGCAGCACGCCGCGGGACGTCACATCAGCCAGCAGGTCGGCGAACTGCCGGTCGTGCTCACGCCGGGCGGTCAGGACCACCTGGCACAGGTCGCTGTACGCGGTGGCGACCTCGGCGTGGGTGCTGCCCGACCACACGTCGGCCACGGCCCGGTCCACCCACCCGTCGACCGCGACCTGCCGAGTCAGCGCGCCGGCCAGGTCCACCGGCGCGGCGGCACGGTCACTGGTCAGCCAGCGCACCAGGCGCACCGCCATGTCGACCCGCTCGGTGTCCCCCCAGTGGTCCGACCAGGCGAGGTCGTGGGCGTGCAGCCGCAGGCCGGCCGCGGGAGAGCTTCGCGACCGCCGCCGGCGTCGAGCGTCGCCGCAGGATCAGCAGGCAGCGCGTCGGTCAGGGCTCGGGCAACGTCGGCGAGCCGGGCCCGGTAGCCATCAGGGTGGCTCGGCGAGTGCTCGATCCCCGTCGGGAAGCCGGCGATGGCGGACGCCTCCAGGGTGTCGCGCCACACGCCGTGACGAGCTCCCGGGTCGGTGTCGGCCAGAAGACGCATCCGGCCCCGCGCAGCTGCCCCGATCTGGCCGGCCGCCGGCGCACTGATCCGCGGCAGCCGGTAGCCGGTCTCCCAGCCGCGGCGGGCCTCCACCACGTCCGGCGCAGCCGCGGCCTCGCCGTAGAGCACGTCGAGCATCAGCCCGAGGGCCAGCACGTGCACGTGCGCAGTCGTCTCCCGAGGCGGCCAGGTCGAGCACCGAGGCGGCTGCCGAGCCGGCGCGTTCCCCGACCCACGCACCGATCGACTCGCGGGCCTCCCCGGACAGGCCAGCCAGGACTCGCGGACTTCCAGGTCTCCCATCCGCTCCAGGAGGCTGCCGAGCCCCACGTCATCGGCGGGGACCCCGAGGACTACCTCGGTCAACGCGCCCAGGACATGGTCACGGGTGACCACCTCGGTGGCGCTCGGGGGGTAGCCGGCCGTGGGCATCCAGTCGAACAGCAGCTCCGGCAGCCACGGCATCGAGTTGCGCAGCCCGGCGTCCAGGTGCCTGCCGGCGAACATGCCCGGCACCGTGGTCCACGAGTCGAGCGGTTCGATGCGCTGCCGACGGAACCTGGCCACCAGCGAATCGCCGAGGTCGTCGACCGGCCGGTCGGTCAACACGATCGCGAACCCGCCCTCGGGAACCCCGACGAGCGCCTCCCGAACCGCCAGTGCCGACACACACGGGTGCACGGTGACCTCGGTGCCGTCGACCTCG
>CAVOXP010000007.1:0-78436 GCA_963700455.1 uncultured Actinomycetes bacterium
CGCCGGACATTCTTTCAAAAAGGGCCACCCTCCTGGGTGGCCCTTTTTGCTTTTCAGGAGGGGCATCATGACGACCCGGTGATGGAGGGGGGCTGGTGCCCGGGGTGCTGCGGTTCCGGCGCCCGGGGTTGGCGGACCGGGTTGGGGGACCCACGTTGCAGGGTCAACGGCGTACCTCCCGGGTGGCCATGCGCAGTTCATGAAGTCGAGCAACCGGTGCGCCACTAGGCTTGGCCGGTCGAGAGGGACAGTGATGGTGGAACAGAGCTCCGGAGCCGGCAAGGGACGCTCGGGCTCCAGCGGTGGCGGCCGGCCTGGTCAGTCCGGGGGCGGAGGGTCCGGCGGTCAGTCCCGCGGAGGGTCCGGCGGTCAGTCCCGCGGAGGGTCCGGGCGTTCGAACTCCTCCTCAGGTGACCGTCGGGGCAGTGGTGCCCCCGGTTCCGGTCGCGGTCGTCCGTCGGGGTCCGGGTCGGGTCGTCCCTCGGGATCGGGCGGGTCGGGGGCCGGGTCGGGTCGTCCGTCGGGATCGGGCGGGTCGGGGTCCGGGTCGGGTCGTCCGTCGGGATCGGGCGGGTCGGGGTCCGGGTCGGGTGTCCGGGTCGGGTCGTCCCTCGGGTTCGGGTGGGTCGGGGGGCAGGTCCTCTCGTCCCGACTCGCAGCGGCGCTCCGCACCGGGCGGGTCCAGGTCGGGCCAGACCGGGGGCGGGTCACGCGCGGGCAGCCCTCGGGTTCCCCGGGACGACAAGCCGCGCTCGACCCGGGCGGATCGCGGGCCGAGGCCTCAGGATCCGCACATCCCCGATGAGGTTCAGGCCAGCGACCTCGACCGGGTCACCCTGAACTCGCTCAGGACGTTGCCCGAGGGCCTGGCCGAACTGGTGGCCCGGCACCTCGCGGCTGCTGCGCTCGTACTCGCCGACGATCCGCAGGAGGCGCTGGCTCATGCCCGGGCGGCCGCCCGGCGGGCCGGCCGGGTTGCGGTCGTGCGTGAGGCGGCAGGCGTCGCGGCGTACGCGGCCGAGGACTTCGGATCTGCGCTGACCGAGCTCAAGGCCGCCGCCCGGATCTCGGGATCCTCCGAGTACCTGCCGATGATCGCCGACTGCGAACGCGGCCTGGGCCGACCCGAGCGGGCCCTGGCGCTGGCGGCCTCGCCGGAGGCCGGCACCCTCGACCGTGATGGCAAGGTCGAGATGCTCATCGTGGCTGCCGGGGCGCGACGCGACCTGGGCCAGCCGGAGGCCGCCGTGCTCACGCTCCAGGTCCCGGCGCTGAAGTCGAAGTCCGGCGGGCAGTGGCTGGCACGGCTGCGGTACGCGTACGCCGATGCGCTGGCCGAGGTTGGGCGTGGGGCGGAGGCGCGCGAGTGGTTCGTCCGGGCCGCAGAGGCGGATCCCGACGGCCTGACCGACGCGTCAGAGCGCGTCGACGACTTGGACGGGATCACCTTCGACGAGGTCGAGGATGCCGATGGGGAGGACCGGGAGGCAGAACCGGACGCTGCCGGTGGATGAGCCGGCCGTGGCGCGCGCGTCCGCTTCCGGCAGCACGCAGGGGCGTGGCCCGGAGGATGCACCCCGCCTCGGATCCTGCGATCGTGCCCTGGCCGCGCAGTACGACGTCGCCCTGCTCGACCTAGACGGCGTTGTCTACGTGGGTCCTGCTGCTGTGCCGCACGCCGCACAGGCGCTCGAGGAGGGGCTCGCCAGGTTCGGGATGCGCCCGGCCTTCGTCACGAACAATGCGGCCCGATCGCCGCAGGTGGTCGCCGAGCACCTGGTGCAGATCGGGGTCCGCGCCTCGGCCGAGGATGTCGTCACGTCCGCCCAAGCCGGCGCGCGGCTCCTGGCCGAGCTCGTCCCGGCCGGGGCCCATGTCCTGGCGGTCGGCGGTCCCGGGGTGGCGTGGGCACTGGGCGAGCGGGGCCTGGTCCCCGTGGCCTCGGCCGACGCCGACCCCGTCGCCGTGATGCAGGGGTACGGGCCCGACGTCGGGTGGCGCGACCTCGCGGAGGCGTCCTTGGTCATCGAACGGGGGCACCCCTGGGTGGCGACGAACCTCGACAGCACGATCCCGAGCCCACGCGGCCGCGTCCTGGGCAACGGATCCCTGGTCGCCGCACTGCGCCACGCCACCGGGGTCGAGCCCCTGGTCGCGGGCAAGCCCGAGCCTCCCCTGATGCAGGAGTCGGTCCTGAGGACCGGCGCTCGGCGGCCCCTGGTCGTCGGGGACCGCCTGGACACCGACATCGAGGGTGCGAGCCAGGGCCGGTCTGCCGTCGCTCGTGGTGCTCACGGGTGTGACCGACTGGCAGGACGTGGTGCAGGCCCCGCCTGCCCAGCGACCCACCTACCTCGGCGCCGACCTGCGCGCGCTCCTGCTGCCCGCCCCTGAGGTGGTCGTCCGCTCGGGACCGGGGTGGATCGCGGCGCGCTGCCGAGCGGCGGCGGTGCGGGTCGTGGTCGGGCCGGCGGGGGTCGGGTCGGCGGGGGTCGGGCGGGGGGGGGGGGGGGCGGGCCGGCGGGGGTCGGGCCGTGGTGGGTTCCCGGTTCGGTGGGCCAGCCGGGGCGCAACAGCGACGGCCCCGCCACTGAGGACCAGCTCGATGTCATGCGGGCGGTGATCGCCGTCGGCTGGGCCGCCGCGGACGCCGGAACCCCGGTGCTGGACGAGGCCGTGGTCGAGGCAGTTCGCTGATCGGCCGGACTGCCCGCGCCGGACTGCCCGCGCCGACCACCTGCCCCGTCCCACGCGGGCCTGTTCCACCTGCGCCTGTTCCACGCGGGCCTGTTCCACCTGCCCCGTGCGGGCCGTCACGCGGGCCTGTTCCACGCGGGCCCGTTCCACGCGGGCCGGTGGCCTCCGAGTCGTGCCCGGCAGCAGCTGGGCGAGCCGCCCGGACGAGTCCCCCGTCGAGCGGGAGTGCCCGGGCGGTACCCTGCCACTCGTGGGAAGGGGCGCAGCGTGATCGACATCGTGAGGGACTACCTGGCCATCGGCATGGGCAGCGCCCAGGGCGCGACCGCGGAGGTGGCCGGCGTCGGCCGGGCGGGCGTCAGCCGGCTGTCCGCCCTCGTCGACCTCCCGGAGCCACGCGTGTCGCTGGTCGCCGACCCCCGGGTCCTGCTCGGCTGGGGCCGGGACATGTTCGCCGGAATGCGGACCACCGATCTCGATGCCCTGGCCAGCCGGCTCGGCCTGGCCAAGAAGTCCGAGGTGCACGCCGTGCGCCAGCAGCTGCACAGGCTCGAGCGGCGGCTCAGCGAGGTGCGGCGCGAGCGATGAGCGACCCGATCGGTCCTGAGTTGGTGGCCGTGGTCCCGGCGCCGGATGCGGCGGCGAGCGACGCGGGTGCGTCGCCGGGCGCGCTGTCGCCGGTTCCGCCCGGCGCCGCCCAGGCTGCTCCGGCCGCGGCTGCTCCGGCCGCGGGGGCTCCGGCCGCGGGGGCTCCGGCCGCGGGGGTCCCGGCCGCGGGGGTCCGGCTGCGGGGGTTCCGGCCGATCCCCGGGTCCAGGATGCCCTGTCCCGGCTCGCCGAGGTCGACCAGCTCCCGCTCGCCGAGCAGGTCGAGGTCTTCGGCGACATCCACCGACGCCTCGCGGCCGTCCTCGCCGACCCCGACAGCCAGGCCCAGTAGCCCGTGGCCCGGCGCCGGCTGGACGCCGAGCTGGTCCGGCGCGGCCTGGCCCGCTCCCGCGAGCACGCCCAGCAGCTCGTGGCCGAGGGGCGTGTCCTGGTGGGAGGGGGCCGGGCGTCGAAGCCGGCCACCCAAGTGGACGAATCCGCCGCGCTGCTCGTGCAGGAGGCGGACTCCGGGCCCGACTACGTCTCGCGGGGGGCCCACAAGCTGGTCGGCGCCCTGGCAGCATTCGACCCCGACGGCACGATGGTCCGGGGTCGCCGATGCCTCGACGCGGGCGCGTCGACCGGCGGCTTCACCGACGTGCTCCTCCGTGGCGGGGCCGCCCACGTGGTCTGCGTCGACGTCGGCTACGGGCAGCTGGCCTGGGCCCTGCGCAGTGACGACCGTGTCACCGTGCTGGACCGCACGAACGTGCGCGCCCTGCGCGCCGCCGACCTGCCCTACCGACCGGGCCTCGTGGTCGCGGACCTGTCGTTCATCTCGCTGCGGCTGGTCCTGCCCGCGCTGGCGGACCTCGTCGCCCCCGGGGCGGACCTGGTGCTGATGGTCAAGCCCCAGTTCGAGGTCGGCCGCGAGGCGCTGGCCGGGGAGGGCAGCGGGGGAGTGGTGCGCGACCCGGAGCTGCGGATGGCGGCCGTCCTCGACGTGGCGAGGTCCGCGTGGGATCTCGGCCTGGGGACGGCCGGGGTGGTCGCCAGCCCGTTGCCGGGACCCAGCGGCAATGTCGAGTACTTTCTCCATCTGAGGGCCGATGCCGGGGTCCCCGACCCGGCCGAGGTCCGCCGCGCCGTCGAACAGGGACCCACCTGATGCGGCCAACGTCCGAGGAGGTGCCCTGGTGAGCCAGAGCGAGCGGATCATCCTCCTCGTCACGAACACCCGGCGTCCCGAGGCCGTGGCCGCGGCCCGCGCGACTGCCCGGTCCCTGCTCGAGCGGGGCCTGGCCGTGGCAGCACCGGCCGACGAGTGGGCGACGCTCGAGATCCCCGAGGTCCGCCCCGTCACGATCGACCCCGCGGGTGCCGCCGCCCACGGGTGCGAGCTCGTGGTCGTGCTCGGCGGAGACGGGACGCTGCTGCGTGGCGCCGAGCGGGCCAGGGGCACGGGCGTGCCGGTCCTCGGGGTGAACCTCGGCCACGTCGGCTTCCTCGCGGAACTCGAACGGGAGGACCTCGAGGAGGTGGTCGACGCCGTCGTCGCCCGGAACTACCGGGTCGAGCAGCGGATGACCATCGAGGCCAGGATCCTCGTCGGCGGCGCCGAGATGATCCGCACCTGGGCCCTCAACGAGGTGTCCATCGAGAAGGCGCCCGAGGACCGGATGCTCGACCTGCTGGTCGAGGTGGACGGCCGACCGCTGTCCCGTTGGCTGTGCGACGGCGTGGTGTGCGCCACGCCGACCGGCTCGACTGCCTACTCGTTCTCCGCCGGCGGCCCGGTCGTGTGGCCGGAGGTCGAGGCGCTGCTGCTCGTGCCGCTCAGCGCCCACGCCCTGTTCGCCCGGCCCCTGGTGACAGCACCCACGAGCCTCATCGCGATCGAGAGCCAGGCCCCGGACAAGCAGGGCGTCCTGTGGGCCGACGGCCGGCGCTCGTTCACGCTGCCGCACAGCGCGCGCATCGAGGTCTGCCGCCATCCCGAGCCGGTCTCGTTCGCCCGCCTGCGCGACGCGCCGTTCACCGACCGGCTGGTGGCCAAGTTCGCACTGCCCGTCGAGGGCTACCGGGGTGCGGCGAGGGCGCGCCGGTGATCCATGAGCTGCGGATCTCCGGGCTGGGGGTGATCGCGGACGCGACCTGCCGCTTCGCCCCGGGCTTCACGGCGGTGACCGGCGAGACCGGTGCCGGCAAGACGATGGTGGTCACCGGCCTGGGCCTGCTGACCGGGGGCCGAGCCGATCCGGGCCTGGTGCGCGCCGGCTGCGAGCAGGCCGCCGTCGAGGGTTGGTTCGACACCCCCGAAGGGGCCGCTGGCCGAGGTCGTGGTCGATGCCGGGGGCATCGTCGACGACGACGGACTGACCGCGGCGCGCATCGTCGCGACCCGCGGTCGCAGCGTGCTCGGCGGCCGTGGGGTCCCCACGGCCGTGCTCGCCGACGTCGTTGGCCAGCTGCTGGTGATCCACGGCCAGCACGACCAGACCCGGATCGGCCGTCGCGCGCTCGCCCTTCTCGATGCCTTCGCCGGCGGGCCGACGCTTCAGCTGGCTGCCCGGGTCGCTGAGGCGCACGACGGGCTGCGCGCCCTCGAGCGCGAGCTCGCGGAGTTGCGCACCAGCGCCATGGAACGCGCGCGGGAGCTCGACCTGCTCGAGTTCTCGCTCGGGGAGATCGGGTCCGTCGATCCCCAGCCCGACGAGGACGTGGCCCTGGCCGCGGAGGCCGAGCGGCTCGCGAACGCCGATGCCCTGATGGGGGCGGCCCGGACGGCCCGTGAGGCGATCACGTCCGAGGCTGACACGGAGGGCGCCGTCGACGCCATGGGCCTGCTCTCTGCGGCAAGGCGGGCCCTTGAGGCGGCCAGCGAGCACGACCCGGCCCTGGCCGAGCCCACGGCGGCGCTTCGCTCGATCATGGCCCAGCTCGGCGAGGTGGCCGCCGACCTGACCCGGTACGCCGAGGACATCGACGCCGACCCCCGACGCCTGGCCGCCGTGCAGGACCGGCAGGCCGAGCTGTCCCGGCTGACCCGCAAGTACGGGCAGGGCATCGCCGAGGTGCTGGCCTGGGCGGCTGACGCCGCCTCCCGGGTGGCTGGGCTGGCTGGCGCCGACGAGCGGATCGAGCAGCTGGCCGACGAGGTCGCGCGGCGCCGGGGGCTCCTGGGCGAGATGTGCGCCGAGCTCAGCGCGCAGCGGCGCGCCGCTGCCGATCGCTTCGCGTCGCAGGTCTCCACCGAGCTGCAGGCCCTCGCGATGCCACGGGCGCAGGTCGCGTTCGCGCTGGGCACCACGCCGGACCCTGCGGGGCTGGACGCTGCCCGGCGAGCTCGGTGAGCGGGCCGCGGGCCCTGTCGCCTTCCGCGCCACCGGCGTCGATGACGTGGCGCTGATGCTGTCGGCCAACCCCGGGGCGCCGCTGCGCCCGATCGCCCAGGCGGCCTCCGGCGGCGAGCTGTCGCGGGTGATGCTGGCCGTCCAGGTCGTGCTCGCCGGGGCGGACCCGGTGCCGACGATGGTCTTCGACGAGGTCGACGCCGGCGTCGGCGGGGCCGCGGCGATCGAGGTCGGTCGGCGGCTGCAGGAGCTGAGCACGCGCACCCAGGTGATCGTCGTGACCCACCTGGCACAGGTCGCGGCCTTCGCCGACCGCCACCTGGTGGTCACCAAGGACTCCGACGGGGCGGTCACCGAGTCGTCGGTCGTCGCGGTGGACGGTGAGGACCGCGTGCGCGAGCTGTCCCGGATGCTCGCCGGCCTGGCCGACTCGGAGGCGGCCGGGGCGCACGCCCAGCGAGCTGCTCGACCTGGCTCGGGAGCGCTGACCGGCGACCGGCGCGGCGACCGGGGCTGAGCTGCGCCGGGGGCCTGCGCCGGGGGCCTGCGCCGGGGGCCGGCGCCCGTGGTCGGCGCGGCTGGTCGAGCACCACCGCGACACATGCCGCGCGTCGCGGCCCGCATCGGCCGGAGCACCCGCGTCGGCGCGATAGTCTGGTGGCCCATGGGTGCGCCGCGACGACCAAGCATGTGTTCGTTACCGGAGGCGTCGCCTCCTCCCTGGGCAAGGGCCTGACGGCCTCGTCCCTGGGCAGCCTGCTGAAGGCCCGCGGCCTGCGGGTGACCATGCAGAAGCTGGATCCCTACCTCAACGTCGACCCCGGGACGATGAACCCGTTCCAGCACGGCGAGGTCTTCGTGACCGACGACGGGGCCGAGACCGACCTCGACGTCGGGCACTACGAGCGGTTCCTGGACACCGACCTGCACGGCTCGGCCAACGTGACGACCGGGCAGGTGTACTCGACGGTCATCGCCAAGGAGCGTCGCGGCGAGTACCTCGGCGACACCGTCCAGGTCATCCCGCACATCACCAACGAGATCAAGCGCCGGATCCTCGAGATGGCCGCGCCGACGTCGATGTCGTCATCACCGAGGTGGGCGGGACCGTCGGCGACATCGAGAGCCTGCCGTTCCTCGAGTCGGTCCGCCAGATCCGCCACGAGGTCGGCCGCGACAACACCTTCGTGCTGCACGTGTCGCTGCTGCCGTACATCGGGCCGTCCGGGGAGCTGAAGACCAAGCCGACCCAGCACTCCGTGGCCGCGCTGCGCTCGATCGGCCTGCAGCCCGACGCGATCGTCCTGCGCGCCGACCGTGACGTCCCCGACAGCATCAAGCGCAAGGTGTCGCTCATGTGCGACGTCGACGACGAGGCCGTCGTCGCGGCCGTGGACGCCCCGTCGATCTACGACATCCCCAAGGTCCTGCACGGCGAGGGGCTCGACGCCTACGTGGTGCGCCGGCTGGGCCTGCCGTTCCGCGACGTCGACTGGACCGCGTGGGGCGAGCTGCTGCGCCGCGTGCACACACCGGCGCACGAGGTGACGGTCGCGCTGGTCGGCAAGTACGTGGACCTGCCCGACGCCTACCTGTCGGTGACCGAGGCGCTGCGGGCCGGCGGCTTCTCCAACGACTGCACGGGTCACCCTGCGCTGGGTGGCCTCGGACGACTGCGCCACCCCGGAGGGGGCCGAGGAGGCGCTCGGTGGCGTGGACGCCATCTGCGTGCCGGGCGGCTTCGGGGTCCGCGGCATCGAGGGCAAGCTCGGGGCGCTGACCTGGGCACGCGAGTCCGGCACCCCTGCGCTCGGGCTCTGCCTGGGCCTGCAGTGCATGGTGATCGAGGCCGCCCGCAACCTCGCCGGGCTGGCCAAGGCGAACTCGCGGAGTTCGACGAGTCCACTCCGGACCCGGTCGTGGCCACCATGGCCGATCAGGTCGACGTCGTCAGCGGCGAGCGGGACATGGGCGGCACGATGCGCCTGGGCCTGTACCCGGCCGCGCTGCTGGAGGGGTCCGTGGTCGCTGAGGCGTACGGCACGACCACGGTCGCCGAGCGGCACCGGCACCGCTACGAGGTGAACAACGCCTACCGCGACGCCCTCTCCGAGGCCGGGCTGGTGTTCTCCGGCACGTCCCCGGACGGCCACCTCGTCGAGTTCGTCGAGCTGCCCCGTGACGTCCACCCCTACTACGTCGGGACCCAGGCCCACCCGGAGTTCCGTTCCCGGCCGACCCGCGGCCACCCGCTGTTCGTGGGCCTGGTCCGCGCGGCGCTGGACCGGCAGGCGGGGGCGTGAGCGGACCCGACCTCGTCGACGAGCCGCACCGGTTCCCGGTCCTGGCCGAGGAGCTGCGGTTCACCGGAGCGAAGTGGTCGGTGTGGTCGGAGACCGTGGACATCGACGGGCACGTCGTGGTGCGCGACGTGCTCCGGCACCCTGGGGCGGTCGCGGTGGCGGCGGTCGACGACGCGGGTCGGCTGCTGCTGATCCGCCAGTACCGCCACCCGGTGGCCGCCTTCCTGTGGGAGATCCCGGCCGGCCTGCTCGACCAGGCGGGGGAGGACCCCCTGGAGTGCGCCCGCCGGGAGCTGCTCGAGGAGGCCGGGGTGCTCGCGCGCCAGATCGAGCCCATGCTGGAGCTGGCACTGAGCCCTGGCGGGACCAGCGAGCGCATCGCCATCTACCGGGCGACCGGGCTGACCGTGGATGCTGCGGCCAGGCCCCACACGGGGGAGGCGGAGGAGCGCGAACTGCCCCAGCGCTGGGTTACGATTTCCGAAGCTGTCGAGCGCTGTCTCGACGGATCCATCACGAATGCGACGGCGGTTGCTGCGATTCTGGCACTGGCGGTCCGTTCGACCTAGGGAATCCGTCGACCCGACGGGCCCGATAGGAGCATCGGATGCGGGCATCCACCGGGTGGTGTGTGCCACCGTACGCACGAGCGTGAGAGGACGGGCGCAGATGAGGGTCGGCATCCCCAGCGAGGTCAAGAACAACGAGTTCCGGGTGGCGATCACCCCGGCCGGGGTCAACGAGCTGCGCCTGAACGGTCACGAGGTCTTCGTCCAGCGCGACGCCGGCCTGGGCTCCTCGATCACGGACGAGGAGTACGCGGCCGCCGGCGCGACGATCCTTGCGACGGCCGACGAGATCTGGGCGACCGGCGACCTGATCCTGAAGGTCAAGGAGCCCATCGCCGAGGAGTACCACCGGATGCGTGACGGGCAGACCCTGTTCACGTACCTGCACCTGGCGGCCTCGCGGGAGTGCACCGACGCCCTGATCGACTCCGGCATCACGGCGATCGCCTACGAGACCGTCGAGCTGGCCGACCGCTCCCTGCCGTTGCTGGCGCCGATGTCCGAGGTGGCCGGTCGGCTCGCCCCGCAGGTGGGTTCGCACGCGCTCATGCGCGCGTACGGCGGGCGCGGCACCCTGATGGGGGGCGTGTCCGGCGTGTACGCGGCCAAGGTGGTCGTCCTCGGCGCGGGGGTGGCAGGCATGAACGCCGCGGCGATCGCCCTGGGCATGCAGGCCGAGGTCCTGCTGCTGGACCTCAACATCGCCCGGCTGCGCCACGCGGACGCCATCTACCAGGGGCACATGCAGACCATCGCGTCCAACCAGTACGAGATCGAGCGGGCCGTGCTCGACGCCGACCTCGTCATCGGCGCGGTGCTGGTGCCCGGCGCCAGGGCGCCCAAGCTCATCAGCAACGAGTTGGTGTCCCGGATGAAGCCGGGCTCGGTGCTGGTCGACATCGCGATCGACCAGGGCGGCTGCTTCGAGGACTCGCGTCCGACGACCCACGCCGAGCCGACCTACCGCGTTCACGACTCGATCTTCTACTGCGTTGCGAACATGCCCGGCGCGGTGCCGCACACCTCCACGTACGCCCTGACGAACGTGACCCTGCCCTACGCGGTGGCACTGGCGAACAAGGGCTGGCGGCAGGCGTGCATCGACGACCATCCGTTGGCCCTGGGGCTCAACGTGCATGACGGGCGCGTCGTCTACGGTGCCGTGGCCGAGGAGTTCGGCCTCGAGCACGCCCCCCTGGAGTCGGTGCTCGCGTAGGTGGCCGAGTCCGCACCCACCCCGCTGGCCCGCGCGGCCCAGGCCTACCGCGACCACCTCGCGGTCGAGCGCGGGCTGGCGGTCAACTCCCTGGCCGCCTACGGGCGTGACCTGCGCCGCTACCTCGAGTTCTGCGACGCACGCGGGATCAGCGAGGTGACCCAGGTGGATGAGGCCGACCTCGGCGACTTCCTGGCCTGGCTGCGCCAGGGCAGCGCCGGGCACCCGCCGCTGTCGGCGGCGAGTGCGGCGCGCACGTTGGTCGCGGTCCGCGGGTTCCACAGGTTCGCGGTGCGCGAGGGGATGGCCGCGTCGGACCCGGGCCGGGAGGTCCGGCCGCCGGCTGCGGCGAAGCGACTGCCGAAGGCCCTGACCGTGGACGAGGTGACGTCGATCCTGAACGCCACCGGCGGGGCGGCCGCCGAGCCGCTGGGAATCCGGGACCGCGCGCTGCTGGAGTTCCTGTACGGGACCGGGGCGCGGATCAGCGAGGCCGTCGGGCTCGACGTCGACGACCTGGACCTGGACTCCGGCGTCGCGCTCCTTCGGGGCAAGGGCGGCAAGCAGCGCCTCGTCCCGGTGGGGCGGCACGCGCGTGCGGCCCTCGAGTCCTACCTGGTGCGCGTGCGGCCCGGGCTGCTGGTCGGCTCGCAGCCGGGGGTATTCCTCAACGCCCGCGGCGGGCGGCTGTCCCGGCAGAGCGCGTGGACGATCCTGCGCACCGCCGCCGAGCGCGCCGGGGTCGCCGCCGAGGTGTCGCCGCACACCCTGCGCCACTCGTTCGCCACGCACCTGCTCGATGGCGGTGCCGATGTCCGGGTGGTGCAGGAGCTGCTCGGGCATGCCTCGGTGACCACCACGCAGGTCTACACGAAGGTCACCGTCGAGCACCTGCGCGAGGTGTACGCGCTGGCGCATCCCCGCGCCCGGGGCTGAGTCGTGAGCCCGGCGTTGGGCGGGGGCTGGCCGGCGGCATGGTGCTGGGACCCGCAACGTCGGGTACGGTCGGGCGCGTGCTGAGCCTCGCGTGGGTCATCGAGCTCGATCCCGGTCCGCTGTCCGACGCCGTCGCCGAGCTGCGCGACCGGCTGGCCTCCGCGGGCCTGGCCGATGCAGGTGAGGTGGGTTCCGCGGCGGACGTGAGCGCGGCGGACGTCGTCCTCGTGTGGGCCGATCGCCCACTGCCGGCGGACCTTGCCGGGACGCTGGCCGCGCCGGGCGTCCGCACGGTGCTGGCCGGCCCGTCCCTGGCGGCCCAGGCCGGAGGTCCGCTGGCAATGGCCGCAGGTGTCCGGCCCGACACAGCGACCCCGGTGCACGACGTCCGGATCCGACTGGCCGGGTCGGGTGCGGCTGGCGTGCCGGGAGCGCCGCACCAGCACGGCGACCACGCCCATCGCGACGCCCACGAGCACGTGACCGATCGGGTCGTGCAGGTCACCGCCGTGGAGCCGGACGTGGAGGTGCTGCGCACTGCCAACGTGGGCCTGGCGGTGCACCCGCTGATGACCTGGCGCCCGGCGTCCGGCACGGCGACGTGGACGATCGGCGGGACGCCGGGCGCCGTGCGGGACCGGGCGTTCCAGCGGGCGCTGCTCCAACTGGTCCGGGTGGTCGGCGGCGTCCCGGTCGCGGATCCGGTGCGGGTCGGCCTCCTGGGCTACGGCGCGATCGGGCACGAGCACAGCCGTGCCGTCCGCGCCGTCGACGGGCTCTCGCTCGTCGCCGTGTGCGACACCTCGCAGGAGCGGCTGGACCTGGCCAGCCAGGCGGCGCCGGGCATCGCGACGACGACCTCCGCCGAGGAGCTGCTCGAGCGGGCCGACGTGGACCTGGTGGTGGTGTCCACCCCGCCGAGCACCCATGCCGACTGGGCGATGCGGGCCATCGCTGCGGGCAAGCACCTCGTGGTCGAGAAGCCCTTCGCGATCCGCACGGAGGAGGCCGACGCCGTGCTGGCGGCGGCACGGGCGGCCGATCGCCTCGCCGTGGTGTACCAGAACCGCCGCTTCGACCCCGATCACCTCGCGCTGCGCCGAGCCGTGCGGTCCGGCGGGCTCGGCCAGGTCTTCCTCCTGGAGGCGTTCGTCGGTGGCTACGGCCACCCGTGCAACCTGTGGCACTCCGACGAGGGCGTGTCCGGCGGGGCGTTCTACGACTGGGGCTCGCACGTCATCGACCAGATCCTGGACCTGGTCGACGCGCCCGTCGAGCACGTCACCGCCTCGGCCCACAAGCTGCGCTGGTTCGACGTGACGAACGCCGACCACTCCCGGGTCGGGATCCGGTTCGCCGACGGGACGGAGGCGCAGTTCATCCACTCGGACCTCGCCGCAGCACTCAAGCCGCGCTGGTACGTCCTGGGCACCAGGGGTGCTGTCGTCGGGCAGTGGCGCACCGAGCGTGTGGTGTCCCGGAATGACATCGGCACCCTCGTCGAGGACGTGCTTGCGCCGGCGGACTCCCCGCCGAGGATGGAGCTGCACGCCGGCGACGGCAGCATCACCCACCTGGCGACCCCGGCCGCCGAGCCCTACGCATTCCACCGTGAGCTGGCCGACCACCTGCGCTGGGGGATGCCGATGACGGTGACCGGGGAGCAGTCCCGCCGGGTGCTGGCCGTCATGGAGGCGGCCCGCGAGTCGGCGGCCGACGCCGGGCGCCCGGTGGTGCCGCGATGAGCGCCCCGGTCCGGTGGGGGTTCCTGGGCGCGGGCTTCGTGGCCAGCAAGGGCATGGCACCGGCCCTGCATGCGGCCGACGGCGCGGTCCTGCAGGTGGTGGGGGCCCGCGACCTCGGCCGGGCCGAGGCGCTGGGCCCCGTGCGCGCGACCACGTCGTACGACGCCGTGTGCACCGCCGAGGATGTCGACGCGGTGTACCTCAGCCTGCCCAACGACGACCACCTGCCGTGGGTGGCGCGCGCCCTCGCGGCCGGCAAGCACGTGCTGTGCGAGAAGCCCCTGGGCCTCGACGCGGGGCAGGTGGCCGAGATGGCCGGGGCAGCGGTGCTGGCCGACCGGCTGCTGGTCGAGGCGGCGTGGAACCGGTGGCACCCGCGGACCCGCCGGGTCGAGGCGCTGCTGGCCGGCCTGCCCGGCCCCAGGGACGTCAGCGCGTGGTTCACGTTCCCGGGCGTCCCGGAGGACAACTACCGGCTGGACCCGGCTCGGGGTGGGGGTGCCCTGCTCGACGTCGGGTGCTACGGGGTCGGTCTCGCGCTGGCTGCCCTCGGCGAGGGCGAGGTGTCGGTGCTGGCGGTGGAGCAGCACCTCGGCCCGAGCGGGGTGGACCTGACGACCTCAGTCGTGCTGGCCGGTGGATCGGGCTCGGCGCGGGTGCGTGCCTCGTTCGAGGAGCCGGAGTCGCAGGGCTTCGAGGTCGCAGCCGGCGGAGCCTCGATCGAGCTGAGCGGGCCGGCCTTCACCAGCTGGCACCAGCCCAGCAGCCTCCGGCTCGTCGAAGGGGGAGAGGAGCACGTCGAGCAGTTCGGCGCATGCGATCCCTACCGGCTCATGCTCGAGGCGGTCTCGGTTCGGATCCGGGGCGGGGATGCCTGGGTGCTGCCGCTGTCGACGTCGTTGGCCGTGGCGACGGCCCTCGACGAGGTCGTCCGGGTGGCGCGCGGCTGAGGATCGCGCGCGGCCGGTCAACTAGGCTCTGCCTCGTCAGGAGGATCGCATGGCCCGATCAGCGCAACGCACCCGCGCCGGCCTCGGCCCGACCGGGCGGCCGCTGCCGGACTTCGGCGTGCCCGGACCCCGGTCCAGCATGGGCCCAGCGGATGTCGTGGCCCTGTGCAACCAGAAGGGCGGCGTCGGCAAGACGACCACGACGATCAACCTGGGGGCGGCGCTGGCCGAGTACGGCCGGCGGGTCCTGCTCGTCGACTTCGATCCACAGGGCGCGCTCGGTGCTGGACTGGGGATCCACCCGCACACCCTCGAGCACAGCATCTACGACGTGATGATCACCGGTGCTGCGACCGCCCGCGACGTCATCCGGCCCACGTCGGTGCCGGGCATGGACGTGCTGCCGGCCAACATCGACCTCTCCGGGGCCGAGCTGCTGCTCGTCTCCGAGGTGGGGCGCGAGCAGGCGCTGGCCCGTGCGCTGCGCCCGATCCGCCACGACTACGACGTGATCCTCATCGACTGCCAGCCGTCCCTGGGCCTGCTCACCGTGAATGCCCTGACCGCGGCCCAGTGGGTGATCATCCCGCTGGAGTGTGAGTACTTCTCCCTGCGTGGCGTCGCCCTGCTCCAGGACACCATCGTCAAGATCCAGGAGCGCACCAACCCGGACCTGCAGCTGGCCGGCGTCCTGCCCACGATGCTCGACCGGACCGTGCACGCGCGCGAGGTCCTCGAGCGAGTCGTGGAGAAGTTCGGCGAGCGAGCCTTCCACACCGTGATCAACCGGACCGTGAAGTTCCCGGAGACGACGGTTGCCGGGGTGCCGATCACGACCTACGCCTCGACGAGCGGGGCGGCCCGGTCCTATCGGCAGCTCGCGCGCGAGGTGCTGGCGCGCATCGACCCGGGCAGCGTCGAGGTTCGCGACGGCGCGGGGCTGGACGTGGACTCGACAGCGCCGGGTGCCGGCCCCGGACCTGACCAGCTGGCACTGGGGTGATCGCATGACCGAGGTTGGGGCCGTGGATGCGGACCTCGCCGCTGTGCAGGATGTGCCCGGCATGGACGTGCCCGGCATGGACGTGCCCGGCATGGACGTGCCCGGCATGGACGTGCCCGGCATGGACGCGGCGGGGGAGGGTGCGGCCAGCCGGCCGGCGGGCGGTGAGTCGCGCGCGTTCGCCGTGCGGGTGGCCGGGTTCGAGGGCCCGTTCGACCTGCTGCTCTCGCTCATCGCCAAGCACCGGATCGAGGTCACCGAGCTGGCCCTCCACACGGTCACCGACGACTTCATCGCGCACGTGCGGGCGCAGGGTCCCGAGTGGGACCTCGACGAGGCCACCTCGTTCCTGGTGATCGCCGCCACCCTGCTGGACCTCAAGGCCGCCCGGCTGCTCCCGGACGGATCGGTGGAGGACGAGGAGGACCTCGCCCTCCTCGAGGCCCGCGACCTGCTGTTCGCCCGGCTGCTGCAGTACCGGGCCTTCAAGGAGGTGGCCGCGCTGCTGGACCGGATGGTCGCCGATGCCGCCACCCGGAGGCCCCGGGACGTGGGGCTCGAGCCGTGGCTGGCCGAGTCCTGCCCGAGGTCCTGCTGGGGCTCGGGCCGGTGGAGTTCGCCGCGATCGCCGAGTCCGCGTTCGCCCCGAAGCCGCCGGAGCCCGGCGTGTCCGTCGCCCATGTGCACGCCCCTGCGGTCAGCGTTCGCGAGCAGGCCGCCGTCCTGGTCGAGCGCCTGCGCCGCCGGGGCACCGCGACGTTCCGCGCACTGACCGACGACGCATCCAGCACGCTGGTGGTCGTCGGGCGGTTCCTCGCCCTGCTCGAGCTGTACCGCGACGGCGTCGTCGCCTTCGAGCAGGCGGCGGCCCTCGGGGACCTGACCGTGCGCTGGATCGGGCCCGACGAGGACGCCGACGCCGCGCAGATCGCCCAGCGGGCCGTCACCGACGAGTTCTCCGGGCTCGCCCCGGACCGCGGTGTCCCCGGACCCGACGTCCCCGGACCCGGTGTCCCCGGACCAGGAGCCCGGGTCGCCGAATCCCAGCCAGGACCAGACAACAACCGACGAAGGGGAGGGGCCCTGATGCAGGACGCACCCGACGCAGACCGGGGCGGAGCCGACGCAGCGGGGTCAGGCTCCGTCCTCCTCGACGAGCAGGACGCCCTGATCGACGACGCGCTGGGGGCCCCGACCCTCGAGTCCGCATGCGAGGCGGTGCTGCTGCTGGCCGACCAGCCGCTGGACCTGGTCTCGCTGGCGACCATCGTGCGCCGGCCGGTGGACCAGGTCGAGGCCGTCGTGCGAGGTCTGGCGGCCCAGTACACCGAGGACGGGCGCGGGTTCGACCTGCGGGAGGTTGCCGGCGGCTGGCGGTTCTACACGCGGGCCGACTGCGCCGAGGTGGTGGGTCGCTACGTGGTCGACGGGCAGCAGGCGCGGCTGACACAGGCCGCCCTCGAGACGCTGGCGATCATCGCCTACCGCCAGCCCATCTCCCGGGGCCGGATCAGCGCTGTGCGCGGCGTCAACGTCGACGGCGTCGTGCGGACGCTGCTGACCCGGGGCCTGATCGAGGAGGCCGGCGTCGAGGGGGGCACGCAGGCGATCCTGCTGCGGACGACCCCGTACTTCCTCGAGCGCCTGGGCATCAGCGACCTGTCGCAGCTGCCGCCGCTGGCGGACCACGTGCCCTCGTACGACGAGATCGGCGACCTGGTGGACCTCCCGTGAGCGGCGGGCGCCAGGGATCGCGTCCCGGGTCGGGCTCGGGGTCGGGCTCCGGGTCGGGCTCGGGGTCGGGCCAGCGGTCGGGCCAGCCGACTGAGGGTGTCCGGTTGCAGAAGGTGCTGGCCGCCGCGGGCTTCGGCAGTCGCCGCGCCTGTGAGGAGCTGATCGCCCGCGGGCGCGTCGAGGTCGACGGGCGGGTCGTGCGCGAGCAGGGAGTGCGCGTCGATCCGCAGGTCGCGGTGATCCGCGTCGACGGGGAGCGGGTGCCCACCGCGGCCGGCACGGTCGTCGTGGCGGCCAACAAGCCGCGGGGGGTGCTGTCGACGATGTCCGACGAACGTGGCCGGCCCTGCCTCGGGGACATGGTGGCCGACCGGGCGGAGCGGCTGTTCCACGTCGGCCGGCTCGACGCCGACACCGAGGGCCTGATCCTGCTGACCAACGATGGGGAGCTCGCCAACCGGCTGGCGCATCCCTCCTTCGGGGTCGCCAAGACCTACGTGGCCACGCTCGCCGGCCCGCTGCCGCGCACCGTCGGCCGTCAGCTCACCGAGGGGATCGAGCTCGAGGACGGCCCGGCCAGGGCCGACTCGTTCCGGGTGGTGCAGAGCATGCCCGGCCAGGTCCTGGTCGAGATCGTCCTGCACGAGGGTCGCAACCACATCGTCCGCCGGATGTTCGAGGCCGTGGGGCATCCGGTCGTCCACCTGGTCCGCACCCGGGTGGGGCCGATCGTCCTGGGCCAGCAGCGTCCCGGGACCGTGCGGGTCCTGTCGGCTGCCGAGGCCCGGGCGCTCTACACCGAGGTTGGCCTGTAGGCCGGGTTCGGCCGGCTGGCGCTGCCGGCCCCAAGGCTGGGTGGTGGCAGGAGTTGCCTGTCCGGCACCACTAGGCTGTGCGCGATCGATCCTGGGGAGGCAGCCATGGCCGTGCGGGCCATTCGTGGGGCGACGCACCTGACGGCGGACGACGCCGGGGAGATGCGCGAGGCCGTGGTGGAGCTCGTGACGACCATGCTGGAGCGCAATGGGATCGGGACCGATGCGCTCGTCTCGGTGCTGTTCACCGCCACCCCCGATCTTGTCTCGACGTTCCCCGCCTCGGCCGCCCGCGCCCTGGCGATCGGCGATGTCCCGCTCATCTGCGCCCAGGAGATCGATGTCGTGGGCGCCATGCCGCGGGTCGTGCGGGTGATGGCACACGTGGAGTGCGACCTGTCCCGAGCGGAGGTCACCCACGTGTACCTGCGGGGCGCCGAGGTCCTGCGGGCGGACCTGGCGCAGTGAGCGGGCTGCCGCAGCCGGTGCTCGTCGTGGGCACCGGGCTCATCGGGACGTCGCTGGCCCTGGCACTGCGCCGCTCGGGGGTCGCGGTCTGGCTGTCCGACCGCGACCCGCAGGCGCTGGCCGTCGCGGTCGCGCGTGGCGCTGGTGTGCCCGCCCCGCTTGACGGCGTGCCCGAGCTGGTCGCCGTCGCCGTGCCCCCCGGTGCCACGGCCGCCGTCGTGGCCGAGTCCCTCGCGCGGTTCCCCACCACCCTCGTGACGGACGTGGCCTCCGTCAAGGTCCCCGTGCATCGTGCGCTGGTCGCCGGCGGCGTCGAGGCGTCGCGATACGTGGGCGGCCACCCGATGGCTGGGCGGGAGGTCTCCGGCCCGGCTGCGGCGCGCGCGGACCTCCTCGACGACCGGCCGTGGGTGATCACGCCCCACGAGACGGCATCCGCGGAGGCCGTCGCGGCGGTGCAGGAGCTGGCCCTGTCGGTGCGTGCCCTGCCGGTCGTGATGCCAGCCGCGGAGCATGACCGCGCGGTCGCCCTGGTCTCGCACACGCCGCAGGTCGTCTCGTCGCTGCTGGCGGCACGACTGCTGGACTCCTCCGTCGAGGCCGTGTCGATCGCCGGTCAGGGGCTGCGCGACATGACCAGGATCGCGGGGTCCGACGCGGACCTGTGGGTCGAGATCCTGTCGGCCAATGCGGGCCCGGTCGCCTCGGTGCTGGCGGCCCTGCGCGCGGACCTCGACTCGTTGCTGGACGCGCTGGGCAGCCTTGACAGGGGCGGCCAGGACGTCGTCGCCGAGACCCTCCGCCGGGGCAATGAGGGCAGGGAACGGATCCCGGGCAAGCACGGTGCGAGGACCGAGCCGACCGTCGAGGTCCCCGTCGTGGTGCCGGACGCGCCCGGCGAGCTCGGCCGGCTCTTCGCCGCGGTCGCCGACGCTGGGTTCTCCGTGGAGGACGTCCGCATCGAGCATGTCCTGGGCCGCCCGACCGGGGTTGTCGAGATCTCGGTGACCAAGGCGGCCGCGACCCCGCTCGCCGTGGCCCTGCGTGCCGGGGGCTGGGAGGTCCGCGGCTGACCGCGGACCACGGCACTGCCCACTACAGTGACCGTCGTGGAGACCAGCCAAGCCATCGTGGCGATCGACGGGCCGTCGGGCAGCGGGAAGTCCAGCACCAGCAAGGGCGTGGCGCGGGCGCTGGGCCTCGCGTACCTGGACACGGGTGCGATGTACCGGGCCATGGCGTGGTACATGCTCGAGCACGAGGTGGATCTCGGCGATCGCGCCGCCGTCGCGGCTCGGGCGAATGAGCCGGTGATCGCCCTGGCGGTCGATCCGGACCGACCTGAGATCGCCGTCGACGGGGTGGATGTCACCGAGTTGATCCGTGGCGAGGCCGTGACCGGGGCGGTGAGCCCGGTGGCGGCCGTGCCAGAGGTGCGCGCCAGGCTCGTCGACCTCCAGCAGGCAGCGGTCGCCGACTCGCAGCGCCGCGGCCGCGGGATCGTGGTCGAGGGCCGCGACATCGGGACTGTGGTGCTGCCGGACGCCACCGCGAAGATCTTCCTGACCGCCGACGCCCAGGCCAGGGCGGCCCGTCGGGCTCACGAGGATGCGGGGCGCGCAGGGGCAGTGGGGCCGGGCGAGTCCGACATCGCCGCCACCGCCCAGGCCCTCGCGGCCCGCGATGCGATCGACTCCGGCCGGGCGACATCGCCGCTGCGCCCGGCCGAGGATGCGGTCCACGTGGACGGCACGTTCATGACCCTGCCGGAGGTCATCGACAGGATCGTGGACATCGTCGCCGAGGCGTGCGCCGGGCAGTGAGCAGCGCCGCGACCGACGTTCTGCGCAGGCCGCAGCCACTACCCTGTGCAGGTGGACGACACGACGCGCACCCCTGCTGACCTGCCCGAGGACCTCGAGGCCGGTGGCTGGATCTCGCTCGGCGAGGTGGATCCCGAGTCCGGTGATGGCACCTTCGAGGTGGAGGGTGACGCCTGGGAGTTCGACGAGGCGGCCGAGCGGGCGGCGCTGGCTGCGGCTGCTGCGGAGTTCGGCGTCGACCTCGACGAGGACGACCTGGCCGAGGCCGGCGGGCACGCGCTTCCCGTGGTGGCCATCATCGGCCGTCCGAACGTGGGCAAGTCCACGTTGGTCAACCGGATCCTGGGGCGGCGCGAGGCCGTCGTGCAGGACGTTCCGGGAGTCACCCGGGACCGCGTCTCCTACGAGGCTGAGTGGAGCGGCCAGCGGTTCGTGCTCGTCGACACCGGAGGCTGGGATCCCGACGCCCAGGGCCTGGCCGCGCAGATCGCCGCGCAGGCGGAGCGGGCCGTGGCCCTGGCCGACGCCGTCGTGCTCGTCGTGGATGCCGCCGTGGGGGCGACCGACTCGGAGGAGGCGGTCATCCGGGTGCTGCGCCGAGCGGGCAAGCCGGTCGTCCTGGCCGCCAACAAGGTCGACGACGAGCGGGCAGAGGCCGACGCCGCGATGCTGTGGTCCCTCGGGCTGGGGCAGCCACACCCCGTCTCTGCCCTGCATGGCCGGGGAAGCGGCGACCTGCTCGACGCGATCCTGGAGGTGCTCCCCGAGGAGGGCAGCGGGCGGGCGCGGGAGGCCGGACCTCGGCGCATCGCCCTGGTGGGCAAGCCGAACGTGGGAAAGTCGTCGCTGCTGAACAAGCTGGCCGGCCAGGAGCGCTCGGTGGTCTCCGAGGTCGCCGGGACCACCGTGGACCCGGTCGACGAGATCGTCGTGCTCCGCGATCGCGAGTGGCTCTTCGTCGACACCGCCGGCATCCGACGGAGGGTGCGGGTTTCCAGCGGACATGAGTACTACGCGTCCCTGCGAACCCATGCGGCGCTGGAGAAGGCCGAGCTCGCGGTCGTGCTGGTCGACGGTGGCGAGCCGCTGAGTGAGCAGGACCTGCGGATCACCTCCATGGTGGTCGAGGCCGGTCGCGCGCTGGTGCTGGCGATCAACAAGTGGGATCTGGTCGACGAGGAGCGTCGCCGCTACCTCGAGCGGGAGATCGAGCGAGACCTCGCGCCGATCGCGTGGGCGCCGCGCGTGAACGTGTCGGCGCGCACCGGCCGCGCGATGGACAAGCTCGTCCCGGCGATCGATGCCGCGCTCGAGGGATGGGAGACGCGGATCTCGACCGGACGGCTCAACCAGTTCCTCAAGGAGCTCGTGGCAGCTCACCCGCACCCGCTGCGCGGGGGAAGCAGCCCCGCATCCTCTTCGGAACGCAAGCGACCACGCGCCCGCCAACGTTCGTGCTCTTCACGACCGGGTTCCTCGAGGCCGGCTATCGGCGCTTCGTCGAGCGGCGACTGCGTGAGGAGTTCGGGTTCGTCGGGACGCCCATCCGGATCAACCTGCGCATCCGGGAGAAGCGCGGCGCCGCTGCTCGCTAGCGTCTTGGACGCTGATCGCTCACGTTCGCCAGACCTGGCGCGCCTGCCGGGTGATGACGAACGGTGCCCCGTTGTTGGCAGGCCACGGCGTGCCGAATCCTGAGCCAGGTGCCGGACTGGCCAGCGGGAGCCCGGGCTCACGTGGCTGGATCGTCCACATCCGAAGGTCCACCTGGCGGTGATGAGCCCAGCAGAGCAGCGCCAGGTTGGCCACCGACGTCTCGCCGCCCGCGGCCCACTCATCGAGGTGGTGGGTCTGGCAGGCCTCAGCGGGGATCGGGCATCCGGGGATGATGCAGCCGCCGTCGCGCACGGCCAGGGCGCGCCGTTGAGCGGCGGTGGCGGTGCGCTGGGTCCGGCCGACGTCGAGCGGGACCCGCGTGTCGAACATGGCGGCGGCCAGGGCCGCCAGTCGGGCCGCCGGGGAGCACGCTGATGGCCCGTCGGGCCCAACCGAGGTGACCTCCGGGGACACCGGCGGGTCGCACTCCCGCGCATCGACGAGGATCGGGGTCACGGCTGCGTCGCACGCTGCCCATCGGGACTCGGCTGCGGTCAGCAGGTGCCCACGGCTGGTCGTCCAGAGCGGCTCGCCGAGCGAGGTCTCCTGCAGGCTCACGGTCACGGCGACGGGCAGGCCACCTCGACTGGGCAGCATGTCGCAGGCATGCGCCACATTGACCAGTTGGACCAGGGCGTCGGCGCGTCGGGCGCCCGGGGGGACGTGATCGGCTGTGGATCGCATCCGCTCGGCGAGGGCGTCGATGGCCGCGATCACCAGCTCGCCCTCGACTCGTGGGAGTTCACCGGACAGCACGACGCTCTCCCCGGCAAGGGCGAAGCTCAGGGTCCGGGACCCATAGGAGTCCGCCTCCGCGGGGCTGGGGTCCGGCGGTGGGTGCAGCAACCTGTCGGCTGCTGTCACGAACCGGACGACTGCAGCGGGCGACCAGGAGCCCCAGTGAGGGGCCAACTCGGCGACGACGGCCGCAAACTCCTCCGCGGTGAACCGTTCGACTGCGCGGGCCAATGGGTCGACGTGCTCGCTCGTGATCACGCCGGCCGCCCACGCCGCGGCCACGGACGGATGGCCTGCGGCGACGGCTCCGCATCGGGCGAGCTGGCGGGCCGAGCGCACGGACCAGCCCCTGGCTGCCAGCATGCCGCCGCGCTCCCCGAACGGCAGCGAGCCCGATGCGGCCGCGGCATGCATGCGCGAGGCCAGGAGGTACTCGCAGGACGCCACCACGCTGGCCAGGACCTCGACGTCGGCGGCAGGGCGTTCGCCCGCGCACAGCCCCATCTCGGGGGGATCGCCCTGGACGCTGGCGTGGACCTGGCCCCAGGTGCGTGCCACGTCCGAGGAGGCGTCGGCAAGGCTCGCCCGTGCTCGATGGTCGGCCGTGCTGAGCGTGACGTCGCCGATCATGGCCATCAACCCCCGTCGATGATTCGAACATCTGTACGACGACAGACTATGCGAACCCCCTGACATCTGGAATGGTCGCGGCGTGATGCGGTGGATGACCCCGCTGGGCAGCACGAGACGATCCTGCGAGCACCGGACGGTTGCGGCGGCAGGCGCGGGGCGGTGGGGCGGCGGCGCGGCGGGGCGGTGGGGCGGTGGGCGCGTGGGGCCGTGCAGGCGCAGAACCGGGTCAGACCTGCTTGGGGACCTTGCCCGTCATCGTGAGCATCCGGCACATGAAGCGGTGCCCGCCGTCGGAGGTGGGTCCGAACATCAACGGGCAGCCGCCGTCGATGACGGTCACCCCGTTGTCACGGCCCAGGCGGGTAGCTGCCTCGGAGACGCTCCCGGCGCCGAACGCGCGGTGCATCCACACGTGCCGGATGCCCAGGTCGATGGCCTCCCGCATCGTGGCCTCGGCGTGCTCCGGGCGGGTGCCGATGACCACCGCGTCGACGCCGTCAGGGATCGACTTGAGGTCCGGGTAGGTCGGGTCCCCCTCGGCGGTCGGGGAGTTCGGGTTGACGGGGAAGACCGTGTAGCCGCGCTCGCGCATCCGGGTGTAGACGGCGTTGCTGCCGTGCCCTTGGGGGTTGGCCGAGACGCCGGTGACGGCCATGCGCTTCTGAGCCAGGAACTCGGCGGCGGCGTTCTTGGTCGGGATCATTCGGTGCCTCGTGGCCGGGCCGCGGGGACTGACCCCGACGTCGACGCTATCGCCGGGCTCGGGACGGCGATGGCCGATGGTCCCGTGCCGATGGCGGGACCGCGATTTCGGCTCGGTCTGTCCGCTGGGCTATCCTTGGCGGGCCCCGGTAGGGGTGTTCGGGCTGTAGCGCAGTTTGGTAGCGCACTTGACTGGGGGTCAAGGGGTCGCAGGTTCAAATCCTGTCAGCCCGACCAGTATCACCGCAGGTCAGAGGCCGGTTCCCATCATCGGGGACCGGCCTCTGGCGTTGCTCGGGGAGTCACGCGGGGTGTCACGCGGGGTCGAGCGGCCTGCGGGGTGGCGCCTGCCCGAGCGGGGCAGCGCATGTCGACCCTCGGACCTGGAGTGGCGAGCATCGAGCACGCTCCGCAGATCGCGTGAACTGATCCGGGCAGTCCGGGCACGTTCACCCCTCCGGTCGAGTTCACCTCGGTGGCTCGCGCCTGCTGGCGCGAAGGGGCCTCAGCCCGCCGCCCGCAGGACGGTGCAGGCGCGCAGGGTGACCCACTTCGACGGCCTGCCCTGGCGCTCGATCTCGCCCCAGGTCTTGCCGGTGTAGGCGTAGCGGTTCAGCCAGCGCCCATCGGGTCCCTGTTGGTCGGCCAGCCATTGCAGGGCGTGCTCGAGCCGAGGATCCCCGATCAGCCCGAGCTCAGCGAGGGCCTCGAGCACCTCGAGCACGCTGGTCACGTACCCGGACGGGAAGCCCAGCTTGAACCACGACCCGCTGGGCCTCGTGTTGCCGTAGCCCATCGGGTAGTCGGCGACGGCGGGATCCCGGGAGAGCAGGAACTCCGCACCCAGCTCGAGGGCCGCCCGGACGTCGGCCGACCGTTCCTCGACCGGGACCCGGGCCAGTGCGCTGACCTCCTTGACCGCACCCCAGGCGCAGGGCTGCTTGTCGTTGGCGGCGCAGGCGAACCCGGGTCCGTTGGTGGACGAGGCGTAGTAGTGGGGGGCGCGGGCGCCTCCGACGATCGCACGCGCCGCCCACGAGACCGCATCCTGCACCGCGGGGTCATGCAGGTGGCCGAAGCCGATCAGAGCCCGGACGAGGTTGCCGTTCAGGCAGTGGATGACCGCAGACGGAGGCGGGTTGCGCTCCCTGTGCGAACCCGAGCACCCGAACCCACCCGACGACGGTCGGGACCCACCGCAGCACGTAGTCGCATCCACGCTGGACGCGCTCGTCCGCCGCGTCGGCCCCCATCTGGTCCAGGAAGATCAGCGCCCAGACGGTCCCCGTGTACTTCGGGGCGTAGCCGGGCCCGGGCTTGACCCACCAGCCCTCGTCCGACTGTCCGGCCAGCGTTGCCGCGATGGGGTCGCACCTCATCGCGGCCGCTCGTGCCTGCACCACGTCGGGGTCGTCCGGGGCGCGGTCCAGCAGCCGCTGAAGGGCCGCTGCCCGGACCGCGGGCGCGTCCGGCTCCAGCAGCCAGGGCAGGGGATCAGCTGCGAGGCGATCGGTCCACGCCATGTCTGGAGTCTGTCACCGGCCCGCGTCGGTCCTCCACCCGGCAGCTTCGGGTCGCGGCTCGGAGCGCCCGTGCGGCAGGTCGTCGGGCGCGACGTGACCAGACGCCCCGGCCCGGTGCCCGCGCATGCCGGAGCCCCGCGCCGGGGCTGACCCGTGACGCGGGGCTCCTGCCGTGACCCCCGGACAAACGCACCTGACAAGGGAGGGATGAAGATCCCCCGCGTGGCGTCACTGCACCTGCGGCGGGACCTCCACAAGGGGCATCGGCAGGCAGGGGCGTCGGACTTGAGGACGTGACCCGGGACGAGACGTTCCTCTCGGCGCCCGCCTACTCGCCGACCTCGCGCCGGACGACCTCGCCGCGCACGGCGGTGATCCATGTGTTGATGATGTGACGCTCATCGTCGGTCCACGTTGCCTCAGGATCATCGAGACGGTGGACCTGCTTCACGAGCTCATCCTTCAACTCCTGAAGGCTGTAACCCTCGTGCAGGAGCGCCTTGACCTCGGGGGTGGTGGGGTCGGGTGCTGGCATGATCGTCCTCCTCCTGTGCGTTCACGGCGGAACTCACAGTTCACGGTATTCCGACCAGTCCCGGACCGGGAAGGGGCCGAGGTCCCGGACCACGAGGCCGTCCGGGTGGACGATGGGGCCAGCCAGATCGGCGAGGCCGATGTGGAAGGGTGGGCCCCATGCGCACACGGATCACGGACCTTCTGGGCATCGAGCACCCGATCATCCAGGGCGGCATGCACTACGTCGGCTTCGCCGAGCTGGCGGCGGCGGTGTCCAACGCCGGCGGCCTGGGCATCATCACGGGCCTGACCCAGCGCACGCCCGAGGACCTCGCCAGGGAGATCGCCCGGTGCCGGGAGATGACCGACAGGCCGTTCGGGGTCAACCTGACCTTCCTGCCCACGGTGACGGCGCCGGACTACCCCGGCTACGTGCGCGCGATCCTCGAGGGAGGGGTGCCGGTCGTGGAGACCGCCGGGCGAAACCCGGAGGCGGTGCTGCCGGTGCTCAAGGGCGCGGGGGTCAAGGTCATCCACAAGTGCACGTCGGTGCGCCACGCCCTCAAGGCCCAGTCCATCGGCTGCGACGCGGTCTCGGTGGATGGGTTCGAGTGCGGCGGGCACCCGGGCGAGGACGACGTGCCCAACATGATCCTGCTGCCCCGCGCCGCCGACGAGCTCGAGATCCCGTTCGTGGCCTCCGGTGGGCAGGCTGACGGGCGCAGCCTGGTCGCGTCGCTGGCGATGGGCGCCGACGGCATCAACATGGGCACGCGGTTCATCGCCACCCAGGAGGCCCCGGTCCACCAGCGGGTCAAGGACGCGATCGTGGCCGCCTCCGAGCTCGATACCCGCCTGGTCATGCGCCCCCTGCGCAACACCGAGCGGGTGATGGTCAACGCCGCCGTCGAGACCCTGCTGGCCAAGGAGAAGCAGCTCGGCGATGACCTCGGCTTCGAGGACATCATCGAGCAGGTCGCCGGGGTCTACCCGCGGATCATGCTCGAGGGGGACATGGACGCCGGGGCGTGGTCGTGCGGGATGGTCGCCGGGCTCATCCACGACATCCCGACCTGCAAGGAGCTGATCGACCGGATCATGGCCGAGGCCGAGCAGATCATCCGGGAGCGCCTGACCGGCATGCTGGACGCCCCACCGGCGTAGCCGGGCACCGGCCTGCGCCACCGGTCAGGCCGGGCCCCGGGCCTGACGAACACGTACCTACAGCGGGTGGCGCTTGTCCTCCTCGATCGCCGCATCGAGGGTCTCGAGCAGCGCCCTTCGGGCCTTCACCTTCGTGTTCGCGTGCGCGATCGGGTTGAGCTTCTTCATCTGCTCGGCCATCGCCCGGGCGGCCGGCATCAGCTCGTCGGCAGCTACGACGGCATCGAGGAAGCCGGCGGCCATCGCCTCGGCCGGCGAGAACATCTCCGCGTTGATCACCGACCGGTTGAAGTACGACTTGCGCAGCCGGTCGCGGGCCAGCTCGATGCCCACGTGGTGCATGGTCATGCCGATCTGCACCTCGTTCAGGCCGATCCGGAACGGCCCGTCCACCCCAACGCGGTAGTCGGCCGACAGCAGGAGGAAGGCGCCCTTCGCCACGGCGTGCCCGGTGCAGGCCACGATGATCGGCAGGGGGTGCGCCAGCATCCGGCGGGCCAGGCCCGAGCCGGCGGCGACCAGCGCGATCGCCTCCTGCGGCCCGGAGGTCATCACCTTCAGGTCGTACCCGCCGGAGAGCATGCCCGGGGTGCCGGTGAGGATCACGATCGCCCGGTCGGCCTCGGAGCGGTCCAGCGCGGCATGGAACGCCGCGATGACCTCCGGGGAGATCGCGTTGACCTTGCCGTTGGCCAGGGTCAGGGTGGCGATGCCGTCCTCGAGCTCGTAGCTGACCAGGTCGGTCACGATGGGTCCTCCGGTCCGGTGGTGTGGGTGGGCTGCTCTGCCAGCGACCCTAGCCTCGACGTCCCGGCGCCCGGGATCCGGCCCTCGCCTCCGCCACCGGGGCCGCGAACCGGCTGGTCAGCACGCTTCGGCTGTGACAGGTGCGGCTTCTGCCAACGAGCGACGTGAGGCGCGGTGACCGCGCTGTCCTGACGGCGGCAAACGGCTACTGCCCCGCCGCCACGTGCGAGCGGACCACGTCCTCAAGCCCCGCCTCGGGCGAGCGTGGCCTGCCAGGCGAGGATCCGCTCCACCGCGTCGTCGACCAGCTCGGGCCCGGACGCGAAGGACAGGCGCACGTAGCGGTGCCCGTCGACCGGGTCGAAGTCGGTGCCGGGGGTCAGCGCCACGCCCGCCTCGTCGAGCAGCCGGGCGCACCACGTGACCGAGTCCACGCCGGAGGATGAGATGTCCGCGTACAGGTAGAACGCGCCGTCGGCAGGGGCCGTCCCGGCCCAGCCGAGCTCGGGCAACCGGTGCAGCAGCAGGTCCCGCGCTGCTGCGTAGCGCGCGACGCCCTCCCGCGCCGAGGCCATGCCCGCTGGGCCCAGCGCCGTGACCCCGGCATGCTGGGCCAGCGTGGGCGGGCACAGCGCGACGTTGCCGGCGAGCGCGTCGACGGGGGTCACCAGCTCGTCGGGCAGCACGAGCCACCCGAGTCGCCAGCCGGTCATCGCCCAGAACTTGGAGAACGAGTTGACCACGATCGCGCCCGAGTCGAGGTGGCCGGCGGCGGTGGCGACCACGGCGTCGCCGTACGTGATGCCGTGGTAGATCTCGTCGCTGACCAGCCGCACGCCGTTCCCGGCGCACCAGCGCGCGATGCCGGCGAGCTCCGTCGGCATCGACCATCGTGCCGGTCGGGTTGGCCGGCGAGGCGATGACCACGCCGTCGAGGGGGGCCTGGGCATGGGCGGCGGCGAGCATCTCCACGGTCGGCTGGAACCGAGTCGGGGCCCGCAGGGCAGCGGGACCACCTCGCACCCCAGCGCCGAGAGGATGTTGCGGTAGGCCGGGTAGCCGGGAACGGCCAGGGCGACCCGATCGCCGGCGTCGAAGGCCGCGAGGAAGGCCAGGACGAAGCCCCCGGAGGAGCCCGTCGTGACCGCCACGTTGCGCGCTGCGACGGCGATGCCGTACGAGTCCCGGTAGAGGCCGGCGATCGCCTCGCGCAGCGCGGGCATCCCCAGCGCCTCGCTGTACCCCAGCGCGTCGCCGGACCTGAGCAGCTCGATAGCGCGCTCGCGCACCGCCGGGCCGGCCCCGGCGGCCGGCTCACCCGCCGCGAGGTTCAGCACGTCCTGCCCGGCGGCCCGGCGGGCGTTCGCCGCCGCGATGAGCTCCATGACGGCGAACGGCGGGACGTGGGCCCGGGCAGCGATCCTCATGGCCCCATCCTGCCCCGCGGCCGGGCCCCGGCGTCCCTGATGGGAGGGCGACGGGGCCACTCATGTGATCGGCCTCCACTGGGGTTGAGTTGAGGCCGCGACCGGGTCAGGCGGCCTTCGTCTCCAGCTCCGCCTTGAGGTTGGCCAGCATGGTGTCCAGGAAGGGCTCGTGCTCCTTGGCCATCATCTTCTCGAACGTCCCACCCACCGCGGGGGCCTTGACGTGCCACTCGCCTTGGGCGACCACCTTGGTGCCACCGTCGACCGGTTCGAACGTGAACGTCCAGGTCGGGCTCTCCATGAAGAAGCTGACCTTGATCACGATCCGCTCGGGCCGTGTCACCTCGGTGTACTCCAGGCCACCCTCCAGGTGGAAGCCGAGGAAGTGCGACCACAGTCGTGCCGTGGTCCCGGCTCCCTCGGGCTTCACGTCGACATCGACGAGCGCGATGTCGGGCATCGACCACAGCTTGCGGACATCCAGCGCGTAGTCGAAGACCTTCTCCACCGGTGCCTTGACTGTTGTGTTGCGCGTGAGGATTGCCATCAGAATCATCCCCTCTCCTGCTCACGCTGCAGTTCCAGTCAACGCCCGCCCGGCGAGGGGATCAAGGGTCGAAGGATCCGTCCGCTGTCTGATGGACCCGAGGCCAGGAGTCGCTCGTGGCGCGATCGTCCGTCACGTGGAAGCAGGTGGACGCATGGTCAGCAGGCAGTAGCCGTGTTCACCGCGCGGCGCGGGCCTGCCCCGCCGCGTCGCCCATAGACTCCGACCCCCACGAACCGGAGGTCCTGATGTCGCTGCCCTTCACCCGCGAGATGGTCATCGTCCACAAGTCCTTCAGGCGGGAGTTCGGCGACGGTCCCGAGTGGGTGCGCCGGGTCGCTGGCGGGGACACGGCCCAGGCGGCGCTGGTCTACGAGCACCTGGACCGGACCTTCGAGCTGCTCCACCACCACCACATGGCTGAGGACGTCAACCTGTGGCCGCTGCTGCGGGAGCGGGCTGTCGATGAAGGTGCGCTGCTCGACGACATGGAGGCCCAGCACAGCGGGATCGATCCGGGCCTCGAGAAGGCTCGCGCCGCCGGCAAGCGGTGGGCCGCGAACGCCGACGCCGAGACCCGTGAGGCGTTCGCCGCCGCGCTCGAGGAGGTCGCCGGCCCGCTGATGGCCCACCTCGACCAGGAGGAGGCCCAGATCCTGCCACTGGCCCAGCGCCTGCTCTCGCCGGAGGAGTGGGGCCGGCTGGCCGAGTACGTCCTGGCGACCACCCCGAAGAAGGACGTGCTGGTCGGGCTCGGCGGAATCCTCGAGGACGCCACGCCCGAGGAGCGGCAGATGATGCTCGGGGTCCTGCCCGCAGTGCCGAAGGTGCTCTACCGCGTCTACGGCCGACGCGAGTACATCAAGCAGTCCACTGCGGTCCGGGGAGTCGCGCCCGTCGGCCTGTGAAGCACCGGCCGGCCCCGGCCGCGCAGGTCGTCCCGGGCCACGTGGTCGTGGCCGTCGCGCTGGCCATCCCGGAACGTCCGGCCAGGCCTTGCCGCGTCGACACCTGATCGCTGCAGGGCGGCTGAATCGTCGGTTGGGGCGCTAGGGTCGATCCGCCCGACGACCGAACGGATCTGGAGCCCCATCACATGACCAGCACCCCGGTGGCGAGAGCGTCGGCCGGCCGTGGCTGACCTGCGCGAGGTCCCCGCGAACTTCCTCCGGGGTGCGGCGATGGGCAGCGCCGACATCGTGCCCGGTGTCTCCGGCGGCACCGTTGCCCTGGTCCTGGCGATCTACCACCGGCTCATCGTGGCCATCAGGACCGGATCATCGGCGCTCGGTCGCCTGCTGCGGATGGACGTGCGTGGCGCGATCCGGCTCCTCGGTCAGGTGGAGTGGCTGTTCCTGATCCCGCTGGGGGCGGGCATCCTCACGGCCGTGCTGCTTCTGGCCTCGACCATCGAGCACCAGCTCGAGGAGCACCCGGTCCAGATGGCGGGTCTGTTCCTCGGCCTGGTTGCGGGGGCGGCCGTCGTGGCCACCGGCCTGTTGACCCGCCGGGACGCCCGCGAGTGGGCGCTGATCGCCGGTTCGGGCCTGGCCTTCTTCCTGCTGCTGGGCCTCACGGACTCCGCGTTGGTGGCTCGTGACCCGGGTGAGGTGCCCGCCTGGCAGTTCTTCCTGTCGGGGGCCATCGCCATCTGCGCGATGATCCTGCCCGGTGTCAGCGGGTCCTTCCTGCTCGTCGCGATGGGGATGTACCAGCCCGTCCTGTCCGCCGTGACCAGTGGCGACTACGCGTCGCTGGCCGTGTTCCTGATGGGCTGCGTGGTCGGGCTCGCCCTGTTCAGCCAGCTCCTGCACTGGGCGCTCTCCGAGCACTACGACACGGTCATGGCCCTGATGATCGGCCTGCTCGTCGGATCGCTGCGCATCCTCTGGCCGTGGCCCGACGGCGGGAACAGCGTCGCCCTCGGTCCGCCGGATGAGGCGGTGGCCGTGACCGTGGGGCTGGCGGTCCTGGGCTTCGTGGTCGTGCTGGTCGTCGACCGCGTCGCGCATCGGCTCGAGCGGCGCACGGCGCGCGACGAGGCCGACGAGCTGCGCGCGAGCTGACGTGCTCGGCCGCTGAGCTGTGCGGCCGCCGCGCCTCGGTGCGCACGTGCTGGTGTGGACTACGGAGTGATGCGGATCCGCAGCCGCCGGAACCCCTTGCCCTTGTTCTCGACCTTCACCACCTCGATGCCGCCGATCTGCCTGGTCGAGGCGACGTGCGTACCGCCGTCGGCCTGCGTGTCCAGGCCGACGATGTCGACGATCCGGACCACCTCGAGCTCCGGCGGGAGCAGGTTGGTGGCAGTCCGGATGATGTCGGGGATCTCGAAGGCCTGGGCCCGGGGCAGGGTGCTGACCTCGATGGCGCGGTCGGCGGCGACCTCGACGGCGCAGGCCGCGGCCACCGCGTCCTTGAAGCCCTCGGGAACCTGGGGCAGGTTGAAGTCCATCCGGGCCTCGAACGGCTCCATGTTGCCGCCCGTCACCAGCGCGCCGAAGTCCCGGAAGACGACGCCGCTGAGCAGGTGCAGCCCCGAGTGCGTTCGCATCAGGGCCGTGCGGCGATCGTCCTCGATCGCGCCGCGAACGGGGGTCCCGGCGACAGGCAGCGGGTCGTCGTCATGGGGGACCAGTCGCAGGTCCTCGCCCCGGCGGGTGCCCACGATCCGGGTCTGCACGCCGCCCCAGAGCAGCACCCCGTGGTCCGGCGGCTGGCCGCCTCCGCCGGGGTAGAACGCGGAGCGGTCCAGCACGATCCCGTCGTCGTCGACGTCGAGGACCGTCGCCTCCCATTCGCGCAGGGTCGCATCGGCCAGGTCGAGCCGTTCGGTGCGTCCCGCGTGGTCGTGTCCCATGAGCGCGACCCTACCCGGGGCGCCGGCTCCGCTGGCCCCCCACCGGGACGCCGAAGGCCCCCGGCAGGCGTGCTGCGCGGGGGCCTTCGACAGGGGCGATCAGAAGATCGGGTCCTCCTCCAGCTCGTACTGGGAGTCGCCGAAGCCGATGACCAGGTACGCGATCGGCGTGAAGAAGATCAGCAGCAGTGTCATGCCGATGCCGTGGCCGAAGGCCTTCGACAGCTCGTTGAACATCATGATCCAGATCACGATGTTGACGAACGGGACGAACAGCAGCAGGAACCACCACCACGGCTTGTGGACGATCTTCAGCAGGGCGAAGAAGTTCAGGAACGGGATGAACGACGTCCACCCCGGCTGCCCGGCCTTGACGTAGAGCTTGAAGCCGGCAACCAGGATCAGGGCGATCCAGGCGATCATGAAGAACAGCGCGGCGCCGCTGAAGAGGGTCCCCCAGAAGCTCGTGTCCTCGGTCATGTGTCCTCCAGCCAGGAGTAGGTACCTGTTGCAGGAAGAATAGGCCCGCCCGGGCGATGCCCGCGGGAGCCGCGGCAGGTGCGTGTCGCAGGTGGGGCGACGGGCCGCTGACGTCCGACCCGCGCCCCGGGGGTCAGGGGCGCGGCAGCAGGTGCATGGCCTTGAACGAGTGGGTCATGACCGCCGTGAACAGTTCGTGCCCCATCGAGCCGGGCGGGTGCAGGCCGTGCAGGCGCTGCACGACGATCGACTGCGGCTCGGTGAACCTCAGGATCCCGTACTCGCCGTTGCGCCGGCCCATCCCGGACGCCTTCATCCCGCCCTGCAGCAGGTCGGCGCTGCCCCAGGTCGCCACGATCCCGTCGTTGATCTCGACGGTCCCCGCCTTGATCCGGGCGGCCACCTCCTCCCCGAGCCGCGTGTCGGAGGTCCAGATGACGGCGTGCAGGCCGAACTCGGTGTCGTTGGCCATCTCCACGGCCTGGTCGGTGGTGTCGAACGGGTAGAGCGCGACCACCGGCCCGAAGGTCTCCTGGGCGCACACCTCCATCTCGGGCGTGACCCCCTCGAGGACGGTGGGGGCGTAGAAGAACGGGCCCACCTCGGGCAGCGGCCGCCCCCCGGCCAGGACCCGGGCCCCCTTGGCCACGGCGTCGTCGACGTGGCGCGCGACCGCGTCGAGCTGCTTCTGGTCGATCAGCGAGCCCATCTCGAACTCGAAGGACATCGCGGCGCCGACCCGGATCCGGTCGACCCGTGCGATCAGCTTGGTCCGGAACCGGTCGTAGACCGAGGAGTGGACCAGGATCCGCTCCGGCCCGACGCACGACTGGCCCGCGTTGACGAAGCAGGCCCGCACCACGGAGTCGACCGCGCGATCGAGGTCCGCGTCGGCCATGACGACGAAGGGGTTCTTGCCCCCGAGCTCAAGTGACGTGTAGACCAGCCGCGGGCCGGTCCGCCCGGCGATCGCCCGGCCCGCGGCGGTCGAGCCCGTGAACGCCACCGCGTCGGACCGGTCGATGACCGCGGTCCCGATCGAGCGACCCGGGCCCAGGACCACCTGCCACACGTCCTCGGGCACTCCTGCCTCGACAGCCAGGGAGCGGACCCAGAGCGCCGACAGGGAGGCCTGGACATCCGGCCGGTGGACGACGGCGTTGCCCGCCGCGATCGCTGCGAAGCCGTCCGAGGAGGCGAACGTCGCCGGGTAGTTCCATGCGGTGACCAGGCCGACCACGCCGCGGGGGTGCCGCAGCTCGAAGGCCTTGGTCACCACAGGGACGATCCCCTTGCGGGGCTGGCGCCGCAGCAGGCGGGGTGCGGTGCGCGAGATGTAGCGCGCGTAGACGGCGACCGCCCCGACCTCGAGGAATGCGTCGTACCGGGCCTTGCCAGCCTCCAGCTGCAGCAGGTCCATCAGCTCGTCCTGGCGCGCAAGGGCCATGTGGTGGATGCGACCGATGATCGCTGCGCGCTCAGCCGGCGGTCGCGCGGCCCACGACAGCTGGGCAGCGCGGGCCAGGGCGAAGGCCGCCTCGACGTCGTCCTCGCTGGACAGGGGGTAGGTGAACAGCTCCTCACCGGTGAGGGGGGCGCGCGTGGTCTCGGTCCGCCCGCTGGTTGCCCGCACCTGCGCGAGCAGGTGATCGACCAGGGCGTGGGGCACGCGGGGCGTGAGCGTGATCGCGGGGCGCGGTGCGGAAGGGGGCGCGGGGGCTGTCGCAGCGGTCATGCCAGCACGCTACCGAACTCGCGGCGGGGGCGGTGGGTCGGCTCGCAGCTCAGCCGTCGACCTCCCAGTCCAGCGGCGGATCGCCGTCCTCGGGGTCCTCTCCAGCGACCTGGTTGCGGCCGGCCCGCTTGGCCTTGTACAGGGCGTGGTCGGCCCGGGACAGGGCCTCGTCGGTGTCCGCGGTCGACTCAGCCAGCACCGCCCCCACCGAGACGGTGACCTTGACCTTGCCGATGTCGGTGTTGACCGGTCCGCTCGCCGCGCGCTGGACGTTCCCGGCGACGGTCATCAGCGTGGCCTCGTCAGGACACTGGTCGAGCACGATCACGAACTCGTCCCCGCCGATCCTGCCCACCAGGTCCTGATGTCGGACGGCCTCCTTGAGGCGGTCGGCGACGGCCGCGATGACGGCGTCGCCGATCCGGTGGCCGAGCTGGTCGTTGATCTGCTTGAGGTTGTCGATGTCGCACCACAGCACGCCGACGTTGTCGGGCTCGACCGGCGTGACCCCGAGCCGGGCCTCGAGGCGGGTGAGCAGGCTGGCCCGGTTCGCCAGGCCGGTCTGCTCGTCGTGCGTGGCGCGGAACGTCAGGTCGGCCTGCATGCGGCGCGTCTCGGTGCGGTCGGCGAACTGGTGGACGAACAGCTGGGGCCGCCCCGCATCGTCGCGCAGGACGCCGACCGAGTGGTCCACCCAGACCTCGCCGCCTGCGCTGACGAGCCGGTGCTCGAGTCGGACCGTCTCGAGCTCACCCAGCTGCAGCTGCTCGCGGAGGTCCTCGACCTGGGTCCGCTCCTCGAAGGGCATGAACTCGCGGAACCGGTGGCCGATCAGGTGCTCGACCTCGGTGCCGAGCAGGTCGCACAGGGCCGGGTTGGCCTGCACGATCCGGTCGTGCGCGTCGGTGACCGCCATCCCCTCCGGCGCACCGTGCATCGCCATGCGGAACTGCTCCTCGCTGCGCGCGAGCTCCCGCTTGGCCCGCAGCTCCTCGGTGACGTCGCGCATGCCGAGTGCGATCCCGGTGACCAGCCCGCCGTCGACGGTGAGCGGGCGCGCGGTCACCGACATGAAGCGGTAGGCGCCGGTGGTGGACCGGAACCGCACGACCTGCGCGAGGATCTCGCCGCCCTGCCGGACGCGGGTCAGCGCCGCGGTGAACTCGGAGAGGTCGGGCTTCGGGACGAAGGCGGTGATCGAGGTCCCCGCGAGCAACCCGGTCTCCCATCCCAGCACCGCCGTGACCGATGGCGACACCCACGTGATGATGCCCTGTGGATCGGTCTGCGCGACGATGTCCGTGGAGTTCTCCGAGAGCACCTGGAAGTGCCGGGCGGACGCGTGCAGGGTCTGCAGGTTCTGGACCTCGGCAGTCACGTCGATGAACTGCGCGAGGACCTGGGTGGGCATCCCCGATCGGCCGGGCGCGATCGACACGGTCAGGTCCATCCAGACGACCCCGCCGTCCGCGGCCAGGCAGCGCTGGCGCTGGGCGAACCCGTCGATGGCCCCGCGCGCCAGGTCGCCGAGCGCCTTTCCGAGGTTGGACCAGTCGTCGGGGTGCGTGATGTCGTTGAGCGTGCTGCTGGCGAGGTCGTTGGCCGTGTGCCCGAGCAGCGTGCAGAGCTTGGGGTTGACCACGAGGACGCGCCCGTCGGTGGTCGTGACGGCCATGCCGATGGCGGCGAGGCTGAGCAACTCCGCCTCGCTGCGCAGCGACGGCCTGGTGGAGCCGTCCTCGGATCGCAACCTCACGCGCTCAGAGTAGGAGCAAACGGGACACGCCCGGGGGTCATGCGTTGGGCCGAAAGGGTGCTTTTGTGCGGAGTGTCCCGTCCTCCTGGCGACGGGACGGATTGCGGGGGACCGGTCCGGTCAGCCGCCTCCGAGCAGGGCCCGCAGGCCGGTCAGGTCGTCGGGCGCGACGGCGTCCTCGACCCAGGGGGAGATCTCGTCGGCCGGCATCGCCCTGGACCAGAGGTAGCCCTGGCCCATGCTGGCACCCAGCGTCTGCAGGATGTCGAGCTGCTCGCGGGTCTCGACCCCCTCGGCGATCACCTCGAGGTTGAGCGAGCGCGCCATGTTCGTGATGGCATCGACGATCGAGAGGTCGGAGCTGTCGGTGCCCAGGCCCGTGACGAACGACCGGTCCACCTTGAGGGCGGTGACCGGCAGCCGCTTGAGCCGGGCCAGCGAGGAGTACCCGGTGCCGAAGTCGTCGACGATCAGGCGCACGCCCAGGCTCCGGAGCGCTTCGAGGATGGGGGTCGTGCGGTCCAGGGACTGCATGATGGCCGTCTCGGTGATCTCCAGGTGCAGGCTCGTGGCCGCGATGCCCGTCTCGCCCAGGGACCTCGAGACCTTGTGGATCAGGTCCGGGTCGCTGAGCTGGCGGGGGGAGAGGTTCACCGCCATCCACAGGCCCTCCGACTCGGGCACCTCCCGGCGCCACCGGCCGAGCTGGCGCAATGACTCGTCGAGCATCCATGCGCCGAGGGGAAGGATCAGGCCGGTGTCCTCCGCGAGCGGGATGAACTCATCCGGCCCGAGCAGCCCACGGGTCGGGTGCTGCCAACGGATCAGCGCCTCCATGCCCAGCACGCGGCCGGATTCGAGGCAGAAGATGGGCTGGTAGTGGGCGCGCAGCTCGCCGCGCTGCAGGGCGCGCCGCAGCCCCAGCTGGTCATCGAGGCTGGCCTTGGCCGCCTCGTGCATGCTGGAGTGGAAGTGGGCCACCTGGTCACGCCCGGCGCTCTTGGCGCGGTACATGGCCGAGTCGGCCTCGCGCAGGAGCGACTCCGGGGTTGAGTAGGGGGTCGCGGTAGCCACGCCGATGCTGGCCGTGACGGTGACCTCGTGGGACTCGAACGTGAAGGCCGGCTCGAGCACCGCCTGGATGCGGGCGGCGATCACCCCGATCTCGTAGTCGGGGATGCACTCGCAGACGAGCGCGAACTCGTCGCCGCTGAAGCGGGCGAGGGTGTCGCCCGGGCGCAGCACCGTGGCCAGCCGCCGGGAGACCTGGATCAGGACGTCGTCGCCGACCGCGTGCCCCAGGCCGTCGTTGATCGTCTTGAAGTGGTCCAGGTCCAGGAAGATGACAACCACCCGATCGCCGGTTCGCGACGACCGGGCCAGCGCGGTCTCGATCCCTTCGCTGAGGCTCAGCCGGTTGGGCAGGCCGGTCAGCGGGTCGTGCAGCGCCCGGTGCTCTCGCTCCCGGGACATGCGCGCGCTCCTCTGCACTGCCATCAGGGGCAGCATGAGCAGCGGCAGGAGCATCCACGAGGTCTCGTGGGCGACCGCCACCACCGCCACGAGCGGGGAGAGGGCGAGCACGGCCATGGTCGACGAGGTGTAGAACCAGAAGTCCTCGACGAAGGCCTCCGTCCAGGGCTGCTCAGCCGAGATGGCGGCGACGAGGGCGAGGTTGACCAGGTGGTAGACGATCCACGAGAGCACGAACCAGGTGAGGCTGGGCAGGGTGAAGGTGGTGGCCGGCTGCGCAGGGCTGCCCATCTGGGCACCGAGCCCGGTGAGGACGCCCAGCTGCAGCGTCAGCGCGGCCGCTGTGATGGCCAGTGCGTACTGGCCGGCGTTGAACAGCAGCTTCCAGAGGGGCTTGCGCTCGAGCACCTCACTGAGCACGAGGGCGGCGACGATCAGCACCAGGGCCGGCAGGGGCCCCCAGACGTAGAGGGCGGCGAATGCGAAGGCCTGCGAGATCGAGACGGCCTCCGTGGCCCGCCGGCTCGTCACGATCGGACGCAGCTCGGAGAGCACGACGAGCAGGCCGAGCATCGCGAACGCGCGGGGATCGGGCCAGCCAGCCATGGTCAGCTGCGCGACGGCCGCGATTGCCAGGCCCCAGCCGCCCACGACGGCTGTCGCCCAGGCCAGGGCCTCGCGCGTGCTCGGACGCGCGCGAATCTGGCCCACCACGTGCTCGGCCATCCCGTCCCCTCTCAGAGAGTAACGACAAGGTAGCGCAAAGTGACGATCTTGACTAGGGGCCGTATGACGCGATCATGCTGACCTGAAATCCAGGGAAACGTGCCGTTCGACACGCCACGACCGGACGGCTGATTCCGATCGCTGGCCCGCCATCACCCGGCAGGCCCAGGCGAACTGCTCACTCAGCGAGCCACGCTTCCGTGCCGCCAGACCCGACGGGATCAGTCGTCAGCCAGGCCCTCCACGCTGATGCGGTTGCCCCCGGAGCGCTTGGCCCGGTAGAGGGCCGCGTCCGCGCGGGCCAGCGCTTCGTCGGTCTCGGCGCTGGACTCGGCCAGCACCGCCCCGACGCTGATGGTCACCCCGACGCTTCCCGCGGACGTCTCCACCGGGTGCGATGCGGCGGAGTGGACGTTGCCCGCCACGATGCGCAGCTCGGGCAGGGAGGCGCAGCGGTCCAGCAGGATCACGAACTCGTCGCCGCCGACGCGGGCAACGACGTCCTGACGGCGCACGGCACGCTCGAGCCGGTTGGCCACCGTCGAGATGACAGCATCCCCAACGAGGTGTCCGTGCTGGTCGTTGACGGGCTTCAGGTTGTCTATGTCGCAGAAGAGGACGCCCACGTACTCCGCGGTCTCCGGGGGGCACCCGAGGCGCTGTCCCAGCCGGGCGTGCAGGGACTCCCGGTTGGCCAGGCCGGTGTGCACGTCGTGGCTGGCCCGGTAGGCGAGGTCCGCCTGGAGCCGACGTGCGGCCGTTCGGTCGGCGAACTGGTGGACGAACAGCTGGGGATTGCCCAGCTCGTCGCGCATGATGCCGATGGAGTGGTCGACCCAGACCTCCGACGTTGCGCTGACCAGGCGGTGCTGGCTGCGCTCGATGGACACCGCCCCGCGCAGGAGTCGCTCGCGCCACTGGTCCACCAGCTCGCGCTCCTCGTCGGGGATGAACTCGCGGAACCGGTGGCCGATCAGCGCGGCAAGGCTGGTGCCGAGCAGCTCGCAGAGGGCAGGGTTCGCCTGAACGATGCGATCCTGCGAGTCGGTCACGGCCATCCCCTCCGGGGCCCCCATCAGGGCCATCCGGAACTGCTCCTCGCTGCGGGCCAGCTCGCGCTTGGCCCGGAGCTCCTCGGTGACGTCCCGCATCGAGACGACCGCGTGCTGCCCGGCGGAGGGATCCTCGACTGGCCGTGCCGAGATGGACATGTACCGGTACGCCCCCGAGCTCGACCGCAGTCGCACGGTCCGGGTGGCTGGCTCGAGCCCCGGCTCGGCTGCGGCGAGTGCGTCGTAAAGGCCGATCAGGTCGTCCTGTGCCACGAGCGAGGCCAGCTCCCGACCGATCAGGTCGCTGGGGTCCAGGCCCAGCCCGCCCTGGACCGAGGGCGACACCCACGTGACCCGTCCCGCGGAGTCGGTGGTGGCGACGATGTCGGAGGCGCCCCCGGCGAGCACCGCGAGCGCGCGCTGGGCACGCACCTCCTCGCTTGCGTCAACCAGCTCCAGCAGCAGGGGGCCGTCGGCCCCGGCGGCGCTCGGCCCCGGCCGGACCGACAGGTCCAGCCAGGTCCCACGGTTGCGGCCGCGCACCCGCAGGTCCGTGCGGGGCCGACCCGTGGTGCGGACCTCCTCGATGGCCGCGCGGATGCGCACGCGGTCCGCGGGGTGGCCGAGCTCCTGGGCCAGGACGCCCACGAGGTCGCCGTCGACCTGGCCGGCCAGCGCAGCGAGGGCCGCGTTGGCCCACGTGATCCTTCCGTCCGCGGTGATGGTCGCGAGCCCCGAGCTGAGGGCGCCCAGGATGCTGGCGGATGGCTCCGGCAGCTCCGGCGCGATCGCGCCTTGCACTGCGGGGCTCGAGGGATCGGGCGAGTCCACGGCTCCACTCTAGGACCAGCCGGGCGGACGCGGGCCGGGCCTGGGGAACGCACCGAGCCGGAGCACACGCCGGCCGGGGGGAGGCCCACGGCGTCGGACACGACGCGTGAGCCGGCCGCCGCTCCTATCCTCGGGGCATGCGGATCGACCTCAACGCCGACCTGGGGGAGGGCGTGGGCGATGACGCCGCCCTGCTGTCGCTGGTCACATCCGCGAACATCGCCACGGGTGCCCACGCCGGCGGCGGCAGCGTGCTGGACAGCGCGGTCGCCGGGGCCGCCGCCCGGGGCGTGGCGGTCGGCGCCCATCCCTCCTACCGGGACCGCGCCGGCTTCGGCCGCACGTCGGGACTCGCCGGGCTGCGCTCCAGCCGCGAGGCACGCGCCGGCTTCATCGCGGACCTCGCCGACCAGGTCATGGCAGTCACGGCCTCGGCCGACCGGCACGGCGTGCCGCTGACCCACGTCAAGCCGCACGGTGCCCTGTACAACGAGGCGGTCGTCGACCTCCTGGCCGCTGAGGTCGTCGTCGAGGCAGTCGACAGGGTGGTGCGTGGCTGCGGGTACCCGGTCGCGGTCCTCACCCAGCCGGGGGGCGCCCTGGGGTCCGCCGCCCGGTCCGCGGGCCTGTCGGTCGTTTCGGAGGGGTTCGTCGACCGGCGGTACACGGCCGCCGGTCGGCTCGTCGCGCGCGACGAGCCGGGCGCCGTCCTGTCGGACGTCGACGCCATGGTCGCGCAGGCAACGGGCCTCGCGGCGGGCCGCGTGCGCACGGTCGGCGGGGACATGCTGGCGCTGCAGGTCGACTCGCTCTGCGTGCACGGCGACACCCCGGGTGCCGTCGCGGCGGCGCAGGCCGTCCGTGCCGCGCTCGTGGCGGCCGGGTGGCAGATCGCCGCGCCGATGGCGGCACCGTGACCCCGGAGCCGATGCACGCGCCCGATCCGCGGCCGGAGCGGCCGGAGCAGCCCGGGCCCCCGCCCGGTTGGGTCCATGTCAGCCCGTTCGGTGACCGGGCCTACCTCCTCGAGCCAGGGGCAGCCCCCGAGGGGGGTGGGCGGGGCGTCGAGGCGACGGCCTGGGTCCTCCCAGTGGTCAGCGCGGCTCGGGATCGCTGGCCGGCTGCGACCGTCGTGGCGGGGCTCGCCTCGGTGCTGGTGGCCTTCGAATCGCCGGCAGGGCGTCCTGACGAGGTGTCCCTCCTGCGCGGCTGGGCCCGGCCCGACCCCGGAGCCGCGTCGGCCGCGGGGACGCGAGTGCTGCGCATCCCGATCCGGTACGACGGACCCGACCTGGCCGACGTGGCGCAGCGGCTGGGGCTCTCGCCCGCCGAGCTGGCGGCCCGGCACCGCGCTGCCGAATGGACCGTGGCCGCCCTGGGGTTCTCGCCCGGCTTCGGCTACCTGACCACTCCCGATCCGCTGTTCCGCGACGTACCCCGGAGGGCCGATCCGCGCCGCAGGGTTCCCGCGGGGGCCCTGGCGATAGCCGCGGGCATGAGTGCTGTCTACCCGTCGGCCACCCCGGGGGGCTGGAACCTCATCGGGTCAACCGATGCCGTGCTCTTCGACGTCGGCCGAGTCCCCCCGGCCCTGCTGGGCGTCGGTGATCGCGTGGTGTTCGAGGAGCAGCCATGAGTGCCGCCCTCCGGGTGGAGGCCCTGGCCGGCAGCGCGCTGTACCAGGACGTCGGGCGCGGTCACGTGGCCAGCGGGGTGCCGGTGGGTGGCGCGTTCGACCGGTTCGCCCACGAGGCGGCGACCCGCCTGGTCGGCGGCACGCCTGCCGACGCCACGATCGAGGTCACGGGCACCCTCGTCCTGTCCACCCCGGTGCGGCTGACCTGCGCGCTGGCCGGGTCTGCCGCGCTGCTCGTCGACGGCCGCCAGGCGCCCGCGTGGACGGCCCTCGACGTCCGGGCCGGGGCGCGGATCGAGGTGGCTGCCACGGGTCGCGGCTACCTGGCGATCGCCGGGGGCCTGCATCCGGAGCCGGTCCTGGGCTCGCGCTCGACCTGCCTCATGGGCCCTGTCGGGCCCGCGCCGATCCGCGTGGGGGACACCCTGCCGCTGGGCCCGTTCTGGACTGCGGACACGGTCGGCGATGTGGTCGGGCGGCTGCCGCAGACCGACCAGGTGCGGGTGGTTCCCGGTCCGCACCTGGCGCTGCCGGCGGGTCCGGTGTCGGTCGTGGACGTCTCCCGCATCGGGATCAGGCTGCGCCCCACCAGTGAGGTGGCCGCCGCAGCATCGCTACCGTCGCTGGGCGTCCTGCCCGGGGCGATCCAGGTCGTGCCCTCGGGTGAGTGGATCGCGCTCGGCCCAGATGCGGGCACGATGGGCGGATACCCGGTCATCGGCGTCGTCGTCTCCGCCGACGTCGATCGCCTGGCGCACGTTGTGCCGGGACAGGTGCTGCACCTGCTCCCGGTGGCCGCCGGCGACGCACCCCGGCCCGTCGCGCCGCGGGTCCTCCGACTGGGAGCCGTGCGCGGCTGAGGTCAGACCTGCATGATCGCGCGCATGACGTGCGCCACCTGGTCGGGTGGCAGCGCTGTCCAGGCCGAGGCCCATCGTCCACCGCCCCTGCAGGGCCACGAGGCCGAACGCCACGGCGCCCAGGCAGGCGGCGACGACCTCCGGGCTCACTGGGGAGTCGATCGCCTGCTCGCGGCGGTGGGTGGCGATCGCGTCGGCGACATCGGCCAGGGCCAGGCGGTGCTCGGGAGGAGCGTCGGGGTTCGTGATGGCCTCAGCCATGATCAGTCGCGCCGCCGGCGCGCGGTCGGCGACCCCTCGGTAGAGCTGCTCCATCCCCGCGAGCACGGCCTCGTAGCCGTCGGGCATCCCGACCCGGTACTCGTCCACCACGCGCGAGAGGGCCAGGCGCACCAGTTGCTCCTTGGACTGCGCGTAGCGGTAGAGGTCGGAGTGCGCGACGCCGGCCTCGGCCGCGATCTGCCGGATGCTGATGCTCGTGCCCGGGTTGGCCAGCAGCAGGCGCGCCGTGGCGGCCACCAGGTCCTCGAGCCGCGGGTGCGAGCCGTCCTCGCCACCGGCCTGGCGCGCTGCGAACGACGTGCGCCACGCGAGGATCTCGCTGCGGCGCCAGAGCCGGGTGCGCCCACCGCCCCGAGCGGGCTGGCCCGGGGGGAAGTCCCGGTACCGGGACCGGTAGGTCGAGACACTGTTGCGGTGGGACAGCCCGAGGATCTCCGCCACCTCGGAGGCATCGATGAGGCCGTCTGCGTCGTCGGGGAGGGCGGTCGCTGCGCGCGGTGAGGCTGTCACGCGTGGAGTCTACGCGAGTAGACAGGCGCGCTCCGGCGTCCTGCCCGGGCCTGCGCCTCGAGCGGGTCCGGCCTATCCTCGGGGCATGGCAGATGCGGGGGTTCGCCTCGAGCGGGTGAGCGACACGTTGTTCACCGCGACCCTGGAGGGGGTCGAGGTCGGGCGTGCCAGCGTCGCGATCGGCGACGGGGTCTGGGAGTTCTACACGACGGTGACCGCGGACCAGTACCAGGGACGGGGGATCGCCTCGGCCCTGGTCCGGTTCGCCCTGGACGCCGCGGAGGAGGCCGGGGTCCGCGTGATCCCGAGCTGCTGGTACGTCGATGGGCTCATGCAGCGCCTGTCGCCGCGCTACGACCACCTCCGTGTGGGCCACGTGGCCAGCACCTCGGGTCCCGGGGACGCGTGCCGGATCGCCCCGGCGGTCGTTCGGGAGCGGTAGCCGGTCAGCGCGGTCGCACCAGGCCGGTCAGGTCGGTGCCGCTGCACACCAGGTTGCGATCCAGGGGCCGCCCGTCGCTGCCCGTGCCGATCCGCTGGACGATGTCCGGTCGCCGACCTCCGAAGCCGACGCGCTCGCAGGCGGCCACGGCGCGCTCCCGGGAGGCCCGTCCGATGCCCAGCCAGGTCGGCACGTCGAGTCGGGCGTTGCCGGTGATCGCGGCCCACAGGGCGGGGGCGGAGTACACCCCCACGGGGTGACCGGCCTCGGCCAGGACCGTCAGGTGCTCGGTGATGACTGCGCGGTGGCGGGCCTGCGACCCGCGCCAGACCTCGGGCAGCTCGACGTCGAGCCAGATGGGCGTCCCAGGGCCGATACCGTGCTTGGCGAGGGCCGCAAGGTCGCCCTGTGCGGCGCGTCGGCCCACCGCGACCGGATCGCCCCGGCCGTTGTCGGCGGTGTTGACGTAGACCGCCGCGCCGGCCTGGTCCCGGGCGAACTGCCACTGTGCTGCGAAGCACGGGTTGGGGCGATCGGGCATCCCTCCGTCCAGGCCCACGATCGCGAAGCCTGCGCCCATGTCGCGCAGCACCCGTCCGCACTGGGGGAACGAGATGTCCACGCCGTACGCCGGCTGCTCGCCGGCCCACGGCACCGGCGTGGCTGAGGGGATGCCGGAGACGGCAGCCGGCCCGGACTCGATCGGGGGGCGCAGGTCGCGGATCGCCCAGGCGCCCAGGACGACCACCAGGGCGAGTCCGGCCACGACGGTGAGCGTCGTGATCAGCGCCGCCGCGCGCCGGCGCCGGGAGCGGGAACGCGCCGAGGTGCGCCGGCGCCGGGGGCGGGAACGCGCCGAGGCGCCCAGCACCCGCGCGGGACCCGGGGTCTGCGTGGGCATGGCCGTCCTCTGCATTCGTCGGTCGGTGCGGGGTTCCCGCAATTGTCCCCGACGGGCGGCGCCCGGGGGTGCACGTGCCCGGTGGGCACCGACGTGGCCCCCGACGGGAGTCCACCAGGACGACTGGTCCCCGGAGGCCGGCCCGGTCAGGTCCCGGTGCGTCGGGGCGTGCTCCGCTTGGTGGCCCTGGCCCTCGGGGGCCCGGCGGTCGGCGTGCGTGGGGCCGGGGGCGCGGCCCCGGCGGGCGCCTCGGTGCCGTCCGCCCCGGCGGCCCGCGCCGCCTGCGTTCGGCGGACGGACTCCTGGAGGGCGGCCATCAGGTCGACCACGGTTCCCGAGTCGTCCGTGGCGACGACCGCCGGCATGATCACGTCCTCGCCCTCGAGTCGGCGGGCAAGCAGGGCGAGCACCGCCTCGCGGTACTCGTCGGTGAAGGCCGCCGGGTCGAAGTCCGCGCTCAGGCTCGCCACGAGCGAGCCGGCCATGGCCAGCTCCTGAGGGCGCACGGACACGTCGTCGTCGGACAGCCCCTCGAAGCCCGGCACGCGGACCTCGTCGGGCCACAGCAGGGTCTGGAGCACCAGGACGTCGTCGCGCACCCGCAGCAGCGCCAGGCGGCTGCGCTTGCGCAGCGTCATCGTGACCACGGCCACCCGCTCGGTCTGCTGAAGCGCCTGGCGCAGCAGCACGTACGGCTTGGTGGCGCCCGCTGCGGGCTCGAGGTAGTAGGCGCGCTCGAAGTGCAGCGGATCGATCTGGTCCGAGGGTGCGAACTGCACGATCTCCACGTCGCGGCCGTGCGGCACCTGGAGCGACTCGAGCTCCTCGTCGGAGAGGATCACGCGCCGTCCGGCATCGTCCTCGTAGCCCTTGCCGATCTCGGCGAAGCTCACGGTCTGCTGGCAGGCCTGGCACTGCCGCTGGTACTTGATGCGCCCCCCGTCGGCGAGGTGCACCTGGTGGAACGACACGTCGCGGTCCTCGGTGGCGGCGTACAGCTTCACCGGGATGTGGACCAGCCCGAAGGTGACATTGCCCGTCCAGATGGCGCGCATCAGTCCATTGTCGGTCAGCCGCCGGCCTGACGCCCGGCGAGTTGCCGGGCGCAGCCGGGCGCGGGGCCGGGGGCGCGGGCCATGATGGCGACCGTGGCGCGCGACGCGATCGAGCAGCTCTGGGGGTCTGCCACGCCCATGCTCGCCTCCGGCCCGCCTGATCCGATCGTGCCCCCCGCCGGTGCCCAGTGGTCGTTCGAGGTGAAGTGGGACGGGGTCCGAGCGCTCGCCTCGGTGCGCCCCGGCAGTCCCGTCCGGCTGCGCAGCCGTCGCGGCACGGACCTCGCGGGTCGCTATCCCGGGATCGTCGCGGAGCCGGTGGGCGCAGCCCTGGCCCCGCTCGTGGGTCCGGCGATCCTGGACGGCGAGTGCGTGGCTCTCGTCGAGGGGCGGCCGTCGTTCCCCGGAGCGCTGCGGGGTGGCGAGTCCGTCCGGTTCGTCTGCTTCGACGTCCTGGCCTGGCAGGGTCGCGACGTCTGCGGACTCCCGCTGGCGGATCGTCGTGCGCTGCTGGCGGGCATCGACCTCGCCCATGTGACCGGCGACGCCTGGCGCTCGTCACCGGTGTTCGCCGATGGTGCCGCGCTGATGGTGGCCACCGCCGAGCAGGGGTTGGAGGGGGTGGTCGCGAAGAGGTCGGGCAGCGCGTATCGGCCCGGCGTGCGAAGCGACGACTGGGTGAAGATGCCGCACCTGCGCACGACCTCCCTCGTGGTCGTGGGCTGGGTGCGCCCCAGCGCGGGGACGGGGGTCGGGTCCCTGGTCCTGGCGGACTCCCGGCGTGCGCTGGTCGGATCGGTCGGCAGCGGGATGACCGACCGCGTCTCCTCGGCACTGCTCCCGGTGCTGGCCGACATCGGCCGTCCGGAGCCCGATCCGGCGCTGGTGATCGCCCCGGACCGCGCAGGATGGCTGCGGCACTTCGACGATCGCCTGCACTGGGTCCAGCCCGCACTCGTCGTCGATGTCCGCCACCTCGGGCGCTCGGAGGTCGGCGTGCTGCGCCAGCCCGTGCTGGACCGGCTGCGCCCCGACCTCGATGTGGCTGTCGTCGTCGGGGGGCCGTGGTGACCCCGGCCGCCGGGGAGCCGGTCGCGACGGAGGTGGCCGGCCGGCGGCTGCGGCTGACGAACCTGGACAAGGTGCTGTACCCGCAGGCCGGCGTCACGAAGGCCCAGGTCATCCAGTACGTGCTGGCCGTCGGCGAGCCCCTGCTCAGGCAGGTCGCCAACCGCCCGATCACGCGGCGCCGCTGGCCGGACGGCGTCGCTGCCGAGGGCTTCTTCGAGAAGGCCCTTCGGGCCGGTGCCCCGCCCTGGGTCGGGCACGTGGCGCTGCGCCGATCCGGCCGCGACTACTCGGGGTTCATCGACTACCCCCTGCTGGCGGGGAACCCAGAGGACCTCGCCGCGCTCGTGTGGTTCGCACAGGAGGGGGTGCTGGAGTTCCACACGCCCCAGTGGCGGATCAGCCGCAAGTTCGGCCTCCACGGCTCGGCGGGCACGGCCGACCGGATGGTGCTCGACCTCGATCCGGGCCCGCCGGCCGGCCTTGCGGAGTGCGCGGAGGTCGCGCTGGTCGCGCGCGAGATCCTCGCCGGGGGCGGTTTCGAGGCCTGTCCCGTTGCCAGCGGGTCCAAGGGCCTGCACCTGTACGTGCCCCTGCCGCGGCCGGTGCCCAGCGACGATGCGGTGGAGCTGGCCCGCACGGTCGCCGCAGGGCTCGCTGCAGCGCTGCCGGGCCTCGTCGAGCTGCGGATGGCCAAGGATCGACGACCGGGACGGGTCTTCCTGGACGTGGGGCAGAACGTCGCCGCGAAGACCACGATCACCCCCTACTCCCCGCGCGGAAGGGACCACCCCCACGTCGCGACGCCGCTGACCTGGGCTGAGGTGGAGTCCGGGGACCCCAGGCCGGCCGACGTGCTCACCATGCCCGATCGCCTCGACCGCCTCGGGGACCTCCTGGCGCGGTGACGGCGGCCCGCCGCGCAGCGCTGGATCGGACCGCGCCGGGTCGGCTCGGCGTGGTGGCCCGGTTGTGTCAGACCCCCGTGCGAACGTGTCGGCATGCGCTTGATCCACACCTCCGACTGGCACCTGGGTCGTCGGCTCCACGGGCAGGAGCTGCTGGCCCACCAGGCCGACTTCCTCGACTGGCTCCTGGAGCTCGCCACCTCCGAGCGGGCCGACGCCGTGCTCGTCAGCGGTGACGTCTACGACCGTGCACAGCCCGGTGCGGACGCCATTCGGCTGATGGACCGCACCCTCGCGTCGTTCGTGGGCGCCGGCATCCCCCTGGTGATCTCCAGCGGCAACCACGACAGCGCCGTGCGCCTGCAGTACGCCGGCGAGGTGCTGGCCGCCGCGGGGATCCACCTGCGCACGGAGCTCGACCAGGTCGCGGACCCGGTGCTGCTCGCCGACGACACCGGGGAGGTTGCCGTCTACGGCATCCCCTACCTCGTCCCCGACGCCGCGATGGCCGAGCTGGAGGTGGAGCGCTCGCATGCGGGGGTGCTGGGCGCGCTCGCCGAGCGGATCCGCGCAGATGCCCGGGCACGCGGGGTCGGGCGCACCGTGGTCATGGCGCACGCGTTCATCACCGGGGGTGCCGCCTCCGATTCCGAGCGGGAGATCCGGGTCGGCGGCGTCGGGGACACCCCGGCGGCGGTGTTCGACGGCTTCTCCTACGTCGCGCTGGGCCATCTGCACGGCCCGCAGGAGGTCTGCCTGCCGGGCTCGGCCACGACCCTGGCCTACAGCGGATCGCCCCTGGCCTTCTCCTTCTCCGAGCGTGACCACGCCAAGTCGGTCACGGTCGTCGAGATCGATGCGGCCGGGGCGGTGTCGACGCGCAGGGTGGCGGCGCCGGTGCCGCGGCCGCTGCGCCAGGTGACCGGTCGCCTCGACGACCTGGAGGCTCGCGCGCAGCAGGACCTGGCCGACCTCGCTGATGCCTGGGTGAAGGTCGTCCTCACCGACCCGGGTCGCGTGGCCAGCCCGATGGAGCGGCTGCGGGCGCACTGGCCGCACACGCTCGTCCTCGAGTTCGCCCCGGAGCGCGACGACCAGCCGATCGGCCTGACCCGGCTCACCGAGGCCAGCGATCCGGTCGAGATCTGCGCGGAGTTCGTGGCGGCGGTGTCGGGGGCGCCGCCGTCCTCGCAGCAGCGCGAGGTCCTGGCCGCCGCGGTCGGGTCGGTCCAGCGGGCGGAGGCGACGGCCTGATGCGACTTCACGCGCTCCGGCTGCGGGCCGTCGGTCCGTTCGCCGACCCACAGGAGATCGACTTCGACCGGCTCGGTGCCGGCGGGCTGTTCCTGTTCGAGGGGCCCACGGGCGTCGGCAAGACGACCATCATCGACGCGCTGACGTTCGCCCTCTACGGCGGCCTGGCCAGCGACGCGGGTGACACGGCTCGCATGCGATCGGACTTCGTCGACCCGGAGACCCGCCCCGAGGTGGAGCTGGAGTTCTCCGTGCGGGGCCAGCGCCACCGGATCACCCGTTCCCCGGAGTACCTGCGGCCCAAGCGGCGCGGCTCCGGCACGACCCGGGAGCGAGCCAGCGTGCACCTGCAGCGGTACGAGGGCGGGTCGTGGGTCAGCCGATCCCACGCCAAGGACGAGGTCGGCACGCTCGTGGGCGAGATGATCGGGCTCAACCGCGAGCAGTTCCGCCAGGTCGTGCTGCTCCCGCAGGGCGAGTTCGCGACGTTCCTGCGGGCCACCGACGACGAGCGCCGCGACGTGCTGGCCAAGCTGTTCGGGACGCACTTCTTCCAGAGGGTCGCCAACGACCTGCAGGCCCGGGCGCAGGCGGCGGTCCGAGCCCTGCAGTCAGCCGACGCCGAGCTGGGCCGGTGCGTGGCTGCGGCACTCGAGGCGGCGGGTACGGATCCTGCCCGTGGTGCTGACGTCGCCGCGCTGCCGCTCGCCCAGCGGCTGGAGGCACTTGCGGCTGTCGGTCAGGGCGTTGCGGCGCAGGCGGCGTCCGCCTCGGCGGCTGCAGAGGCAGCGGAGCGGGCGGAGCTGGCCGCGCGATCGGCCGGTGAGGCTGCGCAGGCCCTGGTCGCCCGCCTCGAGCACCGCGCGCGGGTCGAGGCGAGCCTCGACGCCGCCCTCCGGGAGGGCCCCGAGCAGGAGCAGCGCCGCGCGCGGCTGGATCGCGCACGCAGGGCGGCCCCGGTGCGGCCGATCCTGGACCTCGCCGATCGTGCCGGGGTGGCGGTCGCAGAGCTGCGCGACGCGGTCGTCCGGGCCGGCTCGAGCGCCACGGAGCACCTCGAGGGGCTCGGTGGTGCGCAGCTGACGGCCACCGCGCGCGATGTGCGGCGCACCGCCGACAGCCTGGCCCCGCTGGTCCAACTGGAGTCGTCCCTGTTGGACAGGCGGGCGCAGCACGCGGTCGACCGCGCGCAGCTGGTGGGGCTTGAGGAGTCGCTCGCGACCGTCACGCAGCGGGTCGTTCGGCTGCCCGGTGAGATCGCCGAGGCCCGCGCCCGCCTGGAGGAGGCCCAGGAGGCAGGGTCGCGCCTCCCGGGCCTGCTGGCGCAGCAGGAGTCGGTGCGCGCCCACGTCTCCGCGGCTGAGCGCGTGGCGGTCCTCGAGGGGGAGCTGCTCGGGCTGGGTGACGCCCTGCGGACCGCCCGGCACCAGCTCAATGGTGCGACCGACGAGCATGACCTCCTGGTGCACCAGCGGCTGGCCGACCTGCGCGGTGAGCTGGCGGCCCGCCTCGTGAGCGGGGACCCGTGCCTGGTGTGCGGGTCCCCGGAGCACCCCGCGCCCGCCGAGCATCGGGACGCCGGCGTCTCCGAGCAGCAGATCCGGGAGGCCGCAGCACGCCGCGACGACGCGCACGTGCGCAAGGACTCCGCGGAGGCCGCCGTCATCCGCGCGCAGGCCGATCTCGAGCATGCGCGTGCCACGGCTGGCGAGCTCTCGGTGGCCCAGGGCCACGCGCGGCTCGTCGAGCTCGGGGCCCAGCTCGCGTCGGCGACCGCCCTCGAGGCCGGCCTCGCCCAGGCGCAGTCCCGGGTGGCGGCGCTCGCCGAGCAGCAGGAGCAGTCCTCGCGCGCGCAGGTCGAGCTCACGCGCCGGGTTGCCGCGTCCAGCGCAGAGTCCGACCAGCGCCTCCGCGTGCTCGAGGAGGACGCCGCCACGATCGAGCAGGCACGCGACGGGCATGGGACGGTGGCCGGTCGCGTCGCGGACCTGGTCGCATCGGCTGGACGACACGAGGCACTGGCGGCAGCCGTGGAGGCCCTGTCCGGCGGGATGGCGGCGCACGGGCGGGCCGTCGCCGCTGCCACGGACGAGGCGGTGGCCGCTGGCTTCGGCGGCCTCGACGAGGCTCGGGAAGCGGTCCTCGCCGAGGAGGCGATCGAGCGGCTGCGGCACCTGGTGGATGAGTGGGAGGAGCGCGTCCGCGGTGCCCGCACGCAACTGGCGGAACCGGAGCTGGCCGATCTCGTCGGGGTCGACGTCGATGCCGCGCACCGGGCCCTCGAGCAGGCGCAGGCCGATCTCGCCGCGGCCGTGGCCGCGACCGCGCAGGCCCGGGAGGGCGCCGGTGTGGCCGTCCGCCAGCGCGAGCGGTTCGCCGACCGGCTGGCCGAGGTGCAGGCGGCCGCGGCGCAGCGCGGGTCGCTTGCTGCCGAGGGCGAGGAGGTGATCGCCCTGGACCAGTACGCCCGCGGGATGGCGGGCAGCCCGCGGATGAGCCTGGTCACGTTCGTGCTGCGCTACTGGTTCGAGCAGGTCGTCGCGGCGGCCAACGTGCGGCTGGCGGTGATGTCGTCGGGCAAGTACGAGCTGCTGCGCATCGACGAGGGGGCCCGCCGGGACGCGCGGGTCGGTCTTGGGCTGGCCGTGCTCGACCGGCACACGGGCCGCGAGCGGAGTCCCGGGACACTGTCGGGCGGGGAGACCTTCTACACCTCGCTCGCGCTCGCGCTGGGCCTGGCCGACGTGGTGATCGCGCAGGCGGGCGGCGCCCAGCTGGACACCCTGTTCATCGACGAGGGCTTCGGCAGCCTGGACCCCGACACCCTGGACGACGTGATGGCGGTGATCGACGAGCTGCGGGGGCACGGTCGCGTCGTCGGGATCGTCAGCCACGTGCCCGAGCTCAAGGAGCGCATCCCCGAACGGCTGTCGGTCCGCCGGGTGCGCGCCGACGGTCCCTCGACCGTCGTCGTCCGGGCCTGAGCGGCGATCCCCGATCCCGCGTGCCCGGGTCCGACCCGGGACGGTGGTTGCCCGGCGGTCAGGCCGGTGCGGCGTCGCCGATCGCCTCGGCGATGCGGGTGGCGACCTCGGCCCCTGCTTCCGGCGTGAACGGCTGCGCGTAGAACCGCTCGAGGTCCATCGGGTCGCCGATGCGGATCGAGGCGCGGTGCCCGATGCGCCCCGGGATCTGCTTGTGCAGCAGCATCTCCCGGAACCCATCGACCTGCATGGGGACGGCGACCGCCTGCGTGCTGTGGAGCAGCCTGGCCACTCCTGGGCGGACGGGCGCCCCCGGTCGCGTCGTCCCCGTGGGGAAGTGCAGCAGCCAGCCCGAGCGGATCGCCTGTTCGATGCGCCCGATGCCCTCGAGGTCAACGGAACGGCGCAGGTCGACTCCGCCGTGGCGGTGGGAGCGCCGGAACGTCACTGCCCCCGCGGTGGTGAGCACGGAGGTCACCATGTTCTTGCCCATCGTCTCCTCGGCGGCGGAGAACCTCAGGTACGGGTCCTCCCATCGCACCCCTCGCCGGCGGTAGACCAGGTCGAAGAAGGCGATCGCCTCCGTGAAGTACGTCTGGTGGTTGGACAGGAACACGACGCCGCGCCGGGGGATGGCGTTGAGCCGCTCACGGCCCTCGACGTCCACGCGGTTGAGGACCTTGAAGTACGGGATGGTGAACCCAGCGGCGAAGGCGACGAAGAGCGCCCGACGCGCCCAGATCTCCCGGAGCCCGGGCTCCAGCAGCGCGGCGGGTGCCCCTCCCGAGGCCGGAGGCTCCGGTTCGCGCTGTGCAGTCATGGGGCCCAATGGTAGGTGTGTGCCGGGCGCAGGGCTCGCACGCCGATGCGCACGGCTCAGCCCAGCACCAGGGCTGTGGCCGGGTCGGCCATGAAGTCCGCGACCTCGCGCAGCACGCGCGACCCGAGGGCTCCGTCGACGACCCGGTGGTCGAAGGACAGCGACAGCGTCACGACATCGCGTGCCACGACCTGCCCGTCGACGACCCACGGGCGGGCCAGGACCCGGCCCAGCGCGAGGATCGCGACCTCACCGGGGTTCAGGATGGGCGTGCCCGCATCGACGCCGAACACCCCCACGTTGGTCAGCGTGATCGTCGAGCCGCGCAGGTCCTCCGGGCGGGAGCGGCCCGCACGGGCGGTGTCGACCAGCCGGCCCAGCGCGTCGGCCATGCCGCGCAGGTCCAGCGTCTGGGCGTTCGGGATCCGGGGGACCACCAGGCCCCGCGGGGAGTCGACCGCGATGCCCAGGTGCACGCCGTGGTGGACCAGCAGGTTCTCCCCGGAGCCGTCGAGGCTGGCGTTGACGGTCGGGTGCATCCGTGCGGCCCTGACCAGGCCGAGCGCCGCGAAGGTCAGGGGCGTCAGCGACAGTCCCGCGAACTCGGGCCGTGCCCTGGCGGCCCGGATCAGGGCGGTCATCGCCGAGACGTCCACGTCGACCCACTCGGTCACGTGCACGGCGGTGAAGGCCGAGGCCGTCATGGCGCGCCCCATCATCCGGGCCACGTGCGACAGTGGCACGACCTGCGACCCGCCCTCGGGATCGCGGGACCGGTACGCGGTCCGGTGCCTGGCGCCGCCGGGTGCTGGGGCTGCGCGGCGCGGGCCACGTCGTCGTGCGTGATCGTCCCCTCGGGCCCGGTCGGCACGACCTCGGCCAGGTCGACGTACAGGTCCCTGGCCAGCCGGCGGACGGGGGGCTTGGCGCGGACGTGCTCGCCACCCAGTCGGCGCTCCACGGCGCGACCGAGCTCCAGTCCGCCGTGCCGGACCGGCCGGCCGCCTCGCCGGGCGGGCCGGCCTCCACGTGGTCGGCCCCGTGCGGGGTGAACCGTGGCCTGCGGCGCGGGGCCGGCTCGGCCCTCACCCCGTAGCCCACCAGCACCGCCTGGCGCCCGGACCCGGCCTCGGTCCCCTCGCTGTGGCCGTCGTCCGGCGCCTCTGCGGGCGCGGGGGCGCCGGCCGGCGGGGCGGCCCCGGTCGCCGGCGCAGCGGCGCCTGCCGGCGGCGGGGCATCGGCCGCGTCGACGCCGTCGTCGATCCGGATGATCGGCTGGCCGACCGGGACGGTCTGCCCCGGCTCGGCGAGCAGCTGCGACCACCGTCCCGGCGTACGGGCTCGGCAGCTCCACGGCGGCCTTGGCCGTCTCGACCTCGAGGAGGACCTGGTTGACGATGACGACGTCGCCGACGGAGACCCGCCAGGCGAGCACCTCCGCCTCGGTCAGGCCCTCGCCGGCATCCGGCATCCGGAACTCGTGAAGCACGTCAACCTCCTCCACCGGCTCAGTACGCCATCGCGCGGTCGACCGACTCGAGGATCCGGTCGAGGTCGGGCAGGTACACGTCCTCGATGCGCGACGGCGGGTACGGCGCGTGGAAGCCGCCCACCCGCAGGACCGGAGCCTCGAGCTGGTAGAAGCACTCGCTGGTCGACCGAGGCCGCGATCTCCGCGCCCAGTCCGCCGACGACCGACGCCTCGTGAACGACGACAAGACGGCCCGTGCGCTGCACCGACTCGACGATCGTCGGCAGGTCCAGCGGCGCCAGGCTGCGCGCGTCGATCACCTCGAGCGCAGCCGGTGTCGGCCTGCGCCGCGTCGAGGCAGGTGCGCACCATCGGGCCCCAGCACAGCAGCGTCGCGTCGGTGCCCGCGACGGACGACGCGCGCCCGGAACAGGTCGGGCAGCGGCGCCAGCGGGGCGTCGCACGTCGACCTCGCCCTTGTCCCAGTACCGGCGCTTGGGCTCGAGGAACAGGATCGGGTCGGGATGGGCGATCGCCTGGCGGATCATCATGAAGGCGTCGGCCGGCGTGCTCGGCGTGACGATCCGCAGGCCCGGCGGTGTGCGCGAAGTAGGCCTCGGGCGACTCGGAGTGGTGCTCGACCGCGCCGATTCCGCCACCGTTGGGCACCCGGATCACGATCGCGCATCGGCAGCGCCCCGGCGGAGCGCAGGTGCAGCCGGGCGACCTGGGTGGTGATCTGGTCGAAGGCCGGGAAGATGAACCCGTCGAACTGGATCTCGGCCACCGGCACATAGCCGCGCATGGCCAGCCCCACGGCGGTGCCGATGATGCCGCTCTCAGCGAGGGGGGTGTCGATGACGCGATCCTCGCCGAACTCCGCCTGCAGGCCGTCGGTCACCCGGAACACGCCACCGAGCCGGCCGACGTCCTCGCCCATCACGAGCACGCGGTCGTCGGCGCGCATCGCGATGGCCAGGCCGCTGGTGATGGCCCTGGCCATCGTGAGGACAGCCACGTCAGTGCCCCCTGCCGCTGTCGGCGAAGCTGGCGAGGTAGGCCGACAGCCACGCCCGGTCCGCATCGATGACCGGATGGGCATCGGCGTACACGTGGTCGAACATGCTGACCGGGGTCGGGTCCGGCAGCGCGCGGCAGGCCGTGCGCATGTGCTCGCCGAGTGCGTCGGCCTGCGCGTCCACGGTGGCCAGGAAGGCCGCATCGGCGATCCCGGTGCGCACGAGGTGGCGCGCGAACCCGCTCGATCGGATCCTTGAGCTTCCACGCCTCGCCCTCGGCCGTGGTGCGGTACCGGGTCGGGTCGTCCGACGTGGTGTGGGCGCCCATCCGGTAGGTGAACGCCTCCACGAGGGTGGGGCCCTCGCCGCGGCGGGCACGGTCCAGGGCCGCGGTGACGACGGCCTCGACGGCGAGCACGTCGTTGCCGTCGACGCGCACCCCCGGGAAGCCGTAGCCGGCGGCGCGCTTGAACAACGGGATGCGCGTCTGGCGCTCGAGCGGCTCGGAGATGGCCCACTGGTTGTTCTGGCAGAAGAAGACGACCGGCGCGTCGTTCACCGTCGCGTAGACGAAGGACTCGGCCACGTCGCCCTGGGAGGAGGCCCCGTCGCCGAAGCAGACGAGGACGGCCTCGTCGGCCCCGTCGCGCTGGATTCCCATGGCGTAGCCGACCGCGTGCAGGGTCTGGTCGCCGATGACGATGGTGTAGAGGCTGAACCCGTGCTCGGAGGGATCCCACCCGCCGAGCGTCGTCCCGCGGAACAGCCCGAGCAGCGTCACCGGGTCGACTCCGCGTACGTAGGCCATGCCGTGCTCGCGGTAGGTCGGGAAGATCCGGTCGGTCCGGCGGGTCGCCCGGGCGGCGCCGACCTGGGCGGCCTCCTGGCCTTGGCACGGGGCCCACAGCCCCAGCTCGCCGTGCCGCTGCAGCGCGGTCGCCTCAGCGTCCAGCCGGCGCACCATGACCAGGTCGGCGTAGCGCTCGCGCCACTGCTGGTCGTCGAGCGTCAGCCGATAGTCCGGGTCGTCGACCAGCACCCCCTCCGGGGTGAGCAGCTGCACCAGCTCGGGCCCGCCGTCGATCGCCACGCCCACCTCCTCGGGTCCCGCTGCGTCGGGCCCCACCGGAAGCATCCCACCGCCACCCCCGCTGTTGCCTCGCTCAGGCCTCCGGGGGTGCCACCTCCGACTGGATCGCCCGGGCGGCATACGACTCCCAGTTCGTCTCCAGTGCCTTGATCAGCTGCGTGACGAGCATCGGCGAGAGGTTGACCCGCGCCACCACGATGCCCTGCATGTCGGGCGCGGTCGCGAAGTCGAGGCGGGCGAAGTCGAGCGTGAACTCGTAGGGGCTGTGGGTGACCCGCGCGAAGTTGGCCCACACGCCGCCCTTGTGCTCGTCGGGGACGGTGAGGGAGACGTGCACCTGGTTGGGGTTGGGGCCCTGCGGTTCGCTGGTCATGCGGCGAGTCTGCCAGCCGAGCGATCCCGCAGCGGGCTTGTCGGGGCGGTCACCGCCAGGTGCCCGGCGCGGGCTGCGCTACCCGACCGAGGGAAGCCAGTCGACGTGCCCCTCGAGCGCCGCGTAGCCGAGGAAGGCCACGATGTCGATCAGGGCATGCGCGATGACGAGGGGGAGCACCCGGCCCCACCGCAGGAACAGCCATCCGAACAGCCCCCCCATGGCGATGTTGCCGAGCAGGCCCCCGACCCCCTGGTACAGGTGGTAGCTGCCCCGCACGAGTGCGCTGGTGGCGACCGCGGCACCGGGAGCCCACCCGAGCTGGGTGAGCCGCCGCATGAGGAACCCGACGACGACGATCTCCTCGAGAAGGGAGTTCTCCAGCGCGGCGGCGATCAGGACCGGCCATCGCCACCACTCGGCGGGCAGGTCCTGCGCGACGACCGCGAGGTTCACCCCCGACGCGTAGGCCAGCAGGTAGCCCACGAGCCCGATGCCGCCGACCAGTGCCGCGAGGGCGGCTCCGCGGGCCAGGTCGCGCGCGGGCTGCGTCCGATCGACGCCGAGTGCCCGCAGGCCCTCCCCGGAGCGTGCCAGCAGGTACCAGACCAGCGCGACGGGAGCCAGCGCGAAGGCGATGCGCAGCAGCTGCCTGGTGAGGTCCAGCAGGGGTCGACCCGGTGCCAGGGACTCGTTGAGCACGGCCGCCTGGTCGGACAACGGGACACCGCTGGTCAGGTCCCCGACGAAGCTCACGATCGAGTAGATGCCGGACCTGCCCAGCGACAGCGCGAGCACGATGAGGATCTCGGCAATGACCATCCGCCGGGTCAGGCCCGGCGGGAGCACCCCTCGATCGCCGACACCGGGGGCGGTCACGGTCCGAGGTCCAGCAGCCTGCCGAGCGGGGCCCTGAAGGTGGGCGGCTCGATGGCGTGCCGGGTGGCCGCGCGGTCCAGCCGCGCGTCGAACGGCGGTGCGGCGAGGGCCTGCGCGGCATCGCGGTATGCCCCGACGGTCCGGAGGCTGATCCCGCCCCAGTCGTAGCGCTCAGCCAGGGCATCGGCCGCACGCCCGGCGCGGTCCCGGGCGGCGGCCGGGTCGGCGAGGTCCCCGATGATCGCCGAGGCCAGGCGATCCGGGTCCCCGGGCGGCACGGCAGTGGCGCAGTCGCCGGCCGCGGCGAACTCGGACAGCCCGCCGGTGTCCGAGACGATCACCGGCGTGCCCAGTGCGCTCGCCTCCAGGGCGACCAGCCCGAACGGCTCGTACAGGCTGGGGGCGACGGCGACGTCGGCCGCTGCCACGAGCGCCCGCAGGTCCTGCTCGCTGACCCACCCCAGGAAGGAGGTCACGTCGTCGATGCCCAGGCGTCGGGCCTGCGACTCCAGGTCGGGCAGGTAGCTGCCCCGGCCGGCGACCACCAGCCGGACGTCCGGGCGCTCCGCCCGGACCCGGGGCATCGCCTCGAGCAGCACCTGCACCCCCTTCTCCCACTCGACCCGGCCGGTGTAGGCGATGAGCGGGCCCTGGGGCGCGTGCGCCTGGCGCATCCGGGCCACCGAGCCGTTCGGCCGCTGCCAGCCGGCCCGCGAGATCCCGTTGGGGATCACCTGCGAGTCCGACCGGCCGAACAGGTCGCGGACCTCCTCGCGCATCGCCTGCGAGCAGGTGATCACCACATCGGCGGTGTTGGCCAGCCACCACTCGAGCGCGTGGATGCGGGTGGACAGCTCGGTGGTGATCCACCCGCGGTTGCGACCGGCCTCCGTGGCATGGATGGTGGCGACCAGGGGGGCTCGGCTGGTCCGGCGCAGGGCGACGGCCGCGTGGCTGACCATCCAGTCGTGGGCGTGGATCACCTCGGGCTCCCAGGAGGCGAGCAGGTCCTCGCCCGCGTCGACGAACGCCCACTCCATGTGCGCCACATGGCCCAGGAGGTCACTGGGGTCGCGCTCCCGGGGGTCGGCGCAGGCGCGCAGGACGCGCACGCCCGCGTCGTGCGACTCGGGCTGGCTCGACTCCCAGCCCGGGGGCGCCTGGGTGATCACGAGGACGTCGTGGCCGGCCTCGGCCTGCGCGTGGGCCAGCGCATGGACATGCCGGCCCAGCCCGCCGTACATCACGGGGGGGTACTCCCAGGCAAGGTGCAGGATCCGCATGGCGCGGGCATCGTACGTCCAGTCCGGCCATCCTGCAGGAGAGCGATCTCCCGCCAGCCGGGCCAGGTGGGCCACGAGCAGGGGCCGGAGCGGGACCTTCGGCCCGTGGTTCGGGACCGGGGTGCCGCATCCGGTCCCGGCGGCCCCTCCTAGGATTGACCCGATCACCCGCCCTTGTTACCCGCCGGTAGCATGGGCGCGCGGGCATGCAACAGCCCAGCAGATCGGAAGAACTGGCCCACCGGCGCACGCCACACGGCGTACCGGGCGATGAGGGAGGTCGACAGCGACATCATGAAGATCGTTGTCTGTGTCAAGCAGGTCCCGGACAGCTGGGCGGAGAAGTCGCTCAGCCCCGCCGACAGGACCCTGGACCGCGAGTCGGTCGATGCGGTCATGAACGAGATCGACGAGTACGCGATCGAGGAGGCGCTGCGCATCGAGGAGGCGCACGGCGGCGAGGTCGTCGTGCTGTCGATGGGCCCCTCACAGGCCACCGACACCATCCGCAAGGCGCTGTCGATGGGCGCCGACTCCGGCGTCCACGTCGTCGACGACAGCCTGCACGGGTCGGATGCCGTCGCCACGGCGCTGGTGCTTTCCAAGGCGATCGAGGCCCAGGGGGCCGACCTGGTCCTCTTCGGGTCGGAGTCCACCGACGCCCGGATGTCCGTGGTGCCGGCGATGGTCGCCGAGCGGCTGGGCCTGCCGCAGCTGACGTTCGCCAACTCGGTGACCGTCGACGGGTCGAGCATCAGGACCAACCGCGTGACGGAGTACGGCTACGACGTCGTCGAGGCCTCCCTCCCGGCGCTGGTCAGCGTGGTCGAGAAGACCAACGAGCCGCGCTACCCGTCCTTCAAGGGGATCATGGCGGCCAAGAAGAAGCCGGTCGAGACCCTCGACGTGGCCGACCTCGGGCTCGCAGCCGACCAGGTCGGGCTCGCTGCGGCGTGGTCCGTCGTGGCGGACGCGGCCGCCCGGCCCCCGAAGGCCAAGGGCACGATCGTCACCGACGACGGCAACGGCGGCGTGACGATCGCCGACTTCCTGTCCGCACAGAAGTTCATCTGAGGAGACCTCCCATGGCTGAGGTACTCGTTCTCGTCGACCACGTCGACGGGGCTGTCAAGAAGGTCACGTACGAGCTGCTGACCCTGGCCCGCCGGCTCGGCGAGCCCGCGGCCGTGTTCGTGGGCCCGGGGGCCGAGGCTGCGCTGCCCGGCTCGCGGAGCACGGAGCGGCCACGGTGTACGTCGCGTCCGATGCTGCGCTGCTCGAGCACCCGGTCGCCCCCAAGGCCGAGGTGCTCGCCAAGCTCGTGGCCGAGGCCTCGCCCGCGGCGGTGCTGGTCGCCAGCACGGCTGAGGGCAAGGAGGTCGCCGCCCGGCTGGCTGTGAAGTCCGGCTCGGGCATCATCACCGACGCCGTCGACGTGGACGCCGACGGCATCGGCGACCCAGTCGATCTTCGGTGGTGCGACCGTCGTGACGTCGAAGGTCTCCGTCGGCACGCCGATCATCACGGTGCGCACCAACAGCGTGGCGCCGGAGCCGGCAGCGGCCGCGGGGACCCGGGTCGACGTCACCGTCGAGCTGTCCGATGCCGCGAAGGCCGCGCGCACCACGGATCGCGTCGTGCAGGCCAAGGGCGGACGCCCTGACCTGGCCGAGGCCGCCGTCGTGGTCTCCGGCGGTCGCGGCGTGGGCGGCGCTGAGGGCTTCGGGGTCATCGAGGCGCTCGCCGACACCCTCGACGCCGCGGTCGGCGCCTCCCGCGCGGCCACCGACGCCGGCTGGTACCCCCACCAGTTCCAGGTCGGCCAGACGGGCAAGACCGTCGCTCCGCAGCTGTACATCGCCAACGGCATCTCCGGGGCGATCCAGCACCGCGCGGGCATGCAGACCTCCAAGACGATCGTCGTGGTCAACAAGGACCCCGAGGCGCCGATCTTCGAGCTCGCCGACTACGGGGTCGTGGGCGACCTGTTCGCCGTCGTGCCGCAGCTGACCGAGGAGATCTCCAAGCGCAAGGGCTGACAGGACCGTTGGCCGACGGGAGGCCCCGACCGCAATGGTCGGGGCCTCCGGCGTGCTGGTCCGGCGTGCTGGTCCGGGGGATGGGCGGTTCCGGCGGGCGCGGTGGGCCGGGCGGCGCCACCCCTGGGCCGGACCTAGACTTGCGCCGATGCGCGCCTACCTGGACCACGCGGCCACCACGCCGCTGCTGGACTGCGCCCGGGAGGCGATGGTGGCGGCACTCGGCGCGACCGGGAACGCCTCCTCCCTGCACTCGGCCGGGCGGGCCGCGCGCAGGCGCGTGGAGGAGTCGCGCGAGTCGATCGCGGCCGCGGTCGGCGTGGCCCCCAGCGAGGTCGTCTTCACCTCCGGCGGCACGGAGGCCGACAACCTCGCCGTCAAGGGGCTGTGGTGGGCGCGGACCGCCGGTGATCCGCGCCGCCGCCGGGTCCTGGCCAGCCGGATCGAGCACCACGCCGTCCTGGATCCCGTGCTCTGGCTCGCCGATCACGAGGGCGCGGAGATCGTGTGGCTCGACGTCGACGCGGTGGGGCGGGTCGATCCGGCTCAGGTGGCGGCCGAGCTGGCCGCCGACCCGGACGGTGCGGCGCTCGTCGCGGTGATGTGGGCCAACAACGAGGTCGGCACCGTGCAGCCGATCGCCGAGCTGGCGCAGGTGTGCGGCGCCGCGGGCGTGCCGCTGCACGTGGACGCCGTCCAGGCGTTCGGCTCGTCCCGGTGGACGCCACGCTGCCGACGACCATGGCTGTCTCGGCCCACAAGCTCGGCGGCCCCATCGGGGTCGGGGCCCTCGTGGCGCGCCGGGGCCTCGAGCTCACGGCGCTGACCCACGGAGGCGGGCAGGAGCGCCAGGTCCGCTCCGGCACCGTCGACGTGCCTGGCGTCGTGGGGTTCGCCGCTGCGGTCGAGCACGTGCTGGGCGACCTCACGCAGCGTGGCCAGCGGGTGAGCGGGCTGCGGGAGGCCCTCGTGTCCGGCGTCCTCGCCCTGGCCCCCGACACGGTGGTCAACGGCGCCCAGGGCGGGCCGGACGAGCGACTGCCGGGCAACGCCCACATGACCTTCCCCGGGTGCGAGGGCGACGCCCTGCTCATGCTCCTGGACGCCGCGGGGGTCGACGTGTCCACCGGGTCGGCCTGCACGGCCGGGGTGCCCGAGCCCAGCCACGTGCTGCTGGCCATGGGCATCGATCCCGTCCTCGCCCGGTCGTCGCTGCGGATGACCCTGGGGCACAGCTCGACGAACGCCGACGTCGAGGCGTTGCTCGCGGCCCTTCCCGCAGCGCTCGAGCGCGCACGCCGGGCCGGGCAGGTGCGGGTCTCCGCCCGGCTGGCCGCGGCGGCGCGCGACGGGGCCTGACGTGCGCGTCCTGGCCGCCATGTCCGGCGGCGTCGACTCGGCCGTCGCGGCCGCGCGGATGGTCGACGAGGGCCACGAGGTGACCGGCGTGCACCTGGCGCTGTCGCGACACCCGCGAGTCCTACCGATCCGGTGCGCGCGGTTGCTGCACCATCGAGGACTCGCGGGATGCCTGGCGCGCCGCGGACCTCCTGGGCATCCCGTTCTACGTGTGGGACATGTCCGAGGAGTTCGCCGAGGCGGTCGTCGATGACTTCGTGGCCGAGTACGCGGCGGGTCGAACCCCCAACCCCTGCGTGCGGTGCAACGAGCGGATCAAGTTCGCCGCCGTCCTGGACCGCGGCCGCGCGCTGGGCTTCGACGCCGTCTGCACCGGCCACTACGCGCGGATCGTGCCAGGGCCGGCCGGACCGCAGCTGCACCGCGCCATCGACCCCGGCAAGGACCAGTCCTACGTCCTGGGGGTCCTGGATGCCGATCAGGTGGCTGGGTGCCTGTTCCCACTGGGGGACTCCCGCAAGGACGAGGTGCGCGTCGAGGCCGCGAAGCGCGGCCTGGCCGTGGCGGACAAGCCGGACAGCCACGACATCTGCTTCATCCCCAGCGGCGACACCGCGGGCTTCCTGCGCCAGCGACTCGGGGCCGCCCCGGGGGAGATCCGCGACGTCGAGGACGGCGAGCTGCTCGGCAGCCACGACGGCGCGTACGCCTTCACGGTGGGCCAGCGGCGCGGTGTCGGGCTCGGGCGGCCGGCAGCCGACGGTGCCCGGCGCTACGTCATCGACGTCGACATCACCTCCCGGCAGGTGCTGGTCGGGCCGGCGCACCTGCTCGAGGAGTCGACGCTCACCGCGATCCGCCCGCGCTGGTGCGGTCCGGCCCTCGAGGGCACACGGGAGCTCGGCGTGCAGATCCGCGCCCACGGCGAGGAGGTTCCCGCCACGGTGACCCCGACGCCGGAAGGGTTCCTCGCGGAGCTGGGCTCCGCAGTGCGCGGTGTCGCGCCGGGCCAGCTGGCGGTCCTCTACGACGGCACCCGGGTGGTCGGTTCGGGCACGATCGCCCGCAGGGGCGGGGCCGACCGGGATCCGCGGTGACCCGGCAGGAGACTGCCGCCGAACTGCCCGAGGTCCGCCGGCGCGCCCTGTCGATCGGCGTCGCCGTGGGGGCCTACGCGATCAGCTTCGGGGCGGTCAGCGTCGCTGCCGGGCTCGACGTGGCCCAGACGCAGGCCCTGTCGGTCCTGATGTTCACCGGTGCGTCGCAGTTCGCGTTCATCGGGGTCGTGGCGGCCGGCGGGGGACTGCTCGTGGCGGCCGCGACCGCGTGGCTGCTCGGCCTGCGCAATGGGCTCTACGGGCTGCACCTGACCGGTGTGCTGACCTGGCCGGCCAGGCCGGGGCAGCGCCTGCGCGGGTGGCGCCGTGCCGCCGCCGCCCAGTTCACGATCGACGAGTCGACGGCGATGGCCATGGCCTACGAGGGGCAGCGCACGCCGGGGTCGCGGATGCTGGCAACCAGCGCCTTCTGGGCAACGGGCTGGTCGGTCTTCGTGCTGTGGAACCTCGGCACCCTCCTCGGGGCCCTGGGGGCTGCCAGCGTCGAGGACCCGGGGGTCCTCGGGCTCGACGCCGCGATCCCGGCGGGCTTCCTGGCGCTGCTGTGGCCACGCCTGCGGGACCGTTCGTCGTGGGCGCTGGCCGTCGCGGCGGGAGTTCTCGCGCTGGCGCTCGCCCCGGTGCTGCGGCCCGGCCTGCCGGTGCTGGCCGGCGCCGGGATCGCCGTGGCGGGCGCGCTCTGGCTGGGCCGCGGGCAGCCCGGGTCGGATGCCGCGGCGGGCGAGGCCGGGCCCGCCGAGCAGCGCACGGACGGGGCCCGCTGATGTGGCCCGCCGTCCTCGTGGCCTCGCTCGCGGCCTTCCTGACCAAGTGGGCCGGGCACCTGCTGCCCGAGTCCGCGCTCGAGCGGCCCGTCGTGCGCAGGATGGCCGCGATGCTGCCGATCGCGCTGCTGGCCGCGCTGCTGGCCGTGCAGACGCTGTGGAGCCCGGACGGGTTCGCGATCGACGCCCGCCTGGCCGGCGTCGGCGTGGCGGTCCTCGCCCTGCTGCTGCGGGCGCCGTTCCTCGTCGTCGTGCTGTCGGCGGCGGCGACGGCGGCGCTCCTGCGAGCCCTGGGCTGGGGCTGACCGCCCGCCTCGGATGCGCCGAGCTCGGCCGGCTGCCCTCACCCGTCGGACGGGAAGCGCACGCCCACCTGGCGCCGGACCTCGTCGAGGATGCGCGCCACGGACAGCGACCCACCCTCGCCGACCGGCCACACGGGGGACTCCGTCGCCCCCGTCCCGATGCACTCGAGGACGTGCTCGACCTCGTAGCGCATGTGGTGCACGGACTGCGCCCGCGTCAGGTCGCGGGATGTCCCATCGCGCAGGTCCAGCCGCACGGAGGTCGGCACGCTGCAGTCGTCGAACAGCACGACGCCGGACTCCCCGGTGATCGCCGAGCCGACGCTGCCGGGCGCGATCTTCGAGTGCAGGCACGCGACCTCGAACCCGTCGTACCCGAGCAGGATCGTGCCCTGGCCGTCGACGCCGGAGTCCAGCAGCGTCCCGGTGGCCACGACCGACGAGGGCTCGCCGAGCAGCAGAACCGCCAGCGCGACGCCGTAGAAGCCGAGGTCCACTGCCGAGCCGGCGGCGAACTGCGGGTTGAAGGCGTTGGGCAGCTCGCCGGCCCGAAGGCGGTCGTACCGGGAGGAGTACTGGTCCTTGGCCAGGACGACGCGGCGCAGGCGGCCCACCGCACCCAGGCCATCGCGCAGCGCCATCAGGTTCGGCTCGAACGGCGTCGTGTAGGCCTCCATGAGCAGCCGCCCGGCCGCGTGCGCGGCTGCCGCCATCGCCTCCACCTGCCCGGCATCGGCGCCCAGCGGCTTCTCGGCCAGCACGTGCTTGCCGGCCCGCAGCAGCGCGATGGCCTGCTCTGCGTGCAGCGAGTTGGGGCTGGCGATGTAGACCGCGTCGACGGATGCGTCCCCGGCCAGGGCCTCGAGCGAGGTGTGCACCGTGGCCAGCCCGTGCTCGTCGGCGAACGTGCGCCCGCTGGCCTGCGTGCGCGACATCACGGCCGTGACATCGAAGCCCTCGACGGTGCGACCTGCGTCGATCAGCGCCCCGGTGATCCAGTTGGTCCCGATCACGCCGAACCGCACCACGCTGCCCGGTGGGGATGTGCCCATCGATCCATCCTCGCAGGCGGGGCCTGCCGAGGCCGGTCGGACGTCGACCCGGGCAACCGGGAGAATGGGCCCGTGGACGACAGGGCGAGTGGCGCGATCCGTACGACCGGGATCGGCTCCATGCCCGGGACCGACCCGGACGAGGCCACCCGCGTGGTCGCCGGTGAGTGGGACGTGCCCCACGTCGTGGAGCTGCCGGCGCGTGGACCGGGCGCCGACATGATCGGGCGGACCCTGGCCCTGCTGGTCGACGCCACCGGCGAGTTCGCGGGCGAGACCACCACGAGCGGGTGGCGCCTGGTCGGCGGGCGGGCCGGGGGCGAGCCAGGTCGGCAGATGCGTCGCGGCGCGGCGTGGCTCGGCGAGGACCTCGACCGGCTCGAGGAGCACCTCGAGGGCTTCGCCGGGCAGGTCAAGGTGCAGGTCGCCGGCCCGTGGACGGTCGCCGCCGCGCTGGAGGCGGTGCGCGGGACCCGGGCGGTCGCGGACCCCGGGACCTGTCGGGACCTGTCGCAGGCACTCGCCGCGGCAGTGGCCCAGCAGGTGGCGGGAGCCCGGCGGCGCATCCCCGGCGCGGAGGTGACCGTCCAGGTGGATGAGCCGATGCTGCCGCTGGTGCTGGCCGGCCGGCTGCGCACGCCCAGCGGCCGCGGTGCCCTGCGGGTGCCGGGCAACGCGGAGCTGTCGAGCGGCCTCGGGCGGGTCGAGACGGCCGCCCGGGATGCCGGCGCCACCCGGGTCGTGGCGCACTGCTGTGCCCGGGACGTCCCATTCGACCTGCTGCGCGTGTCCGGGTTCCACGCGGTATCCGTCGACGTGCACGCGCTCGGGGCGGCTGCCGACGAGGCCCTCGGCGCCTGGTGGGACCGCGGCGGAGAGGTGGCGCTGGGAGTGGCCCCGTCGGTGGGACCGGCCACGGGTGCCCGTCCGCCGACGGCCGAGGCGCTGGCGCGCTCGGTCACCGCCCTCTGGGGCCGGATCGGCTTCGGCGTCGAGGCCGTCGGTCCGCTAACCGTGCTCACGCCGACCTGTGGGCTGGCCGGCGCCGACCCGGAGTGGGCGAGGGCCGTGCCGGCCCTGCTGCGGCGGGCGGCGGACATGCTCGAGTCCGCCGACTAGCGTCGGCTGGAGGCCGGGGCGGGCCACGTGGGGCGTCCGGATCGCCCGCAGCCGGTGGTGGTGGGGCCCTGGCGGCGACCGGCCCGCGGAGGTCGGTGGGCGGCGATAGCCTGCGCCTCGTGACGGACACGGATGCCCGGGCGCGGTGGGTGGAGCTGGTCGAGCTGGTCGATGCCGCGCGGGAGGCGTACTACCTGCGGGATTCCCCGACGCTGTCGGATGCGGAGTACGACGCGCTGTTCGCCGAGCTGGTGGCGCTCGAGGTCGCCCATCCGGAGCTGGCGAGCCACGACTCGCCGACCCAGTCGGTGGGGGGGTCGCGCTCCGAGCTGTTCGAGCCGGTCGAGCACCTGGAGCGGATGTACTCGCTGGACAATGCGTTCTCCGGCGAGGAGCTGGCCGCATGGGCCGAGCGGGTCGTCGCGGCGGTCGGGGAGTTCCCGGCGGTGCTGTGCGAGTTGAAGATCGACGGGCTGGCGGTGGACATCGTGTACCGGTCGGGCCGGCTGGCCTCGGTGGCGACCCGGGGGGATGGCCGCGTGGGGGAGGACGTCACCTACAACGCGAGGTTCATCCCGGCGATCCCGCAGCGGCTCGTTCCCACGGCCGGGGGCTCGGTGCCCGGCCCTGGTCGAGGTCCGGGGCGAGGTGTTCTTCCCGGTGGCCGACTTCGAGCGGATCAACGACGAGCAGCTGGCCCTGGGCCGCTCGCCGTTCGCCAACCCGCGGAACACGGCAGCCGGCACGCTGCGCCAGCGGATCGACCGCCGTGAGGAGGAGTTGGCGCGCGCGGAGGGGGCGCTGGCGGCCGCGCGGGCGCGGGAGGCGTCCACGGGCGCGGTGGAGCGCGCGGAGGGTCGGGTTGCCCGGCTGGCCGCGGAGGTGGAGCGGGTTCGGTCGAACATGGGCCGGCTGCGGCTGACCGTGCACGGGGTCGGCGCCCGGGAGGGGCTCGCCGTCGAGACGCAGTCCCACGGGTACGAGGTGCTCGCACTCGTTGGGCCTGCCCACCTCGGACCGTGCGCGGGTGGTCAGCGACCTGGCGCAGGTGCAGGACTTCATCTCCGAGTACGCCGAGCAGCGCCACGACGTCGAGCACGAGATCGACGGCGTCGTGGTCAAGGTCGACGACCTCGACCTGCAGGGCCAGCTGGGCTCGACCTCGCGGGCGCCGCGCTGGGCGATCGCCTACAAGTACCCGCCGGAGGTCGTGCGCACCCGGCTGCTGGACATCCGGGTCAACGTCGGGCGCACCGGCCGGGTCACGCCGTACGCGGTCATGGAGCCTGCGAAGGTGGCCGGCTCGACGGTGGAGATGGCCACGCTGCACAACGCCGCGGAGGTGCTCCGCAAGGGCGTGCTCATCGGCGACATGGTGTTCCTGCGCAAGGCCGGCGACGTCATCCCCGAGGTGATCGGCCCGGTGGTGGAGGAGCGCACGGGCGCCGAGCGGGCGTTCGTGATGCCGACCCACTGCCCGGAGTGCGGCACGCCGCTGGCCCCGGCGAAGGAGGGCGACGTCGACATCCGCTGCCCGAACACCCGGTCCTGCCCGGCGCAGCTGCGCGAGCGGGTCTTCCACGTCGCCTCCCGCGGGGCGTTCGACATCGAGGGGCTGGGCTGGAAGGCGGGCATCGCCCTGCTGGAGTCCGGCCGGGTGGTCGACGAGGGCGACCTGTTCGGCCTCGACGCCGACGTCGCTGCGCGGATCCCGTTCTTCACCCGGGCGGCCAGGGCGGGGGAGGCCGGGCGTGAGCTCACCGCCAACGCCGAGACCCTGCTGGCGCAGCTGGAGAGGGCGAAGTCCCAGCCGCTGTGGCGGGTGCTGGTCGCGCTGTCGATCCGCCACGTCGGCCCGACGGCGGCCCAGGCGCTGGCCCGGGAGTTCGGCTCGCTGGACGCGATCGCAGGCTGCGTCGATCGAGCGAGCTGTCGGCCACGGAGGGGGTCGGCCCGATCATCGCCGAGGCAGTCGTCGAGTGGTTCGCCGTCGATTGGCACCGCGAGGTCGTCGACAAGTGGCGGGCGGCCGGGGTGCGGATGGCCGACGAGGCGGTCGAGGCGGGGCCGCAACCGCTGGCCGGGGTGACCGTCGTGATCACCGGATCGCTGCCCGGCTTCACCCGCGACAGCGCAGCGGAGGCGGTGACCTCCCGCGGCGGCAAGGTCGCCTCCGCGGTGTCGAAGCGGACCGACTTCGTCGTCGTCGGGGACAACGCCGGTTCCAAGGCCGACAGGGCCCTGGCCCTGGCCCGACCGATCCTCGACGCGGACGGCTTCGCCATCCTCCTCGAACAGGGCGTGGAGGCCGCCGCCGCGGTCGCCCGGGTCGGCGACAACTAGCCGGTCGGGCGGGTCGCACCCGCATCGGCCCGGTCCACCCGCACGGCCGTGCGGACGGCCTGATCCGCCCGACCGGGCGGAGCGCGGCTCCGCTCGGCGCAGCGGCCGGGCCGTCGCCGGCGCAGCGGCCGGCGACGGGACCTTCGGCACTGGCGGTCACGCACGGGCCGGCGTCGACTTGATCCGTCGACATCAGTGGTTCGACTGGTGGACGGGGACGGACATGGACCTTCGACCGACCGCGGTCGCCATCTTCCTGTTCCTCTGCTTGATCGTCCCGGCGGCGCTGACGCCGCACCCGGACACCGGGCGTGGCCCTCTGGTCGTCCACTCCCACATCGTGGCTGCGCCGTTCAGGATCGGGCAGACCGTGATCAGCCAGCACAAGACCGTCACGGGAAACCCGGTATGGGTCACAGCCGAGCGGTGGACCTCGGTCGAGGCGATCAGCATCCCTGCGGGTGGTCACTACACGGTGACTGCCCAGGTGCGGCTCCCGCGGCGCGCGTGGGCGGAGTTCCGCCTTGTCCGCCACGGCTGGGGCGCTGATCCCGACGGCATGGACGAGACCGGGTATCACGTGTTCCGGGCGCGCCCGGATGGGCGGCCCACATCGGAATCCTTCACACATGCCCTCAAGGGCGGCGGGCCGATCGAGTTCCAGCTCCGCCTGCACCTGCCCGAGCCGCATCCAGTCCTGCCGGTGGCGCTGCCGACCCTCATCTGCAAGGCCCACCGGACCGACTGAGCCGGTCGGGGGTCTCGCCAGATGCCACCTAGGATTGCCCCCATGCCTGATACCCCGTCGGCGATCACGCGCGATGAGGTCGCCCACCTGGGCCGACTCGCGCGACTGTCGCTCACAGAGGACGAGTTGGACCACTACAGCGCGCAGCTGGCCGACATCATCGGCGCCGTCGCGCGCGTGACCGAGGTCGCCACCCCCGACGTGCCGGCCACCTCGCATCCGATGCCCCTGGAGAACGTCTTCCGGGAGGACACCCCGCGGCCGAGCCTGAGCCAGGCCCAGGCCCTGTCCGGTGCCCCGGAGGCCGAGGACGGTCGGTTCCGCGTGCCCCGCATCCTGGACGAGGAGTGAGGCCGCGATGACCGCATTCGACCTGACCCGCTGCACCGCCGCACAGCTCGCAGAGCTGCTGCGGGATCGGGTGGTCTCCTCGCGTGAGGTGACGGCGGCGCACCTGGAACGCATCGCTGCCGTGGACGTCGACGTGCACGCCTTCCTGCACGTCGACTCCGACGGAGCCCTCGCCGCGGCCGATGCCGTGGACTCGGCGCGGGCTTCTGGTGAGGAGCTCGGCCCGCTGGCCGGTGTCCCGCTGGCGCTCAAGGACGTCCTGACGATGAAGGACGTCCCGACCACGTGCGGCTCGCGCATCCTCGAGGGCTGGCGACCGCCGTACGACGCCACGGTCACCCGGCGCCTGCGCGAGGCCGGCATCGTCATCCTGGGCAAGACCAACATGGACGAGTTCGCCATGGGCTCCTCGACCGAGCACTCCGCCTATGGTCCGACCCGCAACCCGTGGGACCTCGACCGGATCCCCGGCGGCTCGGGTGGGGGCAGCGCCGCAGCCCTCGCCGCCTTCGAGGCGCCCCTGGCCATCGGCACCGACACCGGCGGTTCGATCCGCCAGCCTGCGGCGGTCACCGGAACCGTCGGGGTCAAGCCGACGTACGGTGCGGTCTCGCGGTACGGACTGGTGGCCCTCGCCTCGTCCCTGGACCAGGCGGGCCCGTGCGCGCGGACCGTCCTGGACACCGCGCTGCTGCACGCGGCCATCGCGGGGTACGACCCGATGGACTCCACCTCGCTGCGGCAGCCGGTCCCCGATGTCGTGGCCGCCGCGAAGGCCGGCGACATCACCGGGATGCGCATCGGGCTGGTCACCGAGCTCGGCGGCGAGGGCTACCAGCCGGGGGTCCGGCAGCGCTTCGCCGAGGCGGTGGCGATCCTGGAGAAGCTGGGTGCCGAGGTCGTCGAGGTCTCCTGCCCGAGCTTCGAGTACGCGCTGGCGGCCTACTACCTGATCCTGCCCAGCGAGGCGTCGAGCAACCTGGCCAAGTTCGACGGGATCCGCTACGGCCTGCGGGTCGGCGACGACGGAACCCGGTCGGTCGAGGAGGTCATGGCCCTCACGCGGGAGTCCGGCTTCGGCGCCGAGGTCAAGCGACGCATCATGCTCGGCACCTACGCCCTGTCCAGCGGCTACTACGACGCCTACTACGGGTCGGCGCAGAAGGTCCGCACACTCATCCAGCGAGACTTCGCCGCAGCCTTCGCACAGGTCGACGTGCTCATCTCGCCCACGGCGCCGACGACGGCGTTCCGGCTGGGCGAGAAGCTCGACGACCCGCTGGCCATGTACCTCAACGACGTGGCCACCATCCCGGTGAACCTCGCAGGCAACGCCGCGATGAGCCTGCCGATCGGCCTTGCCCCGGAGGACGGCCTGCCGGTGGGCCTGCAGGTCATCGCCCCCGCGCTGGCCGACGACCGGCTCTACCGGGTGGGCGCCGCGCTGGAACAGGCGCTGTTCACTAGGTGGGGTGGCCTTCTGATCGAGTCCGCCCCCGACATGTCATCCCAGCGGTCATCTGATGGCACGTCCGATGACACAAGGACGGAGGTGGCGCGATGAGCCAGACGGTGACCGAGCTGATGGACTTCGACACCGCCATGGAGCGCTTCGACCCGGTGCTCGGCCTCGAGGTGCACGTCGAGCTCAACACGGCGACGAAGATGTTCTGCGGCTGTCCCACGCGGTTCGGCGCGGAGCCGAACACGCAGGTGTGCCCCGTGTGCCTGGGCCTGCCTGGAGCCCTGCCGGCGCTGAACCGTGCCGGTGTGGAGTCGGCGATCCGCATCGGGCTGGCCCTGAACTGCCAGGTCGCGCAGTGGTGCCGGTTCGCGCGGAAGAACTACTTCTACCCGGACATGCCGAAGAACTTCCAGACCTCCCAGTACGACGAGCCGATCTGCTTCGACGGGTACCTCGACGTCGACTACGACACCCCCGAGGGCCGCCGGACCTTCCGGGTGGGCATCGAGCGCGCCCACATGGAGGAGGACACCGGCAAGAACAGCCATGTGGGCGGGTCCACCGGGCGCATCCACGGGGCCGACTACTCGCTGGTCGACTACAACCGCGCCGGGATCCCCCTGATCGAGATCGTCACGAAGCCGATCGAGGGTGCCGGTCGCCATGCCCCCGAGGTGGCCAAGGCGTACGTGAGCGCGCTGCGCGACCTGCTGCGCGCCCTGGGCGTCTCGGACGTGCGGATGGAGCAGGGCTCGCTGCGCTGCGACGTCAACGTGTCGCTGCGGCGCTCGCCGGACGCCCCGTTCGGCACCCGTTCGGAGACCAAGAACGTCAACTCGCTGCGATCGGTCGAGCGCTCCGTGCGCTACGAGATCGGACGTCAGGCCGCCCTGCTCACGGCAGGCGGGACCGTGGTCCAGGAGACCCGGCACTGGCACGAGGACACCGGTCTGACGACCTCCGGGCGCATCAAGGAGGAGTCCGAGGACTACCGCTACTTCCCGGAGCCGGACCTCGTGCCGATCGCTGCGTCGCGCGAGTGGGTCGAGTCGCTCCGCGCCACGCTGCCGGAGAACCCGGGTGCGCGCCGCGCGCGACTGGCGGCCCAGTGGGGGATCTCCGACCTGGACATGTCCTCAGTCGTCAACGCCGGGGCGCTGGACCTCGTGGAGCAGACCATCGCCGAGGGGGCCGACCAGTCGGCGGCGCGGAAGTGGTGGACCGGCGAGCTGGCCAGGATCGCCAAGGAGCGCGGCGTGGAACTGGCGGACCTGCCGATCACGCCGGCCCAGGTGGCCGAGGTCGAGGCGCTGGTCCAGGCCGGCACGGTCAACGACAAGCTGGCCCGGCAGGTCATCGAGGGCGTGCTTGCCGGCGAGGGATCGCCGGCGGAGGTCATCAGCGCGCGCGGGCTCGCAGTCGTCTCCGACGATGGTCCCCTGCTCGCCGCCATCGACGAGGCGCTTGCCGCCCAGCCGGACGTGGCCGAGAAGATCCGCGGCGGCAAGGTGCAGGCCGCCGGTGCCATCGTCGGCGCAGTGATGAAGTCCACGCGCGGTCAGGCGGATGCCGCCCGCGTCCGCGAGCTGATCTTCGAACGCCTCGGGGTCGAGGGCTAGGCGCGCCCGGGCCGGGATCCGTCCGCGCAGGGCGGACCTCGCCGGTCTGGCCGAGGCCGTGAGGGTCCCCGGAACCCAGAACCTCCCCCAGCAACGGGATGCTGGGGGAGGTTCGGAGTGGTTCCCGGGAGCGGCTACTCCCCGGTGAAGCGCTCGACGGCGCGCCACGCCAGGGGGAACAGCCCAGCGGCCAGAGCCACCTTGAGCGCGTCGCCGAGCAGGAACGGCTGGACGCCCAGCTCGATCGCCGTGCCGAACGGCACGTCGAGGGCGGCCGCCAGCCAGGTCGCGCCGATCGAGTAGATGACCAGGTTGCCCAGGACCATCAGACCGGCGGTGCGCAGCGCCGTGCGGGTCGCCCCGCGCTCGGCCAGGTAGCCGACCAGGGCCGCAGCGGCGATGAAGCCGACGACGTAGCCGAAGCTGACGACCAGCGCACCGTCCTGGAACGCGCTGGACCCACCGGCGAACCACGGAGCGCCCGCGAGGCCGAGGGCGGCGTAGAGCAGCATGGACGCGACGCCGCGCCAGGTGCCCAGGGCGGCCGCCGTCAGGAGCACGGCGAACGTCTGGCCGGTGACCGGGACCGGGGTCCAGGGCAGCGGGATCGCGACCTGCGCCGCGAGGCCGACGAACGCGGCGCCAGCGATGACCAGGATGGCGTTGCGCACCGCGCTGCGGGGGATCGCATCGGCGAGCACTGCGGGGGTTGCCACAGACATGTAACTCTCCTCATCCGGCGCCGACACGTGCGTCGACGCGGTTGCGGTGAGCCTACCGGGTGGCAAAGACGCGGTGCCGCGGCACGGTCCAGCTCATCGATGGGTCTACCGTGGGGCCGTGCGAATCCCGATCAGGACGACCGTGGGGCTGGCGCTGGCGGCCGCAGGACTGGCCGCCACCGCGCTGCCGGGCGGCGGCGCGGCATCCGTCGGTGTCGGGGCAGCTGCGCCCGGCCCGACCCTCGCTGGCGTCGGGGGCGCGCCGGGCACCGGCACGCACGTGGTCGCGGTCGGTGACATCGCCTACCCCGGTGGGCCCTACGCCGAGACCGCCGCGCTGGTCGCGCGGTTGGCTCCCGCCCGCCTGCTCCTGGCTGGGGACATCGCCTACCAGAGCGGATCGGCCGCCGACTTCGCGACGCGGTTCGACCCCGACTGGGGCCGGTTCCGCTCCGTGGCCCTGCCGGTGCCGGGCAACCACGAGTACCGCACCCCACGGGCGGCCGGGTACCGGGACTACTTCACGGACCGTGGCGGGCTGTACTGGTCCCGCAAGGTCGGCTCGTGGCGCGTGATCGGCCTCGACTCCGAGCGCGTGGCCAGCACCAAGCAGAAGACGTGGCTGCGTCGGACCCTGAAGAAGTACAACGGCACGCCGACGCTCGTGATGTGGCACCGGCCCCGCTACTCCCGTGGGGAGCACTCCGACCAGCGCGACACTGCTGCGCTCTACCGCCTGGTCAAGCGCGATCGGGACGTGAAGCTGCTGGTCTGGGGGCACGACCACGACTACGAACGGATGGAGATCCCGGTCCGGGGACGCGGATCGCAGCTGCCGGCGTTCGTGGTCGGCACCGGCGGCGCCGAGCTGCGCTGCGACACGACGAACGACACCCGGCAGTGGAGCCGTGTGTTCGACTGCCAGAACCATGGGGTGCTGGACCTGCGCCTGGGGTCACGCTCGTTCGGGTGGGCCTTCGTCACCCTCGATGGGACCGTCACCGACAGGGGCACCTGGACCTGGTGACACCGGCGGATCGCTGAGGCTCCGGCGGGCACGGGCCCACGCCAGTAGGCTGCGCGGGTGGGTCGACAGCTGGTGATCATGGGTTCGGGCGAGACGACGCCCGGCATGCTCGGGGTGCACCGGGAGGTGTTCGCTGCGCTGCCCGCCAACCCGCAGTGCCGAATCCTGGACTCGCCGTTCGCGTTCCAGGAGAACGCCGACGAGCTCGTGCAGCGCATCGCCGGCTACTTCTCCGAGTCGCTGGGTCGCGAGCTGGGCCGGGTGGAGCTGCCGGTGGGTGCCGACGCGCTGACCCTCGAACGTGCCCTGGCCGAGATCCGCGCCGCTGACTGGGTCTTCGCCGGACCCGGGTCCCCGAGCTACGCGCGGCGCTGCTGGGCGGGCACGGCAGTCCCCGAGACGCTGGCGGAGGTGGTCGCGCCGGGCCACGCGGGCGCGCTGGTGTTCGCCTCGGCCGCGGCCGTCACCCTGGGTGACTGGTCGCTGCCGGTCTACGAGATCTACAAGGTCGGCGCCGACCCGCACTGGGAGCCCGGGCTGGGCCTGATGTCGCGCATCCTCGGCTGGCGGTGCGCGGTGGTGCCGCACTACGACAACCGGGAGGGCGGGACCCACGACACGCGCTTCTGCTACGTCGGGGGGCGGCGCCTGGCCCGGATCGAGCCGGAGCTCGAGGACGCCTTCATCCTCGGGGTGGACGAGCACACGGCACTGGTGATGGACCTCGACGCCCGCGTGGCGCACGTGGCCGGCCGCGGCGGGGTGACCCTGCGCGTCGCCGGCGTCGAGGAGGTCCTGGCGACGGGGACGACCGTCACCCTCGACGAGATCGAGTCGAGGGTCCGCGCGCTGCCGGGCCGCGCCCCAGGCCTGCCGCCGACAGCCGACCGGCCGGGCGCCGACGGCCAGGGCGCGGGTGTCGACTCGTCCGGTTCCTCCGCCCCTGCGGATGCGCCACCGGCTGACAGCGCCGATACGGGCGACGATCCGGACCCCGCCCCGGCGGTGACCCCGGCTGACCTCGCCCGGATGGTCCTCGGCGGGCTCGACGAGGGGGCCGTGGCCGAGCGGACGGCCCTCGTGCAGCTGGCCGAGCGTGCTGAGCAGGCCTCGCTGGCCCACAGCCGGGCGCTCGCCGGGCAGGTGGTCCAGGTACTCGTCGACGTGCGCTCCGCGGCCCGCCGGTCCGGCGACTGGGAGGCCAGCGACCGCATGCGCGAGATCCTGATCGAGCTCGGGGTCGAGGTGCGTGACTCGCGGGAGGGGTCGACGTGGAGCTGGGCCTGAGCCCCGGGCCGATCGCACTGGTCGGGTCTGGTGAGTACCTGCCCTCGATGCTCCCCATCGAGCGGGAGCTGATCGCCGGGCGCCCCCCACGCTACGTGCAGATCCCGACGGCCGCGGCCCTCGAGGGCGACGCGGTCCTCGACAAGTGGACCCGGATGGGCCTCGAGCAGGCGGCTCGGCTGGGCGTCGAGGCGGTGCCCCTGGTGGTCCGCAGCCGGGATGAGGCCGACGACCCGCGACTCGTGGAGCAGGTCCGGGGAGCAGGGCTGATCTACATGTCCGGAGGCAATCCCGCGCACCTCGCGGACTCGCTGCGCGGCAGCGCCCTGTGGGGGGCGATCGTCGAGGCGTGGCGGGGCGGCGCGGCGCTGGCCGGCTGCAGCGCGGGTGCCATGGCGATGACCGATCGCGTGCCGCAGGTGCGCGCCCTGCACAAGCCGTTCGGACCCGGGCTGGGCCTCCTGCCGCACGTGCGGGTCATCCCGCACTTCGACAAGATGCTCGGCTGGGCCCCGGACATCCTCACGCGGATGCTGGTCCACGCGCCCGAGGGCGTGGTGGTCCTCGGCATCGACGAGGACACGGCGCTGGTGGGGGGACCGCACGAATGGCAGGTGCACGGCCGCCAGTCGGTGTGGACACTCGGGCACGGCGCCCGGGTCGAGCATCCCGCCGGGTCGACGGTGACGACGCCGGGACTGCCCGGGGATGCACCGGATGGCGGCGCGTGAGCGTCCTGCTCCCGCCCGAGGTGCTGGACGGCGTGCCCGCCGACCTGCGCGAGGGGGTCGTGGCGTGGGACTGCGGGGATCCGGAACCTCCGGGCATCGGCGAGGTCCGGTTCTTCGTTCCGCCGTACACGGCGGGCTCGGCCGACCTGGCGATGATGGGCCGGATGCCCGCGCTCGAGGTGGTGCAGACCCTCACGGCCGGCGTGGACACCGTGCTGCCGCACCTGCCGGCGGGGGTGATGCTCTGCAACGCCGCCGGCGTGCATGATGCGTCGACCGCCGAGCTGGCGGTGGCGCTGACCCTCGCCAGCCTGCGCCACCTCGACGACTTCGCCCGGGCGATGCCCGAGGGCCGCTGGCTCTACGGCCGGCACGCGGCGCTGGCGGACAAGCGGGTCCTGGTGGTCGGCTTCGGGTCGATCGGCCGGGCGATCGCCCGCCGCCTCGCCGGCTTCGAGTGCGAGGTCGTGGCGGTCGCGCGCTCCTCCCGGCACCAGGACGGGATCCCGGTCCACGCGATGGACGCCCTGCCGGGGCTGCTCCCGAGCGCGGACGTGGTGATCCTCATCGTCCCGCTCACCGAGCAGACCCGGGGCCTTGCCGACAGCGGGTTCCTGGGCCGGATGCGCGACGGTGCCCTGCTCGTGAACGTCGCCCGTGGCCCCGTCGTCGACACGGACGCCCTGCTCGCCGAGTGCTCGACGGGACGGCTGCGCGCCGCGCTGGATGTCACCGATCCGGAGCCCCTGCCGGCCGAGCATCCGCTGTGGCGCACGCCGGGCGTGC
>CAVOXP010000008.1:0-86228 GCA_963700455.1 uncultured Actinomycetes bacterium
GTCCTACTCTCCCACAGGGTCCCCCCTGCAGTACCATCGGCGCTGAGAGGCTTAGCTTCCGGGTTCGGAATGGGACCGGGCGTTTCCCTCTCGCTATGGCCGCCGAAACTCTATTGAGATATGATCCCCGACCGTATCTCGGGAACCGCACAGTGGACGCGAATGCAAAGATTGAATGAGTGGACAAGTCCTCGGCCTATTAGTACCGGTCAGCTGCACACGTTACCGTGCTTCCACCTCCGGCCTATCAACCCAGTAGTCTACTGGGGGCCTTACCAGGTCAACCCTGTGGGAGTCCTCATCTTGGAGCGTGCTTCCCGCTTAGATGCTTTCAGCGGTTATCATTTCCGAACGTAGCCAACCAGCCGTGCCCTTGGCAGGACAACTGGCACACCAGAGGTTCGTCCATCCCGGTCCTCTCGTACTAGGGATAGCCCTCCTCAAGACTCCTGCGCGCGTGGCGGATAGGGACCGAACTGTCTCACGACGTTCTAAACCCAGCTCGCGTACCGCTTTAATGGGCGAACAGCCCAACCCTTGGGACCTACTCCAGCCCCAGGATGCGACGAGCCGACATCGAGGTGCCAAACCATGCCGTCGATATGGACTCTTGGGCAAGATCAGCCTGTTATCCCCGGGGTACCTTTTATCCGTTGAGCGACACCGCTTCCACATGCCGGTGCCGGATCACTAGTCCCGACTTTCGTCCCTGCTCGACCCGTCGGTCTCACAGTCAAGCTCCCTTGTGCACTTACACTCGACACCTGATTGCCAACCAGGCTGAGGGAACCTTTGGGCGCCTCCGTTACATTTTAGGAGGCAACCGCCCCAGTTAAACTACCCACCAGGCACTGTCCCTGATCCAGATCATGGACCGAGGTTAGACATCCAATACGATCAGAGTGGTATTTCAACGTTGACTCCACCCGAACTGGCGTCCGAGCTTCACAGTCTCCCACCTATCCTACACAAACCGAATCGAACACCAATACCAAGCTATAGTAAAGGTCCCGGGGTCTTTCCGTCCTGCCACGCGTAACGAGCATCTTTACTCGTAGTGCAATTTCGCCGAGTTCATGGTTGAGACAGCGCGGAAGTCGTTACGCCATTCGTGCAGGTCGGAACTTACCCGACAAGGAATTTCGCTACCTTAGGATGGTTATAGTTACCACCGCCGTTTACTGGCGCTTAAGTTCTCAGCTTCGGCCCGAAGGCCTAACCGGTCCCCTTAACGTTCCAGCACCGGGCAGGCGTCAGTCCATATACGTCGTCTTGCGACTTTGCATGGACCTGTGTTTTTAGTAAACAGTCGCTTCCGCCTGGTCTCTGCGACCACTGCCAGCTCGAGGAGTAAATCCTTTCACCAGCCTTGGTCCCCCTTCTCCCTAAGTTACGGGGGTATTTTGCCGAGTTCCTTAACCATGATTCTCTCGATCGCCTTGGTATTCTCTACCTGACCACCTGTGTTGGTTTGGGGTACGGGCCGCCATAACACTCGCTAGAGGCTTTTCTCGACAGCATGGGATCACTGACTTCGCCTAATCGGCTCCCTGTCCCGTCTCAGGCACGTGAGGTGCGGATTTGCCTACACCTCGCCCTACACGGTTAGCCCGGGACTACCATCGCCCGGGATCAGCTGCCCTCCTGTGTCACCCCATCGCTTGCCTACTGCCAGTCTGGTTCGCGCGCTCCACTCCCTTGGTCCGAAGACCGCCGGAGCTTCAGGCGCTCAGCATCGCTGGGTTCAGCATGGGCGTGTTAAAGCGGGTACGGGAATATCAACCCGTTGTCCATCGACTACGCCTGTCGGCCTCGTCTTAGGTCCCGACTTACCCAGGGCGGATTAGCCTGGCCCTGGAACCCTTGGTCATCCGGCGGACGGGTTTCTCACCCGTCTTTCGCTACTCATGCCTGCATTCTCACTCGTGTGGCGTCCACGGCTGGGTCACCCCGCCGCTTCGCTCGCCACACGACGCTCCCCTACCCATCCGTACGGCTGGACCCGAAGGCCGGCCTTGCACGAATGTCACAACTTCGGCGGTATGCTTGAGCCCCGCTACATTGTCGGCGCGGAATCACTTGACCAGTGAGCTATTACGCACTCTTTCAAGGGTGGCTGCTTCTAAGCCAACCTCCTGGTTGTCTCTGCGACTCCACATCCTTTCCCACTTAGCATACGCTTGGGGGCCTTAGTTGGTGATCTGGGCTGTTTCCCTCTCGACTACGGAGCTTATCCCCCGCAGTCTCACTGCCGTGCTCTCACTTGTCGGCATTCGGAGTTTGGTTGATTTCGGTAAGCTTGTGGGCCCCCTAGACCATCCAGTGCTCTACCTCCGACAAGAAACGCACGACGCTGCACCTAAATGCATTTCGGGGAGAACCAGCTATAACGGAGTTTGATTGGCCTTTCACCCCTATCCACAGGTCATCCCCCCAGTTTTCAACCTAGGTGGGTTCGGGCCTCCACGCGGTCTTACCCGCGCTTCACCCTGCCCATGGATAGATCACTCCGCTTCGGGTCTAGAGTGTGCGACTGATTCGCCCTGTTCGGACTCGCTTTCGCTACGGCTTCCCCACACGGGTTAACCTCGCCACACACCACTAACTCGCAGGCTCATTCTTCAAAAGGCACGCGGTCACCGAGTCCGAAGACCCAGGCTCCCACGGCTTGTAGGCACACGGTTTCAGGTACTATTTCACTCCCCTCCCGGGGTACTTTTCATCTTTCCCTCACGGTACTAGTCCGCTATCGGTCATCAGGTAGTATTTAGGCTTAGCGGGTGGTCCCGCCAGATTCACACGAGATTTCTCGGGCCCCGTGCTACTTGGGATCCACATCCAGAGTCAGCATGATTTCGGCTACGGGGGCGTTACCCTCTGTGCCAGACCTTCCCATGTCTTTCGCCTATCACGCTGATTTCTTACTCTGTGCCGAGGTACCAGCCTCGACCGATGTGTCCCACGACCCCGGAACTGCAACGCCTGGTAGCTATCACGCAGTTTCGGTTTAGCCTCTTCCGCTTTCGCTCGCCACTACTCACGGAATCGCGGTTGCTTTCTCTTCCTGTGGGTACTGAGATGTTTCACTTCCCCACGTTCCCTCCACTCGCCCTATGTGTTCAGGCGAGGGTGACTGGACATGACTCCAGCCGGGTTTCCCCATTCGGACATCCCTGGATCTGTGCTCGATTGCCAGCTCCCCAGGGCTTATCGCAGGCTTCTACGTCCTTCTTCGGCTCCTGATGCCTAGACATCCTCCGTGTGCCCTTAATAACTTGGCCACATAAAGATCAGATGCTCGCGTCCACTGTGCAGTTCTCAAGTTACGGGCGGGACTACCGTCACACAACTCCCCTGCGGTCCGCCGAAGCGTGCGCATCTGGGGGTGATGACGGTCCCGACCATGCTTGCGCATGGCCCGTTGAGGAATCGCTCCCTCAGGACCCAACAGCGTGCCTGGGCACCCGACCCACCTTCGACTCAGCTTTCCCACCGGAGAACCGGCTGTACTGACTGGCGAGGTGCGCCTGGTGCCTACTGGTCAATGTTCCACCCTTGAGCAACCTCCGTGACGCGTTCGGCCACGATGAGGCTCTGGACCCTTTCGGGTCAGATGCTCCTTAGAAAGGAGGTGATCCAGCCGCACCTTCCGGTACGGCTACCTTGTTACGACTTCGTCCCAATCGCCAGTCCCACCTTCGACGGCTCCCTCCCAGAAGGGTTGGGCCACCGGCTTCGGGTGTTACCGACTTTCGTGACGTGACGGGCGGTGTGTACAAGGCCCGGGAACGTATTCACCGCAGCGTTGCTGATCTGCGATTACTAGCGACTCCGACTTCATGGGGTCGAGTTGCAGACCCCAATCCGAACTGAGGCCGGCTTTTTGGGATTCGCTCCACCTTGCGGTATTGCAGCCCTTTGTACCGACCATTGTAGCATGCGTGCAGCCCTAGACATAAGGGGCATGATGACTTGACGTCATCCCCACCTTCCTCCGAGTTGACCCCGGCAGTCTTCTATGAGTCCCCGGCCGAACCGCTGGCAACATAGAACGAGGGTTGCGCTCGTTGCGGGACTTAACCCAACATCTCACGACACGAGCTGACGACAGCCATGCACCACCTGTGCAAGGCCCCGAAGGACCTGGCATCTCTGCCAGATTTCCCTGCATGTCAAGCCTAGGTAAGGTTCTTCGCGTTGCTTCGAATTAAGCCGCATGCTCCGCCGCTTGTGCGGGCCCCCGTCAATTCCTTTGAGTTTTAGCCTTGCGGCCGTACTCCCCAGGCGGGGCACTTAATGCGTTAGCTGCGGCGCAGAGACCGTGGAATGGTCCCCACACCTAGTGCCCACCGTTTACGGCGTGGACTACCAGGGTATCTAATCCTGTTCGCTCCCCACGCTTTCGCTCCTCAGCGTCAGTTTCTGCCCAGAGACCCGCCTTCGCCACCGGTGTTCCTCCTGATATCTGCGCATTCCACCGCTACACCAGGAATTCCAGTCTCCCCTGCAGTACTCAAGTCTGCCCGTATCGAAAGCAGGCCCGGAGTTGAGCTCCGGGTTTTCACTTCCGACGCGACAGACCGCCTACGAGCTCTTTACGCCCAATAAATCCGGACAACGCTTGCGCCCTACGTATTACCGCGGCTGCTGGCACGTAGTTAGCCGGCGCTTCTTCTGCGGGTACAGTCACTTTCGCTTCGTCCCCGCTGAAAGAGGTTTACAACCCGAAGGCCGTCATCCCTCACGCGGCGTTGCTGCGTCAGGCTTTCGCCCATTGCGCAATATTCCCCACTGCTGCCTCCCGTAGGAGTCTGGGCCGTGTCTCAGTCCCAGTGTGGCCGGTCGCCCTCTCAGGCCGGCTACCCGTCGTCGCCTTGGTGGGCCGTTACCCCACCAACTAGCTGATAGGCCGCGGGCCCATCCCTGACCGAAAAACTTTCAACCTCCCGAGATGCCAGGGGAGGTGATATCCGGTATTAGCGCCTCTTTCGAGGAGTTATCCCAGAGTCAGGGGCAGGTTGCCCACGTGTTACTCACCCGTTCGCCACTGATCGCCACCCGAAGGTGGGTCACCGTTCGACTTGCATGTGTTAAGCACGCCGCCAGCGTTCGTCCTGAGCCAGGATCAAACTCTCCGTTAAGTTTGCTACCGGGGCATGGCCCCGGAAACTTGTTAACCTCAGTTGATCTCTGGCAATAGACTTCAAGCTGTCTGCTTGTCGTCATTACCAAAGGAATCCGTCGCGACCGGCGGAGCCGACCGCGGACGGGGTAAAAAAATTGGCATTGACTTTCGGCACGCTGTTGAGTTCTCAAGGAGCGATTGCGCACCTTCGCTTCAGCTTCGCTTCGGCTCCGGGGCAACTCCACTAACTTAGCCGTTCCGCGGCTCCGGGTCAAATCCCGGTTCCCGCTGGCGCTTCCGCGCCTGGGAGGGCTCAGTCAGTCCTTCTGTTGTTCCCAGCCCAGGCGCGCGGCGATCCGCATCTCCTTGAGCTGGGAGCCTCTGCGAGGGACCGACCGGCCTGCCCATCCGGGACTTACTGGCCGTTCGTTCCTCCCTCGCGGTCGGTAGGTAGAACAGTACGCGACCTCTGCCGATCGGGTCAAATCCCCCTTCCGCGGCGAGTCGCGTCCGCGGAATCGCCCACGCCATGGGCGATTCCGGGGTTGGACCGGTGCTCAGGCGGGCACGAGGCGGACCCCCGAGACTGACCGTCGACCGCGCCGCACCACCAACCACCCGCCGGCGAGGCAGTCCGTGGTGCCGAAGCGCCTGTCCTCATCGGTGATGCGCTCGTTGTTGACCGAGGCACCGCCCTCCCCGACGGTGCGCCTGGCGGCACCTCGGGAAGCAGCCAGCCCGCCCGCCACGAGCAGGTCGACGACCGACACGCCCTCCCCCGGCGCGACAGCGAGCTCGGAGTGCTCGGTCTCACGCAGCGCGGCCTCGAGGGTGGCCTCCGGCACCGACTGGAGGTCCCCGGAGCCGAACAGGGCCCGCGACGCGCTCTCCACGGCGGCGAGGGCCTCGGCACCGTGCACCATCTCGGTCAGCTCGGCGGCCAGGGCCCGCTGGGCGACGCGTGCTGCGGGGCGGGTGGCGACCTCCTCATCGAGGGCCTCGATCTCGCTGCGGGACCGGAACGAGAACATGCGCAGGTACTCCGGCACGTCCCGGTCGTCGGTGTTCAGCCAGAACTGGTAGAAGGCGTACGGGCTGGTCAGCCCAGGGTCCAGCCAGACCGCGCCGCCCTCGGTCTTGCCGAACTTCGTGCCATCGGCCTTGGTCATCAGGGGCGTGGTCAGCGCGTGCACCGAGGCGCCCTCGACCCGGCGGACCAGGTCCACGCCGGACACGATGTTGCCGAACTGGTCGGACCCACCCGTCTGCAACCGGCACCCGTACCGTCGATGCAGCTCGAGGTAGTCCATCGACTGCAGGAGCACGTAGCTGAACTCGGTGTAGGAGATGCCCTGGTCGGCCAGCCGCCGGGCGACGGCCTCGCGGTCGAGCATCCGGTTGACGCTGAAGTGCTTGCCGATGTCGCGCAGGAACTCGATGACCGACATCGGCGCGGTCCAGTCGTGGTTGTTGACCATGCGCGCCGCGGCGGGGCCGTCGAAGTCGAAGAACAGCTCGAGCTGGCTGCGGATCCGGTCCGACCACGTCGCGACCACGTCGAGGTCGTTCAGGGTCCGCTCGGCCGTGGGCTTGGGATCCCCGATCAGGCCGGTCGCGCCGCCCACGAGGGCCAGCGGCAGGTGCCCGGCCCGCTGGAAGCGCCTTGCGGTCAGCGTCTGGGCCAGGTGCCCGACGTGCAGGCTTGGGCCGGTCGGGTCGAAGCCGACGTAGAACGTCACGGGTCCCGCGGCGAGCTCAGCGCGCAGCACGTCGAGGTCGGTGCTGTTCGCGATCAGCCCGCGCCACTGGAGGTCGTCCAGGACGGAGGCGCCTGCGAAGGCATCGGGATCGGTCGGATGACTGGTCATGGGTCGCATTGTCCCGCATCCTCGCCCGGGGACCCGACCCGTCCCTCGCGGTGCCAGCATTGCCCCATGACCACGTTCGCAGCCGGCGGCGGGCCGCGCCGCATCGATCCGGCCGCCCTCGAGCTCGAGTGGGAGCCCGTGGCGCCGGACAGGGCGGTCTCCGGCAACCCCCGGGTAGGGGCCGCCGAGATCGCCGTCGCGCCGGGGATCGAGGTGGGCGTCTGGTCGCACACCGCAGGGGTGAGCACGGACGTGGAGGCCGACGAGGTGTTCGTCGTGCTCTCCGGCCGGGCGACGATCCAGTGCGCCGACGGAACGGTGCTTGTGCTCGGCCCCGGCGATGTCGGCGTCCTGCCGCCCGGCACCCAGACCCGCTGGACGGTGCACGAGGACCTGCGCAAGGTCTACGTGATCAGGTCCCAGCCATGACCTCCCCGGCGCTGCGCACCCACGGCCGGCGCTGGGTCGGCGCGGTGGAGGCCCTGACGTCGGTTGCTGGCACGGCTGGCGGGATCGGCCTGATGGTCAACGGACTGGGCATGCCTCCGGACGACGCCCCGCGACTGCTCGGCGGCACCTGGCGCGTGCCGGGGCTGGTGCTGATCGCGGTGGTGGGTGTCGGGCAGGGCGTCGCTGCGGCTGCCGAGCTCACCGACCACCGGCGTGCCGGGGCCGCCACGCTGGCCGCCGGCGCGCTGGTGGTCGGCCTCGAGCTGGCGGAACTGCGGCTCATCCCGTTCTCCTGGCTGACGCCGGCCTACCTGGGCCTCGGGCTCGTCGAGATGGGCACGGCGTTCGGGCGGGGCTGATCCCCCGCGCCGGCTCAGGGCGTGCCCGGCACGGGGACCGGGCGGTGCTGGGCCCAGCCCGTCCACCGGACCAGCTCGCCGCGCAGGTCCGCGAGCTGGTCGCGCACCCTCGCCGGGGCCGTGCCGCCGAACCGGTCGCGGGCGGCGACGGCGGCCCGGGCCGTCAGCCTGTCGCGGACCTCCGGGGACAGCGCTGGCGAGGCATCGGCCAGTTCCTCGTCGGTGAGCTCCCACAGCTCCACGCCTCGCACCTCGGCGACACGCACGCACGCCCCGGACACCTCGTGTGCCTCGCGGAACGGCATCCCCCGCTGCACCAGCCACTCGGCGATCTCGGTGGCCAGCGCGTAGCCCTCGGGCGCGGCCGCCGCCATCCGCTCGCTGTCGAAGCGCAGGGTCGCGACGCTGCCGGCAATCGCGGGAAGCACCAGCAGCAGCGTGTCCACGGAGTCGAAGACGGGCTCCTTGTCCTCCTGGAGGTCCCGGTTGTAGGCGAAGGGCAGGCCCTTGAGAGTGGCCAGGATCCCGGTGAGGTTGCCGATGAGCCGGCCGGACTTGCCGCGGGCCAGCTCGGCGATGTCGGGGTTCTTCTTCTGGGGCATGATCGACGACCCGGTCGACCATGCGTCGTCGAGCGTCGCCCAGCCGAACTCCCGGGAGGCCCAGAGGCAGATCTCCTCACCGAGGCGACTCAGGTGCACGCCCACCATCGCGGCCACGAAAAGGAACTCCGCCACGAAGTCCCGGTCGCTCACGGCGTCGATCGAGTTGGGGATCGGCGCGTCGAAGCCGAGCTCGCGGGCCACCGCGTGGGGGTCGAGGGCGAGCGCGGAACCGGCCAGGGCACCGGCGCCCAGCGGGCACATCGCCGCCCTCCGGTCCCAGTCAGCGAGCCGATCGAGGTCGCGACCGAATGCGTGCGCGTGCTTGGCCAGCTCGTGGCCGAACGACACGGGCTGCGCGTGCTGCAGGTGGGTGAAGCCCGGCGCGAGCACCTCGACATGCGCCTGGGACTGTGCCACGAGCGCCTCGACGAGGTCCACCAGCCCCCGAGCCACACCGCGCGCGCTGTCGCGCAGGTACATCCGGAAGTCGGTGGCGACCTGGTCGTTCCGGCTGCGGCCGGCCCGCAGCTTGCCACCCGTGGGACCGAGCAGCCCGAGCAGCCCGCGCTCGATCGCCGTGTGCACGTCCTCGTCCTCCGGCGCCGGCTGGAACGTCCCGTCCGCCACCTGGGCGGCCAGCGCGTCGAGGGCGACCGTGGCCCTGGCGAACTCGCGGTCGTCGAGCAGCCCGGCGCGGTGCAGGACCCCGGCATGGGCCCGCGTCTGCAGCAGGTCGTAGGGCGCCAGCCGCCAGTCGAAGTGCACCGACAGGCTCAGGGCCGCCATCTCCGGCGAGGGCCCCCCGGCGAAGCGCCCGCCCCACAGGCGCGTCGTGGACGACGCCGCCGCGTCCGCCGCGGGCCCCTCGGACCCCTCGGACCCCGGGGCCGACGCGACCGGTCCGGTCACCCGACGCTCCGGCCGGCCCGCAGGTCCCGGGCCGCCGCCATCGTCGAGGGAAGCCCCCAGAGGTCGACGAACCCCTTGGCCAGGGACTGGTCGAACGTGTCGCCCGTGTCGTAGGTGGCCATGGAGAAGTCGTACAGCGACTCCTCGGAGCGCCGGCCGGTCACGACCGCGCGGCCGCCGTGCAGCGTCATGCGGACGTCCCCGGAGACCGACTGGTTGAGCTCGTCGAGGAAGCCGGAGAGCGCCCGGCGCAGGGGCGAGAACCACAGGCCGTCGTAGACGAGCTCGGTCCACCGCTGGGACACGCCCCGGCCGAAGCGGGCCAGGTCGCGCTCGACGGTGACGTTGGCCAGCTCGGCATGCGCCGTGAGCAGGGCGATGGCACCCGGGGCCTCATACACCTCCCGGCTCTTGATGCCCACGAGCCGGTCCTCGACCATGTCCAGCCGGCCGACGCCCTGCGCGCCCGCGCGGGCGTTCATCTGCTGGATCGCCTCCAGCATCGTGACCGGCGTGCCGTCGATCGCGACCGGGACGCCCGAGGCGAACGTGATCACGACCTCGTCCGGCTCACTGGCGGAATCCGGGGCCTGCGTGTAGGAGTAGACGTCCTCGATGGGGCCGTTCCAGATGTCCTCGAGGAAGCCGGTCTCCACGGCCCTTCCCCACACGTTCTGGTCGATGGAGTAGGGCGACTTCCGCGTGACGTCGATGGGCAGGTCGTGGGCCTCGGCCCAGTCGATCGCCTTGTCCCGGGTCAGCGCGAGGTCTCGGACGGGGGCGATGCAGGTCAGGTCCGGCGCGAGGTTGGTGATCCCGACCTCGAAGCGCACCTGGTCGTTGCCCTTGCCCGTCGATCCGTGGCTGACGACGGTGGCGCCATGCTTGCGCGCCGCGGCCACCAGGTGCTTGACGATCGGCGGCCGGGACAGCGCCGAGACGAGCGGGTAGCGGTCCATGTACAGGGCGTCGGCCTTGAGGGCCGGCAGGCAGTAGTCGTCGGCGAACTCCGCGCGCGCGTCCGCGACCTCGGCCTCGACCGCGCCGCAGTCCAGCGCGCGCTGGCGGATGACCTCGAGGTCCTCCCCGCCCTGGCCGACGTCGACCGCGCACGCGATCACCTCGGCCCCGGTCTGCTCAGCGATCCATCCGATCGCCACGGAGGTGTCCAGCCCGCCCGAGTAGGCAAGCACGACGCGGTCAGCCATCTGTCTCTCCAGTCCGTCCGGGCGCGGCAACCCGCGCGACGGGGATCAGTATACGCATATACACATGCACGCTCGATGGGGGGCCGGTGCCCTGTGTGGCCGCCTCAGCGGCGGGGCTCGACCAGCCCGAGGATCGCGGCGGCGACCCGCTGCCCGCCGTCGGGCTCGCGGGTGACCAGCAGCACGGTGTCGTCCCCGGCGACGGTGCCGATGACGTCGGGCCAGTCGGAGCGATCGAGGGCGGAGGCCAGGTACTGCGCCCCACCCGGCGGCGTGCGCAGCACCACGATGTTCGCCGAGCTGTCCACGCTGACCAGCACGTCCTGCGCCACCCGGGCCAGCCGCGCCGACGACTCGGTGTCCGGCGCCTGCGGGCGCGAGTCGCCGCCCTCCGCGGGCACGGCGTAGACCAGTTCGCCGGACTCCGCGGGGACCTTGACGGCGCCGAGCTCATCGAGGTCGCGGGAGAGCGTTGCCTGGGTGACGGCGAACCCGTCGGCGACCAGCAGCTCAGCCAGCGCAGCCTGCGAGCTGACCGGCACGCGCTCCAGGACCTCGACGATGCGTCGGTGCCGCGCAGCCTTCGTGTGGGGCATCGTCATCGTGGGCCCTCCTCGATCGACGGATTCGCTGCGCGTGTCGCAACCCGGGCCACCGCCTCGGTGAGTGCGGCCACCCCCTCCTGCACCTCGGCCGAGGTGATGACCAGGGGCGGGGCCAGCCGGATGACGTCGGGGGCCGCGGCGTTGACCAGGACGCCCCCGTCGCGGGCCGCCGCCTCCACCTGCTTGGCGACCGGCGCGTCGAGCACGATGCCCAGCAGCAGGCCGGCACCGCGGACCTCGACCACGCCCGGCGCCCCCGCCAGTCCCGTGCGGAACTGAGCACCCCGGGCGACGACACTGGCCATCAGCCCGTCCCCCTCGATCGTGTCCAGCACGGCCAGCGCCGCCGCGGAGCTGATCGGGTTGCCCCCGAACGTTGAGCCGTGCGATCCGGGACCGAACCCGGGGACCCCCGGGTTGGCCAGGCGCACCATCGCACCGATGGGCAGCCCGCCGCCGAGCCCCTTGGCCAGGGTCACGATGTCCGGACGGATCCCGTCGTGCGCCGGGGCGTGGTGGGCAAGCCAATGCCCGGTTCGGCCGATGCCGGTCTGCACCTCGTCGAGGATCAGCAGCGCTCCGGCGTCCCGCGTGATCCGCCGCGCCTCGGCCAGGTATCCGGGTGGGGGCACCACGACACCGGCCTCGCCCTGGATGGGCTCGAGGACGACGGCCGCGGTGGCCCCGTCGACGGCCGCCGCGAGCGCCGCGGCGTCGCCGTACGGCACGAAGGTCACCTCTCCCGGCAGCGGCCGGAACGGGTCGGCCTTGGCCGGCTGCCCGGTCAGCGCCAGCGCGCCCATCGTGCGGCCGTGGAAGCCGCCCTGGGCGGCCACCATTCGGGTGCGGCCGGTGAGCCGGGCCAGCTTGAACGCGGCCTCGTTGGCCTCGGCGCCGGAGTTGCACAGGAACACCTGTGCCCCGCCGGCCGGGTCGACGAGTGCGGCCAGGCGCTCGGCCAGGCGCAGGGCTGGCCCGGTGATCGCCAGGTTCGAGGTGTGCCCGAGGGTGGCGACCTGGTTGGCCACGGCCGCGACGATCGCTGGGTGCGCATGGCCGAGGGCGTTCACCGCGATGCCGGCCAGCAGGTCCAGGTATCCCCGACCGGCGTCGTCCCACACCCGCGACCCCTCACCGCGGACCAGGGTGATCGGGGGCGTGCCGTAGTTGTCCTGCATGACCGCCTGCCAGCGCAGCGGGTACGGCACGGCCGGGCTGGTCACGGGGCCGGCTCCGTGGGGCCGGTTCCGTCGGGCAGCACCATCGTGCCGATCCCCTCGCTGGTGAACACCTCGAGCAGGACGCTGTGCGCCACACGTCCGTCGATGACGTGCGCCCGCTCGACACCGCCGCGGACCGCCCGCAGGCAGGCCTCCATCTTCGGAGCCATGCCGGAGTCCAGCGCAGGCAGCAACTCGGCGAGCTCAGCGGCCCTCAGCTCCGTGATCAGGCTGCTGCGGTCCGGCCAGTCGGCGAACAGGCCCTCGACGTCGGTGAGCATCACGAGCTTGCGCGCGCCCAGGGCCACGGCGAGGGCGGCTGCCGCCGTGTCCGCGTTCACGTTGAGCACCTGGCCGTCCTCGGCGAGCCCGATGGTGGAGATGACCGGGATGAACCCGTCGTCGAGCAGGCTCGTGACGAAGTCCGGGCGCACCGCCGTGACGTCGCCGACCAGGCCGAGGTCGAGCTGCTGTCCGTCGGACATCACGGTGCGCCGGTGCGCCTCGAACAGGTGCGCGTCCTCGCCGGAGATGCCCACGGCGAGCGGACCGTGGGCGTTGATGAGGCCCACCAGGTCGCGCTGGACCTGGCCGGTGAGCACCATGCGGACCACGTCCATGACCTCGGGCGTGGTCACGCGCAGCCCCGCGCGGAACTCGCTCGGGACGCCGAGTCGCGCGAGCATGGCGCTGATCTGCGGGCCCCCGCCGTGCACGACGACCGGGCGCAGGCCGGCCAGGCGCAGGAACACCACGTCCTCGGCGAACGCGCGCTGGAGCTCCGGCGAGGTCATGGCGTTGCCGCCGTACTTGATGACGGCGGTCGCCCCGCGGAAGCGCTCCAACCACGGAAGCGCCTCGGCGAGGACCTCCGCCTTGGCCAGGGCGTCGGCGGTCGGGACCGCACGGGACCGGCTCATCATCGCCCGACCTCCCGCGACGTGCCATCTGCCCGTGTGTCATCCCACGTGCCATCTGGTGGCAGCTGGGATGACATGCGGAGGGTCACCCGGGGTTCACGGCGCATGCCGGCCTCCTCGATCACGTCGAGTACGCGGAGTTCTCGTGGACGTACATGGCGGTCAGGTCGTTGGTCCAGAGCACCGCGGCGGCCTGGCCGGCGCGCAGGTCCACCGTGAGGACGACCTCGCGCCCAGCCATGTCGACGTCGTCCCGGTCGCCGAACGCGGCGCCGTCGCGGCAGACCAGCACCCCGTTGATCGCCACGTCGATGGCGTCGGGCTCGAAGGCCGCGTCCGTGGTGCCGACCGCCGCCAGGATCCGGCCCCAGTTGGGATCCTCCCCGTGGATGGCGCACTTGAGCAGGTTGCTCCGGGCGACCGCCCTGGCGGCGACGACGGCATCGTCCTCGGTGGCCGCGTTGACCACCTCGATCCGGATGTCCTTGGTCGCCCCCTCGGCATCGCCGATGAGCTGGCGCGCCAGCGATGCGCAGACCTGATGGACCGCCGAGCGCAGCTCATGCGGCTCCGGCTGGATCACGCTGGAGCCCGAGGCGAGCAGCAGCACCGTGTCGTTGGTCGACATGCACCCGTCGGAGTCGATCCGGTCGAAGGTCGTGCGGGTGGCCTCCCGCAGCGCGGCGTCCAGGTCTGCGGCGCCCACCACCGCGTCGGTCGTGAGCACCACGAGCATCGTGGCCAACCCGGGGGCGAGCATCCCCGCACCCTTGGCCATCCCGCCGACGGACCAGCCGTCGGGGTGCGTGACGGCGGCCAGCTTGGGAACCGAGTCCGTCGTCATGATCGCCTCGGCGGCGTCCGGGCCCCCGTCCGGCGACAGCGTGCCGGCTGCCGCAGCCGCCCCGGACAGCAGCGCATCCATCGGCAGGCGCTGGCCGATCAGGCCTGTCGAGCAGACGGCCACCTCGATGGGCGCCACCTCGAGCAGGGCTGCCACCCGTTCGGCAGTCCGGTGGGTGTCGGCGAAGCCCTCGGGGCCGGTGCACGCGTTGGCCCCGCCGGAGTTGAGGATGACCGCACGGAACCGCCCGGAGCGCGCGCACTGCTCGCTCCACAGGACCGGGGCCGCCTTCACCCGGTTGGACGTGAACACCGCGGCGGCGTCATGGCGCGGCCCCTCGTTGACGACCAGGGCCACGTCGCGCGCACCGGACGCCTTCAGGCCGGCCGCGACGCCGGCGGCCCGGAAGCCCGCAGGTGCGGTGACGCCGCCGGACCCGGGGCCCACCGCGACGGGCAGCGGGCCCCCAGCGGCGTGGGCGAAGGGCGTGCTCATGGGGCGACTCCATCCACGGGAAGGCCGGCGGCCTCAGGCAGGCCCAGGATGCGGTTGGCGTTCTGCAGGGCCTGCCCGGCGGCGCCCTTCACGAGGTTGTCCTCGGCGGCGATCACGGTCGTGCGGCCCGAGTGTGCGTCGAGGGCGACCTGCAGGTGCACCGAGTTGGAGCCGAGCGTGGCAGCCGTCGTGGGCAGCCGGCCGGCGGGCAGGACGTGCACGAACGGCTCGCGCGTCGTAGGCGGCGTGCAGGGCATCCCGCAGGGTCCCCTCGCCGACCCCCGGCACGGTCCGCGCGGTGCACGTGGCCAGGATGCCGCGGGGCATGGGCGCCAGGGTGGGCGTGAACAGCATCCGGACCGGCTCCCCCGCGGCCGCCGACAGGGCCTGCTCCATCTCAGGGGTGTGCTGGTGCACGCCGCCGACCTTGTAGGGGCTCATGGAGCCCATGACCTCGCTGGCCAGCAGCGACTCGGCAGCCCTTCGACCCGCGCCCGGACGTGCCCGAGGCCGCGACCACCACCAGGTCGGCCGGTTCGACGAGGCTCGCGGCGAGCAGGGGCGCCAGGGCCAGCGCGACGGCCGTCGCGTAGCAGCCCGGGTTGGCGACACGCGCCGCCCCCGCCAGCCTGGCCCGCTGGTCGGGCAGCTCCGGCAGGCCGTAGGGCCAGGCCCCGGCGTGGGGCGTGCTCCCGTAGTAGCGGTCCCACGCACCGGTGTCGACCAGGCGGAAATCCGCTCCCAGGTCCACGACGGGCAGGCCGGTCGGCAGCGCGGCCACGAGCGCGGCGGACTCGCCGTGGGGCAGGGCCAGGAACACGAGGTCGGCCTCGGCGAGGCTGTCCGCGTCGGTGGGCACGAACGTGCGACCTGCCAGGCCCACCAGCTGCGGGTGGACGTCCGTGACGGGACGGCCGGCCCGGTTGCCGGCGGCCAGCGCGCCCAGGTGCAGCTCGGGGTGGCCGGACACGAGACGAAGCAGCTCACCCCCGGCGTAGCCGGAGGCTCCCGCGATCGAGACGGTGAGAGTCACGGAGGCAGTATACGCATATGCGGATACTGCGCCCGTGGCTGACGCCCGGCCTACTCGAAGGCCAGGGGCAGCGGACGCTCGCCATCCGCGGGCTCGCCTCGTGGGCTCGCCATCCGTGGGCTCGCCATCCGGGCTCGCCATCGGCGGGCTCGCCATCCGACGCCGCCCGCCGACCGCCGGCTGCTGGCGGGTGCGCAGCGGCACCTCCGGGATGAGGAAGGCCACGAGGAACGCGACGACCACGAAGGGGATCGCCGGTGAGGAACACGTCGTGCAGGGCGATCGGACGAACGACTCGAGGACCGGCGCCTTGATCTCGGGTGGCAGTGCGCGCGATCGCCGCGACGTCGGCCAGCGATCCGCCGACACCTGGCTGCCCGCACCGGGCGCTCCGGCGAACGCCTGCTCGAGGTAGTGCCCGAGGCGGGTGTTCAGCACGGCCCCGAACAGTGCGGTCGCCGAACGCCCACCCATCGAGCGGAAGAACGTCACCGACGACGTGGCCGCATCCCAGGTCGCGGAAGGCGACGTCGTTCTGGACCGCCGTGATCGACCGTCTGCATCGTGAAGCCGAGGCCGGCGCCGAGCATGAAGATGCTCAGCGCGAACGACGCCGTACGACGTGCCCACCGTCAGGCGGCTGAGCATCACGCAGGCTCAGCAGCGGTGATGGCCGCGCCGATGATCGGGTAGATCCGGTAGCGACCGGTACCGGGTGACCAGCAGGCCCGACCCGATCGAGGTCAGGAAGATGCCCACGACCATGGGCAGCAGGGCCAGCCCGGACTGGGTGGGCGTGTACCCCTTGACCACCTGCAGGTAGAACGGCAGGTAGATGATCGCCGCCGAACATCGCCATGCCCATGATCGCGGCGAACAGCGACCGACCAGCGGAACACCCGCCCGCGGAACAGGCGCATGGGGATGATCGGCTCCTCGGCGCGCAGCTCGACGAGCACGAAACACGACAGCGAGCAGCAGGCCGCCCGACCGAGCAGCGCGAGGCTCAGCGGATCGGTCCAGCCGTAGGCGGGACCGGCCCACGACGTGTAGAGCAGCAGCGACGTCACCGAACCCGACGACGACTGCGGCGCCGAGGTAGTCGATCCGTGTGGTGGCGGCGCGACCAGCGGGCATCGCAGCGCGCGGGACGTGATGAACAGGGCGGCGAGGCCGATCGGGATGTTCAGCCAGAAGATCCAGCGCCAGCCGGGTCCGTCGGTGAAGAACCCGCCGAGCAGCGGGCCGGCGACGCTGGAGACGCCGAACACGGCGCCGAACATGCCCTGGTACTTGCCGCGCTCGCGCGGCGGGATGATGTCGCCGATGATCGCCAGGGCCAGGGCGATCAGGCCGCCGCCGCCGAGGCCCTGGACGGCCCGACCCGCCGATGAGCATCGCCATCGAGGTCGCGGCGCCCGGCGATCAGTGACCCGATCAGGAAGATGACGATCGCGGCCTGGAACATGGGGCGACGACCGTAGCAGGTCCGAGATCTTGCCCCACAGCGGCGTGGAGGCGGTGGAGGTCAGCAGGTAGGCGGTGACGACCCAGGACAGGTGCTCCAGCCCACCGAGGTCGGACACGATCGCGCGGCAGCGCGGTGCCGACGATGCTCTGGTCGAGGGCCGCCAGGAACATGCCCGGCCATCAGGCCGATCAGCACCTGGATGATCGCGCGGTGGGACAGGTAGGACGGGTCCGTCGGCACGATCCGGCCTGCGGGGAGGCGGGGTCCGCCTGTCCGGGACTCGGGGAGGCGGCTGCCGTGCCGCGGGCGCCGGCGGAGCGGCCGCGGTCCGGTCTGCTGCGGGGTCGGTTGGCTCACGCGGTCTCCTTCGAGTTGGATCAGCGAGTGCGGCAGCTTCTGCAGCAGGCGGACCAGCTCGGCGCGCTCGGCGTCGCGTGAATGACGCGGTGGCCGCCTGCAGGGTCTGCTCGGCTGCGGGTGCAGGTGGGCGGCGAGGAAGTCACGACCCGAGCCGGGTGATCGTCCAGGACGGTGGCGCGGCCGTCATCGCGGGTCGCGCGCGGCCTCGACGAGGCCGTCGTCGAGCAGGGCGCGGACGTGGCGGCTGACCGTCGAGGCGTCCAGGCCGATGCGCCTCGGCCAGGTGGCCCTGGCGGGAGGGGCCGGCGGCGGCCAGGTGGTGCAGGACCGGGAAGCGCCCCGGGTCACCGCCGACGACGCGGCAGCCTGGAACCCGCGCTTCACCGACGACGAACGCCACGAGGAGGTCGTCCTCGACGCACTCGGGCTGTCCAGTCTCTGGCTCATGGGACGATGAGAACACAGTTGCATGCATCATGCAACTATTTCCCGAACGCCCGGCCGCGACCCCGGCCCGCACGGGCTCAGCGGCCTGCGGATGCCGCCGCGGCGAGCATCGCCTCCCGGTCGTCGCGGACGTGGATGAACCGTCCGCGAGAGCAGGTCGTACCGGCCACTGGCCAGGTCCCTGACCAGCGATGCCACCGCCGACGGGGGCAGGTAGGCCGAGTCCGGCAGGTCGGCGAGGTCCGGAGCGGTGCTCCAGCAGGGCGTCGGGCCACTGGGTCATGTCGGTGCGCACCATGCCCGGGCTGATCGCGAACACGCTGACCCCCGACCCGGCCACCTCCTCGGCAAGGGACGACACCAGGTGGGTCACGGCGGCCTTGCTCGCGCCGTACGCCGAGGACCACGGCGACGGGACGCGCCCGAGTCCCGAGGACATCACCACGACCCGCCCGCTCCCCCGCTGCCGCATGGCCGGGATGACATCGCGCAGGGTCGTGTGCACACCGCGCAGGTTGACCTCGATGTCGTGCCACCAGAGGTCGGGGTCGACGGTCCAGGTCGGCCCGACCGCGCAGAGCACCCCGGCATTCGCCACGACCAGGTCGGGCACGCGCCACAGGGCTGCCAGGGCGGCGAACGCCTCGGCCATGGCGATGCGATCGGTGACGTCGGCGACCAGGGGCAGCACCCGGCCCGGGCCGTGCGACTCGGCGAACGCGGCCAGCCCCGCGGCGTCCCGGCGAGCGCTGCGACCCGCCAGCCGTGCGCGAGCAGGTCCTCGCCGATCGCCCGGCCGATCCCCCGGCTGGCCCCGGTGATCAGGGCCACCCCCGCGTCAGCCATGTCGAGCCTCCCTCCGGCCGGATCCATCCATGCTGGCACGCGGGCACGCCACGTCGCGGGTCGCCGCTCCGGATCGATGCGCTGCCGGCCAGTGGCGTGGGCCGAAGGCCGGCCGGGGCTGCATCCACCGGAAAGCGCTCGTAGATTGGCAGGACGGGGACAGCGCCGCCAAGCGACGGAACCCGGTCCCCGCGGGAGGCACACATGTGTCGATGGCTGGCCTACTCGGGATCGCCCATCCGGATCGATGAGCTGATCGTCAAGCCGAGGCACTCACTGATCGACCAGAGCCTGCACTCGACGATGGGCGCCACGACGACCAACGGGGACGGTTTCGGGCTCGGCTGGTACGGGGAGGGCCGGCAGCCGGGCATGTTCCGCAGCATCGAGCCGGCCTGGAACGACCGGAACCTCCGTGGCTGGCCCGGCACCTGACCTCCCGCATGGTGTTCGCACACATCCGCGCCTCGACGGGAGGGGCGATCCAGCAGACCAACTGCCATCCGTTCCGCCACGACAACTGGCTGTGGATGCACAACGGCGTGATCCATGACTTCAGCACGGTCAAGCGCGACCTCGTCCTCGCCGTCGATCCCGCGCTGTACCCGCACATCGAGGGCAACACGGACTCCGAGACGTTCTTCTTCCTCGCCCTGACGTTCGGCCTGCGCGAGGACCCGGTCGGCGCAGTGGAGCGCGCGGCGGGGTTCATCGAGCAGACATGCCGTGCGCACGGCATCGCGGAGCCGCTGCAGATGACGGTGGCCGCCGCAGATGGGGACCGTCTCTGGGCGTTCCGATACTCCAGCGAGCACACTCGCGATCGCTGTTCGTCAGCGCGGACGTGGCCACCCTGCGCGCCCAGTACCCGAACAACCCCCGGCTGCTGGAGGTCTCCGAGGAGACACGGCTGATCGTGTCCGAGCCGTTCGGCAACCTCGCCGGCGCGTGGCACGAGGTCGCCGAGTCGTCCTGGTACCTCGTTCAGCCCGGCCACGACGAGATCGGCTCCTTCACCCCCCACGCACGCGGCGACTGAGGCTCATCGGTGCTGGCGACAGCCAGCCCCGATGGCAGCGGCGAGCCGGGGGGGACCCGGGTCGGGCGGGGACCCGGGCCGGACGGGGACCCGGGTCGGGCGGGGTCGGCCGACTCAGGGCAGGATGGAGCAATGCCGACCGAAGCCGACGACCTCGTCGTCCTGCTCGACGATTCGGGGAATCCGTGTGGGACCGCCGACCGGGCCACCGTGCACGGCACGGCCACCCCCTTGCACCTGGCGTTCTCCTGCTACGTCGTCGACGACCACCAGCGCGTCCTGATGACCCGCCGCGCGCTGACGAAGCGCACCTGGCCCGGGGTCTGGACGAATGCCTGCTGCGGACACCCCAAGCCGGGCGAGCCCCTCGGGGACGCGGTCGAGCGCCGCCTCGTGGAGGAGCTCGGGCTCACCGTGACCGCGCTCGGCGTGGTCCTGCCCGACTTCCGCTACGAGGCGACCGACGCCTCCGGGATCCGGGAGAACGAGATCTGCCCGGTCTTCGTCGCGACCGTCTCCGGCGAGGTCGCCCCCGACCCCGCGGAGGTCATGGAGCACCGCTGGGCCGACGCCGCCGCCCTTGCCGATGCCGCCGCCCGCAGCCCCTGGCTGTTGAGCCCGTGGAGCTCCGCCCAGATCACGCAGATGGACCTGCCACGACTGCGTGGGTCCCTGTCGACGACGCAGCAGCGCCCCGCCTGACCCGCCCCCCAGCTCCCGCGCCGGCCGCCCTCGTCCTGTCCGAGCCGCCCTACGTGCGCAGGGTGGCTCCGCAGTCGGCCACCGCCGCGGCCAGCGCGGCCTCGCGCACCTCGGCGACCTCTGCGGCCGACAGGGTCCTGTCCTGCGCGCGCAGGCGCAGGGCGAAGGCGAGCGACTTGCGCCCGGGGCCGACCTGGTCGCCGACGTAGGTGTCGAACAACCGGACGCTCTCGATGAGCGGCCCGCCGCCACGCACCAGCGACCGTCGCACGACCTCGGAGGGCACCTCTTCGGCGACGACGAGGGCCAGGTCCTCCTTGGCCACCGGCATCGTCGAGAAGGTCGGTGCCGGCGTGACCACCGGGACCGCGGCCAGCAGGGCGTCGAGGTCGACCTCGAACGCGACCGTGCGGGCGGGCAGCCCGAGCTCGCCGATGACCCGCGGGTGCAGCTCCCCGGCGTGCCCGATGGTGCGGCCGTCGACGGCCACGGCGGCGCACCGACCGGGGTGCCACGGCGCGTGCTCGGCCGCCGTCATGGCCAGGGGCACGCCCAGCTCGTCGGCCAGGTCGCGCACGATGCCGATCGCGTCGGCCCACGTGGCCGGCCGGCCGGATCCCCACCAGCCGGAGCGGTCCCGCTCGCCGCACAGGACCCCGGCTGCGTGCCTGGGCTGGTCGGGCAGCAGGGCCTGGAGGCCCTCGACCTCCACCGCCGAGGGACGGCCGGCCACCGACGGGCGGGGCGGGTCGGCGGCCATCCCAGTCCCTGCGCCGCGGAACACCAGGCCGACCTCCGCCAGGGCCACGTCCGTCGCGCCGCGGCTCAGGTTGCGCCGCAGCGCGGTGAGCAGGCCGGGCAGGAGCGTGGTCCGCAGGTAGGGCGCCTCGTCGGACAGCGGATTGGCCAGCCCGACGACCTGCCGCCGCGGATCATCCTGCGCCAGGCCCAGGGCATCGAGCTCGCCGATCCCGAGGAACGGGTACGCGAGCACCTCGACGAGCCCGCTGGCGGCCAGGGTGCGACCCACCCGTCGACGCAGCCGCTGGTCGCCGGTCAGCCCGTACCCGGCCCGGGCCTGCGGCAGGGTCGAGGGAAGGTTCTCGTACCCCTCCAGCCGGACGACCTCCTCGACGAGGTCCGCCGGCTCGACGAGGTCCGGACGCCAGGACGGCGGGGAGACGAGCAGCTCGTCGCCCGTCTCGACGACGTCGGCGCCGATCGCCTCGAGCCTGCCGATGGCCCGCCCTGCCGGGATGGCCAGGCCGGAGACCCGGGCGGGCAGGCTCGCGGGCATCGCGATGGGAGCAGCTGCCGCCACGAGGTCCACCCGGTCGACCCCGACGTAGCTGGCCCCGCCCAGCTCGATGAGCAGGGCTGCGGCACGCGCCGACGCGACGGCGGGCAGCGCGGGGTCCACTCCCCGCTCGAAGCGGCGGGACGCCTCCGAGGACAGCCGGTGACGGCGCGACATCCTCGCCACCGCGTGCGCCGAGAAGTGCACCGCCTCGATGGCGACCGAGTGCGACGCGTCATCGATCTCGGAGTCGAGCCCGCCCATGGTCCCGGCCAGCGCCAGCGGCCGCGTGGGGTCCGCGATCAGGATGTCGTCGGGATCCAGCGCCCGGGTCACGTGGTCGAGGGTCTCCAGGGACTCACCCGGCGCAGCCCGGCGCACGGTCAGCCGCCCGGACAGCTTCGAGCGGTCGAAGGCGTGCAGCGGCTGGCCCAGCTCGAGCATCACGTAGTTGGTGACGTCGACGGCCAGGGAGACCGGGCGCATCCCGCACGCCACCAGGGCACGGCGCATCCACTGCGGGCTCGGCGCGGTGGGATCCAGCCCAGCCAGGGAGCGCAGCACGAACCGGTCAGCCGCGGTGGGGTCGGTGATCGCAGCAGCCGTGCCGGCTCGCCCGAGGGCGCGGGCAGCAGACCCTCGGGGTCAACGGCTGCGGGATCGAGGAACGGCAGGTCGTAGGCCGTGGCCACCTCGCGGGCGATGCCCCGGATGCTCAGGGCGTACCCGCGGTCTGGGGTCACGGCGATGTCGAGGACCTCGTCGCCGAGGCCCAGGACCTGGTAGCCGGAGTCGCCGGGGGCAGCCGATCCGGCGGGAAGCACGATGATCCCGGCGTGGTCGTCGCCGAGGCCCAGCTCCCGCTCGGAGGCGATCATCCCGTCGGAGACCCGGCCGTAGGTGGAGCGCGAGGCGATCTCGAACCCGCCCGGGAGGACGGCCCCCGGCAGCGCGACGACGACCAGGTCCCCCTCCACGAAGTTCCGGGCGCCGCAGATGACGCCTCGCTCGTGGGTCGCGTCCCCGTCGACGACCTCGCCGTTGCCGGGGCCGACGTCGACCCGGCAGAAGCGGATCGGCTTCTTGAACTCGGTCAGCTCCTCGATGGCCAGCGACCCGGCCGACGACGAGGGGCCCGGTGACCTCCGCCCCCAGGACGTCGACCGTCTCGACCTCCAGTCCGGCCGAGATCAGGCGGTCGGCGACGTCCCGGCCGGTCTGGTCGGGCGGGACCTCGACGTACTGGCGCAGCCAGGACAGCGGGGCGCGCATGCTCAGACCTCCGTGCCGAATGCCAGGGTGAACCGCACATCGCCCTCGACCATGTCGCGCATGTCGGTGACCCCGTGGCGGAACATCAGCGTGCGCTCGATGCCCATCCCGAAGGCGAACCCGGAGTACCGCTGCGGCGTCGATGCCGCAGGCGGCGAGCACCCGCGGGTTGACCATGCCGCACCCGCCCCACTCGATCCAGCCCTCCGACGAGCAGGTCCGGCAGGGGTTCTGCGGGTCGCCCACGGAGGCGCCCCGGCAGACGAAGCACTGCAGGTCGACCTCGGCGCTGCGGCTCGGTGAACGGGAAGTAGCTCGGCCGCAGCCGGGTCACCAGGCCCGCGCCGAACATGGCGGCCGCGAAGTGGTCCAGGGTCCCCTTGAGGTCGGCCATCGTGATGCCCTCGTCGACGACGAGGCCCTCGATCTGGTGGAACACCGGGCGTGTGCGTGGCGTCGAGCTCGTCGGTCCGGTAGACCCGCCCCGGGCACACCACGTAGATCGGCAGCTGCGGCGCTGCAGCATCGAGCGGACCTGGACCGGCGAGGTGTGCGTCCGCAGCACGACGCCGCCCTCCGGGGAGCCGACGAAGAAGGTGTCCTGCATGGTCCGGGCCGGGTGGTCCGGCGCGATGTTCAGGGCATCGAAGTTGAACCACTCCGCCTCGACCTCGGGGCCCTCGGCCACCTCGTAGCCCATGGCGACGAACACGTCCTCGATTCGCTCCATGAGCGTGGTCAGCGGGTGGCGCGCCCCACCCGGCCGGCGGTCGGTCGGCAGGGTGACGTCGACGGCCTCCTCCACGAGGACGCGCGCGTCCCGCTCGGCCTCGAGCACGACCTCGCGCTCCTCGAGGGCGCGCTTGCACGGCAGCCCGGGCCGATCCCACCCGCTTGCCGGCCTCGGCCTTGGCAGCCGGCGGAAGGGCGCCGATCTCCCGGTTGGCCAGGGCCAGCGGTGAGCGGTCGCCGGCGTGCTCGAGGCGCACGGACTTCAGGGCATCGAGGTCGGGCGCGGCCGCGATGGCCGCCAGTGCGGCGTCGCGGGCAGCAGCCACCGCGTCGTCGGACAACGGCGCTGACCTGGACCGGGTCGAAGGTCTTGTTCGGGGCGGACATGGGGCCTTCCGGTCGTCCGTGGGCAACTGGGGCGCGATTCTACCGGCGGTTGGCGGGCCAGTGGGCCGATGACCACCCGACGGCCGCCCGACGTGCATCAGTGCCGTCGAGGTCAGCCCAGCCGGGCGTAGGAGTACAGGCACACCGCCGCCGCCGTGGCAAGGTTCAGGCTCTCGGCCCGGCCGAGGATGGGGATCCGCACCGTGTGGTCGACCGCGCCGACCACCTCGGCGGGCAGGCCGTGCGCCTCGTTGCCGAACACCCAGGCGATCCGGCCCGCGAGCAGCCCGGCGACCTCGGCGGCGAAGAGGTCCACCGAGTCGGCGGTGACATCGGCGGCAAGCACGCGATACCCCGCGGCGCGCAGGCCCTCGATGATCGCCAGCGTCGACCCGGCCGGGACGACCGGCAGGTGGAACAGGGAGCCTGCCGAGGCCCGAACGCACTTGGGATTGGTCGGATCAACCGATCGATCGGACAGGGCCACCGCCCGGGCCCCGGCTGCATCTGCCACCCGGATCAGGGCCCCGGCGTTGCCGGGATCGGCCATCTCGTGGGCCACGGCGATCTGGCCCGGCCCCTCTCCGGAGAGGACCTCGGCCAGTCGAGGGGGTTCCCAGCGGCAGCGCGCGACCACACCTTGGGGGGTCTGGGCGGTCACCAGTCCGCGGAAGCCCGCATGGTCGAGCAGATGGATCGGGACGCCCGCGGCCCGTGCCGCGCCGATCTCGTCGGCGCGGCGCCCGGAGTCGTCCTGCTCGACGAACAGCTCGATGACCGAACCCCCAGGCCAGCGCCTCCCTGACCGCCTGCGGACCCTCCACGAGGAACTCCCGACGCGCGCGACGATGCTTGCCCACGAGGAGCTGGCGGGCGTCCTTGACCCGCGCCGAGCGGGCGGTCAGCAGGTCCACGGGCGACAGTCTGCCAGCGGGGCACCGGCACCTCCGGGTGGGGCGGCCGCGGGCCCGGGGGTCCGGACGCACGAGGGCCCCGCCGCTCCCCAGGGGGAGGACGGGGCCCTCGTCGGTGCCGAGATGCCCGTGCCGGCCGACCGGCGGCGTGGGCTCACCGGGCGCTGGGCGCCGCGCAGTCGCTCAGGCGGCCGAGGAGCTCGCCGGCAGGGCTGCGCGGGCCGTCTCGACCAGCGACGCGAACGCCGCCTCGTCGTTGACGGCCAGCTCGGCCAGCATGCGGCGGTCGACCTCGACGCCGGCGGCCTTCAGGCCCTGGATGAACCGGTTGTAGGTCATCCCGTGGGCCCGGGAGGCCGCGTTGATCCGCTGGATCCACAGGCGGCGGAAGTCACCCTTGCGGTCCTTGCGGTGGTCGTAGGCGTAGACGCCCGAGTGGGTGACCTGCTCCTTGGCCTTGCGGTAGAGCCGGGAGCGCTGACCGCGATAGCCGCTGGCCTTGTCGAGGATCTCGCGACGCTTCTTGTGGGCGTTGACTGCCCTCTTCACGCGTGCCACGTGTTACTCCTTCGTGTGATGGGGGCGGTCAGCGCATGCCGAGCAGGCGCTTGACGTTCTTGCTGTCGGCGGGCGAGACGGGGGAATCCAGCTGCAGCTTGCGCGAGCGCTTGCTGGTCTTGCACCTCAAGACGGTGGCGCTTGTTGACCTGCTCGTGCATCAGCTTGCCCGAGCCGGTCTGCTTCACCCGCTTCTTGGTGCCGCTGTGCGTCTTCATCTTCGGCATCGTTCGTTCTCCTCGGTCGTGCCCGCGCGGTGGTGCCGCGGTGGGCTGGTCACGGCGGTCACCCGCCGTGAGGGTCGTGGTCAGGCCCCGGCGTCGTCCGGGCCCGGGGCGGCAGCGCCTGCCGGCGCCTGGCGGGCCGCGTCGCGCTCGGCGCGCGCGTCCGCCTTCTTCTTGGTCGGGGCGACCACCATGATCATGTTGCGGCCGTCCTGCTTCGGTGCGCTCTCGACCACCCCGTACTCGGTGATCTCCTCGGCGAGCCTCTGCAGCAGCCGGTAGCCGAGCTCGGGCCGGGACTGCTCGCGCCCGCGGAACATGATCGTGATCTTGACCTTGTCGCCCTGCTTGAGGAACCGCACCACGTGACCCTTCTTGGTCTCGTAGTCGTGCGGGTCGATCTTCGGGCGGAGCTTCATCTCCTTGATGACCGTGTTGACCTGCTTCTTGCGGTCCTCACGGGCCTTCACGGCCGACTCGTACTTGAACTTGCCGTAGTCCATCAACTTGCAGACCGGCGGCTTGCCGTTCGGGGCCACCTCGACCAGGTCGAGGTCCGCCTCGACCGCCAGTCGCAGGGCATCCTCGATGCGGACGATGCCGACCTGCTCGCCGTTGGGGCCGACGAGTCGTACTTCAGGAACGCGGATCCGATCGTTGATCCGGGGCTCGACGCTGATGGCGCCTCCTTGGTCGTTGGTTCGTGTCCCGACCGCGGGAACCCCTCGGGCGAGGGATGGGACCACTCATGACGAGAGGCCCGCTCCCGGGCGGGAAGCAGGCCTCGAACCCGGCACAGGGCCGGTCCGCGCGACGGGTGTCGCGCAGGTCGTGACCCGGAAGCCCGGAGGCCACCTGGGTGGGAGTTCGAGACCCCGCTTCGCCGCCAACCGCCCGCATCGTCCCGGGCGCAGGCGCTCGAGCCGGTTTGGGCTGATCGGTCGTGGAGTGACAGGGTAGCAGGGTGACTGAGCAACCCACCAATCCCGAGGCCGGCCCGGACCAGGTCGAGCAGGCCCTGCGCGACATCGGCGAGGTGCCCGCCGTGGAGGTCATCACCACGGTGGCCCTGCACCTGATGAGCGCCGCGGCCGTCAAGTGCGGCCTCGGCGAGGAGGGCGAGGCCTCGCAGGACCTCGACGAGGCCCGGAAGCTGATCAACGCCCTCGCCGCAGTGGTGGTCACCTCCGCACCCGACCTCGGCACGTTCCACGCCGCGCCGCTGCGCGACGGGCTCAAGTCGCTGCAGCTGGCCTTCCGCGAGGCCTCCGAGTACCCCGACGCGCCGGGCCAGGGCCCCGGGGAGAAGCTCACGGGCCCGGTGACCTGAGCCTGCCCGGGCGACCCCGCACGTGCTCCTGCCGGCGCGGATTCAGACCGCCCGGACCGCGAGGACCCCGTCGAAGGCCTCACGCAACGACTCGGAGGCCGCCAGCCGCTCCGCGATGATGCCGGCCCGGCTCACGGCGACGTCCGCCGGCAGGTCGCTGGCGAACCGCACCTCGACCATGAGGCCCACCAGCTGCCCCGCAGGCACTGCACCGGACCCCGGGCCGACCCCCGAATCGTCCGGCGGCGCCAGGCGGACCTGCACCTCGCCGGAGGCCAGGACGGGCCCCAGCTCGGCGACCACCGCCTGCCGGACGACCGGATCCTCCCAGGGGTCGGGCCACCCCCCTCCCCCGGCGAGCCGGGCCAGGGCCAGCCGGGCGAGCCGGACAGGCGCTGCGGACGAGGGATCCAGCACCAGTGCCACGGCGCCCTCGGCCAGCAGCGCCTCGGCCACGCGCGACGCGGGCACGGGCATGGGCCGGGCCTCGCCGCGCCAGGCCCGCAACGGCTCCATGCCGGTGAAGGCGAGCCCGACCACCCCGGCGTCGGTGCGCATCGACACCGCCGCGACGGCCCGGTCCTGACCGGCGCACGGATCCGCGTCATCACCCTCGAGCTGGTCGGCGTCCACCTCGAGGAGCGGGACAAGCAGCCGATGCCGAGCCAGCACCGAGACGACGTCCCGCATCGCGGCCGTGCCAGAGGCCCGCGCGGCAAGCACCGCGGCGACCTCGTCGGGGACAGACCCGTCGTCGTGGCCGAAGTCACCGGCACCCAGGTCAGCCATTCGCGCCCCAGGCCTGGAACCGCGCGACACGGCGGTCGGGGTCAACCCCGGCAATGACAGCCGTGAGCTCGCCCACGACCGCGTGCGCTGCCGTCGCCAGCCAGTCCGCCTCGGACTCCCGGACGATCACGTCGATGAAGCCCAGGTCCGCCAGCGCGTGCGCGCCGATCCGCTGATCCCACGCGACCTGGGCCGGGTCATGGGACCCCTCGTGCCGGATCGCGGCCGCGCCCTCGGGGGCAAGCGGGGAGACCCACGTGTGGGAGCCGGCCACGATCCGGTCGCAGGCGAGCATGGCCAGCGCCGCTCCGCCAGTGCCGGCCCCGAGCAGCAGGGCGGCCGATGGGCTGGGGGTCGCGACCAGGTCGGTCATCAGGCGCGAGATCTCGCCGGCGATCCCGGACTGCTCGCCCTCGACCGAGAGCTGGGCCCCGAGGGTGTCCACGATCGTGACCATCGGCAGCCCCCAGCGCCCCGCCAGGGCGATCCCCCTGCGGATCGTCCGCAGGCCGCCCACGGTCAGTGGCTCGCCGGTGCAGCGGTCCTCCGTTGCCGCGAGCACGACCGGCATTCCCTCGAGCCGCCCGAGGGCCACGACCGCCCCCCCGGCGACCTCGCCTGCCGCAGTCCCGGGGATCACGACGACGTCGGTCATGTGGCGCTGCATGAACAGGCTGGCGTCGGGGCGGTCGTGCGCCCGGGAAGCCTGCACGTAGTGCCACAGCTGGGTCGCTGAGTCCGGGGCACCGGGGACCGGGGCCGCTCCGACCGGGCGCCCGCGCGGCGGACGGCCGCGGGCCGGGGCGCCCGGCTGGTGCCGTTCCCGCCGATCAGCCCAGATGCCGAGAACCGTCCCCCAGCGTCGCGGCAGCTCCGCCCATGGGACGACCGCGTCGATGATCCCCCGGCCGCTCAGGTTCTCGGCCGTCTGCACACCGTCGGGGAAGCGGTCGCCCGTTATCGCCCGGTAGGCGCGCGGCCCCAGGAAGCCCACCATCGCCTCTGGCTCTGCCGTCGTGAGGTCCCCGGCCGAACCGAGCGTCGCGAGCACGCCCCCTGTGGTCGGTCCGCACAGGTGCACGAGGAAGGGCAGCCCTGCCGCCCTGTGCTCGGCGAGGGCGCCGGCGATCGCCACCATCTGCACGAACGCGGGCGAGCCCTCCTGCATGCGGGTTCCACCCGATCTCGGAAGGGCCACCAGGGGCAGCCCCTCGGCGGTCGCCCGTCGGATCGCCGAGACGACCAGGGTAGCGGTCGTCACCCCGACCGATCCCCCGAGGAACCCGAACTCCCACGCGATCGCCGCCGCCGGCACACCGCCGATCGCCAGGGTGCCGGTCAGGACGGCTTCCGCGCATCCTGTCGCTTCGGAAGCGTGCGACAGCTCGGCGTAGTATTCCGGCAAATAGTCATCAGGTGGGGCGAATGGAACAGTCCAAGGACTGAAGGAACCCGGGTCGCCGACCCTCACAAGCGCCTCATGGGCGGAGATCCTCGGCACGCCCAACACGGTACAACGCGAAACATTTCGGCCTAAAAGCGGGTTCACCGCGCATCAATGGGCCATTAGGGTGAATCTTGTCACCCGAACAGACCAATTCTCGTTCTGCGATGGCGTGGGGGTTTCACCGCACTCCGGGGTCGCGCCGAAAGGGATTGGTACTACGAGGAGGACGCGATCATGAGCACATCAGCATTCCGGAGCGTTCGGGGCAGGCCCGCGGCTGCCGTGGCCGCTGCAGCAGCAATCGCGCTGCTCGCGATGCCTGCGCCCGCGAACGGGACTGGAGGGCAGTCCCGGACGGCCCTGCTCACGCTCACCGGCCCGTTGAGCCTGGCGCAGCTGGCCGATGACGTGGCAGCCCTCGGGGGTCAGGTGCTCGAGACGCTCGACCTGTCGGACTCCCTCATCGTGAAGCTGCCGGCCAGCGCGGCGATCCCCGCCGGCGCGGCCGAGGTCCCGGACGTGGCCATGAAGGTCAATGGGACGCAGACCGCGGACTCCGTGACGCCGTGGGATCCGACCTTCCGGGGAACGATCGGCGCCGACAGCTTGGCCGGGGACCTGGGCAAGGGGGTCAAGGTCGCCATCGTGGACACGGGGGTCGCCGATCACCCCGATCTGGACAACGTCGAGCACGCGAACGTCAGCGACTCGCCCGACGGCGATGGCTATGGCCATGGCACCTTCCTCGCAGGCATCATCGCGGGCGCCAGGGGTGTGGCCCCAGCGGCCACGCTTCTGGACGTGCAGGTTGCGGACGGCACCGGTGAGACCAGCCTGTCGACGGTCCTGAAGGGCCTTGAGGTCGTCTTCGACGACGGCGAAGTCGACGTCGTCAACGTGAGCCTCTCGTCAGAGCAGCCACTCCCGCCAGGTTTCGATCCCCTGTCACGAGCCCTTGAGCGTCTGTGGGGCACTGGCATCACGGTGGTCGTTGCCGCTGGCAACAACGGGGACGGCTGGGGCACGGTCGGGTCCCCCGGCAATGATCCGGTCCTCCTGACCGTCGGCGCCTTGGACGAGAACCACTCCGTCGATCGTGGTGACGACGTCGTGGCCCCGTTCAGTGCGCGCGGCAGCAAGTTCACCAAGGGCAAGCCAGACCTGGTCGCCCCAGGAGTCTCGATCGTCTCAACGGCCGCCGAAGGGAGCCAGGCCGCCGAGTCCGCAGCTTGGGTCCAGGACCAGTACATGCCGGGCACCGGCACCTCGATGTCTGCGGCGGTGGTGACGGGCGCCTCCGCGGCAGTGCTCGGGGTCAACCCCGCGCTTCGACCCAACGGGGTCAAGGCACTGCTCACCGGCACGACCTACACGTCCAATGACCTCGAGCAATCGGATGGTGCGGGCCACGGAGCTCTCGACCTCGCGGCCGCGATCGAGGCCGCCCCGGACGCTCCCGTCGACGTCCGCCCTGGCCGGCCTGGGGCGGACCCTGCTTGGGGCCCGTCGGAGGACGATGCGGAGGCATGGGCGGCCTTCGCCGAGGCATGGGACTCTGGTGACTTCGGGGCCGTCAAGGCGGCCTGGGCGGAACTGAGCTGGCAGACGCAGCAGTGGGCGTCGCGGATGTGGATGATGTCGGTGCTCGCCGACTCGCTCGGGCTGCCTGACCGGGAGTTCAATGCGAGGTCCTGGGCAGCCCGGTCGTGGGCCTTCGATGGCTGGCTGGCGCGGTCGTGGGCAGCGCGGTCGTGGGCAGCGCGGTCGTGGGCTGCCCGGTCCTGGGCGATCGACGACTGGGTGGCGCGGTCGTGGGCTGCCCGGTCGTGGGCAGCGCGGTCGTGGGCTGCCCGGTCGTGGGCCGTGGATGAGTGGCTGGCGCGGTCGTGGGCTGCCCGGTCGTGGGCTGCCCGGTCGTGGGCTGCCCGGTCGTGGGCCGCCCGGTCGTGGGCTGCCCGGTCGTGGGCCGATGAGGATTGGGCAGCACGCTCGTGGGCAGCCCGGTCCTGGGCGACAGGCACGTGGGATGCAGGGTCGTGGAGCATGGAAGGCTGATCTGCTTCACTAGCAGCTGTCGACCACCATCCCGACCGATACCGCCTGGGGGGCCCGTGAGCGCGAGTCCTGAGCAGACAGCTTCCCTGCGGCGGATGGTCCTCTGGACCGCCGCCCTCGGTCTGCTGCTGTCAGGTCTGCTCCTGCTCCTCACAAGCACCGTCTGGTCCGATCGCGGGCCCGACGTCCCGGACCCCTGGATCATGGTGCTCTGGGTCGTCATCACGACGGTCGGGCTCCTGGCCTACGTACGCGTCCGGCACGGCGACACGTGGGAGGAGCACAACTTCTACGAGGTGTCGCTGTCCGCTGGAATCCTGCTCCTGGCCCCACCCTCCATCCTCGGCGCGAGCTTGGCAGGCGTCCTGATCGCAGAGGTGATCCTTCGCCGACGTGCGTGGCTCAAGGTCGCCTACAACCTCGGCCAGTACGCCGCGGCAACGAGTGCGATGATCCTGACCTACATCGGTCTGGCAGGCGAAGCTGAGCCGATCAGCGATCTCCTCGATCCTGGCCCTGGTGGTGGCATCTGGAGTCTTCACCGCGGTGAACCTGACGCTGGTCGCCCACCTGATCCACGTGACGACCGGCGCTAGTCGCAGAGGCGTGCTCGCGGAGGAATGGCGCCTTTCGGCCCTCGTGGCCATCGGGTCGGTGGGGATTGGCGCGATGGCCGTGGCGCTCGGCACAGAGCAGCCGACGAGGGTCCTCGTCCCGTTCGCCTTCATCCCCGTCATCGCTCTCTGGTACGCCTACGGAGCCTCTGCACAGCATGCTGAGGCCCGGGTTCGGAACCGGTGGCTCGTGACCCTGGGCGGCTCGTTCGCCGCCCACGGTCAGGGCGCAACCACCCTCGAGGACTCGACCGAGGCGATCCGCCAGATCGTCGGGGCCCCGGAGAAGGGCTCATCCTCGAGCCGCTCGGGGCGTTGGCCACCCCCGACTCGGCCTCGGAACGTGTCCTGGCCTCCGTCTGGGCTGACGCGGGACCGCGTCCCCTCGCTGCCGAGGAGCTGCCTGAGGGGTGGCGGACTGGCGTGGTCACCCGGCTGGACCTCGGCACGGCGAACCCCGGCGCCCTTCTCCTCGGCTCGAGCCAGCTCAGCCAGCCCAGCCGGATCGCCGGACGCACGCGCGGCTGGGCGCTCGACGATGCCGACGCTCCCGTCCTCGGCGCGCTCGTGGCCGCTGTCGGCAGCGCGATGCGGGCGGGCGCCGCCTTCGACGCGCTGACCGAGGAGACCGCCAAGCTGACCGCCGTGGTCGACAACACCTCCGACGGGATCGCGATGGTCGACGACACCGGGCAGATCCGGCTGTGGAGCCAAACCATGGCGCGCATGACTGGCGTCCAGCATGGTGCCCTCACCGGTGGTCTCGACACCGCACCCGACGTGGTGCGCACCCTTGTCCGCGCCTCGCAGGCCGCGGACAGCCGGCCCGGTGCGGCGCCCACCAAGGTCCACCTGGTGCGTGCCGACGCCGAGGAGCTCGACGTCTCCCTGGCGACTGTCCGGGTCCGCGAGGCCCAAGCGACCGGAGTCACCGACGGTGGTGGGTGGGTCAGCATCCTGACGGTCCACGACGAGACCCGCGAGCGCCGCGTGGAGAAGATGAAGACCGACTTCGTGGCGACCATCTCCCACGAGCTGCGAACACCCATCACCCCCATCAAGGGCTATGCGCACCTCCTGGCCAGCCGGGGCGACCGGATGAACCCCGAGAAGCGGCTGCAGGCGGCGCAGGTCATCTCCGATCGGGCCGACCACCTCTCCCGGCTCGTCGATGACCTGCTCCTGGCGTCGAAGGTCTCCGACACCGCGCGCCTGGAGATCGAGATGCAGGTCGAGGACCTGTCGACGGTGGTCCGCCAGGCGGTGGCGGGGTTCCCCGAGATGGCAGGGCGCATCGACGTGGAGCTGCCGAGCGAGCCCATCCTCGTCCAGTGTGACCGGATCCGGGCGATCCAGTGCCTCGGCAACCTGATCAGCAACACGAAGAAGTACGCCCAGGCGGACACGCACGTCGAGATCCGGGTCGAGACGTCGCGCCAGCACGCCCGCGTGTACGTGCGCGACCACGGGGCCGGCATCCCCGAGGCGGAGCGCGACAAGGTCTTCGAGCGGTTCTACCGCCGGGAGGACCCGATGACGATGGCCACCGGCGGTGCGGGACTCGGCCTGCACATCGCCCGCGAGCTGGCAATCGCGATGGGTGGCGGGATCACCCTGCAGGCCCCGCGCGAGGGGACCGGCGCCGAGTTCGTCCTGCACCTGCGGACCGCCGATGCCCCCATCGCCGCAGAGCCGGCGATCGACGCCGGCGACACGGCCAATGCGAGCGGCGAACTCACGCGGGTGCCCGCTGAGGATGGCACCATGGGGCAGGCAGGCCGCTCCTCCGGGTGATCCCGGGTGGCGGCAGGCGTCAGGTAGGCCGACGCCCCCGACAAGAGCATGACCCGAGCGAGCGAGGAGGAGCTTCGATGGCGCTGATCCTGGTCGTCGACGACGAGGAGCCGGTGCGCCTGCTGCTGCGCGACACCCTCGAGCTCGACGCCTACGACGTCGTCGAGGCGGCAGACGGGCCGCAGGCCCTGGCCAGCTTCGACCAGAAGCGCCCGGATGGGATCATCCTCGACATCATGATGCCCGGGCTGTCGGGCATCGACGTGCTTCGCCAGATCCGCTCGCGCGAGGGCGGCGAGGACGTCCCCGTGATCCTCCTCACGGCCGCCGGGGATGACGCGACCACCTGGGACGGCTGGTCCGCCGGCGCCAGCTGCTACCTGACCAAGCCCTTCGACCCGGACAACCTGCTGTCCTGGGTCGAGCGGATGCTCAGCTGACCTGCCGGCTGACCTGCCGGCTGACCCTCCGGCACCCGGGCTCGGCCCGACTCCCCCCGGATCCCGGCTAGAGCCGACAGGCGTGGATGTCGGTGACGATGATCCCGCGCGCGCCGAGCTCGTAGAGCTCGTCCATGACGTTGTGCACCTTCTCGCGGGCCACCATCGCGCGAACCGCCGACCAGCGCTCGTCGGCGAGCGGGGAGACCGTCGGTGACTCGATCCCGGGCGTGATCCGGCAGGCCTGCGCCACGAGCCCGGCCGGGATGTCGTAGTCGACCATGACGTAGGTGCGGGCCGCGATCACGCCCTGGATGCGCCGGGTGAAGGTCGCCACCTCACCCTCCTGACCCACCCCGGCCCGTCGGATCAGGAGGGCCTCGCTGACCAGCAGCGGCTCCCCGACCGTCTCCAGACCGGCCTGGCGCAGCGTCCCCCCGGTCGCGACCACGTCGGCCACGGCGTCGGCGACCCCGAGGCGCACGGCGTTCTCCACGGCCCCGTCCAGCTTCACGACCGTCGCGCTGACCCCGCTTCGCGCGAGGTAGTCGTCCAGCAGGCCCGGGTAGGAGGTCGCGATCCGCAAGCCCGCCAGGTCGCCGGGCTCAGCTGCGCTGCCGGTGGGCGCGGCCAGCCGGAACGTCGAGGGCGCGAACCCCAGGCGCAGCACCTCGCGCGCCTCGGCGCGGGAGTCCAGCAGCATGTCGAGCCCGGTGATCCCCAGGTCGAGGGTCCCGGAGCCGACGTAGATGGCGATGTCGCGCGGCCGGAGGAAGAAGAACTCCACTCCGTTGGTCGAGTCCGTCACGACGAGGTCGCGCAGGTTCGCGCGGGCCAGGTAGCCGGCCTCCCGCAGCATGTCGCGCGCAGGCTCGGCCAGGGCGCCCTTGTTGGGTACGGCGACGCGGAGCATTGGGTGTCCTCGGGGGTGCGGAGGCCCTCACGGGCCGGTCGGTTCCGGGTAGTGCCGGCTACAGGTGCTCGTAGACGTCGGTGAGGCTGACGCCGGCGGCGATCATCAGGACCTGGGCGTGGTAGAGCAGTTGCGAGATCTCCTCGGCCGCTCGCTCCGGGCCCTCGTGCTCGGCGGCCATCCACGCCTCGGCAGCCTCCTCCACCACCTTCTTGCCGACGGCGTGGACTCCGCCGGCCAGCAGGGCGACCGTTCCGGACTGGGGGTCGGATGCCGCGACCTTGGCGATGAGCTCGGCGTGCAGGTCGTCGAAGGTCTTCACGGGGCGACAGCCTACCGGGCCGGCAGGGCCCCTCCCCCGCACCGATGCGCCGCTCAGCCGGAGAAGCCGGTGGGCTGGGCGGCTCCGGGACGCCGGATGGTCGGGAGCGTGAGCGCCAGCGACAGGGCGGCCTCGGCTGCCTCGGTTCCCTTGTCCTCGCGGGAGCCCGGCAGGCCGGCCCGGTCGAGTGCCTGCGCCTCGTCGTCGCAGGTCAGCACCCCGAAGCCGACCGGGACGCCGGTGTCGAGCCCCACCCGGGTCAGGCCGCTCGTGGCGGCGTCGCACACGTACTCGAAATGCGGCGTGCCCCCGCGGATCACCACCCCGAGGGCGACGACGGCGTCGAAGCCGGCTCCCGCGGCCACCTGGGCGGCCAGCGGCAGCTCGAAGGTGCCCGGCACCCGGTAGACGACCGAGACCGCACCGGCCCGCGTGCATGCCGACGTCGCCCCGGCGATCAGGCCGTCCATGACCCGCTCGTGCCAGGACGACGCGACGATCGCCACGCGCAGCCCCTCCGCGTCGAGGTCGGCGCCGCTCGGCGCGCCGGATCCGCTCATGACCCACCTCCCGTGCCCTGGTCCGGCTCCCCCGGACCCGGCGGTTGCGCGGCGTTGCCCATCGGTGACCCCGCCGGGGTTGCGTGCCCCATCTGGTGGCCCATCCGCTCGCGCTTGGTGGCCAGGTAGTGGGCGTTGTGGGGGTTCGGCTCGATCTCGATCGGGACCCGGTCGACGATCCGCAGCCCGTAGCCGGACAGTCCGGCGAGCTTCGATGGGTTGTTGGTCAGCAGCCGCATCGTGCGAACGCCGAGGTCGGCCAGGATCTGCGCGCCGGTTCCGTAGTCGCGGGCATCGGCGGGCAGGCCCAGGTCGAGGTTCGCGTCGACGGTGTCCCGGCCCGAGTCCTGCAGCGCGTAGGCCGCCAGCTTGGACACCAGGCCGATCCCGCGCCCCTCGTGGCCGCGCATGTAGAGCACCACTCCGCGCCCCGCTTCGGAGACCGCCCTCATCGCTGCCTGCAGCTGCGGGCCGCAGTCGCAGCGCAGCGATCCGAGGGCGTCACCGGTGAGGCACTCGGAATGGACGCGGACGAGGACGTCCTGGCCGTCGCCGATCTCGCCGACGACCAGCGCCAGGTGCTCGATGTCGTCGAGCGTGCAGCGGTAGCCGATGGCCGTGAACTCGCCGTACCGGCTCGGCAGGGTGGTCGTGGCCACCCGCACGACCTGCCTCTCGTGGCCGCGCCGGTAGCGGATGAGGTCGGCGATCGAGACCATCACCAGGCCGTGGGCGTCGGCGAAGGCGCGGCACTCGGGAGCCCGCATCATCGTGCCGTCCTCGTTCATCAGCTCGCAGAGCGCCCCGGCGGGGGCCAGGCCGGCGAGCGCGGAGAGGTCCACCGCGGCCTCGGTGTGACCGGGGCGGCGCAGGACACCGCCCGGGACGGCGCGCAGGGGCATCACGTGCCCGGGCCTGGTGAGGTCGTACGGGTCCGTGGCCGAGTCGGACAGCACCTTGATCGTGTGGGCCCGGTCAGCGGCGGAGATCCCGGTCGACTCGACGTCCCGGGCATCCACCGAGACCGCGTAGGCGGTCTGCTTGCGGTCCTCGTTGATGGCCGTCATCGGGGGCAGCCCGAGCCGGTCGAGGTCCGGGCCGGTCAGGCTCACGCAGATGTAGCCGGAGGTGTGCCGGATCATGAACGCGGTCAGCTCGGGCGTGGCCCGCTGCGCGGCGAAGATCAGGTCGCCCTCGTTCTCACGGTCCTCGTCGTCGACCACGACGACCGCCTCGCCCCGACGGATCGCCTCGATGGCAGCCGGGATGGGATCCAGGCGGACGCCCCCCGCGGCCGTGGCGGGGAGGTCGGCGGGCAGCGGGGTGTCCACGGCGACCGGGTGTGCGACGTGGGTCGTCGCATCGGCCTCGCTCGGGTCCCGGTGCTGGATCGGGATGCCGGCGTGCCCGAAGATCTCGTCGGCGGGGATCATGCCCGCACCTCGGCGAGCCGCTCGACGTACTTCGCGATCACATCGACCTCCAGGTTCACCGCGGCGCCGACCTCGCGGGTGCCCAGCGTCGTGCCTGCCAGCGTGGTCGGGATCAGTGACACGGAGAACCACGGCGATGGGTCGTCGACCACCTCGACCACGGTCAGCGAGACCCCGTCGACGGTGATCGAGCCCTTCTCCACGAGGTAGCGGGCCAGCGCCGGGGGCAGGTCGATCTCGACGACCTCCCAGTGCTCGCTGGGCCGGCGGGCACGGATCCTCCCGACTCCGTCCACGTGGCCCTGCACGATGTGCCCGCCGAACCTGCCGTCGGCGGACATCGGCCGCTCGAGGTTCACGGGATCGCCGGGCACCAGCGATCCCAGCGAGCTGCGCGTCAGCGTCTCGGCCATGACGTCGGCGCTGAATGTGCCGTCCTCGAGGGTCACTGCGGTCAGGCAGACACCGTTCACCGCGATGCTGTCACCGGGCCGGGCATCGGAGGTCACTGTCGGCCCGCTGATGACCACGCGCGCCGAGTCGCCCGCCAGCCGGGCGACCTCCACGACACGGCCGAGCTCCTCGACGATCCCGGTGAACACGCTTCTCCTCCTCATCCGCGGGCCTGGTCCGGGTGCCTGGTCCGCGGACCAGGACGGCTGCGGGCCGGCGGCTCCGGTCACCCGTTCGGGTTCCCGGGCTCCATTGTCGCGTCCACCCGAACGTCCTGGCCAACTCGGGTGATTCCCGTGATCCGCAGCGGGATCGCCGCACCGATGCTGGGGATGTGCAGGTCCCCGACCGCGGACGGGCCGGAGCCGAGCAGCTTCGGGGCCAGGTACCACACGATCCGGTCGACGAGGCCGGACCGGACGAAGGCGGCAGCGAGGGTCGGACCCCCCTCCAGCAGCAGGTGCTGCACGTCGTCGGCGGCGAGCGCCGCGAGGACCTCGGCGGGGGACTCGGTGCGGAACAGGCGCAGCGGAGCGTGCCCGTCCCGCAGCGCGGCCGACTCCGGCAGCTTCCGGCGCCCCATGACGACTCGCAGCGGCTGCGCGTCGACCGGCGTCCCGTCCGGTCCGCGAACGGTGAGCGACGGGTCGTCGGCCAGCGCGGTGCCCGTCCCGATCACCACCGCGTCCACCTGCGACCGCAGGTCGTGGACCGCCGCACGGGCCGTCTCGCCGGTGATCCACCGGCTCGACCCGTCCGCGGCGGCGACCCGCCCGTCGAGGGTGCTGGCCACCTTCCACGTCACCATCGGCCGGCCGCGCGTGGTGGCGAACGTCCACGCCTCGTTGGCCTCGCGGGCCTCGTCGGCGAGCACGCCGCCGACGACCTCGACGCCGGCGCGGGCCAGCACCTCGGCCCCGCCGGCGGCCAGGGGGTTCGGGTCCGGCTGCGCGAACACGACGCGGCGGACCCCGGCATCGATCAGGGCCTGCGTGCACGGACCGGTCCGGCCGGTGTGCGAGCAGGGCTCGAGGCTCACCACGGCGGTCGTCCCACGGGCCGCCGGGCCAGCTGCCGCCAGCGCGGCCACTTCCGCGTGCGGAGTCCCGGCCCCCCGGTGGTACCCCTCAGCCACGACCTGCCCGCCCGCATCGAGCAGCACGCATCCGACGCGGGGGTTCGGGCCCCGCGGGACCCCCCGGGTCTGCGCCAGCTCCAGCGCACGACGCAGAGCCGCGACCTCCGCCGGGGTTGCCCCGGGACGGGGTGCGGTCACGTCGGCAGGATCCACCCCCTCCCGCCCTGCGGGGTCGCCGGTCACAGCGTCGACGCCGCCTCGGCTGCCGCCCGCAGGGCCTGGCAGGCGGCGGCAGGATCCTGCGCGCCGTAGACCGCGGATCCCGCCACGAGCACGTCCGCCCCTGCCTCGGCGCACCGCTCGATCGTGGCGGCCGACACGCCGCCGTCGACCTGCAGCCAGATGTCGGCGTCCCCGATCAGGGCACGGGCCTGTCGGATCTTGGGCACGGCCAGCTCGAGGAACGACTGGCCGCCGAATCCGGGCTCGACGCTCATGATCAGGATCATGTCGATCTCACCGATCAGGTCAGCGGCCGCGCTCACCGGCGTCGCCGGCTTGAGCCCCACTCCCGCTCGGGCACCCTGGGAACGGATCTCCCGGGCGAGGCGGACCGGCGCCCGCGCCGCCTCGAGGTGGAACGTCACGCTGCCGGCGCCGACCTCCGCGTAGGCGGGGGCCCAGCGGTCCGGGTCCTCGATCATCAGGTGGCAGTCCACGGGGGTCTGGACCGAGCGCAGCAGGGACTCCACCACGGGCAGCCCGATCGTCAGGTTGGGCACGAAGTGGTTGTCCATGACATCGACGTGCAGCCAGTCGGCAGCCCCCTGCACGCGGCGGCACTCCTCGGCGAGCGCGGCGAAGTCAGCCGACAGGATGCTCGGCGAGATCTGGATGCCCATGGCGGCAGCGTAGTCGGCGCCCGGCCCGCTCGGGCCGTGTCCACAATGCGGGTTCACGGGGTTCCCGATGTCGGAGGCATGGGCTAGCGTTCGAGGTGTTCGAACACATGTACGATCCATTCGACGGGGGTCTGATGGCCAGCACTCTGGACCGCGGCAGGACGGTCGACGAGCGCAGCGTGGGCTCGCTGGCCACCTGCGACTCTGCCGTCGCCGGGGCGTGGCGGGCGGTCACCTCGGTCGCGCGATCCGATCCGCCGGAGATGGGCCTGCATGCCGGCGAGCGCCCGGCGGCTGACGTCGAGGTCCTGGCCGGAACCATGGCGGCTGCCGAGTACACGCTCGCCACCCGGATGCACGCCGCTTCGGCGGCCGGCGCCCTGCCGCTGGTCGGGGCCGGTGGGATGCTCGCGGCCCGCGGCTGGTCGAACGCCACCGCCGGCCGGTTGGCGCGCGCCGGGGCGCTGGCAGCGGCACATGCCAGTGTTGCGGATGCCTGGTCGGCGGGGGTGATCACCAGGGAGCACGTCGATCCCATCGCGCGGGCGGGCCGAACGATTCAGTGGCGAGGAGCTGACCGCCGTGATCGAGCAGTTGCGCGGGTTGTGGGGTCGCATCTCCCCCTCCGGCGTGGCCCGGTTCGTCTCGGCCGCCGAGCGGATGCTGCACCCACCACCTGATCCGACCCCCGGGGAGGCCGACGCCTACCAGTCACGGGACCTGTCCTTCAGCGTCCTGGGCGACACCGTCCTGCTCTCCGGAGCCCTGCCGAGGATCGAGGGTGAGCTCGTGATGACCGCGATCCATGCCATCGCCGAGACGTTGCGCAGCGAGTCCGATCAGGTGGCCCCGGGGGCCCGGCGCGCCGATGCCCTCGTTCAACTGGTCAACACCGCGCATGGCTGCGACCGCCTGCCGACACGAGGGGGCCTTCCGGTCGCGCTGACGGTCACCCTGCAGCGGACAGCCGTCGGTGACCCCCTCATGACCACCAGTCGCGGGTATCCCCTCAGCGAGGCGGAGGGGCGCTGGGCCGCCTGCGATGCCGCAGTCACGCCCATCGTGGTGACTCAGCCGGGCTGTGCGGCGCAACTGCCCGTGTTGGCCATCGACGATCGCGTGCAGGTCGACGGCGGCCCCTCGTTGGCCGGCCCGCCCCAACGGATCGCTGCATTGGCCGAGGCGATGTTCGACACGCGGATCCCGCTTGCGGTGGGTCGCACCCAGCGCACAGCCACCGCTGCCCAGCGCCGGGCACTCGCGGTCCGTGACGGTGGGTGCATCATCCCCGGATGCCGGGTACCGGCTGAGGCATGCCAGGTCCACCACCTGGACGAGTGGGCCGAGGGAGGGTCCACCGATCTGCACAACCTCGCCACGCTCTGCTGGGCTCACCACCGACAGGTCGACCTGCGGATGTGGACGATCACCCCACTCGACGGCAGCACGCCACCAGCGCCACCCCGCCAGGGGGCGCCACCGGGAGTGCCCTGGCCGGCGAACAACAGCGCCCCCTTCACCATCACGCGGACCCCACGCAACCGGTGGCGACTGTGAGCGGATCGATAGCCTGCGGCCGTGACCCCGGAGCCGGACGGCACCGACGCCAGTCGTCGGCACTGGCTCACGCGCAACGTCAAGGTCCTCTCCGGGGTCTCCCTCGCGCAGGACGCAGCCAGCGAGCTGATGTATCCGCTGCTGCCCGTGCTGCTCACGACCACCCTCGGCGCTCCAGCCGCGGTGGTCGGGCTCGTCGAGGGGGTTGCCGAGGGAGTGGCCGCCGCGCTCAAGTACGTCAGCGGCCGACTCTCGGATCGGGTGGGTCGCAAGCCCGCGATCCTGGCCGGGTACGGCCTGGCCGCGATGGGCAAGGTTGTGGTCGCGGCAGCCACCGTGTGGGGAGCCGTCCTGCTCGGGCGCGTCGTGGATCGCATCGGCAAGGGAATCCGCGGGGCTCCACGAGATGCCCTGCTGGCCGACGGAGTGCCGCCGGCGTCGCTGGGGCGCGCCTTCGGCTTCCACCGAGCGGCCGACACCGTCGGCGCGGTCATCGGGCCCTTGCTCGGCCTTGCGATCCTCACCGCGACCGGTGGGGACGTCCGGACCGCCCTGTGGATCGCGGTCGTCCCGGCGGTCCTGAGCGTGGGCCTGGTCCTGCTGGTCCGCGAGGGCCGGCACGCACGGCGTCCGCAGCCGGCCGCCGACAGGGCCTCCACCGGTGGTGCGCTGCCCAGCCGGGTCCGGGTCCTTGCCGCGGTCCTGGGGCTCTTCGCGCTGGTGAACTTCCCGGACGCCCTGATCCTTCTGCGCCTCACGGAGGTGGGCTTCGGCCCAGCGGCGCTGATGGGCGCCTACGCCCTGTTCAACCTGGCCAACGCCGCCATCGCGTATCCCGCGGGCGCCCTCAGCGATCGGTGGCCGCGATCGCGCGTCTACGCATTGGGCCTGGCCTGCTTCGCCATCGGATACGTCGGGCTGGGCCTGGTGGACTCGCCGGCCCTCGCCGTGCTGCTCCTGATCGCCTACGGCGGCTTTGCTGGGATCACCGAGGGGGTCGGCCGCGCGTGGATCAGCGCCCTGTCGCCGGCACCGGTGCGCGGCCACGCGCAGGGACTGTTCCAGGCGCTCGGCGGGGCCGGCATCCTCGTCGCGGGCCTGTGGGCGGGACTCACCTGGGAGGCCGGGCCCGGCAACGGGGTGGTCCCCCTGCTGATCTCCGGGAGCGTCGCCGCAGTCGCCGCGGTGGGCCTGGCCATGTTCGGCCGGGCACTGGATCCCGAGGCCCCCCGCGACTGACCTGGGCCTGCAGGCCGTCGGGCTCAGCGGTCGCGGCGGATCAGCGCCGCGAACATCCCATCGGTGCCGTGCGCATAGGGCCAGAGTCGCAGGAACGGACCCGCCACCGAGGCCTCGGGCAGCGTGAGCCCGGGTTGCGCACCGATCGGCACGACCGCCCCTCCCCATCGTGTGACGTCGTGGACGACTGCTTCTGTCTCGGCGAGGTGGGGCGAGCACGTGGCGTACAGCACCAGGCCGCCGGGGCGGACCACCTCGAGCGCCCGACGGAGCAGCGCCCGCTGCAGCGCGGTCAGCGCCACGAGATCGTCCGCCGAGCGCCGCCAGCGCGACTCCGGCCGGCGGCGCAGGGCACCCAGGCCCGTGCAGGGCGCATCGAGCAGCACGCGGTCGTAGCCGGTCCCCACATCGGTCGTGGTGGCATCCCCGGTGATCACCTCATGCCGACCATGGACCGGGCGCAGCGCGGAGCGCACCAGGTCGGCGCGGTGCGGATGCAGTTCAACGGCGGTGAGTTGACCACCGCGCTCGGCCAGCTGGCCGGCCAGCAGCGCAGCCTTGCCACCCGGTCCGGCGCACAGGTCGAGCCATCGGGTGTCAGGGCCCTCCAGGCGGGCGTCGGCGAGGGCCAGCGCCACCACCTGGCTGCCCTCGTCCTGGACGCCAGCCGAGCCGGTGGCGACCTCCGGCAGCGCCGCCGGGTTGACCGAGGCCACCCGGACGGCCAGCCGCGACCAGCGGCCCGGTTCGGCGTCGTAGCCCTCGGCCCGCAGGGTCTCCAGCAGCTCCCGCGGGTCCATGCTGCGCGCCACCAGCGTGACCCGACCGGGCTCGTTGTCCGCCAGCAGGGCCGTGCCCGTGTCCTGCCACGTCCGGTCTGGAACGCTGGCGGCGAGCGCGTCGTGCTCGGCACGGACGATCCACGCGGGGTGCGACGTAGTCACCGCCAGGTGCCCAGCCGGGTCGATCGCAGCCGCCGGCACCTGTCCCGAGGCCTCGAGCGAGGCGACCCACTCCCCTGCCGACCCGCCCCTGGCCACCCTGCGCAGGACCGCGTTGGCGAGTCCCGCGGCCCCGGGGTTGATCCGGGCACGCACCAGCTCGACCGTCTGGTCGACCGCTGCGTGGGCGCCGACCCGCATCTCGTGCAGCTGGTGGACTCCGAGCCGCAGGGCATCGAGCAGCTCGGGCTGCACCGCATCGAGTCCGCGGTCCACGCACGCCGAGAGGATGGCGTCGTGCCTGCCCCGCCAGCGCAGCGTGCCGTAGGCCAGTTCGGTGGCGAACGCAGCGTCCCGGCCGGCGAGGTCATGCGCGGCGAGCACGCGCGGCCACACCAGGTTGGCATAGGCACCCTGCGCGTCGACCGCGCGCAGCAGCTCGTGGGCCGCCACCCGGGCGGGGTCGGCGGCTCCGCGCCGATCCCGTGCGGTTCCCTGCTTCGGCTGGCCGCGGCCCCGGGACCGGGCCCGGTCCACCTGCCGATCCTCAGCCAAGGCACTCGCCGGGCTCGACCCGGACACCGCGCGCCCAGTCCGCCGCGGGCATCGTCCGCTTGCCCTCGGCCTTCACCTCCCCGAGCAGGACGGCGTGGGTCGCCGTCCCCGCCCAGATCGCGCTCTTCGCGACACGAATCTCGCCGGGGGCCAGGTCGAGGACCTCCGCAGCGGGCTGGACAGGCCCGAGCTTCACCCGCTCGCCACGGAACTCGCACCAGGCACCCGGCGCCGGGGTGCAGCCACGGACCAGCCGGTCGACCCGCATCGCCGGATCGGCCCACCGGATCCGGGCATCCTCCACGGTGATCTTCGGCGCGAGGCTGACGTCGCCCGACTGGGCCACCGGCACGAGCGCACCCGCCTCGATCCCGTCGAGGGTGGCCACCAGCAGCCCGGCCCCCGATTCGGCGAGGCGTCCGAGCAGGTCGCCGGCGGTGTCGGTCGGATGGATGGACTCGGTGACCACACCGAACACGGGACCGGTGTCCAGGCCCTCCTCGAGCCGGAACGTGCTCGCCCCGGTCACCTGGTCACCGGCCATGATGGCGTGCTGCACCGGGGCAGCGCCCCGCCAGGCCGGCAGCAGCGAGAAGTGCAGGTTGACCCAGCCGTGGCGGGGGACGGCCAGCGCCGCCGCCGGGATGAGTCCGCCGTACGCCACGATCGGCGCAGCGTCGGGTGAGATCTGCTCGAGGCGCGCCTGGAACTGCTCGTCCCGCGGCCGCGAGGGGCGCAGCACCTCGATCCCCTCGTCGAGGGCCACCTGGGCCACCGGCGAGGGCTGCAGCCGACGGCCGCGGCCCGAGGGGGCGTCGGGGCGGGTCAGCACCGCGACGACCTCATGCGGGGAACCGAGGAGCGCCCGCAGCGACGGGACCGCCGCCTCCGGGGTCCCGGCGAAGAGCACGCGCATCAGCCGAGACCGGGGCGGAGCGCATGGGGGCTGAGCTTCACCACCGGCGGCGCCCCGAACCACTCCGACTCCCGGATCTCCTTCATGGCGACCTTGCGGGCCACGGGGTCCAGCCTGTCGATGAACAGGATGCCGTCAAGGTGGTCGGTCTCGTGCTGCACGCACCGGGCGAGCAGGTCGGAGCCCTCGATCGTGATCGGCTCCCCGTGCATGTTCATGCCCTTGGCCACGACGCGCAGGGCGCGCTTGGTGTCGTAGGTGAGGCCCGGCAGCGACAGGCAGCCCTCCTCGCCGTCCTGCTCCTCGTCGGACAGGTCGAGGTCCGGATTGATGAGGTGGCCGACGACATCGTCGACCCAGTACGTGAACACCCGCAGGGACACGCCGATCTGTGGGGCGGCCAGGCCGACCCCCGGAGCCTCGAGCATCGTCTCGGTCAGGTCCGCGACCAGCTTGCGCAGCTCCTTGTCGAACGTCTCGACCGGCGCGGCAGGCGTCCGGAGCACAGGATCGCCGAACAGGCGGATCGGTTGCAGCGACATGCCAGCATTCTAGGCGCCGTTCAGCGCAGGGCGACCGGATCCATCCGGGCCGCGATCACCGGGGCGCGGCGGGCGCTGCGCAGCACCTGGGCCCGTTGCAGGGCCGCGGAGAGGGCCGGGCCGTCACCCATGGACACGGCCAGGAGCCACGTCACCTGGTCGTCCTGGCCGGCCAGCGGTCCCGAGCGCCGGAGGATCCTGTCGCCGAGCTCGGATGCCACCTCGTCGGCGAGCTCGCCGGCGGGCAGCCCCGGGCCGGTCAGCTGCGCGATGCGGACCGCGGGTGGCAGGTGGAGCAGGTGCCGCTCCTCGAGGGCCCGGGCGGCGTACCCGATCGGGTCCCACCGCACGAGGGCCTGGACCTCGCGCGCCTCGCCATCGCCAACCACGACGACCCGGCCACCGGCCGCTGCCGGGCGGACCAGGGTGGCGGCGCCGAACCAGCGACGAAGCACCTCCTCGGGCACCCTCAGGCCGGGACGGGACAGCGCGGCGCCCACGTCCAGCACCGCCAGCGCGGCATAGCCGTCCGGCCCCGGGTGGGGCTCGGCGCCGGGGGTGGCCACCACGACCCCCCGCGCGTTCTTGAGAGCCCGCACCGGATCGGCTCCTGACGAGGACACCACCGGGACGCCCGGGATCGCCCGCCCGAACTCCTCGGCGGTCCGGCGCACCCCGACGACCACCGCCCGGACCTGGCCCGATCCGCAGATGGGACAGCGCCACGCCTCCTGCCCGCCGTGCCGCGGGCACCGGGGCAGCCGCTCCGGCCCGGTCGCGGCCATCGGCTGGGCGCACTCGGGGCAGCGGACGGGCTCTCGACAGCCCTCGCAGGCCAGCATCGGCAGGTAGCCGGTCCGGGGCACGCTGACCAGCACCGGACCGTTGGCCACCCCCTCGCGCAACGCCTCGAGGACGACCGACGGGACCCGCACCAGCGCCCTGTCCGGGTCACCGTGGGCCAGGTCGGCGGCCACCTGCACGCGGGGCATGCGCCCGCGGACTGCCGTCCGGGACAGCCCAACCCTGTGCAGCCACCCGGCCTGCGCCATCCGCTCGGCCTCCAGCGACACCGCCGTGCCGCCCACGACCAGAGACACGTGCTCCATCGTGCTGCGCAGGGCGGCCACCTCGCGGGCATGCCACCCCGGGGCCTGCGGCTCGGCAAGGGATTCGTCACCGTCGTCCCACAGGATGATCGCCCCGAGGTCCCTCACCGGGGCGAACACCGCCGCACGCGTCCCGATGACGATCCGGGCGCCGCCCCGAAGCACGGCCAGGAACGCCCGGTAGCGGGCCTCGGGTCCGGCCCCGGCGAGCAGCTGGACCGGGTCCAGCCCGCCGTCGCGCAGCCCCTGGGTGAGGCGCTCGACATCGTGCTCGTCCGGCGCCACGATGAGCACCCCCCGGCCCCGGGCGAGCGTGGCGCGGGCCAGCGCAGCAACACGGTCGGGCACCGCCTCCCCCGGGCCGGCGACCCACAGGGCGCGCAGCGGATCGGTCCGGCCGATCCCGGACACGAGCTCGGGCCCGCCGGCGTAGTCGGCCCACCCGGCGTCGGCCCCGACCGGACCGTCGCCGCCCGCCGGCTCCCCCGCCGGGACCGCCGCCGGGACCGCCTCTGGGACCGCCGCCGACTCGGCGCGCGCATGCCGGGGTGGCACCGCGAAGCGCAGGACGTCGGCCAACGTCCCGGCATACCGGTCGGCCACGGCGCGGCACAGCGCGGCAACCTCGTCGGTGAGGACCGGCGGCCCGTGCACGGAGCTCAGGGGCACCAGTGCGTGGTCCGAGGCGGCCACCCGCTCGAGCAGGAACCCGTCCACGAGCCGGCCGGCGAGCCGCACCCGGACGCGCACGCCGGGCAGCGCGCGCTGCGCGACCTTCTCGGGAACGGCGTAGTCGAAGACACGGTCGAGGTGCGGGACCGGGGTCATGAGCACCACCCGCGCCACCGGCAGGTCGGCGGCGAGCTCGCGAGGGCCCGACGTGCGTGGGCGGCGCGCGCGCCCGGACCTGGACCCGGCCCCGGGCAGCGGGAGCTGCTCGGCGCTCACGACCGGGTGTCCACGCAGGTCACGCGCGCCCGCCCGGCTACAGGCCGGCCGAGGCCCGCAGGGCGTCGACGCGGTCGAGCCGCTCCCACGTGAACGTCGAGCCGTTCGCGCTGGACCGCCCGAAGTGCCCGTAGGCCGCCGTGGGTCGGAACTGCACCACCGAGGTGTTCAGCAGCTCGAGGTCGCGGATGATGGCGCCCGGACGCAGGTCGAAGACCTCGAGGACCGCGTCCTGGATGCGCTCGTCGTCCATGACCCCGGTGCCGAACGTCTCGACGAACACGCCCACCGGATGGGCCTTCCCGATGGCGTAGGCGACCTGCACCTCGCACTTGCTGGCCAGGCCCGCAGCGACCACGTTCTTGGCGACCCAGCGCATCGCGTACGCCGCCGAGCGGTCGACCTTCGAGGGGTCCTTTCCGGAGAAGGCGCCACCCCCGTGCCTGGCGAAGCCGCCGTACGTGTCGACGATGATCTTGCGGCCGGTCAGCCCGGCGTCGCCCATCGGCCCGCCAGTCACGAAGCGGCCGGTGGGGTTGACCAGCAGGCGCAGCCCGGAGGCGTCGAGGTCCACGCCCTCCAGCACCGGCTCGACCACGAACTTGCGGATCTCGGGGGCCAGCTGCTTGTCGAGGTCCACCGTCGCGGCGTGCTGGGAGGACACCACGATCGTGTCGATCGAGACGGCTCGCCCCTCGCGGTAGCCGATGGTCACCTGGGTCTTGCCGTCCGGGCGCAGGTAGCCCAGCAGCCCGGACTTGCGGACCGCGGTCAGCCGCTCGGCGAGCTGGTGGGCCAGGTGGATCGGCAGGGGCATCAGCTCGGGCGTGTCGGTGCAGGCATAGCCGAACATCAGGCCCTGGTCCCCGGCGCCCTGTCGGTCCAGGGCGTCACCGGAGCGCTCCACGCGCTCCTCGAAGGCATCGTCCACGCCCTGGGCGATGTCCGGCGACTGCCGGCCGATCGAGACCTGGACACCGCAGGACTCCCCGTCGAACCCCTTCTCCGAGTGGTCGTAGCCGATCGCCAGCACGACGCCACGGACGATGTCCATCACCTCGGCGTAGCCCTCGGTGGTCACCTCGCCGGCGACGTGGACCTGCCCGGTGGTCAGCAGGGTCTCGACGGCCACACGGGAGCGCGGGTCCTGGCGGAGCAGGTCATCGAGGATCGCGTCGCTGATCTGGTCGGCCATCTTGTCCGGGTGGCCCTCGGTGACGGACTCCGAGGTGAACAGGCGCGTCGTCATGCGATCACCATCCGGGGGGTGTGACGGGGCTGCCTCATGATGTGGTCTCCTCCTGGCGCCCTGGGGGCGCCGCTCGTGTCGGAACCCGTGCCGGAGGGCCCGTCCTGGGCCCACGTCGGGGTCCGGGGGCCTTGCTGGGCAAGACCCGCGCTTGCTGGCCCACCTCGGACCAGCCAGGTCGACACCTGGGGCACCCCACCGCGGTCGGAGGGTTGCCGCCCAGCAAGCCAGGGCTTGACGCTGGGGCTCATGACCTCGCGCAGACGGTATCGGCTGGGTCCCCTGCGCGCAAACACCGACCCACAGGAACCCGAGCGCCCGCGGTCACCGCCCCCGCAGGCCGGCCACGCGGTCCCAGATCGCGTCGGCGACAGCCGGCTTGGACCCCACGTGGGGGCCATCGATCGTCCCGTCCGGGGAGAGCAGCAGGACACGGTTCCCGGGCTGGCCGAACACCGCACCCCCGGAGACGTCGTTGAGCACCAGCAGGTCGACGCCCTTTCGCGCGAGCTTGGCCTGCGCATGCGCCAGCGCGTCGGCGTCCGCATCGCCGGTCTCGGCGGCGAACCCGACGACCGTGCAGCCGTCCGGCAGCCCGCCGGCCGCCCTGGCCGCGACGAGCCCGGCCAGGACGTCGGGGTTGCTGACCAGGTCGATCGCCGGCACCGTGTCACCGGTGGGGTCGCGCTTGATCTTGTCGTCGGCCACGGCGGCGGGCCGGAAGTCCGCGACGGCCGCGGCCATGACGACGACGTCCGCCGCGGAGGCAGCCCCCCGGACAGCGTCCTGGAGCTCCAGCGCGGTCCCGACCCGGAGCACCGAGGCGCCAGCCGGGTCCGGCAGCTCCACGTTGGCGCTGACCACGGTGACCGAGGCACCACGGGCGATGGCCGCCGAGGCCAGTGCGTAGCCCTGCAGCCCACTGGAGCGATTGCCGAGGAACCGGACCGGGTCGACCGGCTCCCGGGTGCCGCCAGCGCTGATCACGACCCTCAGCCCGGACAGGTCGCGGCGGCCGCGCGCGTGCAGCACGGCGGTCACGACCTGCGCGAGGGCCTCCGGCTCGGGCAGCCGTCCCGGGCCGCTGTCCGCGCCCGTCAACCGCCCGACTGCCGGGTCCAGGACGAGCACGCCGCGCTCGCGCAGGGTCGCCACGTTCTGCTGGGTGGCCGGATGAACCCACATCTCGGTGTGCATGGCCGGAGCCATCACCACCGGGCAGGTCGCGGTGAGCAGGGTGGCCGCCAGCAGGTCGTCGGCCCGGCCGGAGGCGGCCCGGGCCAGCAGGTCGGCGGTGGCCGGGGCCACGACGACGAGGTCCGCGGACTTGCCCAGGCGGACGTGCTCGACGCCTTCGACGTCCTCCCAGACGGTGGTGTGCACGGGGTGGCCCGACAGGGCGGCCCACGTGGCCGAGCCCACGAAGTTCAGCGCCGACTCGGTCGGGACGACACGCACGTCATGACCGGACTCGGCGAGAAGCCGCAGCAGGTGGGCGGCCTTGTAGGCCGCGATCCCGCCGGCGACCCCGAGCACGACCCGGGCGGGTCCCGCGGACCCGTCGGGCGCCTCGGCGGGTCCGGGTGTCAGCTGGACTCCTCGGTGGCCTCCGCGTACAGCAGGCCGTCGTTGATCTCGCGCATGGCGATCGACAGCGGCTTCTCCTGCACGTGCGTCTCCACGAGGGGTCCGACGTACTCCAGCAGCCCCTCGCCGAGCTGCGAGTAGTAGGCGTTGATCTGGCGGGCGCGCTTGGCGGCGTAGATCACCAGCGAGTACTTGGAGTCGGTCTTGTCGAGCAGCTCGTCGATGGGCGGGTACGTGATGCCCTCGGGGCGGTTGCTGGTGCCGGACACGTGGGGCCCTCCTGTGGATGCGGGGCGGTGCGGGACGGGGCGGGGCGGTGCGGGACGGGGCGGTGCGGGGCGGTGCCGGCCCGCGTGATGGTGCAGGGGAATCGCAGGCGTCACCCACGACCCGTGGTCACAGGAAGTCTACCAACTCCCGCGCAGCCCGGCCGACATCATCATTGACCACCACGGCGTCGAACTCGCTGGCGGCGGCGAGCTCCTCCTGGGCGCGGGCGAGGCGACGGGCGATCGCGGCCTCGTCCTCGGTCGCCCGCCCCCGCAGGCGTGCCTCGAGGTCGGCGAAGCTGGGCGGGCTGAGGAAGACCATGAACGCCTCCGGCATGGACGCGCGCACCTGACGCGCCCCCTGCAGCTCGATCTCGAGCAGGACCGTCTGCCCTGCGGCGATCCGCTGCAGGACCGGGCCGCTCGGCGTGCCGTAGCGGTTGCCGGCGAACTCAGCCCACTCCAGGAAGCCGCCCTCGGCCACGGTCCGGGCGAACCGGTCGGCGCTCCAGAAGTGGTACTGGACACCGTCGACCTCGCCAGCGCGGGCCGCCCGCGTGGTCGCCGAGACGGAGACCCACACGTCCGGGCGGAGCCCACGCACCTGCGCCACGACCGTGCCCTTGCCCACTCCGCTGGGGCCGGTGAGGACAACCAACCGACCGGGCCCCGCGGGCGCCGGGATCGGCGCCCTGGCAGGGGGCTGCTCGGTCACTCCTGCTCCCGGCGCAGCGACTCGACGAGCGCGTCGGCCTGGTGCGGCCCGAGGCCGCCGACCCGCCGGTTGGCGGCGATGTGCAGGCGCTCCATGGACTCGGCCGCGCGCACCGGCCCGATACCCCGGAAGCTCGACAGCAGGTCGACCACGCGCATGCGGGCCAGGGCGCGACCCCGGTCGTCATCGCGACGCCCGTCGGCCAGGACCTCGGCGACACTGATGGTGCCCACCTTCAGGCCGGCCCGGACCTCGGCGCGCAGCTGTCGAGCCGCGACCCCGCGCGCCGCCGCAGCGGATCGCTGCTCCGGCGTCAGGGGTGGCAGGCTCATCGGAGGCCACCTCCCAGCGCGCCGGCCGGCCGCGACCCCCGGGCCGCCAGCAGCTCGGCCAGGCCCCGGGCCGCCACGCCCGGGTCCGGTGCCCCGGTGATGGGCCGACCGATGACCAGCAGGTCGGCCCCGGCGTCGAGCGCCTGCTCCGGGGTGGCCACGCGGGACTGGTCGCCCAGCGCGCTCCCCGCGCCGGAGGCGGGCCGGACACCGGGCGTGATCAGGACCGTCGAGGAGGGGACCTCCGCCCGGATCGCGGCAACCTCCTGCGGGGAGCACACGATGGCAGCCGCACCGTTGGCCACGGCCATCCGGGCCAGCCTGACGGCCGCCTCGATCGCGGGCCCGCGCAGGCCCACGACCTCGAGGTCGGCCTCGGACAGCGAGGTCAGGATGGTCACCGCCGTGATCCGCGTGCCGGGAAGGGCCCGCGCGGCGGCGGCCACCATCGCCGGGCCCCCGCTGGCGTGCACCGTCAGGTACTCCGGTGCCAACGGGGCGACACTGCGCGCCGCGCCGGCGACGGTGTTCGGGATGTCGTGCAGCTTCAGGTCCAGGAACAGGCCGGTCCCGGGGGCCGCCGAGCGGACCTCGCCGACGATCTGCGGGCCGTCGCGCAGGAAGGTCTCCAGCCCCACCTTCATGACCGCGACGTGCGGTCCGGCGGCGCCTGCCCAGGCCAGGACCGTGCTCCGGTCCGGACCGTCGAGGGCCACGGCGATCGGGGCGCGCGCCCCCGGCCCGCTCGCCCCGGTGCCCCAGTCGGACCCACTCACCCGATCGCCTCCTCCTGCGCGGCCCGGCGTGCCGCCTGGGCCTCGACGTGGCGGGCCTGCATCACGTGCCCGAGCCCGATCGCATCCTCGAGCCGGCCGATCCCCCGCTCGGCCAGCAGGACCCGCAGCTCGCTGGAGATGCGGGCAAGTGCATGCGGGTCATTGAACACCGCCGTCCCGACGGACACCGCGCTGGCCCCGGCCAGGACGAACTCCAGCGCGTCCCGGCCGGTGCGGATGCCGCCCATGCCCAGGATCGGCATGTCCGGCATCGAGGCGTGCACCTGCCAGACCGCCCGGACGGCCACCGGCCGGATCGCCGGGCCGGACAGCCCGCCGGTCATGCCGCCCAGCATGGGCCGCATGGTGTCCGGGTCGATGACCATCCCGAGCAGGGTGTTGATCATCGACAGGCCGTCGGCTCCGGCCTCCCGGACGGAGCGCGCGATGGCCACGATGTCGGTCACGTCCGGGCTGAGCTTGGCCAGCACCGGCACGTCCGGCGGGGTGTGCCGGCGCACCACCTGCACGACCGATCCCGCTGAGAACGGGTCGCAGGCGAAGACCTGGCCGCGCGACTCGACGTTCGGGCAGGAGATGTTCACCTCGATCGCCGCGATCCCCGGCTCGTGCCGCAGCCGCTGGGCCAGCTTCTGGTACTCCTGCACGGAGCCGCCGGCGATCGAGACCACCGTTCGGATGCCGTGGCGCCGCAGCCACTGCAGGTCCTTGGCGATGAACGCCTCCACGCCAGGGCCCTGCAGCCCGATGGAGTTCAGCATCCCGGACGGGGTCTCGGCCATCCGTGGCGTCGGCCGGCCCGAGCGAGGCTCGAGCATGATCGACTTGGTCACCACCGCGCCGATCGCGGTGAGGTCCACGTACGGGGCGAGCTCGCGCCCTGCCGCCGCGCACCCCGATGCGGTGAGCACCGGGTCGGGCATCTGGAACGTCCCGAGCGCCGTCGACATGTCCACCGCGGCCGGGTCCAGCCGGCGCACCGCCCCGGTCATCAGTGCCCCCCGGCCACGGGCGCGCCGAGCGTGTCGGGCGGAACGCTGTCCACGTCGTCCCAGCGCACGTCGGAGCCCCGGAACACCGGGCCGTCGGTGCACGAGCGCACCATCCTCGTGACGCCGTCCGTGCCCCGGACGGGCAGCACGCAGGTCATGCAGACGCCGATCCCGCAGGCCATCGACTCCTCGACGGCGCACTGGCTGTGGGCGCCCTCCTGGGTGGCGACCCGGGCCACCGCCGAGAGCATGGCCATCGGGCCGCAGGCGTAGACGACGTCTGCGCCGGCGGCCCGGATGATGTCGGGCAGCGGATCGGTCACGCGGCCCCGGATGCCCAACGACCCGTCGTCGGTGGTCACCGTCACCGACGAGGACGAGCGCTTGGCCTCGAGGACTCCGAACAGACGGTCCTCGCTGGCCGCCCCGAGGATCCAGTCGACCCGGCAGCCGCGCGCCCGCAACTGCTCCGAGAGGCCGAACAGCGGGGCCGCGCCGTAGCCGCCGGCGACCAGCACGCAGGCCACGGGGTCCCTCGGCAGCGTGAACGGCCGGCCCAGCGGTCCGATGACATCGAGCTTGTCCCCCCGACGCCGGTCGGCCAGCCACCGGGTGCCCTTGCCGTGCGTCGCGAAGACGATCTCGACGGTGCCCCCGGCGGGGCCGCCCTCGGTGACCCGGTGGATCGAGAAGGCCCGGCGAAGCAGCATCCCCGAGCCCTCCCCGCCCACGGCGACAGCGACGAAGTGCCCGGCCCTGGTCGCCTCCGGGATCCCGGGGGCCACCAGGGTCATGTGGTGGTAGGCGCCCGTGCGGCGCAGCCCGACCACCTCGGCGAGGACCTGCACCGGCATCAGGCGCCCGTCCCGGCCTGGGCGGCGCGCAGCGCGGCGAGCTCCCTGGCGTGCTCCTGGAGCGAGCGCACGCCGATGTCCCCGGCGATGAGGGCCTCGATGCCCTGAACGGCAGCGCCCAGGCCCTGGACGGTCGTGATGCACGGCACGCCGCGCACCACCGCCGCCGTGCGGATCTCGTAGCCGTCCAGCCGGGGGCCCACCCCGTACGGCGTGTTCACGATGAGGTCGATGTGACCCGCCAGGATCGCCTCGACGGTGTTCATGCCCTCACCCGGCTCGTGGATCTTGCGGATGTCGCTGACCTTCACCCCGTTGCGGCGCAGCACGTCGGCGGTGCCGCCGGTGGCCGTGATCTGGAACCCGAGGTCGGCCAGTCGCTTCAGCGGGAAGATCATCGAGCGCTTGTCGCGGTTGGCCACGGAGACGAAGACCGTCCCGCTGGTCGGCAGTCCCGAGGAGTACGCCGCGGTCTGTGACTTCGCGAAGGCCGTGCCGAACTGGGAGTCCAGCCCCATCACCTCGCCGGTCGAGCGCATCTCCGGGCCGAGGACGGTGTCCACCCCGTGGAACCGGCCGAACGGGAGCACGGCCTCCTTGACCGCGATCATCCCGCCGTCGGCGAGGTCCGCAGCGTCCCCGGTTGACGGCAGGGTGCCGTCGCGGCGCAGCTGCGCGATCGACTCGCCGAGCGCGATCCGCGCCGCGGCCTTGGCCAGGGGGACCCCGGTGGCCTTGGCCACGAAGGGCACCGTCCGGGAGGCACGCGGGTTGGCCTCCAGCACGTACAGCACGTCGGAGGCCATGGCGTACTGGACGTTGAGCAGCCCAAGGACCCCGACCCCGCGGGCGATCGCCTCGGTGGACTCGCGGATCCGCTCGATGTCCTTGCGGCCCAGGGTGATCGGCGGCAGCGCACAGGCCGAGTCGCCGGAGTGGATGCCGGCCTCCTCGATGTGCTCCATGACGCCACCGAGGTAGAGCTCGGTGCCGTCGTAGAGCGCGTCGACGTCGATCTCCAGGGCATCGTCGAGGAACCTGTCGACCAGCACGGGATGCTCCGGGCTGACCTGCGTCGCGCGGTCGATGTAGGACTCGAGCATCTCCTCGTCGTAGACGATCTCCATCCCGCGACCGCCCAGGACGTAGGAGGGGCGGACGAGCACGGGGTAGCCGATCTCGTCGGCCACCGCCTTGGCCTCGGCGAAGGACGACGCCATGCCGTACTTCGGGGCCGGCAGGCCCGCGGCGGCCAGCACCCGGCCGAAGGCGCCACGCTCCTCGGCCAGGTCGATGGCCTGCGGGGAGGTGCCCACGATCGGGACGCCGGCCGCCTGCAGGCCGTGGGCCAGCCCCAGCGGCGTCTGCCCGCCGAGCTGGCAGATCACGCCCGCGACCGGTCCGGCCTGGAGCTCGGCGTGGTAGACCTCCAGCACGTCCTCGAGCGTCAGCGGCTCGAAGTACAGCCGGGACGACGTGTCGTAGTCGGTCGACACGGTCTCGGGGTTGCAGTTGATCATCACGGTCTCGAACCCGACCTCGCGCAGCGTCAGGGACGCGTGCACGCATGAGTAGTCGAACTCGATGCCCTGGCCGATCCGGTTGGGCCCCGAGCCCAGGATGATGACGGCCGGGACCTCGCGCGGCTCGACCTCGGTCTCCTCGTCGTAGGAGGAGTAGTGGTACGGCGTCTTCGCCGCGAACTCCGCCGCGCAGGTGTCGACCGTCTTGAACACCGGCCGGATGCCGAGCGCGTGGCGGACGCCGCGGACCACGTCGGTGGGCATGCCCCGCGCGGCGCCGATCTGCGCGTCGGAGAATCCGTGCCGCTTGGCCAGCCCCAACAGCTCCGGGGTCAGCTCCGGCGCGGTGCGGACCTGCTCGCCCACCTCGTTGAGCAGCACGATCTGGTCGAGGAACCAGGGGTCGATCGCCGTGGCCTCGTGGACCTCGCTCGAGCGCTGGCGCCGGCGCGCAGGGCGGCCTGGACCAGCTCGAGCCGGCCGTCGTGCGGGGTCCGGACCGACTCGAGCAGGGCGTCCCGCTGCTCAGTGCGTCCGGATCGCCGACCCAGCTGAACCCGGCGTCCTTCTTCTCCAGCGACCGCAGGGCCTTCTGCAGCGCCTCGGTGAAGTTGCGCCCGATGGCCATCGCCTCGCCGACGCTCTTCATGTGCGTGGTCAGCTCGTGGTTGGCCTGCGGGAACTTCTCGAAGGCGAACCGGGGGGCCTTGACGACCACGTAGTCCAGCGTGGGCTCGAAGCTGGCCGGCGTCTCCCGGGTGATGTCGTTGGGGATCTCGTCGAGGGTGTAGCCGACGGCCAGGCGCGCGGCGATCTTGGCGATCGGGAACCCGGTGGCCTTCGAGGCCAGGGCCGAGGACCGGGAGACCCGCGGGTTCATCTCGATCACGATCATGCGGCCGTCACGCGGGTTGATCGCGAACTGGATGTTGCAGCCGCCGGTGTCGACGCCGACCGCCCGGATGATCTCGATCCCGACGTCGCGCATGTGCTGGTACTCACGGTCGGTCAGGGTCAGTGCCGGCGCGACGGTGATCGAGTCGCCGGTGTGCACGCCCATCGGGTCGACGTTCTCGATGGAGCAGACCACCACGACGTTGTCGTGGCGGTCGCGCATGAGCTCGAGCTCGTACTCCTTCCACCCGAGGATCGACTCCTCGAGCAGGACCTCGGTGGTGGGCGAGGCCTGCAGCCCGGCGCCGGCGATCTCGTGAAGCTGCTCCCGGTCGTGGGCGATCCCCGAGCCCGAGCCGCCCATCGTGAACGACGGCCGAACGACGACGGGGTAGCCGAGGTCCTCGACCGCCGCGAGGCACTCGTCCATCGTGTGGCAGATCGCCGAGCGGGCCGACTGCGCCCCGATCGAGGCGACGATCTCCTTGAACCGCTCCCGGTTCTCGCCGCGCTCGATGGCCTCGGTGTTGGCGCCGATGAGCTCCACCCCGTACTTGGCCAGCGTGCCGTCCGCGTGCAGGGCCATCGCCGCGTTCAGCGCGGTCTGCCCGCCGAGCGTCGGCAGCAGGGCGTCCGGGCGCTCCTTGGCGATGATCTTGGTCACGAACTCGGGCGTGATCGGCTCGATGTAGGTCGCATCCGCGAACTCCGGGTCGGTCATGATCGTGGCCGGGTTCGAGTTGACCAGGATCACCCGCAGGCCCTCGCTGCGCAGGACCCGGCAGGCCTGGGTCCCGGAGTAGTCGAACTCCGCTGCCTGTCCGATGACGATCGGGCCGGACCCGATCACGAGGACCGAGCTGAGGTCAGTGCGCCGCGGCATGCCGGTCCTCCATCGCGTGGGGCGCCTCGCCGGGAACGCCCATGAGGGCTGCGAAGCGGTCGAACAGGTACGCGGAGTCGTGCGGGCCGGCCGCGGCCTCCGGGTGGTACTGGACCGAGAACGCCGGCAGGTCCAGGCAGCGCAGGCCCTCCACGACGTCGTCGTTGAGGCACACGTGGCTGACCTCGACCCGGCCGAACTCCGTGTCGCTGGCGTGCTCGAGGGGCGCGTCGACGGCGAACCCGTGGTTGTGCGCGGTCACCTCGACCCGGCCCGTGGCCCGGTCGGAGACGGGCTGGTTGATGCCACGGTGCCCGTACCCCAGCTTGTAGGTGCCGAACCCGAGCGCCCGGCCGAGCACCTGGTTGCCGAAGCAGATCCCGAACAGCGGGATCCGGGCGGCCAGGACCGCGCGGACCTGGGCCACCGCGTGGTCGGCGGTGGCCGGGTCACCCGGCCCGTTGGAGAAGAAGACGCCCACGGGCCCCTCGACGGCCCGGGCCCTGGCCACCAGCTCGTCGGGGGCGATCCCGGCGGGCAGGACGTGCACGCGCATCCCGCGCTCAGCCATCCGCACCGGGGTCATCGTCTTGATCCCCAGGTCGACAGCGAGCACCGTGGCGCGCTGCTCGCCCCGGGCAGGGATCACGTACTCCTCGGCCGTGGTGACCTCGGAGGTGAGGTCCGCACCGGCCATGGGGGGGCTGGCCAGCACCTCGGCGTGCATGTCCGCGAACGAGCGCCCGGCCGCCTCGCCGGAGAAGATCCCGGCCCGCATGGCGCCCCGCTCGCGCAGGTGGCGGGTCAGCGCTCGGGTGTCCACCCCGCTGATGCCCACCACGCCGTAGCGTTCCAGCTCCTCGTCGAGGGACCGCGTGGATCGCCAGTTCGACGGCCGCCGGGCAGGGTCGCGCACCACGTAGCCGGCCACCCAGATCCGCCCGGACTCGGGGTCCTCGTCGTTGACCCCGGTGTTGCCGATGTGCGGCGCGGTCATCACCACCACCTGCCGGTGGTAGGACGGGTCGGTCAGCGTCTCCTGGTAGCCGGACATGCCGGTGGAGAACACCGCCTCGCCGACGGTGGTGCCGACGGCGCCGTACGCGGCCCCGCGGAACGTGCGGCCGTCCTCGAGGACCAGGACCGCAGGGACGTCAGGCGTGGGGCTCATCGGGTGTTCCCTCCGGCGATGGGACGAGGTCGGACAGCGCACGGGCCGCGGCCACGTGCTGGGCTGGGTCGTCGGCACGGAACCCGGTCTCGACCAGGCGCGGGCCCAGCTGCCAGGCCAGGAGGATCAGGCCCCCGGCCTCGAACGCCTTCTGGGCCTGGCCGCTGCCGAGCCGGACGGCACGCATCGACTCCCGGGGGATCCAGAGGTCGGACTCGCCGGTCCGCTCCAGCAGCACGCCGTCGGCGCGCACCTGCAGCCTCGCCCGCCCCCGGTTGCCCAGGCCGTGGACCACGATCCGGTCGAGCAGGTCCCCCGCCGTCGTGGTGGCCACGTACATGCCCGGCACGACCGGCTCCTGGCTCGCGGCGCGGACCTCGTCCGGCACGTCGGGGGGCGGCGGGACATCGGCCTGGCGGGATCCCCGGGCACGCCAGCCACGGGCCATCCCCCACACGCCGAGCACGATGAGTCCCAGCACGGCCAGTGTCAGCGCGATCCGGGGCCCCCAACTGGTGACCGGCGCGGATTCGGCAGCCTGGAGCAGCGCCCAGGTCATGGGCGCTGCACCAGGTCGCGGTCGAGCACCGTCGGCCGACCCCGCAGGAAGGTCGCCACCACCGGGTCGGGCAGGTCCAGGCCCCGGTAGGGGTTGTTCCGGCTCTTCGAGGAGGACAGCGCCGGCTCCACGACCCGGCGCGCGTGCGCGTCGACCAGGACCAGGTTGGCCGGCTCACCGACCGCGATCGGCCGGCCGTGGCCGGGCCGGCGGCCGATCCGGGCCGGCGCCACCGACATGCGGTCGGCCACCCCCGCCCAGTCCAGCAGGCCGGGGCGCACCATCGTGTCGATGACCACGGCCAGGGCCTGCTCGAGCCCGAGCATCCCGAAGGCGGCGGCGGCCCACTCGCACTCCTTGTCCTCGGCCGGGTGCGGTGCGTGGTCGGTGCCGACGATGTCGATGGTGCCGTCGGCCAGCCCGGCGCGCAGGGCCTCCACGTCGGCCCGGCTGCGCAGCGGCGGGTTCACCTTGTACACGGGGTCGTAGGTCTCGGCCCGGTCCTCGCTGAGCAGCAGGTGGTGCGGGGTGGCCTCGGCCGTGACGTCGATGCCGCGCGACTTGGCCCAGCGCACGATCTCCACGGAGCCGGCGGTGGACACGTGGCAGACGTGCAGCCGGGACCCGACGTGCTCGGCCAGGAGCACGTCGCGGGCGATGATGGCCTCCTCGGCGACCGCGGGCCAGCCGCGCAGGCCCAGCCGGCCCGACAGGGCGCCCTCGTTCATCTGGGCACCCTCGGTCAGCCGGGGCTCCTGGGCGTGCTGGGCGATGACCCCGTCGAAGGCCTTGACGTACTCCAGCGCCCGGCGCATCAGGACCGCGTCCGAGACGCACCGGCCGTCGTCGGAGAACACGCGCACGCCTGCGGCGGAGTCGGCCATCGCGCCGAGCTCGGCCAGTCGCTCGCCGGCCAGGCCGACCGTCACGGCGCCGACCGGGAACACGTCAACCAGGCCGGTCCGCTGCCCGAGGTGCCACACCTGCTCGACCACGCCGGCGGTGTCCGCGACGGGCTCGGTGTTGGCCATCGGGTGCACGGCGGTGAACCCGCCGCGAGCAGCCGCAGCGGACCCGGTCGCGACGGTCTCGGCGTCCTCGCGGCCGGGCTCGCGCAGATGGGTGTGCAGGTCGACGAGGCCGGGCAGGAGGACCAGCCCGTCGGCCTCGACGACGCTCGCCCCGGCGGCCGGCAGGCCGGTGCCGATCTCCGTGATGCGCCCGTCGGCCAGCCGCACGTCGACGGGGTCGCCGCCCAGCGGGCGGGCTCGGCAGATCAGGTACGGGCCGGGCTCCGGCGCGCGGTCGGTCGAGCCAGTCATGCGATCTCCGCCCCTCCGAGCAGCAGGTACAGCACGGCCATCCGGATGCTCACCCCGTTGGTGACCTGTTCGACGATGACCGAGCGCGGCCCGTCGGCCACCTCGGCGGTGATCTCCATCCCGCGGTTCATCGGCCCCGGGTGCATGACGATGGCCCCGGCGGGCAGCATCGCGGCCCGTCGCGCGTCCAGGCCGTAGCGCCGCGCGTACTCGCGCTCGCTGGGGAAGTACGCCGCGCTCATCCGCTCGCGCTGCACGCGCAGCATCATCAGGGCATCGGTGTCCGGCAGCGGCGCGTCGAGGTCGTAGGAGACGTCGCAGGGCCAGGCCTCCACCCCCACCGGCAGCAGGGTCGGCGGTGCCACCAGGGTGACCCGGGCGCCGAGGGTGTCCAGCAGGAGCACGTTGGACCGGGCCACCCGCGAGTGCAGGACGTCGCCGACGATCGTGACCCGGATCCCGGCCAGGTCCCCCGACCCGCCGGCGAGGTGCTCGCGCATGGTGTACGCGTCGAGCAGGGCCTGGGTCGGGTGCTCGTGGGTGCCGTCCCCGGCGTTCACCACGGCAGCGTCGATCCAGCCGGCCATGGCCAGCCGGTGCGGCGCCCCGCTGGCGTTGTGCCGGATCACCACGCCGTCGGCGCCCATCGCCTGCAGGGTCATCGCCGTGTCCTTGAGGCTCTCGCCCTTCGAGACGCTCGACCCCTTCGCGGAGAAGTTGATGACGTCCGCGGACAGCCGCTTCGCGGCCGCCTCGAACGAGATGCGTGTGCGCGTGGAGTCCTCGAAGAACAGGTTCACGACGGTGCGCCCGCGCAGCGTGGGCAGCTTCTTGACGGCCCGGTCGCTGACGGCCGCGAGCTCGCGGGCGGTGTCCAGGACCAGCACCGCGTCCTCGTGCGTCAGGTCGGCTGCCGAGAGCAGGTGGCGCTTCACGCGTCCTCCCCGATCACGACCTCGTCGAGGCCGTCACGCTCCGCCAGCCGGACCCGGACCGTCTCGCGCAGGGAGGTCGGGACGTTCTTGCCGACGTGGTCGGCCCGGATCGGCAGCTCGCGGTGGCCCCGGTCCACCAGGACCGCGAGGCGCACGGCCCTGGGGCGGCCGATCTCGCTGAGGGCATCCAGGGCGGCCCGGATCGTCCGGCCGCTGAACAGCACGTCGTCGACGAGGACCACGGTGCGCCCGTCTATGCCACCGGGTGGGACCTCCGTGCGCTCCAGCGGTCGGGCGGGCCGCATCCGCAGGTCGTCGCGGAACATGGTGATGTCCACCGACCCGACGGGGGGCGCGGCACCCGGCTCGATGGCCGCGATCCGCTCGGCGATCCGGTGCGCCAGGGGGACCCCGCGACTGGGGATCCCCATCAGGACGAGGTTCTCCGCGCCCTTCTCCCGTTCGAGGATCTCATGGGCGATGCGCGACAACGCGCGGGAGATGTCTGCCTGGTCGAGCACGCGGGTGGCCACACCCACTCCTTCCCCGCCTCACGGGACGGTCGTTAAAGGAGAGCGATCAGTGGAGATCGAATCGAGGCCACATCCTACCGAGCCCCGGCGGGCGGCGAACCGGGAGGATCAGTCGACGGCGCGCCGCGCCTCGGGGTTGAGCACGCCCCAGGCGATCAGCTGCTCGGCCAGCGGGCCGGGCGCCTCGTCGTAGATCACGGCCAGCGTGCGCAGGTCGTCCTGCCGGATCGACAGCACGCGGCCGTTGTAGTCGCCGCGCTGGGCCTGGATGGCCGCCACGTAGCGGGCCAGCGGGCCGGCCCTGTCGGCGGGGATCTTGCCCAGCTGCTCGAGGTCGATGACCAGCCGGGGGGGCGGCTCGACGATGGCGGGTGAGGCCGGCTCGGGCAGGAGCTCCCCCAGCGGGACTCCGTAGAACTCCGCCAGCTCGGCGAGGCGCTGGACCGTCACAGCCCGGTCGCCGCGCTCGTAGGACCCCACGACGACGGCCTTCCAGACCCCCCCGGACCGGGCCTCGACGCCCTGCAGGGACAGGCCCTGCTGGTTGCGCACGCTGCGCAACTTGGCCCCGAGGGCCTTCGCGTAGGCGTTCGACATCGGCCCTCCTCAGACTCACGCACAGGTTACGGAGAGTGACGGCCGGGAAGCAACTCGGCAGGAGGTGTCAGGAGCCCCAGCTCCGGGACCGGTCAGACGTGGCGCTCCACCGACCCGGCGCCGATCCGGTGGACCCGCATGCTGTTGGTGGACCCGGCGATGCCCGGCGGCACGCCAGCGATCAGGACGCACAGGTCGCCGGGGTGGGCCCGTGCCCCGGCCAGCAGCTCGGAGTCGATCTGCTCCACCATCTGGTCGGTGTGGCTGGCAGGGGCGACCAGCGACGTGTGCATCCCCCACACGACGGACAGCTGGTGGCGGACGGCGGCGTTCGGGGTGAACGCCAGCATCGGGATGCGGGGCCGTGCGGCCGCCATGCTCCGGGCGGTGTGGCCCGTCTCGGTGAAGGCGATCAGGTAGCTGGCACGGATCGTCTTGGCGACGTCGACGGACTCCTTGGTGATGGCCTCGGCGACGGTGAGCTCCTTGCGCTTGGGCAGCTTCGGCAGCCGCTCGAGCCCGTTCTCCTCGGTGTAGTCGACGATGTTGGCCATCGTGCGCACCACGAGGTTCGGGTGCTTGCCGACGCTCGTCTCCCCGGACAGCATCACGGCATCGGCGCCGTCGAGGACGGCGTTGGCCACGTCGGAGGCCTCCGCGCGGGTCGGCCGCGAGTTCTCCATCATCGACTCGAGCATCTGGGTGGCCACGATCACGGGCTTGGCCGCCTCGCGGCACATCTGCACGGCCCGCTTCTGGACGATGGGCACCTCCTCGAGGGGCAGCTCCACGCCCAGGTCCCCGCGCGCGACCATCACGCCGTCGAAGGCCTCGACGATCCCGGCGAGGTTCTCCACGGCCTGCGGCTTCTCCACCTTGGCCAGCACCGGGATCCGCCGACCGACCTCATCCATGATCGCGTGCACGTCATCGACGTCGGCCGCGCTGCGCACGAAGGACAGGAAGACCATGTCGACGCCGATCCGCAGCGCCCAGCGCAGGTCATCCTTGTCCTTGTCCGACAGGGCCGGGACGCTGACCGCGACGCCCGGCAGGTTGATGCCCTTGTTGTTGCTGACCGGCCCGCCCTCGAGGACGCGGGTGCGCACCCGCGGCCCGTCGACCTCGATGACCTCGAGCTTGACCTTGCCGTCGTCGACCAGGACGGTGTCGCCCGGGTTGCAGTCATCGGGCAGGCCCTTGTGGGTCGTCCCGCACTGGGTGACGTCACCGAGGATGTCCTCGGTGGTGATCGTGAACTCGGCCCCGTCCTCCAGCATCACCGGGCCGTCGGCGAACCGAGCCAGCCGGATCTTCGGGCCCTGGAGGTCGGCGACGATGCCCACGCCGCGGTCGAGCTCCGTGGCCGCGCGACGCACGTTGGCGTAGGACTCGGCATGCACGGCGTGCTCCCCATGGGACATGTTCAACCGGGCGACGTCCATTCCCGAGTCGATGAGCTGCTTGATCTGCTCATAGGACGACGTTGCCGGACCAAGGGTGCACACGATCTTCGCTCGACGCATGGCGGTCAGCGTAGTGATCCGACCCCCGCACGGCGACCCGAGCAGATGAACTGCAGCAGAACCCTGGACCGCGGCAGCCACCCTGCGGCGTCAACCGGGATCGCGCCGATCCCCGCCCCTGCGGCTCGCCCGAGCCGCCCGGGCCGCCATCTCCGCACGCCAGCTGGGCCGCAGCACCGCGGCCAGGAGCCGGAATGCGGCCAGGTACGCGACGACCACGAGGTAGGCCGACACCTCCGCGGAGCCCACCGAGCTGGCGGACAGCAGCACACGGACCAGCGCCCAGCCGCCGACCGTGCCGGCGATCGCCGGCCACACCCACGAGCGGAACCGCAGCCGGCGGGGCAGCTCCCGCAGGGTCCTGCGCTGGCCGGCGGTGAGCGTACGGCGCCACCGCAGCACCCCGACCGGCAGTGCGCAGAGGACGGCCAGGGCGAGGAGCCGGGCGACCGTGGCGCTGCCGCGGTCGGCGACCACGACGGCCGGGATCGGCGAGAGGGCCAGCCACCAGCCCACCCGGCGCAGCGCACGCACCGCCATCGCGTCGAGGTTGCGCCGGGCGATCGATCCCTGGGGCGCCGCCGCGAGAGCCGCGGCAAAGCCCCTTGCGGCTGCATCGTGATCCCCGGACTGCAGGTCGAGGACGGCCAGGTTGTTGAGGGCCGCCGAGTTGCCGGGATCGAGGGCCAGGGCCCTCCGGTAGGCCGCCCGTGCCCCCTCGATGTCGGCGTCGGCCGCCAGTGCGGCGCCGATCTGGACCTGGGCGTCGGGGCTGTTGGGGTCCAGCAGGACCGCCTCTCGGGCGGCGGCCAGCTGGTGGGCGACGGAGCCTGGCCGGCCTGACTGAGCCCACGCCCGGGACAGGGCCAGGTGGTTGCTGGAGTTGTGCGGGTCCAGCGCCACGGCCCGGGTTGCCAGGCCGATCGCCTCGTCGACCCAGCCGACGTCGAGCAGCGCGAGGGTCCCGAGCCGGAACGCGTACGGGTCCTCGGGCGCGACTGTCAGGAGCTGACGGGCGGCGTCGAGCGCCTCCTGCCTGCGGCCCAGCGCACGCAGGGTCCGCACGAGAAGGCCCAGCAGGCGCACATCCTGCGGATCCGCGGACAGGGCCGGCCCGAGGGCGCCCAGCGCGGCATCCCAGCGCTGGGCGGAGACCAGCGCCTCGATCAGGGCCCGGTCGTCCTCCAGGCCGGGATCCGGGCCGCCCACGGCTGCCGGGCCCGTCACAGCATCCGGTGGGCGCGCATGTGCGCGGCCAGCGCGGCGAACTCGCCCGAGGCGTCGGCGAAGAGCACCACGTTGCGGGCCGACTCGAACCAGCGGCCGGTCGAGGGGGTGATCCCCCGGATCGCCGCCTCGAGGTCCCCGGACGTGATCGACCGGTCGCCGGCCCCGGTGCGCGCGGCATCGACCATCGCCGCCTGGGCCGCCGTCCGGCAGGCCAGCGCCAGGTCCGCCCCGGAGAAGCCGGGGGTCCGGCGTGCCGCATCGGCCGGGTCGAGGGTGTCATCGACCGGGAGCCCGGCGAGGTGGCTGCGCAGGATCTGCGCCCTCGCCGGCTCGTCGGGCGGCTCCACGAAGACCAGCCGATCGAACCGCCCGGGGCGGCGCAGCGCCGCGTCGATGTCCCAGGGCGCGTTCGTGGCGGCCAGGACGAACACGCCTGCGTTGTCGCTGCCGATGCCGTCGAGCTCGCTGAGCAGCTGGTTGACGATCCCGCGCATCGCAGCGCCCGAGCGGCCCAGCCCGGCCCGCGAGCGACCGAGCGCATCGATCTCGTCGAGGAACACCAGGCACGGCGCCTGGGCGCGCGCGTACCGGAACAGCTCGGCGACGTTGGCCTCGCTCTGCCCCATCCACCGGCTGAGCACATCGGCCAGCGAGACCGTGATGAACCCCGCTCCGAGCTCCCCTGCCACCGCGCGCGCCAGGTGCGTCTTGCCGCAGCCCGGGGGGCCGTACAGCAGCAGCCCCCCGCGCAGGGTCGCGCCGTACCGCTCACGCAGCTCGGGGTTGCGCAGCGGCGTCAGGAACGCCGACTCGATCTGGGCCTTCACCGCCTCCATGCCACCGACGTCGGCCAGCCGCAGTCGCGTTCCCACGGGATCGTGGGCCAGCCCGAAGCGGACGTCCTGCTCCGCGGCCCCCCAGTCGAACCCCTCCGGATCCGCGGGCCCGTCCCAGGGCGCCCCGGATGGGGACTGGCCGGCCGCGGCCGACTCCGGCTCCCGGTCGTCGGCCAGGGACGCGCCCTCGACTCCCCCGGCGCCCATCGCCGCCCGCATCAAGCCCTGGTACTCGGCGTTGCCCGGCTCGGCGGCCAGCAGCAGGCCCAGGTGGCCGACGGCCTCCTCCCGCTGGCCCGACCGCACCAGCAGCTCGGCCAGGTGGGCGCGCAGGACCCCGTCATCGGGCTGCGCGTCGACCGCGCGGCGCAGGCTGTCCAGCAGCCGTGACAGCTCCATGCCGACTCCCTCCCTGGCGCGCTCACACGCTACCGCGCACGGCGCCCATCCGGAGCCGCCGGTCTCCCGGGCCGGTCGGCGCGGCGCCGGCGGCCCCTCGTCAGGTGGGGCCGGACCGAAGGGCCCTGTGAGCTGCGCACCGTGGCCCCCTAGGCTCGGCTCAGGAAGTCCCGGCGGACAGGAGGCGACCGTGACGACGATGGAGTCGCTGGTGTCGGCCGAGTGGGTGGCGGCGCACCTCGATGACCCGGACCTGCGGATCATCGACCCGACGATGCAGATCAACAAGGTGGCCTTCCTGCCCACCATCCGGACGGGGCTGCGCGAGTACCGGCGCGGGCACATCCCGGGCAGCACCTTCCTTGACCTCTTCGAGCTGCACGACCCCGGTCGGCCCCGGATGACGATGACCGCCCCTGCGCCGGAGCACTTCGCAGCCGTCATGGGGGCCCTCGGGGTCGGCAACGACAGCCGGGTCGTCCTCTACGACCGCAGGGAGAACATGTGGGCGGCCCGGGTCTGGTGGCTGCTGCGGGCCTTCGGCCACGACGCCGCCGGAGTCCTCGACGGTGGCTGGGGGGCATGGCAGGCCGCGGTCCTGCCGGAGTGCGATCGCCCCTGCTCCTACCCGGCCGCCACGTTCGAGCCGCACCCACGCACGGGCCCGCTGGTCGATCGCGAGACGGTCCAGGCCGCCATCAGCGACCCGTCGGTCGCCCTGGTCAACGCCCTCGGTCGCCGCCAGCATCGCGGCGAGGTGAACGACTACGGCCGGCGCGGGCACATCCCGGGCTCGGCCAACATCACGGCCTGGGAGGTCCTGGACCGGGAGACCGGCCGCTACCGCACCGAGGCCGAGCTGCGGGCCAAGCTCGAGCCGGTCCTCGAGGCCGAGCGGATCATCGTCTACTGCGGTGCCGGTGCGGCCGCCTCGAGCCTGGCCCACGTGCTGACCCGGCTCGGCCACCCGGACGTCGCCGTGTACGACGGCGGCCTGGTCGAGTGGTGCGCCGACCGGGACCTCCCGCTGGAACGCGGCTCCTGATCCGCGAGCGGGACCGCCGGCGGACCGCGGCGGCCGTCAGACGACCAGCGGCCGTGCCGTCGGCGGGATCGGGGCCGGCAGGTTGGTCGACCCCATGAGGTGCCGGTCGACCGCCGAGGCGACGGCCCGTCCCTCCGCGATCGCCCACACGATCAGGGACTGCCCGCGGCCCGCGTCCCCGGCGACGAAGACATCACGGACGTTCGTGGCGTAGCGGGAGTCCCGCCGGATGTTGCCCCGCTCGTCGAGCTCCACGCCGAGCTGGTCGACCAGCGGCCCGCGCTCCGGACCGGTGAACCCCATCGCGAGCAGCACGAGGTCGGCTGGGATCTCCTTCTCGCTCCCGGGAACCTCGACGAACCGCCCGTCGACCATCTCGACCTCCACGAGGCGCATGGCCCGCACGGCGCCCTGCTCGTCGCCGAGGAACTCCCTGGTGCTCACCGAGTACACGCGCTCGCCGCCCTCCTCGTGCGCCGAGGACACCCGGTGGATCATCGGGTAGGTGGGCCACGGGGCGGAGTCCGGTCGGGTGGCCGGCGGGGTGGGCAGGATCTCCAGCTGGGTGACCGAGGCGGCCCCCTGGCGCAGCGCGGTGCCGAGGCAGTCGGCACCCGTGTCGCCGCCCCCGATGATCACCACGTGCTTGCCCTCGGCGTGGATCGGCGCCTTCTCCAGGGTCCCCTCGCAGACCTGGTTGGCCAGGGGCAGGTACTCCATCGCCTGGTGCACCCCGGCCAGCTCACGCCCGGGGACGGGCAGGTCGCGCGGCGTGGTCGAGCCGATCGTCAGCACGACCACGTCGTGGCGGCGGCGCAGCTCGCCCACTGGCAGGTCGACGCCCACCTCGACGCCCGGGCGGAACTTCACGCCCTCGGCCTCCATCTGGGCCAGGCGCCGGTCGAGGTGGCCCTTCTCCATCTTGAACTCCGGGATGCCGTACCGGAGCAGGCCGCCGATGCGCTCGGCGCGCTCGTACACCGACACCGTGTGGCCCGCCCGCGCCAGCTGCTGGGCGGCGGCCAGCCCGGCCGGCCCGGACCCGATGACAGCCACGCGCTTGCCCGACAGCCGCTCGGGCGCGGAGGGGACCACCCAGCCTGAGTCCCAGGCACGGTCGATGATCGAGACCTCGACCTGCTTGATCGTCACGGGGTCTGCGTTGATCCCCAGCACGCACGCGGTCTCGCACGGCGCCGGGCACAGCCGGCCGGTGAACTCGGGGAAGTTGTTGGTCGCGTGCAGCCGCTCGGACGCATCGCGCCAGTCGTCGCGCCAGACGAGGTCGTTCCACTCCGGGATCAGGTTGCCCAGGGGGCAGCCGTTGTGGCAGAACGGGATGCCGCAGTCCATGCAGCGACCGGCCTGCTTCTCGAGGTGGTCCGCGCCGAACGGCTCGTACACCTCGCGCCAGTCCTGGATGCGCACATCCACCGGGCGACGCGTCGGCAGCTCACGCGGCGTGGTCAGGAAGCCCTTCGGGTCAGCCACGGCTCATCTCCTCCATCACGGCCTCGATCGGGTCCCGGCCGTCGGCGCGGGCCTTGTCCTGGATGTCCAGGATCCTGCGGAAGTCGGTCGGCATCACCTTGCTGAACCGGGCCAGCAGGTCCCCGGGCGCGGCCAGCAGCCGCTCGGCGACGGCTGAGCCGGTCTCCTCGGCGTGTCGGCCCAGGACGGCCTCAAGCCAGTCGAGGTCGTCCGGGCCCAGTGGCTCGAGGGCGACCATGTCGAGGTTCACCCGCTGCGGTGCGAGGTCGAGCACGTAGGCGATCCCGCCGGACATGCCGGCCGCGAAGTTGCGGCCCGTCGCGCCGAGCACCACGACGCGGCCACCCGTCATGTACTCGCAGCCGTGGTCCCCGACACCCTCGACCACGAGGGTCGCACCGGAGTTGCGGACCGCGAACCGCTCGCCCACCCGGCCGCGCAGGAACACCTCGCCGGAGGTGGCCCCGTAGCCGATGACGTTGCCGGCGATGATGTGCTCCTCGGCGGTGAACGGTGCGGCCCGGTCGGGCCGGATCACGACACGGCCGCCGGACAGCCCCTTGGCGACGTAGTCGTTGGCGTCGCCCTCGAGGCGCAGCGTGATCCCCGGCGGCAGGAACGCCCCGAACGACTGCCCGGCCGACCCCAGCAGGGTCAGGTCGATCGTGCCGTCCGGAAGCCCGGCCCCGCCGTGCCGGCGCGTCACCTCGGCGCCGAGCATCGTGCCCACCGTGCGGTTGACGTTGCGGACCGCCAGCTGGGCGCGGACCGGCTCACCGGTCGTCCAGCGCCGGCGCGCAGAGCTCGATGAGCTCCTTGTCCAGGGCGCGGTCCAGGCCGTGGTCCTGCGCCACCGTGTGGTGCAGGGTTGCGCCGGGCCGGACCTCGGTCGCCGTCAGGATCGGCGCCAGGTCCAGGCCCGAGGCCTTCCAGTGGCTCACCGCGGCGCGGGTGTCGAGCATCTCGACGTGACCCACCGCCTCCTCGAGGGTGCGGAACCCGAGCTGGGCGAGGTACTCGCGGACCTCCTGGGCGATGAACTCGAAGAAGTTCACGACGAACTCCGGCTTGCCGCTGAACCGCGCGCGCAGCTCCGGGTTCTGGGTGGCCACGCCCACCGGGCACGTGTCGAGGTGGCAGACGCGCATCATCACGCAGCCCATGACCACCAGCGGCGCGGTCGCGAAGCCGAACTCCTCGGCCCCGAGCAGGGCGGCGATCACGACGTCGCGCCCGGTCTTGAGCTGGCCGTCGGTCTGCAGCACGACGCGGTCGCGCAGCTGGTTGAGCAGCAGCGTCTGCTGGGTCTCGGCAAGGCCCAGCTCCCACGGGCCGCCGGCATGCTTGAGCGAGGTGAGCGGCGAGGCACCGGTGCCCCCGTCGTGGCCGGAGATCAGGATGACGTCGGCATGCGCCTTCGCCACACCCGCGGCCACCGTGCCGACCCCCATCTCCGCGACGAGCTTGACGTGGATCCGCGCAGCGTCGTTGGCGTTCTTCAGGTCGTGGATGAGCTGCGCGAGGTCCTCGATCGAGTAGATGTCATGGTGGGGCGGCGGGCTGATCAGGCCGACGCCCGGGGTCGAGTGCCGGGTCCTGGCCACCCACGGGTAGACCTTGTGCCCGGGCAGCTGCCCGCCCTCGCCCGGCTTGGCGCCCTGGGCCATCTTGATCTGGATGTCGTCGGCGTTGACCAGGTACTGGCTGGTCACCCCGAACCGGCCGGAGGCGACCTGCTTGATCGCCGAGCGCTTGGAGTCCCCGTTCGGCAGCGGCTCGTACCGCTCCGGGTCCTCGCCGCCCTCCCCGGTGTTGGACTTCGCACCGAGCCGGTTCATCGCGATGGCCAGCGTCTCGTGCGCCTCCTGGCTGATCGAGCCGTAGCTCATCGCGCCGGTGGAGAACCGCTTGACGATCGCGCTGACCGGCTCGACCTGGTCGATCGGGATCGGCTTGCGCACCCCCTCGGCGAACCGGAACATCCCCCGCAGGGTCATCAGCCGCTCGGACTGGTCATCGACCTGCCGGGTGTACTCGCGGAAGACGTCCATCCGTCCCGTGCGGGTGGAGTGCTGGAGGCGGAAGACGGTCTCCGGGTCGAACAGGTGGGGCTCGCCCTCGCGGCGCCACTGGTACTCACCGCCGACCGGCAGCGTCCGGTGCGCCGGCGGGATCCCGTTGGCCGGGTAGGCCACGTGGTGCCGGCGCGCGACCTCCTCGGCGATCGTCGTCAGCCCGACGCCGCCCAGCCGGGAGGTCGTGCCGGTGAAGTACTGGTCGATCAGCGAATGGCTCAGGCCGATCGCCTCGAAGATCTGGGCCCCGCGGTAGGAGGCGACGGTGGAGACGCCCATCTTGCTCATCACCTTGAGCACGCCCTTGCCGAGGGCCTTGACCAGGTTGCGGACCGCCTTCTCCGGGGTCGACCCCGTGGATGATCCCGCGGCGGGCGAGGTCCTCGACGGACTCCATCGCCAGGTAGGGGTTCACGGCCGCGGCGCCGTAGCCGATCAGCAGGGCCACGTGGTGCACCTCGCGGACGTCGCCGGCCTCCACGAGCAGGCTCACCTGGGTACGGGTCTTGCGGCGGACCAGGTGGTGGTGGACCGCCGAGCACAGCAGCAGCGACGGGATCGGCGCCATGTCCCGGTCGGAGTCGCGATCGGACAGGACCAGGAAGCGCTTGCCCCCGGCGACGTGCCGGTCGACCTCGGCGCAGATCTCGCCGAGCCGCTTGCGCAGCCCCGGCCCCCCGTCGGCGACCCGGTACAGCCCGGAGATGCGCACGCCGGAGAACCCGGGCGCGTCACCGTCGGCATTGATCTGGCCGAGCTTGGCCAGCTCGTCGTTGTCGATGACCGGGAAGGGCAGCTGCACCTGCCGGCAGTGCGCCGGGGTGGCCTCGAGGAGGTTGCCCTCCGGGCCGATCTGGCTGGCCAGCGACGTGACGATCTCCTCCCGGATGGCGTCCAGCGGGGGGTTGGTCACCTGGGCGAAGAGCTGGATGAAGTAGTCGAAGAGCAGGCGGGGCCGGTCGGACAGCACGGCGATGGGCGTGTCGGTGCCCATCGACCCGAGGGCCTCCATGCCGTTGGCCGCCATCGGCGTGAGCAGGACCCGCAGCTCCTCGTCGGTGTAGCCGAAGGTCTGCTGACGACGGGCCACGGACTTGGCGGTGTGGATGACGTGCTCGCGCTCGGGCAGCTCCTCGAGGTGCACGATCCCGGCGCGCAGCCAGTCCGCGTACGGGGCCTCGGCGGCCAGGCCGGCCTTGATCTCGTCATCCTCGATGATCCGGCCCGCGGCCGTGTCCACGAGGAACATGCGCCCGGGCTGCAACCGGCCCTTGCGCACGATCCGGGCCGGGTCGATGTCCAGCACGCCGGCCTCCGAGCCGAGCACGACCAGCCCGTCGTCGGTCACCCAGAACCGGCCCGGGCGCAGGCCGTTGCGGTCCAGCACGGCTCCGATGACCGTCCCGTCGGTGAAGCTGACGTTGGCCGGCCCGTCCCACGGCTCCATGACCGTGGCGTGGTACTGGTAGAAGGCCCGCCGGGCCGGGTCCATCTCGTCGTGGTTCTCCCACGCCTCCGGGATCATCATGAGCACGGCGTGCGGCAGGGTGCGGCCCGCCATGTGCAACAGCTCGACGACCTCGTCGAAGCTCGCCGAGTCGCTGGCCCCCTCCGTGCAGACCGGCAGGATCCGGCGGATGTCGCCCGGGATGAGGTCGGAGTTCAACTGCGCCTCACGCGCCTGCATCCAGTTGCGGTTGCCGCGCACGGTGTTGATCTCGCCGTTGTGGGCGATGAGGCGGTACGGGTGGGCCAGGCTCCAGCTGGGGAAGGTGTTCGTGGAGAACCGCGAGTGGACCAGGGCCAGGGCGCTGGCCATCAGCGGATCGACCAGGTCGGGGAAGAAGACCTCGAGCTGGCCGGTCGTGAGCATCCCCTTGTAGACCAGCGTGCGCGACGAGAGGCTCGGGAAGTAGACGTCGACCTCGCGCTCGGCCCGCTTGCGCAGGCAGTACACCATCCGCTCGAGGGCCATCTGGTCGCTCACCCGGTGGCGGGGGGCCACGAACAGCTGGCGGAACCGCGGCATCGTGCTCGCGGCGGTCGCCCCGACGATCCCCGCCTCGATCGGGACCTCGCGCCAGCCCAGGACGACCAGGTCCTCCTCGTCGGCGATCCGCTCGATCGCCGCCATCGCGTGGCGCTCGGTCGCGTCATCGTCGGGCAGGAAGGCGATGCCCACCGCGTACGAGCCCACGGCGGGCAGCTCGAAGTCCACCACCGAGCGGAGGAAGCCGTCCGGGACCTGCAGCAGCAGGCCGGCCCCGTCGCCGGAGTCGGGTTCCGCGCCTGATGCACCCCGGTGGTCGAGGTTGCGCAGCGCGGTGATCGCGTGGGTGACGATCTGGTTGCTGGCGACCCCGGTCATCGTGGCCACGAAGGCGACCCCACAGGCGTCCCGCTCGAACGACGGGTCGTAGAGGCCGGTGGCGTCCGGCACGGCGGAGAACAGGGTCATGAGGCTCCTCAACGTCATCACCGGCCCGCTCCTGCGGCCGACGTGACGCGGCTCGTGGGGAGTTGAGGTCGGCGGGACGACGCTGGCCCGCCACCGCGCACTCTAGGGCACCCCACGCGAACCCACAAAGGGGCCCATCGGCCCGTCCGGCGCCTGACCGGGTCCGGCGGAAGCGGGCATTGGGGCACACCCGTGCCGATGGTCGGCGCCGGGCTGCCCGAACGTCCGACGGCTCCCGGCGATCCGGCCTACCCTGCGGGGCATGGTTCGCGCACTGCTCGCCCTGCTCCTGACCGGCGGCACGGCCGCCGCCTCGGTCGGTGCCGCGCCACGGCCCCGGCCGCGGTCCCGGCGGCCGGGGCGGAGGCCCTGCCCAGCGCCGCAGGGGCGCTGGGCGTCGACCGGATCGCGATCGCCGCGGCCGTCGTGCGCGATTCGCGCGGCGGAACCAGGGGCCCGTGGCCGCAGCCCTGCGGGACGGCCGGGTCCTCCTGGGCGGTGGCGCGGATGGCGGCAGCCTGTTCGTCGTCGACCCCACCGACGGCTCGATGCGCACGATCGGCACCGTGGTCCCGGCCCGATGGCGCCGCGACGACGCACGGTTCGCGCCGACCGACATCGAGGTGATGTCCACGACGCGCGCGCGCATCCGGCTGTTCGTCGCCTTCCCGCAGTTCCTGGCCGGCCGCGGCTGCGTGCGGCTGGCCGTCAACCGGGTCGACATCAGCCCCGGCGCCGACCCGCGCATCCTGCGCACGGCGGCGGTGTTCCGGTCCAAGCCGTGCGTCCCGCCTGCCGCCATCCAGCACGCCTCAGGACGGCTGGTGCGCATCAGCGCCACGCGCGCCTACGTGACCCTCGGCGACCTCGGCTACCCCGGCATCGCGTCCCGGAAGGTGCGCGGCCAGCTGGGGTCGGTGCTGCGGATCGCCAAGGGCCGCACGGCGGTCCGGATCAGCCAGGGCCACCGCAACGGGCAGGGCCTCACCCTGGACAGCCGCGGACGGCTCTGGGAGACCGAGCACGGTCCGCGCGGCGGCGACGAGCTCAACCTCATCCGGCGGGGCAGGGACTACGGCTGGCCGTTCGTGACGCTCGGGCAGCCGTACGGCAGCGCCGACTACGTGATGCCGCTGCGGACCGGCACGCATGCCGGCTACACCAAGCCACGCACCTCGTGGGTCCCGAGCGTGGCGACGTCCGAGATCGTGCAGGTGCCGGGCTCGTGGGCCGGGTGGACGACGAACGTCGGCGGCGACCTGCTGATGGGAACCCTCAAGGACCAGGCGCTCTGGCGGATCCGGGTCGATGCGAAGGGCCGGGTGACGGCCAGGGAGCGCCTGCCCGTCGGGCACAGGATCCGTGACCTCGACGTCCGCAGCGATGCCAGCCTGGTGGCCACGACCGATGACGGGACGCTGCTGCTCCTCACGGGCCCGCGCTGAACGATCGCCGGGGCTGCCCGGTGCGCCCCGCAGGCGCCCGGGCCCGCAGCGCGGCGAACGCCGTCGCGGACGCCCCCAGCAGGACGACCCCAAGGATCGGCGAGGCGGTCACCGGGCCGAGGGACTGCCCCGCTGCCAGCGGCTCAGTGGCCGACGAGCCGGCCAGCGCGAGGTAGCCGAGCCCGACAGCCACGACGGCAGCCGCGGCGATCGCTGCAGTGCCCCGCCCCGCGGCGATCGGACGTGGCGAGGACACCTGCTCGGCTCGCCCGACCACGGCGACCAGGAGGGCCAGCACGATCCCGGGGAGGAGCAGCCAGAGCACGCGGGCAGCCCACCACGCGCCGCTTCCCACCGGGGGATCCGGGTACCCCAGCGGCAGGAGCACCCTGGCGGTCAGGGTCAGGGCCGTCTGGTGCCACAGGTAGATGCTCACCATGTTCAGGTTCACCACGGCGACCGCCACCCAGACCCGGCGGTCCTGCAGGACAGGCAGCAGGGGCCCGCGCAGCAGCAGCGCGCCGCCGATCTGGGCCACCCCGAGCGCCGCCATGGCCAGCGTCGGGGGATGCATGTTGCCGACCGGGCCGTCGGTCACCCCGACCATGCTCGCCGTGTACGGGCCCAGCGCCACGAGCAGGCCGGCGGCCGCCAGCCCGCCGAGGAGCATCGCACCGCAGACCCGCCAGCCGGGCACGTGGTCGACGTAGAAGTACCCGAGCTGGTGCATCAGCAGCCAGACCAGCAGCACGTTGAGGTAGCCCGCGGCGGACACGCCGGCCGCGAACCGGCCGACGTCGGCCAGTGCCACGGCCCCGAGCAGGACGGCGAGCGCACCGATCCCGTACCGCCGGTGCGCCCAGAGCGTGACCGGGGCGAGCCCGACGACGGCCAGGTAGGCGCCGAGGAACCACAGGGGCTGCAGGAACAGGCCGCCCATCGCACGGATGCCCAGGCCCCCGAGCTGGTCGACCGCGATGCCGCCGACGGCACCACCGCCAGGTAGAGGCCGGAGGGCGCCAGCACCCGGTGGACCCGGCGGTCGACGAAGGTGGCGTAGCCCTCCCCGCGCCGCAGCGTCCCCTCCCAGCTGCGCCGGTTGGCGTAGCCACCGACGAAGAAGAACAGGGGGATGACGACGAAGAACCAGGTCAGCGGCCACATGCCGGGGACCTCGGCCAGCGCGCTCGTCTCGCGCAGCGCACCCGTGCCGGCGGGATCGGCGACCCACCGCACGTCGGCGACGAGCCAGTGGCCCACGACGACAGCCACGATGCTGCCGCCGCGCACGAGGTCGACGAAGCGGTCACGTTCCGGCCCTCGACCGGCGATCTCCATGCCCGCACGGTAGGCCGTACCGCGCCCCCGGGAACAGGGCCCAAGGTCACCCGATCCCGGGCCGGCGCGTCCTAGGCTCGGCGGGTGACCATCGCTGACCAGGCTCCGGCCCTGACCTCCTCGGACGCACAGCGGCTGGCGGCGGACCTGTGGGGCCTGACCGCGCCGACGGTTCGGGACCTGGGCAGCCACCAGGACCGCAACGTCCTCATCACCTCCGCCGGCGCCCGCTACGTGCTCAAGGTGGCGAACGCGGCGACGCCCGGCCCGGCACTCGACGCCCAGAACGAGGCGATGCTGGACCTCGTGGCCAGCCCCTGCGACGCCGGTCCCCATCCCCGCCGGTCCGGGGCCCTGCGCGAGGTCGTCGAGCTCGGGGCACCCAGCACAGCGTGCGGCTGCTCAGGTTCGTCGAGGGCAGGCCGATGACCGACGCCGGCCACCTGTCCCCCGCCAGTGCGCGGGAGTCGGGGCCCTGGCCGGGCGGGTGTGCGCCGCGCTGCGCGGCTTCGCCCACCCGGGTGCTGCCCTGCCCAACCAGTGGGACGTGCGCCGGTCCGCCGAGGTGGTCGCCCAGCTCGTCGGCAGCCTGCCCAGCAATACGTTGCGTATTCGTTCAGCGTATTGCTCTGGGAATTGCCAGGGGATCATGTCCTCGTACCATGCCAGCGTATACTTGTCCAGCGCCTGTCCCAGACGGATACAGGAATCGACGCCGATATGCCCAAAGTGATCCACAGCCAGCGGAATCTCATAGCCAATGACTGACCGTACTTGTTCCACATACTCTTCGAGTATGGCGATACCCTGATCCGTAATCTGAATGCCCGTGAACTGATGCATCACCCCAGTGTTGTCTAACATGCCTGGCGGCGCGATAAGTGCGCCGGGAATGCCCTTAAGCAAGCCGATGCCCACATCCATCTTCAAGAATTTGAAGCCCATCCCCATTCGTTCTTTCAAACGCTTTCCCATCGCCAGGCCATCTTTTTCGGTGGGCGTATCGCAATAGCACAATACCTTATCGCGAAACTTGCCGCCTGCCAGTTGGTAGGCGGGCGCCCCATACGCCTTGCCGGCAAGATCCATTAGCGCCATCTCGATGCCACAGACGCCGCCAGCCTGTCTTGCATGGTGACCAAACTGCTTTATCTTGCGAAACAGTTTGTCCACATTACAGGGATTCTCGCCGATGAGATGTCGCTTCAGCATGAGTGCATAAGTCTCGCTTGCGCCATCACGCACCTCACCATAACCGACCAGACCCTGGTTAGTATCCAGTCGAATAATCGATACCTTCCTCATGGGAATTCCGGACAAGTTCGCAATCCGCAAGTCAGTTATCCTCAGATCAGACGGTCGAGAATGGGTGTTCACATTGTCTTCAACACGATCAGACATTCAATTACTCCTCGTTTCATATTATTGTTGCTTACTGTATCTGAATAGTGATCTTCAGGTTAGCCACCATCTATAAGCGCTAATTATTCTACTGTGATTCAACCAACATAATCCGTCCCACATAACACTTTATCCAAACCTCGATTATTCAAGTAAGATTGACGTGTTCACGATAAAAAGCGACACTGTCAACCCACCTACCAAATCCATAGGGAGACTAAGCCATGAAGATCACTAACATAGAATGCTACCCTGTTTGGGGCGGATACCGGAATTTTCTGTTCGTTGTTGTCGATACTGACGAAGAAATATACGGTGTCGGTGAAGCCGGCATTACCGGTCGCGAGTTGGCCGTCATCGGTGCAGTCGACCATTTTCGACCCATGTTAATCGGCCAGGACGCGACGCGCATCGAACATATCTGGCAAACCCTTTTCCGCGGGGCTTCTTCCCCGCACAGCGCATACTCACATCAGCCATGGCTCGCCATCGATATCGCGCTCTGGGACATTCGAGGCAAAGCGCTCGGCGTGCCAATCTATGATTTGCTCGGTGGAAGAGTACACGATAAAGTCGTTTGCTATCCACACAATACAGGCCACGCGCTGGAGATCGAACCACTGGTAGAATCCTGCCTCGAAACTAAGGAAGAAGGTTGGAAATTCGTCCGTTGGGGTCTGCCGCAAGACGGCAAAGTGCTGGAACCCCGACAAGCTGTATTAGCGTCCATCGAACAGTTTCATGCCGTTCGCGAAGCGGTCGGCGATCAAATCGAACTCACATTTGATGTGCATACACGTCTGGATCTGCCGGACGCCGTCTGGTTGTGCCGCGAAATCGAATGTGACCGACCCTACTTCATCGAGGATCCGCTGCGCTCAGAAAATCCGGACTCCTTCAAAACGCTGCGTCCACGTACGCACGTCCCCCTTGCCGCTGGTGAGCAGTTCAGCTCTAAGTGGGAGTTCCGCCAGCTCATCGAAGAAGAATGGATTGACTACGCACGCATCGATCTCTGCATTGCTGGCGGCATTACAGAATCTCGCAAGATTGCCGGTTGGTGCGAGACCCACTACATCAAGCTGGCAGTTCACAACCCGCTGGGGCCTATCTCATCCGCAGCTTGCCTCCAGCTAAACATGGCTACCTCCAATTTCGGCGTGCAAGAGCAACCGCGCAAACCCGGCACAATGTTAACTGACGTGGTACCGGTTCAACCGATATGGGAGGATGGTTATCTGGTGCCGCAGGATCTGCCTGGCTTGGGTGTCGAATTTGACCGTGAAGCAGCCAAAAAGCATCCTTTTCAGCAGAAAGAAAATCCAACTTTGCACAGACTCGACGGATCATTCACGAACTGGTAACCACTCGTCGTGAAAAAATGCTGCCTGCTTGAGCGCGAAACCGGGTGATCCGTATCTCCGCATCGGATCACCCGGTCATGAGCTGTAATTCACCGACTTCTCTCGCGATCCAAGTTTCCTATGCCTGTACAGCCGCAATCGCCTGCCCGGTAATCTCGACCATCTGATCGACTTCGTCCGCACTGATAATCAGCGGCGGTGCAAACGCAATGATGTCGCCGATCGCGCGCGTATAGAGGCCGCGCTCGATGGCTGCCGCGCGCACTTTAGCTCCAGTCCCGGAAGGCTGCTTAGTCTCTCTGTCCGCCACCAGTTCAATGGCGCAGATAAGTCCCTGTCCACGCACATTCCCAATCGCAGGGAACTCCTCTGCCAGCCCCTTCAGTCCTGCCAGCAGTCGCGCTCCCATCACGGCTGCGCGATTCGCCAGATCCATCTCGCGTAGCAACTCGACGTTCTTCAGCCCCACAGCTGTACAGGTCGGATGGGCAGAATAGGTGTACGCATGCATCCAAACCTGGTCCGCTGGCGCAGTCATAATAACTTCTCGGATTTTGTCCGACACTTGAATGCCGCCCAGAGGAAGATAGCCGCTCGTAACACCCTTGGCGAATGACATGATATCTGGTTCGATACCATAACGTCCCAGACCAAACCATTCGCCCGTGCGGCCAAAACCGGTAATTACCTCGTCCGCGATCATCAACACTTCGTACTTGTCACATATCTGGCGCACAAGCGGGAAGTAGTCCTCCGGCGGCACAATAACGCCGCCAGCCCCCTGCACCGGCTCGGCAATGAAAGCACCTACCGTCTCCGGACCTTCACGCACAATCGCTTCTTCCAGCGCGCGGGCAGCAGCCTGTCCGATGGTTTCCCCCTCTCGAACATCGCCAGCGAAACGATAGGGATACGGCGCCGCAATATGCAGAAACCCCGGCACGCCGCGGCTCGAACATAGACCAATAACCAGTCATGCCAGTCGCACTCATCGTCGCCAGCGTGATGCCATGATAGGCGTTCTGGCGAGAAATCACCTTGATTTTCTCCGGCTTACCCAACCGCCGCCAGTAATAGCGCACAGTCTTGAACGCGCTTTCGTTGGCCTCAGCGCCACCCGATGCGAAAAACGTGGTATTAAGACTCGGGTATGCCCACCCCGCCATCGCATCCGCCAGTCCTATCGCAGGAACATTACCGGAGCCCGCATAGCTTGAGCAGTAAGCCAGCGTGGACATCTGCTCTTGTGCGACGTCCGCAAGTTCCTGGTTGCCGTGACCAATCAGCACATTCCACAAGCCGGCAAGCCCGTCAATTACCTCGCGACCATCTATGGTCCGTAACCAGACGCCGTGTCCGGACTCGAAAATCAGGGGCGATGCGTGCGCGCTGGGATGATGCAATGGATGCAGCATATGCGCGCGATCTCGTTCAAGCAGGGTACTTGGTGTTGCCATTATGTTCTCCCAAAAAGCAAGCTAGATGATTGCACCGTTGCGCGTAAATATACACTTGTATCGATAAATCTAACCGTCGCACAAGTGTAACCGAATGCTCAGACGATTCGCAAAACGTTATTCCACACAGTTACCGCACAGATATCGGATAGGCCCCATACTCGCGAATGGCATCGCGCGCTGCCAGATAATTGCGCAATTGCGTGCCCGGCTGCAACACATTGCCCGTTGCGATGACTAACCCGCCGCCCGGGGCAGCATGCTCAATGGCATACTTCACTTCTGCTCTGGCCTGCTCGGGTGTACCTTCCACCAACGTCTCACAGTTGATGCCGCCAAAGAAACAGAGACGATCGCCATACTTCTCTTTCAGCAGCTTCAAATCCATCCCGATGTTCGGTTGTATCCCGTGCCAGGCGTCGATTCCGGTCGCCGCAAGATCATCAAGTATGCCCCATGTGTTGCCATCCGTGTGCTTGACGAAAATTCCACCCTTGGCGTGGGCGGCGGCAACTTGTCTTTCGATACCCGGCACCACAAATTGTCGGAAACGCTCTGGTCCCATGAACGGACCTTGATTTCCCGAATAATCATCTGTCACCATCACAGCGTCCACGCCTGCATCCAACATCGCCTCGATATAAGCAATGGATCGACGAACATACACATCCACCGCCCGTTTCACGAACGCTGGTTCCGTAATCATGCGCACCAGGAACTCCTGCATGCCGACCGTCTGCTGAAAAGGAAATGTCCCGTCAACCGGCGACCGCCCGATAATGAAGTGTGTATCGCCCAACTCGGCCACAACGTGCCGGATCGCGTCCATCTCAGAATCGTGTACGAAATATGGTTCATCCGGATCAGGCAGATCGTCGATGGTCATTTCTTCAGTGTCCGTATATGTGGCAATGTTACCCACTTCCGGACTGTAAATAATCTCGCGGCCCTTCTCGTCCAGCCAGGAATACGGCCCAGTCATCTCAGGCCAATGATACTCCTTATCCACCGGCATGGCCTGTACACGCACATAATCCCATTCCAGCGCGTGAACCAATTCGACCTGGGTCGTGCCATAATCCGCCACGATCTCTGCACGCCGCCCATCCCACAGGGCTTGCCTCTCGCGCCAGCGCGAATTGTAGAGCGTCTCATGGCCGAGTAACTCCTCAACCAGCACATAGTCTATTTCGTTCTCGCCACACGGAACCCTGTCCGCCTCTTCATGGCGCAACGCAGCCTGTACCCGTTCCTTTGCGTTCACATCCCGCCCCTTTCGGTTACCACCTGGTTGCTTCGAACTTCCAGCCTGGGATCACCTTCTGCATCTCGATCTCATCGTTGCGCTCCGTCAGCCCGCAAGCGATATACTGCGCATTCAGCGCTGCCAGCGCATCACGATCCAGTTCGATGCCGATCCTGGTTCAGTCGAAACGGGCAACGCCCCATCATCAAATTCGAACGGCCCACCCACAATGACTTCCTCAGACTGCCAGGGATAGTGCGTATCGCAGGCGTAGTCAAGGTTCGGTATTGCCGCAGCTACTTGCACCATTGCCGCCAGTGTGATGCCCAGGTGGCTATTCGAATGCATGGAGACGCCGCGACCAAACGTCTTGCAGAGGCGAGCCAGTTCTACTGTACTGCGCAGACCGCCCCAACCGTGATGATCGCTCAGGATCACATCCTCGGAGCCAAGCTGGATACTGGTCGGAATGTGCTCAAACGCAGTCGTGCACATATTGGTCGCCATAGGAATGTTTAGCACGCGGCGCCAACTGTTGCCATTGCTTCCTGACCGCGCACCGGATCTTCATAATACTCCAGCACACCCTCCATCTGCTTGCCATATTCGATAGCCGTCTCGACCGACCAGATGGCATTAGGGTCGTGTCGCAATGGCATATCGGGGCCAAAAGCCTTCGCCATTGCCAGCATAGCCGCCACTTCCTCAGCCGGCGGGAAAGGACCGCCCCTTCAACTTGATCGACTTAAACCCGTATGCATCACACATTGCCTGCGCTTCAGCGACAACGCCATCCGGGTCTAGCGCCGCCTCTTGTCGCGCAGCCGCCCAGCCGGTAGCATCCGGGTCTTTATCAAATCCCCATTTGCCGCCCGCGCCTTCATATTTGTAGAACAAATAGGCAGCGAAATCTACCCGATCCGCGCCCCCCAAGCAAATCGCACACCGGTCTGCCTGTCGCCTTACCCATGATGTCGAAACAGGCGACCTCAATCGCGCTGTATGCGTACATAAAACGGCGATGATCCCACGGTTCATCGCCGCGCGGTTGCCGCCTCCTCACCAAAGGTTTCATATAGCCCCGCCTTGATCGCGTTTAGCTGGAACGGATCCTTGCCAACAACTACCTCGCGCAGCTTCCAGCGCAGCCGTTGTCGCAGCGCTGCCCGGCACTTCACCAAGTCCATAAATATTGTCATCCGTTACAATCTCCACAATCGTCCGCAGCGCATACGGCGCATGCAGTCCTGCTGCATTCAATAGCGGCGGATCGGCGATGGCAATCGGCGTAACGCGCATCTCAGTAATCTTCATCGGATTGTCCTTATCTAGTTGCGAGGATGATATGGTTGCAACGAATTATGTTAGTATTGTGGGAGCATATGATAAGGCTGAAGACCAATGGTCTCCAGCCTATGTACAAAATCATTTTAAACGACTCGTCGGCTACATCCTATTTGGCGGCTACCCCTTCACGCTGCCGGCAGTCAAGCCAGCAACCATGAAGCGTTGGCCCCACATATAGAAGATGACAACCGGCACAGAGATGATTAGTGAAGCCGCCATCAGCAAACCCCACGGGTAAATGTCGCCGAAAATGGTTTGCGCCAACCCCACAGGCAACGTCATCAGCTTATCGCTCGATATGAAAACGAAGGCATAAAGGTATTCTTTCCAGGCTGCTGTGAATGAGAAAAGTGTCACTGCAAGCAGAGCTGGAGTAGTTAGCGGTAGCGTTACACGCAAGAAAGCCTGTAGACGCGTTGCCCCGTCCACCATGGCTGCATGTTCGAGTTCCTCTGGGATGGCTCGGTAATAGCCCATCATCAGCCATGTTGCAAACGGAATCATGCCCGTCGGATAAGTAACGATCAACGCCCAGCGCGTGTTAATCAACCCAAGTTGGGCCAGAATTCCATAAAGCGGGATGAACATCAGCGCCGCTGGCAGCAAATACGTAATCAGCAGAACCGTCTGCATACTCTCCGCGCCGCGGAACTTGACCGCGCCAGCGCATGGCGCCCAGCGCAGCTACACTCACCGCTAGGGCAGTCGTGAAGACCGCCACAATGGCGGAGTTTTTGAACCATACCCAGAATGGTTCAGCGAAGAACAGACGATAGAATTGCTCCGTAGTCCACGGATCGGGAAAGTAAATACTGGTACGCTGGCTGATCTGAAGATCGCTCTTAAACGAAGTTACCACAATCCAATAGAATGGAAACATTACGTACAAGAGCATCAACCCCAGTCCGATCCCCCTGAAGAACGCACCTGTGTGCTGGCTTCGCCGTCTTCCCGCCTTGCTTTTTGGGAAGAATCCACCGAGAGCATGGGCAATCTTTACAATCGGCCAGACGATAACGTCGATCGACCCAAGTATCCAACCAAGCCCATCTATAACGTTGTCCTGCCACGAATCCTGATCCATGTCATCTTGAGAAACGTCGCGTCGCATATAGCGAGATAGGAATACGATGAAGAATGCCAGCACCGGCGTCAGACTAAAGGCTACCGCTGTACCGGGGCCAAATTGCAACGACCCCATAGCTTTCTGATAGGCTAGGATTGAATAGACTTTTGTTATATTGCCGGGGCCGCCCTGCGTCAAAAGCCAAATTGTTTCAAAGTTGTTAAATGTCCAAATGGTAGATAAAAAGCGTAGCCACGGCTATCACAAAGCGAAGACTTGGCAACGTAATCGCCGTGAAGCGCTGCCAGGCGTTTGCTCCGTCGATTTCCGCCGCTTCATATAATTCTGCATCGATGGCAGAAAGTCCTGCCAGAATATTTACGGTAAAAAACGGAATACCCGCCCAGACATTCACGGCGATGACTGATGCCATCGCTGTGCTGGGTGTAGAAAGCCAGGCTACTGGAGTATTAATAATACCTAATGCCATCAGGATCGGGTTTAGCCCGCCATAGATGGGTTCCAGTATCGAACGCCACGTCAGCGCCTGCACGACCGAAGGAACGATCCAGGGCAGTAGTATCAGTCCGGTAAAGAGGGTGCGCCAGCGCTTCTGATTATGCAGCAATAATGCGGCAATCATGCCAAAAATTAATTTGAATACAATTGACCCTGCGGTGAAGATCACCGTGGCCTTTACTGCCTGCCGATCGAACGTATCAGTGAAAAGCCGGATATAGTTGTCAAATCCTACAAACACGTCCTGACGTTCCTTGATGCTGTATATTGTCATGCTGGTATAAATCGCCTTGATAAACGGCCATGCCACCAAGGTCAGCATCAAAATTACGATTGGCGCAATGAAAACAAACGCTATCTTCCGATCACGACCAAAGATGCGCGTCATCGAAGATTTCTTGCGCACAGGACTGTAGGATGAAGGAAGTGAACTCGCTTCTTGCGCCATGAACTGTCCAATCCGGCTGATACAGTAATTCGATATTCTCAACAGAGGGGAAACAGCAGTCAGAATCGATTTCGAAGCCGCTGAATCGTCGTGCGTAATAACCCAATAAACTGTCAACATGCGAGACAATGTTGTCAATAATTGGGCGTAAGAGGCCCCGGTTATGCGACCGGACCCCTTACCGTAACTTCTACTAGCTGAAGAAACCGCTCTCCTGACCAATGGACAGAATACGGTCAGCAGCCTGCGCCACGGCATCAGCAGGGGTTGCACCCTGCGCGATGATCTGGGCCATCATATCCGTAAGAACCGCCTGCGCTGCTATACCGTCAAACAGCGGGCTAGGCTGGGCAGGCCAAGAGGCGCCAAGATGGTCACCTAGGGAGGCCCTGCCCATCGTAGCAAGATTCGGGTCTGCGTCGAATGCTGCGACGACCTCATCCATCTCATAGTAGTCCGAATATGCAGGTAGGAAGAGACCAGCCGAAACCAGAGAAA
>CAVOXP010000009.1:0-246960 GCA_963700455.1 uncultured Actinomycetes bacterium
AAATTGGCAGCAGCACCTTCGAGACCACGCCGACGTCCTTCTCCGTGGGCAGGCCGGAGAAGGCGAGCTCCAGGTACTCGCCGGTCGAGATCTCGGCATCCCGGGTCATGTCCCAGGTCGCGCTCCAGACCAGGGCCCGTGCCATCGGGCGGTCCAGGTCGCCCAGGTGCGCGATGACGGTGGCCAGCGAGCGGAGCCCGAGGCGGATCTTGGCGAAGGTGAGGTCGTCGTCGTTGATCAGCAGCATGTCGGCCGGCTGGTGCCCGGCCAGCTCGGGGACCTCCGTGCGCTCGCCCACGATGTCGAGCTCGACGAGGTCGGTCCGGGTGAGCCGGTCGTCGACCAGGTGGTACAGCCCGACCCGGACCCGGTGGCCGCGCAGGACGGGGTCCAGCCCTGCTGGGACGGCCGGGGGCTCCTGCAGGATGGCCACCGACGCGTAGGTCCCGTCGGGGGCGTAGACCACGTCCGGACGCAGCAGGTTCACCCCCGCCGTCTGCAGCCACTGCCGCGTCCACTCCCCGAGGTCCCGGCCGGAGGTCCGCTCCAGCTCGACGAGCAGGTCGCGCAGCTCGGTGTTCTGCCACTTGTGCGCCGTGAAGTACGCGCGCAGCCCGGTGAGGAACTCGTCCGGGCCGACCCACGCCACGAGCTGCCGGAGGGCGGAGGCGCCCTTGGCGTAGGTGATCCCGTCGAAGTTGAGCTTGACGTCCTCGAGGTCGTTCATCTCGGTCGCGATCGGATGCGTCGACGGGAGCTGGTCCTGCCGGTAGGCCCACGTCTTGCGCAGGCTGCCGAAGCTCGTCCACGCCTCCTTGTACTCGGTCGCATTCGCCATCGCGTGGTAGGAGGCCCACTCGGCGAAGGACTCGTTGAGCCAGAGATCGTCCCACCAGCGCATCGTGACCAGGTCGCCGAACCACATGTGGGCCAGCTCGTGCAGGATCGTGTTGGCGCGGTTCTCGTAGGCGACCTCGGTGACCCGCGAGCGGAAGATGTAGTCCTCCATGATGGTCACGCAGGCCGCGTTCTCCATGGCTCCGGCGTTGTACTCGGGCACGAAGAGCTGGTCGTACTTGCCGAAGGGGTACGGGTGGCCGAAGGCCTCCTCGAAGAACACGAAGCCCTGCTTGGTCTCGGTCAGGACGCGCTCGGCGTCGAGGTGCTCGGCCATGGACGCCCGGCAGAAGACGCCCAGGGGGTAGGTCCCGTGCGGGCCGGCGTACTCGTCGCGGACCACGTGGTACGGGCCAGCCACCAGCGCGGTGATGTAGGTCGACATCCGCGCGGTCTGGTCGAAGTCCCACCGGGCGACACCCTCGCGCACCGGCACCGGCAGCGGCGTGGGCGCGTTGGACACGACCTGCCAGTGGTCCGGGGCCGTGATGTGGAACGTGTACACCGACTTGAGGTCGGGCTGGTCGAAGCATGCGTACGCCCGCTGCGCGTCCGCGGTCTCGAACTGCGTGTAGACGTACACCTCCTGGTCGACCGGGTCGAGCAGCCGGTGCAGCCCCTCACCGGTCCGCGAGTAGGCGCAGTCCGCTGTGACCACGAGCAGGTTCTCCGCCGCGAGGCCGTCGAGGACCAGCCGTTGGCCGGCGTAGCCGGAGAGATCCACGTCGCGGCCGTTCAGGGTCGCGGAGACGACCTGCGGTGCGATCAGGTCGACCCAGGTCGTCGCGCCGGGCTCCCGGCACGTGAACGAGATGGTCGAGGTGGATCGGAACGTCGTGTCCGACGTCGTCAGGTCGAGGTCGACGTCGTACGACGAGACCGCCAGCAGGGCCGCCCGCTGGGCAGCCTCATCTCGGGTCAGGGCCGGCTTGGCCACGGTCGCTCCGCTCATCTCGGTGCGGCGCCCGCCGGTTCGCGAGCGCCTCGGGGATCTGCGAGGGATTCAACCACGCGGGGACTCAGTCGGAGGCCCCGAACCGGCCCGAGGGGGCGACGTCGACGAGCGCCTCGCGCAGGAGGGCCAGCATCTCGACGTCCGGCGCGGGCCAGCCGTTCGTGGGCCAGCCCGGCCCGGGGCCGGCCGTCACCCCGACCATGCCGGGAGGGCTCGGAGAGGCGCCGGAGGTCCGGTAGCCGCGCGCCGAGACGTGGATCTCGCTGACCAGCGTGTCGGCCACCAGCGCGGTGGCCGTTGCCGGCGTGACGCCCCCGCCGGCCATGATCACGCGGCCGTCGGGTGCGTTGCGGACCAGCCGGGCGATCATCCGCGCGCCCTCGGCGGCGGTGACCGCCCCCCCGCTGGTCAGGACCCGGTCGCAGCCGAGGTCGAAGGCGGTCTCGGTGGCGATCTCGAGGTTCCGGGCGACGTCGACCGCCCGGTGGAACGTGACCGATCGTCCCGCCGCGGCCTCGACGAGCTGCTCGAGCAGGCCGCGGTCGACGTCACCGGCCGGCGTGAGGACCCCGACGACGAGCCCGTGGGCGCCCAGGCGCACAGCCGTCGCGAGGTCACGGCGCATGGTCGCCTGCTCGTCGCGGTCGTACACGAACCCACCGCCGCGCGGGCGGACCATCACGTGCACGGGGACCCCGCGCGGCTCCGCCAGCTCCAGGGTGCTCTCGATGGTCCCGGCCGACGGGGTCGTGCCGCCCTCGGGGTCGTTGGCGCACAGCTCGATCCGGTCCGCGCCGCCGACGAGGGCCAGCCGGGCGGCGGCCACAGACGTGGCCAGGACCTCGATGCGGGTCTGGGTGAGACTCATGGCCCCAGCATCGGACAGACTTGGTGCCCATGCGTGTTCATCTGGGATGCGACCATGCCGGCTACGAGCTGAAGAACCTCCTGGCGCAGTACCTGCGCACCGCGGGCTACGACGTGGTGGATCACGGGGCGCACGAGTACGACGCGGACGACGACTACCCCGCGTTCTGCTTCGAGGCGGCCGAGGGGGTGGTCGAGGAGCCCGGCAGCCTCGGCATCGTGATCGGCGGCTCCGGCAACGGCGAGCAGATCGCTGCCAACAAGGTGGCGGGCGTGCGCGCGGCCCTCGCCTGGTCGGTGGAGACCGCCGCCCTGGCCCGCGAGCACAACGACGCCAACGTGGTGGGCATCGGTGCGCGGATGCACACCGTCGAGGAGGCGTTCCGGATCGCCCGGGCCTTCCTGGACACGCCCTTCTCGGCCGGCGAGCGCCACCAGCGGCGCATCGACCAGCTGGCCGAGTACGAGGCGCAGCGCGGGCACTGACCGGCCGGGCCGGGAGTGCCTCAGTCCTCGGCGGGGCCGAAGAAGGAGGAGTCGCCCCAGCGCGAGTACGGGTCGCGCGCGAGGTTGACGTTGTAGTAGCGCTGGTCGTCGGAGACCTCGAAGCCGACCCACCCAGGCACCTCGAAGGCCTCGCCCGGCGAGCCCAGCTCGACCTCGGCCATGATGAGCGGGGCGTTGTCCCCGCTGAACACGTCGACCTCCCACGTGTGCCCCCCGACCGGCACGAGGTGGCGCACCTTGTCGATGACCGGTCCCGTGGCGAGCTCCCCGAGCATGTCCAGCGCGTCCTCGACGGGGATCTCGTACTCGAACTCGCTGCGCGAGATCCCGCTGCTCGAGCCCTTGATGGTGAGGTACGCCCGCTCGTCACGGACCCGGACGCGCACCACCGCGGGACCGGTGTCGGTCAGGTAGCCCTGCACGATGCGGAACGAGCGGGTCACGGCCTCCCGCCAGGACTCCCCGACGACCAGGTACTTGCGCTCGACTTCGACTCCCATGGGGTCCTTCCTACCAGCAACCGGTCACGCTGGACACCGCGCGGTCGACCGCCCGACGGGTGGTCAGCCGGGAGTAGCGGGCAGGCCGGGAGTTGACGATGGACACGAAGATCTTGGTCTGGCCGTCCGCGCCCGTGGCGTAGCCCGCCAGCGAGATGGCATCCGCCAGCGTCCCGGTCTTGGCCTGGACCAGGCCGGCGGCGCACCGGGACGGGCTGGACGTGAACCGCTTGTAGGCCGCCTGCAGCGTCCCGGTCCGACCGGACACGGGCAGCCACCCGCGAAGGCCCGCCAGCTCCGGGTGTGCCGGGGACAGCGCCCGGTTCAGCGCCGAGGTCAGTGCGGGGGCGGTCACCCGCCCGTCGAGGGACAGCCCGCTGCCGTCGATGATGACCACCTGGCGCAGCGGCACGCGAAGATCCCGGAGGGTGTCCCTGAGCGCCGTCCGGGAGCCGGTCCACGTGGCCGGCAGGCCACGGCCGACCGCGACCTGCCGGAACAGCATCTCCGCGGTGTCGTTGTCGGAGTGGAGCAGCATCCGGGAGGTCGCCTCGGCCACGGAGTGGCCCTCGAAGCCCGCCACGACGGCCGCGTCCGCGGCCGCCGTTCCCTCGCCGGCGTAGCTGGCCGGCACGCCGATGCTGCGCAGTGCCGAGGCGAAGAACGACCCCGCGTCCTTCGTCGAGTCCCACACCTTGTTGTCGTCCCGGGCGAACGCGCCGACCGGGCGCACCTGGCGGGGCAGGTAGGAGGTGCGCCAGCCCCGGGAGCGGTACCCACCGGCGAACAGCGAGTCGTCGGCCCGGACGGTGATCCCTGCGGGCGCCGTCGAGGCAGCAGCGGCCTCGGGGGAGGACGACGGCGGCGGGCCCGCCCCGGCGTCGGGGTCGGGGAAGCCCAGGGCGGCGGCGGTCCTGGCAGCCAGCGCGCGCAGGTCCGCGCTGGACAGCAGCGGGTCGCCACCGGCCACGAGGACGATCTCGTTCGGGGCTGCGCCCGCACGCACCGTGGTCGGGAAGCGGTGCTCGGGTCCCAGGGTGTGCAGCACGCCGACGGCGGTGAGGATCTTGGTGGTCGACGCCCCGCGCAGCGACTTCGTGGAGCGGCGCTTGTAGATGTACGAGCTGGACGCCGTGTCCCAGACGGTCATGGTGAACCGCGAGCCCAGGATCCTCGACTTGGTGCGGGTGCGCAGCACGCGCCCGATCCGGCCGTTGGCCGCCACGGTCGGGGCGCTCGTGGTGCGGGAGGGCAGGGTGCCGGCCGAGGTCGGCGCCACCGAGGCCCTGGGGGCCACCGCGGCGGTCGGTGTCGCCGTTGCCGCCGGCGCGGTCGCCACCGCGGGCAGGGGTGCCAGGATGCCGGTCAGCAGGATCCCGCTCGCGGCCAGGGTCAAGGGGGTCGCTCGACTCATGGCCGCCACCGTACGTGCGCACCCCGGCCCGGCCCGGGCATGGCGACGCTAGCGGCGCGCTAAGGGGCCTGCGCCGGGGTGGCCCGGCCGGCGGCCGGCGCACGCGTGGCGAGGAAGGCCCCGAGCAGCACCAGGGGGAATCCCAGGGCCATCCCCCGGGTCAGCGGCTCGCCCAGGACCACCAGCCCCAGGCCCACGGCGACCGCAGGGTTGAGGAAGGTGATCACCGTGGCCCGCACCGGTCCCGCGAGCGAGATCAGCCGGAAGAACCACACGAACGCGAGGGCGGTGCAGACCAGGCCGAGGGCCAGCACCGACCCGATGACCGCGCCGGACGGCCGGCCCGTGGCGTAGCCGGCGATCGTCCACGGCAGGAACAGGATCGCGACCAGGGCCACCGACAGCGCGATGACCCCGAGCGAGGGGACCCCGGCCAGCCGGGTGTTGGCGATCACCGGCGCCACGGCGTAGCCCACGGCGACGGCGAGCAGCTGAAGCACGGACAGGGCGTCCACCTGCCCGGCCAGCGAGTCGAGGCCGACCAGGCCGGCCACCCCGAGCACGCCCACGCCCAGGCCGAGCAGCCGGACCGGGGCGAAGGCACCGGGCTCCCCGCGCAGCCGGGCGACCAGCACCCCGATGATGGGCACCGCGGCGATCATCAGCCCGGCGAAGCCGCTGGAGACCCGGGTCTCGGCGTGTCCGAGCAGCAGCCATGGCCCGGCCATCTCGAGCAGGGCGAAGGCCACCACCCACGGCCACAGCCGCAGCGTGGGCCGGATCGCGCCCCGGCGCGCTGCCAGGGGCAGCAGGACCAGGGCGGCCAGCAGGGTGCGCGAGCCGGCGACCGCAGCCGGGTCGAGCTCGCTGACGGCCACCTTGATGAACAGGTAGGGGACCCCCCAGACGATCGACATCCCGGCGAAGAGTGCCCACGCCTCCCGGCTCATCGGGGCCGCGGAGGTCGCTGCTGGTGCGGCGGTCGGGGTCACCCGCGCAGGCTACGAGGGCGGCAGCAGGATCTCGGCGAGCGGGGCTCGCCCCGGCGCGAAGTCGTTGACCGGGTGCTCGGTCGGGTAGCCCAGCGACACCCCGCAGATCAGCCGGTACTGCGGCGGCACGGCGAACTCGGCGCGCACCGGACCCGCCCAGATCGCCAGGGCCCCCTGGGCGCAGGCGCCGAGCCCGCGGGCGTGGGCGGCGAGCAGCAGCGTCTGCAGCATCACCCCGGCGTCGAGCACGGCGTACTCCCGCAACCCGGAGTGGACGAAGACGAAGACCGCCGTGGGGGCGCCGAAGAACTCGACGTTGCGCCGCATCTGCCGGTCCCGCGCGGGGCGATCCGCGCGGTCGATCCCCAGGACCTCGTACAGGGCGCGGCCGCTGGCCACCCGCCGGGGCTGCAGGTCGTCGGGGTACCGCTCGGGCACCGGGAAGTCCCCATCCGGCAGGCCGCGGCGGGTCAGGGCGATCCGCAGCCTGCCCGCCAGCCCGCCTCGACGTGCGCGCATGCCGGCGTCGTAGCGGGCGCCCAGCTCGGCGCTGATCCGGTCGCGCACGGCTCCCGAGGCGACCGCCAGGCGGTAGGGCTGCGTGTTCGACCAGCTCGGTGCCGTCAGGGCGTCGGACAGCACCGCGTCGAGCAGGTCGTCGGGGATCGGGTCGGGCCGGAAGTCGCGAACGCTGCGACGCGCCCGAGTCAGCTCGGCCCACGCGGTGGGGTCCGGGTCAGGGGGCATGGGGCGTCCGTTCGTCCGGGGGTGGCCTGGGCGTCGGTGGCGGTCCCGGGTCAGCGCGCGCCGAACTCCGCGAGGCAGTCGCGCAGCTGCGCCACCGCCCAGATGATCTCGTCGGGCGTGATGACCAGCGGGGGAGCCAACCGGATCGTCGAGCCGTGGGTGTCCTTGGCCAGCACGCCGCGAGCCAGCAGCGCCTCGCAGACCTGGCGACCGGTGGCCAGCTGCGGGTCGATGTCGACGCCGGCCCACGTGCCGCGGGTGCGGATCTCCACCACGCCGTGCCCGACCAGCTTCTCCAGCTCCGAGCGCAGGACCTCGCCGAGCTCGGCCGAGCGCTCCTGGAACTCGCCGGTCGCCAGCAGGCGCACGACGGCCCGGCCGACGGCGCACGCCAGCGGGTTGCCGCCGAACGTGCTGCCGTGCTCGCCGGGCTTGAGGACGTCCATGATCCCGGCATCCGCGGCGATCGCCGACACCGGCAGGATCCCGCCGCCGAGCGCCTTGCCCAGGATGTAGATGTCGGGGACGACGTCCTCGTGGTCGCACGCGAACGTCCGGCCCGTGCGGGCCAGGCCCGACTGGATCTCGTCGGCCAGCATCAGCACGTTGTGCTCGCGGGTCAGCTCGCGCACCCCGCGCAGGTAGCCCTCGGGCGGGATGAGCACGCCCCCCTCGCCCTGGATCGGCTCGATGAGCACGGCGGCGGTGTGCGGCGTGAGCGCCGCGCGGATGGCCTCGACGTCGCCGTAGTCGACGCTGACGAAGCCCGGCGTGTAGGGGCCGAAGTGGTCCCGCGCCGCGTCGTCGTCGGAGAAGCGACACGATCGTGGTGGTGCGGCCGTGGAAGTTGCCCTCCGCGACGATGATCGTCGCCTCGTGGGCGGGGATGCCCTTGACCACGTAGCCCCACTTGCGCGACACCTTGATCGCCGTCTCGACGGCCTCGGCGCCGGAGTTCATCGGGATGACCTTGTCCTTGCCGGTGAGCTCGGCGAGCTCGGCGCAGAAGGGCCCGAACTGGTCGTGGTGGAAGGCGCGGCTGACCAGCGTCACCCGGTCCAGCTGGTCGTGCGCCGCGGCGACGATGTCGGGGTGCCGGTGGCCGAAGTTCAGCGCGGAGTACCCAGCCAGGCAGTCGAGGTAGTGCCGGCCGTTCGACGTCGGTGACCCAGGCGCCCTCGGCGTGGGCGATCACGACGGGCAGGGGATGGTAGTTGTGCGCGGAGTGCTCCTCGGCCAGCTCGATCAGCGCGTCAGCGTTTCGGTCCACGGGGTCCTCTTCGGGGGCGGTGCGTCGGGGTTCGGCTAACCAGCAGTCTGCCCCATGGGCGCCCCCGCGGCGCCCATCGGGATCCAGACCAGGCCGATGCTGCTGACCCGCACGTCCGTTCGCTCCAGGGGCACCTCGAGCGTGTCGGTCGCCGAGGCGCGCGACAGCCACTGCTCGCGGATCGCCGCGGCCTCCTCGTCGAGCTCGATGCGCAGGTCGTCGATCGCGGACTGCAGGTCCTCGACCCTGTCGCGGGCCGCGTCGACCCGGTTCTGGGCCGAGCTGGCCCGGCGTGCCGACGCGGACAGGCTCGACCGCCGAACAGGCCGCCGAGCACGTCGGAGGCGAGCGTCGTCGTCCGCTGCGACTCCTGGCGGCTCACCGCCCGCTCGGCGGTGTCGAGCTGGCGCTGCTTGTCGGCGATCCTGCGCCCGTACTTCGACTGGAGGGCCGCGACCTCGGTGTCGGCCTGCTCGCGCGCAGCCGCAATGCACCGGGCGGCGAACTCCTCGGCCGACTCCCCGACGCGCCCGAAGAGCTTGAGGTCCGCATTGGCCGGGACCTGGATCGACCTCGTCCGGTACAGGTGGTCGGTCAGCCCGGTGCGCAGCCCGGACCACCAGGCCTTCGTGCTGATCTGCGAGGGTGCCAACCGGTACACCGCTGCATCGGGGGCAGCAGTCAGCAGGTCCCGGTCGTCGTAGTCGACGGCGACGAAGTCCTCGGGCCGGGGTGACTCGGTCAACGGGAACAGGACGGCCTCGTACTCCTGGTCGTGGGTGAGGCCGGCCCTCGCCTCGTCGAAGCGCATCGCGACGCGCGCGATCACAGCCGGGGCCAGTCGCCCCCCGGTACGGCACCGACCGAGGCGGCCCAGGACGCCGCTGGGTCCAGGTAGGTCACCGGGATGCCGTCGGCCACGGTCGGGGCGACCGGGGTCTCGTCGGCGGCCAGGCCTCCCATGGCCGGGGCGCCGGGGCCGGTCGGGGCCGGCGGGGACGCCTCGCGGGTCCCGGCGGGCTGCGGCGTGGCGGCAGGCGCGGGTTCCGGTGCTGTGGCCGCAGCCGCCATGGGCCCGGCGGCCGGCCCGGTGCCCACCTCGGTCGGTGCCGACGCGGACGCCGTCAGCGACGACACCTGATCCCGGGTGAGCGGCCCGCGCAGGTAGCTCATCGCCCATCGGGTCGTCAGGACCTCGACGACGTCCCTGCTCGCTCGCTTCATGAGGAACTCGCGCTTGGCCAGGCCGGAGATCGTGTCCGCCGCGGCGCGGGTGTCCACCGTCCCGGCCGCGCTGGTCAGCCCGTCGAGCAGGCGCGCCTTGTCCTGCTCGGTCTGCAGGCGGCCGACCAGCCAGGTGCCAGCGTTGGACAGCGCCTTGTAGTCGACATCCACGGGGTTCTGGGTGGACAGCACCACCCCGATGCCGAACGCCCGGGCCTGCTTGAGCAGGAGCATGAGGGGCTCCTTGGTGGGCGGGTTGCCGACCGGGGGCAGGTAGCCGGCCACCTCGTCCATGTAGAGCAGCGCGCGAAGGTCCGAGGTGCCGCTCTGCCGGCGCATCCACGAGATGAGCTTGGCGAGGATCACCGAGGTGGCCGACTGCCGCTGCTCGTCGTCGAGGTGCGCCGTGGTGATCACGGCGCAGCGCGGGGTGCCCTGCGGCGTGCGCAGCATCGACTCGATGTCGATGCGCTGCCCGCCGAGCCACGCGGCGAAGGCGGGCGAGGCCAGCAGGCCGTTGAGCTTCAGGGCCAGCTTCATGCGCTCGTCCGGGGGGTAGTAGGCATCGATCTCCAGGACGCCGACCTTGCGCACGGGCGGCTGCTGCACGGAGGCCACCAGCGTCGCCAGGTCCAGTGCGCGACCCTGGCCCCACGCGTGGTTGATCAGCGTCGAGAGCAGGATGTGCTCGCGCGAGCTCAGCGGATCGGCCTCGATGCCGACCAGGTTCAGCAGCGACGAGACGTAGGCGTCGATCTCCTCCTGCACCGCCTGTGGATCGCCCATGTCCGCCGGGACGTCGAGCGTGCCGATGATGTTCAGGGCGACTCCGTGGCCGGATCCTGGGGTGTAGATCGTCACGTCGGCGGCGTCGTGCAGGGCCCGCACGTCCGCGGCTGTGAGGTCCCATCCGGCCAACCCGGTGGTCCACCGCTGCGCCTCGGCCGCCGCGAACTCCGGGACCGACTGCCCGGCCTTGGCCGCGTCGCCGGGGCTCACCCATGGCTCGAACTCGGCGGCTGCCAGGTTCGGGAAGGTCAGCGCGATGGTCGCCAGGTCGCCCTTGGGGTCGATGAGCAGCGCCGGCACGCCGGAGGCGAGGCACTCCTCGATCAGGACCATGCCCAGGCCGGTCTTGCCCGACCCCGTCATGCCGACGATGACCCCGTGGGTGGTCAGGTCGCTCGAGGGGAGGGACGCACGGGTCCCGGTGCGCTCGTGGGTCGCCGGGTCGACGAGTCCGCCCAGCCTGAGGTCAGCCATGTGGGCAGCGTACGAACCGGGCGCGGTCACGGCGCGGTGACCGGCCAGCCGCGGGGACGGCCCCGCGGGCACGGGCTCCGGGTGGCTGCCGCGGCAGGTGGCCGCCCGGGACCTAGCTCGTGGGGCAGACGGGCCCGTCGGCGGTCGTGGTGTCGAAGCTCGTCGACGGGCTCGGTGAGCCGGTTGCCGTGGCCGCCGGGGAGCTCTTCGCCGGGGTCGATGGGGTCCTCGTCGCGCCGGACGGCGATCCCGACGCACTGGGTTCGGGGTCGGGCGCCGGTGGGGTCAGCGGCTGGTCCGTCCGCAGGAGGTCCCACAGCTCGTCGGCCTCCGGCTGGGCCCACTGCACGCGGTTGGGATCCGGCGGGTAGGTCTCGACGGGCACGGTCGTGAACTCGATGCGGTCCAGGCCGATCTGGCGGACACGGACCGCCACCGACGCCATCGACCGGATGCTGCCCAGTCCGGGGGAGGTCGTGACCGACCCGGTGGCGGCGTCGAGGAACGTGTAGAGCCGCAGCGGATTGGTCAGCGTGCCCGCGGAGGTCACCTCGCGGGCCAGGGCGGCCAGGAACTGCTGCTGGCGCTCGATGCGACCCAGGTCGGAGCCGTTCCCACCCTGGACCCCCTTGCGCACGCGCACGTAGTCCAGGGCCTTCTTCCCATCAAGGGTCTGGCAGCCGGGCTCGAAGTAGATCTTCGACTGGGGGTCCGAGATCGGCGCCTCGATGTACACGGTGACCCCGCCGACGGCGTCGACCATCTCCTTGAACCCGACGAAGTCCACGACCACGAAGTCGTCGATGCGCAGTCCGGTCAGGGCCTCGACCGTCCGCTGCACGCAGGTCGGGCCGCCGATCGGGTAGGCCGCGTTGAACTGGCGCAGGGCGCCGGGGACGAGCTGCCCGTCCGGCCCGAAGCACGCGGGCATCTGCACCATCGAGTCGCGGGGGATGCTCACCGCGGCCGCCCAGCTGTTGTCGGCCGCAAGGTGCACCACGAGCGTCGTGTCAGCCAGTCCGGGCGACTCCCCGCCGATCAGGCCGTTGGCGCCCTCCCGGGAGTCCGAGCCGATCGCCAGGATGTTGATCGACTGGTTCTCCTTGGCCGGGCGGACGTCGCCGAGCCCTGCGGAGGGGTCGATGGTGGTGATGTTGGAGTCCAGCGAGCGGTAGGCCGTCCACAGCAGGATGCCCAGACCGACCAGCACCGCGGCGGTGACCCCGGCCGCGATCCGCAGGGCGCGTCGACGACCGTGTGGTGCGGTCATGGCCAACTCCTCCGCCGGGTGCCGGGCCGACCGCGCGAGAGGGATGTGCCCGTCGTCGCGACCGACGCGCTGCAGCGTAGCCGCCCGGCTGGTGCCGTCAGGTGCTGACGGCGACCAGGGCCGCCGGCGGGCTCAGCGTCATGTGCGAACCGCCGTCGTAGAAGAACGTCCGCCGGCCGTCGGGTGTGACGAAGTTGACCGACCGGGGCGTCCCGCGCGGATCGGTGAACAGCAGCGAGGTGTCGACCCCGTCGGCGGCGAGCACGTCAGCCACCATCCGGCCGATCGCGTCGTCGCCGACCGCACCCAGGATCGTCACGGCATGCCCGAGGCGGGCCATGTCCCACGCGGTGAATGAGGCTGCGTGTCCCACCGTGTCGACGTTGCGGACGAAGTGCCCGTCGGCCCGCAGGTCGGGCAGCTCCTCGGCGAGCAGCACCAGCGTGTCCAGGCCCGGGTTGCCGACGATGGTGACGCGGCCGGCCAGGGCCGGGCGAGCCTCAGTCGAGGACATGGCTGACCAGCCCGTCGAGCAGCTTCGGCTCGAACCACGTCGACTTCGGCGGCATGATCCCGCCCGCGTCCGCCACGCCGATCAGGTCCTCGACAGTCGTGGGGTGCATCGAGAACGCGGCGGTCCAGCGGCCGCCGTCCACCGCAGCCTGCAGCTCGGTGAGCGGGCGGACCCCGCCGACGAAGCCGATGCGCGGGTCCCGGCGTGGGTCGGCGATGCCCAGCACCGGCTCGAGCACGCTGCGCTGCAGGACGGCGACATCCAGCTGGTCGACCGCCTCGCCGCCCGCGCGCAGGGCGTCCGGGGCCGTCAGGCGGTACCACCGACCCGCCAGGTACAGCCCGAACCGACCCGGGGCAGCGGGTGCGACCGGACCCTCGGCCGGCTCGACCGCGAGCCGCTCGGCGACACCCGCGAGGATCGCCTCGGCCCCCATCCCGTCCGGGGCGCGGACCACGCGGTTGTACGGCAGGATCCGCACCTCGTCGGCCGGGAAGGACACCGCCAGGAACGCGGCGCTCGAGGTGGACCCGCGGTGCGCGTGGACCATGGAGGCCGCCGCGCTGCGGTGGTGGCCGTCGGCGATGTACAGCGATTCGTGGGCGTCGAAGGCCGAGATCAGCGCTGCCACCGCTGCGGGGTGCTCGATCGGCCACAGCTCGTGGCCCACGCCGCCCGGGCCGACGAAGGACGTGGGTGCCGGGTCGCCGGTCACCTCCTGCAGGACCTCGCGGATGCGGGGGTCCGGCCGGTGGATCAGCAGGACCGGGCCGGTCTGGGCGTCGAGGGCCTCGATGTGCGCCGCCCGGTCGGCCTGCTTGGCCGGTCGCGTCGTCTCATGGCGCCGGATCCGGCCCCCGTCGTAGGCCAGGACGTCGGCGACGCCGACCACGCCGGTCTGCTGATGGCCCTCGCGGGTCATCCGGTACGCGTGGAACGAGGGGGACGTGTCGCGCACGAGCATGCCTGCGGCGCGCAGCCGGGCCAGGGCGGCAGCCGCCGAGGCCCGAGCCTGTGGGCTGTCGGCGTCGACATCGGCGGGCAGGTCGATGTCCGGCCTGGACACGTGCAGGAACGAGTGCGGGCGCCCGGCGGCCATGGCCAGCGCCTCCTGCCGGTCCATCACGTCGTAGGGAAGCTCGGCGACCTCGGCCGCGCGGTCAGGGGGCGGGCGCAGGCCCCGCAGGGGCGCGAACAGGGTCACGGGCGACCATCGTAGGCGGCCGGCGGCGTCCCGGTCCGAGCCCGGCGCACCGCCCCAGCGGGGAGCCCGCGAGCCGGGGAAGGATGTCCTCCCGCGCCGGCCCCGGGCTCAGTGCCTGACCCGGGCTCAGTGCGAGTACGTGACGGTCAGGAAGGCGCGGGCCAGGGTGTGGAACGCGAGGTGGAAGGCCACGTGCACGGGGCGGGCGTCGGGTCCGGGGCCGAGCGCGTCGGTGTCCATCGCGTGCACGACGAACATGTACCGGTGCGTGTGGTCGCCCCGGGGTGGGGCGGCCCCGCCGTAGGCCATCTCCCCGAAGTCGTTGCCGACGTGGAACCCCCCCGACAGGGCGGCGTCGTCGGCGCCGGCGCCGGCCGAGAGCTCGGTGAGCGTCGGGGGCAGGTCGACGGCGACCCAGTGCCAGAACCCGCAGCCGGTCGGCGCATCGGGGTCGAAGCACGTGACCGTGAACCCGCGGGTCGCCTCCGGGAACCCGGACCACGACAGCTGGGGCGAGACGTTGCCGCCGCCGGCTGAGCCGTGGACCTGGCGCATGGGCATCGGGGCGCCATCGACGAGGTCGGCACTGGTCAGCGTGAACGTGGGCCGCGGGGGGAGGAACTCGTACGGATCGGGGACGATCGCGCGATCAAGGGACATGGCTGCTCCTCGGGAGTGTTCGACCCAAGCCAAGCACGTCCCGGCGGCCGTGCCGCGCCGAGCGGCGAACCGGTCGTCCCGGGCCCTCGGGCGGGCACAGGAGAACCCCGCTGCCGACGGGGGAGCAAGCAGCGGGGCTCTCAAGATCATCTTAGGGCACCGGCGGCCTACGGGCGCAACTGCGCCCGCGTGCCGTGCGTCACGTTCTCGATCCGCGCCCTTCCCGAACGGCGAGATCCGGCGTCCCGGTGCCTGCCCGTGACATCCACTGGCCGGCATGGGCCGTGCTGGCGCCCGGCTGCCGCGCTCGCCGGCCCGATCAACCGGCGTGCGGCTCCAACGGGGCTCGCCAGGTGGCGACGCCGGAGTCGATGGTCGAGCTCCAGTCCAGCCCGCTGCGCTCCAGCAGCGCCAGCATCCCGCTGTTCTCCGCCAGCACGACCGCGACGACCTCCGAGAAGCCCAGGCGGCGGGCCAGGTCGATCTCGTGGCGCAGCAGCACGGACCCGATCCCACGCCCCTGGTGGGCGTCCTCGACGATCATGGCGATCTCCGCCGCGCGTCCCTCCGGATCCCCGGAATCCGGGAACACGTTGCCCAGCGCGACCGTCCGGCCGTCGCGGTCGACGGCGACGAGCGTGCCGCCCCGATGCCCGCCGGACAGCCGGCGCAGCTGGACGTCGCGCCACTGGGTCGTGGAGACGTAGCGCAGGTAGCGCGTGCGCTCCGAGGAGCGCTCGTGCATCGCTGCGACCTCCTCGGCATCATCGGGCCGGGCCAGCCTGACCCACACCGCTCCATCGCGGATGGGCTCGATCACGCCCAGCGCGTCCGGCTCGCCACGCGCCGCCGAGATCGCCGCCGACAGCTGCAGCAGCGCCGATGCGCGTGACTGCTCGGCCCCCGCGAACGGGGCCCAGCTGCGGTGCAGCACCACGTGCAGGTCCGGGGTCCACTGCAGGCGCAGCACGTTGGGGCTGTCGTCGGCGCCCTCCGTGGCCGGGGTCACCTCGACGTGGTCGGCCTGGAGGACCTGGGCGGCGGCCCTCGCGGCCAGGCTCGGGTTGGTCACGAGGCGGGCCGCGCCGCTGAGCATGAGGGTCGTGGGATCCTCGGCGTCCTCGGGCACTCCCTGCACGACGTAGGCCGAGCGGCCGGCGGACAGGGCGGCGGCCAGGATCGCGTCGGCGGACACGCCGTCCGGCGCGCGCAGCGTGATGTCGACCGTCCGATAGCTGTCGTGGGCGCCGACGGTCTGGAGCCCGATCGTGTACGTGTGCAGGGCGTCGAGGGCTCGCACGAGCCTGGCCACGCCGCCGGGGGCGTCCGGGACGTCGACCCGCAGGCGCCACGGGGCCAGCGCGGCGTCGTCGGCCGAGAGGACCGGCTCAGGCGCGGCAACCGCCTGGCCGATCCGCGAGATCAGGGCGTTCCAGTCCTCGGCGCGCGGTCGATGCGAGACCACTGGATCGAGCATGGCCAGGCCCACCGAGAGGGCGACGGACAGGTGCGTGAGGGCCTCCTGGTCCACGTCGGGATCGAGGCCCCCGCTCTCGCGCACCCGCCGGATGAGCGTCCGGGCGTTGACCCAGCGCCGCTCGATGCGCTCCGACTCGATGGCGCGGATCGTCTCGTCGCGATGGGCGCGGGTCATCGCCTCGAGCTCGAGGACCGCCCAGCTGCGCTCCGGTGCCCCGAGAACCTGGTTGGCGGCCTGTATCAGCGCCGCGACCGGGGGGATCCCGCTCGGGTCATCCAGTGCGCTTGCGATCCGCTCGGCGGCATCGGACGTGACGCGCGTGGCCATCACCTGCGCGAAGAGCTCGGCACGCCCGCCGGTCAGCCGCCGCACGGTGCGGCTCGGGACGCCGGCCGCCTCGGCGATCATGCGGACGTGCGCGCCCTCGTAGCCGTGGTCGGCGAAGACCTGCTCCGCGGCATCGAGGATCCGCTCGCGGACCTCCTCGTCGCTGGGCATCGGGTCCACCCCTTCGTGTGGGTCGTGGGCCGCGTGGTGCGGGGCTGCCACGCTAGCGCCCGGCGCGCGTCCACGCCCGGGAGGGCGCCCCCTGGTGGGTGGTGGGCGCGGACGCGCCGGGGCCCGGGGGCTAGCGTGGCCGCGTGAGCACTGGCTGGTCGGATCCCTTCGCCACCCCGGAGCGACGCGCGCTGCGTGCCGTGACCCGCGACTTCGTCGAGCGCGAGGTGCTTGCCCATCTCGACGACTGGGAGCGCGCGGGCCTGCTGCCCCGGTGGCTGCACGAGCGGGCAGCCGAGGCAGGCCTGCTCGGGGTCGGCTTCCCCGAGGAGGTGGGGGGAGGGGGCGGCGACCTGCTCGACACGGTCGTGGTCACCGAGGAGGTGCTCCAGGCCGGGGGCAGCGGTGGCCTGGTGGCCGGGCTGTTCACCCACGGGATCGCGTGCCCGCACATCGTGGCGGCCGGGGACCCGGACCAGGTGGAGCGCTTCGTCCGGCCCGCCCTCGAGGGGCGCGCGATCGGTGCCCTGGCGATCACCGAGCCCGATGGCGGTTCGGACGTGGCGGCCCTGCGGACCAGGGCCGTCCGAGACGGTGACGACTACGTGGTCAACGGGAGCAAGACCTTCATCACCTCCGGCGCGCGGGCCGATTTCGTGACCGTCGCAGTGCGCACGGGCGGCCCCGGGTTCGCCGGCATCTCGATGCTCGTCGTCCCGACGGACGCGCCCGGCTTCCAGGTGGTGCGAACGCTGGAGAAGATGGGCTGGCTGTGCTCGGACACCGCCGAGCTCGCGTTCACCGACTGCCGGGTCCCCGCCGCCAACCTCGTCGGCCCGGAGAACACCGGGTTCATCCAGATCGCGCAGCAGTTCGTGGTGGAGCGGATCTCACTGGCGGTCCAGGCGTACGCGACGGCCCAGCGCTGCCTCGACCTGGCCCTCGGCTGGGCGCGGGAGCGCTCGACCTTCGGCAAGCCGCTGGTCGCCCGCCAGGTCGTGCGCCACCAGCTGGTCGAGATGGATCGCCTGGTCGACGTGGCGCGCACCTACACCCGTCACGTCGCGATGCGGCACGCGGCCGGCCAGGACGTCATCGCGGAGGCGGCGCTGGCCAAGAACACCGCCGTGGCTGCCGCCGAGCAGGTCGTGTACCAGGCGGTTCAGCTCTTCGGGGGGATGGGCTACATGCGCGGCACGGAGGTCGAGCGTCACTACCGGGACGTCCGGCTCCTGGCGATCGGCGGCGGTGCCACCGAGATCATGACCGAGCTGGCCGGCCGGCGGCTGGGGTTGTAGCGCTCGCCACAGCGCGGATGCTCCGGTCCAGGCCGGATGCTCCGCCAGGGCACAGATGCTCCGGTCCAGGCCGGATGCTCCGCCAGGGCACGGATGCTCCGGTCCAGGCCGGATGCTCCGCGGACGCTCGGTCCAGGCCGGAGCATCTCGACGCTGGTGGAGCATCTGCGCGGTGGGAGGGCGGGTCGCGGCAGTCGGCGGGTCGGTCACGGCCCCGCGGTCACGGCCCCGCGGTCACGGCCCCGCGGTCACGGCCCCGCGGTCACGGCCCCGCGGTCACGGCCCCGCGGTCACGGCCCCGCGGTCACGGCCCCGCGCTCACGGCCCCGCGCTCGCCGGTCGGCGCGCACCGCTCGGCCGGTTCCGGGATGCTGGCCGCGTGCGCCTGAAGCGGACGCCGATCACCTGGGCGATGTACGCGTCGAACGGGGCCTATGCCTCGTTCGTGTACCTCAGCGGTCCGGTCAGCCCGGTCCTCGCCCAGGACCTCGGCGTGCCCGCAGCGTCCGCCGGCCTGATCGGCACGGCCCTGGCCCTGGGCATCTCGACGGCCTCGGCAGTCGCGCCGCGCGCCGTCCGGGCGGTCGGCCGTGACGGTGCGATCCGCGGTGGACTGATCGTGCTCGCGGCGGCGCTGGCCGGCACGCTCATCGCGCCCCGCCTGGCCACCGGGACGATCGCCTTCGCCGCCATCCTCGGGCTGATCTGGGTCGGCGCGACCGGCGGCGGCACGGTCATCAACGCCTCGACCGCTCGGCTGTCCGACCTGCACGCCCAGCACAGCGCGCGGGTGATCACCGAGGCCAACGCCGCCGCTGCGTGGGTGGGCCTCTTCTCGCCGCTGCTGCTCGGCGCGGCGCTGGGAGCGGGCCTCGGCTGGTCGGCGGGGATCGTCGTCTGCCTGGTGGCGATCGCGGTGGCATTCGTGATCCTCGTGCTCGCCGACCGGATGACCCGCAGCGCTGGGACGGCAGGCGACGAGCGCACCGTGCACCACCCGGTGGAGCCTGCGCTCGAGGTGATCGAGGAGCCGCCCCCCGCCGAGGAGGCTCCCGGCGGGCCCGTTCGCCTACCCGGGATCTTCTGGGTGGCGATGGTCGCGCTGTTCGCCGCGGTCGCCACGGAGTTCGCCATCACGTTCTGGGGATCGACGCTGATCCAGGACCAGACCGGGGCCAGCGCCTCGAGCGCCACGTCGGCGATGTCGGCGGTCGTTGCCGGGATCGCGCTGGGCCGGACGGCCGGCTCGGCCCTCACGGCCCGCCTGGGTCGGCACCGCATGCTGCTCGGTGGCTTCGTGCTCGCGATTCTCGGATTCGGGGTCCTGTGGACGGCCACGTCGCTCCTGCTGGCGATCGTCGGGCTGGCGGTCGCGGGCTTGGGACTGGCGACGCTGTTCCCACTGGTCCTCGACCGCGGAATCGTGCTGTCTGCCGGCCACCCGGACCTGGCCATGTCGCGGTCGTCGCTGGTGCTCGGCCTGGCCGCGGGCATCGCGCCGTTCGCGCTCGGGGCGCTCGGGGCGGTCATGCCGGTGAGCACCGCCATGCTGCTCGTACCGGTCGTCGCGCTCCTGGGCCTCGTCGGCGTGGCCATGTCCCGGCCGCCGGCACCCGCAGCCGCCACGCCCTGAGGCCAACCGCACCCGCACCCGGACCCGAACCGACAGGAGCCCGATCCCATGACCCTTGAGGAACGTCCCGTGCGCGGCGTCGTCTTCGACCAGGACGGAACACTGGTCAACACGTTCATCCCCGCGATGCACGCCTACTCGGCGGCCTCGGGGCGCGAGATCACCCTGGCCGAGCTGGAGCCAGTGGCGCACCTGGGCGCCGCCCGGAACCTGGTGAGCGCGCTGCTCGGCCGCGAGGCCACCGACCGGGACGATGAGGTCTTCCACGACGCGCTGGCCCGCGAGGTGTCCCAGGTCGAGCCCTACGACGGGATCGTCGCCCTGCTCACCGCGCTGCGGGGGGCGGGCATCGCGACCGCCGTCGCCACCAACTCGGACGGGCGCTCCGCCAGCATCGTGCTCGGTGCGCACGGCCTCGACCGGCTCATGGACACGGTCGTGACGGTCGACCTCGTCGGGGGGACCCCCAAGCCGGCGCCGGACTCCATCGAGCTGGCCATCGCCCGGCTCGGCCTGGCGCCGGGCGAGGTGCTCTTCGTCGGCGACAGCAACGCGGACATGCTGGCGGCGCGGGCCGCGGGTGTCCGTGCGGTGGCGGCGGGGTGGGGCCACCAGTCCCCGACGATCGAGCCGGAGAACGTCGACGTCTGGCTGGACGAGCCCGGCGAGGTGCTGGGGCTGGTCCGCGCCGGATGAGCGGTCCGCGCCGGATGAGCGGTCCGCGCCGGATGAGCGGTCCGCACCGGATGAGCGGTCCGCCCCCCGGCCGGAGCATGGGGTAACGTCGCGGCCCGTGCGTGACGACAACGAGAGCAGCGGGCCATGACGGCCGGCACCGCCCACGAGCCCTTCTGGGGCGACGAGCGGCCCGCCGTCGATGGCGTGCTCAGGTGGGTCGCCGACCGGGTCACGCGCGCCAGCGACCCCAAGAGCACCGCCCGGCCAGCCTCGGAGCTGGCCGCCGACGCCGGACCCACGGTGACGCCCGCGGGGATCGGCTGGCAGGCGGCACTGCGGATCTTCGACGAGGTGCTGGTCCCCGCCACACGGGCCCAGGACGACCCGCTCAACCTGGCCTACGTCCCCGGGGCTCCCACCCGGTCGGCGATCGCCTTCGACCTGGCCACGAGCGCGGCGAACGTGTTCGCCGGAATGTGGGAGGCGGGCGCCGGGGCCATCCACGCGGAGAACCAGGCGTTGGGCTGGGTGGTCGACCTGCTGGGCTGGCCCGCGACCGCGGGGGGGACGTTCGTCTCCGGCGGCACGATGGGCAACCTCGCGGCACTGATGACCGCGCGGGAGACTGCGCTGGCCCGTCGAGGAGCGCGACCGGCGGACGGCTGGGCGCTGGCCTGCACGGACGGGGCACATTCGTCGATCCGTGGCGCCGCCCGGATCCTCGACGTCGGGGTGGTGACGGTGCCCGAGGACGCTCGCGGCCACCTCACCGGCGGGGCGCTGCGCCAGGTGCTGGCCGCGAACCCGAACGTCTTCGCCGTCGTGGCCTCGGCGGGGACCACGAACGCGGGCATCATCGACGACCTGGCGGATGTCGCCGACGTCTGCGCCGAGCACGGCGTGTGGCTGCACGTCGATGGGGCCTACGGCGGGGCGGCGCTGGCCGCCCCCAGCGTGCGGCACCTGTTCGACGGCGTCGAGCGGGCCGACAGCTTCATCGTCGACCCGCACAAGTGGCTGTTCGCCCCCTACGACTGCTGCGCGCTGCTCTACCGCGATCCCAGCACGGCGCGGGCCGCCCACTCCCAGCACGCCAGCTACCTGGACCTGATCGACCGCGAGGCGTGGAACCCGGCCGACCTCGCCCCGCACCTGACCCGGCGCGCCCGCGGCCTGCCGTTCTGGTTCTCCCTGGCCGTGCACGGAACGGACGAGTACCGGACCGCGGTGGAGACCACCCTGGCGATCGCCCGGGAGGTGGCTGCGGGCATCGCCGTGCGGCCGCACCTGCGGCTGCTGCGGCAGCCCGAGCTCTCCGTGGTGCTGTTCGATCGACCCGGCTGGGAGCCGGCGGACTACCAGGCATGGTCGCACCGGGCAGCCATCGAGGGCGCCATCCTGTGCGTGCCCACGCAGTGGCGCGGCCGCACCGCCCTGAGGCTCGCGTTCGTCAATCCGGACACCGAGCCGGAGCGCGTCCTGGCCGCCCTGGACACGCTTCGCTGAGGCTCGCGAGCGGGGTCCGAGCGGGGTCCGAGCGGAGTCCGACGCAGCGACGGAACCGGCTCCCGCCGACGACCATGGGATCATTGGCGAATGCAGATCTGGCCAGGCCACCCGTACCCGCTCGGTGCGACGTACGACGGCAGCGGCACGAACTTCGCCCTCTTCAGCAGTGTCGCGGACCGTGTGGAGCTGTGCCTCTTCGATGACGACGACGTCGAGACCAGGGTCGAGGTGGAGGAGTCCGACGCCCATGTCTGGCACGTCTACCTGCCGTCGGTGATGCCCGGCCAGCGCTACGGCTACCGCGTGCACGGTCCCTACGACCCGGCGGCCGGCCTGCGCTGCGACCCGTCGAAGCTGCTGCTCGATCCCTACGCCAAGGCCATCGACGGACAGGTCGACGGCGACCCCGCGCTGTTCTCGTACAGGTTCGGCGCGGAGGACGAGCGCAATGTCGACGACTCGGCGGCGCACACCATGAAGGCCGTCGTCATCAACCCGTACTTCGACTGGGCCCATGACCGCCCGCCGAAGCACGAGTACCACGACAGCGTCATCTACGAGGCCCACGTCAAGGGCATGACCCAGCTGCACCCGGAGGTGCCCGACGAGATCCGCGGCACCTACGCGGGCATGGCCCACCCGGCGGTCATCGCGCACCTGAGCGACCTGGGCGTCACCGCGGTCGAGCTGATGCCGGTGCACCAGTTCGTCAACGACCCGAGCCTGCAGGGCAAGGGCCTGAGCAACTACTGGGGCTACAACACGATCGGCTTCTTCGCCCCGCACAACGCGTACTCGTCGGTGGGCTCGCGCGGCGAGCAGGTGGCGGAGTTCAAGTCCCTGGTCAAGGCCCTGCACGCCGCCAACATCGAGGTCATCCTCGACGTGGTCTACAACCACACGGCCGAGGGCAACCACCTCGGACCGACCCTGTCGTTCCGCGGCATCGACAACCCCTCGTACTACCGGCTCGTGGACGGCGACCAATCGCACTACTTCGACACCACCGGCACCGGGAACTCGCTGCTCATGCGCAGCCCGCACGTGCTGCAGCTGATCATGGACTCGCTGCGCTACTGGGTCACCGAGATGCACGTCGACGGGTTCCGCTTCGACCTCGCCGCCACGCTTGCCCGCCAGTTCCACGAGGTTGACCGGCTCTCGGCCTTCTTCGACCTGGTCCACCAGGACCCCATCATCAGCCAGGCCAAGATCATCGCCGAGCCGTGGGACGTCGGCGAGGGCGGCTACCAGGTGGGCGAGTTCCCCCCGCTGTGGACCGAGTGGAACGGCCGCTACCGCGACACGGTGCGCGACTACTGGCGGGGCGAGCCCGCCACGCTCGCCGAGTTCGCCAGCCGGATCACGGGCTCCTCGGACCTCTACGGCCACTCCGGGCGCCGCCCCATCGCCTCGATCAACTTCGTCACCGCGCACGACGGCTTCACGCTGGCCGACCTGGTGTCGTACAACGAGAAGCGCAACGACGCCAACGGTGAGGGCAACGCGGACGGCGAGAGCCACAACCGGTCCTGGAACTGCGGGGCGGAGGGGCCGACGAGGAACCGCGCGGTCGCAGCGCCTGCGCAACCGCCAGCGCCGGAACTTCCTGGCCACGCTGATGCTCTCGCAGGGCGTGCCGATGATCTCCCACGGCGACGAGCTGGGCAGGACACAGCAGGGCAACAACAACGGCTACTGCCAGGACAACGAGGTCACCTGGGTCGACTGGGAGCTGTCGCGCGCCGACGAGGCCCACCTGGAGTTCGCGCGGACGGTGGTCCAGATGCGCAAGGACCACGCGACGCTGCGCCGGCGGCGCTTCTTCCGCGGGGCGGCCTGGCACGGCGGGGAGTCCGAGCTCGGCGACATCGCCTGGTTCACGCCCGACGCCGGGCACATGACCGACGAGGACTGGAACCACTCGTTCGCGCGATCCCTGATGGTGTTCCTGAACGGCGACAAGATCTTCGAGCCGGACTCCCGCGGCCAGCGCATCATCGACGACTCCCTGCTCATCCTGCTCAACGCCGACGCCAGCCCGCTGACGTTCCTCCTGCCCCCGGCTGACTACGGCGCGAGGTGGTCGGTCCTGCTGGACACCGACGAGCGGCTCAAGCCCGGCGCTCGGGCGCTGGCCGGCGCCGCGCTGGCCCTGGAGGCGCACAGCGTCGTGGTCCTGTCCCGGCCCTCGCTGGAGGCCTGATGGGCTCGCGCAACCTGCCCGGGCCCGGCAGGCGCCTGCCGACCTCGACCTACCGGCTCCAACTGGGCCCGGAGCTCTCGTTCGACGACGTGCGCGCCCGGCTGGACTACTACGTCGAGCTGGGCGTCACCGACCTGTACCTGTCGCCGATCCTCGAGGCCGCCCCGGGCTCGACCCACGGCTACGACGTGGTCGACCACACCCGGATCAGCCGGGTCATGGGCGGTCGCGAGGCATTCGAGCGCCTCGCGGGCCAGGCCCATGGCCGGGGGCTCGGGGTCATCGTCGACGTCGTGCCGAACCACATGGCCGTCCCGACGCCGGCCTACCACAACCGTGCCCTCTGGTCGGTCCTGGCCGAGGGGATCGACTCGCCGTTCTCCACGTGGTTCGACGTCGACTGGGGTGCGTCGAACGCGCGCATCCTGATGCCCATCCTCGGGGCCCGGATCGGCGAGGTCCTCGGTGCCGGCGACCTCGCCCTCGAGCAGATGGTCATCCCGGGCCACGGCGAGCAGCCGCAGACCGTCCTGCGCTACTACGAGCACGTGCTGCCGGTTCGGCCCGGCACCGAGTCCCTGGCCCTGGCGGAGCTCGTCGACCGGCAGCCCTACCGCCTGGCCCACTGGCGCGTGGCGGACGAGGAGCTGAACTACCGGCGGTTCTTCGACGTCGGCACCCTGGCCGCGATCCGCGTCGAGGTCGACGAGGTGTTCGACGCCACCCACGCCCTGCTGCTCGAGCTGTTCGACGCCGGTCACATCGACGGCTTCCGCATCGACCACCCGGATGGCCTGGCCGACCCTCGCCGCTACTTCGAGCGGCTGTCCGAGGCGACCGGTGGTGCGTGGATCGCCGCCGAGAAGATCCTCGAGCCGGAGGAGGAGATCAGCGCCGACTGGCCCGTGGCCGGGACCACCGGCTACGACGCGATGTGGCGGGTCCAGGCCCTGTTCGTCGAGCCGTCGGGGGGCCGCCCCCTCGGCAAGCTGATGCAGCGCCTGACCGGCGACGTCCGCGGCGACCTCGAGACGCTGGTCGAGCAGGCCAAGCGCCAGGTGGTCACCGGGCCGCTGTACGCCGAGGTGGAGCGCCTGACGAACCTGCTGGCCGACATCTGCGACGCCGACGTCCGGCTGCGCGACCACACCTCGCGCGCCCTGCGCGACTGCGTCCTGGAGCTGCTGGTGGCCTTCGACCGGTACCGGGCCTATGTCGTGCCCGGCGAGCCGCCCAGCCCGATGAGCGAGCGGGTCATGGCCGCCGCCGCCGAGCGGGCCCGGGCCGAGCTGGACGAGGGCCGCCACGAGACGCTGAAGGTCGTGGTGGACCTCCTGCTCGGCCGTGAGGCCGGCAGCGCCGGGCGCACGAGCGAGCCGAATCGGGCCGAGGTGATGGTCCGCTTCCAGCAGGTGTGCGGGGCAGTGATGGCCAAGGGCGTGGAGGACACCGCGTTCTACCGCTGGACCCACCTGGTCAGCCTCTGCGAGGTCGGGGGGTCGCCCCAGGCGTTCGGGATCATGCCCGACGAGCTCCACGCCTGGGCCCGGTACGCCCAGACCTCCATCCCGGCGACGATGACCGCCGGATCCACCCACGACGCCAAGCGGGGCGAGGACGTGCGGGCGCGCATCAGCGTGCTCAGCGAGTTCGCCGACGACTGGGTGGAGCTGGTCGGGCGCCTGCGCGAGCTGACCGCGGAGGCCCGCCCCCCGGGCCTGGACGGGCGCGCCGAGAACCTGCTCTGGCAGACCCTGGCGGGCACCTGGACCGACGACGGGCCGCTGGCCGCCGATCGGCTGTCCGCCTACCTCACGAAGGCCAGCCGGGAGGCCAAGACCTGGACGTCCTGGCAGTCGCCGGACCTCGTCGCCGAGGAGGAGCTGACCGGGTATGCGACCCACCTCGTCACCGATCCCGAGGTCGCCGAGGCGTTCGAGGGATGGCTCAAGCGGACCGCTGCGGCCGTGCGCGCAACGGTCCTGGGGACCAAGCTGGTCCAGCTGACGCTGCCCGGCGTGGCCGACGTCTACCAGGGCACCGAGAGCCTGGGCGTCGCGCTGGTGGACCCCGACAACCGCGGACCCGTCGATGCCGAGGCCCTGGCCGCGCGCCTGCGCCGGCTCGACGCGGGGGCGATCCCATCTGACGTGCCCGACGAGAAGCTGGCCCTGACTGCGGCTGCGCTCCGGCTGCGCCGGGCCCATCCCGGCGCATTCGTCGGGGCGGACGCCGGCTACAAGCCGCTGCCCACCTCGACCGGGCATGCGGTGGCATTCGCGCGGACCGAGCTGGGCCAGCCGCGGGCGATCACCCTGGTGAGCCGGCTCGGCGCCTCCCGGCAGGGCCACAGCGGCTGGGACGAGCACACCGTCGTGCTCCCCGAAGGCCGGTGGCGGAACCTCCTGTCCTCCAGCGGCGAGCTGATCGAGGGGGGAGCGCAGGAACTGGCACCCCTGCTGCGCAAGCGGCCCGTGGCCCTGCTCGAGCTGGTCGACGTCCCGCCGGTCGAGGGGGGCACCGAGGAGCGGGTCGGCTGATGGTGGCTGCCGACGGCGTGACCGTCTGGGCTCCGAACGCCGGTGCCGTGGACCTCGTCCTGCCGGGCGCGGGCCGCCGGCTGCCGATGCGGCCGGGCGCGGACGGCTGGTGGACCGGGCCGGCCCTGCCTGCAGGCACCGACTACGCGTTCAGCCTCGACGGCGGCACGCCGCTGCCGGACCCGCGCAGCCCCTGGCAGCCCGCCGGCGTCCACGGGCCGTCGCGCAGGTTCGACGCCGCGGCCTTCGCCTGGCCCGAGGGATGGGCCGGCCGCGACGCGCGGGGAGCCGTCCACTACGAGCTGCACGTGGGCACGTTCACCCCGGGCGGCACCCTCGACTCCGCGATCGACGGCCTCGACCACCTCGCGGCGCTGGGCATCGGGATGGTCGAGCTGATGCCGCTGGCCGCCTTCGACGGTGACCGCGGGTGGGGCTACGACGGTGTGGGCCTGTACGCCGTGCACGAGGCCTACGGCGGGCCTGCCGCGCTGCAGCGGTTCGTCGCCGCCGCGCACAGGCGCGGGCTCGCGGTGTGCCTGGACGTCGTCTACAACCACCTGGGCGCGGTGGGCAACTACCTGGGCAGGTTCGGGCCGTACTTCAGCAGCCAGACCATGTGGGGCGAGGCGGTCAACCTCGACGGACCCGACGCCGGTCCGGTGCGCGCGTTCATCATCGACAACGCGCTGCGCTGGTTCACCGAATTCGGCATCGATGCCCTGCGCCTGGACGCGATCCACGCGCTGGTCGACGACTCCGAGGTTCACGTGCTCGCCGAGCTGTCGGCCCGGACCGAGGCCCTGGCCGCCGACCTGGGCCGGCCGCTGTCGCTGGTCGCCGAGTCCGACCTCAACCAGCCGCGCGTGGTCCTGCCCCGGGCGCAGGGCGGCCTGGGGATGACGGCCCAGTGGGCCGACGACGTCCACCACGCCCTGCACACCCTGCTCACGGGCGAGCGGCACGGGTACTACGTGGACTTCGGCAGCATCGACGTGCTCGACAGGGCCCTCACCGGGGTGTTCGTCCACGACGGTGGCCACTCCACGTTCCGCAAGGTCCCCTGGGGTGCCCCGGTGCCGTCCGAGGTGGGCGGCCACAGCTTCGTCGTCTGCGCCCAGAACCACGACCAGGTGGGCAACCGCGCGCTCGGCGACCGCCCGAGCCGGGTGCTGTCCGACGGCCAGCTGGCGATCGAGGCGGCCGTCGTGCTGACCAGCCCGTTCACGCCCATGCTGTTCATGGGCGAGGAGTGGGGGGCGCGCACGCCGTTCCAGTTCTTCACCGACTTCGCCGACCCCGACATGGGCGAGGCCGTGCGCATGGGCCGCAGCCGTGAGTTCGGGACGCACGGCTGGGAGGACCTCTACGGCGGCCCGGTCGTGGTGCCCGATCCGCAGGCCCTGTCGACGTTCGAGGCCAGCCGGCTGGACTGGTCCGAGCCCAGCCGGCCCCGACATGCCCGGATGCTGGAGTTCCATCGAGCGCTGATCGCCCTGCGCGCGCGAGTCCCCGACCTCGCCTCGGACGACCGCATCGGCGACGTCCGTGGAGTCCGACCCGGCAGACCCGACGTGGTTCATCGTGCACCGGGGGGCGGTGGCCGTCGTCGTCAACCTCGCGGCCGAACGGCGCGACGTGCCCCTCGCGGGCGCCGGGCACCGGGGGGTCCTGTTGGCCTGGGAGCCGCCCACCCTCGCCGCCGGGGCCGTCGGGATGCCCGGCCACAGCGTGGCGGTGCTCAGCGCGCAGGTCGCCTGACGGCCGCGGGCGGGCCGCGGGCGCGCCGGATCGGGGGCCCGATCGCGGGCGCGCCGGATCGGGGCCCCGGTCGACGTCAGGCCGCGGGGACCACCAGGACCGGGACCTCGGCGAACTCGATGACGTGCAGCACCTGGGAGCCGACGAACGGCTGGCCCACGTGCCGGACCCCGGACCTGCCCAGGACGATCATCTCCGCGCCCCAGGCCGCCGCCTGGTCGAGGATGACGCGGGCCGGGACGCCGGGCAGCAGGACGGCGCCAGCTCGACCGCCATCCCGCGCTGCCAGCTCCTCGACGTAGGTCAGCACTGCCCCGCTGCGGTGGTCGGAGCCCTCCGGTGCGGGCCCGCCGACGGTGTGGTGCACGGCGTACTGGCCGACCACGTGGACGGCGAGCACCGTCCCCCGGGTCTCGGCCGCCAGCCGGATCGCGGTCCGGGCGGCGGCCAGCCCGGCGGGGGAGTCGTTGACGGCCACGAGGATTCTGGTCATCGCCGGGCCCTTCCCGTGCGGCGGGATCGGCTGCCCAGCGCAGCCGGACGTGCTCGTCGTGCTCCAGGTCGTCGAGCGGCGATCACGAGGTGCGCGCGGGCGGCCTCCAGCCGCGGGATCCAGCGCTGCTCGCAGGGCGCGCAGCTGGCGCCGCGTGGAGGCGATCTCGGCGCGGATCGCGTCCAGGGCCGCCGTCGCCACCGCGTGGTCCACGCCGCGCCGGACGGCGCTCGCGCGGCGGCGGCGCGCGTGGACGCAGTGCGGTGTTGTCCGGGCGGAACCCGCCCGGCTGCGCGGGCAGCGCGCAGGTCGCCGTCCGCCGGGTAGCGCACCCCCATGGTCAGCCGCCAGTCGATCTCGGCGACCGCGTCCGCGCCGTCGCTGGCCAGCCGGACCGCCCGCTCGCCGCTGAGCAGGGCCGATCGCAGCATCCACCGCTCCAGGCTCCGCGCACGCCGGCTCCCACTCCGCCGCCGTCCGCTCGGCCCGCAGCGCGTAGTCCTGCTCCTCGGCGCAGCAGGATCCGCAGCTTGCGCTCGAGCAGGTCGCCGCCCCGGGCGGCCACGTCGCGCCGCCGCGCCAGCCACGTCATGCCCGCCCGGCCGGGTGGCAGTCCGCGCAGCCTCGTCGTCATCGAGCCGGCCCCCTCCGTTGCGCCCGCGCGCCGTGGCGGCCAGATCAGCGCCGGGGCAGCATCGTCAGCTCCCGGCGGGGCAGCTCGCCCAGGACGTCCCAGGCCAGGTCGAGGGTGCGGTCCAGCGGCCGGTCCTCGCTCGTGCCCTGATCGAGCAGCCGCTGCTCGAACGCGGCCTCGAAGGCCAGGTACCGCCGGTCGGTCCCGCTGAGCGTCTCGGGCCCGACGAGGTCGGCCAGCTCGCGGACCTGCCGGGCCCGGGCCAGTGCCGCCAGCAGCTGGGCGGCGAGGTCGAGGTGGTCGTCGCGGGTGCGTCCCGGCCCGGCGCCCTTGCGCATCAGCCGCGACAGCGACTGCAGGGGGTCCATCGGCGGGTAGACCCCCCGCGCGTGCAGGTCCGGCGACAGCACGAGCTGGCCCTCGGTGATGTAGCCGGTGAGGTCGGGCAGCGGGATGCGTGATGTCACCGGCCGGCATCGTGAGCACCGGCAGGATGGTCACCGAGCCCGGGACGCCCGCGCACCCGGCCGCAGCGCTCGTACAGGGAGGCCAGGTCGCTGTAGAGGTAGCCCGGGTAGGCCCGTCGCGCGGGGATCTCGCCGCGGGCGGCGGACACCTCGCGCAGCGCCTCGCCGTAGCTGGTCATGTCGGCCATGACGACCAGCACGTGCCGGCCCAGGGAGAAGGCCAGGTGCTCGGCGACGGTCAGGGCGATCCGGGGGGTGAGGATCCGCTCGATGACGGGGTCGTCGGCGGTGTTGACCAGCAGGACCAGCTCGCCGGCGCGCGATCGCTCCTCCAGGCCGTCGCGGACCGCGGCCGCATCCGCGTGGGTCAGGCCCATCGCGGCGAACACGACGCAGAACGGCTCGCCGCCGACGTGGGCCTGCGCGGCGATCTGGGTGGCCAGCTCCAGGTGGGGCAGGCCGGCGACCGAGAAGATCGGCAGCTTCTGGCCGCGCACCAGCGTGGCCAGGCCGTCGATGGCCGAGATGCCGGTGAGGACCGGGTCGGCCGGCGGCTCGCGCTCCAGCGGGTTCATCGGCGCGCCGGTCGTCGCGGCAGTGGCTGTCCCGCGGATCGGCGGCCCGCCGTCGAGGGGGGCGCCCCGGCCGTTGCACACCCGGCCCAGCCACGCCGCGCCGACGGGCACCCGCAGCGGGGCGCCCTCGAAGCGCACGCGCGTGCGCTTCGGGTCGAGGCCCTCGGTCCCCTCGAGCACCTGGACCACGGCCAGCTCGCGGTCGACCTCCAGGACGACGCCGTGCCGGTCGGGCCCGTCGGTCGGTGTGCACCGTGACGTACTCGTCCCAGCCGACCCCGCGCACGCCGGTCACCACGAGCAGCGGCCCGCGCAGCTCGGTGATGCCGCGGTACTCCAGCGCTCCCCAGCGGCTCATGGCCCGCCCCGTCCCGCGTGGTCCAGCGCGTCAAGGGCGGCCAGGACGACGTCGCGTCGCTGCCGGACGCCGTCGACGTCATCGGGGCCGGTCTCGTCCCGGGCCCGGACGAGCGGGACCCCAGTCGACCTCCTCGATGACCGAGGCCAGCGCGCCCCGGTCGACCAGGGCCAGGCACCGGTCGTGCACGGCGAGCACCGCGTCGACGAGGGCCGCGCCCTTCCCCGGTGAGCACATCGCGTCGTTGGCCGACAGGGCGCTCTGCTGCAGCACCGCCTCGCGCACCAGCCGGCCGGTCAGCATGACCATGCGCTCGGAGCCGGGCAGCGAGCCCACGCCGACGAGGTCGGCGAGCGCGGTGAGCCGGTCGGCGTCGGCCACCAGCGACAGCACCCGGCCCCGACGCTGCACCCAGTCCGGGTCGCCCTGGGTGGCGTGCCACGACCCGACCGGTGCGGCGTCCCGGGAGAACGACGCCGACCACGAGACGGCCGGGTAGTGGCGGGCGTAGGCAAGGTCGCGGTCCAGCGACCAGACGCTGCGCACGAACCGCTCGGTGTTGGCGGTCACCGGCTCGGTCACGTCGCCTCCGGGCGGGGAGACGGCGCCGATCACGGTCACCGAGCCGCGCAGCCCGCCGAGCGTCTGCGACATGACCGGCCCGCTCGTAGAAGGCGGCCAGCGCCGAGCCGAGGCTGGCCGGGTAGCCCTCCTCGGCGGGCAACGCGCCCGAGCGGGAGGCGAACTCGCGCAGCGCCTCGGCCCACCGGGACGTGGAGTCGGCGATGACGACCGCGTGCAGCCCCATGTCGCGGAAGTACTCGGCCACGGTCATGCCGGTGTAGACGCTGGCCTCGCGGGCCATCATCGGCATGTTCGACGTGTTGGCGATGACGACGGTCCGCTGGGCCAGCCGGCCCCCCGTGCGCGGGTCCACCAGCTCGGCCAGTTCGGCGACCACGTCGGCCATCTCGTTGCCCCGCTCGCCGCAGCCGACGTAGACGATCACGTCGGCGGTGCACCACTTGGCCACCTGCTGCAGCAGGACGGTCTTGCCGGTCCCGAAGCCGCCGGGGACGGCCGCCGTGCTGCCCAGTGCCACCGGGTACAGCAGGTCGAGCACCCGCTGCCCGGTCACCAGCGGTCGGCCGCCGTCCAGGCGCCCGCGGTGGGGGCGGGCCCGGCGCACCGGCCAGCGCTGGGTCAGCCCCAGTGACGTGCCGCCCACGACGGCCACCTGCGCGTCCCCGGGGTACTCGCCGGCTGCCGCGATGCGCTCGACGGCTCCCCGGACCCCGGGCGGCACGAGCACGCGCAGCGTGAGGGCCGAGCCGGTGCCGACCGTGCCGACCGTGTCGCCGGGGGCCAGCTGGTCGCCGGGTGCGACCGCGGGCTCGAACGGCCAGGTGCGCGGATCCAGCACGGATCGCTGCGCCGGCGGCCAGCCACGTGCCGGCGCCCCGCAGCGGGCGCAGCAGACCGTCGAACATCCCGCCGAGCAGGCCCGGGCCCAACGAGGCCGACAGCGGCTCTCCCAGCGCGGTCGGTGGCGTCCCCGGGCGCCAGGCCCCCGGTGTACTCGTAGGCCTGGACGGTGGCGATCCCGTCGGTGATGGACACCACCTCGCCGGGCAGGCGCAGCGCCCCGAGCTCGACGAGCTCGGACATCGCGACGTCGGCCAGCCCCTCGACCTCGACCAGCGGCCCGCTGACCCGCGCGACCCGCCCGGTCGCCCCGGCCGCCACCTGATCGGTGCCGGTCATGGCGCCCAGAGCTCCGCCAGGTCCGCCGCCCACCCGCTCGAGGAGGTCATCGGCCAGCCCGTCGAGGCTGTACTCCACCCGGCGCCCCCCGGCCCGAGCCTCGATGCCCCCGCCGGGGAGCTCGGCCGTCGTCGCGCCCGGCCCGAGCTCGCGCCGGGCGCGGTCGCGCAGCGCGTCGACAAGCAGGCGGGTAGTCCGGGTCGTCCCGCAGCCGGCAGACCGCGGCGCGCACGGCCGCCCGAGCATCCTCGTACGCGCCCTGCTGGGCGGCCAGCAGGACCGCCCGGGCCTCCCGCTCGGCGCGCGAGCGCTCCGCGGCCAGGCAGCGTCGCGGCCTCCCGCTCGCCCGGCATCGCGGGCCTTCGCCAGCACCTCGCTCGGCGCGGGCCCGCGCATCGGCGAGGGTCGCGGCCGCGTCGGCATCGGCTCGCGGCCAGCAGCTCGGCGGCGTCGCGGTCGGCGCGCTCGCGCAGGGCGCGCACGAGCGGCTCGAGCGGTGGCCCGGTCCCAGGGCGGTGGCCGGCGTCACGGCGGCATCACCACCGTGAGCGGCCCGGCCGGGACCGTCGCCCAGGGCGCGCCCGGGCCCTCGGGGTGAGGATCACGACCTCCACGTCCGCGGGCAGGCGCGGCCCAGCGGTCGCGGACCTCGTCGGGCTGCTCGCCGGGCAGCGACCAGGACGCCGGCCAGGGCCAGGCCCTGGACCCGCTGCGGCCTCGCCGATGGCGGCGACGCGGCCCATGTCAGGCGTTCCCGATCAGGATGATCGCCACGATCAGGCCGTAGATGGCGATGCCCTCGGCCAGGCCGACGATGACCATGGCCCGGCCGAACAGCTCGGGCCGCTCGCTCATGGTGGCCAGGGCAGCCGCCCCGGTGTAGGCCACGGCGATCGCGGCGCCGATCGACGACCCGGCCACGGCGATCGACGCGCCGAGCAGGGCCGCCCAGTTGGAGGTCGGTCGTCGCGCATCGGCCGCCACGGCAGCCGCCGAGCCCTGCGCCGTCACCGGGTCGGCGTTGGCGGCCAGGGCCAGCACGCCGACGGCGACCAGGGCCAGCAGCGCGTTGAGCGCGAGGATCGCGCGCAGGGCGCCGCGACCCGGGAGCGCAGGGCCACCCGCGTGGCCATCGCGACGACGACGAGCACGGGCAGGCAGATCAGCCAGACGGTCACGGCACACGCTCCTCGGTGGTGGGGATGGACCAGGGCCGGAACGGCCGGCCCTCGGAGACGAAGACCCGTGAGAACAGCTCGTAGTACTCCAGGCGCAGGGCCTGGACGCCGGCGACGACGCCCTCGAGGGTGAAGGTCAGCGCGTTGCCGACGACGAACAGGGCGACGGCGGCCAGCAGCGCGAGCCCGCCGGCGGCCCACAGGCCGGTCGTGCCGTGCCAGACGACCGCACCGAGGGCGGCGTGGGCCAGCCCGAATGCGGCCAGCCGGGCGAAGGAGACCACGTTGGTGCCCAGCCGGATGACCCCGTCGAACAGCTCGACGCCGGCCTGTGCGGCGCCGGCACCACCGCCGCCGGAGGCGGCGAGCAGCCCGACGTAGGCCAGCACCAGGCCACCGACGCCGACGAGGCCGCCGGCGACCAGCAGCCACCCGCGACCGGTGAAGGCCCCGAGCGCGAGCAGGCCCAGCGACAGGAACACGACGATGCCCGCGACCCCGGAGGTCGACACCAGGGCGAGGCGCCAGCCGCCCTCGCGCCACCGGTTCACCGTGCCCGAGCACGTAGGCGCCGGCCAGCAGGCAGGCGCCCACGCCGATGGCGACCTCGAGCAGCAGGATCGGGTCCTCCAGCGGCTTGACCCACAGCACCGGAAGCACGCCGGTCGGGCCGAAGAACTCGCCGAAGAGGACGCCGAAGACGATCGCCATCACTGCGGAGCCGACGACGAACGGCCAGACCCGGTGCAGCCCGGACAGCGGCCCGAGCCGGCCCGCTCGCAGCAGCAGGCCGCCGGCCAGCAGGAGCAGGCCGTGCCCGGCGTCGGCGAACATCATCCCGAACATCACCACGAACGCCAGCGCCGGCGACGACGGTCGGGTCGAGGTCGTCGTACGGGACGGTCGCGTAGGTGTCGACCAGGGGCGCGAGCGACCGGTTCAGCCGGCCCTTCGAGTGCAGCAGCGACGGGGGGTCGACGCCCCGTGGGGTGGCCAGCGGCACGACGGCGCCGCCATACGGCGACAGCGCCTCGACGAGCCCGGGCACGTCCTCGGTCGGCGCCCAGCCGAGGACCCCGGCCACGCTGCCCCGGGACACCGCGGCGGCGCAGCGCTCCTCGAGCTGGGCCTCGCCGGCGATCAGGTCGGCCCGCCCGGCAGCGGCGAGGGCGTCGAGGTCGGGCGCGGATCGGGCCAGGTGTGGCTCGGCACCCTCCGCGAGGGCCACGCGCGCCAACGTGCGCGTGGCCGGGCCAGCGCCGGCCTCCGCAGCGACCTCCAGCTCGGTGGTGCCGCGCCCGGCCACCTCCACCAGGACGTCGCGCAGGTTCTCGGCCGGGGCCAGGATGGCCACCCGGCTCATCCGGACCGGCTCGATCGACTCACGCCACGGCATCGAAGGCCTCCATCGCTGCAGGAGCCGAGGCGCCGCCCCGGGCGGCCACCTCCAGGGCAGCGCGCACGCGCCAGGCATCCGCGCCGAGCACGGCCACCGCGCCCAGGACCGGCTCGGACGTGGTCACCGGGCGGCGCAGCAGGGCGAAGCCGTCGCTGCTCAGCCGTGCCCACCAGGCAGCCTCCGCGCGCCAGAGGTCGGCCGGATCGTCGATGGGGGACAGCGCCCAGCGGGCGTCCGGCGGCAGGCCCGTGCGCAGCGCTGCGAGGCTGGTCGCCCCCGGCCAGCGGGAACCCAACAGGGGGGTTGCGGCCAGGGCGGTGGCGGCGGGGATCCGGGCTGCGTCGAGCAGCAGCGCGCGGGCCACGACCAGCGCGGCTGCTCCCGCCGCCCACGCCCGCGCCGCCGGGACGTTCCCGGCCACCCGCGAGGCCCACGACAGGCGCATCCCGAGGCGGATCGCATCCGGTGCGTCGGCCCCGGGATCGCCCCACACGGATCGCCCGAGCCGCTCGCGCAGGTCGACGGCCGAGGTCGCCTCGGCCAGCACCGGCCACGCCGTGGCCAGGCCGCCCAGGCGGAACGGGGGATCGGACGAGCCGCCCGTGACCTCGCGCAGGCGCTCGTCGACGTTGGCAACCTCGAACCCGCCGGCCAGGACGCGCAGCACCCTGGAATCCCCTCGCGGGACCCAGCCGGCCAGGACGCGGATGTGCCACAGGAGCGTCGCCGCCACCGCACGCTGGGCCTCGGACAGCGTGCTGCCGACCCGCACGTCCCGGCCGTAGGGGGACTCCGCCAGGGCCTCGAGCGCAGCCTCGAAGGTGGGCTGTCCCGCCAGGCTGCGTGCTGCGGCCACGCCGACCCGGCGCTGTGCCATGGCCCGCGCCCGGACGCTGGCGGCCACCCAACCGGCGCTCACGGTGAACTCCCGGTGAGCGAGGCGACCTCCGTTCGTGCCCGGTCGACCACCCGCTCGACCAGGTCGGGCTGACGGGCCCGGGCGAGCTCCGTGAGCCTCGGCTGCCTCCTGCTGCGCCCGCTGCATGATCAGCCCGCTCTCCTCCCGCCCGAGCCGCATGCGCCGAGGCCGCCGCGGTCGACCGCTCCGCCTGCGCCCGCCGCTGCGCCTCCGCGAGCAGCGTGCGTGCCTGCTCCTCGGCCACGTCGCGACGGCGTGCGGCCTCGGTGGCGGCGGCGGACCGGGTGCGCTCGGCCTCGCGCTCGACCGGTTCGAGCAGGGACAGCAGTGCCTCCAGCTCGGCGGACCGCTCCGCCACGCGATCGGCCGGCACGCCGGCGTTGGAGGGGGCGCCCGGGGTGGCACTGGGGCGCAGCCGCTCCAGGAAGTCGCGAGCGCTCACCAGGGCACCTCCCCTCGGAAGGCCTCGTCACCCCATTCTGGGAAGCACGCATTCGCCGTGGATAGGGCCATTCGTCACACGGATCACAGCCGGGAGCCGAGGGGCGTCGGCGCCCCCCGCGCGCAGCGACCCGGGGTCCCGGGCACGGGGTTGGGCCGACGGCCCGCGCGTCGACGCCCTCGGACCCCTAGCCTGAGGGGATGGTCGAGTTCGTGTACCCGCCGGCGCTCGGCGCCGGGTACCTGATGTTCGCCGGGCTGCGGCTGAAGATCCGCGTCACCGGCGCCGAGAACATCCCGCGCTCCGGGGGAGTCGTCCTCGCCAGCAACCACGTCAGCTACCTGGACTTCATCTTCGTGGGGTTCGCTGCCCGCCCGTCCGGACGGCTCGTGCGGTTCATGGCCAAGGAGTCCGTGTTCCGCAACCCGGTGTCAGGACCGTTGATGCGCGGCATGAAGCACATCCCGGTGGACCGGACGGCGGGCGCCTCGAGCTACTCGCACGCCGTCGATGCCCTGCGTGCGGGGGAGGCGGTCGGGGTGTTCCCGGAGGCCACCATGAGCCGCTCGCTGGAGCCGAAGGCGTTCAAGACCGGCGCGGTGCGGATGGCCGATGAGGCGGGCGTACCGCTCGTGCCGCTGGCGATCTGGGGCACCCAGCGCCTCTACAGCTACGACTCCCGGTCGAGCATGCTGCAGTTCGGCGTGCCGATCGAGATCCACGTGGGGGCGCCGGTCGATGCGTCCGGTGACCCCGATCAGGCCACGGCCCGGCTGCGGTCCGCTGTCATCGACCTGGTCGGCCAGGCCCGGGCGGCGTACCCCGCCGACGGCGCGGGCCAGTGGTGGCACCCGGCCCGGCTCGGCGGGACCGCGCCGGAGCCGGAGTTCGACGTCGGCTGATCCGTTCCGTGGGGCTCGCCTCGCGGCCGGCCCCACGGCCCCGGGCGGGGGTGCGCCGGGGGCTGTTCACTGGCCTCGGGTGGGTGTCGCCCGGTCGCGGTGGCCGACGCCGGAGGCGAGGGTGACCGCACCCATCAGCAGGACGGTCCCGAGCACGGACCAGAGGTCCACACCGCGCCCGGCGATCGGGGCCAGCCAGTCCAACAGCACGGAGCCGAGCAGCTGACCCGCCGTCATCGCCAGGGTGGCCAGCAGCACCCCCGCGCGGGGGACCGTCCAGACGATCGTGACGACGACGACAAGTCCGAGCGGGCCGCCGAGCCAATGCCAGCTGGCGGGGGGCACCTGCCAGCTGGCTCCGCGTGCGGTGGCGATCGCGACGACCCCGGCCAGCGTGGCCGTGGCGCCGACGAAGTTGACCCACACGGCCGCCAGCGGCTGCCCGGAGGCCACCCCGAGCCGGCCGAGCATCGCCGACTGGGTCGCGCCTGCGGTGCCCGCCGCAACAGCGACGAGCGCCGCAGCCAGGGCGAACGACCCCAGGGACAGCCCGGGTCCGGCGGCCACCAGCGCGGCCACGATCGCGAGGGCGGCGCCGCCCACCCGGCGGGCCGAGACCGCCTGTGGTCCCGCCGGGCCCAGCCCTATCCGATCGACGGCGAGGCTGGCGGTCGTCATGCTGGCCACGACGAGCACCGCGTACACCGCCACGCCCAGCGACGGCACTGCGAACGTCTGGCTGAACAGGAAGAACCCACCCAGCGCGCCGGCCAGAATGGCCCACCGCGGCAGGTCCCCTCGGCGCACCGCGGCCGGGATGCCCGTCACGCCCGCCCGCAGGGACGGAGCCAGCCACACGATCGGCGTGACGATCAGCAGCCCCATGGCCGCCGACAGCATCGCCGCTGCGGTCGGGCTCCCCACGCTCTGGCTGAACTGCCCGTTGACCCGCGTCTGGGTCGCCACGACCAGCCCGCCGCCGAGGGCCATCAGCACGGCCGGGCCCCGCTGCGGATGCATCGGGCCAGCGTAGGCCCCGGCGCGGCCCGGGCAGGGCCGCGACGGTGCTGGGCTGGCTGTCACTGGTCACCCATGCAACCCCGCCGGCCGCGGGACACGCGATCCCCGCGCTGGCTACCGTGTGCCCGCGGGAAGGGGGTAGGCATGGGCGCCGTTCCGTTGGGTCGGCCCGGTCGCGTCCTGCTCAACGGTCGACCGGCGTCCCTGGCTGGCGCGGCGTCGCACACCAGCGCCCTGGACTGGATCCGCGGCCAGGGCCTGACCGGGGCCAAGGAGGGGTGCGCCGAGGGTGAGTGCGGCGCCTGCGCGATCCTGGTCGCACGACCCGGGACGGCGCAACCGACCGTGTGGAGCGCGATGAACGCCTGCCTCATCCCGGCCCTGGCCCTCGACGGGCAGGAGGTCGTCACCGTCGAGGGCATCGGCACCCCGGAGTCGCTGCACCCGGTCCAGCGCGAGCTCGCCGAGCGGGGCGGCAGCCAGTGCGGCTACTGCACGCCCGGCTTCGTCTGCAGCATGGCGGCCGAGTACTACCGCCCGGGCCGGGCTGCAGGACCCGTCGAGCCCGATGGAGGTGCACCTGCCGGTGCTCCCAACGGCCCCTCGGGCCAGCGGCCCGGCGCCGCGGGCGAGGGCTTCGACCTCGACGCCCTGGCAGGCAACCTGTGCCGGTGCACCGGGTACCGGCCGATCCGCGACGCAGCCCTGGCCCTGGGTGCACCGGATGGCGCGGATCCGATGGTGCTGCGCCGCGAGGCCCCGGCGCCTGCTGCGGCGCCGGGCCGATGGGGCCCCGAGGGGGCCGAGCTGGTCCGCCCGGCCGACCTCGCCGAGGCCCTGGGCCTGCTGGCGGGCAACCCCGCCGCGGTCGTCGTCGCGGGGAGCACCGACTGGGGGGTGGAGGTCAACCTGCGCTCGGCGCGGGCGCCCCTGCTGGTGGCTGTCGACCAGCTCGCCGAGCTGCGCGGATCGGCCGTGGCAGGGGAGGGCATCACGCTCGGGGCGGCGCTGACGCTGACGGAGGTCGGCCAGCTGGTCTCCGACCGGATCCCGCTGCTCGCAGCGATGCTGCCCCGGTTCGCCTCGCGGCTGGTCCGCAACGCGGCGACCATCGGCGGGAACCTCGCGACCGCCTCCCCGATCGGCGACTGCGCACCGGTGCTGCTGGCCCTCGACGCGCAGGTGATCCTCGCCTCGCCCACGGGGCGCCGGGTCGTCGACGTCGCCGAGTTCTTCACGGGATACCGCAGGACAGCGCTGCAGCCGGGCGAGCTGATCGTCGCCGTGCGGGTGCCTCGACCGCTGGCCCCGGTCACGATGTTCCAGAAGGTGACCAAGCGGCACACCGACGACATCTCCAGCGTGGCAGTCGCGGTGGCCCTCGAGCTGGATGGCGGCCTGGTCCGTCGCGCGCGGATCGGCCTGGGCGGCGTCGCCGCCACCCCCATCCGCGCCTTCGCCACGGAGCAGGTGCTGGTGGGCCGTCCGTGGCAGGCCGCCACGGTGGACCGGGCCGCCGAGGTCCTCGCGTCGGAGGGGACGCCGATGGATGACCACAGGGCCAGTGCGGCCTACCGCCGGGCGATGCTGGGCCAGGCGCTGCGCCGGATGCTCGCAGAAACCCAGCCCGAGGCGGTGGCCACGTGAGCGCGGGGTGGGCGGGGCAGGCGAGCGGCGGCCCCGCCGTCGGGCGCAGCGTGGCCCATGAGAGCGCCGCGCTGCACGTCACGGGCGCGGCGATGTTCACCGACGATCTCGCCGGTCGCCACCGGGGCCTGCTGCACGCCTGGCCGGTGCGCTCGCCGCACACGCACGCCCGGGTGACCGCCCTGCGCGGTGGGCGGGCGCTGGCGCTGCCCGGTGTCGTGCGCGTGCTCACCGCCAGCGACGTGCCGGGCGAGGCGATCGGGGGGAGGGCGGTGACGAGGAGCTCTTCCCGACCGAGGTGATGTTCCACGGGCAGGCCGTCTGCTGGGTGCTGGGCGAGTCCCTCGAGGCGGCCCAGGCCGGGGCGCGTGCCGTCGAGGTCGACTACGAGCCGCTTCCCTCGGTGGTCACCATCAGCGAGGCGATCGGCGCCGGCAGCTTCCAGGGCCACCAGCCGAGCATCGTGCGCGGCGACCCGGCGGCCGGCTTCGAGTCCGCCGCGCACGTGTTCAGCGGGGAGACCGAGTCGGGAGCCCAGGAGCACTTCTACCTGGAGACCCATGCATCGCTGGCCCTGGTCGACGAGGCTGGGCAGGTCCTGGTGCACAGCAGCACCCAGCACCCGTCGGAGACCCAGGAGGTCGTGGCGCGCGTGCTGGGGCGACCGCGCAACGCGGTGACCGTGCAGTGCGTGCGAATGGGCGGCGCCTTCGGCGGCAAGGAGAGCCAGTCGCACCCGCTGGCAGCCGTCGCGGCACTCGGCGCCGTGCTGACCGGCCGCCCGGTGCGGCTCCGGCTGCCCCGGCACCTCGACCTGGCCATGAGCGGCAAGCGCCACCCGTTCCACGCAGCGTGGCGGGTCGGGTTCGATGGCGATGGGCACCTGCTGGCACTCGAGGTGACGCTCACCTCCGACGGTGGCTGGAGCCTGGACCTCTCGGAGCCGGTCCTGGCGCGGGCCATGTGCCACGTCGACAACGCCTACTGGATCCCGAACATCTCGATCCACGGCCGGATCGCCCGAACCCACAAGACCTCACAGACGGCCTTCCGTGGGTTCGGCGGGCCGCAGGGGATGCTCGTCATCGAGGACATCCTCGGCCGGTGCGCGCCGCAGCTCGGGCTCGACCCGGGGAGCTTCGCCGGCGCAACCTCTACCGGCCGGGCCAGAGCACCCCCTACTCCCAGCCGGTGCGGCACGCCGAGCGGCTCGAGGCACTGTGGCGCGAGGTCCATGCCACGGCCGACGTCCATCGGCGCCGGGACGAGGTCGCGCGGTTCAACGAGCAGCATCCGGACCGACGGCGCGGGCTCGCCGTTACACCTGTCAAGTTCGGGATCTCGTTCAACTACACGCCGCTGAACCAGGCCGGCGCCCTGGTGATCGTCTACACGGACGGCTCGGTCCTGCTCAGCCACGGGGGCACGGAGATGGGCCAGGGCCTGCACACGAAGGTCTGCCAGATCGCGGCGACGGAGCTGGGTGTCCCGCTCGAGGCGGTGCGGTGGGCGCCCACCCGGACCGACAAGGTCCCCAACACCTCGGCGACGGCCGCGAGCTCGGGCACGGACCTCAACGGGGCGGCGGTGCGCAACGCCTGCGCGAAGATCCGCGACCGGCTCGCGGCCGTCGCCGCTGAGCGGCTCTCGGTCGCGGCCCACGACATCCGCTTCACCGAGGGAATGGTGCACGGGATCGGCTCGGATGCCGCCCCCATCCCGTTCGCCGAGGTCGTCGAGCTGGCCCATCGGCAGCGGATCCCGCTCTCGGCGACCGGCTTCCACCGGACCGAGGGCCTGCACTGGGATGCGACCCGGATGCGCGGGGAGCCGTTCAAGTACTTCGCGTACGGAGTCGCAGCCGCGGAGGTCGAGGTCGACGGGTTCACCGGGGCGCACCGCGTGCTCCGCGTGGACATCGTCCACGACGTGGGCCGCAGCATCTCGCCCCAGATCGACGTCGGGCAGATCGAGGGCGCCCTGGCCCAGGGCATCGGCTGGCTGACCCTCGAGGACCTGCGCTGGGACACCACCGATGGGCCCCGGCGCGGCTGGCTGACCACGGCCTCCGCGAGCACCTACAAGCTGCCCAGCCTCGGCGAGCTGCCCGAGGTGCTCAACGTGGCACTCATGCGGGACGCGGCCGAGGAGGAGGTGGTGCACGGGTCCAAGGCCGTCGGCGAGCCCCCGCTCATGCTCGCCTTCAGCGTCCGGGAGGCGCTGCGATCGGCGGTCGGGGCGTTCGGCCCGCCGGGGCGCAGCGTCGAGCTGCCCGTCCCCTCGACCCCGGAGGCCGTCTTCTGGGCCATCGAGGCGTCCCGGGCGGCCGCCCGGAAGGTCGGGTGATCGGCGTGGACTGGCTGCTGGCCGCCGAGCGCCTGCGTGGCTGCCGGGAGCCCGGTGTCCTCGTCACGCTGATCGACGTGCACGGGCATGCGCCGCAGGTCGCCGGCGCCAAGATGGTCGTCGCGGCCGGCCACCACTGGGGCACGATCGGCGGGGGCAACCTCGAGGCCACGGCCGTCGCTCGCGCGCGGGACCTGCTGGCGTCGGGCCGGGCGACACCGGAGCAGCACGGGATCGCGCTGAACGCCCACGGGGACGCCGAGCACGGCAGGCAGTGCTGTGGCGGCCGCGTGACGGTGCTGCTCGAGCCGCTGGGCGTGCCCGCGGCCGTGGCGGTCTTCGGCGTCGGCCATGTGGGCCTCGAGCTGGCCCGGATCCTGGCCCGGCAGGACCTCGACCTGCACCTGGTCGACTCCCGCGCCGACAGGCTCGACGATGCGATGCTGGCACCGCTGCGGGATGCCCGGGCGCGGATCCGCTCGCACCATGCGCCCGACCCGGCCGCGCTGGTGGCCGACCTGCCGGCGGGCACGCACGTCCTGGTCCTGACCCACGACCACGCACAGGACGCCGCGGTGTGCGACGCCGCGCTGCGTCGTGACGACCTGGGCTCGATCGGGCTGATCGGGTCCTCCGCCAAGTGGGCGCGGTTCCGGGTGCGCCTTGCCCGGGCCGGCCACGAACCTGCGGCGATCGGGCGGATCCGAAGCCCGATCGGGCTCGCCGAGGTCCCCGGCAAGGACCCGGCGACGATCGCGGTCTCCATCGCAGCTGAGCTGCTGTCGATGGTCGCGCGCGCCCCCGCTGCTACTCCTCGCGGGAGAACGCCGACGCCCGCGCCACCTGCTCGGGCGTAGGTGACGCCCCGGTGTAGCGCTGGAACTGCCGGGCCGCCTGCAGCGCGATCACCTCGGCGCCGGTGATGACCCTCCTGTCCGCGGCGAGTGCCTCGCGGACCAGCGGGGTCTGGGCCGGGAAGGCCACGACGTCGAGGATCACCTCGGCGACGCGAACGTGGTCCGGGGTGAAGGCCAGCACGTCGGAGTCCGGGCCGTGCATGCCCAGGGGGGTGACGTTCACCAGGACGGCCGCGCCTGGCGGCGGCTCGGCGGCCGTCCACCGGTAGCCATATCGGTGCGCGAGCGCCGGCCCGGCCTGCCCGTTGCGGGCCAGCACGGTCACGTCGCCGAAGCCCGCGCCCCGGAAGGCCGCCACGACCGCCTTGGCCATCCCACCCGACCCGCGCACGAGCACCGGGAGGTCCGGGCTGACCTGATGGGAGTCCAGCACTGCCGCGATTGCCTCGTAGTCGGTGTTCGAGGCAGTCAGCAGGCCCGCATCGTTGACGATGGTGTTGACCGAATCGATCGCGGCCGCGGACGGCTCGAGTGCGTCCACCAGCGGGATGACCGCCTCCTTGAAGGGCATCGACACCGAGCAGCCGCGGATGCCCAGGGCCCGCACGCCGCGGATCGCCCCCTCGAGGTCGTCGGTGGAGAACGCCTTGTAGACGTAGTCCAGCCCGAGTTCGGCGTACAGGTAGTTGTGGAACCGGGTGCCGATGTTCGATGGCCGGCCGGCCAGCGAGATGCACAGGGTCGTGTCCTTGCTCAGCATCGGCATGGTCCGATTCTGCACCGGGACCGTCGTCGGCAGCCCGCTCCCGGGGCCGCTGCGGGCGCGGTCGTGACGCGGGGGCGGTGCATGCCGCCGCCGATGGGCCTGCCACCCTTGGAGTGATCGCCGGGACGGTGATCGGGCTCGAGGAGGCGCGATGCACGAGCCGGTTCGGCAGGCCCAGACGCGTATCCACGGCCACCGGGTGGCCTACCGGGTCGCCGGGGATCCCGCGATGCCGGTGCTGGTGCTGATCCACGGGATCACCAGCAGCAGCGCCACCTGGGATCCGGTGATCCCTGCGCTGGCCGAGCACGCGCACGTCATCGCCCCGGACCTGTACGGCCACGGCGCCTCCGAGGTGCCGCACGCCGACTACTCGCTGGGTGGGTTCGCCACCCAGGTCCGCGACCTCATGGACACCCTCGGGCACGAGCGCGCGACGATCGTGGGCCACTCCCTGGGCGGTGGGGTGGCGATGCAGTTCGCCTACCAGTACTCCGAGCACTGCGAGCGCCTCGTCCTCGTCGACAGCGGCGGCTTCGGTCGCGAGGTCAGCGGGGCGCTTCGGGCCGGCACGCTGCCCGGCGTCGAGCTCGTCCTGCCCCTGATCGCCAACCGTCACGTGCGCAACGCCGGGATGGCTGCCTCCCGGATGCTCGCCCGGATGCCCGTGCGACCGAGGCCGCGGCCCTCCACGCTGGAGGTGGCGCGTGGTTACTCGACCCTGGCGGAGAGCCCGTCGCGCACGGCGTTCGTGCACACGCTGCGCAGCGTCGTGGAGCCCGGCGGGCAACGCGTCACAGCAGTGGATCGGTTGTACCTGGCCGAGGGCCGGCCGACGCTGATCGTCTGGGGCGCCCGTGACACCGTCATCCCGGTCGCGCACGCCCACCGGGCGCACGAGGTGATCCCGGGTGCCCAGGTGGAGATCTTCGAGCAGTCCGAGCACTTCCCGCACATGGACGAGCCGACGCGCTTCGCCCGTGTGCTGCTGCACTTCATGGCGTCCACGGAGCCGCTGGCCCTCGATCGGGCGACGATCCGCGAGCGGATGGCCGAGCGGGCTCGCCAGGACGGCGAGGCGGGCGGGGACGGCGAGGCGGGCGGGGACGGCGGAGACGGCGGGGACGGCGGGGCGGGACGGCGGGACGGCGGAGACGGCGGAGACGGCGGGGGTTGAGCCGAGCCGCTGTGAGTGACCGTCCTCCAAGCGGTCGGGTCATGGAGCAGCGGTGAGACGCCGGATGCCCCGCCAGGGCTTGTGACTGGGACGTCCCGTCGCGTCGCGCCGCGGATCCGAACAGCGCGCACCCGGCGCACGAGACCGACCAACCCGCGACCGCCTGACCGAGCCAGGTCGCGAGGCGGTCGAGACTGTCAGCATCAACGGACTGGATTCGTTGGTGATGGCCGGTCGGACACTAGTGGCGGCGGTGGAGCCGACATCATCTCCGGAGGCGCCCACAATGACCTTCTCGTGGGTGGTGACGGTCCGGACATGGTCTTCGGCGGCACGGGCAATGACACTCTCGTCGGGGGGCCCGGCCGCGACACCCTCCTAGGTTTCGAGGGCGACGACATAATCCGGTCAGCCCCCGACGGGGTAACGCCCGACACCGTTATCGGCGGGCCCGGTTATGACATCTCGCTCTCCGACGCATCCGACCTGGTCAGCACGGTCGAGATGCGCAACCCGGGCTAGGGGTCGTCTCGCCACCCCCCGCTGCGTAGCACCCGGCCGTCGGGACCCGCGCTGCACCGCGTCCGTGCACGTCCCCGTGGCCGCCGTTCATCCGTCCTGAATGACCGCGCGTGACCACGCCAGGCCCCCACGTTAACGCTCGCCGTTCCGCTGCATGGGGGGATGATCGGAAGGAAGTGGGTCGTCGACTCGCGTCTGCCGCTGGAGCGGCAGCCCTGGTGAACAGCGCCGTGAACATCATCGAGGACGGCTTCGAGCAAGAATGGGCCTTCTTGATGTTCGCACTTGGCACTGCTGCGATGTGGCTGACGCTCATCGCGCTTACAGCGGTTCTTGCTTTCAGCGGTCGCGGAGCACGTCGGATGCTCGGCCTGATCCCGTTCGGGACCGCGTTGGGCATCGTCCTCTATGTGAAGGCGGCGGTGTCATCCTGGTCGTGACATGGTCGACGGCCGCCGCAATAGCCACGCGGTGGGAACCCCACCACTAAGAGCACTTCCGCGGGTTGCCAACCTGCTGCACATCGCCGCGAAACGCGCGCTGTTTGGGGCGCGATCGCGACCGCACATGTCGGCGTCTGACCGAGCCTCGGCCGGACTCCCGCGGCACCCGGCGGGTGCTTCGCTAGCGCCCGACACCGGGTGTCTCTATGTCTCAATCATTGCGCCATGCTGTAGGCTGGTGTCCGAATGATTGGGGCATTGGGACATGGATGAGTTGCGGCTGTTCGGCACGCCTGAGGTCGATCTGGAGGACGCTCAGGTGATCGACGACGTCCGGGCGCATGCGGGTCGCGCTGGCCGATGTGCTGCGGGTGCCGCGGCGGTGGTCGGGTGGGTTGCGCCGCACGACGCAGGCGCGGGCGATCCGGGGGTCGAACACGATCGAGGGCTACACGGTGTCGGCCGAGGACGCGGTGGCCGCTGTGGACGAGGAGCCGCCGCTGTCGGCCGACGAGCGGACCTGGGCGGAGATCATCGGCTACCGCCGGGTGCTGACCTACATCCTGAGGATGGCACCCGAGCCCGGCTTCGGCGTGGACTCCCAGCTGCTGCGGTCGCTGCACTTCATGCTCCTCGAGCACGACCTGGCCAAGGACCCGGGCCGGTTCCGGGCCGGGGCGGTGTACGTGCAGGACGAGTCGACCGGTGAGGTGGTCTACGAGGGGCCGGACGCAGCGCTGGTCCCCGGCCTGGTCGACCAGTTGGCCCGGGCGTTGAACGCCGAGCGTGGGGAGCCGATGGTCGATGCGGCGATGGCGCACCTGAACCTGGTGATGATCCACCCGTTCCGGGACGGCAACGGGCGGATGGCCCGCGCCCTGCAGACACTGGTGATGGCCCGCGACCAGGTCCTGGAGCCGACGTTCTCCAGCATCGAGGAGTGGCTGGGTGCCAACACCGAGGACTACTACCGCGTCCTGGCACTGACCGGCGGCGGAGGCTGGAACCCGGGCAACGATGCCGGACTGTGGGTGAAGTTCAGCCTGCGGGCCCACCACATGCAGGCCCAGACCCTGCAGCGCCGCTTCCGGGAAGCCGAGGCCACGTGGACGGCGATCGACGCCTTGATCACCGAGCACGGGCTGCCCGAACGCGTCGGCGACCCGCTGTTCGACGCGATCCTGGGCTACCGGGTCCGCCGACCCGGCTACGTCAAGCGCGCCGGGATCGAGGAACGCACCGCCACCCGCGACCTCAACCAGCTGGTCACCGCCGGGCTGCTCGACGCCGTTGGGCAGACCCGCGGCCGCCACTACACGGCCAGCCAACGCCTGCGCCGCATCGCCGCCGGCGCCCGATCCGACAGGGCCGCCCTGACCGACCCCTACCCCTGGCTACCCACCCGACTGCGCGCCGGAACAACCTGACCCAATACGCCCTCCCGCCACACCCGCAGGTGCCCCTACCGCGAGTCGTCCCGGTCAGCGGCGCCGCGTCGCTGTGGCCTGTGGCGCACCTTGAGGGAGCATCACCGCCCTGATGGACGGGGCACCGAACCGGGCGACCTGCGCTATGCGGGATTCGCTGGTGTCGGACGAGCGTGCAACCTGGGGCCGACGCCGAATCGCGGGTGGTGTCCAGCTCGACGCTCGAGGGCACCCCCCCGAAGATGCCTCTGCTGCACGGCCGAGTCATCCCTTCTGTGCCGCCGGCTGCGGGCTGATCGCCGGCGGGGTCAGCAGGTCGCCATGCCGCGATAGGTGGAGGGTGCGCACTGCAACGGTGGCCCATGCCGCCAGAAGGCCCGCGTACAGCGCGACCGCCGCGACACGGAACACGACCAGATCCGTGTGCGCGGCCAACTGACTGGCCCCCGTGACGCAGGTGCCGACCGGGAAGGTGAACGACCACCACGTCAGTGCGAAGCCCATGTTCCGCCGGTGGGCTCGGATCGTCAGCGCGGCAGCCAGTGGCATCCAGAGCATCATGAACCCGAACATCGGCACCCCGAAGACCACCGCGAAGGCGTCCAGGGCGGTCGACAGCGGCGGCGGCACGGCGCCCAGGGCTGCCGTGCCGAGTGCCCCGGCCGCGGTTATCGACTGGCCCACCGGCCCGAGCACGATCCACAACGTGGGCACCCGCGCCGACCCCGAGCTGCCGAAGTGCGCCAGCCGGCTCCAGATCAGCGTGATGATGATCAACGCGGGAACCAGGCTCATCCCGAAGCATGCGTAGCAGAACAGCAACAGCGTCTCGCGCAACTGCCCGGCTGCGACGTGCGGGACGAGCAGGGCGCCGACGGCCGCGGACACCATCGGCGGGACCACCGGCATCAGCCATCCCCCGAAGGCCCCGTCGTGACGGACCTCCAGGCGGGTGAACAACCGGTAGGGCACCAGCACGGCCGTCAGGAACCCCAGGACGGTTCCCACGACCCACAGCGCGGCCCCGATCCAGACCGCCAACGACTCCCCGAGGTACTGGGACCCGACCAGGATCGTCGAGGAGGCCACCGTCATCAACGCCATCGGCGGGGCGCCGAAGAACTGGATCGCCACCACGTCGTCGGCAATGGCGCGGACGTTCTCCGGATGGCGGAGCCAGTTCCACGGCATGAACACCAGAAGCCCGACCAACAGCACCACCGCCAGCGCCCACGCCGCAGTGGTCAGCAGCGCCGGAACGCCGATGGGAAGTGTCGCGCCTGCGACGGCGACGATGCCGGTACCCATGACAGAGGCGAACCAGTTCGGCCCCAAGAGGACCCGGCCCTCGATCGGGCTTCCCAGGACGCCGAGCCACGCGGCCAGTCCTCTGCGCGGTGTGGATCCTGGCACGGCCGAACGCTATCCGCTCTCTCGGATGCGCTGCTTCCTGGATGCGGACCGGACATCCCCAGACAGTCTCCTCATGTGCCTACCTGCAGTCCGCTCCCTGCGCTGGGCGCTGGCCTCGCCCGATCCCGGTCTCGTTGTCCCAGATCGCTCATCGCTGGCATCTCCGGACAGCCCACCGAGCGACTCCAGGCGTGAGGCCTGCATCACGCGGCCACATGCCCCATTTCGGCCGCGAAACGCGCGCATTGGGGCCCCCAGGAGGTCGGGTCGCGGCTTGTGCGCCAGCTAGTCGAGCGGGTCCTCGTTGGTGAGTAGCCGAAGGCCGGGTGGCGTCACGCTTCGGGCCGTCGCGGTGAGCACGACGACGCCAGAGTCCGCCGTGCGGTCGATGCCGAGGAAGCTGCGGAAGCCGCCAGTGCCGCCGTCGTGGAAGGTGACTTGGCGGCGGCGTCCCGGTCGCTTGACGTCCAGCGTGATCCACGCAGCGCCGACGCGCGCACCGCGCATGAAGTTAGCGGTCGGCTCGATCGCTGCGACGCCGGGCGCGGTGCCGTCGAGCAACGCGGCGGCAAGGCGTGTCATGTCGGCGATCGTCGAGCGGATGCCTCCGGCCGGGCCGAGGGCCTCGCCGGTCCAGGCGTCGCGGTTATCCCGATAGCGGCCGGTTCCGGTCAACGCCGTTGCTCGCAGCTCGCTCGGTGTGGCGGGCACGTACATCGAGTCGAGGCCCAGGGGTGCGAAGACTCGCTCTCGCGCGAGTTCGGCGTAGGTGGTGCCGCCCGCGCGTGCCAGTGCGTGGCCGAGCAGTTCGAAGCCGAGGTTGGAGTAGCGCGTTCTGGGCTTGCCGAGTTCGACGGTGCGGGTCTGCTCGAGCAACTCGTCGAGTGTGTCGCCATACGGATTGGTGCCGCGGCGAAGGGTCTGCCACGAGCGCTGATACGCATGCATCGCCTTGGGCAGGCGCGGTAGGCCCGAGCGATGCACGACGATCGATGACAGCGTCACCCCGCCAGCGGGCACATCACCGAGCGGCAGGAAGTCGGCGAGGACGGAATCAGCCGTGATCTCGCCGCGGTCGAGTGCCTGGATGTGGAGCAGGCCGGTGATGCCCTTGGAGATAGACCCGATCTCGTAATCGGCATCAACCCCCGCACCCCGAGCCGCCACGCTGATCTCGCCGTGCTTGACCACACCAACGGCCGCTACGGGATACCGCCGCCCTGCCGTCTTGTCGAGCCAGGCGCTCAAGTCCACAACGGCAATCGTAGATATCCACGACTGCACCACGGTCACAGGCAAGCGCGCTACCGCCCTGAATGGACGCATGGGCACTGCACAGCTGGTCCTCACGCGGGAGCGTCTATCCGCCGCGAAACGCGCGCTGCCAGAACCTTGATCGGCGTCGCAGGTGGCACCCATGGTCGAGATCGTGAGTTCCACCTGCTGGGCCGGGCCAGCTCGCTCCGGCCGCCTTCTTCATCCTTGCCAAGCGCGTCCCACTTCGCTAACGTACAACCTAATGGTTGTATATCAGCAGGCCCAGAGTCACCTCCGTGACGACGAGGTGGACCGGATCTTCCGGGCGCTGGCCGACAGGACCCGTCGCGACATCGTCCGGCGCACGTTGGTCGGCGAGGTCACCGTGTCGCAGCTGGCCGAGGGCTACGACATGTCGTTCGCGGCGGTGCAGAAGCACGTGGCGGTCCTGGAGGGGGCGGGCCTGATCACCAAGCACGCGCACGGCCGCGAGCGACTCGTCCGGGGCAACCCCGAGACGATCCGGCGAGCGCAGGCGCTGCTCGACCAGTTCGAGGCGCTGTGGCGCGATCGGGTCGCCCGACTCGATGCGCTGCTCGCCGAGGACCACCACCTCCCTGATCCATACCGACCCACGCGAAGGACCCGCCATGCCCATCACCTCCGTCAGCAAGGACCCCGCCGCCCTCACCATGACCGTGGTCGCCGAGTTCCCTGTCCCGGTTCAGCGACTGTGGGACGCCTACGCCGATCCGCGCCAGCTCGAGCGGTTCTGGGGGCCGCCCACCTACCCCGCCCGATTCACCCGACACGACATGTACCCCGGTGGACGAAGCGAGTACGTCATGACCGGGCCCGAGGGCGACGAGACTCACGTCCACTGGGAGTTCCTGGCCGTGGCGCCGCTCGAGTCCTTCGAGGTCCTCGACGGGTTCGCGAACCCCGACGGAACCGCCAACGCCGACATGCCCACCATGCGGGTGTTGTTCCGCTTCACCGAGACCGACACCGGCTCGCGGGTCAGCACGACGACCTGGTTCAACTCCGTCGAGGACCTCGACCAGCTGCTCGCCATGGGCATGGAGCAGGGCATGCGTGAGGCCATGGGTCAGATGGACGCCGTGCTGGCCGACCTGGCCACCTTCGCCGTCGGGCAAGCGGTCGAGGCCCAGCTGCTCAGCGACACCCAGGTTCGGGTGAGCAGGATCATCCGCGGGACCGTCGAGCAGGTGTGGGCGGCGCATCACAATCCCGCGCTGATGCAGCGGTGGCTGCTCGGCCCCGACGGCTGGACCATGCCCTTGTGCGAGGTGGCCGTCGTCGTCGGTGAGCACTACCGGTACGAGTGGGAGTCCGACGATGGCTCGCAGCGGTTCGGCTTCACCGGCGAGCTGCTCGAGAGCACGCCACCGCACCGTGCCGTCACCACCGAGCAGATGATCGGGATGGACGGGCCGGCCACGACCAACGAGATGACCCTGACCCCGGTCGAGGGCGGCACGTTGCTGAGCATCGTGATCACCTACCCCAGCGCCGAGGTCCGCGACATGGTGCTGGCCACGGGGATGACTGGCGGGATGGAGACGAGCTACGCGCGGCTGGAGGAGAGCGTCCTGCACGCGGCCTGATGACCTCCCCGTGAAGGTCGCCGCGAATTCGACGGAACTGGAGTACCGACGACCGCCCGTCCGCCTGGCGGAACGCACGTCATACCGCCTGCCGCGCACGTAGGGGGCAGGAAATGCGGACCACAATGCTGTGCGATTCGGACGGGACCCGTTCCGCCGGTACAGACTCAGATCTCGACGCACGAACAGGAGCACCGCCATGTCGTTTCAGGCCTACCTCGACACCATCGAGAAGAGGACCGGCAAGACCCCTCAGGAACTCCTCGACGAAGCCCACGCCCGCGGCTTCGGGCCAGAGACCAAGGCCGGGGAGGTCATCACATGGCTCGCGGATGAGTACGGGCTCGGCCGCGGGCATGCCATGGCACTGGCACACGTCGTGAGGAACGGCCCAGAGATCTCCGAGAAGCACGTGGGCACCGACGGCACCCACCGCGATGAGGGCCCCACGCTGAGGCTCGACGGTGTTGCCCATCGCTGAGCCGCGGCTGAGCTGCGGGCGGTATTGCAGGGGGGCGCAGGTGCGACCTGCCACCTGCCCAAGTCAGGCGCGTCCTCGTGCTGCCCCACTTCGGCCGCCTGCGGACGCACATGCGTAGCCCTGGGGAGCGCCTACCGGCAGTCGTCGCATTCCCCGGTGAGCGGATGCTGAAGGAACGTGACAGGGCAGATCTCGGGTTCGATCACCGCGTGACGTGACCCACCAGGCGGGTCAACCCAAGTGCTCAGTGGCACCGTGGACTGTCCGTCCGGTGCGGTGTGGAACGTGGAGGGGATGGTCGAGGGGTCGAGCCCTTCGGCGACGGCTACGCGGGGCCACCAAACGTATCCAGGCCCGATGCCGCACACCATGCGGCCGCCCACCCGCACGCGAATGTAGCCGCCTGACGGAGGGATGCGGAACTCCGGGTTGTCTAGCATGGCGATGGCCCGCTCGATGAACTCCCGGTCGCTGTAGCTCCACTTGTCGTTCCAGTCGAGCACCTGCCGGAGCGTGAGGACTCGCTCCACTGCCATGGCGCCAGCCTAGACGGTATGGGGTGACCGCCCAGGGCTGCTGAGGGGATACGGGCCGGGGCCTCGCTCACACATGTTCGTGGGTTGCCGGGCAGGGGCTCTTCTCGACAGCACTCGGTTGGCCGGTGGCGTTCTACGGCTTTCGGGGGCCAAGGGAACGCCGCGGCGTGAGCAGGCGGACACGTACTGCATTTCGCCGCGTGTCGCGCGCGTCGGGGCGGGGAGATGCTGCCCATCGCCGAGTGGGGCTGGAGCCCGCCGGGGAGGCGCGCCTACGACCCCAACCAGCCCCGCGCTGGGCGGATGTTGCGGGGTCGTCAGGTGCGCATACCGGTCACGAGTACGGCCACGATCGCTGCCATCACCATGTAGCCGCTGGCCGCGGCTGTGGCGAAGGCGCCGAACGGGATGGGCAGCCATGTCATGAGCAGGACGGCGGCCGCCGCACCGCCAGCAAGCACTGCGCCGGTCCGGCAACCAATGATCCGGTGGGACACCACCGCCGCCACCGCCAGGACCAGGCAGGCGAGGAACACCAGCCACCTTGCCCGGACCTGAGCCGACTCGGCAGCCCCGCTGTTCTCCCACTGAACGAGGTCCTGGGTGGCCCACACGAGGGTGGCCCAGGCAGCACCGACACACACCGACCAAGCCAGTGCCCACGCGCCACGCTGCCGACGGGTCAGGCGGTCCGTGAGGAGGGGCCTCGTGAAGTCGGTCTGCTCGCCTGGGTCCCCGTCCACCCGCCGACCCTATTCGCCTCGACGGCGCATGGCCGGACCCAGCGCGGCCCCGCGGCATCGTGGCGTGTGTCGCGCGCGTTTGGGCGGAAGATGCTGCCCTCGATCGCGGTCCGGACGTGGCGTTCGGCTGGGGGTTCAGTGGTGAGGTGTCGATACTTGTCGCGTGACCACTGCCGTCCCGGCGCGACTTCGCCCGCTGACCTGCCGCGAGTGGTGGTGGGCTGCGGCAGGGGTCCTCGTCGGCGTCGTGCTGCTCGCGGCATGCGGGCTGGTGGTGGTGCTCGCGATGCCCGAGTCCTCCGACATCGACAGCCTGGGCTGGGTGTTCAGCCCGGAACTCTGGACGGCCATGGCGCTCTTCGGGCTCGTGGTCCTCACGCGCGCCGTCGTGGTCGGGTGGTTGGCGGGCGTGGCCGTCGGCGTGCTGCTGACCGCCCTCGGGCCGGCGACCGGGAAGCGTCGGGCGGCGGCCGTCCTTTCCCCGTTCGTGGGTTCGGGCTGTGCGGTGCCCCTGGTCCTGCTCATAGGGTGACTGCCGTCCCGGCCTTACCCGTCACAACTCCCTCTGGGCCGGCACGGTCCGGGCCGGTACCTGACGATCGACAAGATCACCACCGTGCGCAGGATCAACGCCTGAACGGTGCTCGGGAGGCTCGACGCGACGACACTGGTCGAGTTCGAGCGGCGACTGCTCGTAGTCCTCGGCCTCGGGGCCTAGGAACGCCACTGCACGAGCGCCCGACGAGGTGCCCCCTTCCAGCCGCGTGCCGGGCGCTGTTCGGAACGTCTCCGCGGCGAGGGATGCGCCTGAGCGGCGGGGTGACACAGCGCCCGGACGTCAGCGGTAGGCGTCGCGCCGGTGGGAGATGTGCAGCACGGTCACGATCTGGGCGGCGGTGTCGATCGTGTAGATGATCCGGTACTGCCCGCGCCGGGCACTCCACTTGCCATCCAGGGGAGGCTGCAGCGGCTTGCCGACCCGTTGCGGGTTCTCCAGCAGTGCCCCCGTGACGAACTCCACGACCGCCGAGGCGACCGCCTCCGGGAGATCCAGGTCGAGCGCGCGGGACGCGCTGCGAGCCATGGCTAGCCGATAGCTCACTCGGAGCGCGCCCGTCGCCCCATCAACTCCCGGAGCTCGGTGGCGTCGAGGGTGTCGCCCGCGGCGACCTCGCGTTCGGCCTCGCGGAGCTGACGCATCGTGTCCTCGTCGGCAAGGATCGCGAGGGTCTCCTCGAGCGACTCGAGGTCCTCGACCGCCACCACCACGACCGTGGGGACCCCGTTCTTGGTCACCGTGACTCGTTCGTGCGTCTCATGGACGCTGTCAACCACTGCGCTCAAGTGCGCCTTCACGGACGCCAAGGACTGGGTGCTCATGACCAGTATTCTAGTCACGCAAGTGATCCGCGGCAATGGGGCCACCTCCCTAGCGCCGAGTGCCCGTCCCGCCCGCCACATGACATGGCCGAGGACGCGGAACGATGCGACCCATCGGCGCGCTCCACCTGCCCCACACCTGCCTGTGGGGCGCCTTCTGGGGACGCTGGGGCAGGGTCTCGTTTCAGGGTCCGGGTGAGCGCGATCCCCGCTACAACGAGTCCGTGCCGCTACACACCGCATCCCGGGAACTGGTCGTTCTGAGCACGATTCCGGTTTCCGGACGGTTGTCGTGTAGCGCCGTAGCGGCAATTCTGGGAGGCGATGAGTCCGGTCGGGCGCGCTCGCGGGCAGTCGCCTTGCCTTCATGGGTTGGCCGACTCAGATGTGGGCGTATACGCTAACTCCATGACGCTGGGTGCGGTGGTGCTGCGGGAGGCTCGGGAGGCGGCGGGCCTGTCGGTGCGTGGGCTGGCGGCCTCCGCGGGAGTGGCGTACTCGACGGTGGCGCGCATCGAGTCGGGTCGGTTGGATCCCACGACCGGGATGCTGGATCGACTTCTCGAGGCTGCAGGGTGTCGGCTGGAGCTGTCTGCCGTGCGGGTGCCGGTCCCGAGATTGGCGGACCTGACCGATGCGTGGGGCGTTGATCCGCTCGGGCAGGACCGCCCGGACTGGACCCGGCTGCGCAGCCTCCTGGACCACCTGGCCGAGCATCCACACCAGGTCGGGGTGGCGCTGGCCGCCCCACCCCCGCCGTCAGGGTCCGAGTTCATGGATGCGCTGCTGGCCGGGATCGCGGAGAAGCTGTGCGATGACGCCGGTGTGCCCAGGCCGGGGTGGGCCCGCCGGGTACCGGGGGTGGCGATGCCGTGGATCAGCCCGGGCACTCCGCGGATGCAGTCCGCGGCCCGGGCCGGGACGCCCCCGCAGCTGGAGGCGCGCAACATCTTCGTGCGCGCGGACAGCCTGTGGCGCCGTGCCGCCGCGGTGGGGGCGTGATCAGGGTGGAACTGGACGGTCAGGCGATCCGCGCCCTGGTCGGCGAGGTCGCCGATCGACTCCCACTCGAGGGCCCGCAGCGTCTGGTGGTCCTGGCAGGCGGGTCATTGCTGGCCTGGCACGGGCTGCGCGAGTCCACCCGCGACGTCGACTCGTTGCGTCCCCTGGGCACCGAACTGGCCCGGGTCGCCGACGAGGTCGGTGCCGCGCATGGACTGGCCGCCGGGTGGCTCAACGCCCGCGCCGCCGCGTTCATCCCGCTGACGCTGCACTTCGAGGACTGCGCGGTCCTGCTCGACCACCCGCGCCTGCGGGTCCTCGGTGCGCCGCTGGACCAGGTGTTCCTGATGAAGCTGTACGCCGCCCGGGACCGCGACCTCGACGACCTGCGCGCCCTGTGGCCCATCGCCGGATTCGGCTCCGCGCAGCACGCCGCCGAGCAGTTCTGGCGGGCCTACCCCCACGCCCCGGACGACCCCTACCTCGCCAACTTCATCGCCGACATCGCCGAGACGACGCCTCCCGGGCGTGGTCCCGACGACCAGCAGCATCATGGACCGGCCCGCTGATCGGACGCGGATCCGGCCACAACGCAGGTGCCTAACAAGTGCCTACGCCCATGAACGCACCGGCACCGGATGGACGGTTTCGAACGCCGCTGAGCACGCCGTTCGAACACGAAATGACGCGATAGACGGTCTGTCGCTGCCTGGTAAACAGGTGGTTCCCGGTTCGAGTCCGGGCGTCGGCTCTGTATCGTCGCAGGTCAGGATGTAGTTGGTGCTGAAGCATATGCCCCTCCCGGTATCCAGGAATTGCCTACGATTTGCCTACGTCCTCTTCTGGAGCCTGCCCGCAGCCCTTTGAGCGACCCTGCGATGACCGTTGTGAAGCCATGAACAGGGGTCGCCTGTCCTCGGTGACGTCGTCCGCGGCGCGGACGCCGTGCGTGCCTTGCGCCCGTGACCGGCGCAGACCTCGACAGCCCACCGGTGGTCCGGCCACTGCCGGCGCACGAAGCCAAGCATCGCGCGGTAGTCCCGGTTCCCAGTGCCGAACCGCCCGGTCGCCGCCACCTTCCCGTCGGGCGGCTCGGCTGCTTTCCGTGGACGGCCATGCGACAGGTGTAGACGAATCTGTCTACAGGCGGTACCGTTGTGGTGTGGCCGAGACAACGACGATCCGCATCAGCAGGGACACTCATGCGCGGGTGACGCGACTGGCGGCGGAGCGACACGAGACGATCGATGAGACGGTGAGCCGGGCCATCCGCGCGCTCCGCCAGGACGCCATGGCGCGGGACCTCGCGGCGGAGCTCAGCGAGGATGAGACGGCGTGGCTCGATGCTGACGCCGGGTGACGTCGTGGCACTCGACCTCGGCATGCCCGCCGGAAGTGAGGCCGGCCTACGTCGGCCGGCGATCGTGGTGACAGCCGCCCGGGTCCTCAAGGGTGGACCCAACGTCGTGCAGGTCGTCCCGTTGACCCGAGCCATCCGCACGAGCACCACCGAGGTCCTGATCGATCCCGACGAAGACAACGGACTCCCGGCCCGCTCCTCGGCGCAGTGCCAGCACGTGCGTTCCGTGGCCACGACTCGAATCCACGAGCGCACCGGCAACGTTGGGCCGGTGGTCCTGACCGAGGTCCGCGAGACACTGGCGCTGCTGCTGGACCTGTGACGTCGCGCGAGCACGCCGGCTACGGGGCAGCGCACTGCCACCACGGTCACCCGCACATCGCGGGCCGCCAGGACAACCCGATACCCGCCCGCAGGGGTGTCGATGTACACCCACGGGATGAACCCCCGCTCGGCTGGACTCGGCCCAGCGGCCCGGCCCGGGGGCTACCAGCCGACCAGGAACCCCGCGGCGGCGACCGCGAGCCCCAGCGCGACCACAAGGTGCAGGCCGGCGAACGCCCCGACCGGCAACCCGGTCTGGCTGGCCAGGGTGGCCGCATCCGTGCCGACCGGGTCCCGGCGGGCACGCCATTGCGTTCGGGCGTCCAGCACCCCACCACCGGCCAGCAGCCCGCCCAGACTGGCGACCAGGACCGTGGCCGCCGCCGGCGGGGCCCACGCCAGCACCGCGACCCCGGCGGCCACCAGCCCCAGGGCCAGCACCGCCCCCCACCAGGAGCGGATCGCCAGCGGCAGCATCACCGCGACCACCACGCACAGGAACGTCACCCACACCGGGCCCGCGCCCGCGTCGGCAGCCCGCGCACACGCGACCGCCAGCACCCCCGGTGCCGGGTAGCCCGCCAGTGACACCAGCCCGCGCAGCAGCGGGCGTGACCCGGTCATCGTGTAGTGCGCGGTCCCTGACCCGTCCAGGTGCATCGTGATGCCGGTGACCCGGCCCCCGAACAGGGCCGCGACCAGGGCATGGCCGAACTCGTGGGCCACCGTCGACACGTGCGTGGCCGCCACCCGGGACCGGCCCACCGCGACCACCACGCCCAGCAGCCCCGCGGCGGCAAGCCACCCCACCGAGACCGGGACCCGCACACCGGCAGACGCCAACACCTCAGTTGCGCTCTCGGGAAGCCAGCTCACCTCCGGCAGCGCCGGCGCCCCAGCCAGCGCCCACCCCAACGGAACGATCACCGCCCACGCCAGCACCATCCACATGCCCCGGGTCCTACCCACCCCAGGCCCCCACCGAACCCCGCACCCCCGGCGGCTGGAGGGGAGGCGAGCCGACGCCCGTGCGCGCGACCACGCCGAGGGCACCCGCGCAGGGTCGTTTCCCTGATGCCCGGCGAGGCATACGCCGGCGAGCGATACGTGGGGTCGCCAAGAGCGGGAAGGACGGATCCAGATATGCGTCGACGGTCAACCAGAACGGCTCGGAGTTGCGCGACGGCATCGTCACCCCCAAGACCGCTCCGTCCGGGGGGAGGTCACTTCGGGGCCCGCGCGGGTGACGTACCTGTGAGTTGGCTCTCGCCGGAGGTCAACGGGCTCGAGGCGCCAGTCGGATCCACGAAACGGGCGTTACGGGTCATTCTGTGCGCTAACCACAGACCCCATAGAGAAGCCCCCCGACCCGTATCTTCGCAGGTCAGGGGCTGTTTTCCAGTGGAGCGGGTGACGGGAATCGAACCCGCATGGCCAGCTTGGAAGGCTGGGGCTCTGCCATTGAGCTACACCCGCGCGCTTCCCGGGCCGCGAAGGCGATGCCCCCTGGGGACCGGAAACGACGAAGGACAGGGTACCCCGTCCGGTGGACTAGACTGCTACGGCAGCCACGGGGCGTAGCGTAGTGGCTAGCGCGCCTGCTTTGGGGGCAGGAGATCGGGAGTTCGAGTCTCCCCGCCCCGACCGAATGACCGTTCCATCCCTTCCGATCGCCTAGGAGTGCGCCGCTGTGAAGAGCGACGTCGAGACCCTGTCACCCACCCGCGTCAAGCTGACCGTCGACCTTCCGTTCGACGAGATCCAGCCACACCTGGACGCCGCGTACAAGCGGATCGCCGGCCAGGTCACCGTCCCCGGGTTCCGCAAGGGGAAGGTTCCGTCGCGTGTGATCGACCAGCGTTTCGGCCGCGCCCTCGTCCTCGAGGAGGCGGTCAACGACGCGGTCCCCGCCGCGTTCGACTCGGCGGTCGCCGAGAACGAGCTGAAGCCGGTCGGGACCCCGGACTTCGACGTCAAGGAGCTCAACGACGGCGAGAACCTCACGTTCACCGTCGAGGTCGACGTCCGCCCGGAGTTCGACCTTCCGGACCTCGAGTCGTTCACCATCGAGGTCGACGCTCCCGAGCCGACCGAGGAGGAGGTGACCGAGCAGGTCGACTCCCTTCGTGCCCGGTTCGCGAGCCTCACCGATGTCGATCGCCCCGCGCAGGACGGCGACGTGCTGCTCGTGGACCTCGCCGGCTCGTGCGAGGGCGAGGAGGTCGAGGACCTCAACGCCTCGGCGCTGAGCTTCGAGGTCGGCGGCAAGGAGGAGCCCCTGCCCGGGTTCGACGACGCCGTGCGCGGCGCGTCGGCCGACGAGGTGCGCAGCTTCTCGTTCCCTGCTGAGGCGGGCGAGTACGCCGGCAAGGACATCGACGTCGCCGTGACCGTCAGCAAGGTGCGCGAGCGCGAGCTGCCCGCCGCCGACGACGACTTCGCGATGATGGCCAGCGAGTTCGACACCATGGACGAGCTCGTCGACGACATCCGCACCCGCCTGACCCGCGTGAAGCGCCTCGAGCAGGGCGTGCAGGCGCGCAGCCGCCTCCACGACGCCCTGGTCGGGTCCGTCGACTTCCCGCTCCCGGAGTCCCTCGTGGCCAACGAGATCGAGGAGCACTTCCACGACGGCCACGGCGACGACGAGCACAAGGCCGAGTTCGAGGCCGAGGCCCGTGGGCGCATCAAGAGCGCGATCCTGCTCGACCGGATCGCCGAGGCCAACGACCTGCCGGTCGCCCAGGAGGAGCTGTCCGCCTGGCTGATGCAGCAGGCGCCCCGCTACGGGATGACCCCCGACCAGTTCGCCAACGAGCTGGTCAGGGCCGGCCAGGTCCAGATGGCGGTCACCGAGGTCCGCCGTGCCAAGGCGCTGGCGTTCGCGATGGAGAAGGCCCGGATCGTGGACCCGTCCGGCGCCGAGCTCGACCTCGACGCGCTCAACAACGACCTCGCCGCGGCCATGGCCGCCGGTGCGATGGGCGACCTGCAGGGCTGAGCCCGCAGCAACCCCGACAGGCGGCACCCGGGCAGCGGCCCGGGTGCCGCCTGTCGTCTGCGGACCGCACCCGCCCGGCGAGACCGCACCCGCCCGGCGAGACCGCACCCGCCCGGCGAGCCCGGCAAGCTCCGCGACCCGCGCATGGGGCGGTCGCGCGCGGTACGTTCGAGGCGGCCGAGAGGCGCCCGCCCCGGCCGATGGCAACGGGCCGGGCGCCGTACCGACGGAGGTGCCCATGGACCTGCTGCGACTGGGAGTGCTCGCCACGTCGAGCAAGGAGAACGAGCGCCGGCTCCCGATCCACCCCCACCACATCGACCGCATCGACGAGGACGTCCGAGCCCACATGCTGCTCGAGGCGGGCTACGGCGAGGCGTTCGGCGTGTCCGACGAGCACCTGGCGCCGCTGGTCGGCGGGATCGGCCGACGTGCGGAGGTCATCGACGCCGCCGACGTGGTGCTGCTGCCCAAGCCCACGCTGGCCGACCTGCACGCGATGCACGACGGCCAGGTGCTCTGGGGCTGGCCGCACGCCGTGCAGGACCGTGACCTGACCCAGACGTCGATCGACAAGCACCTGACCCTGATCGCCTGGGAGGCGATGAACCACTGGACGGACTCGGGGTCGTTCATGGTGCACGTCTTCCACCTCAACAACGAGATGGCCGGCTACTGCTCGGTGCTTCACGCCATGACGCTCATGGGCACCACCGGCTCGTACGGCCGGCACCTGAGCGCGGTGGTCATCGGCTTCGGCAACACCGCCCGGGGGGCGATCACCGCCCTGCACGCGATGGGCGTGCTCGACGTGACGGTCCTGACCGCGCGCGACGTCACGGCGGTGGCCTCGCCGATCCCGTCGGTCGTCATCGACCACATGGACCGGGTGCCGGGGCAGGCCGGCCGGACGGTCGTGCAGACCGAGGAGGGAGCGATCCCCACCTCGCACTTCCTGGCCGCCCGGGACATCGTCGTCAACTGCGTGCTGCAGGACACCGACTCGCCCCTGATGTTCGTCACCGAGGCCGACCTCGAGCACTTCCCGACCGGCCGGCTCCTCGTCGACGTCTCCTGCGACCGGGGGATGGGCTTCGAGTTCGCCGAGCCGACGTCGTTCGATGAACCGATGCTGACCGTCGGCGACGGGGTCTCGTACTACGGGGTGGACCACAGCCCGACGTACCTGTGGAACAGCGCCACGTGGGGCATAAGCGAGGCGCTGCTGCAGTACCTGCGACCGGTGATGTCCGGGCCGTCCGGGTGGGACGCCGACCTGACGATCAGCCGCGCCATCGAGATCCGTGAGGGCGTCGTGATGAACCCGAAGATCCTGTCGTTCCAGCGCAGGTCGGCCGAGCACCCGCACACGCGGCGCTGACCGGTTCGCGGCCAACGCCCTGAGCGAACAACCGCGAGGCCGGGGAAGCCGCTGTCGGACACCGGGGTTAGGGTCGTCGCAGACGCGATCGACGGCCGTGGGCCGAGCATCAGGATCGCCACAACCGCGGAGGTCTCCACAGTGAACGGACTGCCGTCCCCATCCCTGTCGCAGCCGGAGCTGCGCGCCCCGGCCCCCAGCGGCCCCGGGTTCGACGACTCGGTCTACCAGCGCCTGCTGCGCGAGCGGATCATCTTCCTGGGCTCGGTGGTCGAGGACCAGATGGCCAACGCGATTTGCGCCCAGATGCTCCTGCTCGCGGCAGAGGACCCCGACAAGGACATCTACCTGTACATCAACTCGCCCGGCGGCTCGGTCTCGGCCGGCATGGCGATCTACGACACGATGCAGTACGTCAAGAACGACGTCGCGACCGTGGCGATGGGCCTGGCGGCCTCGATGGGCCAGTTCCTGCTCTGCGCCGGAGCCGAGGGCAAGCGGTACGCCCTGCCGCACGCGCGGATCATGATGCACCAGCCCTCGGGCGGCATCGGCGGCACGGCCTCGGACATCAAGATCCAGGCCGAGCAGATGCTCTACACCAAGAAGAAGATGGCCGAACTCATCGCCAAGCACACCGGCCAGAGCCTCGAGATGATCACGAGCCGACTCGGACCGCGACCGCTGGTTCACCGCGGACGACGCCAAGGAGTACGGCTTCGTTGACCATGTCGTGCACAGTGCCCGCGACGTGTCCGGCGAGGGTGGCACGGCATGACCGCCCCCCAGTGGTTCCCGCAGACCCCCTCAACCCAGGAGCCCCGCGTGAGGTCCATCCAGCAGCCGGCAGCCCGGTACATCCTGCCCGAGTTCCGGGAGCGCACGGCCAACGGCGAGCGCCTGCACAACCCGTACACGAAGCTCTTCGAGGAGCGCATCATCTTCCTCGGCGTGCAGATCGACGACGCCTCGGCCGATGACGTCATGGCCCAGCTGCTCACGCTGGAGTCGATCGATCCCGAGCGCGACATCTCGATCTACATCAACTCGCCCGGCGGCTCGTACACGGCGATGACGGCGATCTACGACACGATGCAGTTCGTCAAGCCGCAGGTCCAGACCGTGTGCCTGGGCCAGGCGGCCTCGGCGGCGGCCGTGCTCCTGGCCGCGGGCACGCCCGGCAAGCGGTTCGCCCTTCCACACGCACGGGTGCTGATCCACCAGCCGTACACGGAGGGCGGTGGCCAGGGTTCGGACATCGAGATCCAGGCCAACGAGATCCTGCGGATGCGCGTGGAGATGGAGGGGATCCTCGCCAAGCACACGGGGCGCACCCCGGAGCAGGTGGCCAAGGACATCGAGCGCGACAAGATCCTGACCGCCGAGGATGCCCAGGAGTACGGGGTCATCGACCAGGTGATCGCGTCCCGGAAGGCCCCAACCAAGCCCTGACCCGGGCCTCCAGGGGTACGCGCAGGGCGTAACCCGTCCGGGCGGATTGTCCGGAGTGGGGCGTGTGTCATGTCGGACTCGCGCGGTACCGTCGGAGTCAGTCGAAGGAAGGAAGGCTACGTGGCCCGCATCGGTGATGGTGGCGACCTGCTCAAGTGCTCGTTCTGTGGGAAGAGCCAGAAGCAGGTCAAGAAGCTCATCGCGGGCCCCGGGGTCTACATCTGCGACGAGTGCATCGACCTCTGCAACGAGATCATCGAGGAGGAGCTGCACGAGTCCTCGGACCTGCAGTTCGACGAGCTGCCCAAGCCCCGGGAGATCTGCGAGTTCCTCGACCAGTACGTGATCGGCCAGGACGTCGCGAAGAAGAGCCTGTCGGTCGCGGTCTACAACCACTACAAGCGGGTGCAGGCCAGCGGCGGGACCGAGCGGCACCGTGACGACCAGGTCGAGCTCGCCAAGTCCAACATCCTGCTGCTCGGGCCGACCGGCTCCGGCAAGACGCTGCTGGCCCAGACGCTGGCGCGGATGCTCAACGTCCCGTTCGCCATCGCTGACGCGACCGCTCTGACCGAGGCCGGCTACGTGGGCGAGGATGTCGAGAACATCCTGCTCAAGCTGATCCAGGCCGCCGACTACGACGTCAAGAAGGCCGAGACCGGCATCGTCTACATCGACGAGATCGACAAGGTCGCGCGCAAGAGCGAGAACCCGTCGATCACCCGAGACGTGTCCGGGGAGGGTGTGCAGCAGGCGCTGCTGAAGATCCTCGAGGGGACCACGGCGTCCGTGCCGCCCCAGGGCGGGCGCAAGCACCCGCACCAGGAGTTCATCCAGATCGACACGACCAACGTCCTGTTCATCGTCGGCGGGGCGTTCCCCGGCCTGGACAAGATCATCGAGTCGCGGATCGGCAGGAAGTCCATCGGGTTCGTGCCCGAGGTGCTCGACTCCCGGCTCGAGGGCGGCAACACGAACCCCTCGGAGATCTTCTCGAAGGTCATGCCCGAGGACCTGTTGAAGTTCGGGATGATCCCGGAGTTCGTGGGGCGCCTGCCGGTCTTCACGTCGGTCAACAGCCTGGACAAGGAAGCCCTCGTCCAGGTGCTCACCGAGCCCAAGAACGCCCTCGTGCGCCAGTACCAGCGGCTGTTCGACCTCGACGGCGTGCAGCTGGAGTTCTCGCCGGACGCGCTCGAGGCGATCGCCGAGCAGGCGACGCTGCGGGGGACCGGTGCCCGCGGCCTGCGCGCGATCATGGAGGAGGTCCTCCTCAACGTGATGTACGACGTCCCGTCGCGCAAGGACGTGGGGCGCGTCGTGATCACCGGCGAGGTGGTCCGGGACAACGTGAACCCGACCCTGCTGCCGCGTGAGACCACCGCCCCGCCGGCGCGCCGCAACCGCCAGGAGAAGTCCGCCTGATCGAGGTGGGTTCGCGCCGCCTGAACGAGGCGGGCGGTACGGGCCCGGTGGTCAGGACACCGAGGTTGCGCTGATGCCCGAGCGGACCTCGGCCGTGCGCTCGAGGGCGGCCGCCGGGTCGCTGGCCACGACGTAGGTCCGCCCGTTCATCCCGGTGCCCGTCCAGATGCACCTGGATCCGGGCGGCATGGTCTCCGTGTCGGTGACAGCGGCGCAGGTGATCCCGGCGGTTGTGCCGGTTCCCGGCACGGCCTCGCCGGTGGGGACCCCGGAGCGCTCGGCCCACGCCGTGAACTGGGCGGTGGCATCCCCCGGCACCGGCACGGTCGTGGCCGTCGCCGCGACGACGAGCGGACCCGCCGGATCGGTTCCGTACGCGGCGGAGACGGCCACGCCCGCCGGTCGCACGCCGACCCCGACAAGCGTCTTCATCTGCGCGTCGACCTCGGGTCCGGTCACTGCCACCAGGTCATCGCTCGCGGTCGCCGGCATGGTCAACTCGGTCGCGGGAACCGGGGTTGGCTCACCGGCGAAGGCCTCGACGATGGTCGGCCCGAAGGCCACGGCCAACCCGGCGAGGACCACGCCGCCGAGGCCCAGTCCGACGAGCCAGGCACGCGAGCCCGAGCGCTCCTTCGGGCGGGGCGTCGCCTCGGCGGTGACCGTGGGGTCGGAGTCCGACGTGGCCTGACCGGGCACGGGACCGGGGAACTGGCCCTTGGCGATCATGTCGGCCCACCATGTCAGCAGCGCCACGTGCTCCGGGCTGAGCTCCGGCCGGTCCGGCGCTGTCCAGCCCTCGCTGGGTGCCACGTCAGTCGGTGAGCCGTGCGCCTCAGGACCGCTGGTCGCCTGGCCCGGCATGGGCCGCGCCGCCGTCATCGTCGTGCCCTGCGGGGGGACCTGCCCCCCCTGGTCTGCGAACACCGGGTCGGGGTAGGAGCCAGGTGCGGATGGCACCACGCCGGGCCCGGGGGCCGGTGCCTGGCCGGGGCCGGAATGGCTGGCCTGCATCTGTGCAGCCGCGTATCCGGCGGCCATCGCCGCTCCCGCTGCGGGGACAGGGCCAAGGTCGCCCGGGGTCCGTGCCTGCGGCGGGGCGGGCATCCCCGGGGCGGGGGCGTGCGGGGGCACTGGGGCGCCCATCGGGGGAGCAGCGCTGGCCGGAGTCGCGAATGTGCCGGCGCCGTAGGCGCCCGCGGGGAAGGCCCCGCCCGGGGGGACCGGGACCTGGCCGGCAGGCCCGTATCCGGGGGGTGTGCCCAGCGGGGGTGGGGGGACGGGAGACCCGTGGGGGTGGCCTGCTCCGGTCGCGTATCCGACGGCTCCGGCCATCGCCGGGCCCGCGGCGGGCACGTGCGGCTGCGGTACGGCGGGCGCAGGAGGGCCCGTCGGCGGGACGGCGACGCCCCCCGCAGCCACCCCGGCTGCGACCAGCTCAGCCGCGACCAGTGCGGCCGCCGGTTCCGGCGCGACCGCTGACTCCGCCGCTGCGGCGGCGTCGGCGGCCAGCTCCGCCAGGGAGTGCGCCTCCGGGACGGCATCCACCGGCGCGAGGAGTCCGGTTGGGTCGGGCTCAGCAGCCCATTCGGGCAGGGGGTGCCCCGGCAGGATGGTCATTCCCACCGTGTCGAACCCCGGCGTTGCCTCCACGCCGTGCCCGTCCTTCGAGGACCTGCGACCCATGACGAACTCCTCCCGAGGTGCCGTTCGGCCACGCACTCGCTGGGAGGGTCATCGGCGGGTGCCCCGCCGGGCTTGAGCCGGACCTGTGCCGCTGGTGCAGGGCCGGGGCGCGGGCTCGTGGACGGCCGGGGCGCGGGCTCGTGGGGGCGGGGCGACGGCCGGGGCGCGGGCTCGTGCAGGGCCGGGGCGCGGGCCGGCCCCAGCCGCGGCCCTACTGCGGGGCGGCGGGAGGTGCCAGCTCGATCTCGATGCTGGGCTCGCCGACCCCGATGCGCAGGTCGGCGATGCGCCCGGCTGCCGCGATGTCGGCCCGCGCCGCGGAGACGCGCGCCCCGGTCTCCACGGAGGTGAGGACCTCCGCCCGGGCGACCTCGGCGCGCATGCCGACCTTCGCGTCGGACTTCGCCTTGCGCACGGCGCTGAGCACGTCGGCGACCTCGGAGACCAGCAGGGCCTGGCCGTCCTGGGCCAGCGCAGCGACCTCCTCGACCGTCGGCCATGTCGCGCGGTGCACCGAGCCGTCCTGCCACCAGGACCAGACCTCCTCGGTGACGAACGGCAGGAACGGCGCGAACAGGCGCAGCTGCACGCCCAGGGCGGCCGCGAGGGTCGCGCGCGCCGAGGCTGCTCCAGCCTCGCCGCGGCCTCCGTACGCCCGGTCCTTGACCAGTTCGAGGTAGTCGTCGCAGAAGGCCCAGAAGTGGGTCTCCGCCAGCTCGAGGGCGCGCGTGTAGTTGTAGTCCTCGAACGCCGCCGTTGCCTCCGCGACGACCTCGGCGAGCGCGGCGAGCTGGGCGCGGTCGAGCGGGTTGGTCACGTCGTCCACGCGGGTCGCGGCCCCGGCGTCGACCCCGAGGCCGAGCACGAACCGACTGGCGTTCAGGACCTTGATGGCCAGCCTGCGCCCGATCTTCATCTGGCCCTCGTCGAAGGCCGTGTCGGTCCCGGGCCGCCCCGAGGCCGCCCAGTAGCGGACCGCGTCCGAGCCGTGCTTCTCCAGCAGGTCCACGGGCGTGACCACGTTGCCCTTGGACTTCGACATCTTCTTGCGGTCGGGGTCCAGGATCCATCCCGAGATCGCAGCGTGGCCCCACGGCAGCCGGTCGTCCTCGAGGTGCGAGCGGACCACCGAGGAGAACAGCCAGGTCCGGATGATCTCGTGCGCCTGCGGGCGCAGGTCGAACGGCGCGACGGCCGCCCACAGCTCGGGGTCGCGCTCCCAGCCGCCGCAGACCTGCGGGCTCAGGCTCGATGTCGCCCACGTGTCCATCACGTCGGGATCGCCGACGAAGCCCCCCGGCTGGCCGCGCTGGGCCTCCGTGAAGCCCACAGGAGCCTCCGCGGAGGGGTCGACCGGCAGCGCCGACTCGTCGGGCACGATCACCTGGTGGTAGTCGGGGTTGCCGTGCGGGTCGACGCCGTACCACAGCGGGATCGGAACGCCGAAGAAGCGCTGGCGGCTGATCAGCCAGTCCCCGGCCAGGCCCGAGACCCAGTTCGCGTAGCGCACGGCCATGCCCGGCGGGTGCCAGGCGAGCTCCTCGCCGCGGGCGAGCAGCTCGGCACGCAGGTCGGCGTCGCGGCCGCCGTTGCGGATGTACCACTGGCGGGTGGTCACGATCTCCAGCGGGCGGTCACCCTTCTCGAAGAACTTGACAGGGTGCGTGATCGGCCGCGGCTCGCCCTCGAGCCAGCCGGCCTCCTCGAGCAGCTCGACCATCCGCTTCTTGGCCGAGAACATCGTCGTGCCTGCGATGGAGGCGTAGGCCTCGCGCCCGGACTCGCGGGTGATCCAGTCGGGGGTGTCGGGCAGGATCCGGCCGTCCCAGCCCACGATCGGCCGGGTCGCGAGGTCCAGCTCGCGCCACCACGTGACGTCGGTGGTGTCGCCGAAGGTGCAGATCATCGCGATGCCGGACCCCTTCTCGGGATCGGCCAGCGGGTGGGCCACGACCGGGACCTCGACGCCGAACACGGGCGTGGTCACCGTCGTGCCGAAGTGCTTCTGGTAGCGCTCGTCGTCGGGGTGGGCCACCAGCGCCACGCAGGCCGCGAGCAGCTCGGGCCGGGTGGTCTCGATGTGCACCGCGCCGGACCCGTCCGAGTAGGGGAAGGCCACGCGGTGGTACGCCCCGGGCATCTCCCGGTCCTCGAGCTCGGCCTGCGCCACCGCCGTGCGGAACGTGACGTCCCACAGCGTCGGCGCCTCGGACTGGTAGGCCTCACCGCGCGCGAGGTTGCGCAGGAACGCCTTCTGGGACGTGGCGCGGGCGTTGTCGTCGATCGTCTGGTAGGTCTGGGTCCAGTCCACCGACAGGCCCAGCTGTCGGAACAGCGCCTCGAACGCCTTCTCATCCTCCATCGTCAGCTGCTCGCACAGGTTGATGAAGTTGCGTCGGCTGATCGCGACCTGCTTCTTCGGGTCCGGCTTCTCCGGCGGAGTGAAGCCGGCCTCGAACGGAAGCGTGGGCTCGCAGCGGACGCCGTAGTAGTTCTGCACGCGGCGCTCAGTCGGCAGGCCGTTGTCGTCCCAGCCCATCGGGTAGAAGACGTCGAAGCCCTGCATGCGCTTGTACCGCGCGATCAGGTCGGTGTGCGTGTACGAGAAGACGTGCCCGACGTGCAGGGAGCCCGACACGGTCGGCGGCGGGGTGTCGATCGAGTAGACCTCGGCGCGCGGCCTGCTCCGGTCGAACCGGTAGGTGCCCTGCTGCTCCCAGCGCTGCGCCCATACCGGCTCGATCCCGTCGATCGTCGGCTTCTCGGGGATGCTGGCGGCGCGGGCGTCCGGCGTCTGGCTCATGGGCCGCGATTCTAGTGGTCCACCGCAGGGCCGCCGTCGGCGCTGGAGCATGGCCGTGGGGCTGCGCGGACTGCGCGGACTGCGCGGCTGCGCGACACCGGCGCGGCGTGCGCGGCTGCGACGCGTGGGCATCGGCTGCGTGTGGGGCAGGTGCATGGCCTGCCGCGGCGGCCCCGGTGCCCCGTGCCGGTGCGCACGGGCGGCTGGTCGGCGACCATGTGGTGGTGACGGCGACCGGACCTGCGACCCCGGACCGTGGCGTTCACGTGATCCGCGATGCGGCCGGGCGGCCGCCGGATCGCTCACCTGGGGCGCCCGATGCCTGAGGGCGACGCCGTGCGGCGGACCGCGCGCCGCCTCGACGAGGCGCTCGCGGGCGGGGCGCTCGAGCGCGCCGACCTCCGGGTGCCCAGGTTCGCGACGGTGGACCTGCGGGGGATGCGCGTCCTGGGCACGCAGGTCGTCGGCAAGCACCTGCTGACCCGGCTGGCCGATGATCGGCGCGCGTTGACCGTGCACACCCATCTGCGCATGGACGGGCAGTGGCGCACGGGCCCGGTCGGGCCGCCCGGCGCGCCGGCGCACCAGATCCGGGTCTGGCTGGCAACCGACGCCCAGCAGGCCGTGGGGGTCCGGGTCCACATGGTGGAGGTCGGCCCGACGGCCACGGAGTCGCAGTGGGTCGGTCATCTCGGGCCCGACGTTCTCGCGCCCGGCTTCGACCCCGGGGCCGCGGCCGGCCGGCTGGCCGAGGCGCAGCGCCCGCTGGTCGAGGCCCTGCTCGACCAGCGGCTCGTCAGCGGGATGGGCACGATGTGGGCCGCCGAGCTCGCCCACGAGGCCCGGGTGGATCCCCGGACCCCCACGCATCGGGTGGCCGGGCTCGGTGAGGCGCTGGCGGTGGTCTGCGCCCGGATGCACCGGGCGGTGGACGCGCACAGGGGCGTCGGCCGCCGCGAGCTGGCCGTGTTCGAGCGCACCGGCCAGCCCTGCCGCCGGTGCGGGACCGCGATCCGGGCCACGCGGGTCGGCACCGCGCCCCAGCAGCGCCCGACCTACTGGTGCCCGCGCTGCCAGCCCCCGCTCGCCTGAGGTCGACGCTGCCACGCCCCCCTCCGCCCTCGCACCCACAATCTGGTGCCGGGTGAACCCAAGAGGGGTCTTTGGGCACCAGATTGTCGGCGCGGGGACCGGGGCGGGATCGGGGCCGGCGCGGGGATCGGGGCCGGGGCGGGGACCGGGGCCGGGGCGGGGATCGGGGCCGGGGCGGGGACCGTGGCCGGGGCGGGGACCGTGGTGGCGTTGGAGCGGCGGCGGCGGGCCTCAGGGTGCCCCGGGGGCGGTCCGGCCCCGGGAGCGACGGCAGCCACACCCGCGGGATGACACCATGGCCCCGTGAGCAGTGAACCCGTCGACCCCCTTGCCCGATTCGCCCAGGTGCGAGCCGAGCTGCAGGATCGGTGGCCGGAGAGCCGGATCTCGCCGACCCTCGACCGGATCCGCATGCTCACGCAGTTCCTCGGCGACCCCCAGCGCGCCTACCCGGTGATCCACGTCACGGGAACCAACGGCAAGACCTCGACGGCCCGGATGGTCGAGTCCCTGCTGCGATCGTTCGGCCTGCACACCGGCCTGATCACCTCGCCGCACCTGTCCGACCTCCGCGAGCGCATCCGCCTGGACGGCGAGCCCATCGGGATCGAGGCGTTCCTCGAGATCCACGACGAGGTCGCCCCCGTCCTGGCGATGGCAGACGAGGCCAGCCTGCTGGAGGGCGGCCCGCGCCTGAGCTTCTTCGAGGTGATGACCGCGCTGGGCTTCGCGGCGTTCGCCGACGCACCCGTCGACGTGGCCGTCGTCGAGGTCGGCATGGGCGGCACGTGGGATGCCACGAACGTCGCGGACGGACAGGTCTGCGTGATCACCCCGATCGGCATGGACCACGCCGAGTACCTCGGCGACTCGCTGGTCGACATCGCGGGGGAGAAGGCCGGGATCATCAAGCCCGGCTCCGCTGCCGTCCTCGCGGCGCAGCCCGCCGAGGTGATGGACGTCCTGCTCGCGGCCGCGGCCCAGCTCGAGGTGCCGGTGGCGCTCGAGGGCGGGCACTACGGCGTGCTCGAGCGACTTGTCGCGGTGGGCGGCCAGCAGGTGACCCTGCGCGGGCTCGGCGGGGACTACGAGGAGGTGTTCCTGCCCCTGTTCGGGGCTCACCAGGCCCGCAACGCGGCGACCGCGCTCGCGGCGGTCGAGTCATTCTTCGGGGCGGGCGCCCCCGGCAGCGGCGATGACCGAGGGGCTGCCGGAGCCCCCGGAGCGGTCGCGGGCGAGGGGCAGATCGACCTGCGCGCCACCGCGGCGGCCGACGGGATCGCCGCCGACGTGCCGATCCCAGTCGGTGGCCGGCAGCTCGACCCGGGCACCGTGCGCGAGGGCTTCGCGACGGTCACCTCGCCCGGCCGGCTGGAGGTCGTCCGCCGCTCACCCACGGTCGTCGTCGACGCCGCCCACAACGTGCCCGGAGTCGAGGCGCTCGCAGCCGCCGTCGCCGACTCCTTCGCGTTCACCCGCACCGTCGGCGTGGTCGGCATCCTCGCCGACAAGGACGCCGCCGGGATCCTGGCCGCCCTGGACCCGGTTGTCGACGAGATCGTCATCACCCGGTCGAGCTCCCCTCGCGCCGTGCCGGTCCAGGACCTCGCCGAGATCGCCGCCTCCGTGCTGGGCGACGACCGGGTGGAGGCCGTGGACCGACTCGATGCCGCCCTCGAGCGGGCGATGGAGCTGGCCGAGGTCGGCTCGCCGGCCGGGGTTGGCGGCGGCGTTCTCGTGACGGGGTCGGTGACCATCGCCGGCGAGGCCAGGCTCCTGCTGGGAGCGGAGTCCGGCTCCGAGGACGGGGCCACGCGGGCCGACCATGCGGCCCCGCGCGGGCACGCGCCCGAGGATGAAGGATGAGGGTCCTGACCTCGAGCGTGCTCGTGATGGAGGCGATCATGCTCGGCCTTGCGATCCCGGTCGTGGTGGTCGCCGGCGGCCAGCCCGCTGCGGTCGGCTGGTTGATCGGGGCTCTCGCGATGGCGTGCCTGCTGCTTCCCGGGGCGTTCGCACGGCCCTTCTTCGTGCCTGCCGGGTGGACCCTGCAGGCGGCGGTCATCGCCTGCGGGATCGTCGAGCCGATGCTGTTCGCGCTGGGTGCGATCTTCGCCGCCCTGTGGTGGGCGGCCCTGCACCTGGGCCGCAAGGTGGAGCGGGCGCAATCCGCCCAGGAGGTGCCACCCGCCACACCTGGTCCGTAATCGCTGGCTGCCCGGTCCGGCGCCCGGTCCGGCGCCCGTCCGACGCCCGTCCGGCGCCCGTCCGGGGTCCCGCCGGGTGCCCGCGGGGACCGGGTAGGGCGGGATCGCCGCCCGCACGAGCCGGGTACGCTGTGCGCCTCGGAGCGGGTGTCCCGCCGACCAGTCCTGGAGGTTCTTCGATGGCAGAGCGCACCCTCGTCCTGATCAAGCCCGACGGGGTCGCCCGCAGCCTCATCGGCGAGGTCCTCGGCCGCATCGAGCGCAAGGGCCTGCGCGTCGTCGCCCTCGAGATGCGCACGCTAGACCGGGCCACCGCCGAGGCACACTACGGCGAGCACGTGGACAAGCCGTTCTTCGCCGGCCTCGTCGACTTCATCACCTCCGGTCCGCTGGTCGCTGCCGTCGTCGAGGGGCCCGACGCGATCGTGCAGTGGCGGGCCATGATGGGCGCCACGAACCCCGTGACTGCTGCCCCGGGCACGATCCGCGGCGACCTCGCCACCGTGATGCAGGAGAACGTCACCCACGGGTCGGACTCGCCGGAGTCCGCCGCCCGCGAGGTCGCGCTGTTCTTCCCCGACCTGGCCTGAGCCCGCCGGCGGCAGAGGCCGACCGGCGACGAACACCCGACCCCGACCCAACCCGGCAGGAGACGTGATGGCCGATCCGGCGAGGCGCACGTTCTCCGGGCGCGACCTCGCGATCGACCTGGGGACTGCCGCGACGGTCGTCTACGTGCGTGGGGTGGGCATCGTCCTGGCCGAGCCCTCGATCGTGGCCGTCGCCGCGGACACCGGCGCCCTGGTGGGGGTCGGCAACGAGGCCAAGGCGATGCTGGGACGCACACCCGAGCACATCGTGACCGTCCGCCCGCTGCGCGACGGGGTCATCGCGGACTTCGACAACGCCGAGCGGATGCTGCGCTACTTCGTCGGCCGGGTGCACAGGCGCAGCTTCTGGTCCCGCCCGCGCATCATCGTGGCCGTCCCGAGCGGGATCACCGGCGTGGAGCGCCGGGCCGTGCGCGACGCCTGCTACTCGGCCGGTGCCCGGGAGGTCCACCTGATGGAGGAGCCGATGGCCGCGGCGATCGGCGCGGGGCTGCCGGTCCACGAGGCGACCGGCTCGATGGTCGTCGACATCGGTGGCGGCACCACCGAGGTGGCTGTGCTCGCCCTCGGCGGCACCGTCACGAGCATGTCGGTCCGGGTCGGCGGCGACCGGCTGGACGAGGCGATCATCGCCTACGCCAAGAAGGAGTACTCGCTGCTGATCGGCGAGCGGACCGCGGAGGACGTCAAGGTCACGATCGGCTCGGCGTTCCCCTCCGCAGAGGAGCCGGGCGCCCAGATCCGCGGCCGTGACCTCGTCACCGGGCTGCCGCGCACGGTGGACGTGACCGCCGAGGAGATCCGCTGGGCGCTCGACGAGCCGATCCAGGCGATCGTCGACGCCGTGGCCGCGACCCTGGACCGCACCCCGCCCGAGCTGGCCGGGGACGTCCTCGGTCGCGGGATCGCTCTGACCGGGGGAGGGGCCCTGCTGGCCGGCATGGACCGGCGGCTGGCCAGCGAGACCGGCATGCCGGTCACGGTCGCCGACGACCCGTTGAACGCCGTGGCCCTCGGGGTCGGCCGCGCGGTGGAGTCGTTCGATGCGCTGGCGCGCGTCCTTCTTCCGGAGCCGCGGCACTGATGGCGTGGCGCAGTGCCCGGGTCGCCGTCGTCGCGTGCCTCGCGGCCGCCCTGCTGCTGTTCCTGGCCGACCTGCGCGGCGCGGCGCCCACCCAGGCCCTGCGGGGGGTCGTCGGGGCTGTGACCGGCCCGGTCGAGCAGGCGCTGGCCCGGGCGCGCACGGAGGTGGACGCGCGGATCGGCGGCTCGGCGCAGGAACGCGCGCGGATCGAGCAGCTGGAGCAGGAGCTCGCCCAGGCGCGGGCGGAGGCGGCGGCGCTGGCCCGGGGCCAGGTCGACGACGCCACGGCCCGCGCGCTCGCGGCAGGGGCGCCCGCATCGGGCTTCCAGCAGGTGGCCGCCCGGGTCGTTGCCCAGGCCACCCCCCAGGACCAGGTCCGGTCGGTGACCATCTCCGTGGGCTCCGGTGACGACGTCGCGCCCGGAATGGCCGTGCTCGGACCGGGCGGGATGGCCGGCGTGGTCGACTCCGTGGCGCCGTCCGTGGCGACTGTCCGGCTGGTCGTCGACGCCGCGACCGCGCTGCCCGCCCGGGTCGCCCAGTCCCAGGAGCGCGGCGTCCTGCGCGGCACGGGGACCGCCGGGGCCCTGAGCCTGCTCGATCCCCTGGGCACGATGGCCGTCGGCGACCTGGTGGTCACGCTCGGGTCCGCCGATGGGGCGATCCCGGCCGACCTGCCCATCGGGCGGATCGATGCCGTCGTGGGCTCGGCCGCCGACCTGACGAGGGCGGCCGAGGTGACCCCGATGGTCGATGACTCGACGCTCGACCGGGTCATCGTGCTGGTCCCGGAGGGTGCCCCATGAGCCGGCCCGGGGGAGGCGCCCAGGTGAGCCGTGCGGTGGTCATCGCCCTCGGGGCCGCCCTGGCGGGGCTGGTCCTCGTCCAGGTCGCGCTCGTGTCGTACCTGCCCACCCCGGGCGCGGTCCCGGACCTCGTCGTGGTGCTCGTGCTGGCGCTGGCGCACGCGCGCGGGCCCCTGGTCGGCGGGGCCGCGGGGCTGTGGGCCGGGCTGATGCTCGACCTCGTCCCGCCGGCGGCCGGGCCGCTGGCAGGTTGGACGCTGGTCCTCGGGCTCGCCGGGGTGCTGCTCGGGCGGGTCTCGGGCGCGCTGCGGCCGGGACCCCTGGCGGCGATGGCGCTGCTGGGACTGGGCACAGGGCTGGTGGTCCTGGCCCGGGAGGGCCTGCTGTGGTTCGCCGGCGACCCGGTCCGCGCCGACACGGTCGGAATCGCACTGGCCAGCGCGGCGTACGCGGTGCTGCTGGCCCCGGTCGCCCTGCTGCTGGTGACCCCGCGCGCGCCGGCCGTGACCGCGCCCGTCCGGACGGTGCCGCCGGAGGTGCTCGCGCCGTGACCGACCGCACCCACGCCCGGATGGTCCTGCTGGCCGTGCTCGTCATGTCCCTGGTCGGGACCCTGGCCGCGCGGGCGTTCAGCCTCCAGGTGCTCGAGGGCGACGACGCATCCGTGGCCGCTGCGGGCAACCGCGAGCGCGAGCTGGTGCTCCCGGCGGCCCGCGGGATGATCCTGGACCAGCAGGGCAGGCCACTGGCGGCCAACCGGATCGCCCTGGACGTGGCCGTGTCCAGGCGCGACCTGCGTCGACTGGATGACGACGGCCGAGCGGTGCTGGCCCGGCTCGCCGCCCTCGTGGACGGCGATCCCGAGGTCCTCGCGGCCCGCCTGCAGAACTGCGGGACCCCCGGGGCCCGGCCCCAGCCCGACTGCTGGAACGGGGCGCCGGGGGCGCATCCGGTCGTGGCCCGGGACGTCGGGATCGACATCGGGGGGCGCATCCTGTCCGATCCGGCCAGCTTCCCGGCAGTCGAGGTCGTCGAGGTGCCCGTGCGGCAGTACCCGGGCGCGACGCTGGCCGCGCACGCCCTGGGCCACGTGGGCTCGGTGACGGCCGAGGACCTCGAGGCGGATCCCGGGCTGGCCGGCATCACGATGCGGGGGCGCGCCGGCCTCGAGCGGCAGTACGACGAGGATCTGCGGGGCCGCCCCGGCACGGAGCGGGTGACCGTGGACTCCTCGGGCTTCCGGGTGTCCGCCGGCGTGGACGAGCCCGCCCAGCCCGGGCTCACGCTGGTCACCAACGTCGACGCCGCGCTGCAGGAGGTCGTCCAGGAGCAGCTTCAGGCTGCGATCGAGCGGGGCCGTGGCCGGGTGGACAAGGTCACCGGGCGGCCCTACGAGGCCGATGGTGGCGCAGCCGTCGTGCTCGACGTGCGCACCGGCGCCGTGCTGGCGCTGGCCTCGGCCCCGACGTTCGACGCCAACGTCTGGACCGGGGGCATCTCCTCGGCCGACTACCGGGCCCTCACCGACCCTGCTGCCGGGCAGCCGCTGCTGGACAGGTCCGTGCAGTCGGCCCTGGCCCCGGCTTCCACGTTCAAGGTCGTGAGCACCGCGGCGGCCCTGGGTGCCGGGTACACCGGCACCCAGGCGATCGCCTGCCCGGGCTCCTACCGGGTCGGCGGGCGCTCGTTCCGCAACTACGAGTCCCGGGCGCAGGGCTACGTGACGCTGGCCCGATCGATCGAGGTCTCCTGCGACACGGCCTACTACCGGATCGCCCACGACCTGTGGCGTCGCGACGGGGGATCGGATCCCGTCGCCGATCCGCAGGACGCCATCGCCACGACCGCCGCGAACTTCGGGTTCGGCCGGCGCACGGGGATCGACCTGCCGGGGGAGACAGCCGGACGCCTGGCCTCCCGGGAGTTCAAGCAGGCCCAGTGGGAGCAGCGCAAGGACCAGTGGTGCGCGCGCGCCGAGGACGGCTACCCGGAGGTCGCGGACCGCGAGCGGTCCCGTTACCTGACCCAGCTTGCCCGGGAGAACTGCGCCGACGGGATGCGCTGGCGGGTCGGTGATGCCCTGAACGCCGCGATCGGGCAGGGCGACACCGCGGCCACGGTGCTGCAGCTGGCCGTGGCCTACGCGGCGGTCGCCAACGGCGGCACGCTCTGGACGCCCCAGGTCGCCCGTGCCCTGCTGGCGCCGGACGGCACCGTCGCACGTGAGTTCGCCCCGGTCGCCGCCGGCACCCTCGACGTCCCGGCCGAGGACCTGGCATACCTCCGGCGGGCGCTGCGCGGGGTCATCGAGAACGGCACCGCGCGCCGGGCCTTCGCCGGGTTCCCGGTCGACGAGGTCCCGCTGGCCGGCAAGACCGGCACCGGCGAGGTCTTCGGCAAGCAGACCACCTCGTGGTTCGCCAGCTTCGCTCCCGCGGACGACCCCCGCTACGCCGTGGTCATGATGGTCTCGCAGGGCGGCACCGGCGCCGGCACCTCCGGCCGCAGCATCAAGGCCATCCACGAGGCGCTGTTCGGGGTGCGGGGTGGCCAGGCAGACCCGGCCCGCAGCGTCCTGGTCGGCGGTGACGTCGCCGCGGGCCTGCCGACGATGGGCCCCGACGGCCTGCCCGTCCCACCGCCGAGCGCCCTGGGGGCGCGATGAGCGCCCTGCGCACGGCCCCGCCGCAGGCCCCGCGGACCAGTCCCGCCCGGCTGCGCCAGTGGGACTGGCCGCTGGTCCTGTCGGCGGTCTCGCTGGCCCTGCTGGGCGCGGCGCTGGTGTGGTCGGCCACGGCCCCCGCGCTCGAGGCGGCCGGTCGCTCCCCGCTGGCGTACGCCGGACGGCACGCGGTCAACCTGCTCCTGGGCCTCGCGCTGTGCGCCGTCGTGTCCCGGCTGGGGCACCGCGCGATCCGCCGGTACACGCCGGTGCTGTACGGCGCGAGCATCGCCGGGCTGCTGCTGGTGCTGTCCCCGCTGGGCACCACGATCAACGGTGCGCACGCGTGGATCCGGCTCCCGGCGGGGTTCACCGTCCAGCCGTCGGAGTTCGCGAAGGTCAGCATCATCGTCGGGGTGGCGCTGGTCCTGGCCGACCGCAACCCCGGGGAGGCGCCGGCGCTGCGCACGCTGGTGCGCGCGCTGGCCATCGCCGCGGTGCCGGTCGTGCTCGTCCTGCTGCAGCCGGACCTGGGCACCGTGCTGGTCATCGGGGCGATCGTGGCGGGCATGCTGGCGATCGCCGGCGTGCGGGCGATCCACCTGCTGGCCCTGGCGGCGCTGGGCGTGGCAGGCGTCGCCGCGGCCTTCGTCCTCGGGCTGGTCGACGACTACCAGATCGACCGGCTGACCGCCTTCGCCCGGCCGGAGGAGGGCGCGCAGACGTTCGGCTACAACACGCAGCAGGCGCGAATCGCCATCGGCGCGGGCGGCCTGCTCGGCCAGGGCCTCGGGCAGGGCAGCCAGACCCAGGGCGGCTTCGTACCGTTCAACCACACCGACTTCGTCTTCTCGGTGGCCGGCGAGGAGCTGGGCTTCGTGGGCGTCCTGGTGCTGCTGGGCCTGCTTGCGGTCGTGCTGTGGCGCGGCCTCACGATCGCCCTGCGCGCCCGCGACCAGTTCGGCCGGCTGGTTGCCTCGGGCGTCGTGCTCTGGATCGGGTTGCAGTCCTTCGAGAACATCGGGATGAACCTCGGGATCATGCCCGTGACGGGCGTTCCGCTGCCGTTCATCTCCTACGGCGGCTCGTCGATGTTCGCCGCCTGGATCGGCGTCGGGCTGCTGCTCAACATCCACGCCGGCGCAGCGGCCGAGGACTGAGCAGGCGTCCCCGGCGTCGCCGGCGTCCCCGGCCCGCGCGCCCGGCGTCCCGGCGTCCCCGGCCCGCGCCCGGGCTCGGTCCCGGGCTCCGTCCCCTGGCTCGGGTCCCAGCCGGCGGGTCTCAGTCCCCCGAGCTCAGCAGCGGGAACATCCGCCCAGTCTGCTCGCCCGTCTCGTAGATGTCCGCCGGCGGGCCGACGATCAGGGGGTCCGGGGTGCCGACGATGTCGGCGTTCTTGTCGGGGTAGTCGACGTTCGCCAGCACCCAGCGCATGGCCTCGATCCGCCCGCGCTTCTTGTCGTTGGACCGCACGACCGTCCAGGGCGCCCACTGCGTGTCGGTGTAGAAGAGCATCGCCTCCTTGGCGTTCGTGTAGTCCTGCCAGCGGTCCAGGCTCGCGAGGTCCATCGGGGAGAGCTTCCACTGCCGCACGGGGTCGATGCGCCGGATCGTGAACCGGGTGACCTGCTCCTTGCGGGAGACCGAGAACCAGAACTTGAACAGCATGATCCCGCTGCGCACGAGCATCCGCTCGAACTCCGGGGCCTGCCGCATGAACTCCTCGTACTCGTCCTGCGTGCAGAACCCCATCACCCGCTCGACGCCGGCGCGGTTGTACCAGGACCGGTCGAACATGACGATCTCGCCCGCGCTGGGCAGGTGCTTGACGTAGCGCTGGAAGTACCACTGCGTGCTCTCCTGGGAGGTGGGCTTCTCCAGCGCCACGACGGTCGCCCCGCGGGGGTTCAGGTGCTCCATGAACCGCTTGATCGTGCCGCCCTTGCCGGCGGCGTCGCGGCCCTCGAACACCATGACGATCCGCGTGCCCGACTCCTTGACCCACGCCTGCATCTTCAGCAGCTCGATCTGCAGCAGGCGCTTGGCGATCTCGTAGTCGCGCCGGCTCATCCGCTCGTCGTACGGGTAGCCCTCGCGCCACGTGCCGACCGGGTGGCCGTCCGGGCCCAGCAGCACGGGGTCGTCGACCTCGTCCCAGGTCTCGGCGGCGGTCAGGCCGAAGTGCAGCAGCGTGTCGTCGTCGGTGTCCTGGAGGGCCTCGATGATGTCGGCGAGGTCCATGATCGACTCGAGCTCGAACTCGTGCTCCGCATGGTGGGGGCTCATGGGACACGATGATGTCGTGGAGGGCCCCGCACCTGCGCGCCGGGGCGGGCTATCCTGCCCGCCATGAGCACCCGTCTGCAGCGCTGGGTCGACCTGCGCACCTACCTGTCCGAGGACTTCCTCGGCGGGCCCAAGGCGATGCGGCTGTCGTGGGTGATCAATGCCCAGAAGGGCGGCACGCTGCCGTTCGTGCTGGGCCTCATGTGGCTGACCGACACCTGGACGGCCACGGCGTGGACCTACCTGGCCCTGCACGGCAGCTACGGGCTCATCTGGCTGTTGAAGGACCGGGTCATGCCCGACCCTCGCTGGGACACCTCGATCACGTTCGGCGGGGCATTCCTGTCGTTCGCGCTCGTGCTGGGGCCGTACTGGCTGGCCCCGGTCCTGCTGGTCCGCGACGACACGCAGCAGCCGGCGTGGCTGCTCGCCTCGGCCGCCATCGCCTACGCCATCGGCGTCGTGGTGATGATGGCCAGCGACGCGCAGAAGCACTTCACCCTGCACGTGCGACGCGGCCTGATCACGACCGGCTTCTTCGCGCGGGTCCGGCATCCGAACTACCTTGGCGAGATGATCCTGTACGCGGCGTTCGCCGTCGTGGCCGGGCACGTGCTGCCGTGGATCGTGCTGGCGTGGGTCTGGCTCGGCCTGTTCGTGCCGAACATGCTCAGCAAGGAGGCCAGCATGAGCCGCTACCCCGAGTGGGCGGACTACAAGGCGCGCACCGGGATGTTGCTGCCGAGGTTCCGCAAGCCGACGTCCGCCTCGCCCGACGTGCCCGGGCAGGCCCAGCCGAGTCGCGAGGACGTGCCGGTCGAGTAGGTTGCGCCGCTGCGCTCGAGCGCGCAGCAGTTGTGGTCTTTCCTGAGCCCGATGAATGGACGCTGAGCCCGCTTCGCACCAGTTGTGGTCGAACCTGCGCTCAGGCGGGGGTCAGGTTCGACCACAACTGGTGCGCACTGCCCGGCAACCCGGGGTCGGCGCGCAGGGAACGACCGGAACGGCTGCGAACAGCCGCCAGCACCGGGGGAGGGGCGCGCGCGAGACGGGGGCCTCCGCCGATTCGGTCTACCCTTGTCAGGTGAGTGAAGCCTCAACGCGGTCCAGTGCCCCCGTCTTCGACCGGCTCGAGCAGGTCCTGCCCCTGGTGAGCAAGCCGGTGCAGTACATCGGGGGGGAGCTCAACGCCGCGGCCAAGGACTGGGACTCCGCCCAGGTGCGCTGGGCGCTGATGTACCCGGATGCCTACGAGGTTGGGCTGCCCAACCAGGGCGTGCAGATCCTCTACGAGGTCCTGAATGAGGCTGAGGGCGTGCTGGCCCAGCGCAGCTACTCGGTGTGGCCCGACCTCGAGCGGCTCATGCGCGAGCGCGGGATCCCGGCCTTCACGGTCGACGGGCACCGGCCACTCGGCGCCTTCGACCTGCTCGGCGTGTCGTTCTCCACCGAACTCGGGTACACCAACATGCTCACGAGCCTGGACCTGGCGGGCATCCCGCTGCTGGCCGCAGACCGCGACGCCACGCACCCGCTGGTGGTGATGGGCGGCCACGCAGCGTTCAATCCCGAGCCGGTGGCTGACTTCGTCGACGTCGTCGTTCTGGGCGACGGCGAGCAGGCAGTGCTTCGCCTCAGCGAGATCGTCGCGGCGTTCAAGGCCGAGCACCCGGGATTCGGCGACGAAGGCGGGGCCGGCCTGCGTCGCGCCCTGCTCGAGCGCCTGGCCGAGTCCGGCGGCGTGTACGTCCCGGCCTTCTACGAGGTCGAGTACCTGGGCGACGGCCGGATCGGCCGGGTCGTGCCGGGCAACCCATCGGCGCCGTGGCGGGTCGCCAAGCACACCCTCATGGACCTCGACGAGTGGCCCTACCCGAAGAACCCGCTGGTCCCGCTGGCCGAGACCGTCCATGAGCGGATGAGCGTGGAGATCTTCCGCGGCTGCACCCGCGGGTGCCGCTTCTGCCAGGCGGGAATGATCACCCGGCCGGTGCGCGAGCGCTCGACGAGGACCCTCGGCGAGATGATCGAGAACGGCCTGCGCAAGACCGGCTTCGAGGAGGTCGGCATGCTCTCGCTGAGCAGCGCCGACCACTCCGAGATCGCGGAGCTGGCCAAGGGCCTGGCGGACCGGTACGAGTCCGAGCAGGTGGCCCTGTCGCTGCCGAGCACCCGGGTCGACGCGTTCAACATCGACCTGGCCAACGAGCTGTCGCGCAACGGCCGGCGCTCGGGCCTGACCTTCGCCCCCGAGGGCGGCAGCGAGCGGATGCGCCAGGTGATCAACAAGATGGTCACCGAGGAGGACCTGATCCGCACCGTCACCGCGGCGTACGGGGCGGGCTGGCGGCAGGTCAAGCTCTACTTCATGTGCGGGCTGCCCACCGAGACCGACGAGGACGTGCTGCAGATCGCCGAGCTCGCGAAGAACGTGATCAAGGCCGGCCGGGAGGCCGCCGGCACGCGCGACATCCGCTGCACGGTGTCCATCGGCGGGTTCGTGCCAAAGCCGCACACGCCCTTCCAGTGGGCGGCCCAGCTCGACCACGAGACGACCGATGCGCGGCTGCACAAGCTGCGCGACGCGATCCGCTCCGACCGCGACTACGCCAAGGCGATCGGCTTCCGCTACCACGACGGCAGGCCCGGGATCGTCGAGGGGCTGCTCTCGCGCGGCGACCGTCGGGTCGGTCGGATCATCCTCGAGGCCTGGCGCGACGGCGCGCGGTTCGACGGGTGGAGCGAGCACTTCTCCTTCGACAGGTGGATGGCCGCGGCCGAGCGGGCGCTGGCCGACGAGCCCGTCGACGTCGACTGGTTCACCACGCGCGAGCGGGAGCAGAACGAGGTCCTGCCGTGGGACCACCTCGACTCCGGCCTGGACCGTGACTGGCTCTGGGAGGACTGGGAGTCCGCACTGGCCGGCGGCGAGGTGGACGACTGCCGCTGGACCCCGTGCTTCGACTGCGGTGTTTGCGACCAGCTGGGCACCGAGATCCAGGTCGGGCCCACCGGGGCCGTCCTGCTCCCTGTGCCACAGGTCCGCTCGCGCGTGGAGGCCTGATGGCCCGCCGGCAGCCGGACCGGGAGGTCATCCCCGCAGTCCAGAGGCTGCGCATCCGGTACGCCCGACGGGGCCCGCTGCGGTTCTCCTCGCACCGGGACTTCCAGCGGGCGCTCGAGCGGGCGCTGCGCCGGGCCCGGATCCCCATGGCCTACTCGGCCGGGTTCTCGCCGCACCCGAAGGTCTCGTACGCCAACTCCGCCCCCACCGGGGCGGCCAGCGAGGCCGAGTACGTCGAGATCGGGGTGGTGCACCGGTGCGACCCGGTGGCCGTTCGAGCCGAGCTCGACGCGGCCCTCCCGCCGGGCCTGGACATCATGGACGTGGTGGAGGCGCGCACCCCCGACCTGGTCGGCAGGCTCCAGGCCAGCCGGTGGCGCATCGAGGTCCCCGGTGTCGACCCCGTCGATCTCGAGGCGGCGTGGCAAGCGCTGGTCGAGGCTGACGAGCTCCCGGTCCAGCGACTGATGAAGACGGGCCTGCGCACGCTGGACATCCGCCCGGCGCTCGTGGCGGGTGAGGTGGCCGGCGCCTCGCCGCTCGGCGCGGTCCTGGAGCTCACGGTGGCCAACGTGACCCCGACTGTGCGCCCGGACGAGGTGCTGGCTGCCCTGCGTGAGGTCGGCGGCCTGGCCACCTCGGACCCCGCGCGGGCCACCCGGCTGGCACAGGGCCCGCTGGGCGACGACGGCGCGGTCGGTGACCCGCTGGCACCCGACCGGGACGCGCAGCCGGCCAGCGCATAGGGCCGCCAGCGGGTAGCGTCCCGGTGGCCAAACGCGCGCGTCGGCGGGCTGCGCCCGGCGTGTGTGACATAATCCGGGCATCGTCGAGGTCGGGACCACCGGCCGAGGCGGTCCACGATCGATGCGTCGCACCGACCTTGGACCCACGTGCCGCAAACCGCTGGCACGGGACCGGGGTGAGGTAGCGACCGGGTGACGGCGAGTTGCGCCGGGGCTCGGGTCCGCAGGAGTCGTGGGGGCTGGGGCGGCGTGCGATCCACGCGCGTGCCCTCGTCCATCCAGAGGCTTCGTCGGGCGGCGCGTGCGTCTCCCGACCATACGTAGGGTGCTGGGCGTTCATCGTCGCTGCATCCGTGAGGGGACCTGTCGTGGTCGACGAGAACGAGCCCACCGGTGACGTCACAGCAGTCCGCCGCCGCAGCCGGAGGGCCGCGAGCCGACCGGCCGGACCGCCGCCGCACGCGGAGCTCGACGTGGCCGCGGGGGAGTCCGAGGCCGAGGTCGAGGCCGTCGAGGTCGGGGCCGAGTCCGAGGTCGAGCCCGAGTCCGAGGTCGGGGCCGACGGGGCCGGGGCGGAGGCGCTCGAGGTCGAGGCCGAGCGAGCCCGAGGTCGGGGCCGCGAGGCCGAGGCCGAGCCCGAGGTCGAGCCCGAGGCCGCCGTCGAAGTCGCGACCGCGTCGGAGCCGGCGGCCACTGCTGAGCCGGCAGCGCCGAGCCAGCGCCGCCCGCGTCGGGCGACCCGTGGCGTGACGACTGTGGCCTTCTCGGCCGAGCCGGCGCCGGAGCTCCCGGCGCCGCCGGCCGTCGCCGAGGTTCCCGCCCTGGCGCTGTTCCAGCCCCCGGACGAGACCAAGGCCGTGCGGAAGCGGCGGACGCGGTCCTCATCCGCGGAGGGTGCCAGGCGCACCGGGCCCTCGGGGTCGGGGCCAACCGAGGGTCGGGCGACGCAGACGCGCGCGACGAGACTCGCGCGACGTGGCCGACGTGGCCGCGGACGCCGAGCCCGCGGACGTCGAGCCCGCGGACGTCATCGGTGCGCGGACGGCCAGGTGGCCGACGCGCTCGACGGAACCGAGGGCGAGGCCGGCGAGGCACCCGAGTCCCGTGCGGACTCCGGCGAGTCCGACCAGGAGTCCGGCGATGGCGGCCCGCGCCGCCGCCGGCGCCGAGGCGGGCGCCGGCGCCGGCGCCCGGGCCAGGGCGGTCCCGACCAGGCCGAGGACCTCGACGAGGAGGCCACCGAGGAGTCCGAGGACGACGAGGCCGCCCCCGAGCCGATCGAGTCCGGGGAGGGCGACGAGGAGTCGGCCAGCTCGCGTCGCCGACGTCGCCGCAGGCGCAAGGCGGGCGTCGCTGAGGAGATGGAGGACCTGTCCTCCGAGGATCCGGCCAACACTGTCGTCAAGGTGCGCGAGGGCCGTAGCCGCAGTTCCGACGAGATCACCTCGGTGCGTGGGTCGACCCGGATCGAGGCCAAGAAGCAGCGCCGCCGCGACGGGCGCGACGCCGGCCGCCGTCGGGCGCCGATCCTCACCGAGGCGGAGTTCCTGGCCCGGCGGGAGTCGGTCAACCGGGTGATGTGCGTGCGCGAGCACGGGGATCGGACGCAGATCGCCGTGCTCGAGGACGGGATCCTCGTCGAGCACTACGTCAACCGGGCCGAGTCCTCGTCGATGGTCGGCAACGTGTACCTCGGCAAGGTGCAGAACGTCCTGCCCTCGATGGAGGCTGCCTTCGTCGACATCGGCCGCGGGCGCAACGCCGTCCTCTACGCCGGCGAGGTCAACTGGGACGCCGCCGGCCTCGAGGGCCAGCCCAAGCGGATCGAGCTCGCGCTCAAGTCCGGTGACCCGGTCCTGGTGCAGGTCACCAAGGACCCGATCGGTCACAAGGGCGCCCGGCTCACCAGCCAGATCTCGCTGCCCGGCCGGTTCCTCGTGTACGTGCCCGAGGGCTCCATGACCGGGATCTCGCGCAAGCTGCCCGACACCGAGCGGGCCCGCCTCAAGGGCATCCTGCGCGACGTCGTCCCGGACGGTGCGGGCGTGATCGTGCGCACGGCGGCGGAGGGCGCCACCGAGGAGCAGCTCACCTCGGACGTGCAGCGGCTGACCGCCCAGTGGGCCAGCATCCAGAAGCGCGCGAAGTCGCAGTCCCCGCCCTCGCTGCTGTACGGCGAGCCCGACCTCGCGATCAAGGTCGTCCGGGACATCTTCAACGAGGACTTCACGACGCTGCTGGTCCAGGGCGAGGACACCTGGCAGACGCTCAACGAGTACATCGGCCGGGTGGCGCCGGACCTCACCGGCAAGCTCGAGCGCTGGATCGAGCCGACGGACCTCTACGCCGCGCATCGGATCGACGAGCAGCTGGCCAAGGCCCTGGACCGCAAGGTCTGGCTGCCCTCGGGCGGGTCCCTGGTGATCGACCGGACCGAGGCGATGACCGTCATCGACGTGAACACCGGCAAGTTCACGGGTCAGGGCGGCAACCTCGAGGAGACCGTCACGCGGAACAACCTGGAGGCGGCCGAGGAGATCGTGCGCCAGCTCCGGCTGCGCGACATCGGCGGCATCATCGTCGTCGACTTCATCGACATGGTCCTGCAGAGCAACCGCGACCTCGTGCTGCGCCGCCTGGTGGAGTGCCTGGGTAGGGACCGGACCAAGCACCAGGTCGCCGAGGTCACCTCGCTGGGCCTGGTCCAGATGACGCGCAAGCGCATCGGCCAGGGCCTGCTCGAGGTGTTCTCGACGAGCTGCGAGGCATGCGGTGGGCGCGGGCACCTGGTGTCCACCGAGCCGGTCGACGACGACGAGCACGCGGAGGACCGGGGCCGTCGCGGCAATGGCGAGCGTGGTGCCCGGCGCAGCCGCAAGCCCGCTCCGGTCAACCTCGGCGGCAAGCAGACCGGCAAGACCCCGCCGCCGCCGAAGTTCGACGAGCACGGCCACCTCGAGCACGCCGAGGAGGCGGAGCACGCCGACGAGCACGCCGACGATGCGGAGCACGCCGACGAGCACGCCGACGAGCCCGCACCGGCCGATCGAGGTCGAGGCGGTCGTGGACGCGGGCGTCGAGGTTGGGGCCCACGTCGACGTCGAGGTCGAGGCGGCACCCGTGCCCGACGTCGGAGAGGACGCGCCGGACGCGCCGGACGCGCCGGACGCGCCGGACGCGCCGGATGGCCGGATGGCCCGCCGAGAACGTCGGCGATGCCCCGTCCGACGGGGAGCCGGAGGCAGCCGCGCAGGCTCCCGACCACTCGGAGGCGGTTTGACCCGGAGCGGGTCCGATCCGTACCCTTGACCTCTGGCGCGTGAGCGCCGAACGCATGGTCGCGCGCGCAGGTCGCGCGCACCAGCCCGAACCGACACCCAGGAGTGCCTCCCGTGTACGCCATTGTCCGCTCCGGCGGCCGCCAGGAGAAGGTCGCCGTCGGCGACGTCATCGAGACCGACCGGCTCTCCGGTGAGCCCGGCGACAGCGTCCAGCTGCCCGCGCTGCTGCTCGTCGACGGCGAGACGGTGACCTCCGACGCCGCGACGCTGGCAGGCGTGACCGTCTCCGCAGAGGTCCTCGAGCACACCAAGGGCCCCAAGATCGACGTCCTGAAGTACAAGAACAAGACCGGCTACCGCAAGCGCCAGGGCCACCGTCAGGCCCTCACCACGCTGCGCGTCACCGGCATCGAGAGCGGGAAGTGACCTCATGGCTCACAAGAAGGGTGCCTCCAGCACGCGCAACGGCCGCGACTCCAACGCCCAGCGCCTCGGCGTGAAGCGCTTCGGCGGCCAGGTCGTCAAGGCCGGCGAGATCATCGTCCGCCAGCGCGGCACGCACTTCCACCCCGGCGCCAACGTGGGCCGTGGTGGCGACGACACGCTCTTCGCGCTGGCACCCGGTGCGGTGCAGTTCGGCACCGCGCGCGGTCGCCGCGTCGTGAACATCGTCGAGGTCCCGGCTGGCTGAGGCCGGCGACCAGACCAGTGGAGGCGGGCCCACCGGGCTCGCCTCCACGGCTTTCCCGCCACCATCTCGCGCGATCCTCACGCACGCCTCCCCGTGCACGGGGACGGACCCGAGTTCCGCGAGGTCCCGCAGGGGTGGGGGAGACCAACCGAAGGAGTGACGCATGGCCACGTTCGTCGACCAGGTGGTGATCCACGCCACCGCCGGTGACGGCGGGCACGGCTGCGCGTCTGTCCATCGGGAGAAGTTCAAGCCCCTGGGCGGCCCGGACGGCGGGAACGGCGGCCGCGGCGGGGACGTCATCGTCGTCGCCGACGCCGGGACCCCCAGCCTGCTGGACTACCACCACGCCCCGCACCGGCGGGCCACGAACGGGGCGCCCGGCCAGGGCGGCAACCGCAACGGCGCCAACGGCGCCGACGTCGTGCTCCCGGTCCCGGTGGGCACGGTCATCTCCCACGACGGCGAGGTCCTGGCCGACCTGCCGGTGGCCGGCGCCACGGTCGTGATCGCCCGGGGCGGCCGCGGCGGCCTGGGCAACGCGGCCCTCGCGTCGTCCCGGCGCAAGGCTCCGGGGTTCGCCCTGCTCGGAGAGCCCGGCGAGGAGACCTCGGTCGTGCTCGAGCTGAAGACGGTCGCCGACATCGGCCTGATCGGCTATCCGAGCGCGGGCAAGTCGTCGCTGGTGGCCGCGATGTCCGCGGCACGCCCGAAGATCGCCGACTACCCGTTCACGACCCTGGTCCCGAACCTGGGGGTCGTCACCGCCGGGGAGACCGTGTTCACGGTCGCCGACGTGCCCGGCCTGATCCCGGGGGCGTCGGAGGGCCGCGGCCTGGGCCTTGAGTTCCTGCGCCACGTGGAGCGGTGCGCCGCGCTCGTGCACGTCCTGGACTGCGCGACGCTGGAGCCGGGTCGGGACCCGCTGAGCGATCTCGACGTCATCGAGGCCGAGCTCGCCGAGTACGGCGGACTGGCCGACCGGGTCCGGATCGTCGCCCTGAACAAGGTTGACGTCCCCGAGGCCCGCGACCTCGCCGAGCTCGTGCGTGGCGACCTCGAGGCCCGTGGGCTGGAGGTCCATGTGGTCTCCGCCGTCTCGCACGAGGGCCTGCGCGCCCTTGCCTTCGCGATGGGCCGGATCGTCGCCGAGCACCGCGCCGCGGCCCCCGAGGTGGAGCCCCGGCGGATCGTGCTGCGGCCCGGCGCCGTCGACGACTCCGGCTTCGAGGTCGTGCGCGAGGGGGAGGCGTTCCGGGTCCGCGGGGCGCGGCCCGAGCGCTGGATCCGGCAGACCGACTTCTCCAACGACGAGGCTGTCGGCTACCTGGCCGACCGGTTGGCCCGGCTGGGGGTCGAGGACGAGCTCGTCCGCCTCGGTGCCCAGCGCGGCGACGAGGTACGGATCGGCTCGCCCGAGGACAGCGTGGTGTTCGACTGGGAGCCGACGGTCCGGGCCTCCGGGCCGGGGCCCCGCGGGCAGGACCTGCGCATCGAGGCCCCGGAGGCCCGCCGCCACGGACGGCCGCGCGAACACCTGGCCGAGGATGAGCAGCCCGAGGCCGGTTGGGACGCGGATCCGGTCGACGAGGCACCGGGCACGCCGCGCCGGCACGGTTCTGTGGCGCGCGTCGCGCAGCGGGACGAGGAGGGCTCCTGATGGCTGCACCCTCACCCTGGGAGACCATCGGCCGAGCGCGCCGGGTCGTGGTGAAGGTCGGGTCGTCGTCGCTGACCCGCCGATCCCGCGGCGGCGGGTCCAGGGCGGCGTCGGCCGCCGGCTCCACCCCGGGCCCGGCGATCGAGTCCGGTGACGCCGCGGGGTCCGCGGTGATGGCCGGGGTCTCGGCCGGGATCGACGTCCAGCGGGTCTCGGCGCTGGTGGACTCCCTGGCCGGTGGGCGTCCGGACGCCGAGCTGGTGCTGGTCTCCTCCGGCGCCATCGCGACCGGGATCGCCCCGCTCGGGCTGCGGCGGCGCCCGCGGGACCTCGCCTCCGCGCAGGCGGCCGCCTCGGTCGGTCAGGGCATCCTGATGGCCCACTACCACGATGCGTTCGGCAGGCACGGCCGCACGGTCGGGCAGGTCCTGCTGACCGCCGACGACCTCATCCGCCGCGCCCACTACCGCAACGCGCAGCGCACCCTCGAGCGGCTGCTCGAGCTCGGCGTGGTGCCGATCGTCAACGAGAACGACACCGTCGCAACCGCCGAGATCCGGTTCGGCGACAACGACCGGCTCGCCGCGCTCGTGGCCCACCTCGTCCGCGCGGACGCGCTGGTCCTGCTCTCCGACGTCGAGGGCCTGTACGACGGGCCGCCCGGACGTGGTGGGAGCAGCATCGTGCGCGAGGTGGCCTCTGCCGCCGACCTCGAGCGCGTCGTCGTGGGCGGCGTGGGGGAGGCCGGCGTCGGCCTGGGCGGGATGGCCACCAAGGTGGAGGCCGCTCGCATCGCCACCGAGGCGGGGATCCCGGTCGTCCTGACCTCCGCGGCGAACGCGACGCGGGCGCTGGCCGGCGAGGAGGTCGGGACGTACTTCCACCCGACCGGGGATCGCTCCGCCTCGCGCATGCTGTGGCTCGCGCACGCGACGTCGAGCCTGGGCCAGATCCACCTCGACGCGGGAGCCGTGGCCGCCGTGCGGGATCGCGGCGCATCCCTGCTGCCGGCGGGGATCACCCACGTGGTGGGCGGCTTCGTCGCCCGCGACCCGGTCGACCTCATCGGCCCGGAGGGGACCCTGATCGGCCGCGGGCTGGTGGCCTACGACGCCGCCGAGCTGCCCCGGCTGCTGGGCCGATCCACGCGTGAGCTGGCCGCCGAGCTCGGCCCCGAGTACGAGCGCGAGGTCGTCCACCGCGACGACCTCGTCCTGCTGCGCTGAGCCGGCCGCGGGGGTCAGGGATCGCGCGGCTCGACTACCCTTCGAGCATGGCCGAATCACCCCGCACCGCCGAGCAGCGCGACGAGCAGGTCGCCCAGGAGCGCGCCGCCGTCCTGGCCACCGCGCGCCGGGCCAGGGACGCATCCGTGGTGCTGCGCCGCCTGACCCGCGCCCAGAAGGACCACGCCCTGCGAGCCATGGCCCAAGCGCTGCGCGACGGATCGGAGAAGGTCCTGGCCGCCAACGCCGTCGACGTCGAGCGGGCGGTCGCGGCGGGGACCAGCCCGGGGATCGTCGACCGGCTGACCCTGACCGATGCGCGGCTGGCCGAGATCGCCGACGCGCTGGCCACGGTCGCCGACCTGCCCGACCCGGTCGGTGAGGTGGTGCGTGGCTGGACCCAGCCGAACGGACTGCAGATCCGTCAGGTGCGCGTGCCGATGGGCGTGGTCGGGATGATCTACGAGGCGCGGCCGAACGTGACGGTCGACGCCGCTGGGCTGGCGCTCAAGAGCGGCAACGCCGCGCTGCTGCGGGGCTCCTCGTCGGCCTACGACTCGAACGTGGCCCTGGTCGAGGTGATGCGCGACGCGCTGCTGGGCACGGACGTCCCCGTGGATGCGGTGCAGCTGGTCCCGGGGCGCAGCCACGAGGCCGTCGGCGCCCTGATGACCGCGCGGGGCCTGGTGGACGTCCTGATCCCGCGCGGCGGCGCGGGCCTGATCCGCTCGGTCCTGGACAACTCGACGGTCCCGGTGATCGAGACCGGTGTCGGCAACTGCCACGTCTACGTCGACGCCGAGGCGGACATCGACATGGCGGTGTCGATCCTGGTCAACTCCAAGACGCAGCGGACCAGCGTGTGCAACGCGGCCGAGACCCTCCTGGTCCACTCGGCGATCGCGATGGAGTTCCTGCCCGAGGCGCTGGCCGCCCTGCGCGAGGCGGGCGTGACGGTGCACGGCGACGAGCGCATCGGCGACTATGCCCGCGCGGTCGGGATCGCCTACGAGCCGGCGACCGACGAGGACTGGGAGCGGGAGTACTACAGCCTCGACATCGCGGCCCGCATCGTGCCCTCCCTGGCGGAGGCGACCGCGCACATCCGGCGCTGGTCCAGCGGGCACACCGAGGCGATCGTGACCCAGAGCCTGCCCGCGGCCCAGCAGTTCATCGAGGAGGTGGACGCCGCCGCGGTCATGGTCAACGCCTCGACGCGGTTCACCGACGGTGCCGAGTTCGGTTTCGGCGCCGAGATCGGGATCTCGACCCAGAAGCTGCATGCGCGGGGGCCGATGGGCCTGGCCGAGCTGACCTCGACCACGTACGTCGTCACGGGGACCGGGCAGATCCGTGGCTGAGCATGAGCGGTCGCGAGCCGTGCATCCGATAGGCTCACCGCCGCGCACCACGGTCCTGGGAGGGAACCCATGAACACACTTGTCGTGCTGGCCGAGGGAGCCGCCGAGGGACACGAGGGCGTGCCCGCCTGGGTGTTCGGCGCCGGTGGCCTCGTCGTGCTGTTGCTGCTGCTGTTCGTGGTGACGCGCTTCAACCCCGATCGCTGAGGCGCGCTGCGCATGCCGTTGCGGCTCGGAGTGATGGGGGGCACGTTCGACCCGGTCCACCACGGCCACCTCGTGGCGGCCAGCGAGGTCGCGCACCTGTTCGCGCTCGACGAGGTGGTGTTCGTCCCCACCGGGCAGCCCTGGCAGAAGTCCGACCGGATCATCTCCCCGGCAGAGGATCGCTACCTGATGACGGTGATCGCGACGGCGGACGACCCCCGGTTCACGGTCAGCCGGGTCGACATCGACCGGGCCGGTCCGACCTACACCGTCGATACGCTGCGTGACCTGCACCGGGAGCGTGCCGGGGCCGAGCTGTTCTTCATCACCGGCGCCGACGCCCTGGGGTCGATCCTGACCTGGCGCGACCCCGATGAGGTGCTGGCGCTGGCCCATCTCGTGGGCGTCACGCGCCCCGGGCACGACCTGGGGGCGGCGCACCTGCCGCCGGGAGCGGCCACGGTCGTCGAGGTGCCCGCGCTGGCGATCTCGTCCACCGACTGCCGCGCCCGGGTCGCCCAGGGTGCGCCGGTCCGCTACCTGGTGCCCGGCGGGGTCGAGCGCTTCATCGCCAAGCGAGGCCTGTACCGCGGGGCGGAGCAGTGAGCCCCAAGCACGCAAGGCCGGAGCTGCCCGACGAGCCGGACGTCCCGCCGCCAGCAGGGACCGGGGCCGAGCCGACCGCGCGCCGAGCCGCCCCGGAGCCCGACCGCGCCCGGCCGCCGCCGCGTCCGGCCGCGCCCGCGGAGCCGGCCGCGCCCGCGGAGCCGCCGCGCCCGCGGCGCCGGCCGCGCCCGCGGAGCAGGCTCCTGCACCCGCCGCGCCCGCCGCGGGGCCCGCACCCGCGGAGCCGGCCTGCGCCCGCTGCGCCGAGCCCGCCGATCCCGAGCCCGCGTCGACCGAGCCCGCCGCCCGGCCTGCCCCGGCCCGGCGGCCGCCGCGCCGCGGTGGGCCCCGCCGGGCGCGCTCGCGCTGGATGTGGGCGCTGCTCGCAGTGGTGGGCCTGGCCCTGACGGGCTTCGTCGTCGCCCAGCTGGTCGGTGCGCGGGGCGACACCGAGGCGCAGCCCACCGCTGGTCCCACCGCTCCCGCCCAGCAGTCGACGCTGCTGATCCAGGTCCGCAACGACTCCGAGTTCGCCTCCGACAACATGGTCGCCGGCATCGGCGGCGGACTGCCCGCAGCACAGCTGCTGGTCGCGTCCCGGCTGATCGTCGACGTGCCGGGTGCGGGCCAGCAGACCCTGGGCCAGAGCGCGCGGCTGCTGGACAGGACCGCCTCCCAGGACGCCCTGTCCGACCTCCTGGCGCTGCGCATCGACGGGACGCTGAGCCTGGGCCGGCTGGCCCTGGCGGGGATGGTGGACTACGTCGGCGGCATCACGGTGGACGTCGACGTCCCGGTGACGGCGACCGACCCGCAGACGGGCGCCGAGACCGTCCTCGTCCCGGCCGGCCAGCAGTTGCTCAACGGGACGCAGGCTGCTGCCTACGCGCTGGCCTGGCTGCCCGAGGAGCCGGAGGCAGCCCGGCTGGCCCGGTTCTCGACCGTGATGACCCAGACGATCGGCGCCCTGCCGGACGACCAGCTGCGCGTCGAGCAGATGCTGACCTCCCTCGGCGGCTCGGCACGCACGACGGCGAGCACCGAGGATGCCGCGCGCTTCCTCGTGCAGATGCGCGACGGGATCCTGGCCGGGGGGCAGCAGGTGAGGGTGCTGCCGACGACCGACATCGAGGCTGGCACCGGGCTGGAGGTGGTCCGCGTCGACCTCGCGGCAGCCGACGCCATGCTCGGCACGCTGCTGCCGGACGCCCAGCTCGGTGACGAGTCGAGCCCCCGCGTGCTGGTCCAGAACGGGGTGGGCATCCCCGGACTGGGAGCCGAGGCCAGGGACAAGCTGGTGGCGGCCGGCATGGTCTACATCAACGGGGGCAACGCGGAGGAGTTCGGCACCCCAACGACCGTGGTGATCGTCCCGGACGCCTCCGCGTCCGCCCAGAAGCTGGGGGAGGACGTGGCCGCGGCGCTGGGCGTGCCGGCGACTGCCGTGGCGATCGCGGCGGAGGGCCAGAACGTGGCCGACGTCGTCGTCATCCTCGGCGTCGACTTCGCGTCCTGAGCATCCGGAGATCCCGGGTAGGGTCTGTTCCCGTGACCGCAGACCCGCACGCCGTGACGCTGGCCGTCGCCGCCGCCCGCGCTGCCTCGGAGAAGCTCGCCGAGGACATCGTCGCCATCGACGTCAGCAATCACCTGGTCCTCACCGACGTGTTCCTGCTGTGCTCGGCGCAGAACGACCGCGCCGTCCGCGCCGTCGTCGACGCAATCGAGGAGGCCCTGGCCAAGCTGGGTGCCAAGCCGTTGCGCCGCGAGGGGGAGTCCGAGGGCCGCTGGGTGCTGCTGGACTACAACGAGATCGTCGTGCACGTCCAGCAGACCGAGGAGCGGTTCCACTACGCGCTCGAGCGGCTGTGGCGCGACTGCCCGACCATCGCGCTGCCCGACGAGGTCCACGCGCCGAGGGCCGCCACGACGTGAGCGGGGGGTGGAACGCCGCTCCCGCACGCCGCGTCGTCTTCTGGCGGCACGGCCGGACCGAGTGGAACCTGCTGAACAGGTTCCAGGGCGCCACCGACGTGCCCCTCGACGAGGTGGGCGTCGCGCAGGCCGTGGCAGGTGCACCGGCGCTTGCGCGCGTGCGGCCGACCTCGATCGTGTCCAGCGACCTGAGCAGGGCCCTGGTGACCGCCGACCAGCTGGCCCGCATCGTGGGACTGCCTGTCATCGCTGACGCCGGCCTGCGGGAGACCTACGGCGGCGCGTGGCAGGGGCAGACCCGCGAGCAGATCATCGCCGCCGACCGTGAGCTCTTCCTGTCCTGGGTTGCCGGTCATGACGTGCGCCCGCCCGGTGGGGAGGCGCGCAGCGAGGTCGTGGCCCGGGTCGTCGCGGCTGTCCACCGGCACCTGGCGGATGTGCCTGCCGGCGGGACGATGGTCGTGGTCAGCCACGGCGGGGCTATCCGAGGGGCGATCGGCGGGCTGCTCGGCCTGGCGCCCGAGCAGTGGAGCGCCCTGGGTGTGCTGAGCAACTGCGCATGGAGCGTGCTCAGCGAGCTGGCACTGCCCGTCGAGCCAGGCGGTCCGCCGGTGACCCGCTGGCGGCTGGAGGAGTACAACGCCGCGGCCGCTCCCGAGCCCGCGATCGGCGCCGACGACGCCTGATCTCCGGCGCAGGATCCCGATCTGGTCCAAGTCTCGTGCGCTGCTGGGGACTCGATCCAAGCCACGGACGCTCGACGTGCCCGGAACTTGGAGCAAGTCGGGGTGCCGACACAGGAAAGAGGCCCCCCGGTAGCCGGGGGGCCTCTGATTGGGTGGAGCTGAGGGGACTCGAACCCCTGACCCTCTGCATGCCATGCAGATGCGCTACCAGCTGCGCTACAGCCCCGAAGGTACGACGAGTTTACGACACGTGGGCCGTTCCGGGAAATCCGCTCGACCACGACGCTCGGCCCGGCGGGCCACGCCGGACCTGAGCCCGTCAGCCCCGTGCTCAGGCCCGCGCGGAACGGGGGACTGCCGACCAGCGACTACCCTTGTCCCCCATGAGCCAGAGCCCGTCCGCGTCCGCCGACGACCGCGAGGAGTACGACCCCGCCACCCTGCAGGACAAGTGGCTGGAGGTGTGGGACCGGCTCGCGCCGTTCCGCTCGGGCGACCCCGACGACAGGCCGCCCGCGCAAGTACGTGCTCGACATGTTCCCGTACCCGTCGGGCGACCTGCACATGGGCCACGCCGAGGCCTACGCCCTCGGCGACGTGCTGGCCCGCTACTGGGTGCAGCGTGGCTTCAACGTCCTGCACCCGATCGGCTGGGACGCCTTCGGCCTGCCCGCCGAGAACGCCGCGATCAAGCGCGGCGAGGACCCGCGGGCCTGGACCTACGAGAACATCGCCACGCAGAAGGCGTCCATGCGCCGCTACGCCTGCTCGTTCGACTGGGACCGCGTGCTCAACACCTGCGACCCGGAGTACTACCACTGGAACCAGTGGTTCTTCCTGAAGATGTTCGAGCGCGGGCTGGCCTACCGCAAGGACAGCGCGGTCAACTGGTGCCCGAAGGACCAGACGGTGCTGGCCAACGAGCAGGTTGTCGGTGGCCTGTGCGAGCGCTGCGACTCCGTGGTCACCAAGAAGAAGCTCACCCAGTGGTACCTGAAGATCACCGACTACGCCGACCGGCTGCTCGACGACATGAGCCTGCTGGAGGGGCAGTGGCCGGACAAGGTGCTGCACATGCAGCGCAACTGGATCGGGCGCTCCACGGGCGCCGAGGTCCAGTTCGCGATCGAGGGGCGCGACGAGCCGGTGACCGTCTACACGACCCGGCCCGACACCCTGTTCGGCGCGACGTTCTTCGTCGTCGCGGCCGACTCCGACCTGGCTGCCGAGCTGGCGGCGGGCACCGAGGCGGAGGCGGAGTTCGCCGACTACCTGGTGGCCACGAAGCGCGAGACCGACATCGACCGCATGGCCAGCGACCGGCCGAAGACCGGGGTGTTCCTGAACCGGTTCGCGATCAACCCGGTCAACGACGAGCGGCTGCCGATCTACGCCTCGGACTACGTGCTGGCCGACTACGGCACCGGCGCGATCATGGCCGTGCCCGCGCACGACCAGCGCGACCTGGACTTCGCCCGGACGTTCGACCTGCCGGTGCGGGTCGTCGTCGAGTCCGACACGGACCCGCTGGAGACCGGGGTTGCCACCGCTGACGACGGTGCGCACGTCAACTCCGGCCCGCTCGACGGCCTGGACAAGGACGCCGCGATCGCGCGGATGATCCAGTGGCTCGAAGCGGAGGGCCGCGGGAGGGCCGCGGTCAACTACCGCCTGCGCGACTGGCTGATCAGCCGGCAGCGGTTCTGGGGCACGCCGATCCCGATCATCCACTGCCCGGCGTGCGGTGAGGTCCCGGTCCCCGAGGACCAGCTGCCCGTCGAGCTGCCGGACGCCACGGGCCTGGACCTCAAGCCCAAGGGTGCCTCGCCGCTGGGTGCCCTGGACGAGTGGTCGGTCGTGGACTGCCCGCGCTGCGGTGGCCCGGCGCGCCGCGACCCCGACACCATGGACACGTTCGTCGACTCCTCGTGGTACTTCCTGCGCTACCTCGACCCGGCGAAGTCCGACGGGCCGTTCGACCCGGACCAGGCCAACGACTGGCTGCCGATCGACCAGTACGTCGGTGGGGTGACCCACGCGATCCTGCACCTGCTGTACGCGCGCTTCTTCACGAAGGTCATCCACGACATGGGGATGATCGACGCGGTCGAGCCGTTCACGCGGCTGCTCAACCAGGGCATGGTCCAGATGGACGGCTCCGCGATGAGCAAGTCGCGCGGCAACCTCGTGCGGCTGTCCGACGAGCTGGCAGTCCACGGGGTGGACGCCGTGCGCCTGACGATGGTGTTCGCCGGCCCGCCCGAGGACGACATCGACTGGGCCGACGTCTCGCCCGGAGGGTCCAAGAAGTTCCTGGCCCGCGCCTGGCGCCTGGCCGGCGACGTCACCAGCGCCCCGGGCACCGACCCCTCCGGAGGTGACCTGGCCCTGCGCCGGATCACCCACCGGTCGGTGCACGACGCCGCGCTGGCCGTCGAGACGTACCGTTTCAACGTCGCCGTGGCCAAGGCGATGGAGCTGGTCAACGCCACCCGCAAGGCCATCGACACCGGCGCCGGGCCAGCCGACCCGGCGGTGCGCGAGGCCGCCGAGGCGGTCGCGATCCTGCTCAGCCTGGTGGCCCCGTACACCGCGGAGGAGATGTGGGCGCGCCTCGGGCACGAGCCCAGCGTGGCCCGGGCCGGCTGGCCGACCGTCGACCCGGAGCTGCTGGTGCAGGAGTCGGTGACCTGCGTGGTGCAGATCGCCGGCAAGGTGCGCGAGCGCCTCGAGGTCCCTCCGGACATCACGGAGGACGACCTGCGTGCGCTGGCCCTGGCCACGCCGGCCGCCCGCGCGGCGATCGGCGAGCGAGCGCCCAGGGCGGTCATCGTCCGGGCGCCCAAGCTGGTCAACGTCGTCCCGGGCTGAGCCCGCAATCGGCGGGTTCTGCGGCGATCCCGTCGTGGCACCCGATCGGCAGGCCCCGGCGCGTAGCCTGAGTCCCCATGAGCGTGGCCATCGTCTCCGACTCCACCGGGTACCTGACGCCGGAGCTGACTCCGGCGGGGCTGACCGTCGTCCCCGTCGCCGTCGTCCTGAACGGCCAGTCCTTCGACGAGGGCACCCAGATCACCGTGGCCGAGGTGGCCGACGCCCTGCGCCGGAAGGTGGCGGTCACGACCTCCCGGCCTGCCCCGGCGGCCTTCGCCTCGGCGTACACGGCACTGGCCGACGAGGGGTACGACGGCATCGTCAGCATCCACCTCTCGGGCGACATGTCCGGGACAGTGGACGCTGCCCGGATCGCCGCCCGCGAGGCGCCCGTCCCCGTGACCGTCGTGGACTCGCGCACCGTGGGGACGGCGCTGGGCTTCGCCGTCCGGTCCGCAGCCGAACGGGCAGCCGCGGGAGCCTCGGCCGAGGAGGTCGCGGCCGCCGGTGGGTCGAGGGCGGCTGCCTCCCGCACGTGGCTCGTCGTGGACTCGCTGGACCAGCTCAGGCGCGGCGGGCGGATCGGGGCGGCCCAGGCGCTGCTCGGCAACGCGCTGATGGTCAAGCCGATCCTGGAGCTCAGCGAGGGGATGATCGTCCCGCTCGAGAAGCAGCGGACCATGGGGCGAGCGGTGGCCCGCATGGCCGAGATCAGCAGCCGCTTCGCCGGCAACGCACCCGCGGACGTGATCGTCCAGCACTGCGCGGCCGCTGAGCGCGGCAGCGAGCTCGCCGCGGTCCTGCGCCGGGCCCTTCCGCAGGCGGACGTGCACCTCGTGGAGGTGGGTGCCGTGATCAGCGCGCACGTCGGCCTGGGCACGGTCTCCGTGGCGGTGTGCCCGCGATGAGCGAGGTCAACTGGCCTGCGGTGGTGGCCTCGGCTGCGGCCAGCTACGCGCTGGGCTCGCTGAGCCCGGCCGCCGCGGCGGCCCGCCTGCGCGGCGCGGACCTGCGCGGGACGGGTTCGGGGAACCCGGGGGCGACCAACGCCGCACGCACGATGGGTGTGCCTGTCGGGGTCGTGGTGGGGGCGCTGGACGTGGCCAAGGGCTACGCCCCGGTGTGGTACTTCCAGAGGTACGGCGCGCCGTGCGGCGAGGTCGCCGGGTTCTCGGCCGCGCTGGGCCACGTGACCTCCCCGCTGCTGAAGGGACGCGGCGGGAAGGGCGTGGCGACCAGCCTGGGGGCGATCCTGGCGATCGAACCGCTCTGGGCGGTCCCTGTCCTGACGACGTTCGGCGCGACCACGGCGGCAACGCGCCAGATCGGGGTCGGGTCCGTCGCCGGGTCGATGACGCTGGTGCCGACCTCGTCTGCTGGTCTGGCGAGGGCGGGCTGGAGTGGGGTTCGCCGTGGCCATGTCCGGCCTGATCCTGTACCGGCACAGGCGCAACCTCCGCTCGTACGTGGCCGGCCTGCGGAAGGACCCGGCTGGGGGGGAGCAGGCCGGGGACGCGGCCCGGGTCGACGACCCGCACGACCCGGGCGGGGAGCGGGACTCGGCCGGCGCGCCCGGTCGGGTGGCCGGCGACGCCACGGCGTGACCCGCTCAGGCTGTCGGTCGTCCAGCCCGCGCGACCTGCACGGAGCATGTGCCCGGCTGCCGGCGGCCGCAGCGGGCCTCCCCTCACGGCCATCCACAGATCCGCGCGGACGGGTTCCGCGGACGGGGGCTGCTTCCTAGCGTCCGGCCATGAGCCGCACGCAGGATCTCGTGGTCGCCCGACTGCGGATGCTCGCGGCCCGCTGGACCGGCCGGGGGCCCGGCCCGGCGGGGGCGTGGGCACGGACGGGGGCAGCACCCTGGGAGCCCGGCCAGGACGAGGAGCCGCACCCCCGCCCCGGCGATCCGTCGCAGGATGCGGCGCCCGGGCCGGGGCTGCGGGTGGTCGCCGTGCTGTCGGCATTCGCCCTCGCGGTCGGGGGGTGGATGCTGGTACGGGCGTGGCCCCGGCAGCCGGACGGTGTCGCCGGTCCGGCCAGTGGCGCCGGCATGGACCCCCTGTGGCCCGTCGGCGTCAGCCCGTCGGCCGGTGCGCCCGGGCCGGCCGACCCAGCCGATCCGTTCGCCGGGCCGGCAGCGTCCCCGTCGGCATCACCCTCCCTGGTCGTGCATGTGGCCGGCGAGGTGCGCAACCCCGGTGTCGTGGTGCTGCCGCCGGGGTCCCGGGTGGGCGACGCCGTCGAAGCGGCTGGCGGCCTGCGCCGGGGCGGCTCCCTCGGGCCGGCGAACCTGGCCAGGCTGCTCGCCGACGGCGAGCGGGTCGAGATCGGAGCGGATGCGGTCCCTGAGCAGGCGTCCGCTCCGGGTGCGGGTCCCGCAGCCCCCGGTGCGCCGGTGGACCTCAACAGCGCCACGGCCGAGCAGCTCGACGCGCTCCCGGGGATCGGCCCGGTCACCGCCGCGAAGATCCTCGCGTGGCGGGCGGAGCACGGGCGGTTCTCCGTCGTCGACGAGCTGGCCGAGGTGCCGGGGATAGGTCCGCGCACCCTCGAGGAGCTCAGGCCGCGTGTCCGGCTCTGACCTCCACCCGACCGCTCCGGCGAGGCCGCCGGGTGGGCTGCCCGACGGATCCCCGGGTCCGGACCTGCGCCTGCTGCCGGTGGCGGCCTCGCTGTGGCTCGCGCTCGGGCTGGTCCTGCTCGCCCAGCCGGCCGGCGCCATCGCGGTTGCCTCGGCCGGGCTGGCTGCCCTGGCCCTGGCGCTGGTTGCCGGCACCTCAGCCGTCGTCCGTCGTGGGCGCACCCGCGGGTCCCCGCCGGTCATCGGGCAGCCGCGCCGCACGGATGGCCTTCACGCGTGGCTGCTGGTCGGGGCCGGCCTCGGCCTGGGCGTCGCGCTCGGTGGCCTGCACGTCGCCCGGCTCCACCCCCCGGCGGTGGCCGGTCTCGCCGAGGAGTCGGCGGTCGTCCAGGTGGAGGCGCAGGTCACCGGGGATCCCGCCGTGCACTGGCCAACCGACGACAGCCGGGCGGATGGCCCGACCTGGACGCTGGCGGCGCGGGTCACCCGCCTGGCGGCCAGGGGTGCCGCCTATGCGGTGGCGATCCCGGTGGTCCTGCGGGGTGATGCCGTCCGATCGGTCGAGTACGGGACACGAGTGCGCCTGACGGGGCGCGCCTCCCCGGCCTGGGCGCCGGAGAGCGCGTCCATGGCGATCACGGTCCTCGGCGATGTCGAGGCGCGTTCGCCGCCGGGTCGCGTCGCGCGCGCCACCACCCGGATCCGATCCGCGTTCCGGCAGGCTGCCTCCGGGCTCCCGCAGGATGCCGGGGCCCTCCTGCTGGGGCTCGCAGTGGGGGATGAGTCCCTCGTGGACCCGGACCTCGACCGTGCGATGATCCGGGCCGGCCTGGCCCACCTGACAGCGGTCAGCGGGTCGAACACGGCACTGGTGGTCGGCATCGCCCTGGGGGCCGCGGTGGCCCTCGGCTGGGGGTGGCGGGCCCGCGTGCTGGGATCCGTCCTGGTGCTCGCCGGATACGTGGCCCTGGTCCGCCCGCAGCCCAGCGTCCTGCGAGCAGCCGGCATGGGGCTCGTCGCCCTGCTGGCGCTCACGACGGGGGGCCAGCGCCGCGGTCCGCCCGCCCTGCTCACGGCGGTGATCCTGCTGCTGGTGGGCTGGCCGCAGTTCGCCCTCTCCATCGGATTCGCACTGTCCGTCGCGGCGACCGCCGGGCTCCTGCTGATCGGACCAGGGGTGGCGCAGCGGCTGGCGAGGTGGCCGGTGGTGCGCCGGGTGCCCGAGCCGATCCGGGCTGCCCTGGCAGTCGCCGCCGCCGCGCACGTCGCGACGCTTCCCCTGGCGATCCTGCTGGGCAACGGCGCCAGCCTGGTCGCCCTGCCGGCCAACGTCATCGTGACCCCGCTCGTGCCCGTCGCGACGGTCCTGGGCCTGGCCGCTGCCCTGATCGCACCGTTCGCCAGCCCGGTCGCCAGCGTCCTTGCCCACGTCGCGGCACCTGCCACGGCGGCGATCGCGTGGGTGGCGCACGTCTCCGCGGGACTGCCGCTCGGGGTGCTCCCGGTTCCCGGCGGCGCGCGCCCGGCGCTGGTGGCCGCCCTTGCACTGGCGATGGCGCTCCTCGTCGCGAGGCTCGGCTGGCGGCCGTGGCGGGACCGTCGCGCGCTCCTGGCTGCCGCGGCCCTCGCCGCAGTGGGCCTGGCGTGGCGCCTTGAGATGGACCGGCGCTGGCCACCGCCGGATTGGGCAGTCCTGGCCTGCGACGTGGGGCAGGGCGACGGGCTGCTGCTGCGCCGCCCCGGGGCACAGCGCGCGCTGGTGGTCGACGTCGGGCCCGCTGGGGGAGCGATGGCGGCGCTGCCTGCGGGATGCGCAGGTCGTCCCCGCCGCGGTCCTGCTCACCCACTTCCACGCCGACCACGTCGACGGGCTGTCGGAGGTCCTGGCGCGCTGGCGGGTCCCGGTCATCCTCACGACCCCGACCCTCGAGCCGCCTGACGGGGTGGCGCTGGTGGCAGCAGGCGCCAGGGCCGCAGGCGTCCCCGTCCGGTCGGTGCGGACCGGCGACCGGCTCGAGGTGGCGGGCGTGCCCCTGCGGGTGATCTGGCCCGCACGCCGGATCGCGGCGTCGCCGGAGAACAACGCCAGCGTGGTCGTGGTGGCCCAGATCCCGACGCCGTCCGGTGGGCTGGGCGTCCTGCTCACCGGCGACATCGAGCCCGAGGCGCAGGCCGCGGTGATGGCCAGCGGGCCACCGGACGTCGAGGTGGTGAAGGTCCCGCACCACGGCTCCCGCCACCAGATGCCCGGCTTCGCGCGGTGGGCAGGGGCGGACATCGCCCTGGTCAGCGTCGGTGCGGGCAACGACTACGGCCACCCGAGCCCGCTGACGCTGGCCGAGTACCGGGATGCCGGGGCGCGCATCGGCCGGACCGACGAGCAGGGCGCCCTGGCCGTGGTGGTGGGCCCGCGGGGCCCGGCCCTCGTGGTGCGGCGCTGATGTCGCAGCGGCGATGTCGGACCGACGTGCGATGCTGTGCGCGATGGAAACGCAGCGCACCGGCCGACCCGCCTCGGACCCGACGGGGCCGGGTGCGAGCGCCGGGGAGGCGCCCGCATCCCTGACCCTCCTGGTCGGAAGCGAGCGCTACCTGCTCGGCCGGGCGACCCGTCGGGTTCTCGCGGCGGCCCTGGCCCTGGACCCCGCCGTCGAGCGACGAGACGTGGACGCCGTGGAGCCGGGGGCCGTCGGGGCCCTGCAGTCGGCGCTGTCCCCCTCGCTGTTCGGCGAGTCAGCGGTCGTGGTCGTCTCGGGGGTCGCCGACGCCCCCGAGCCGGTGACCGACGCGCTGGTCGCCGGCCTGGCGGACCTCGCCGACAACACCTGGGTCGTGGTCGAGCACGCGGGGACGCGCGCGAAGAAGACCCTCGACCTGCTCCGCCGGCTGCCGGTCGCCGGCGGTGTTGCCGAGGTCGCCTGCGCGGAGGTCAAGCGCGGCCGTGCCACCCGCGAGCTGCTCGAGGGTGAGGCGCGGGCCGCGGGTCGGCGCCTGTCCACCGACGGTGCCGACGCCCTCGTGATGGCGCTGGGCTCGGACATCGCCCTGCTGGTCGGGGCCCTCGAACAGCTGATCGCCGACAACCCGGACGACCCGATCGACGCCGCCGTTGTCTCCAGCACGTTCGCCGGGGTCGCGGAGGTGTCCGGGTTCCAGCTCGCCGACGCCGTCTGGGAGGGCCGCGCCCTGCAGGCCATGCACCGCCTGCGCTGGGGGTTGGACAGCCAGACGATGACCGGCGTGGGCGCGGTCGGCTCGCTCGCCTCGGGCCTGCGTGCGATGGTCCGTGTCGCCGGGGCGCCGCGCGGCCTGCCCGAGGCCGAGGTCGCCCGGATCGCCGGTGTTCCCCCGTTCAAGGTCAGGGCCCTGCGATCCTCCCTGCACGGGTGGGAGCCGGCCCAGCTCGCCGACGCCGCCGTCGCCCTGGCCGCCGTTGACGCCAGGGTCAAGGGGGGCCTCCGTCCGGGGGAGAGCCTGGAGCCCGCCCAGAAGGTCCACGCGCTGGAGGCCTTCATCATGGCCACGACCGGCCTCGGGGAGCGACGGCCGGGCCGGGTGGCGAACCGGCCCGGGAGCAGCCGGCCCGATCAGTGAGTGCGGCGCCCGGGGGCGCCGGGTGCCCGCCCTGCCGGCCCGCACCTGCCGGATTTGGCCGGCAGTGGGGGTCGTCCGGTATCCTTGGGGATCTGTCCGCCCGCTCGTGGCGGCCGCAGCTCTGCGTGTGGGGCCCGACCGGGGTCAGGCGCGCCCGGGAACCAGGAAGACGAAGGCGTACAAGTGGCGAACATCAAGTCGCAGATGAAGCGCATCAAGACCAACGAGAAGGCCCGCCAGCGCAACAAGGCGGTCACCTCGAGCCTCAAGACGGCCGTGCGCCGGTTCCGCGAGGCGGCGCAGGCCGGCGACGTCGAGAAGGCCCAGGAGTACGCCCGCGTCGCCTCCCGCCAGCTGGACAAGGCGGCGAGCAAGGGTGTCATCCACAGGAACCAGGCCGCGAACCGCAAGTCGGCCATCCAGAAGCAGGCCGCTGCCCTCTGACCTTCCCAGCCCGCGTTGTCGGGCCACGACGAAGCGCCATCCTCCGCGGATGGCGCTTCGTCGTTGTCGGCCCCGGGATCCGCCGCGAGCGCACGCAGCTGCAGCGCCCACCGTGCATCGCCAGCGCGACAGGCGCCACCAGCCCGATAGTGTGGAGGCACCGGAAACCAGCACCCGCAGGGTGCTCACGAGGAGGTGCGCGATGGACGTGAAGGCTGTCGTCGAGGCAGGTGGGCAGGGTCTCGACACCGTGATCGACAACGTCGCCAAGCTTCGCTCCGCGCTGCCCGGGGAGGCGCGCCAGCTCGCTGACTCGGCTGTGGGCACCGACGTGGCTGCGATGCTGGCTGCGGCCGGCGAGCGCGCCGATGCGGCGAAGGCCCGTGCCGCTGAGGCAGCCGAGGCCGCCAAGGCGAAGGCCGTCGAGATGGTGGAGGCCTCCGCGGACGCGTCGACGAGCAGTCGCTCCCGACTGCCGTTCGTGATCGGTGCGGTCGCCGTGACCGGCGCTGCTGCGGCAGCGGCCGTCATCGTGTGGCGCCGCCGCCAGGCTGCTGCCGTTGAGGACCTCGGCGGGGAGACGGGCTGGCACGCGCCAACCGAGGTCGTGCACACGCCCAGCGTCGCCGACGACCAGAGCCCCGAGGTGATGGACCCGCACTTCGCCGAGGAGGTCGACGAGGTGGCTGACGAGATCGCCGAGGAGTTCATCGAGGCGGTCGACGGTGAAGGGCACGTGGCCGAGGCCCAGCAGCCCGCCGAGCCGTTCGTCCCCGGCGTTGCTGACGAGCAGAGCCCGGATGTCGTCGACGAGGCGTTCGCCGCCGAGGTCGATGCCGTGGCCGACGAGATCGCCGAGGACTTCGTGGAGTCGGTCGAGGAGCGGCCCAAGGAGTAGCCAGCCCCGGGCGGGAGTCCGGCACGGCGTGGTTCGGCACGGCGTGATCCGGCCCCGGCTCCGGCGCCCGGTTCGAGTCCCCAGCGGGCGCGGGTCACCCGCCGCGGGAGGGGTTCTGGTCGCCCGCACGACCCTCGGCCCGCCCGCGCCGCAGGCCGGCGTCGTAGGCGGCGAGCGACCCCAGTGAGATCGCCACGATCGGCAGCACGAACCACAGCATCACCGCGGAGAAGGCCGGAAGGCGTGAGTGATCGGTCGCGTTGAGCAGCAGGTACGCCAGGTACGCGCCGTAGAGGCCGAGGAAGAGCGCGCCCTCCCATCGCCGGATCGCGTACCCGGTGTAGACGACGGGCAGCAGGGCCACGGTGGCCGCGACCATCACGGGCAGGTCGAAGTGCAGCACGGAGGGGGGCACGGGGATGCCTCCGCGCTGCACGAGCCCCGCGATCCCGAGCACGGCGCCGATGTTGGCGATGCTGCTGCCGACGGCGTTCCCGATCGCCAGGTCGCGCTCGCCCCGGATCGCCGCGACGATCGTCGTGGTCAGCTCCGGCAGGGACGTGCCGATCGCGACGATGGTCAGGCCGATCACCACATCGGGAATGCCCAGGTCGGTGGCGATCCGGGTGGCACCCTCCACAAGCCACCCGGCGCCGACGACCAGCGCTGCGACGCCCGCTGCCACCTGTGCGAGGTTGACCAGGTGATGCCCGGCGCGGGGCCCTTCAGGGCCGTTCGCGTCAGGATCGGCTGGCCCACCTGGGAACCCGGCCGGGAGTGGTGCGGCGGCCGGGGTCCGTGACCCGCGCGACGAGTCGCGCCGGGCGCCCACCACCGACATGGTCAGGTAGCCCACCAGCCCGGCGAGCAGCAGCAGGCAGTCCACGGTTCCGAGCGAGCCATCCAGGCTCAGGACCAGCAGCCCCACGCTCATGGCCACCAGCATCGGCACGTCGAACCGCACGAGCTGGGACTTCACGACCAGCGTCCCGATCACCGCCGCCACGCCCAGCACGAGCAGCACGTTGGCGATGTTGGAACCGACCACGTTGCCCACTGCCAGCTCGGGATTGCCGGCACGGATCGCGCGGATGGTCACCGCCAGCTCGGGGGCGGAGGTGGCCAGCGCCACGACGGTCAGTCCGATCAGCAGGGGGGACAGGCCCACGGACGCGGCCAGCCGGCTGGCCCCGCGCACGAGCAGCTCCCCGCCGACGACCAGCACCACGAAGCCCCCGAGCAGCAGGACGGTGGTCTCCACGGGGCAACGCTAGGGGTCGCAGCAGCCGGTCGCGCCGCGCCATCCGTCGACGCGCTGGGTGTTCGCCCGGAGCCCGGGCCCACAGGTTGCGCGCCGGGCGGGCGCCCAACCTGTGGGACCATTGGCCTCGTGCCACCCGCCCCCGGATCGACCGACCAGGCGATCATCCGCAACTTCTGCATCATCGCCCACATCGACCACGGGAAGTCCACGCTGGCTGACCGGATGCTGCAGATCACCGGCGTCGGTCGATGACCGGTCGATGCGTGCGCAGTACCTGGACCGGATGGACATCGAGCGCGAGCGCGGCATCACCATCAAGAGCCAGGCCGTCCGCCTGCCGTTCCAGGCGGGGGACGGCATCGACTACGTGCTGAACCTCATCGACACACCCGGCCACGTCGACTTCACCTACGAGGTCTCCCGCTCGTTGGCCGCCTGCGAGGGCGCGATCCTGCTGGTGGACGCCGCCCAGGGCATCGAGGCCCAGACCCTGGCCAACCTCTACCTGGCCCTCGAGAACGACCTGGCGATCATCCCGGTGCTGAACAAGATCGACCTGCCGGCTGCCCAGCCCGAGCGGTATGCCGCGGAGCTGGCGCACATCATCGGCTGTGACCCGGCCGACGTGCTCCAGGTGAGCGCCAAGACCGGCGCCGGCGTGCGCGAGCTCCTCGACGAGGTCGTCCAGTCAGGTGCCGGCCCCCGCGGGGGATCCGACCGCGCCGGCCCGCGCGCTGATCTTCGACTCGGTGTACGACACCTACCGCGGCGTGGTCACGTACGTCCGCGTCGTGGACGGCCATCTCACCGGCCGCGAGCGCATCCAGATGATGTCCACACGTGCCCACCACGAGCTGCTGGAGGTCGGTGTCATCTCGCCGGAGCCGGTGCCCTCCGCAGGGCTGGGGGCGGGGGAGGTCGGCTACCTGATCACAGGCGTCAAGGACGTCCGACAGAGCCGGGTCGGGGACACCGTCACCGCGGACTCCAAGGCGGGGGCGACGACGGCGCTCGGCGGCTACCGGGACCCCAAGCCGATGGTCTTCTCCGGGCTGTACCCGATCGACGGCTCGAGACTACGCCGAGCTGCGCGACGCCCTCGAGAAGCTCAAGCTCAACGACGCCGCCCTGGTCTACGAGCCGGAGACCTCGGCGGCGCTCGGGTTCGGGTTCCGGTGCGGCTTCCTGGGACTGCTCCACATGGAGATCGTGCGGAGCGCCTCGAGCGCGAGTTCGACCTCGACCTGATCTCCACCGCCCCCAACGTCGTGTACCAGGTGACGATGGACGACGGCCGGCAGACGGAGGTGACCAACCCGTCGGAGTACCCCGTGGGCAAGGTGGCCGAGGTCCGGGAGCCGATCGTCCGGGCCACGATCCTGGCGCCGACCGAGTACGTCGGGGCCATCATGGAGCTGTGCCAGGCCCGGCGCGGCAGCCTGCTGGGCATGGACTACCTCTCGGACACCCGCGTCGAGCTGCGGTACACGCTCCCCTTGGCCGAGATCGTGTTCGACTTCTTCGACGCGCTGAAGTCCCGTACGCGCGGCTACGCGTCCCTGGACTACGAGACGACCGGCGAGCAGGCCGCCGACCTGGTCAAGGTGGACATCCTCCTGCACGGCGAGCCGGTCGACGCCTTCTCGGCGATCGTGCACAAGGACAAGGCGTACGCCTACGGCGTGGCGATGGCCAGCAAGCTCAAGGAGCTGATCCCGCGGCAGCAGTTCGAGGTGCCGATCCAGGCGGCCATCGGCTCGCGCATCATCGCCCGGGAGAGCGTCCGGGCGATGCGCAAGGACGTCCTGGCCAAGTGCTACGGCGGCGACATCACGCGCAAGCGCAAGCTGCTCGAGAAGCAGAAGGAGGGCAAGAAGCGGATGAAGATGGTCGGTCGGGTCGAGATCCCGCAGGAGGCCTTCATCGCTGCGCTGAACACCGAGGGTGACGGGGCGGCAAAGGGCAAGTAGGTGCGCGGCGCCGGTGGCGCGGAGCGGCCAGCCTGAAGGTCAAGCGCAAGGTCGTGGAGCGGCACGTCAGAGGCCTGCTGGAGTCGAGGTACTCCCAGTGAGCCGACGGACGTTGGGTGGAACCCCTACGGGAGCGTCGATTCCGGCTGCTGCGGTTGCTACCCCCGGCTGTTGTCGGCAGAGTGTCGTGCGTCACAATTGAGTCCGCCCTGACCCCCAGTACGGAGGATCGAATGCCCAAGACCGCAGGCTCGCTCAACACCCCCCTTCCCCCGGCCCCCCCGAACCTCTCGCGGGCGATCCTGGACCGAGTGGCGGCGACCCCGAACCGCCCCGCCTTCGGCTCGCCCAAGTCCGACGGCACCTGGTCGACGATCACGTGGCGCGAGGCCGGCGACGAGATGATCAAGCTGGCAGCGGGTCTGCTTGCCCTCGGCCTCCAGCTCGAGGACCGGGTGGCCATCGCGAGCAACACCCGCACCGAGTGGATCCTGGCCGACGGCGCGGTGATGCTGGCCGGTGGCGCGAACACCACGATCTACCCGAGCACGTCCGAGGACGACTTCGCGTACATCATGAACGACTCGGGCGCCCGGTTACCTGATCGCCGAGGATGCCAAGCAGGCAGCCAAGGCGCTGTCGCAGCGTGACCAGATCCCGGAGCTGACCAGGATCATCCTGATCGACGGCGAGGGCGACGGCGACGACGTCGTCACCTGGGCCGACCTGCGCGAGATGGGGGTGGCCAAGCTGGCCGCAGGACCCCAAGGCTGTCGAGGACCGTGTCGGCCAGATCACGCCCGACACGCTGGCGACGATGATCTACACGTCCGGGACCACCGGCCGGCCCAAGGGAGTCATGCTCCCGCACAGCAACTGGGCCTTCCAGGCCGCCAGCATCGAGGCGCTGGACATCCTGGCACCCGACGACGTGCACTTCCTGTGGCTGCCGCTGTCGCACGTCTTCGGCAAGGTGCTCCTCGCCGCGCAGTACCAGATCGGGCTCGAGACCGCCATCGACGGCCGGGTGACCGAGATCGTCGAGCCAACCTGCCCGTCGTCAAGCCCACGGTCATGGCCGGCGTTCCGCGCATCTTCGAGAAGATCTACCAGGGCGCGAACGCCAAGGCCAAGGCCGGCGGCGGGGCGAAGGCGAAGATCTTCGACTGGGCGTTCACCACGTCGGCGAACATCAAGGCCAAGCAGCGTGCCGGGCCAGTCCGGCGGGACCGCTCGCCGGGCCGCAGATGGCGCTCGCCGACAAGCTCGTGTTCTCGAAGATCACGGCCCTGACCGGCGGCCGGATCCGGCCTGATGGTGTCGGGCTCGGCGGCACTCAACGGCGACGTCGCCCGCTGGTTCGACGCGGCCGGCATGCCGGTGATCGAGGGCTACGGCCTGACCGAGAACACGGCGGCCGCCTGCATCGTGCGTCCCGACGACATCGCGTTCGGGACCGTGGGCAAGCCCTTCCCGGGCACCCAGGTGATGATCGCCGACGACGGCGAGGTCCTGATCCGGGGGCCGCACGTCATGCGGGCTACCGCAACCTGCCGGACGTGAACGCTGAGACGCTGCTGCCCGACGGCTGGCTGGCCACCGGTGACATCGGCGTAGCTGGACGAGGAGGGCCGGCTGAAGATCACCGACCGCAAGAAGGACCTGGTCAAGACCTCGGGCGGCAAGTACATCGCCCCGGGGGCGATCGCCGCCAAGTTCAAGGTGATCTCCACCACTGGCCTCGAACCTGGTCGTGCACGCCAACAACCGCAACTACGCCACGGCGCTGGTGTCGCTGGATCCGGAGGCGCTTGAGAAGTTCGCCGCGACAACGGGCTCTCCGGGCGATTTCGCGACGCTGTCGCAGAGCCCCGAGGTCCACGCCAACGTCCAGGCCGCCATCGACGAGTTGAACGCGCATCTCAACCGCTGGGAGACCATCAAGAAGTTCACGATCCTCGACCGCGACCTCTCCGAGGAGGACGGCGAGCTGACCGCGAGCCTGAAGGTCAAGCGCAAGGTCGTGGAGGACCACTTCGCCGACCAGATCGAGGCGATGTACCAGTAGTCCACGCTCGGCTTCGGCCGGCAGCACCGGGCCCCATCCGCATCGACGGGTGGGGCCCGGTGCGTTTGCCGTGGGAAGCCCCGCGGGCGCGGCGCGTGTGGTGTCAGAGCGGCCGGGGACGGCGCTACGGCGATGCCGACGGGGTGGTGGGTGGGGCGGCCGCCCGGGTGGCCGACGAGTCCTCCGGTGCCCCAGCCTGCGGGGTCGATTCCGGGGCGCTGGTCCCAGGCTCGGGGGAGCCGGGTCCGCTGGGAAGCAGGTCGCTGGGCAGCGGCACCGCCTCGCTCGTGGACCCGCGCACCGTGATCACGAGGTTGGGCCGTCCGTCGTCCTCGCCGAGCACGACGTACACGGCGAAGGAGGGTGCTGCGAAGCTGTACAGCCCGGTGTTGGTCGATGCGGCTCCGACGTACTCGGCGATGGGGCGGTAGCCGCGCGCCCGCAGCTCGGCCACGATCGGATCGGCGATGTCCAGGGCGGTCCCGCCGTCGGTGGTGAAGGTCGCGGTCCAGGTGCGCCGTGGTTCGCGCCGATCGCGTACGCGGTCACCACCTCGGCGCCCTTGGGCAGCGGCACGTCGGGCCAGTCCTCGGGCAGGGGGGCACCCGGGAGCTCCCACTCCTTGGCCAGCTCGACCGCGCGTCCCGTGTCCACGGGCATCTCGCTGATGCTCGGCGACGGGGATCCGATCGTCGGCCGGGCAGCGGGCTCGGGCGCTGCCGCAGCCGCCGAGCGCGACCACGACGGCCAGCACCAGGGGTCCTCCCTCGCGCCGTCCGACCGATCCCATGGGGCAACGCTAACCCGGGGTGTGGGGCGGCCGGAGCGCGGCCCCGGTCACATCCGGGGACAATGCGGCCATGCCCAGCCAGCCGATCGGGGAGATCCCGCCCCTCGATGGGTCCCTGCCCCAGGAGTCGGCGCAGGCCTGGGGTGGGCGGCACTTCGGTTTCTACGTGCACGTGCCGTTCTGCGCCTCACGGTGCGGCTACTGCGACTTCAACACCTACACCGCCCCCGAGCTGGCCGGATCCACTGGAGTGGATCGCGCCACGTTCGCCGAGCACCTGGCTGGCGAGGTGCGCCTCGCCCGCCGGGTGCTGGGAGAACGGGACGTGCCGGTGCGCACCGTCTTCGTCGGCGGCGGCACCCCGACGTTGCTCGCCCCCGATGCCCTCGGCTCGGTCCTGGGCCGGATCGACGCCGAGTTCGGCCTCGCAGCCCGCAGCCGAGGTGACGCTCGAGGCCAACCCCGACTCGGTCGACATCAGGTCCCTCGCCGGGCTCCTGCGAGGTGGGCTTCACCCGGATCTCCTTCGGCATGCAGAGCGCCGTGCCGCACGTGCTCGCGGTCCTCGATCGCACGCACACCCCGGGCGGCGCGCTGCGGGCGGTGGAGCCGGCGCGAACGGCGGGCTTCGACCAGATCAGCCTCGACCTGATCTACGGCACACCGGGGGAGTCCCTGGCCGACTGGCAGCGACGGTCGAGGCGGCGCTGTCGGCCGGGTCGGGCACGTCTCGGCCTACGCCCTGATCGTCGAGCCGGGCACCCGACTGGCCGCGGCGGTCCGCCGGGGGGCCATCGCGGCGCCTGACGACGACCTGATGGCCGACATGTACGACCTCGCCGACGACGGCCTTCTCCGATGCCGGGCTGCCCTGGTACGAGCTGTCGAACTGGGCGGTCCCGGGGCAGGAGTGCCGCCACAACGTCGCCTACTGGCGCGGCGACGACTGGTGGGGGGTGGGCCCGGGAGCGCACAGCCACGTAGCGGCACCCGCTGGTGGAACGTCAAGCACCCGGCGGCGTACGTCGGCGGGTGCGCGCCGGGCAGTCCCCGGCGGTGGGGCGCGAGGTTCTCGACGACGACACGCGGACCGTGGAGGACCTCCTGCTCGGAGTCCGGATGGCCGACGGACTGCGGGTGGCGGGCCTGACGGCCGAGCAGCACGCGCAGGTGGAGGTCCTGGTCGCCGACGGGCTCGGGAGTGTCGGCGCAGGTCGGTTGGCCTCACCCGGCCGGGTCGGCTGCTCGCCGATGCGGTGGTGCGCCGACTGGTCGGCTGAGGTCCGCGGACGACTCGGGCGGGACGCCGCGCGCGTCCCGCCCGAGGTCGGTCAGGTCAGCGGAGGTCGGCCGTGATGGAGCCCCAGTTGAGCGCCACGATAGACAGTCTGGAGGATCAGCAAGACGATTGCGACGATGCCAAGGATCCGACCGACGTTGGTCGGGCCGCGGGTGCTGGGGTCCATCCGTCCGGCGTCCATCTCCGCCAGGTCCTTGCGGCCGAGGAAGAACGCGACGAACGACAGGGGGAAGCAGCAGAGCAACCCGACGATGCCCAGGGCGAGGATGAGCGTCACCCGGCCGGGCTTGAGTCCCATCCCGGCTCCGTACGCGCCACCTGGGCCGGGCGGGAACGCCGACGGGTAGGCGCCGGGAGCGCCCATCGGAGGCGGGGGCGGGGGCGGGTAGGCACGGGGGGGCGGGGGTAGGCCGGGCCGCGGCGGCGGCGGGGCGGGTAGCCACCGGCGGCGGGCGGGGGCGGGGCGGGTACCCGGGTGCGCCGGTGCCGGATGCGGGAGGCGGCGGTGGGTAGCCCGGCGCCCAGCCGTCGGCCGGCGGCGGGGGCGGCGGGGGCGGCGTGTCGTCGGCCGCGGGGCTGTCGGCGCCGCTGGCCGGGACGGGCGGCTCCGGGAGCTCGTCGGGGGTGGGGTCAGCGCACCGCCCAGGGGCTCGTCAGACGGGTCGACCGGGGGCTGGGTCATCCGGACGCTCCTTCGCTTCAGGGTGGACTCGCAGGCTAGTCGCAGAGGCTCGGGCATGCTCCGAAGGCGCATTCGCAGCGTCGAGCGCAGGGGCGTCCCCGCGCCGGCGGGGCTCGGTCACGAGGTCGATGGCCTCCTCGACCCGGCCAGGAGCGCCGGGTCGAGGTCGGCGTACGTCCGCACGCTGCGAGGATCCGCCGCCACGCAGCCGCCTCGTCCGGCGGCCATCCGAGTGCGGCGCAGACGCCGGTCTTCCAGGGCGTGCCCCGCGGGATCGTCGGCCATGCGTCGATCCCGACGGCTGCCGGCCTGACGGCCTGCCACACGTCGACGTACGGATGCCCGAGGACGTGCACGTGCGGCGCCCACCGCCGCCGTCACCTCGTCGGCGATCCGGGTCTCCTTCGTCCCCGCCACGAGGTGGTCGACGATGACGACGAGGCGGCGCTGCGGCCCTGGGTCGAAGTCGCCGACACGATCGACGAGATCGTCGATCCCGCCGATCGGCTCCACGACGATCCCCGAGCTCGCGCAGGTCCGCTCCCCACACCCTCTCCACCAGCTCGGCGTCGTGGGTGCCCTCGACCCAGATCCGGGACGCGCGCGCGACCCGGGCCGGCCCGCGGACCCCGGCGATCGAGCCGGAGGCGGTCCGGCCGGGGGGCGCGGGGGGCGCGCCGGCGGCGCGGACGCCCGCCGGCCGGACCAGCGTCACGGGACGGCCCTCGAGCAGGAACCCAGCCGGCTCGGCCGGGAACAGTCGCCGGTTCCCGTGCCGGTCCTCGAGCGCCACCGACCAGCCCACCGTGGTCTTCTCCCACCCCACGATCGCCCCGCACCAGCCCGACGATGCGCACTCCACGACCAGGTCGGGCTCGCCTGGCGACCTCGGCCACGCGGGGCTGACGCGGGTGCCGCCCAGCCGCCAGGACATCGGAGCCGTAGCGATCCTGCATGGCCTCGACCCTACTGGCGGCAGGACCGGTCGGGTCCGAGGCTCGGCGCGCGCCGAGGTGCTTCGCGTTCGGCAGGCCACCGCGTTCGGCACCGTTCGCGTCCGGCAGGCCACCGCGTCCGGCACCGGCCGAGTGCTCCGCCTGGGTACGAGTGCTCCGGTCCAGGCCGGAGCACTCGTACCCAGATGGAGCATCAGCGGGATGGGCCCCCCCACAGTCAGAGCGCGGCGCGGAACACCGCGGCGAGTTCCTCGTCGCTGAGCGCGACCGGGTTGCCCTTCGTGCTCGAGGCCCGGGCGGCGCCCTCCACGGCGGCTGCCGTGTCGGCCTCGCTGAGCCCGAGGCCCGCCAGGCCGGCGACCCCGAGGTCGGCGCAGGTCCGCTCGATCCACGCGACGCCGTCCTCGGCGGTGGCCGCCGCGTCGCCGGTCAGCCAGCGCCCGATGTCGGTGTAGCGGGCGCGCAGCCCGGCATCGGCGCGCGCGAGGTTGGCCCGGCAGACGGGCGCGAGCAGGGCGGCGCACACCGCCCCGTGCGGTGCTCGGCTCATGCCGCCAAGGACGCCGGCGAACCCGTGCACGGCGCCGAGCTTGGCGTTGGCCAGGGCCAGGCCCCCCATCAGGCTGCACAGCGACATGTCGCTGCGCGCGGCGAGGTCGGCGCCGTCGGCGTACGCCGCGCGCAGGCCACGTGCGGCGGCTCGGAGCCCGGTCCCCGCCCAGCCGTCGGTGACCGGGTTGGCGCGGTTCGACACATACGGCTCGAGGCACTGGGTCAGCGCATCCATCCCCGCAGAGGCGGTGACCGCCGGTGGGCAGTCCAGCGTCAGTCCCGGGTCGACGAGGGCGACGTGCGGGACCATCAGGGGGCTGCGCAGGCTCGCCTTCAGCCCGTGCTCGACAACGGCCAGCACAGCGTTGGCGGTCACCTCCGCACCCGTGCCGGCCGTGGTGGGGACCGCCAGCAGGGGCAGGGACGGCCGGGTGATCGGCCGGCCCTCGCCCACGACCTCGAGGTAGTCCAGGGGGTCACCGCCGTTGGCCAGCAGCATCGCCGCTGCCTTGGCCAGGTCGATCACGCTGCCGCCCCCGATGCCGACGACGACGTCGGCATCCACCGCCAGGCCTGCCTCGACGGCGTCGCGGGCATCCGCGAGTGTGGGCTCGGCCGTCGCCATCGTGGTGGACACGGTGCGTGCAGCCGACCTGAGCGGATCCACCAGGTGCGCCACGCGCTGCGGCGAGGAGCCGGTGACCACGAGCACGCGTGAGCCCCGCTCGAGGACCAGCCCGGGCAGCTCGTCGGCACGGCCGGCGCCGAAGACGATCCGGGGCGGCAGGGCGAGGTCGAACCCCGCGCCGGTCACGACGGGCTCTGCCAGCCCGAGGGGTCCGAGGGGAACTCCGCGCCGAACTTCACCGACGACCGGGGGACGGCCATCATCGGGGCCACCGTGTCGCGCCAGGTGGCGTAGTGCTCGGTCTCCTTGTGCGCCGCCGCCGCCGATCGTCGTCGCGGTACACCTCGACGAGGACCACGTGGTCCGGGTCGGCCAGGTCCCTGACGACGTCGAAGCGCAGCACCCCCGGCTCCCCGAGGGAGGCCGTGGCGTTGGCCCCTGTCGCGGCCAGGAAGGCATCGAGCTGGTCGGGCACGACGTGGATGTCGACATGGACGATGAGCATGGCTCGATTGTGGCCGGTCCGGCCGCCCGCACGCCCGGCGACCGGCCGGACCGCGCTGACCGACCGGCCGGAGCCGGCTGGACGGCGTACGATGGCACTCCCAGCCGTCGAGTGCCAGTCGCGTGGGTGAGGAGGTGGCCATGCTCGACGACCGCAAGCTGTCGGTGCTGCGAGCCATCATCGAGGACTACGTGCGGACCCATGAGCCGGTCGGCTCGAAGGCCCTCGTCGAGCGCCACTCCCTCGGGGTCTCGCCGGCGACGATCCGCAACGACATGTCCGTCCTCGAGGAGGAGGGCTACATCGCCCAGCCGCACACGAGCGCCGGCCGTGTGCCCACCGACAAGGGATACCGGCTCTTCGTGGACCGGCTCTCCCAGGTCAAGCCGCTGAGCCCCGCCGAGCGGCGCGCCATCGAGAAGTTCCTCGTCGGAGCGGTCGACCTCGACGACGTCATGGGGCGCTCCGTGCGCCTGCTGGCCCAGCTGACCCGTCAGGTCGCACTCGTCCAGTACCCGTCGCTGTCCCGCTCGTCGGTCCGCCACGTCGAGCTCGTGGCGCTCAGCGAGCACCGGCTGCTCCTCGTGCTCATCGCCGACACCGGTCGGATCGAGCAGCGCGCCGTCGAGGTTCCCGCGCCGCTCGGCGACGACGCGCTCGCGCGGCTGCGCAACGACCTGAACGAGGCCACTGCGGGCCGGGCCTTCGCGACCGTGGCCGACCACGTGGGCGACCTGCCCGGCCGCTTCGCGGAGGCCGAGCGGCCGACGGTGTCGGTGGTGCTCGCGACCTTGCTGGAGACGGTCGTCGAACGGCACGAGGAGCGGATCGTCCTGGGCGGCACCGCGAACCTTGCCCGCTACGTGGACGGCTTCGAGGGGCTCCAGCCGGTCCTCGAGGCGCTGGAGGAGCAGATGGTCCTGCTCCGGCTGCTCGGCCAGACGCGGGCGGAGGCCGTCACGGTGACGATCGGCCACGAGAACCCCGTGCAGGGGATGAGCCAGACCTCCGTGATCAGCGCCGGCTACGGCCCGAACCACGGCACGGTGGCCCGGCTGGGAGTCGTCGGGCCGACCCACATGGACTACCCGAGCACGATGGCCTCGGTCCGGGCGGTCGCCCGGTACCTGGGCAACCTTCTGCGCAACGAATAGGAAGCCCGTGGCCAACGACTACTACGCGACCCTCGGGGTCGCCCGCGACGCGACCGCGGAGGAGATCAAGCGCGCCTACCGCCGGCTGGCGCGCGAGCTGCATCCGGACGTGAACCCCGATCCGGTCACGCAGGAACGCTTCAAGGAGGTCACGGCCGCCTACGAGGTCCTGTCGGATCCCGAGAAGCGCCAGATGTACGACCTCGGCGCGGACCCGCGCAGCCCGGGCGGGGGCAGCCCGTTCGGCCCGGGCGCCGCCGGCTTCGGGTTCGGCGACATCATGGATGCGTTCTTCGGCGGGGGCGGCGGGGCCCGTGGGCCCAAGCCCCGGGTGCGCCGCGGGCAGGATGCGCTGATCCGGGTGACGATCGACCTGGCCGAGGCGGCCTTCGGGGTGGTCAAGGAGGTCCAGGTCGACACCGCCCTGGTCTGCCCCACCTGCACGGGGACCGGGTGCGCCACCGGCTACCAGCCCACCGAGTGCTCGATGTGCCGTGGCCGCGGCGAGATCCAGTCGGTCCAGCGGTCCTTCCTCGGCCAGGTGATGACCTCGCGGCCCTGCCCGCAGTGCCAGGGGTACGGCACGGTGATCTCCCACCCGTGCGCGGAGTGCAACGCCGACGGCCGGGTCCGCACGCGGCGCACGCTCAAGGTCAAGATCCCCGCCGGGATCGACGACGGGACCCGCATCCAGCTCTCGGGCGAGGGGGAGGTCGGTCCCGGCGGCGGGCCAGCGGGGGACCTGTACGTCGAGGTCACCACCCGGCCGCACCCGGTGTTCCAGCGCCGCGGTGATGACCTGCACTGCTCGGTCGCCCTGCCGATGACGGCGGCGGCCCTCGGCACGGTGCTCACGCTCGACACCCTCGACGGCGTCGAGGATGTCGAGATCCGCCGGGGCACGCAGCCGGGCCACGTGGTCACGTTGAAGGCGCGGGGCATCCCGCACCTGCGGGGGACCGGGCGCGGGGACCTGCTGGTCCACGTGGACGTGCAGACGCCCACGAAGCTCGACGCCCGCCAGGAGCAGCTGCTGCGGGAGCTGGCCGCCGCCCGCGGCGAGGAGCACGTGGAGACCCTGTTCGAGCGCCCTGAGCAGCAGGGCCTCTTCTCGCGCCTGAAGGACGCGTTCTCAGCCAAGTGACGGCTCCGCTGTTCGTCGTCGGGGAGTCCGTGGCGGCTGCGGCGCACGTCGGCGGGATCGTCCGGCTCGACGGTCCGGAGGGGCGCCACGCCGTGAGCGTCGCCCGGGTCGGCGCCGGCGAGCGGATCGACCTCGGGGACGGGCGGGGGACCGTCCTGCGCACGCGGGTCGATTCGGTCCAGGGCCGCGACGCCCTGGTCGCGCGAGTCCTGGCGCGGGAGGTCGCCGACCCACCGCAGCCGCGGCTCGTCGTGGTCCAGGCGATCCTGAAGGGCGATCGTGCCGAGACGGCGGTCGAGACCATGACCGAGGTCGGGGTCGACGTGATCGTGCCGTGGCAGGCCCAGCGGTGCGTGGCTCGCTGGACGGCCGAACGGGCCGAGCGGGGCCGGGCCCGATGGGCGAGCGCGGCCCATGCGGCCGGCAAGCAGGCACGGCGACCCTGGTTCCCGGAGGTGGCCGCGGTGGCCCGCACGTCGGACGTCGCTGGGCTCGTGGCCGGTGCGCGGCTGGCCGTGGTGCTGCACGAGGAGGCCGACACCCCGCTGGGCCGGGTGCCCTGGCCGGGCGCGGGCGACATCGTGCTCGTGGTCGGGCCGGAGGGCGGGTTGACCGACGAGGAGGTGCGCCAGCTCACCGACGCCGGTGCCGTGGCCACGCGGATGGGCCCCACCATCCTGCGCGCCTCCACGGCGGGAACGGTCGCGGCGGCCGTCGTGCTCGCCGATGGGGACCGCTGGGCCTGAGCCCCGGCCACCGCCGGTGGCAGGATGGCGCCATGAGCGACTGCCTGTTCTGCCGGATCGCGGCGGGGGAGATCCCCGCGACGATCGTCGATCGGACGTCGACGACGGTCGCCTTCCGCGACATCGTCCCCGTCTCGCCGACGCACATCCTCGTCATCCCGGTCGTGCACGTGGCGACGCTCGACGAGGCCGTGGCCACCGACCCGCAGATCGCCGCGGACGTGATCGCGCAGTGCGCTCGGATCGCCGAGGCGCAGGGCCTGTCCGACGGGTACCGCGTCGTGATCAACACCGGGCGCAACGGCGGCCAGCAGGTGGGCCACCTGCACGCGCACGTGCTCGGCGGGCGGCCGCACTCGTGGCCGCCGGGCTGATCCGACCGCCGGCCGGACGGGCGCGCAGCGTCCTGCCTGATCGGACATTCCGGACCGGGAACGACCGCTCCGGGCGCGGTGACGGCCGCTGGGGGCGCCGGACCGGCCCCGCCGCCCCCCGTTCGGCGTAGGTGCCGCGGGCCCCAGCGCCGTACCCTTGGGGAGTCATGACCGAATCGTCCGTGCGCGCCGAGCGCATCCAGCACACCGTCATCGTCCCTGCGAGCCTCGACATGGTCGCCGTGGTCGGCGTCGGTGACGAGGTGCTGCGCGCCATCGAGGACGAGTTCCCGGCGGTCGACATCCACGTGCGGGGCAACCAGGTCAGCCTCACGGGCAGTCCGGCCGACCTCCACCTGGCCGAGCGGCTCTTCGACGAGATCGTGTCGATCGTGCGCACCGGCCAGGGCCTGGGCCCGGAGTCCGCGCGACGTGCACTGGCGATCCTGCGCGCGGCGCCCGACGAGCGCCCGGCCGAGGTCCTGACGGCCAACATCCTGTCCAACCGCGGGCGCACCATCCGGCCCAAGACGCTGAACCAGAAGCGCTACGTCGACGCGATCGACCAGCACACGATCGTGTTCGGGATCGGCCCGGCCGGCACCGGCAAGACCTACCTGGCCGTCGCCAAGGCGGTGCAGGCCCTGCAGGCCAAGCGGGTCAACCGCATCGTGCTGACCCGCCCGGCGGTCGAGGCCGGCGAGCGGCTGGGCTACCTGCCGGGGACGCTGTCGGAGAAGATCGACCCGTACCTGCGGCCCCTGTACGACGCGCTGCGCGACATGCTCGACCCGGACTCCATCCCGCGGCTGCTGACCTCGGGGACGATCGAGGTGGCGCCGCTGGCGTACATGCGCGGGCGCACCCTCAACGACGCGTTCGTCATCCTCGACGAGGCGCAGAACACCTCGCCGGACCAGATGAAGATGTTCCTGACCCGCCTGGGGTTCGGCTCGACGATGGTCGTGACCGGCGACGTCACCCAGGTGGACCTGCCCGGCGGCACCGAGTCGGGGCTCAAGGTGGTGCAGCGCATCCTGCACGACGTCCGGGACGTCACCTTCTGCCACCTCAACGCCCACGACGTCGTCCGGCACAGCCTGGTCACCGACATCGTGCAGGCCTACGGCCGGTTCGACGAGGTGCAGCAGCAGCGCACGGAGCGGCCCGCCCGCTCCCCGCGGAGGCGCTGATGGCCGTCGTGGAGGTCGCTGACCGGTCCTCGGCCGGCGTCGCGTCCACCCCACTGGTCGACCTCGCCGAGTTCATCATCGGGCGGCTGGGCCTGCACCCGGACACCGAGCTGTCCATCTCGCTGGTGGACGTCGACGAGATGGCCGACCTGCACGTGCGGTGGATGGACCTGCCCGGTCCGACCGACGTCCTGAGCTTCCCGATGGACGAGCTCCGGGTCCCGGCGCCGGGGACCCCGGCCGAGCCGGGCGTGCTCGGCGACGTCGTCATCTGCCCGCAGGTCGCCGCGGAGCAGGGGGAGGCGGCCGGGCACGGGCTGACCGGCGAGCTCGAGCTGCTGCTCACGCACGGGATCCTGCACCTCCTGGGCCATGACCATGCCGAGCCCGAGGAGCACGCCGTGATGTTCGGACTCCAGGACGAGCTGCTCGGCGCCTGGCGGGCGGTGGGCTGATGGACATCAGGGACTCGGCGATGATCGGCGCCGCGGTGCTGTTCGTCGTCGCGGCCTTCCTGCTGGTCGCCGCCGAGACGGCAATCGGCCGGGTGTCCCGTTCGCGGGTCGAGGAGATGGTCCGGGAGCGGCCCGGCCGCAGCACCGATCGGCTGACCGCGCTGATCGACGAGCGCGCCCGGTACGTCAACGTCGTGCTCTTCCTGCACACGACGTTCGCGGTCGGGGCGACAGCGCTGGTGACCTACGTGTCCGTCGACCGGTTCGCCAGCTCGCTGGGCGGGCTCTTCGTGGCGATGGCCATCATGACGGTCGTCATGTTCGTGGCCCTCGGCGTCGCGCCGCGCACGCTCGGCAGGCAGCACGCCGACCGGATCGCGCTGCGCTCGGCTCGGTTCGCGATGGCCGCGGCCACCCTGCTCGGGCCGCTGGTGTCCCTGCTGATCCTGGTCGGCAACGCGCTCACCCCGGGCCGTGGCTACCGGGAGGGACCGTTCTCGACGCAGGCCGAGCTGCGCGAGCTGGTGGACCTCGCCGAGGCCGACAAGGTGATCGACGACGACGATGCCGCCATGCTGCACTCGGTGTTCGAGCTCGGCGACACGATCGTGCGCGAGGTCATGGTGCCGCGCACGGAGATGGTCTGGATCGAGCGGCACAAGACGCTGCGCCAGGCCATCTCGCTGGCCCTGCGCTCGGGCTACTCCCGGATCCCCGTCATCGGTGACGGCCCGGACGACGTGGTCGGGGTGTTCTACCTCAAGGACGTCGTCAACCGGGTGTTCGAGCACCAGGAGGCCGAGACCACCGAGCGGATCGACTCCCGGATGCGACCGGCGACGTTCGTCCCCGACTCCAAGCTCGTCGACGACCTGCTGCGCGACCTGCAGGCCCAGCGCGTGCACATGGCCATCGCGATCGACGAGTACGGCGGCACCGCGGGCCTGGTCACCATCGAGGACGTGCTCGAGGAGATCGTCGGCGAGATCACCGACGAGTACGACACCGAGGCGCCGGAGGTGGAGCAGCTTCCCGGCGGCCGGGTCCGGATGAGTGCCCGGCTGCACGTGGAGGATGCCGGCGAGCTGCTCGGCATGGAGGTGGATGCCGACGAGGAGGGCGTGGACACGATCGCCGGGCTGATCGCCAAGCGCCTGGGCAAGGTGGCCCTGCCCGGGACCTCCGTCACCGTCGGGGGTTGGGTGCTGACCGCCGAGCAGGCAGCCGGGCGCCGCAACCGGATCACGACGGTCCTCGCCGAGCCCGTGGAGCGCCGGGCCGGGGCGGCCGGCGCGTCCGGCAACGGCGGGCGCGAGTCCGTTGACGCAGCGCACGCGGGGGAGGCATCGTGAGCGGGTCGTACCGCAGCGGGTTCGTCGCGATCGTCGGGCGGCCCAATGCCGGGAAGTCCACGCTCACCAACGCCCTGGTCGGCCAGAAGGTGGCCATCACCTCGAGCAAGCCGCAGACCACTCGCCGGGTCATCCGCGGGATCGTCCACCGCCCGGACGCCCAGGTCGTCCTCGTCGACACCCCCGGCATCCACCGGCCCCGCAACGTCCTGGGGGAGCGGCTCAACGCCCTTGTCGAGCAGCAGTGGGCCGAGGTGGACGCCATCGCGATGTGCCTGCCCGCCGATGAGGAGATCGGTCCCGGCGACCGGCGCATCGCCCATCGGCTTGCCGCCGCGACACGGTCCGGGCACCGGACCCCGGTGCTGGCGCTGGTCACCAAGACCGACCGGATCAGCCGCCCCCAGCTGGCCGAGCGGCTCGCGGCCGTGGCCGAGCTGGGCGCGTCGACCGAGCTGGACTGGGCCGCGATCATCCCCGTCTCGGCGACCACCGGGGCCCAGCTCGACGACGTGCTCGCCGAGCTGGTCGCCGCCCTGCCCGAGGGCCCCCCGCTCTACCCCGACGGCGAGCTCACCGACGAGCCGGAGGCGGTGCTGGTCGCCGAGCTGATCCGCGAGGCAGCCCTCGAGGGCGTCACCGACGAGCTCCCGCACTCGATCGCGGTCGTCGTCGAGGAGATGGCGCCGCGCCCCGACCGGCCCGGGGATCGTCCCCTGCTCGACATCCACGCCAACGTCTTCGTCGAGCGTTCCTCGCAGAAGGCGATCGTCATCGGGGCCAGGGGCGCGCGGCTGCGTGAGGTCGGCACCCGCGCGCGGGCTGCCATCGAGGCGATGCTCGGCACGCCGGTGTACCTGGACCTGCACGTCAAGGTCGCCAAGGAGTGGCAGCGCGACCCCAAGCAGCTGCGCCGGCTGGGCTTCTGATCCGAGCCCGGCTGGGCTTCAGGTCAGAGCCGGCCGGCTGGACCGCTCAGGCCACTGCCGGAGGCGTCGGTGGACCGTCGGGGGCCGCCTCCTCGCGTGCCTCGATCTCGCCGAGCTCGGCGATCAGCTCGTACCGGTGGCCGTACGCCGAGATCACCGAGATCGCCGCGGCGGTCAGCGGGATGGCGACCAGGCCGCCGATCCACCCGAACATCGCGACGCCGGCGACCACCGAGGCGAAGGCCACGGCCGGGTGGATGTCCATGGTCCGGCGGCTGATGCGCGGCACCAGGATGTAGTTCTCCACCTGCTGGTAGAGCGTGGCGAAGATGACGATGGCCAGGGCGTCCCACGGATGCGTGAAGGCGGTCGCGAGGACTGGAAGGGCGATGCCGAGGTAGGTGCCCACGACGGGCAGGAACTGGCTGGTGACGCCCACCCACAGGGCCATCGGGAGCCAGAACGGCACCTCCAGCCAGGAGAACGCGATCGCGTGGGCCACTGTCGAGATGAGGGCCAGCAGAGCCTTGGACACGACGTAGCCGCCGGTCTTGGTCACCGCCGTGTCCCACACCGTCACGAAGACCCGCTGCTGGCTCGAGGGCAGCAGCCGGCCGATGGCCCGGCGCAGACGAGGGCCGTCCGCTGCCAGGTAGAAGGCGAACAGGGCAACGGTCGCGAGCTGGAAGACCCAGGCGGCCAGCCCGCCGATGATCCCCACCACGCCGCCGGCCAGCTGCGTGGCGATGTTGGCGATCTGGCTCGTGTTGGTGTTCAGGGTCCTGGCCAGCGCATCGGGGTCGAAGGTCAGCGAGAACGTCTCGTTGAGCCAGATGACGCCCCCCTGGGCGAGTCCGGGCAGCGCGCGGGCGAGGTCGGCCATCTGGGAGAAGAACGCCCCGCCGAAGGCGGCCACGAAGCCGGCGACGACCAGCACGCCGCCGACCATCACGATGCCGACGGCGGCGCCCCGCCGCATCCCGCGGGCGGAGAGCGGGCGGATCACCGGCTCCATCGAGATCGCCAGCAGCCAGGCCAGGAGCACGGCGAGCAGCAGCTGGTTGACCCGGCCGAACGCCCACATGCCGAGTCGCGCCAGCACGAACAGGACGAGGACCAGCAGCACCGAGCGGCGGAGCCTGGCGTTGTCGAAGGCGATCAGGATCGGCGTGTGGCGAGCGCCCCGGCCACCGAGCGTCACCTGGACGGGGACCGCGAGCTCGTCGGCGTCCACGGTGCGGTGGGCCGCGGCGGCCATGCCCCGGTCGGAGGCGGTTGCCCCCTGCGCGGGGGGCGCCGGATCGGCAGCGGGCGCGCCGGTCGCCTCCCGGGGCCCCGACCCGGGGTCCGGCGACAGCGCGGGACGCGGTGGTTCGGCACCTGCCGGGGGGCTGGACGGTGCCGCCAGGACCGGCTGCTGCTCCACGCCCCCACACTACGAGGCGCGGCTGGCATCTGCCCATACCGGTCGCCGGACACGTGCCGATCACGCTCGTCGGCGCTGCGGGAACGACAATGGGGGCGTGCCGACCTACCGCGACTCCGCCGTGGTGCTCCGGACGCACCCGCTGGGCGAGGCCGATCGGATCATCGCGCTGCTGACACGGTCGAACGGTCGGGTCCGCGCCGTGGCCCGGGGGGTCCGGCGGACCGCCTCCCGGTTCGGGGCCAGGCTGGAGCCCATGGGGCTGGTCGACGTCCAGCTCCACGTCGGCCGCTCGCTGGACTCCGTGACCCAGGTTGAGTCGTTGTTCTCCTTCGGTGCCGACCTGTCGGGCGACTACCCGCGCTGGACCACCGCGCACGTCATGTGCGAGACGGCCGAGCGCCTCACGCCGGAGGAGCGCGAGCCGGCCCCACAGCAGTTCCAGCTGCTGGTCGCCGGGCTGCGGGCGCTGGCCCAGCGGGAGCGCGCGCCGGGCCTGATCCTCGACGCGTACCTGGTCCGCTCGCTGGCGATCGCCGGCTGGGCGGCCTCCTTCGACGCCTGCGCCCGATGCGGGGAGCCGGGGCCGCACCGCTCGTTCAGCCTGCCGGGGGGCGGCGCGCTCTGCCCGGACTGCCGCGTGCCCGGCTCGGCCACACCGCGGCCCGACACGCTGGCGCTGCTCGGCGCCCTGCTGTCGGGCGACTGGGTGCTGGCGGAGTCGTCGGACGAGCGAACCCGCCGAGAGGCCTCCGGCCTGGTGTCGGCCTACCTGCAGTGGCACCTCGAGCGGCAGCTGAAGTCCCTACCCCTGGTGGAGCGCACCTGAGGGCGCGGCCTCAGGTGCGCCGGTGCTGCCAGCCGCCCACCCGCCCGCGAGCCGCCCGCAGCGACTCGAACGCAGCCGTGCGCTGCTCCTCCGTGGCGCCCGTGCGGGTGAGGTGCCAGTCGAGCGCGTGCTCGGCGTAGTTCGCCCGGGCCTGCGGGCGTGCCTCGGTGATCATCAGCAGGGCCTCGCCGGGGTCGTAGCCCTGGTCGAGCAGCACGGCATAGGCCATCGACGGACCGCGCGCCTGCCCGAGCGCGCAGTGGGCCAGCAGGACGGTCCCCGGGATGCGCAGGGCCTCCCGGGCGAACGACACGCCGCTGTCGAACCATCCCTGCGCCGTTCCCGCGGCCTCGTCCTCCGTGCCGGCCTGGTGGTAGACGACGTCAGGGGCCAGCTGCGAGACGAGGTGCTCGTCGGAGGTCTCGGTGCGGCAGTCGAGGATGTGGGTCAGGCCGTGCCCCCTGAGCTCGGACAGGACGGTTCCCGGGTCGGCGTCGCCGCTGCGTATCGATCCGCCGACGAGCAGGAAGTCGGTGACGCGGTGCGCGTTGGCCCACACCGGGTGGCGCAGCTCCGGCGTCGCCGGACCGTCGGTGGTCCCGGCCCCGTTCGCGCGCACTCCAGGGGGGGTCTGGGTCTCGTCCACGTCATGAGGATCGCAGCCCTGAGCGCCACGCGCCACGCGGCGGCCAGCAGCGTCGATGGCTCCGGGCCCGGTCACCGCGGCCACCGGGCTCGGGCGGGGGGCGACCGGCCCGCCGGGGCCGTGGCGACCTGCGTCCGGGGTCTGCCGGGCGGGAGGATGGGGCCATGGCGCAGACAGGCAGACCGTGGTGGCGGCGTGGCGGCGAGGCGAGCCCGGAGACCGGTCCAGCCCCCGCGTACCGCCGGCCGACCGCTCACCCCAGCGGGGCTGAGCCGCCCCCGATCCCGGCCGACCTGGTGCCCCGGCACGTCGCCCTGGTCATGGACGGCAACGGTCGCTGGGCCAAGGAGCGGGGCCTGCCACGAACGGCGGGGCACGAGGCCGGTGAGGCCTCCCTGCTCGACTGCGTGCACGGGGCCCTCGAGCTCGGGATCGACTACCTGTCGGCGTACGCGTTCTCCACCGAGAACTGGAAGCGCTCCCCGGACGAGGTTCGCTTCCTGATGGGCTTCAACCGCGACGTCATCCGGCGACGGCTCGACGAGATGGCCGAGATGGGCGTGCGGGTCCGGTGGGTGGGGCGTCGGCCCCGGCTGTGGGGCAGCGTGATCGCTGAGCTGGAGCGGGCCGAGCAGGCCACGGCTGACAACACGGCGATGACCCTGGCGATGTGCGTCAACTACGGCGGCCGAGCCGAGATCGCCGACGCAGCGGCCATGCTTGCCCGCGATGCGGCGGCGGGCCTTGTGCGTCCCGACCAGATCGACGAGGAGGTGCTGGCCGGCTACCTCGACGAGCCGGACATGCCTGACGTGGACCTGTTCGTGCGCAGCTCCGGGGAGCAGCGGATCTCCAACTTCCTGCTGTGGCAGTCGGCGTACGCCGAGCTGCGTGTTCCTCGACACCCTGTGGCCGGACTTCGACCGTCGGCACCTGTGGGCGGCGTGCGAGCTCTACGCATCCCGGGATCGCCGCTACGGCGGGGCGGTGCCCAACGAGGCGGCGCCGGAGTAGCAGGGACGGGACCGGGCCACGGCGCGGCGCGGCTGCGTCAGATCCGCCCCAGCACCTTGAGCACCCCGAGCGCGATGATGCTGATGTTGACCACGATCCGCAGGGCCCGGCTGCCGGCGGAGGTCGCCGGCCACGACAGCGCGGTCAGCCAGGCCAGGAACAGCCCGATCGCGACGAGCAGCAGGCCGGTCCACGGCCAGGGCAGCGCCAGCCCGAGGAACAGCGTGACGGCGATCAGCATCGGGAGCAGGAACGTCGGCAGCGCCCGCATCCTCACCAGCACCGGCCGGCTGGCGTCCTCGAAGCGCGTGCGCGCGCTGCGCTTCCTGGCGGCTGCCGCGGCCGGCGGCCGCGGGCGGGGGGCGGAGCCCGGCGGCGGGGATGGCGGTCGGTGCCCCTCGGGTCGGTGCGCGCGCTTCTTGGCCATGACCCGATTCTCGCCGATGGTGGTGTGCCAGTGCAGGTAGGGTGGGGCGCCGTACCGGGCGGGGCACGCCGCCGGTGACCGACACGTGGACCTGGAGTGACCCCATGGCGAAGCCGACCAAGCCCGATGCCCGCGTCGAAGCGGTCGTGAACCTCAGCAAGCGACGCGGATTCGTGTTCCCCAGCTCGGAGATCTACGGCGGGACCCGCTCGGCATGGGACTACGGCCCGCTCGGCGTCGAGCTGAAGGAGAACATCCGCCGCCAGTGGTGGCAGTCGGTCGTGCGCGGGCGCGACGACGTCGTCGGGCTGGACTCCTCGGTGATCCTGGCCCCGCAGGTGTGGGAGGCCTCCGGCCACGTCAACGCCTTCGTCGACCCGCTCACCGAGTGCAAGCAGTGCCACAAGCGGTGGCGCGCCGACACCCTGCTCGAGGCCTTCGAGGAGCGCCACGGCCGTGCCGGCCACCGGGCTCGCCGAGATCGGCTGCACCGACGTGCGGGACGCAAGCGGGCAGTTCACCGAGCCGCGCGACTTCAACGGGATGCTGCGCACGATGGTCGGCCCGGTCGAGGACGCCGGCGCGCTGCACTACCTGCGGCCGGAGACCGCCCAGGGCATCTTCGTCAACTACCTCAACGTCGCCGAGACACGTCGCGCAAGAAGCCGCCGTTCGGCATCGGCCAGACCGGCAAGTCGTTCCGCAACGAGATCACGCCGGGCAACTTCATCTTCCGCACCCGGGAGTTCGAGCAGATGGAGATGGAGTTCTTCGTCAAGCCGGGCACCGACGAGGAGTGGCACGAGTACTGGATCAAGGCGCGCTGGGACTGGTACGTCGACCTGGGCATGAACCCGGAGAACATGCGCTTCTTCGAGCACCCGAAGGAGAAGCTGTCGCACTACTCCAAGCGGACGGTCGACATCGAGTACCGGTTCACGTTCGGCGGGCTCGGAGTTCGCCGAGCTGGAGGGCATCGCCAACCGGACCGACTTCGACCTGAGGACGCACTCGGAGAAGTCCGGCATGGACCGTCGCTACTTCGACCAGGATGACCGGCGAGCGCTGGGTTCCCTACGTCATCGAGCCCGCAGCCGGGCTCACGCGCGCGTGCTGGCCTTCCTGCTCGACGCCTACGACGAGGACGAGGCGCCCAACGCCAAGGGCGGGGTCGACAAGCGGACGGTCCTGCGGCTGGACCCGCGGCTGGCCCCGGTCAAGGTCGCGGTGCTGCCGCTGAGCCGCAACGAGCGAGCTGTCGCCCGGTGGCCCGTGACCTGGCCGCCGCAGCTGCGCCGCACCTGGAACGTCGACTTCGACGACGCGGGCGCGATCGGCCGGCGCTACCGCCGCCAGGACGAGATCGGCACCCCGTTCTGCGTGACGGTGGACTTCGACACCCTCGACGACCGGGCCGTGACCGTCCGCGAGCGTGACTCGATGGCCCAGGAGCGGATCCCCGTCGAGGGCCTGCGGATGTGGCTGAGCGAGCGCCTGCCGGCGTACTGACCCGCCCGGCGCACCCAGCCGCGGACGCCACCCCCGGATTTGATCCAACTTTCGGGCCCTTCCGCTGCCTGAGAGTTGGATCGATCTGCTGATGGCGCTCCAGACTTGGATGAAACCGGTGGGGGGCGGGGCGGCGCTGGGGGACAATTGCCCCATGACTGTTGCCCTCCCGTTGATCGGCGGCCGACCGGTGGATCCGCCGGTCGTGCTCGCGCCGATGGCGGGGATCACGAACCGGGCGTTCCGGCGGCTGTGCCGCGAGTCGGGTGCGGGCATCTACGTCTCGGAGATGATCACCTCGCGCGCCCTGATCGAGCGCAACGACGAGACGATGAACCTGATCCGGTTCGATCCCGACGAGCGGCCGCGGTCGCTGCAGCTGTACGGCGTCGATCCCGGGATCGTCGCTGCGGCCGTCCGGATGGTGGTGGTCGAGGACCTTGCCGACCATGTGGACCTCAACTTCGGGTGCCCCGTCCCGAAGGTGACGCGCAAGGGTGGCGGGTCCGCGCTGCCGTGGAAGCGCGACCTGTTCCGGGCGGTCGTCGCCGGGGCGGTCGAGGCTGCCGACGGCCGGGTTCCGGTCACGGTCAAGATGCGCAAGGGGATCGACGACGAGCACCTGACCTACCTCGAGGCCGGTCGCGCCGCGGCTCAGGAGGGGGCTGCCTGGGTGGCCCTGCATGGCCGGACCGCGGCCCAGATGTACGGCGGGCAGGCCGACTGGACGGCCATCGCCGCCCTCGTCGAGCAGCTCGCACCCCTCGGTGTGCCGGTGCTCGGCAACGGGGACATCTGGACAGCCGCGGATGCCCTGGCGATGGTGGAGCGGACCGGGTGCGCGGGGGTCGTGGTGGGGCGCGGATGCCTCGGCCGGCCGTGGCTGTTCGGACACCTGGCCGCTGCGTTCGCCGGCCAGCCGGAACCCCCGGAGCCGCGCTCGGGCGAGGTCCTCGACGTGCTGCGCAGGCACGCCGAGCTGCTCGTGGAGATGCACGCCGACGAGCAGAAGGGCTGCCGGGACATCCGCAAGCATGTGGCCTGGTACCTGAAGGGGTTCCGCGTCGCCCAGCCGATCCGCGCGGCACTGGGCACGGTCGGCACGCTCGCCGAGCTGGACTCGTTGCTGGCCGGGATCGATCCCGACCAGCCGCACCCCACCGAGGTGGCCGCGGGCCCGCGTGGCCGCACCTCCGGGCAGCGCCGGGTCGCGCTGCCGGAGGGCTGGCTCGATTCCTGCGAGCTCGGGCTCGGCGCGGACCTCTCAGCGGCGGAGATCGGCGTGAGCGGGGGCTGAGCCCTCGCGCCCGCCCGACTGGGGGGTGGGGGATGGGAGCAGCCGGCCGCGCTCGGGCTGCGTGACGCTAGCCCTCCGACCGCACGCCGGGCAGCCCCGGCAGCGATGCGGTGAGGTCCGACAGGGCCGAACCGAGGCGCTCGACCAGGCCCTGCTCCGGGGGCCGGCGGACCCATGCCGCGGCGATGGCCGGCAGCTGACGGGACACCACCGGTTCGGAGGCGAGCAGCAGTGCGCCGTCAGGCAGGTCGATCGCTGCTCCGGAGAGGTTCAGGACCACCCGGACGGTGTCATCGGCGCCCACCATGTCGAAGACGAGGACCTCGCCGGCCTCGGACTCCGCCGACACCCATCGCAGGGTGCCGCGGCCGAGCGCCGAGCTCGCTCGCCGCTCGGCGATGGCGCGGCGGTAGAGGCTGAGCATCGAGTCGCCGCTGGTGCGCTGCGCGGCCACCGACAGCGCGGCCCAGTCGCGTGGGGATCGGCAGCCAGGGCGTGGCCCGGGACTTCGTGAACCCGAGGTTGGCGCCGGTCGTCCACGGCATCGGGACCCGGCAGCCGTCGCGCCCGCGAACGGTGCGGCCGCTGCGCTCCCAGATGGGGTCCTGCAGCACGTCATCGGGCAGGTTGTCGACGTTGGGCAGGCCCAGCTCCTGGCCGTTGTAGATGTAGGCCGCCCCGGGCAGGGCGAGCAGGACCAGCGCGAGCGCCCGGGCCCGGCGGGTGCCGAGGTCGAGGTCGACCTGCTGGAACATCCCCGAGGCCATCGTCCCCGGTACGTAGGCGCCGGCAAGCACCACGTTCTGCCCGAGCCGGGACACGGACCGGGGGGTGTCGTGGTTGTCGGTGACCCAGGTGGTCGGGGCCCCGACCCCGGCGTTCGCGGCCAGCGAGGAGTCGATCGCCGAACGCAGCCCGGGGCCGTCGAAGCCGGCGTGGACGAACCGGAAGTTGAACGCCAGGTGCATCTCGTCGGGCCGGATGAACAGCGCGACGATGTCGTCCGGCGCCCGTCTCGATGACCGCCATCCGATCACCGGGGTAGGCGTCCATCACGCGCCGGAACTCGCGGTAGACCTCGTGGACCGGGCTCGCGTCGTCCTTGGGGATGATCGGCTCGCCGGTCGGGGTGTCCGGGAAGGTGTCGTCCTTGATCAGGGCGTCGGACACGTCGATCCGGAAGCCGTCGGCGCCGCGGTCCATCCAGAAGCGCAGGATTCCGACGAACTCCTCGACCACCTCCGGGTTGCGCCAGTTGAGGTCGGGCTGCTCGGCGGCGAAGAGGTGGTAGTACCACTGGCCGGGGGTGCCGTCGGGCTCCGCGACGCGGGTCCAGGACGGGCCGCCGAAGACCGACTTCCAGTTGTTGGGCGGCTCCTGGCCGCCGGGGCCGCGGCCGTCGCGGAACAGGTACCGCTCGCGCTCGGGGGAGCCGCGCCCGGCGGCCAGCGCGGCCCGGAACCACGGGTGCTGGTCGGAGGTGTGGTTGGGCACGAAGTCCAGCGTGACCCTGATCCCGTAGTCGTGGGCCGTGGCGATGAGCTCGTCCATGTCCGCCAGCGACCCGAACAGGGGATCGACGTCGCGGTAGTCGCTGATGTCGTAGCCGTGGTCGACCTGGGGGCTGGTGAAGCACGGGCTGAGCCACAGGGCGTCCACGCCGAGGTCGGCGAGGTAGGCCATGTGCGCGGTGATCCCGGCCAGATCGCCCATGCCGTCGCCGTCCCCGTCGGCGAAGGACCGTGGGTAGATCTGGTAGATAACGGCGTCGCGCCACCACTGCGTCACGCGCGGAAGGGTACGGCGGACGCAGGCGGGATGCCGAGCGACCTTGGGCCCCCGCGGCAGGGTCGCTCGGCCGCGAGTGGGCCACGCCCCCGGGGGTAGGCTTGCGGCCGTTCGCCATTCACGGCTCAGGAAGGTTCACACACACATGACGCGCTACGTCTATGACTTCGCAGAGGGCAACAAGGACCACAAGGACCTCCTCGGCGGCAAGGGTGCCAACCTCGCCGAGATGATCAAGATCGGCCTGCCCGTGCCGCCCGGCTTCACCGTCACCACGGAGGCCTGCCGCGCCTACCTGGAGGGTGGCGCCGTGCCGGAGGAGCTGGCCGCGCAGGTCACCGAGCAGCTGGCCATCCTCGAGGGCAAGATCGGCCGCACGCTCGGCGACCCGGCCAACCCGCTGCTGGTCTCGGTCCGCTCGGGCGCCAAGTTCTCGATGCCCGGCATGATGGAGACCGTCCTCAACATCGGCACTCAACGACGCGTCCGTGCAAGGGCCTGGCGGAGTTCTCGGAGACGAGCGCTTCGCGTGGGACTCCTACCGCCGCCTGATCCAGATGTTCGGCAAGACCGTGCTCGGCATCGACGGCGACCACTTCGAGCACGCCCTCGACGAGGCCAAGGCCGCCGAGGGCGTCGCGACCGACGTCGAGCTCGACGTCCCGCAGCTGCAGGACCTCGTCGCCACGTACAAGGGCATCGTCAAGCAGCACGCGGGCGATCGACTTCCCGCAGGATCCGCGCGAGCAGCTGGACCTGGCCATCAAGGCGGTGTTCGAGCTCGTGGAACACCGACCGCGCGGTGCTGTACCGCCGCCAGGAGCGCATCCCCGCCGACCTGGGCACCGCGGTCAACGTCCAGGCGATGGTGTTCGGCAACGTGGGCAGCGACTCGGGGACCGGCGTCGCCTTCACCCGCGACCCCTCCACCGGCGCGCCGGGCCACTACGGCGACTACCTGCCCAACGCGCAGGGCGAGGACGTCGTGGCCGGCATCCGCAACACCCTGACGCTGGACGACACTGGGCCGGATCGACCCGGAGGCCTACGCGCGAGCTGCTGGCCAATCATGGACACGCTCGAGAAGCACTACCGCGACCTGTGCGACATCGAGTTCACCGTCGAGCACGGGCAAGCTGTGGATGCTGCAGACGCGCGTCGGCAAGCGCACCGCCGGGCGCGGCCTTCCGGATCGCCATCCAGCTGGTCGACGAGGGCGTGATCGACATGGACGAGGCGGTCCGCCGCGTCACCGGCGCCCAGCTCGCCCAGCTGATGTTCCCGCACTTCGACCACGTCGGTGGCCACCACGCGACTGGCCAAGGGCATCGCCGCCTCGCCGGGTGCCGCCGTGGGCGCGGTCGTGTTCGACTCGGAGACCGCAGTCGAGTGGGCCGCCGAGGGCGAGAACGTCATCCTCGTCCGGCGGGAGACCAACCCGGACGACCTGCACGGCATGGTCGCGGCCGCAGGGCATCCTGACCAGCCGCGGCGGCAAGACCTCGCACGCGGCCGTCGTGGCCCGCGGCATGGGCAAGACGGCCGTCTGCGGCGCCGAGGAGCTCGAGGTCGACACCAGGCAGCAAGGTCGCCCACGGTCCCGACGGCATCGTCATCAACGAGGGCGACGTCATCTCCATCGACGGCTCCACCGGCGAGGTCTTCCTCGGCGAGGTGCCGGTCGTGCCCTCGCCGGTCGTCGAGTACTTCGAGGGGCGGCTCGACCCGCAGACCGCTGGGGACCTGGTCAAGGCCGTCGACCGGATCATGAAGCACGCCGACGGGGTCCGCCGCCTGGGCGTGCGCACCAACGCCGACACCCCCGAGGACGCCGCCCGTGCCCGCCGGATGGGCGCCGCAGGGCATCGGCCTGTGCCGCACCGAGCACATGTTCCTCGGCGATCGCACGCCAGTACGTCGAGCGGCTGATCCTGGCCGAGGACGACGACGAGCACGAGGGCTGCGCTCGATGCGCTGCTGCCGCTGCAGCGCGGGGACTTCGTGGAGATCCTCGAGGCGATGGACGGCCTGCCCGTCACGATCCGCCTGCTCGACCCGCCGCTGCACGAGTTCCTGCCCGACCTCACCGAGCTGTCGGTGGCGATCGCACGGGCCGAGGAGCGCGGCGCAGTCGACGAGGCGGACCTGCGGATGCTCGTCGCCGTCGACCGCCTGCACGAGGCCAACCCGATGCTGGGCCTGCGCGGCGTGCGGCTGGGTCTGTGCCATCCCGGGCCTGTTCGCGCTGCAGGTGCGGGCGATCGCCGAGGCCGCCAGCGCACGCAAGAAGGCCGGCGGCGATCCGCGAGCCGGAGATCATGATCCCGCTGGTCGGCGCGGTGCAGGAGCTCGAGCTGATCAGGGACGAGGCGCGAGCAGGTGATCGCCGAGGTCGCCGAGGAGACGGCTGTCGACGCTGGAGTTCCCGATCGGCACGATGATCGAGCTGCCGCGCGCTGCGCTCACCGCCGACCAGATCGCCGAGGCCGCGGAGTTCTTCTCCTTCGGCACCAACGACCTGACCCAGACGACGCTGGGGCTTCAGCCGTGACGACGTCGAGGGCGCGTTCTTCACGCACGTACCTGGAGCAAGGGCGTCTTCGGGGTCTCCCCGTTCGAGTCGATCGACCGCGACGGTGTCGGCGCGCTCGTGCGCGATGGCCGCCGAGGAGGGTCGCGCGACGCGGCCCGACCTCAAGCTCGGCGTCTGCGGCGAGCACGGCGGCGACCCCGAGTCGGTGCACTTCTTCGACGAGGTCGGACTGGACTACGTGTCCTGCTCGCCGTTCCGGGTCCCAGTGGCCCGGCTCGAGGCCGGCCGCGCCACCCTGATGAGGGCCGGCGGCGGCAGCGACAGCCGCTGATCACCGCAGCATCCCGTGCCAGGGGCGTCGACCTGAGGTCGGCGCCCCTGGCGCGTCGGGGCGGCGCCGACGGCCTCGGTCAACGGCAGTGGCGCCGGTGCCAGGAGACCACGGACGTGTCGGTCAGGCTGGCGACCTGGTCGACCACGACCCGCAACCGCGCCCCGTCGTCCCCGGCGACCCGCCAGCTGGGGCGCAAGTGCACCTCGAGGGACTCAGGGGCGCCGAGCAGCAGGGCGGCCACCAGCTCCGGCAGCATGCTGCGCTGGCGGTCGTAGGCGCGGGCTGACCCGCTGCGCTGCATCACGAAGAGGTTCGCGATCCCCTTGAGGACCGCCACCTCGTGGCGGATCGAGTCGGGGACCACCAGCGTCCCGCGATACCGGACGAGCCGCTGGCCCGGCTGCGCCTCCCTGGTCGCCGACTCGGCAGCCGACGTGAAGCGGCCGATCAGCTGGCTGGTCAGGTCCTTGAGCGCGGCGAGGTCCCGGAGGCTGCCGTCGTAGCCGGCAGGCCAGTACCCCGTGCCCAGCAGCCGGTCCAGGGCGGCGGCGAGCTCGGCGGGATCGCGGTGGGCAGGTACTCGTCGATGACCAGCGCGGCCAGCGTCTCGCGCACCGCGGGATCGGACAGGGCCGGCAGGTCGATGAGCCCGGCATGGATGCCGTCCTCGACGTCGTGGACGCTGTAGGCGACGTCGTCGGACCAGTCCATCACCTGGGCCTCGAACGAGCGCGCGGCCCTCCGGGGCACCGGGCGCATCCAGTCGAACACGGGCAGGTCGTCTCGTACACCCCGAACTTGCCGGTTCCGTCGCGGCGCGGCCACGGGTACTTGGTGGCAGCGTCGAGCGCCGCACGGGTGAGGTTCAGGCCCACTGGCCGGCTGCCCGGGGGGCTGCCCCCGGACGCGGCTCGCCGAACGCCTTCGCCTCGAGCCGCGTCAGGATCCGCAGGGTCTGCGCGTTGCCCTCGAACCCCCCGACGTGGGTGCAGACCGCGTTGAGGGCCTCCTCGCCGTTGTGCCCGAACGGCGGGTGGCCGAGGTCGTGGGCCAGGCACGCGGCCTCGACGAGGTCCGGGTCGCAGCCAAGGGCTGCACCGAGCTCGCGGCCGACCTGGGCGACTTCGAGGCTGTGGGTGAGCCTGGTCCGCGGGAAGTCGCCCTCGCCGGCGATCATCACCTGGGTCTTGGCAGCCAGGCGGCGCCACGCCGCGCTGTGCAGCACGCGTGCGCGGTCCCGCGCGAAGGCAGTGCGGCTGGCGCGCTTGGGTGGCTCGACGACCCAGCGCTCCTCGTCGTGGGCGTCGTAGCCGGATCCGGGCACGGTCACACCGTAGGAGCAGGGGGTGACAGAAGCCATCGGTGGGCCGGCCGCCGGTGGCGCGCCGGCACGTCCGCTAGTTGTCCAGCCAGACGGTGATCAGCCCGGCGGACTCGCGGAGCACGTACTCCCCGGTGAGAGCCGTGCCCGGGCCCTCCTGCGTGGGGGAGACGCGTGCGTCGAGGCCCAGCCCCACGGCCAGCGCGTGGGCCCGGGCTGCGTGGGCGGGGTCCGTGACGATCGTGATCGAATCGAGCCCCTGGGAGCCGACGATGGCCGCCACGGCCTCCATCGAGTCCTGCGTGTTCTCGCCGAACGGGATGGCGATCACCTGCCGGCGTCGCAGGCCGTCGGCGACGAGCTCCTCCTTGCCGACCTGGGCCTCGGAGGTGATGTCCCCGGGCTGGAACCCGCCGACGGTGATGATCGTGTCGCTGACGCCCTGGTCGACCAGCTCGCGCGCGTGGGCCAGGCGGTTGGCCAGGACCGGGCTGGGCGCCCCGTGGTACTGGGCGGCGCCCAGCACCACGATCGCGTCGGTGGCGGCCCGGTCGTCCTGGCCGGCCCAGCGCAGGACGTCTGCGACCGCCCCGGCGGGCAGGGCGATGGTTACGGCGGCGACGGCGGTGACGAGGGCCGCGAACCGGCGGCGGGCGCGGCGGCGGCGGGATCGCGTGGGCCGGCTCGCGCTCCACTCGAGGACGACGGCCGACGCTGACATGCCCCGGATTCTCCCACGTGGGTGCCCCATCCCGGGAGTGCCTGGCGGCGTGTCCCGCGCAGGGATGCGACAGGTTCCTCGCCGGTGCCCGGATGTCGGGGAAGGTCCATAGGATCGGGCCATGGCCGGTCGCGTGCGCCCCGAGGACGTCGCCCTCGTGCGCGAGCGTGTCCGGGTCGACGAGGTCATCGGCGAGGTGGTCACGCTGCGGACCGCCGGCGCCGGTTCGCTGAAGGGCCTGTGCCCGTTCCACGACGAGCGATCGCCGAGCTTCCACGTCACCCCGTCGCGCGGCTTGTACTACTGCTTCGGGTGCGGTGAGGGCGGTGACGTCGTCGACTTCCTGATGAAGCACGACCACCTGACGTTCACGGAGGCGCTCGAGAAACTGGCCGCGCGCGCCGGCGTGACGCTGCGCTACGAGGACGGCGGGGGCCCCGATCGCAGCGGTCCCAACCGGATGCGACTGGCGCAGGCCAACAAGGTGGCGGCGGCATAGTTCGTCCGGGCGCTGGCGTCGCCGGAGGCGCACCCGGGTCGGCAGTTCCTGACCGAGCGCGGTTTCGAGCCGCGTCGTGGGAGCACTTCGGCGTCGGGTTCGCCCCGCGCTCGTGGGACGGGCTGCTGGGGCACCTGCGCTCGTCCGGCTTCACGGACGCCGAGACGATCGCGGCCGGGCTTGGCCTCGCAGGGGCCGCGCGGCACCTACGACCGCTTCCGCGGCCGGCTGGTCTGGCCCATCCGGGACGCCTCCGGCGACGTCCTCGGGTTCGGGGCCCGCAAGCTGCTCGACGACGACGACGGGCCGAAGTACCTCAACACGCCGGAGACCGCGCTGTACAAGAAGTCCCACGTCCTCTACGGCATCGACCTCGCGCGCCGCGACATCGGCAAGCTCAAGCAGGTGGTGGTCGTCGAGGGCTACACCGACGTGATGGCCGCGCACCTGGCGGGCGTCACCACCGCAGTGGCCACCTGTGGGACGGCCTTCGGCCCGGACCACGCCGCCCTGCTGCGCCGCTACCTGGTCGACAGCGACACCTTCGGCGGCGAGGTGGTCTTCACCTTCGATGGCGATGCGGCCGGCCAGAAGGCGGCGCTGCGGGCGTTCGAGGGTGACCAGCGGTTCGTCGCCCAGACGTTCATCGCGGTGTCGCCGGACAACATGGACCCGTGCGAGCTGCGGCTCGCCAGCGGGGACGCCGCGGTCCGCGAGCTGGTGGCCGGCCGGACCCCGTTGTTCGCATTCGCGATCCGTTCGGCGGTGGCCGGGTTCGACCTGTCGACCGCCGAGGGCCGGGTCGGCGCCGTGCGGAGGGCAGCGCCGCTGGTCGCCCGGATCCGGGACACGGCGCTGCGCCCGGAGTACGCACGGCTGCTGTCGGGATGGGTGGGCGTCCCCGAGGCCGAGGTCCGGGCCGCTGTCGCGCAGGCAGCGCGTGGTGGCGGGGGCGCAGCCGGTCGGGTCGGCGGCGCGGGCCAGGGCAGACCCAGCAGCGGAGCCGGCCCCGGCCAGGGCCCGGCCCCCGGCTCGCTCGGGCCGCAGGGAGGGTCGGCATCGCCGGCGGATCCCGGGTCCGACCCCGCGGCGGCCGGCCCTCCGAGCGGGCCCCCCGGCCCGCACCCCGTGACCCGGACCTGTTCGTCGAGCGCGAGTCGCTCAAGTGCGTCCTGCAGGTGCCTGACCTCGTCGGCGACTGGTTCGACTCCGTCCAGCCGGGCTCCTTCCGGCATCCGCGCTACGCGGAGGTCCAGCAGGCGCTCGCGCCGCCGGCGGACCGGGCGGGCGCACCGGTGGGCAGGAGTGGATGGACGCCGTGATGACGGCCTGCCCGGACGACACCGTCCGCAGACCTGGTCCGTGAGCTCGCGGTCGAGCCGCTCGTGACCTCGGGGGAGCCCGCAGGGCGCTACGCCACGTCGATCGTCGCCCGGTTGCTCTCCGATGAGGCAGGACGACGGATGGCCGACCTCAAACGGGAGCTGGGCCAGCTCGACCAGATCGGCCAGGCCGATCAGGCAGCCGCGGTCTTCGCCGACGTCATGGCCCTGGAGTCCTATCGCCGGGAGCTCGCCCAGGTGGGGCAGGCTGAGGACTGATGCGCTGGCGTCGGGAGGTCGATCCGCGCGTGGCAGAGGTGCTCGCCGGCGCATCGGATGAGCGGCTCCTGGCGTGGGGCGAGCTCGTGGACGGGCAGGTCGTGGTGTGCACGACCTGGCAATCCACATGCCCGAGAACGGCCGTGTCCCCTGGGATCTGGTGGTCGAGGGGCGCCTGGTCCGAGGAGTTCCTCGACCTCGTGGTGCAGGCCGCCCCGGGGGCCGCGACCAGCAGCTTCGGCTACGGTTCGACGAGCCGGGCCAGGTCCCCGCGGTGTTCAAGGAACGCGTGCAGTGGACGGTGGTGGCCTCGCCCCGCGGAGCTGATCCATCCTGACGGCAGCACCGGGTGGGCGATGCTCAATGCCCGCCGGTCACCGGCAACCGGCGAGGTCCGGTGGGCTGTCGTCTTCGACCCGGCCCTGGACCCCCGCGACCCCGGCTGGCGGGCGGCCGCCGATGCCGCACTGGTCGACTTGCGGGGTCAGTTGGGGGTGTGAGCGCATGACCAGGCGGACGTGCGCCGGCTCGCTTCGCGTGGCCGCACTGTCGCGTTTGGGCGGAGCGGGCGGGCGTTGGTATCCTTCTCGGGCTCGATCCCCCATAGCTCAATTGGCAGAGCGTTCGGCTGTTAACCGATAGGTTTCTGGTTCGAGTCCAGATGGGGGAGCATCACAGCAGGTCAGAGGCCCTTCCTCCTTCGGGGGGAGGGGCCCTCTGCGTGTCGGGGTCAGTCGTGGGGCAGGCGCTAACCGGGTGCTCCCGGGCTCCTTGGCCGGGATCATCGTAGGTGGCCGCCGGGGCCCTGCCCGCACCCTCATCGGGCTCGGCGGATCCTCGTTCGGAGCGCTCGGGGCTCGGTTGTTCCCAGCCGGTCGGCGAATGGTCTCCCCGCAGCACTGGCGGAGTCTCGCTGTGGTCAGTAGCCTTCACGCGACTGCCGCAGACCAAGGGAGGACCCTATGGACGCCGGGACCGAGCCGCACCGGGCCCAGCGGGCCCCCACTCTGGGCGACGCCCTGATCCCGCTGGCCTTCCTGATCGTGTCACTGGGCTTCGCGGTCGCCATCTACCGCAGCGACGCGATCTTCGGGCCCGTGCAGGTCGCGCTGTTCCTGTCGGCGCTCGTGGCCGGCCTGGTGGGCTTCAAGAACGGCCACTCCGTCGAGGACCTGTCGAAGGCGGCTGTCGACAGCGTCGCCTCCGCGATGGGCGCGGTGTTCATCCTCTTCGCCGTGGGCGCCCTTATCGGCACGTGGAACATGTCCGGGACGATCGCGACCCTGGCCGACTGGGGGATCCGGATCCTCAACCCGGACTTCTTCTACGTCGCGACCGCCTTCATCTGTGCGGTGATCGCACTGGGGATCGGCAGCTCCTGGACCGTGATGGGGACCATCGGGGTGGCGCTGGTCGCCGTCGCCGAGGCGCTGGGCCTGAACGTCGCGATCGCTGCTGGAGCGGTGATCTCGGGGGCCTACTTCGGCGACAAGATGTCCCCGCTGTCCGAGACGACGAACCTGGCCCCGGCCGTGGCCGGCACGGACCTGTACTCGCACATCCGCGCGATGCGCCTGACGACGTTCCCCTCGATGCTGATCGCCCTGGGGCTGTACCTGTTCCTGGGCCTGCGCTCGGACCCCGTCGGCGCCTTCGACCTCGACGAGGGCCTGGCGACGATCGAGAGCATCTTCCGGATCGGGTTCCTCGCGTTGATCCCGCTGCTGGTGGTGGTCCTGCTCGCCGTGCGCAAGGTGCCGCCCACCCTGGCGATCACCGCGGGAGCGGTCACGGGCGGCCTCATGGCGGTGATCCTGCAGCCGCAGGTCGTCCGGGACTTCGTGGGCGACGACACGATGTCCACCCCCATCGTCATGCTCAAGGGGGTCTGGGACGCCATGGCGACGGGCTTCGAGCTGGACAGCGGCTCGGCCGCCCTCGACGAGCTGGTCTCCGGCGGGGGCATGGAGAGCATGCTCAACACCGTCTGGCTGATCATCGTCGCGCTCGCGTTCGGCGGCATCATGAACCACTGCGGCCTGCTGGCCACGCTCATCGAGCCGCTGCGCAGGCGGACGAGCTCCGAGCGCGGCCTGCTCGTGGCCACGGGGACCACCGCCATCGGGATCAACGTCGCTCGCGGCCGACCAGTACCTCGCGATCGTGCTGACCGGCAACGTCTACAAGGTCGAGTATGCCCAGCGGGGGATCGCCCCGCAGACACTGTCGCGACAGATCGAGGACACGGCCACCGTCACCAGTCCGCTCGTCCCGTGGAACAGCTGTGGCGCCTACGCGGCGGGGGTCCTCGGGGTGGCGACGATCGCGTACTTCCCGTTCGCCTTCTTCAACCTGATCAACCCGGTCCTGTCCTTCGTCTTCGCCGCGATGGGCATCGGGATCGAACATGCCGACGGCTCCGAGCGCACAGACGGGCCGCACGACGCGGCGTTCTACGGGGTGGCCGGCCAGCCCGCGGACCAGGGTCCTGCTCGCGGGCTCGACTGACCCGTTGGCGCCGCCCTGCGTGCCCCTGCGACGGGGCAGCGGCGCCGGCGGTGGATCGCGCACCGCCTCCTGCCTCAACCCCGCAGGCCTCCGGCCCCGCGGCCGTCCTACTGTGTACCCGTGAGCGCCCGCCAGGTCGACGCCGGGCACGCCGCCGGGGGAACCCCATCGGATCGCCGGATCCGGACGTTCCACCCGCGGCGCAGCCGGACCACCCCGTCGGCGGCGTCGGCGCTGAATCGGCTGCTGCCCGGATGGGGGATCGAGGTCGCGACGCCTGCCGGCCGACCTCGGCGGACGTGTTCCACCCGCCGCGTGCCGGTCGTGCTCGAGATCGGCTCCGGCATGGGGGAGACGACGCTGGCGATGGCCAGGCCGACCCCGGACACGGGCATCGTCGCCGTCGACGTGCACACACCGGGCATCGGTGCGCTGCTCGCCGCTGCCGAGCGGGAGTCGCTGGGCAACGTGCGCGTGTCGCATCGGCGATGCCGTCGAGCTCATGGACCGCCTCGCCCCGGGCTCGCTGGCGGGCATCCGGGCCTACTTCCCCGACCCGTGGCCCAAGGTCCGCCACCACAAGCGACGGCTGGTCCAGCCGGCGTTCGTCCGTCGGGCGGCCGAGCTGCTGGCCCCGGGTGGGACGCTTCACCTGGCCACGGACATCGCCGACTACGCCGATCAGATGCTCGAGGTGTGCTCGGCCGAGCCGCCTCTGGTGACGACGGCCGAGGGTTCCGTCGCGTCCGGACTGGCGCCCGGATCACCGGCTACGAGCGGCGCGGGCTGGCCGCCGGGCGCCCGAGCGTGGACCTCATCGCCACGCGGCTCTGAGGGTCGGTCAGCGCACGATCCGCAGGTTGAACATCGGGCGTCCCCAGCGCGCCCATCGTCCGCAGCCACAGCGGCAGCCACATCTCCGGCCCGCGGGCGCGTGGTGATGTCCGCCGAGGTCGAGGATGTCGGTCCAGCCGAACTCACCGAGCAGCTCCGCGACGACGGCCTTCGCGCCGGCGTCGTCGCCGCGACAGGAACACGCGTCGTGGGCTCCGGGAGGACGTCCGGGGTCGGGTCATCAGCGCGGCGGTCAGGGTGTTCAGGGACTTCACCACCCGGACGTCGGGGAAGGACCGCTGGATCTGCTCGGCCAGCGAGTCGGTGTCCTTGACGGTGAGCGTCGGCGGGAAGCCCGCCGAGAAGTCCAGGGGGTTCGACACGTCGATCAGGACCTTACCGGCCAGGTTCGCGGCGCCCGCGGCCGTGAGCGCGGCGAGGGTGGCTGACCCCGCTGGTGGCGTTCACCACCACCTCGGCCGACCCAGCGACCGAGGCGAAGTCGACCAGGGCGACCGACGGGTTCTGCCGCGAGCCAGTCGGCCATGGACGCCGGTGCGCCGTCCAGCTGGGCCGGACCGTGGTCGCGTGGACGTCGCGCGTGCCCATGGAGACGTCGTGGCCAGTGCGACGAAGCCCTCCGCGAGCGGCCCGCCCCACCATCCCGGTGCCCAGGATCCCGATCTGCATCTGCGTCTCCTCGTCTGTCGGGAGCGTCATCCTCACCCTGCGTCCGCGGCACCGAGGGGCGTGCCTCGGCGGGCCGGCGGGTGGGGTGCGCGCTCACGTGGACGGTGCCGGCTCAGCCGTGGTGCGGCATGATCGCGCCCTCGGGGATGACTGCCCGAACCGGCCGGCCTGGTAGTCCTCGATGGCCTTGATGATCTCGGCCGGTGTTCATCACGAAGGGCCCGTACGCGAAGACCGGCTCGCGCAGCGGGACGCCGCCGAGCAGCAGGACCTCGAGCGCCGGGGTGGCCAGCGACTGGCCGGGCGCGGCCTGCACGCGTGATGTGGTCGCCGGAGCCGAGCACCGCGAGCTGGCCGCCCTGGATCGGGTGGTCCGCGGACCCACGGCTCCGCGCCCGGACAGGGCGTACACCAGCGCGTTGAAGTCGGCCCGCCAGGGCAGCTCCAGGCGGGCCCCGGGGGCCAGCGGTCGCGTGCACGATGGAGATCGGCGACTGGCTGCGGCCGGGGCCGGTGTGCCCGGCGACGGTGCCGGCCAGGATCCGCACCAGCGCACCGCCGTCGGCGGAGGCGACCAGGGTGACGTCCGTTCCCTCGAGCCCCTGGTAGGTGGGCGCGAGCCACTTCTTGGCCGCGGCAGGTTGATCCACAGCTGGATGCCGTGGAACAGGCCGCCGGACATGACCAGCGACTCCGGTGGCGTCTCGATGTGCAGGATGCCGGCTGCCGGCGGTCATGTACTGGGTGCCACCGTTCTCGATGACCCCGCCGCCGCCGTGGGAGTCCTGGTGGATGAACGTGCCGTCCATCAGGTAGGTGAACGTCTCGAAGCCGCGGTGCGGGTGCCAGGCGGTTCCCTTCGGCTCACCGACCCCGTACTCGACCTCGCCCATCTGGTCCATGTGGACGAACGGGTCGAGGTCGGCAGGGGTCACGCCGGCGAAGGCCCGGCGCACGGGGAACCCCTCGCCCTCGAAGCCGCGCGGCGCGGTGGTCACGGACTTCACGGGGCGCGCCACGTCGCCGGCGCCCGGGGTGCTCGATCCGCGGCAGCGTCATCGTGTCGGCGGTCACCGCGGGCATGGTCTCTCCTCAGGGATAGGTCGTTCAAGGTTCAACTACCTTCCCAAGGATACCGCTCCCGGATCCATTCCGCCAGATCCCGGGCGCTCCGCCCGTCAGGCGGCGGTGGCGTGCTGGCGCGCCGGCCCAGCCAGCCCACCTGCCCCTGGGTTCGCCCCGGCCGATGTCACCCGGCCGGATCCGTGCGGCGGAGCAGCGCTCGGATCCGGGCTCGCAGCTCTGCGATGGAGAAGGGCTTGGTCAGGTAGTCGTCGGCACCGGCCTCGAGGCCGACAACCTTCTCGGCCTCGCCGGCCCGTGCCGTCACCATGATGATCGGCACCGTGGAGGTGCGTCGGACGGCCCGGCACACCTCGAGCCCGTTGATTCCTGGGAGCATCAGGTCGAGCAGGATCAGATCGGGGGGCCTCGCCCGGAACGCCTCGAGACCCTCGGTCCCGGTGGCTGTGACGGCGACCCGGAAGCCGTCGCCGCGCAGCAGGACAGCGATGGCCTCGGCGACGCTTGGCTCGTCCTCCACCACCAGCACGGTCCTGCGCGGATCCGGGATCGTCGTCCCGGGGACCACCCACGAGCCCGAGGCTGTCGACGCGGGGGCTCCGGGGGCGCCCGCTCGTCCCGCTCCACTCACCCCAACCGGCACGCGGTGCACTGTGCTCCACCAATGCGCCCGTCGGGCGACTGCTCGGGGTCCCATCGGCGAACCCTCGGGGAATTCTCGGCGGACGCGCTCTCCCTGGCACCCCGGGCGAGGCGCGGCGAGGGACGGCGCCCCGGGCGAGGCGCGGCGAGGGACGGCGCCGGGCGAGGCGCGGCGCGGCCGGCACTCGGGGCAGGGCACTCGGGGCAGGGCCTCAGGTCATCAGCTGCAGCTGCCTGGCGCGGATGCGCCGGCCGTTGCGCACCGGGATCGTGACGGTGCTCGGCGCCCGGGGAGGGGAGAGCCGGGGCACGATCCTGCGCAGCGCGCGGCGCTGGGCGATCACGGTCGCGGCGATCACGGGCAACGGCGGGCGCACGGCGGGCTCCCCCGGCGCCGGGCCCAGGACCATGTCCGTGCCCAGCATGATGGCGCTGGCCGCCCCGCCGATGGCGAGCTGGCTGCCCACGACGCGCCCCGCCTCTGCGGCGGGTCCGCCCCAGCCGGCGTGGTTGATCGCCCGCTGGGCGACGACCCCGGTCGCGATCGTCGCCATGGTGCCCGCGAGGAGGGCGCGCCTCTGGACGGCGATCCGCTCGGGCGTCGTCGGGGGGCCGCCCATGGCGGAGTCCACGGCCCTCTGCACGACCGAGTAGGGCCCCGTCGTCATCCCCGCATAGAAGGCGGAGATGGTCCCCGCCAGTGCCAGGTTCGCGAGTGGGACCTGGCCGATCTGCCGCGTCACGCGCTTGTGGTACGGCCCGCTGATCGCCACCAGGAGGGCGGCGCGCTGCTTGACCCCGCGCTTGAGCTTGAGCTCCTTGGCGTCCTCGATGGCCTCGAACATGGGCCCTCCCTTCGACTGTGGTGATCATCCCGCGGTTCCCCCGGTTCGCGCGCGGTGTCCGGCGGCGGGGCCCAGAATGGTGCGGTGAGCGCGCAGTCCGTGGGGGTCGGTGCCGAGGGGCTGGTGGGTCCGGTGGTCGCCTGGTACGCCGGGCATCGTCGGGACCTGCCGTGGCGCGCGCCGGACCGCAGCCCGTGGGGCGTCCTGGTCAGCGAGGTCATGCTCCAGCAGACCCCGGTGGCCCGGGTCGAGCCGGCGTGGCGGGCCTGGCTGTCGCGCTGGCCCGCGCCCCGGGACCTCGCAGCTGACGAGCCGGGTGAGGCGGTGCGGATGTGGGGGCGCCTGGGCTACCCGCGCCGGGCGCTGAACCTCCACGCGGCTGCCGTACGGATCACGCAGGTGCATGGGGGAGCGGTCCCCGATGACCCCGACGCGCTGCGAGCGCTGTCGGGGGTCGGGGAGTACACGGCGGCCGCGGTGCGCGCCTTCGCGTTCGGCCGGCGCGCGGTCGTCCTCGACACCAACGTGCGCCGCGTGCTCGCCCGGGCCGTGGGCGGCCAGGAGCATCCGCCGCCGACGCTCACGGTGGCCGAGCGGGCGCGGGCTGGGGCGCTGGTCCCCGACGCGGATGAGCCGGCCGCAACCTGGTCGGTGGCCGTCATGGAGCTCGGCGCCCTCGTGTGCACGGCCGTCAGCCCCCGCTGCGGGGCCTGCCCGATCTCCCCCGGATGCGCGTGGGTGCGCGCGGGCCGACCCGCCTACGAGGGCCCGAGCCGACGCGTCCAGCGGTTCGCCGGGACCGACCGCCAGGCTCGGGGCCGGCTCCTGGCCGTGCTGCGCGAGAGTGCGGGACCCGTGGAGCGCTCGGCGCTGGAGGCCGTGTGGGAGCAGGCAGCGCAGCGGGAGCGTGCGCTCGACGGGCTGGTCGCCGATGGGCTCGCCGAACCCCTGTCGGACGGTACCTACCGGCTCCCGGTGGGCCCGCCGACCGGGTGAGCGGGCGTGGCCCGGTCGTGGGCGCCGGGCGGCCGGCCCGGTCAGCGCAGCGGCAGGTCGACGAGCACCATGTTGTGGTCCGATGCCCGGTAGCCGTTGTCGAACGTCCCGTTCGCGAGCAGGTGCAGCACGACCTCATGGCGGGCCGGAGCCACCGTCGAGAATATGTAGTCGATGCGGGTCGTGTTCTGCCTGTAGAAGTAGGGCCGCGGCGGGAAGCCCTTGAACTTCTTGGTCTTGGGCGTGTAGTTGACCGTTCCGTAGTTGGCGTTGACCAGCTCGGGGGCGGTGAACCCGTCGATCAGGCCGGAGGCGGCCAGGATCGCCTGGGCGCCGTTGGGCTGCCGGCGGGCGTAGGAGTTCAGGTCCCCGCCGATCACGATGTCGGCTGCCGGCAGGCCGCTGAGCTGGATGAGGCTCTCGGCCCAGGGTCGCAGCTGCTGGGCGATCGCGACGCGCAGGGCCTCCCCGGCGGCGTTCTTCTGGGTGGGCAGGTGGACCGACACGTACAGCGTCGTGCGGGTGCTTGCGCGGGGGGTGAGGAACGCCCATGAGACGGCGCGGTCCTGGATGCCGCCGCGCCACGTGCGCGCGATCACGGACAGGCCCGTCATGCCGACTGCGGCGTCCGGATTGGGCAGTGCTGCGATGCCGAGCTTCGCGGGGTTGTAGAACACGTGGGCTCCGCGCGTGCAACCGATCGTGCAGGTGTCGTAGTTGGTGGAGGCGATCCGGTAGCCGACGGAGCCGAGCAGGCCCCGCACGTCGTCGATGTGCCGGACGCCCCGCCACTTCTGGGTGTTGGCCTCCTGCACGAGCAGCACATCGGGGCGGGCGGCAGCAACGGCCCGCGCGAGGGCCACCCTGCGGTTCGTCCACGAGAAGCGCCCCTTCTTGCGGAGGGTCGTCTTCGCGATGTTGTAGGTGGCCACGCGCACGTTGCTGGCGGCTGGCTCCGACCGGGTCGGGGCCGCTGCCTGGACGGCGCTCCCGGTCGCGGGCGCGAGGAAGGTCGCCGCCATGGCGGCGACGAGCATGGTGCGCAGTGCTCGGGTCACGCTCGGGACTCCTACGGGTCGTGGCTGCGATCCCGCCCTGTGGCGGACTGTTCAGGGGATCGGCAGGCCCGTGGGTGGCGCTTGAGGTCTCGGGGACGGAAGGGGCCGGATGGAGTATTCCGGCGCGAGCACCTCACCGTGCGTCACCGCAGGTCACGACGCGTGTCGCCGGGGCGCAGGAGGGTCGCGGCGACCGGGACTCCGACTACTGCGGCGTCCTCGCGCGTGGCGTGCCGGTCACCGACGACGCCAACCACTCGAGCGTCGGCGCGGCTGCGACGTCCACCGTGTAGACGGTGTCGTGGGTCACCTCGGGCAGGATGTCCAGGCGCACGGAGCGGCCGGCGTCGGACAGCGCGGTGGCGAACGCCTCGGACTGCGCGACCGGGACAGCGTCATCCTCGGCGCCGTGCAGCAGGAGCACCTGCAGGTCGTCTGGGCCGTCCCCAGCCTCGGCGCGTGCGATCGGGTCGCCGGCCGCCCATGTCTCCGGGGCCTGTGCGCGACTCGAGCCGAAGAAGTCCACGAGTGCGAACTCGAAGGCGGCGGTGTCGTACACCCCCGCGAGTCCCACGAGGGCGTCGACGGCAGGGATCGGGTACGGGCAGTCGGGCACCCGGCCCGGATCCGCCAAGGCAGCCAGCGCGGCCAGGTGGCCTCCGGCTGAGTGGCCCAGGACCACGATTGGGATGTCCGGGTCGTCGCCGGCGCGGGCGCCGGCGAAGCCGATCGCGCAGCGGACGTCCTCGACGGGGGTTGGGTAGGCGGCGCCGTCTTGACCCGCCCGGTACGTGATGCTCACCGCGAGGTACCCGGCGTCGGCCAGGGCCCGCGCCAGGGGCGCCAGGCCCGTGCGGTCGGCGGTCTGCCAGCCTCCGCCCGGGACCAGGACCACAACCGCCCTCGGCGCAGCGTCCGGCGACTCGTACAGGTCGGCCGCCAGGCCGGGCCGGTACTCCACGGTGGTGGTGGCCGGATCGAAGCCGGCCTGCGACTCCGGCGCCCCGGTGCTGCCGCACCCGGTCAGTGCGCCGACCGATCCGAGGAGCAGCAGGGCTGGTGCGAGGCGCACGGACGGCACCGGCTCATCGTCGCGCGCCACCTGCCGCGGTGGCCACCGGGCGGGCCTCGCGACCTCAGCTCAGGCGAACGCGAACGACCGCTTCGACAGGCCCATCCAGAACCCGTCGATCCGCGCCTCGTGCGCGTCATCGGGGGTGCTGGCAGCGCCGAGTGCCACGAACAGCGGGCTGAGATGCTCGACCGTGGGGTGGGCGTACGGCATCCCCGGGGCCCGCGCCCGGAAGTCGGCCAGGGCGTCGACGTCACCGGATGCCAGTGCCTCCCGGGCCCAGGCGTCGAACTCGACCGACCAGGTCGGCGGGACGGCCTCGATGCTCCAGTCGCGCAGGAACGGCAGGCCGTGGGTGAGGAAGCCCGACCCGACCACCAGGACGCCGTGGTCGCGCAGGGGGCGCAGCCGTTGCCCGATCCGCAGCAGGGCCATCGGCTCGTGCGTGGGCAGGGACAGCTGCAGGACCGGGATGTCGGCCTCGGGGTACATGAGCTTCAGCGGTACCCAGGCGCCGTGGTCGAGTCCGCGCGAGCGGTGCTGGTGCAGGTCCAGCGCGTCGGGCAGGACGCTGGCCACCAGCCGCGCCAGGGCTGAGGCGTCCGGCGTCGGGTAGGTCTCGTTGTAGTACTTCGCGGCGAACCCGCCGAAGTCGTAGACCAGGGCGGTGGCTGCCCCCGGCGACGACAGGGTGATCGGCGCGGACTCCCAGTGCGCGGACACGACCAGGATCGCGCGCGGGCGAGGCAGGCTGGCAGCCCAGGCGGCCAGCTCGGCCGACCACACGGGGTCGTCGAGCAGCGGGGGCGCCCCGTGGCCGAGGTACAGGGCGGGCATCGGTGCGGTCACGGGGGTCCTCCATGTGATTGAACTCTCAACGATATCTCCTGGCAGCCGCCGGGGGAAGGGGTGCCGGCCGACGTGCCGGCACCCGGTGCGGGGGGAGTGCCGGGCTGCCCGACCGGTGCTGACGGGATCCCGCCGGGCGGCGCCGTGGTCGTCAGTCCCCGGCGGGACCGAGGGTGAGGGTGACCAGCGCCCCGCCCATGGGGCTGCGGGCGCGGACCAGGGAGCCTCCGGAGGCGACCGCGAGCCGCTCGGCGATCGCCAGGCCCAGGTTGGTGGACCCCGTCCTGTCGAGGGCGGGCGAGGCCTCCCCGAACCCGGGTCCACCGTCCTCGACGGTGACCGCGATCGGCCCGCCGGCGGATCCGGAGACGCCCAGCCGCAGCGCAACGCCCTCCTCGGTGTGCGTGAACACGTTCTGCAGCAGGATGTCCACGGCCGTGGTCAGGTCGTACTCGGTGAGCCGGACCGGCAATGGGCCGTGCGCCACCCCGGAGATGTCCATCGGCCGGCCCTGGTACTCGGCCAGCACGCGCCAGAAGGCGCAGCGCTCGGCCACGACCCGGGCCGCATCGCAGGCTGCGTGCAGGCCCTCACGGGTGGTGCGCCGGGCGCTCGTGATGATCTCGTCGGTGGTCCGCTGCAGGGTCTCGACATCCTCCATGAGGCGTTGGCGCACCTCCGCGTCGCCGACGGCGTCGACGTCGGCGGCCAGGACGGTCAGCGGGGTGCGCAGCTGGTGGGCCAGCTCAGCGGCAGCGGCGCGCTCCTCATCGAGGAGCTCCTGGACCCGGCCGGCGAGCCGGTTCAGGGCGACGGCGACGTCGTCGACCTCCGGGATGACCGAGGCCTCGGCCCGCGCGGACAGGTCCCCGGCTGCGATCTCGTCGGCCGTGCGGGCGACCCGGCGGATCGGCTGGGCCGTGCGGCGTGCGAGCAGCCAGGCGGCCACCCCGGCGCCGACGAGCAGGACGGCGCAGAGGCCGCCGAGCGCCACCAGACGGGCCTCCAGCCCCTCCTGCATCTGCTCGGGCCCGGCGACAGCCAGGACGACTCCGGTCTGGTCGTCGAAGCGGGCGGGCGCGGCCGCGTAGCCCTCGGAGCCGGTGTCGACCGAGGCGGAGCGCCCCGTCTTGGCCGAGGCCACGACCGCCCGCGCCTCGTCCGGGATCGGTCCGCCGACGACCTTCCCGTCGGGGTAGACCAGGATCACCTCCCCGGGGGCGCCCGGCAGGTCGACGAGCGGCGCCTTGTCCGAGGAGCTGCTGCCGGAGGAGTCCGACGACTCGTCCGACAGCCGCCGGACGAGTCGTCCGAGGAGCCGCCCGAGGACTCGTCCGATGGCTTCTGCTTGGCCAGGTCCTCCCACGCGTCGGCCAGGATCCGAGCCTGGTCGGCGTGTGCGGCCAGGTTGGCCGAGCGGACCAGGTCGCGGGCCGAGAGCGCCAGGGGGATCACCAGCGCGGTGACGGCCACCGTGACGACCAGCAGCGCGAAGGTGACCAGCCGCCGGTACATCAGGGGCCGTCGCCGGTGCCGGCGCGATCCTCGAGCATCACGCCGACGCCGCGGTTCACGTGGATGAACCGGGGGTCGTCGGGGGAGTCCCCGAGCTTGCGGCGCAGCCAGGACAGGTGCACGTCCACCGTGCGCGCGGCGTCCGTGCGCTGCCAGACCTTGCGCAGCAGCTCGGCGCGGCTGACCACCCGGCCGGGGTTCGCCGCGAGGTAGGCGAGCAGGTCGAACTCCAGCCGGGTCAGCTCGATCGGCTGCCCGTCGACGTCGGCGGTGCGCCGCGCTCGGTCGACGCTCAGGCCGCCGACGCGCAGCGGAGGCTCGGCGGGGGCCTCCGGCCCGGAGGTCGCGCGGCGCAGCACCGCACGGATCCGGGCCTCGAGGTGGGCTGGGTCGTAGGGCTTGACGACGTAGTCGTCGGCGCCGGCGTCGAGCAGCTTCACGATCAGGCCCTCGTCGTCGCGGGCCGTCGCGACGATGACCGGCACCCGGCTGACGGCGCGGATCATCCCCAGCAGCCGTTCACCGTCCACGTCCGGCAGGCCCAGGTCCAGCACGACGGCGTCGGGACTGCTCGTCAGCATCACCTGCAGGCCGTCGAGGCCCGTGCCGGCCGAGTCCACCGCGTGGCCGCGCGCGAGCAGGGCCCGGACGACGGCGGTGCGGATCCCGGAGTCGTCCTCGATGAGCAGGACGTGTGCCACGCCCGCAGCCTATGCGGCAGGCGGGCGATGCAGCCGCAAGGCCGCTGCGGGGCAGGACGCCACTGCCAGCCGAGCCGCCTCGACCTTGTCCGCTGGGATGTCGACCCCACGGGTCGTCACGCCGGTCGGGTAGCCCCAGCGATCGAGGTCGATGCGCTCGCCGAGCGCAGCTGCGCAGACGCCGTGCCCGGCGCACCGGCTCCAGTCCACCGTCAGGATGCGGGCGACCGGGGCGCCGCGGCCCTGCGTCGTTGTCCCGCGGCTCCTCATGACAGCGCCCCCATCAGGTCCAGGGCGCTGCGCAGGGCGGCGACCGCCGCCGTCGGGTGCGCGCACAGCCCGCGTCCGTCCACGTGCGCCATCAGCGACTCCAGCTCGGCCCGGTCCAGGCGGCCCAGCGCCGCGCCCTCGATCTGGCGGGCCAGCTCCGGCAGCCCACGCCAGCACGGCCCGCACTGCTGCGCCGTCCCGTCAGCGAGTTCGTGCGCGACCGCGACCAGGGCATCGGCGGGCCGGATCTCCTCGGGGATCCACACGAAGGCCCCGGCACCCCAACGGCCGCCGGCCGCAGCGATGCCGGTCCGGGTCAGCGGGGCGGCTGCCAGGGAGGACTCCCAGATGGCCCATCGGCCGTGCCACCCGCCGGCGATGAGGACCCACGGATCGCCCACCAGGCCGCCGCAGGTCAGCGCGACGTCAGCCAGCGACCACTCCTCGGGCAGCTCCACGACCCCCGGATTGCGCACGGCCCCGGAGGCGCTGACCAGGGCTGACCTGGATTCGATCCCGCGGGAGGCCACCGCGATCCGGGCGAACGTCTCCACGTTGCTGAGCATGACCGCCGCCCGTGACCGGGGCGTCCGGCCCGGGGCGACCGGCGGCCGGCCGAGGTCGGCCGGGAGGGCCTGACCGCCCGTCAGCGCCCGGATGACCGCGGTCGCCTCGCCTGCGACGAATGCGGCGGGTCCCACCGACAGCTCCACCGGGACCCGGTCCCCGCGCTGGGCGATGGCCAGCTGCAGCGGCTGGAGCAGGTCGGGGCGGTCCTCGCTGATCCGCACGATGATGCGAGGGGCCGCCAGGGCGCGGGCCACCGCCTGGGCCCCATCGAGGACGAGGTGGGGAACGTGGCCCAGGAGCACCCCGTCCTTGCCGCTGGCAGACTCCCCCTCCGCCCCGTTGACGACGACCATCCCGACCCGCCGGCCGGCCAGCGAGGCCAGCTTGCGGGCGGTCGGGAAGGCAGCGCCGCCAGCCCCGACGACCTGGGCCCGCTCCACCAGGGCGATCAGCGCGTCGAGGTCGGGTTCGGGCTGGGTGCCCCAGAGCTGTCGGTGGGCTGCCAGCGTGCTGGTCCGGCCGGGCTCCGCACCGGTGAGCAGCAGCGGGCCGGGGGCGCGCAGCGCTCGCGGTCGTGCGCCGGCCCGGTGCGTGCCGACCGCCAGTCCGGGAAGGCCGGGCGCGGTGGTGGCGATCGTTGTCATCGGGTCCCTCCTGTTGCGACCGGCCGGGTGGCAGGCGGGGGAGCGGGGATGCGTGGCCGGGTGACCAGCCGAGCGGCGGTTGCCAGCAGCACGATGCCGGCGCTGGCCAGGGAGAGCACCTGCATGGCCACAGCGTCGCTGCCTACCAGCAGCCCGTGGCCGATGGCCAGGGCCCACACGGGGTAGGACACCAGGTGGGCGCGGCGCCAGAGCCGCGGCCACCGCATGCGAGTCGCGGTCGTGATGACCAGCGCGATCATCAGGTCCACGGCCAGGGCGCCCAGGGCGACCCCCCAGCGCTCCCATCCCGCCACGCCCGGGAGAAGTGCGGCGGGCCAGTCGAGGGTGATCCACTTGTCGAGGATCGCCAGGACCACGTGGCCGACGATCAGCGCCGAGCCGGCGATCGAGGCCCCCCGGTGGATCGTGATCGAGGTGAGCCGCAGCGTGGGGGACAACCGGGGCCCGATGATGCCCAGTGCCACGGCGACGGTGAGCAGGGCCACCGCCACCAGGCCGGAGGATCGCATCGCGAACCAGGTCCACGGGATCTCGCTCATGCCGCCTCCTGCCCCTGTGGCCAGCGGCCGACCAGGGCCACGGACTCGGACCGCGGCGAGCCGTCCCACTCGGTGAGGACGGCGTCGAGGCCGCGGTCGGTCAGCCAGGCGTGCGCAGTGCCGTCCAGCAGCATGGCCGCGGTTGCCGCCGTGTTCGCGGCCGTGGCGGTCGAGGCCAGGACCGAGGCGGCCCACCAACGGGTCGCGGCGCTGCGGCCGGTCCGCGGATCGATGAGGTGGTGTGCCTCGCCCTGCGCCGTGCGCCACCGGCGTCCGCCCTGCCCGCTGGTGGCCAGACCGGCGTCGGCCACCTCGATCGGGCGGGGGGTCGCGCCGGGGGTCTCGTGGTCGATGTCCAGGATCCACGGCCCCTGCGAGCTGATCGCACGGAGGTCGCCGCCCATGTTGGCCACGACATCCAGGCCCGTCTGGTCGGCAACCCGCTCGGCGATCTCATCGGCGAGCCACGCCTTCGCGGTCGCGCCGAGGTCGAGCTGGACGTCGGCCGGGGTGCGCAGGCGCCCGCCGGCGACCTCCACGTGCTGCCAGGCGTCCGGGTCGCAGGCGACGGGCCCGGACATCCCCAGGGCAGGGATCTCGCCGGCCGCCCAGGACCGGTAGCCCGCACTGTCCACCTGATGGCCCAGGCAGGGGGTCACCAATCCGTCGGTTGCAGCCGCCGCGCTGACGGCCACCTCGACCAGTTCCTCGAGGAGCCGCGAGACCGGCACCCAGCTCCCGGCAGCCGCATTCGCCCTGGCGAGCTCGGCGTCGGCGCGGAACCGGCTCGCCGCGAGCTCCAGTCGCTCCACCTCGGCGCGGAAGATCCGGTCGACCTCCGGCGCAAGGCTCGCGACTCGCTGCCCGCGCACCGTGACGGCCAGGGTGGTCCGCCACCTCCGGTCCACCAGCTCGACGGTCGTCATGAGCGCTTCGAGGTCGTGCCGGAACTGGCCTGCCCGCTGCTCTTCGCGGGGGCCTTGGGCGCCGGGGCGACCACGGTGCGGGGCTTGCGCGGCTTGGGGGCGGAGGCCGCCGGGCGGGAGGACCCGCTCGACGTCGTCCGTCGGGGGGCCGACTGCCGGGGCTGGCCCGTCGTGCCGCCCACGATCCGCGTGCGGTAGACCTTCTTGCGGACGATGACCGGATCGGGGGTGACATGCCGCTCCTTGATCTTCGTCACCACCACCGGCGGAACCGCGGCGATCTCGGCCTGCTGGGCCGCGACTGCGGACGCCGCCTCCAGGGCTGCCTGGTCGGCCCAGGTCGCGTGCATGTCCGCGATGATGAGGCCGGACGCGGCGCCGGCGCCGACCACCACGAGACCTCCGGTGGCGGTGGCGATGCCGCGGCGTGCTGAGTTTGTGAACGTCATGGCTCGATCATCGGAGAATCTGGTGCAAGCCATGAGACCTCCGGATGTCAAGGCTGGGTCAAGGACCTGCCGACATTGCCTTGACGGGGATCTGGGACCCCGGCAACACCACGTCGGGCAGACTGTGGCCACTTAGTCGATGGAGGAGGCAGCATGCGTGCAGTTCTCGGGTGGGCGGTGGCCATGGTCGCCGGAGCGTTCATGGGGGCGGCGGTCTACCAAGCAGTGCTCAGCGATCCCACGCCCCGCAACGCGGCCTCGACGGTCGTCCCCGCGGCAGGCGTGACGCCCGAGGCGGCCCCCACGCTGTACCGGACCAAGGAGGTCACGGTCGTCGACCCGACGCCGACCATCACGGTCGAGGAGGAGGTCGTGGTCACCCGGACGGCCAAGCCGGCCCCCGTCGCCCAGACCCGCGTCACCAGCACCCGGACCGCGGCGTCGAAGTCGGGCTCGAGCAAGTCCCGTGACGATGACTCCGACCGGAGGTCGAAGGCGTCCCACGACAGCGAGGACGCCGAGGAGCACGAGGACGCCGAGGACCCCAAGGACGACCACGCCGAGGATCCCAAGGACGACCACGCCGAGGAGGATCGCGCCGAGGATCGGATTCCCGAGTCCGACGACGACTGACGGGGACCGATCGGCCGGCGGCGATCACCGCAGCATTCCGAGCACCTCGAAGAGACACCTCAACGCCTCGATGCCGTGTCCCGGGCCACACCTTGACCACGCCCCGCGAATGCCGGGAAGTAGGGCGGGCGGGATTCGAACCCGCAACCTGACGGGTTATGAGCCCGCTGCTCTGACCTGTTGAGCTACCGCCCCGAGCGCCCCCAGCGTAGGCGAGGCCCACGCGCGACTTGAACTTCCCCGGCCACCGGCGACGCCTGATCGTGCCACGGCGCGGGTGGTTCACGCCCTTCGGCACTGCGGCGTGGACGTTGAGGTGATACTCAATGACCATGGACGCCCTGCCCACCGGGACCGCACCAGCTGGACCCGCCCCGATGGCCGAGTCCGTCGGCCCCGGCGGCCGGCGGATCGGCCCCGGCGGCTCGCGGCCTGGGAGCCTTCTCCCGGGTCCGGTCCCGCTGGCTGCCGCTGTGGGCCGTGGTCGGGCTGGTCCTGATCATGGGTGGGTCCGGCCTCGTCGCCGCTGCCTTCGGGTCCACGGTCTCCGAGGAGCTGCTGGGGGTGCTGCTGTACCTGCCCATCGCGGCGTGGGTCTGGCTCGTCGTGGTGCGCCGCAACGGGGTGAACCTCGCGGTCATGCTGCGGTGGCCCCGGCTCGGCACCTACTGGTGGGCGGTGGCCGGACTCTTCGTCGTCCAGCTGCTGTTCTCGGTCGGTGCCATCACGCTCACGCAACTGGTCGCCCCCGGCCTCGACGACGCGCTCGAGGGCGTGGGCCAGGGGAACCTGCTGCTGGCGCTCATCGGGCTGACCGTGCTGCCACCGCTGGTCGAGGAGGTTGTGTTCCGGGGGATCCTCATCGAGCGGCTCAGCGTGAAGTGGCGGCTCACCGCGGCGATCCTCATCTCGTCGATCGCCTTCGGGATCCTGCACGCCGACCCGGTCGGCGCTACCGCGTTCGGCGTGATGACGACCGTGCTCTACCTCCGGACGGGCTCGCTCTGGCCGGGCATCCTGATCCACTTCGCCAACAACCTGCTGGCCCTGCTCAGCGCCCGGTCGATCGGATCGGACGTCGCGGCCCCGGCCCCGGAGCTCACCGAGGCGCTGACGACCGCCGGGATCATGCTCGCCCTCAGCGTGCCGTTCCTGGCGGCGTTCGTCGTCCGCAACTGGCCACGGGCCGGCGCGCTGACCCCGTACCAGAGGTGGGAGCAGGGCGTCCGGGGCCAGGCACCGGCCACGTTCCCGGGTGTCATGTGGTCCGGGGCGCCGTTCCCCGTCCGGCTGACCGTCACCGCGACCCACCTCATCGTCGATCGGCCCGGAGCCGGCCCTGGGGTCCCGTCGCAGCCGCTGGCGGTGCTGCCCACCGAGCTGGTGGCGGCGGCCTATCCGGCGGACGTGCCCGGCGGCCAGAACGTGGTCGTCCTCCTGACGGACGGGTCCTGGTCCACCATGCGCGTCGGCCAGGGCGCGCCGGGACCCACTCGGTCCCTCGTCGAGGCGATCATGGCCGTGATGGCCGCGCCGGGACCTGGTCAGCTACCTGCCCACTATCCCTGAGCCCGGGTGCTGCCCGGGCGTTGTGTCATCCGTACGGTCACCAGAAGGCCTGTGGGATGACACGAGGCGGGATCAGCCGCGGATGCGCTGGCTGCGGGGGTCGTAGAGGGGGGTCAGTGCCACCCGGGCGGGCACCACCTCGTTGCCGACCTGCACCGTCCACTCCCCGCGCCTCGATCGTACGCGCGCGTCGACCGGCTCGCCGCCGGCGTCGACCATCGCCAGCCCGACCGCTCCGCCGAGGGTGAACCCGTAGGACGCCGAGCGCAGGTAGCCGACCTCGATCCCGTCGCGGCGCACCACCTCGGCGTGGAACAGCATCGGCTCCGGGGTCGGCGAGCAGGACCTGCACGAGCCGGCCGGGTGGGCGCCCGCCCAGCGCCTCACGGCGGGCCGAGCAGCGCCTCCCGCCCGAGGAAGCCCGCCGGGCTTGTCCCACGCGACCGCGAACCCGAGTCCCGCCTCGATGCGGGTCGTCGGTGTTGTCGATGTCGTGGCCGTAGTCGCGGTACGCCTTCTCCAGCCGCAGGCTGCCCAGGGCCTTGAGCCCGCAGTGCCGCAGGCCGAAGCCCGCGCCCGCGGCGACGACCTCGTCGTAGGCGGAGACCGCCATCTCGGCCGGCACGAACAGCTCGTAGCCGAGCTCGCCGACGTAGGTGATGCGGGTGCACGACCCGAGGGCGAAGCCGAGGTCGATCTCACGAGCGGCCCGGAAGGGGAGCGCCTCATCCGACAGGTCCGCAGACGTGGCCGCGGCGAGCACGTCGCGCGAGTGTCGGGCCCTGCACGGTGATCTGCGCCAGCCCCGAGGTCACGTCGGCGATCGACACCCGCGCGTCGCCGACGTGCCGGCGCAGCCACGTCAGCACGTGCCGGTGGGCGGTGTCGGAGGCGACCACGAGGAAGTCGTCGTCGGCGCGCTTGGTGACGGTCACGTCGGCCTCGATCCGGCCGTGCTCGTTGAGCCACTGCGTGTAGGTGATCCGCCCGGGCTCGCCGTCGACCGCGTTGGCGCTCGAGCGATCGAGCAGCGCCCCGGCGTCCGGCCCGGTCACCTCGAACTTCGCCATGAACGACATGTCGAACAGCCCGACGCCCTCGCGCACGGCGCGGTGCTCGGCCGCCCAGTGCTCCCAGAAGTCGGGCCGGCCCCAGGTGGGCGCGGGCTCGGCTGGGGACGACTCCCGCGCCGGCGAACCAGTCCGTGCCCTCCCAGCCGGAGACGTCCTTGAACCAGGCGCCCTGAGCGACCATCCGCTCGTGCAGCGGCGAGCGCCGCACGCCCCGGGCCGTGCGCATCGAGCGCCCCGGGTAGTGGCACTCGTAGACCATCCCCAGGCTCTCGACCGTCCGCGTGGCGCGGTAGCGCGGCGTGGCCTGGTACGGGTGCAGGCGGTCGATGTTCACGCCCGTGACGTCGATGTCCGGCGATCCCGTGGTGATCCAGTGCGCGATCGCCCGGCCCCAGCCGCCGCCGGTCAGGATGCCGATCGAGTTCAGCCCCGCGGCGACGAAGTAGTTGCGCACCTCCGGGGCCTCGCCGATCACGGGCAGCAGGTCCGGCGTGAACGACTCGGGCCCGCAGAAGAACGTGTGGATCCCGGCGTCGAGCGTGGCAGGCACCCGCCCCATCGCCGCCTCGACGTAGGGACCCATCCGGTCCCAGTCCGGCGTGATCGAACCGAACGAGAAGTCCTCGGGGATCCGGCCCGACGTTCCACGGTGCGCACACGGTCTCGAACAGCCCGACCATCAGGCCGTCGCCCTCGGGCCGGATGTAGGTGAACCGGCTCGGGTCCTCCAGGACCGGCCAGTCCGGATCGACCTCGGGCATGGCGCCCGGTGATCAGGTAGTAGTGCTCGGCAGCCTGCAGCGGGATGCTCACGCCGGAGCGCGCGCCGAGCTGGCGGGCCCACATGCCGGCAGCGTTGACGACGTACTCGCACTCGATGTCGCCGGTCGCGGTGCGCACGCCGGCGACCGCGCCGTCGCGCAGGAGCACGTCGACGCGGGCGTCCGCTCGAGCAGCGTCGCCCCGCGCATCCGGGCGCCCTTCGCCAGCGCCATCGTGACGTCGACCGGGTTCACCCGACCGTCGGTCGGGCGTGTAGAAGCCGGCGAGGATGTCGTCGGTGCGCGCAGCCGGGAACAGCTCGGCGACCTCGGCGGGGGATGATCTCGTGGACGTCGACGCCGCAGGTGCCGGTTGAACGCCGACACCCGGCGGTACTCCTCGAGACGACCCTCGTCGGCGGCGACCTCGATCAGCCCGATCGGCCGGAAGCCGGTCGCCTGGCCGGTCTCGGCCTCGAGCCGCGAGTAGAGGTCCTTGGTGTACTGGCGCAGCTCGGTCGAGGTCTGCGAGGTCGAGCCGAAGGTGACCATCAGGCCGGCTGCGTGCCAGGTCGTGCCGGAGGTGAGCCGGTCTCGCTCGAGCAGGACCGTGTCGGTCCATCCCAGTTCGGCCAGGTGGTAGGCGATCGACGTGCCGATGATCCCGCCGCCGATGACGACCACCCGGGCGCGGGCGGGCACTGCCGATGGCGACGCCAGGGCAGCGCGCGGGACGGGAGCCGGTGCGGCCTGCAGGGCGGGGGGCGTCGCGCTGCCGCGGGCGCGGCTCCTCCGGCCGGGGGTGACAGGCATGGCGTCGAGTCTAGGCACGCGCAGGGCGGGTGCGCGGCCCGCCGGTCGGACCCCCGCGCTTGTGGACCCCGGGGCTCAGCCGGCGAGCTCCACCAGGGCAGCCATCGGGATCGGCAGCCAGTCCGGCCGGTTGCGCCTCTCGTACACGGCCTCGTAGGCGGCCTTGTCCACGAGGTAGGCCGAGAGGATCACGCGGTCGGCGCGCACGCCGTCCTCCCCAGGCGCGTCCAGGCCAGCCGGCGGCGTAGCCGGCCAGGAACGCGACCTCGCAGTCGCGCAGCCAGGCGGCGACCTCGTCCGGGTCTGCGGTTCGCACCCGCCCTGCGCGGCCGCGTAGGCGAAGGAGCGCAGCATGCCCGCGACGTCGCGCAGGGCGTGGTCGGGCGCGACGCGGGCGGCCATCGAGGAGCCGGGCTCACCCTCGAAGTCGAGCAGCTTCCAGCCGTCGTCGGTCCGCATGACCTGCTGCAGGTGCAGGTCGCCATGGACGCGCTGGACCTCGATCGGGTGACCGAGCGTGCAGCAGGGCGTCGATGCGCGCTCGCCCAGGGCCGGGACGCAGGGGAGCGAGCTCCTCGACGACGGCGGCAGCCTGGTCCAGTCGCCAGGCGAGCCGGTCGACGAGCTCGTAGACCTCGCGCCGGGTCAGCACACGCGTCGGCAGGACCTGACGAAGGTCGCCGTGGACGGCCCCGGTGGCCCGGCCCAGCTCCAGCGCGTCGTCGGCGAACGACTGGCCCGTCGGCGACCCGGTCCAGCGCGAGGTCGCGACCCTCGACGGCGGGGGCGAGCAGCTCCTGGACCATCGCGGTGTGGCCGGTCACCCATTGACCGTCGGACGGGTCGCGCCACCCGGCATTGACCCAGCCCGAGGCATTCGGCCGACATTCGGCGCAGCGGGCGACCCCGAGGGCCGCGTGCACGTCGACGTCGGGGTTCACGCCCGGGCACGAGCAGCCGGAAGAACTTCACGAGGGCGACGTCACCGAGGACCAGCGAGGTGTTGCTCTGCTCCACCCCCAGGGGTCGGACCGGCAGGCTTCGGTAGCCGTCCGGGGTCGACGACGGCCTGCAGGACGGGGCTTGGATGCGCCGCGCCCGCGCGGTCGAGCGGTGGGTCCGGCCCGGGTCGACCTGCGCGTGCGTGCCCGATGCGGCCAGCAGCGCCGGGACGGCAGCGGGGTCGGACAGCGCGTCGTAGACGCAGTCCCCGCGCTCGAGCTGCCCGATCAGCCGCCATGCCGGGGTGGGGATCGGCGTAGATCGACAGCGGCACCTGGTAGGCCTGCCAGACCTCCCCGTCGAGCTGGACCCCGACCACGACGTGGGCCACCGCGACATCGCCGGGCAGCGGTCGCGACCTCGCTGAGGCGCAGGGCCGTGATCGCCCGGCCCTTTCCGGCGAACCACCGGTGCTCGGGCAGCCAGGCGGCGAGCAGCTCGGTGAGGTCTCGCTGCTGTGCGGGGGTCACGAGCAGGCCGGCGGGGGGCATGCCCCGAGTCTTCCCCGTCGCACCGGTCGATGCCGCGCCGGATCAGGCCGCCGCCGGACCGGGGGAAGTGCCGGCTCCCCCTAGCCAAAACGACACAGATGTGATTATGCTCCCCTCAGGGATGGCCCTCATTCCGATCGCGAGTACGCTGGGGAAGGCGAAACTCGCCGAGATCGGAGGTCGGCCATGGCCGTGCATATGGTTGCCGAGCGCCCGGGTCTGACCCGCGGCGTTCTGTTCGTGCACTCCACGCAGCGGGCGCTGTGCCCGCATCTGGAGTGGGCGATCAGTGACGTGCTCGGGACGCGGGTGAGCCTCGACTGGCTGCCCCAGCCGGTGCTGCCCGGGCAGGTCCGCGCCGAGGTCTCCTGGCAGGCAAAGCCGGGGACGGCCGCCCGCATCACGTCGGCGCTGCGCCAGTTCAAGACGATCCGCTACGAGGTCGCCGAGGAGCCGGGCAAGGGCGCTGAGGGCGAGCGGTTCGCGGTCACGCCCGAACCTGGGCGTGTTCCGGGCCACCATGGGACCGCACGGCGACATCATGATCCACGAGGACCGCCTGCGTGCCGTGGTGGCCGCGGCGGCCGGCGACGCCGGCGGACCTGCGCAGGGGCATCGACATGATCCTGGGCACGGCCTGGGACGCCGAGCTCGAGCCCTTCCGCCGCGCCGGCGACGGCGTGCCTGTGCGCTGGCTGCACCAGGTGGTGTAGCGTAGACCTCGGGGGAGGAGCCGGCTGGCCCGGGCAGGGGAGACCCGCCCGGGCCATCCGCTGTCCGGGCCCCGACCCAACCTGCGTCAAGCTACGGGCGCTCAGGCCCGCTTGTGTCATGTTTCGGACGCCCCCACGACCTCGAACGTTGACGCGAGTTGGAGGGCGGCCCGCGCGGCGGCTCAGCCGTACAGCGGGCGGTGGAAGCCGACGAACTCGCTGTCGACGACCATGCCGACCGACTCGTACAGGGCTCGTCGCCCCGGTGGGGCTCTTCGCGTCGACGTGCAGGATCGTGCTGATGAGCCCGCGGGCCACGTCGTCGGCCATCCGGGCTCGCAGCAGCGCGCGGGCCAGGCCCTGGCCCCGGTGCTCGCCGACGACGCCGACGCTGGCCACGTACCCGCAGTCGTCGCTGGCGTAGCGGTTGGCGCCCTGGGCGTACGCGACGATCCCGACCGTCGTGCTCGACGACCAGCCACTGGGTGCGGTCGTCGGTCTGGCCGGACACGTACCCGCACCCAGGCCTCGAGGTCCAGGGGCGTGAAGTCGAAGTGATCGACGAAGGCGGCGCTGTGCGCCTCGTGCAGGCCGCGGAGCTCCTCGTCGGTGTCCCGGAAGGGGCGCAGGATGTAGCCGCGCGACGCGAGGTCCGCGGCATCGGCGCGAGCCTGTGCTCCCACGCTGGGTGCATCGTCCAGCCCCAGGGCGTCAACCGACCAGTGGTCCACCTTCATCCGCCAGTACCGCCGCACCTCGGCGAACCCACGCTCCTCGAGGTCCGCGCGCAGGGCGCCGTCGTTGGCGTAGGGAATGGTCTTGGCGCTCTGCATGGGCTCGTCGGGGTCCGGGAAGACCAGGTCGAAGCGGTCCCGGCCCTCGCGCAGGGCGGCATCGATCAGGGCGCCGTTGATCCCGTGGGCCCGTGGGTCGCCGGGCCGGGAGTACACGTCCACCATCCAGCCGCGCCCGTGGGCCAGTCCGTCGTGGACCATCAGGGCGCCGACGAGCTCGTCACCGCGCCAGACCGTCGCGGCCCCGTGCCCCCAGCCGCAGTCCGGCAACGCCAGCTGGTGGTGCACCTCCTCGAGGTTCGTCGAGGTGTGGCCGCAGCCTGCGATGTCGGCGGCCCGGATGAGCGCGGTGATCCCGTCGACGTCGTCGGGGCCGGTCGGCCGCACCCCAAGCCCGCCCGGGAGGTCCCGGACGTCGTCGGCGAGGATCCGCCCCGCGGCGGCTGCGGCCCGCTCATCCGCCGCCCTCCGTGCTGCCGGCGTCGGCCGCCGTCGGATCCCACAGGCGGTACTTGTCGAGTGCGGCCCGCGACCACCTAGCGCTCGATCTCGCCGCGCTCGGCCAGCGACAGCAGGGTCCGGCACACGATCGACTCGGCGTCGACCAGGAAGTGCCGGCGCAGGGCCCCGCGGGTGTCGGACATGCCGAACCCGTCGGTGCCCGAGGGTCGCGAAGTGACCGGGCACCCACTGGCGGATCGGTCCGGCAGGGCGTGCATGTAGTCCGAGACGGCCACGACCGGGCCCGGCCGGCCGTGCCAGGCGGGTGGTGACGTAGGGCACGCCGGCTCGCCGGTCGGGTCGAACAGGTTGTGCTTGTCGGCGGCTCGAGGCCGTCCCGGCGCAGCTCGGTCCACGAGGTCACCGACCACACGTCGGCGGCCACGCCCCACTCCTCGGCCAGCATCCCCTGGGCCTTCAGCGCCCACGGCACGGCGACACCGGAGGCGAGCATCTGCGCCTTCAGCGGGTGGTCCGTCGGTAGCCGGGGCCAGCAGGTACATGCCCTGCAGCAGGCCGTCGACGTCGAGGCCCTCCGGCTGCGGGGGCTGGACGTAGGGCTCGTTGTAGATGGTGATGTAGAAGAAGACGTTCTCGGAGTCCTCGCCGTACATCCGCCGCAGGCCGTCCGGACGATGTGCCCGATCTCGTAGGCGTACGCCGGGTCGTAGGCCACCACCGCGGGGTTGGTCATGGCGATGACGTGGCTGTGGCCGTCCTCGTGCTGCAGGCCCTCGCCGTTGAGCGTCGTGCGCCCGGCGGTCGCGCCCATCACGAAGCCGCGGACCATCTGGTCGCCGGCCAGCCAGAACGAGTCGGCCGTGCGCTGGAAGCCGAACATCGAGTAGAAGATGTAGACCGGGATCATCGGCTGGTCGTGCGTCGAGTACGACGAGCCGGCGGCGGCGAACGAGGCCACCGAGCCCGCCTCGTCGATGCCCTCGTGCAGGATCTGGCCGTTGGTGGCCTCCTTGTACGACAGCATCAGCTCGCGGTCGACCGAGAGGTAGGTCTGCCCCTTGGGGTTGTAGATCTTCAGGGTCGGGAACAGGGCGTCCATGCCGAACGTCCGGGCCTCGTCCGGGATGATCGGCACGAACCGGTAGCCGATGTCCGGGTCGCGCGTGAGGTCCTTGAACAGCCGGACGAACGCCATCGTCGTCGCGACCTCCTGCTTGCCGGACCCGCGCGTGACGATGTCGTAGGTCTTCTCCGGCGGCTGCGCCAGCGGCCGTGACGTGCTCTGGCGCCTGGGCATCGATCCGCCGAGGGTCGCCCGGCGCTCCATCATGTACTGGATCCGCGGGTCGCTCGGCCCCGGGTTGTAGTACGGCGGCAGGTACTTGTCGAGCTGGTCGTCCGGGATCGGGATGTTCAGGCGGTCGCGGAACGTCTTGAGGTCCTCGTGGGACAGCTTCTTCATCTGGTGGGTGGCGTTGCGGCTCTCGAAGTGCTGGCCCAGCGACCAGCCCTTGATGGTCTTGGCCAGGATCACCGTCGGCTGCCCGGTGTGCTCCACCGCCGTCCGGTAGGCCGAGTAGAGCTTGCGGTAGTCCATGCCGCCGCGCTTGAGCGCCCACAGCTCCTTGTCGGAGACGTCGGCGACCATCGCGGCGACCTTCGGGTCGCGGCCGAAGAACTCCCGGCGCAGGTACTCGACGTCCTCGCCGCGGTAGGTCTGGTAGTTGCCGTCCGGCGTGTTGTTCATCAGGTTGACCAGCGCGCCGTCGACGTCGCGGGCAAGCAGCTTGTCCCAGCCGCGGCCCCAGATCACCTTGATGACGTTCCACCCGGCCCCGCGGAAGGTCGACTCGAGCTCCTGGATGATGTTGCCGTTGCCGCGCACGGGGCCGTCGAGTCGCTGCAGGTTGCAGTTGATGACGAAGGTCAGGTTGTCCAGGCCCTCGCGTGCCGCCAGCGAGATGTTGCCCAGCGCCTCGGGCTCGTCGGTCTCGCCGTCGCCGAGGAACGCCCACACGCGCTGCTGGCTGGTGTCCTTGATCCCGCGGTTGAGCAGGTACCGGTTGAAGCGGGCCTGGTAGATCGCGTGCAGCGGCCCGAGGCCCATCGACACGGTCGGGAACTGCCAGAAGTCCGGCATGAGCCGCGGGTGCGGGTAGCTGGGCAGGCTGCCGCCGGGGTGCGACAGCTCCTGGCGGAACCCGTCGAGCTGCGCCTCGCTGAGCACTCCCTCCAGGAAGGCACGGGCGTAGATGCCGGGGGAGGCGTGGCCCTGGAAGAAGATCTGGTCGCCACCGCCCGGGGCGTCGGGCCCGCGGAAGAAGTGGTTGAAGCCGACCTCGTACATCGCCGCGGACGAGGCGTAGCTGGAGATGTGGCCGCCGACGCCGACGCCGGGCCGCTGCGCACGGTGCACGAGCATCGCCGCGTTCCACCGGGTCATCGCCCGGATCTGGTACTCCATCTGCTCATCGCCCGGGAACGTCGGCTCCCGGTCGGGGGAGATGGTGTTGATGTAGTCGGTGCTGCGCAGGGCGGGGACGCCGACGCGGCGCTCGTGCGAGCGCCTCAGCAGCTCGAGCATCAGGAAGCGTGCACGGGTCGGGCCGGCGGCATTGACGACGGCGTCGAACGACTCCACCCACTCGCGGGTCTCGCTGGGGTCGGCGTCGACGTACTGGTCGGGCAGGCCACCGGGCATCAGCGGGTCGTAGGCGGAGGACGTCACGGAGAGGACCTTTCGCGTCGAGCTGGGATCGTCCAGCAGGGCGACGTCGACCGCCCACGGGCGGCCGGCCGGCGGGCCCAACTATTCCGCTTCCGCGCGCCACGTGCGCGTTGGGGTGGGCGTGGCTGCCCCCGCGTGCCCCATACTGGCGCCATCGATTCGCCCATCCGGGGCGACTCGCGACGGGACGGAGAGATAGCGGTGGGCGGTACGGCCGACCAGTCCGCGGAGGCTGCGGCACTGGCCACGCGCCTGGGGATCACCCAGGGCATGACGGTCCAGGAGGTCGGGTACGACACCGACACCGACGATCTCGTCGCGGAGGCGGTCGAGACCGGCTCCGGTGAGCCGATGGTCGAGGAGGACTACGGCGGCGTCGTCGACGTGGTGCTGCTCTGGTGGCGGGCCGACGACGGCGACCTCGGGGACGCGCTCGTCGACGCGATGGTCCCGCTCGCCGACAACGGCGTCATCTGGCTGCTCACCCCCAAGCACGGCCGTTCCGGGGCCCTCGAGCCCGCGGACATCCCCGATGCCGCGTCCACGTCGGGCATGCGCCGCACCACGTCGGTGACGCTGGCCAACTGGCAGGCCGTCCGGCTCGTCCCGCGGTAGGCGACTGGCGGGCCGAGCCGCCCGGCCATCCGCGGGACGCGGGTCCGTGCTCAGCACGGCAGCTCGGCGGCTCGGGCTCAGCGTCGCAGGCGCCCGAACAGCCCGCCGACCGCGTCCACCACGGACATGGCGCGTCCGACGGCGCCCAGCGGGGGGATCCCGGGCACGCCCTCGAGCACCGGGGCCAGCCGCACGAGCCCGGTGAGGTCGCGCACGTGCAGCTCCCCGGTCCGGTACAGGTGCGGGACGTTGGCCCGTCCGCTGGTGACGTCGAGGATCGTCCGCGCCGGGGCCACGACCCCGGGACCGTGCTCGGGGTCCTCGTCCAGGACGACCGTGCGCCAGTGGCCTGCGCGCGCCCCTGAGCCGATGATCAGGTCAGGGGTCACCGCCGTGAACGACCCGGTCACGTGCTTGCGACCGGCGAGGGCCCCGGTGGTGTCGATCAGGGCGGCCAGGCCGATGTGCATCGATTCGTCGGGCACGGTGGCGCCGCACGGCTCGAGGTCCAGCAGCGATACGGCCAGCTGGAAGGTCATCGCGTTCATCACGGTCAGCACGGGCAGCGGGCCCAGCGGCGAGGAGGTGTGCACCAGCCCCCAGGTCGCGGGGCCGTCGGAGGCCAGCCATCGGGCCGTGGTCTGCCGCGCGGCCGTGAGCGAGTCCAGGACGTCGGCGTCGGGCAGCTGGGCGGTGCGGGCGCGGACCTGCTCGTCGAGGGCGTCGGCGTCGTAGTAGTCAGCGTCCCCGTCGTGGGCGTTGGCCAGCATGTCGTCGATCGTGCGCCCGAACTCCCACTCCCCGAGGCGGGCGACGAGGTCGCGCGCGGTCCATCCCGGCTTGCGGGACTCCGCGTCCAGGTCGACCTCGGTCCGGATGACCTCGTCGAACAGCTCCCAGGCCCGGTTGATGGAGCCGGCCAGCGGCGTGAGGTCGCCCGAGGCCAGGCCATGCTCATGCAGGTCTGGCGCGAGGACGTCGGGGAGGTGGCCGTCGGTCATTGGGCCATCGTGCCGAATCGGCGCGGGGATGGGAACCTTGGGGCGCCCGTTCCGGCAGGAGGTGTCCGTGATGTCCGTCGCAGTCGGCCAGGTGGCCCCCGACTTCACCCTGGTCAACCAGCGTGGGGAGGAGGTGACCCTCTCCGGCCTGCGGGGACGCATCGTCGTGCTGATCTTCTACCCGTTCGCCTTCTCGTCGATCTGCACCGACGAGTGGTGCGCGCTGCGTGATCGCAGCGCGGAGTTCGACGACGACACCGTGGTCCTGGGCGTCTCGGTCGACACCAAGCACGCCCTGCGCGTGTTCCGTGAGCAGGAGGGACTGACCTTCGACCTGCTCAGCGACTTCTGGCCGCACGGCGAGGTGGCCCAGCAGTACGGGGTGTTCCTCCCCGAGCGGGGCATGGCGACCCGGGCAACGTTCGTGATCGACCGGGACGGCGTCGTCCGGTGGGCGCTCGTGAACCACCCGGGCGAGGCTCGCGACCCCGGCGCCTACCGCGAGGCGGTCGCCCGGCTGACGTGATCCGCGTGAGGCGGCTCCGTCCCGGGCCGCATGTCCGTGGCCGCCCGCGCCCCGTGGCCGCCGCGCATCGGCGCGCCGGGCCCGTCCCCAACTCCGCACCAGTTGTGGTCGATACCGGCCCCGGTCGCAGCCGAGGAGCGAGGGTGCGCACCAGAAGTGGTCGATCCTGAGCCTTGGGAACGGGTGGGATCGACCACTTCGGGTGCGAAGCCGGCCCTAGCGCCGTCGGCCCGGGCGTGGATCGACCACTTCGAGTGCGGAGTTCCCTGCCGCGCGCGAGTGAGGCGCCGGTGGGTGGTGGCGGCCCGGCCCGGTCGGTGTCCGCCGGGGCGCCCCCTTTGGCTGATCCGGACCTCATGCGTACCCTTGCGCGCGGGCCCGTGGCGCAGCTGGTAGCGCAACCCGCTTACACCGGGTAGGTCGTCGGTTCGAGCCCGGCCGGGCCCACCGCAGATCGCCGCCGGACTGGATCTCGCCGGCGGCACGGCACTGCTGCCGAGGGTCCTGCCAGCGCAGCCGGCAGGACCCTCGGCGTGGGCGTCGCCGGGGACCAATGTCCCTAGCGCGTCGGCGCTACCGGCTGGTAGGCCGGAAGCATGGATGCTCGCCATGATGAGGCGTACGTGATCCACAAGGCACCTGCCGACCTGCGGGTGCAACCCCATCTCGACGACTACGACGCGGTCCGCGCGTCGTTCACGTGGGATGAGGCGCGCGGGTGGCTCGATGGGCTGCCGGGCGGCGGGATCAACATCGCCTACGAAGCAGTCGACCGCCACGTCAAGCACGGCCACGGGGAGCACGTCGCCCTGCGCTGCCTGGCCAGGGACGGCACGACGTCGGACGTCACGTACGCCGATCTCGCCGGGCGCACCTCGGCGTTCGCGCACGGCCTGCGCCAGCTCGGCCTCGCGCCCGGCGACCGGGTCTTCAGCCTGGTGGGTCGGGTGCCGCTGCTCTACACGGCGATGTTGGGCACGTTCAAGGCCCGATGCGTGTTCGCGCCACTGTTCAGCGCGTTCGGGCCCGAGCCGGTGCGCCAGCGGATCACCCTGGGTGACGGCCGGGCCCTGGTCACCTCCTCGGAGCTGTACCGCAAGAAGGTGGCCCCGGTGCGCGATGAGCTGCCCGGCCTCGAGTTCATCCTGCTCGTCGACCCGCCGGGGGGAGACGTCGACGACATCCGGGGCGCGGTGCACCTCGAGGAGCTCGTCGCCGACCAGCCGACCACCTTCGAGCTGGAGCCGACCGACGACGAGGAGCTCGCGCTGCTGCACTTCACCAGTGGCACGACCGGCAAGCCCAAGGGGGCGATGCACGTGCACTGCGCGGTCGTCGCCCACCACGCGACCGGTCGGTTCGCCCTCGACATGCACCCCGACGACATCTACTGGTGCACGGCCGACCCGGGCTGGGTCACCGGCACCTCCTACGGCGTGATCGCGCCGCTGACCGTCGGGCTCACCGCGCTGGTCGACGAGGGCGAGTTCGACGCGCGGCGCTGGTACCGGACGCTGGCCGAGCAGGCCGTGACGATCTGGTACACGGCGCCCACCGCGATCCGGATGCTCATGCGCGCCGGCGAGGAGCTGCCCACGGAGTACGACCTGTCGGCGCTGCGGTTCGTCGCGAGCGTGGGCGAGCCGCTGAACCCGGAGGCCGTGATCTGGGGCCGGGAGGCCCTGGGCCTGACCATCCACGACAACTGGTGGCAGACCGAGACCGGCGGGATCATGATCGCCAACTTCGCCGCGTGCGACGTGCACCCGGGCTCGATGGGGCGGCCGATGCCGGGCATCACCGCCACCACGCTGGTACGCGGGGACGAGGGCCGCGCGGCGGTCAACCCCGACGGCTCGGTGACCGAGTCCGGCACCGACGAGCTCGGCGAGCTGGCGCTGCGGCCGGGCTGGCCGTCGATGTTCCGCGGCTACCTGAACGACGAGGAGCGGTACGCGACGTGCTTCGCCGGGGGGTGGTACCTGTCCGGGGACCTGGCCCGCCGCGACGCCGACGGCTGGTTCTGGTTCGTGGGCCGCGCCGACGACGTGATCAAGACCGCCGGGCACCTGATCGGGCCGTTCGAGGTCGAGAGCTGCCTGATGGAGCACCCGGCGGTCGCCGAGGCCGGCGTGATCGGCATCCCCGACGAGATGATCGGCGAGCGGATCAAGGCGTTCGTCGCCCTCAAGCCCGGGCGTCAGCCGGGACCCCGACGACCTCGTGAAGCTGCGCCGGGAGCTCACCGGGCACGCCCGCAAGCGCCTCGGCCCGGCGGTCGCCCCGCGGGAGATCGCCTTCGACGACAACCTGCCCAAGACCCGAAGCGGCAAGATCATGCGCCGCCTGCTGCGGGCGCGCGAGCTGGGCCTGGCCGAGGGCGACCTGAGCACCCTGGAGACCCCCGCGCCACCGGCAGCGCCACCGGAGGGAGCCCAGCGATGACCCGTGACCAGGTGACCGCGGTGGACGCGCCGACCGCCGGGACCGGTGGGGACGGCGCCGAGCAGCCGCGCGACCTGCGCCTGCTGCGCGACATGCTCCTGGTGCGCCGCTTCGAGGAGCGGTGCGTCGAGCTGTACAGCGCGGGCAGCATCCGCGGGTTCCTGCACGTCTACATCGGCGAGGAGGCCGTGGCCACCGGCGTGATCTCGACGCTGCGGCCCGACGACGCGATCGTCGCCACCTACCGCGAGCACGGGCACGCCCTGCTCAAGGGCATGTCGGCGCGCTCGGTGATGGCCGAGATGTTCGGCCGGGTCACCGGCTGCGCCGGGGACGCGGCGGCTCGATGCACCTGTTCGACGCGGCCACCCGGTTCTACGGGGGCAACGCGATCGTGGGCGGGGGCCTGCCGCTGGCCGTCGGGCTGGCCCTGGCCGACCGGATGTCCGGCCGCGACCGGGTGACGGTCGTGCTTCTTCGGCGAGGGCGCGATGGCCGAGGGCGAGTTCCACGAGTCGATGAACCTCGCCGCGTCTGTGGCAGCTGCCGGTGCTGTTCGTGTGCGAGAACAACCTGTACGCGATGGGCACCGCGCTGGCCCGCTCGGAGTCCGAGACGAACCTCTCGGTGAAGGCCGCGGCCTACGAGGTGCCGGCGTGGGCGGTGGACGGGATGGACGTGCGCGCCGTGCGGCCACGGCCCTGCGCGCCGTCGAGGCCATCCGGGCCGGTGGCGGCCCGCACTTCCTCGAGGCGCGGACGTTCCGCTTCCGCGCGCACTCGATGTTCGACCCCGAGCGCTACCGCGACAAGGCCGAGGTCGAGCGCGTGGAAGGAGCACGACCCGATCACCGTCGCTGCGCGAGCGGCTGACCGCTGAGGGCGTGCTCACCGATGCCGACGTCGAGGCGATGGAGTCCGAGATCGCCGGGATCGTCGACGACGCGGCGCAGTTCGCGGAGTCCTCGCCGGTGGAGGACGTCGCCGACCTGGAGCTGTTCGTCCACAGTCCGGACAGCTCGGTCGTCCTACGGGCCGCCGAGCGGGAGGGGGTGGCGCCATGACCGCCCGGAGGCGTGTCGGCGGTGCATCCGTCGTCGAGGCGACGGACCAGGCTGCGCCGCAGGCGCGGCCGCCCGTCACCACGGACGAGCCGGGCGCCGGCGTGGCGACCACGACCACCTACCGCGAGGCCGTCCGCGAGGCGATCCGGGAGGCGATGCTCGCCGACGACCGTGTGTTCCTCATGGGCGAGGACGTCGGGATGTACGGCGGCTGCTTCGGCGTGAGCATGGGCCTGCTCGAGCAGTTCGGCCCGGACCGGGTCCGCGACACGCCCCTGTCGGAGTCGGCGTTCGTCGGCGCCGGGATCGGTGCGGCGCTGGGCGGCATGCGCCCGATCGTCGAGGTCATGACGGTCAACTTCTCGCTGCTGGCCCTGGACCAGATCATGAACACCGCGGCGGCCCTGCAGCACATGTCGGGCGGGCAGTTCCAGGTGCCGCTCGTGATCCGGATGACCACCGGCGCCGGCCGGCAGCTGGCCGCCCAGCACTCGCACAGCCTCGAGGGCTGGTACGCCCACATCCCGGGCATCCGGATCGTGGCCCCGGCCACGGTCGTGGACGCCCGCGGGATGCTGGCCACGGCGCTGGCCGACCCGGACCCGGTGCTGGTCTTCGAGCACGGCGGGCTCTACAACGCCTCCGGCGAGCTGCCGGCAGACGGCGGGCCGGTGGACCTCGACACCGCCGCGATCCGCCGCCCCGGCGCGGACGTCACGCTGATCACGTACGGCGGGACGCTGGCGACCACCCTGGCGGCGGCTGAGGCGCTGGCCGACGAGGGGGTCGACGCGGAGGTCATCGACCTGCGCACCCTGCGGCCGCTGGACGACGCGACGATCCTCGGGATCGGTGCGGCGGACCCATCGGGCCGTGGTGGTCGACGAGGGCTGGCGCAGCGGCAGCCTGTCGGCGGAGATCTCCGCGCGGATCACCGAGCAGCGCGTTCTACGAGCTCGATGCACCCGTCGGGCGGGTGTGCAGCGCGGAGGTCCCGATGCCCTACGCCCGGCACCTCGAGCTCGCCGCGCTGCCGAGCGTCGACGGCGATCGTCGCGGCCGCCCGGCGGGCGATGCGCGGGGAGGCCTGAGCCATGGGCGAGTTCCGGATGCCCTCGCTCGGCGCGGACATGGACGTCGGCACGATCGTCGAGTGGTTCGTCGAGCCCGGTGACCCGGTGAAGCGCGGCCAGATCGTGGCCGTGGTCGACACCGCGAAGGCGGCGATCGAGATCGAGGCGTTCGAGGACGGCGTCGTGGAGGAGATCCTCATCGGCACCGGGCGTCCAGGTGCCGGTCGGCACGCCGCTGGCGATGATCGGTCGGGTCGGCGTCGCGGGAGGTGGCGGGGGTCCCGGAGGAGGAGCCGGTCGGGGGACGGAGTTGCCTGCCGACGTCGCGTCACCCGCGGCGCCGAGTCGGCTGTGGCGGGGAGCGGCCGGAGTCGCCCGCCGCGGGCGACGCCGCCGCACGCACCCGCGTGGCCACCCCGCCGGTGCGGCACCTGGCCCACCAGCTCGGCGTTGACCTCGACCTCGATCGCCGGCACTGGCCCGGACGGCCACATCACCCACGACGACGTGCTGCGCGCGACCCCGTCGCGCGGCCCCGGCGGCCGCGACGCCCTCGGCGAGCCCGAGTGCGCCGGCGGCGGCCAGGCCATCGTTCGCGCCGAGGGCGCCTGCGCGCCACGACCGCGGGCACGGCGGCTGGCGGCGAGCGGGGGATCGACCTGTCGGCCGTCGCGGGCTCGCGGGCGGCGGGGGAGCCGTGCTGGCCGGCGACGCCGGGACCGCCGTTGCGGCGCCGGCACGTCGGGCGCACGGCGAGGCCGGGGCCGGGGCGGCCGGGCCGGGGCCGCCGAGGGGCAGGCGGCCGCGGCACAGGCCGGCGCCGGACCTGGCGCCGAGGCCCCCACGGCGGCCCCCGCCGCCAGCCTCCGGCCGGCCGGCCGCGCAGCCGCGCGGAAGGCCGCGATGCGCACCGCGATCGCGAACCTGATGTCGCGGTCGAACGCCGAGATCCCGCACTACTACGTCTCGCAGACCATGGACCTGCAGACCTCGCTGGCGTGGCTGCGGACCACAACGCGACCTTCCGGCAGCTCGAGCGAGTCCTGCCGGCGGCGCTGTTCCTGCGGGCCACGGCTCGTGGCTGCCGTCGCGGTGCCCGACTTGAACGGCCACTGGGTGGACGGCGAGCTGCGACCCGTGCGACCACGTGGACCTCGGCGTTGCTGTTGCGACCAGGGGTGGTGGCCTGGTGACCCCGGCGATCCCGGATGCGGCGAACCTTCGGATCGACGACCTCATGGCTGCCATGCTCGATCTCGTGGGTCGGGCCCGGCGCGGCAAGCTGCGTCAGGCGCAGATGGCCGGGGCGAGCATCACCGTGAGCAGCCTCGGGGAGACCGGCCCGGACTCGCTGTACGGCGTCATCTTCCCGCCGCAGGTCGCGCTGGTCGGGGTGGGCGGGATCGTCGAGCGCCCGTGGGCGGTCGACGGCATGCTCACCGTTCGTCCCACCGCGACGATCACCCTGGCTGCCGACCATCGCGCGAGCGACGGGCGAACGGCGTCGGCCTTCCTCGCCACGTTCGCCCACGCCCTGCAGAACCCGGAGGAACTGTGAACACCGACCGTGCACGTGACGTCATGATCGAGGCTGTGGGCCAGGTGGCCCCTGATGTCGAAGCCGAGAAGCTCGATCCGAGCCTGTCGATCCGCGACCAGGCGGATCTGGACTCCGTGGACTTCCTCGAGCTCGTCGCCCAGCTGGCTGAGGTGCTGCACGCGGACATCCCGCAGGCGGACTACGACCAGCTGGAGACGATCGACCTGGCGGTGGCCTATCTCGGACCGCGACTGGACTGAGCGCCGGGGCCAGGTTCGGACCGGACGAGTGCTCAGCGCCGAGGGCCCAGTTCGGCCGCTCGCACTGGGCGCCCCCGACCGCAGCCGGTCAGAGTTGGTCGTGTGCGACCAACCAGCGCATGGCCAGCGCACCCAACGGGATCGGGAGCCAGAACGTCACAAGGCGGTAGAGGAAGACCGCGGCCAGGGCGGTTGCCGGCCACGACCCCGACACCGGCCAGGGCGGCCAGCAGGACGGCCTCGACGGCGCCCACACCACCCGGCGTGGGCGCGACGGACGCCATCGACCCCACCGTCAGGTAGATCAAGCCGATGGTGGTGAAACCGACGTCCCCTCCGAGTGCGCGCACCGAGAAGTACAGGGCCGCGATGTACCCGACCTGCAGCAGCAGGGCGCCGACGAACAGGAGGGTCATCTTCAACGGGCTCGAGACCAGTTCGCGCAGGGCCGCCACGGAGTGCCCCACGGCCGGGACCACGGTCTCGACGACGAAGGTGCGCACCCTGCCGAAGGCAGCCGCGACGCCCACGACCGCAAGCAGGATCGGCCACGCCGATCGCAATCGTCTGGACGGAGGGCAGCTTGTCGAGCTCGTCCTGCAGGGCACCGGTGCTCCCGGCCAGCGACGGCCATCAGGAGCAGCAGCGTGACGTGCACGACGCCGACCCCGACCTCCTTGGTGGCAGTTGCCGAGACGGCGACCGGGGCTGGCAGCCCCTGCTTCTGGCCGAAGCGAACGTTGAGTCCGACGTGCGCCACTCCCGGAGGTGCCACCGCTCCGACGAAGGTCGCGGAGATCGCGGCCAGGATCGACCTGATGTAGGGGATCGCGGATCGGCATCGACCCGACCAGCGCCATGCCTGATCCGAGGTAGGTCGCCAGTGAGGCGCCGGCGGCGGCGAGGACGAAGGCCAGATCGGCCTCGCGGACCGCTTCGAGCATGCGGCGGCACGTCGGTCAGTTGGGGGAGCAGGACGTAGATGGCAACGACCAGCAGGCCGGCCATGACCAGCGACCGTGGCTTGACCCGTTCGATCGGCGCGAACTGCGGTTCCTCCACGCCGCACGCCTCGGCGGTCTCGGCCGACGAGCGGCTCCAAGCCCGTCGGGCTGGGCCTTGACCGCCGCGCGGGTCGGGCGGGTCAGGACCACCGGGACCAGGTAGCTCAGACCGGTCTCGAGCGTGGACGTGCCCAAGACCCGGGCGGCAGAAGCGACCGCACGCTGCGCACCCACAACCGAGTACGTGGCTGCCAGCAGTTCCGCGATGTCCGCGCCGAGGGCCCCGTCGGAGGCCGCCGGGCTCCCCGAAGGAGAAGTCGATGAGCCACAGCTGGTCGGAGTCGTCGAGGATCCAGTTGGACAGCTGCAGGTCGCGGTGGGCGACGCCGGCTGTGCGCAGGCTCGCGATGCTGGCCCATGCCTGGTCCAGGACCTCGTCGGTGAGCCGCTCTGCGGGCACCAGGTCCAGGGTCGTGCCCCGGACCTCGCGGAAGGCCAGGAGCATGTCGTCTCCCAGGCCGATGGGCGCCACGGCCAGGCAGGTGGGGGTCCGGCGCCGGCACGCTCGGCGGACATCGACAGCATCGCCTCGACCGCGACAGCGCGGCGCACGGATGAGTACGCGACGTCCTCGCCGATGTCGCGCATCCGGACCCGGCGGTAGCTGCGCAGCAGGCTGTCGGCCTCGTACTGGCCGGACGCGACGACCTTGCAGTGCAGGGGCGGGCCGTCGGGCATGGTGGCCACGAACGGCAGCGACCCGATCGACGGCGGGTCTGCCCGCTCGACGGTCAGTGGTGACAGGCCGATCCGGTCCAGGGCGCCGAGCACCGCGGTCGTCGTCGGCAGGTTGACCTTCCGGCCGAACGCGAGCAGCAACGCGTACCCGACCACCCCGCCGATCCCGATCGCGAGCACGATGTCCAGGACCACGTCGCGAGCGGTGACGACCCGCAGAACTGCCAGCGCTGCGACGAATCCCCACCCGAACCGCCGCCAGGCCCGCGGCAGGTGCGGGGAGAGCAGGACCAATGCAGTGACGGCTGTGCGCGACGGACTGTGACGGCGGCCAGGCCTCGTACTGCGCGCTGCTCAGGCCCGAGTCGGGCAGCTGTGGGACGTCCTTGCCGTCCACGAGCCGCTCGGAGGCGATGACCAGCGCAGTGGTGAGCACCCACCCCAGTGTGTAGATGCCCCAGCGCCGGAACCGCCGAGTCGCGAGCAGCACCAGCGGGATGCCGAGGAAGAACAACGTGTACAGGACCTGCACGGCGACGATGACGAAGCCGACAACGGCGTCGGGCAGGTGGCCCACGAGCTCCACCAGGTCGCCCTCGAGTCCAGCAGTCGTCCGATCGGCCCCGCGCGCTGCCAGGACGCCCAGCGCTGCCACGGCCAGGAACCACAGGAGGCGGGTCAGGTCGCGTGGATCGCGGGCATGGATCGCCTCGGAGGTCGGGAAGGCCGTCACGGGCCCGCTGCGGCGAAGCTGCATGGCCCGATCCCTCCCGTCACTGCGTGCGCTGTTGGCCTTGCCCCGTCACACCGGGCCTGAGGTCCCGCAGAGCCTAGCGCCCACGCGTGCACGGCGCCCCCGGGCGGTACTCTGCCGAGCGTGTCCACTGCCCGAACCACGGCCAGCCTGCGCCAGGTCGTCTCGCTGCTCCATCGTCGCTACGACCCACGCACCGCCGACTCGTGGGATCGGGTCGGGCTGGTCTGCGGCGACCCGGACGAACCGGTCGAGCAGGTCATGTTCGCGGTGGACCCGGTAGCCGTCGTCGCGGAGGAGGCGATCGCCGACGGAGTCCAGCTGCTGGTGACCCACCACCCGTTGTTCCTGTCCGGAGTGCACGGGGTCCCGGCCGACGACCCCAAGGGCCGGATCGTGCATCGGCTGGTACGCGCAGGCGTCGGCCTGCTCGCCTCGCACACGAACGCCGACAACGCCCGACCCGGGGTCTCCGACGCGATCGCCACCGCCCTGGGGCTCTCGGACGTGACCCCACTCGAGGCGCTGGAGTCCGAGCCGGACCCGGTGGACAAGTACATCGCCTTCGTCCCGGTGGGCGACACGCAGACGCTCATCGACGCGATGGCGGCAGCCGGCGCCGGCCAGATCGGTGCCTACGAGCGCGCCGCCTTCACGTCCTCGGGCACGGGCACGTTCCGCCCCACGGCGGGAGCCAACCCGACGATCGGATCGATCGGCAGGGTGGAGCAGGTCGAGGAGTCGATGCTGCAGATGGTCGCCCCGCGTCGCCGCCGGGCACAGGTCGTCGCCGCGCTGCGATCGCGCGCACCCGTACGAGGAGCCGGCCTTCGACGTGATGGAGCTGGCGCAGCGTTCCCAGCGGTCGCGGCGGTGGCCGGGTCGGCGACCTCGCCGAGCCGACCACGCTGGGGCAGTTCGCCGAGCTCGTGGCAGCCACGCTGCCCAGCGTCGCCCAGGGGGTGCGGGTAGCCGGTGACCCAGGATCGGGTCGTCCGCCGGGTGGCGATCTGCGGCGGCTCCGGTGACACGATGCTGCGGGCGGCCGACGCCAGCGGCGCGGACGTGTACCTCACCTCCGACCTGCGACACCATCGCGCCAGCGAGCACGTCGAGGCCGGCGGATGCGCGCTGGTGGACGTCGCCCACTGGGCGGCCGAGTGGATGTGGCTGCCGCAGGCTGCGCGGTTGCTGGAACAGGACGCGGCCACCGCGGGCTACTCATCGGGCACTACGGTGTCCACCACCGTCACCGATCCGTGGACGTTCCACGTGGGGAGGTCCACCGATGCGCGCTGAAGCCGCTGCCCAGCTGCGACTGCTCGACCTGCAGGACCTCGACACGGTTCTCGGTCAACTGGCGCACCGTCGCCGCAAGGTCCCGCAGATCGCCGAGCTGGAGGCGATCGACACCCGCTCGGCTGAGCTGCGCGACCACGAGGTCGCGGTCCGCACCGCGGTCTCGGACCTCGAGCGGGAGAGGGCAAGGCCGAGGCCGACGTGGCCCAGGTGCGCGAGCGGATCAGCCGCGACCAGGCGCTGCTCGACGCCGGTTCGGTTGCCTCGGCCCGTCAGCTGGAGGACCTGCAGCGGGAGATCGAGAACCTCGCCAGGCGGGTCAGCGCGCTCGAGGACGCCGAGCTCGAGGTCATGGAGAAGCTCGAGGACGCCCAGACCCGGGCCACGGCCGCGGCGGCGGATGTCGCCGAGCTGGCCGAGGCGCAGGTGAGCGCCGAGCGGGCGCGGGACGTGGCTTTCGCCGACATCGACGCCGAGGTCGCGCGGGTGCAGGGGGAGCGCGATCGCGGGTCGTCGCGGGGATCCCCGCGGACCTGCTGGCCCTCTACGACCGGATCCGCGAGTCCTCCGGTGGAGTGGGTGCGGCGCCACTGCACCGGGCCCGGTGCCAGGGCTGCCAGCTGACGCTGACCCCCGCCGACCTGGGTCGGATCCGTTCGGAGCCGGCCGACGAGGTGGTCCGCTGCGAGGAGTGTCGGCGGATCCTCGTGCGCATCGACGAGTCCGGCCTGTGAGGCGGCGCACCCGCGCGGACGCCGGCGACCCGCGGGTGAGGCAGCTGGTCGTCGAGGCCGATGGCGGCTCGCGCGGGAACCCCGGTCCGGCCGCCTACGGGGCGGTGGTGATCGACGGGGACACCGGCGAGGTGCTCGTCGAGCTCGCCGACTACCTGGGCAGCAGACCAACAACGTGGCCGAGTACGAGGGCGTGACCGCGGGGTTGGCCGCGTGCCGCGAGATCGATCCCGACCGATGGTCGAGGCCCGCCTGGACTCCAAGCTCGTCGTCGAGCAGCTGTCCGGCGGATGGGCGATCAAGAACGCGAGGCTCCGTCAGCTGGCGCTGCGGGCCAAGGCGCTCTGCCCGGTGGATCAGGTGCGCTACACGTGGGTGCCGCGGGCGCAGAACAAGCGTGCCGACGCGCTGGCCAACCGGTCCATGGACGCGGCTGCGGCTGGCCGGCCGGGCCGGATCGAGCGGTGGCACCGGGGCACCGGCGACCACGACGTCTACGTCGACGTGGTCGAGCACCTCGCCGACGACGCGCAGCTGGAGGCCGAGGGGGCCGGGCCGCGGCAGGCCAGGCGCCGGGGCTGGCCGAGGTGCGGCCGCGGCTGAGGCCGGTGCGGCCCAGGTCCGGGCGCTGCTCCGCGGGGAACCTGCCGGTCCGGGTGACACGCCGCGGGCCCGCAGCCGCGCCGCGGCGGGCCGCAGAGCCGATCCGCCGCTGCGTCACGCGACGCATCGTCGGTTGGTCGCGCGCCGACCTCGGTGCCCCGACGACACTGCTGCTGGTCCGCCATGGCGTGACCCAGCAGAGCGTCGAGCACCGGTTCTCCGGCCTCAACGGCTTCGACCCGCCGCTGATCGAGCTGGGTCGTCACCAGGCCGAGGCGGCCGCCGAGGAGCTGGTCCGCCGCGGTGGCGCGGACGTCATCGTCTGCTCGCCGCTGCAGCGCACGCGGCAGACCGCGCCGATCATCACCGAGCGGCTCGGGCTCGGGGAGCCGGTCGTCGTCGACGGCATCGCGGAGGCGGACTTCGGTGAGTGGGACTCGTTGACCTTCGCCGAGGTCGAGGATCGGTGGCCCGACGAGCTGGCGGCGTGGATGGCCTCGACGGAGGTCGCCCCACCGGGAGGTGAGTCGTTCGCGACGGTGCGCCGGCGAGTCGACGCCGCGCGGGCGGAGCTCGTCGAGCGGTTCCCCCGGCAGCGGGTCCTGGCGGTCAGCCACGCGACGCCGATCAAGGTGCTGGTGCAGGGCGTGCTCGAGGCGCCGGCGTCGAGCGCGTACCGGTTCGAGCTCGCGTCCGTGCTCGCTGACGACGCTCGCCTGGTGGGCCGACGGGATCAGCACGGTCTTCGGGATGGGGGAGCGGGGCCACCTGCACGGGGTGCTCCACGAGACGGCCTGACTCAGAAACGTCGTGGTGCCACTGGCCGTCGGACCGGGGCCGGTCCGGCGTGTCACCTCGGACCGGGCAGTCTGCTGTGCCACCCTGCCTGTGCTGCGCAAGGGTTGGGGCTCCTCGATGGTTGAGATCGAGGAGCCCCACTTGTTCCGTTCGAAGCGTGCTGGTTGCCTGTCCCCGCACTCGCGTGCGTCTGGGTGTCCTTCGGTCCGTTCCGTGATCTCTGTCGCTTCTCAGCGGTGACTGCGGGTTCCTCGCCTCTGCCGGTCGCGGCCATCTCGTGTGGCACTGCGTCCCCGTCAGGTGACTCGACTGTTGTTGTCGTGCTTCCTGCTGTCCCTGATCTCGTCGGTCCGTTGTTCACTTGTGGGTCAGACGGTTTTCGTGCTCCGTTCGGAACACCCCCAGACGTAGGACCGCGTGGCGAGCCGATGCAATACCCCGGGGCCGCCAGTGCGGCCCTTCCTGTGCGGATCCCGACCTGCGTGCGAGCCCGGGGCCCGATGGCGGGATTGGATGGGCGCGGGAGCGCTACCCTTGTGGTGCGGATGAGTCGGTCGGGCGGCCGCGGCGGCACGGTCCTCGGACCGGGGTCGTCGAGGAAAGTCCGGGCTCCACAGGGCACGGTGGTGGGTAACGCCCACCCGGGGTGACCCGCGGGACAGTGCAACAGAGAGCAGACCGCCTCGCGGCCGGCAACGGTCGCGGGGTAAGGGTGAAACGGTGGTGCAAGAGACCACCAGCGCCCCAGGTGACTGGGGCGGCTATGCAAACCCCACCCGGAGCAAGGTCAAGAGGGTCGGCGTCCGCGTCGGCCTGCGTGAGCGTTCGAGGGCGGCCCGCCCGAGCTCACGGGTAGACCGCACGAGGCTGTCGGCAACGGCAGTCGCAGAGGGATGGCCGCGCAGGGGTGTCCGGCAACGGACCCCTGGACAGGACCCGGCTTACAGGCCGACTCATCCGCACATGGGGGTCTGACCTGCGGCGATGCCGTCTGGGTGTCCAAGCAGTCCGCAACCAGGCCGCACGCGGTGGCCCGTCCGCTCGGGGTGACGTTCCGGGCGATGACCCGTGGTCGTTCACGGTTCGATGCGAGCGGTGGGACCTGTCGCCCGGGAAGCGCGGACCACGCAGCGACCGCTGCCGCGTGCGCTGCCGCGGATGGTCCTGGGGCACTACCGCGCGCCGGCCTCAGGGTCTAGGTTGCCGTATGTGTGACACACGTCACACATGCGGTGGATCAAGCCAGAAGGAGGGCGACGTGGTCGTCGTCACAGTGTGGAAGTGGAAGGACAACCTCGACGAGAAGGGGATGACCCAGGCCATGGGCGCGGCTGCGCTCCTGGACTACCCGGAGGGTTACACGAGCTACCTGTTCCTCGATGGCTCCGGTGGCGTGAGCATCACCCCGGACGGCGAGAGTCCCGAGTCGGCGGCACAGCGGGCATGGACGTTCAGCAAGTGGGCCACGCTGGACTCCCGTTCGGCCATGACAGAGGAAGAGTCCTTGGGGGTCGCCCCCAAGGTGGTCGAACTGCTGACGAACCTCGCCGAAGGCTGAGTCCCGTCCGGCTCTCAGTGCCCGAGAAGCACGGCGTCGGGCGCTGAGTGTCGGCCAGCCGGGGTGACGTCGTCACGCTGGATCGCGCTCAGCAGTCGCTGGGGACGGTCCGAGACGTACTGGGCGATGGCGGTCCGCGCGACCGGGCGCCGGTCCGCTCTGCGGATCGTCGGCGGGCACTCCACACTGGGCGGATGACACAGGACAGCGCGCCGCAACTGGTCCTCTACGGCGCCGCATGGTGCCCCGATTGCCGGCGCAGCAAGTCGTTCCTGGCGGAACAGCGAGTGGCGTACGACTACGTGGACCTCGAGGCCAACCCCGAGGAGCGGGCCACCGTCGAGGGGTACAACGACGGCAAGATGATCATCCCGACGATCGTCTTCCCCGACGGCAGCCATGTCGCCGAGCCGTCGAACGAGGAGCTGGCCGAGAAGCTGGGACTGGCCCGGGAGGCGGCCGCATCCTCCTACGACCTGGTGATCGTCGGAGGCGGACCAGCCGGGCTGACCACGGCGATCTACGCCGCCCGGGAGAACCTGCGCACCCTCGTGCTCGATCGCTCAGCCCTCGGCGGGCAGGCCGGGGTCACCGAGCGGCTGGACAACTACCCCGGGTTCCCCGATGGCATCGGCGGTGCCGAACTGGCGCAGCGCTTCGTGGCGCAGGCGCAGCGCTACGGCGTCGAGCTGCTGTCCGCGGTCAGCGTGGTCGGACTCGACCCCGTCGACGGGCGCAGCACAGTGCGCACCTCGACCGGTCAGCAGCTCGCGGCCGGCGCCGTGGTCATCGCGACCGGATCCACCTACCGCCGCACGGGTGCCCAGGGGGAGGACGACCTGATCGGGGCGGGGATCCACTTCTGCGCGACCTGTGACGGGCCGTTCTACCGCGACGCCGCGGAGGTCGTGATCGTGGGCGGCGGGAACTCGGGGTTCGAGGAGGGCCTGTTCCTCACCCAGTTCGCCGCCCACGTGAGCATCCTCGAGCGCAGCGCCACGCCGGTGGCCTCCCGGTTGCTGCAGGACAAGGTTGCCCAGCATCCGCGGATGTCGGTCCTGACCGGGACATCGGTCACCCGATTCACCGCGACTGAGGGTGGGAAGCTGGCGGCGGTCACCGTGGTTGGGCCCGACGGGGTCGAGCGGGAGCACCCGGCCGCCGCCGCGTTCATCTTCGTCGGGCTCGACCCGAACACCGCGTGGCTCGACGGCCTCGTGGAGGTGGACGAGCGCGGGTTCATCGTGACTGACCGGATGCACGCCACGTCGATTCCGGGTGTCTTCGCCGCCGGTGACGTCCGGGCCGGTTCGACCAAGCAACTTGCCTCCGCAGTCGGGGAGGGCGCCTCCGTGGCGCTACAGGTCCGCTATCACCTCGACGCGCTCACGCACAGCGGTCGTTGACCGCCTCCGGGCAGGAAGGGCCGACGGTCCTCAACGGGCCCGGGTTCCCGGGGTGCCAACCTGCTCGCGGAATCCACGCGCTGACCGGGGCGTGCCACGTGCCGTCAGGCCGCTGCTGCCACCCCGACGCGATCCCCGGCACACGCTTTTCCCGCAGCCTGCGGAACACTGTCGCTCATGTCGCCGACCGCCAGACGCGCTCCAGCCGGCACCGTGGCCCGGCTTCGCGCGCCCGCTGATCAACAGGTCACCTTCGTCGAGCTCTTCTTCGACCTGGTCTTCGTGTTCGCCATCACGCAGGTGACCAAGGTGGTGGTCGAGGACCTGACCTGGGCAGGAGCGGGTGAGGCGCTCCTGGTGTTCTGGATGATCTGGTGGGCCTGGACCCAGTTCACCTGGGCGCTGAACCCCGCCGACACCACCCACGGTGTGGTCCGCGCCGTCACGCTCCTGGCCACCGCCACCGGATTCCTCATGGCGGTGAATGTTCCTGGGGCATTCGCCGAGACAGGGATGTGGTTCGCAGCCACGTATGTCCTGGTGCGGGTGCTGGGCCTGGCCATCTACCTGCTGGTCGCCTCCGGAGCGCCGAGCCAACTCGCGGCCGTCCGGGCGTTCGCCGTGCGTTCGTCGCTGCCGATCGCGCTGGCACTCGTCGGCGGATTCTTCGACTCGCCGGTGCGTGCCTGGATCTGGCTTGCGGCCGTCATCCTCGACGTCGTCGCTGCGGGCCGCTCCGGCGACAACGAGGGATGGGACGTGCGCCCGGGCCACTTCGCCGAGCGGCACGGGCTGTTCGTCATCATCGCGCTCGGTGAGTCGCTGATCGTGGCCGGGCAGAGCGTGCTGAACGCGGAGTCATCAGCGTTGCTGTTCTGGGTGGCCCTGGGTGCGGTCACCGTCACCTGCCTGATGTGGTGGCTCTACTTCGGCTGGTGGCAGCCCGGGATGGAGCACCAACTCACCATCGCGACCGGAAGCGCCCAGCCGCGGCTGGCCCGGGATGCCTACAGCCTGCTGCACTTCGTGCTGCTGGCCGGGGTCATCGCGGTGGCAGCGGGCATCGAGGAGATGGTGCTTCACCCCGACGAGCCGTTGCCCACGGTCGTCCGGCTGACCCTGGCACTGGGCATCGTGCTCTACCTGGGTGGCACCGATCTGGCGTGGTGGCGCGCCACGGGCCACATCCTCATTGCACGGACGACGGTCGGGCTCCTTCTCGCGCTGAGCATGGTGCTCATCGAGACGGCCGCCCTCGGTGAGATTGGCCTGGTGGTCGGCGGCCTGGGTCTTGTCGTCCTCCTCGAGCATGTCAGCCGTCCCAGGTCCGGACTGGAACTGGGGGACGACCCAGTTGGCCCTGCTACGGCCTCGTGATGCCGTGCACGATGCGCGGCGCGAGTGCGCGGCTGCACCTGTCGAGGCTTTCTCGGTGCGGCTTCGGCGGCGGACTGCAGGTAGTCCACCGACACCACGCCATCGCGAGACCGTGTTGTCGGTGCTGGCAACTGTGGACTTTCAGCGAGCTCGGCCCTCGGCGAGCATCCCGACGTACTTCTCGATGCGCCTGGCCCGGGTCTCCGGCTTCTTGGCCTCTGCCAGGCCGAGGGTGAACCATCGCTTCTGGGAGTAGGACAACCCGTCGAAGAACTCCTGTGCCGATGCATGGGCCGCGAGTGCGCTCGCGAAATCGTCGTCGAGCTCGACGGTCCGCTCGGCCTCGTCGCGGACCAGGTCGAGCGTCACCGGATCGCCCGCCCCGAGTCCGGTCGCCGCACGGTGCTCGGTGCCGAATGACAGCATGAAGCCCTCGCCCCAACTCACGACCGAGTTCCGGTACGAGTAGTCGCCGATGGTCACGACCACCTTGATGCGCTTGCCCCCGCCCAGGGCCGCGACAACCTCTGGCGGCACCGGGATCCCGGTTGCCGTCTTGCCGTTGAGCACGACCTCCGACGCGAACCTCATGGCGGGCATCATGCCTCACCTCCGCGGCTGGGAGCTGGTTCGCCGTGTCAGCGACCCGCTGGACCGTTCGGGCCATGCTCGCCGGCCCAGCAGATGGCCCGCCCGGGCGATGTGGCGCGCCTCGTCAGCCGGCGATGCTGAGGACGTCCCCGAGAGACGGGGCACACGTCACGAAGGAGAACGACATGCCGCTCATCCAGGTCCGATGACCCGGTGGCGATGGAGGGGTTGGCTCGACGAGTCCTCGCGCTCCGCGGCAGTGGCCCACGCCATCGGTGCCGGTCTGATCCAGGGTCCACCGACCGGGGCCCAGCCCGGGGAATCCCATCGCCCCGGATCTGGTTGAGGCTGCGGGATTCCGGGCATACCCGGGCCGACACCTGCGACATCGCGACCCCCTCTGGGTCGCCTAGGGAGAACCGTGGCTCCGACGACCACCCGTGAGGCTGTGCGCGCCTCCGCCGGGTCCGACCACGCCCCGGAGGGAGCGCAGGTCGACCTGCGCGGTGCCGCGCTGGCGGGCGACTCCGCTCCTGCAGCGCACCAGGGGTCGGAGCCCACCGAGCAGGGCTACCGACCCGCGATGGTCGGGCTGCTGGGGGCGATGGCCGCCCTGGGTGCGGTCACCGTCGACATGTACCTGCCGTCGCTTCCAGCGGTCGCCGTCGACCTGGGCACGACCGCCGCCGCCGCGCAGCTGACGATCACCGGGGTCCTGATCGGTGCTGCGCTGGGCCAGCTCATCGTGGGCCCGCTGTCGGACCGCTACGGGCGGCGCCGGCCGGCCCTGGCCGGGATCGCGCTGCACGTGGTCGCCTCGCTTCTGTGCGTCATGGCGCCCACGATCGGCATGCTCGTCGGGTTGCGCGTGCTGCAGGGCGTGGGCAACGCGGCCGCGACGATCACCGCGATGGCACTGATCCGCGATCGGATGTCCGGCGGGCCGGCCGCCCGCGTGATCTCGAGGCTGATGCTCGTGATCGGGGTCGCACCGCTGTTCGCCCCGACCGTGGGCGGGATGATCGCCGGGGTGGCCGGATGGCGCGCCGTGTTCCTCGCCCTGGCGCTCTTCGGGATCGTGCTCTGGGTGGCCGTCTGGCGCTGGCTGCCCGAGACCCTGCCGCCGTCGCGGCGCGCCTCGTCCGGCCTGCGCGGCGCCCTCGGCGGGTATCGCTCGCTGCTGCGCGACCGGACGTTCGCGGCGCTTGCGGTCATCCCCGGCCTGGGCATGGGCGCCCTCATCAGCTACGTGTCCGGGTCGCCGTTCGTCCTGCAGGGCCAGCATGGGCTGACCGCCCAGCAGTTCGCGCTCGTGTTCGCCGTCAACGGCGTGGGCCTCGTCGCGGGTGCGCAGGTCAACGCCGCGCTGCTGGCGCGACGGACCCCGGTGGGCATCCTGCGCGTCGCGCTGCCGTTGTCCGTGGCGGCCGCCGCGGCCCTGCTCGTGATCGCCGCGGCCGAGGTCGCCGACGTGCGCGTGCTGCTCGCGCCGTTGTTCGTCATCCTGTTCCTGCTCGGGTTCATCATGGGCAACGCCTCGGCCACCGCCCTGAGCCGGCACGGGGAGCGCGCCGGGACCGCCGCCGCCGTGATCGGTGCCACCCAGGCGGGCGTGGCCGGCCTGGTCAGTCCGCTTGTCGGGGTGCTCGGCGGGGATGCCGTGGCCATGGCCATCGTCATGCTCGGGGCCCTGGCCACCGCGCTCGTGGTGTTCACCGCGGTCACCCGGGCTGGGCGCCGGCCCGCCTGACAGATCGGCGCACGACGGGCGGATCCGGGTCAGATCCGATCGCCCACCGGTAGGTTGCGGCCATGGACCCCGCCGAGCTGCTGGCTGCCTATGACGCGCAGCTGCGTGAGGAGGCGGAGGTCGCCCGTGCCACCGCGTGGCAGCGGCACGGACCCCTGCTGTGGGCGTGCTTCGGTGACCAGGGCTTCACCAGCTACCGCACGCTGGGGGGCGCCGAGGGGGCGCCAGCTCGACGCCCTGATCGACGACACGATCGTGCACTTCCGGGATGGGACCGACGTCGCGACGGTCGAGTGGAAGACGCGCGGCCACGACCCGGTGCCCGAGCTCGACGCCCGCCTGGCGGCCCGCGGGTTCGTCGCCCGGGAGCTCGAGACGGTCATGGTCGGGGAGGCCGAGGCACTCGCCGGGGACGTCCCGATCCCTGCGGACGTGACGATCCGCAGGGCCGGGGAGCGGCTGGACCTGGCCGTCGACGTGGAGCGCGCCGCCGCCATGCAGGTGCAGGTGTTCGGCCGCAGTGCGGGCGAGGGCCCGGACCGGGTCGCAGCGCAGCTTGCCGCAGATCCGCAGGGCTACCAGATGTGGCTGGCCGAGGCCGGTGGCCAGGTCATCGGGGTCGGGACCGTCGACGTCGTGCCCGGGACACAGTTCGCGGGGCTGTGGGGCGGGGCGGTGGCGGCCCGGTGGCGGGGCCGGGGCATCTACCGGGCGCTGGTCTCGGTCCGGGCGAGGGCGGCGATCGCCGCCGGTGCGCTCTACCTGCACAGTGACTGCACCCCCATGTCGCGGCCGATCCTGGAGCGCAGTGGGCTCGCTGCCGTGACCACCACGACGCCGTACGAATGGCGGCGCGCCGGGGGAGGCGCGGCTGGGGCGAATGCCGGGGGAGCGTCGGCGTGACCCGCGACCGCGACCCGGACGGCCGGGCTCGGCAGGCACGGCCACGCGATGCCCTCGGGCGGCCGCTGCCCTACGGCTCCGCCGGCGTGGAGCCCGTCCCGGAGGAGCCGCTGCCGCCGGCCGAGACCCTGCAGCGGGCGCGCGAGCTGCTCGGCGAGGGTCGGCCGTTCTCCGCGCACGAGGTGCTCGAGGCCCGCTGGAAGGCCGGCCCGGAACAGGAGCGGGCGCTGTGGCAGGGCCTGGCCCAGCTGTGCGTGGCGCTGACCCACGCCGCGCGCGGCAACCGGACCGGTGCGGACCGGCTCCTCGCCCGGGGGACCGCACGCCTCGACGAGTACGCCGCCGCAGGCGGGCCGACCCACGGGCTGGACCTGGCCGAGGTCCTCCGGTGCGCCCGGACGGGTGTCGAGGACACCGCGGGCTGACGGATCCTGCGGGTCGACGACATGCGGCCCCGATCCGGGGCCGGGTCGCACGTTCGCCAGGATGCTGGTGCCGGCTCGGATGCCACCCGGCGGCGGTCACCCGGCCTCGGCGCCCACCCTCCTGCTGGGCCGGGCGCGGACGGCGAGGGGCAGCACGATGAGCCCGGCGAGCAGGGCCAGCCATGAGTACGACAGCAGCGCCACCACGCCGCCCGCGACGGCACCCGCGACGGCGCCGAAGAGGTTCATCGTCAGGTCGGAGAGTCCCTGGGCATCCTGGCGGGACGCCGCAGGGACGGACTCGGAGAGCAGCGCCGATCCGGCGACCAGCGTGCACGACCAGCCCAGGCCCAGCAGGAACAGCCCGGTGCCGACGCCGACGGAGCTGTTCGCGGGTGCCATCGCGACGATGGCCGCGGACGCCAGCAGGAAGGCGGCGCCGGCGACGAGGACGGCATGGCGACCGAACCGGTCGCTGGCCGCGCCGACGACGGGGGACAGGGCGAACATCCCGAGGATGTGCACGCTGATCACAAGACCGATGATCGTCACGGAGACGTCGGCATGCGCCATGTGCACCGGGGTCATCACCATGACGCCGACCATGGCTGCGTGCCCCACGGCGACGGCCGTCAGGCCCAGGCGGGCGTCACGATTGCCTCGAACGACGTGCCACGCCTCCCGGGTGCGGTCGGCCAGCCGGGGGCCGGATCGCTCCGGCGTCGGATCGTCCCCCTGGGCGCGGGCCACCAGGAGCGGGTCGGGTCGCAGGGTCGCCCAGACCAGCGCGGTGGCGGCGAGGAACGCGCCGCTCGAGATCACGTAGACCCCGGCCAGCTCGGGGATCCCGAGCGTCCGTCCGATCCGGGCACCGGGGTCGGTGAGGTTCGGCCCGAGGACGGCCCCGATGGTCGTGGCCCAGACGACGACCGACAGCGCCCGAGCGGCGTGCTCGGCCGGGGCCAGGTCGGTGGCGGCGTACCGCGCCTGGAGGCCGCTGGCCGTAGCCGACCCGGCCAGGAGCGTCCCCAGCAGGACGACGGCGAGCATGTGCTGCCACGCCCCGATCACGACGAGCAAGGTTCCCAGCGTCCCCACCAGCAAGCCGGCGGACAGCCCGACGCGGCGGCCACGATCCGAGGTGAGCGACGACAGCGGCACGGCCGCGAGTGCCGCACCGAGGACGGTCGTCGTGGAGGCGAACCCGGCGACGGACTCGGTGCCGGCAACCTCGGCCGCGATCAGCCCACCGGCCGCGACGTTCGCCCCGACGCCGAGGCCGCCGAGGACCTGGGCGCCCGACAGGACGGCCACGGTCCGGCGCTGGAGGGCGGCGACCTGCATGGCCGCGACCCTAGGGGGTCACGGGTCGGCGCGTCGGCGGGCAGGCGGGATCCCCGCCTGGATCCTGCGCGGATCCCGCGCGGATCCCGCCTGGATCCGCGCGGCGCGGATCCCGCCTGCCGGTGAGGGTCCCCTCACCTAGCATGGACGCATGCCCGGAATCCCGGAGAGGTCCGACCGCCGATGACCAACCCCGAGGCCGACCCGGTCGAGCAGCTCTGCCGAGCCGGTGGCGACGGCGGTGGCGACGGCCCAGGCGCCCCGGCGTCCGTCCAGGTGCTCGCACCGCGGGAGGTCCCGCTCGGCGGGCCGCGCGCGATGACCGTGCGCCGGACGCTGCCGCGGCGCGACCGCTCGCTGATCGGCGCGTGGTGCTTCGCCGACCACTACGGCCCTGACGACGTGGCCGGGGCCGGGGGCATGGACGTGGCGCCGCACCCGCACACCGGCCTGCAGACGGTCAGCTGGCTGTTCGCCGGCGAGGTCGAGCACCGCGACAGCCTCGGCACCCACGCGATCGTCCGGCCCGGCGAGCTGAACCTGATGACCGGCGGGCGGGGCATCTGCCACTCCGAGGTGTCCACGCCGGGCACCCAGCTCCTGCACGGGGTGCAGCTGTGGGTCGCGCTGCCCGACTCCGACCGCCATGCGCCCCGGGCATTCGCCCACCACGTGCCCGAGCCGGTCGCTCTCGAAGGGGGCGTGCTGCGGGTGTTCCTGGGCAGCCTCGCGGGCAGCACGTCGCCGGTGCCGACGTTCACGCCGCTGCTCGGCGCCGAGCTCGTGCTGGAGCCCGGCGCCACCGTGACGCTCGCCGTGATGCCCGGCTTCGAGCACGGCGTGCTCGTGGACGTCGGCGACGTGACGGTCGCCGGGTGCCCGGTGCGCGCCGGCGAGCTCGGGTACGTGCCGGCTGGTGCGCGGGCAACTCGCGCTGGCCAACGCCGGTGCCGGACCGGCGCGGATGGTCCTGCTCGGCGGCGCGCCGTTCGACGAGGAGATCGTCATGTGGTGGAACTTCGTGGGCCGCAGCCACGACGAGATCGTGGCGTTCCGGGAGGCCTGGGAGGCCGGCTCCGAGCAGTTCGGCGAGGTGGTCGGCTACTCCGGGCAGGTGCAGAGGCTGCCTGCGCCGGTGCTGCCCGGCGTGCGGATGAGGTCGCGCGGCAACCCCTGATCCCGACCCTGATCCCGGCCCGTCACGCCCCGGGTACGCCCGGAGGCGACTCGGCGTGCCGTTCGGGCCCGACCTGCCGACGATGGGGCTGCTTGCCCGCCGATCCCGGCGTGATCGACGGCGCCCGCGTCACGAGATCAGCCAGCCGCCCAGCGGCTAGTACGTCATCTGGATCGCGTCGATGAACGAGAAGACCACCTGGAGGCCTGCCGCCGAGAGCAGGACGAGCGGGATCCACGTGACCGCTCGCCCGCCCAGGCGCAACGACGTGGCCGCGGCGACGATCCCCACGATCGCCGGGATGAGCATCAGCAGGCTCATGGAGATCTGGGCCACCCACCCGGCGGCACCGCCGGCCATCAGCAGGAGGTCCCCCTCGGACAGCCCCAGCCACGGCATCAGCACGAGGCTGCCGAAGAATCCCAGGGCGACCGCGACGAGCACGTAGACGGCGATCATCACGAACGACAGGCGTGTCAACCGATTTGCCGACCACCGGGTCTCCTCAGTGGTGACAACGGGGCTCTGAGCAGTCATGGCTCCTCCTCACACATCCCCACCACCATCCCAGTGCAGCCGGGAGCGCTCCGGTAGGGCAGCAGGTCCCGAGAATCGGACGAGCCACCAGGACGCTGCGGTTCCACGCGGGGCGCGGTAGTACGGTCGAGCGGAGCACGTGCACCCGGGGTCGCCGTGGTCGGCCCAGGTGACCGGGGGCGCCGGGGTGGCCCGGGGCCGCCGTGGTCGGCCCGGGTGACCGGGGCGCCGGGGCTGGCCGGGGCTGGCCGGGGCGTGCCGGGGGGCGCCGGGGCGAGTTGACGGTCCGGCGCCGAGGGGGCACGCTGCCTCAATGCGGGCTGAGGAAGCGATCGGCGCCGACCTGGCGTGGCGCGTCGCCGCGCATGCGGCCCTCGGCGAGCCCGGTCGGCTGCGCGTGGTCGAGGCGGTCGGCGCCGGCGACGTCAGCCCCGGTGACCTCGCCGGCGCGCTCGGGATGTCGTCGAACCTGCTCGCCCACCACCTGAGGGTGCTGGAGTCCGCCGGGCTCATCCGGCGCACGCCGTCGGAGTCCGATGGCCGCCGGACCTACGTGCGCCTGGTCCCCGAGGCGGTCGCCGCACTCGGTCGCCTCCCCGGGGCGCCGGTCCCGCAGGAGCGCGTCGTGTTCGTCTGCTCGGGCAACTCGGCGCGCTCGCAACTGGCCGCGGCGGTGTGGGCCGCGCGCACCGGGCGCCGCACGGCCTCGGCGGGAACGCACCCCGCCCCGCGCATCCACCCGGGGACCGTGCGCGTGGCTGACAAGCACGGGCTCGCCCTGCTCGCCGACCGGCCCCGGTCCGCCGAGGAGGTGGTGCGGCGCGATGACGTCATCGTGACCGTCTGTGACTCGGCCGATCGCGAGGTGGACGTGGCTCACCTGCACTGGTCGATCCGAGACCCTGTCCCGGCCGGGACTGCGCGGGCCTTCGAGGCCGCGCTCGCGGAGATCACGGAGCGGATAGAGGGCTGGGTGGCCGGCGACTCGGGGGCCGGTTAGTCACCCGCCGCCCACCCACCCACCCACCCGCCCACCCACCGACCCGCCCACTCACCCGCCCGCCGCCCGCCCGCCGCCCACCCACCCCGTGTGTCATCCCAGCGGCCACTGGATGACCGCTGGGATGACACAAGCGGGGTGCTGCCGGGAGAGGGGGTCAGTCGGCGGGCGCGATCTCGTCGATCAGGGCCTCGATGCGCCGTCGGATCTCGTCGCGGATGGGCCGCACGGACTCGATTCCCTGGCCGGCCGGGTCCTCGAGGACCCAGTCCTCGTAGCGCTTGCCGGGGTAGATCGGGCACGTGTCGCCGCAGCCCATGGTGATCACCACGTCGGAGGCGCGCACCGCCGCATCGGTGAGGACCTTGGGCACCTGCGCGCTCATGTCGATGCCCTCCTCGAGCATGGCGGCCACTGCGGCCGGGTTCACCTGCTCGGCCGGGGCGGAGCCCGCGGAGCGCACCTCGACCCGGTCGCCGGCGAGGTGCGTCAGGTAGGCCGCGGCCATCTGCGAGCGCCCCGCGTTGTGGATGCAGACGAACAGGACGCTCGGGCGCTCACTGGTCTCGAGGGTTTCCGGGGTGGTGCTCATCGTTCCTCCTGGAGGTCGGGGGTGTGGATCGGGCCTGGCAGGTCGAGCGGCTCGGGGATCCCGGACCGCGGGTGGAACAGTTCTGTCTGGGCCGCCCCGAGCGCCGCCCCGACCAGTTGGGCGGCGAGGAAGGCCGGCACCGAGGCCGGTGCGATCCCGGCGAACGTATCGCTGAACATCCGCCCGATGGTGACGGCCGGGTTGGCGAAGGACGTCGACGAGGTGAACACGTAGGCGGCACCGATCCACGCCGGGACCAGCGTGGGGCCGAGTCGTCCGTTGCCGGTCCGGGTCAGGGCCCCGATGATCCAGAGCAATCCCGCGGTCGCGACGACCTCGCCGAGCAGCAGGTTGGCCCCGGTGCGCTCGCGGGTGGAGAGCTCGACGGCCGGCAGCGCGTACATGAGGTTGGCCAGGATCGCCCCGGTGATCCCTCCGGCGACCTGGGCGGGCATGTACCAGGCGGCCTCCCGGGCGGCGATCTCCCGGCGGACGAGGGCCACGCCGGTCACCGCGGGGTTGAAGTGCGCCCCGGAGATGGGGCCCAGCGTCCAGATCAGCAGCCCGAGGACGAGGACCGTGGCGACCATGTTCATCATCAGTTGGACGCCCACGTCGTCGCTGAGCGTCGTGGCCATGATCCCGGATCCCACCACTGCAGCCACGAGCAGCATCGTCCCGAGGAACTCGGCGAGCACCCGCCGGAGCAGCGGTGAGCCGGTCACCACGCCGGCTCGCTCCCTGTGCGGCGCGGGCCGGACGGCGGCCGCTGGGCGCACCGCGGGTGCGCGCAAGAAATCGCAACGTGCATTGAGCAATCGTGCACCATGACCGGTCGACCTGCGCGGGTGGGGTGCCTCGGTTCGGCGGACCCCGAGGACGGGACCTTCGGCACCAGCGCCGGCCACCCGGGCGGGCCTACATTTCGATCGTGATCGAATCGACGACGATCGAGATCATCCCCGCCCCTCCGGTCCGACTCCGTGCGGACGCCCAGCCGCTGCTCGCCGTGGCGGCGGACCCGGTCAGGTGGCGACTCCTGGCAACGCTCGCGGACGGCGGCACCCACTGCGTGTGCGAGCTGCAGCCGATCGCCGGCGTGGCCGGCAACGTGCTCAGCTACCACCTCAAGGTGCTGCGCGACGCGGGCCTGGTGACCTCGGCCAGGCGTGGGCGCTGGATCGACTACACGCTGGCCGACGACGCCCGTGACCGCCTGGCGGCCGCCCTGCCGACCGGCCCGGGTGGCGAGGCCGAGGCCTGAGGAGTCGAGATGTCCCTCGTCGAGCACCTGCCCCGGACCCGCCGGCGGATGTGGCTCGTGCTCGTGGTCGCGGGGGCGTTGTGGGCGCTGCTCTACTGGGTCAACGGCTGGCTCTGGGACCTCGTGCTGCACGACGTGCTCGGGATGGACCCCGAGGCCCGGCTCACGGAGGCGCTGCACTTCTTCCTCTACGACACGGTCAAGATCACCCTGCTGCTGGCCGGGATCATCTTCGTGGTCACCATGCTCCGCTCCTTCATGTCCGTCGAGCGCACGCGGGCGATCCTCGGCGGCCGGCGCGAGGGCGTCGGCAACGTCCTGGCCGCCGGCCTGGGCGTGATCACCCCGTTCTGCTCCTGCTCTGCGGTCCCGGCCTTCATCGGGTTCGTCGCCGCCGGCGTGCCCATCGGCGTGACGCTGAGCTTCCTGATCGCCTCCCCGCTGGCGAACGAGATCGCGATCGGCCTGCTGCTCAGCCTGTTCGGCTGGCGGATCGCCCTGCTGTACGTGGTCGCGGCGGTGAGCATCGCGATCATCGCGGGCTTCGTGCTGGGGCGCCTGCACGTCGAGCGCTGGGTTGAGCCCTTCGTGTTCCAGACCACGCTGCGCGGGCAGCCGATCGACCCGGCGTCCGGGCTGACGTTCGACCAGCGCGTGGCGATCGGCGTCGAGGAGGTCGGCTCGATCCTGCGGCGGATCTGGCCCTACCTGCTGGTCGGCATCGGGATCGGGGCACTGATCCACGGCTGGGTGCCGACGGAGTTCTTCACCACCTATGCGGGCGGCGACAACCCGTTCGGGGTCCTGGTCGCCGTGGCCCTGGGCGTTCCCCTGTACTCCAACGCGGCCGGGATCATGCCCCTGGTGGAGGTGCTGTACGGCAAGGGCATGCCGATCGGAACCGTGCTCGCGTTCATGATGAGCGTCGTCGCGCTGAGCCTGCCCGAGATGATCCTGCTGCGCCGCGTGCTCAAGCCCCAACTGCTCGCCGCCTTCGTGGCGGTCGTCGCCACCGGCATCGTCGCCGTGGGCTACCTGTTCAACGCCGTGGTGCCCGCCCCGACCTAGCGGCCCCGCTGCACCCGACCCCCGCTCACCCCACCACGGGAGGACTCCCATGATCGTCAAGATCCTCGGATCCGGATGCGCCAACTGCCACCGCTTGGAGGACAACGCGCGCCGGGCCCTGGCCGGGCTCGGCCTCGACGCCGAGGTCGAGAAGGTGACCGACCCCGGCGAGATCGCGTCCTACGGGGTCATGCGCACACCTGGCCTGGTCGTCGACGAGGCGGTCCTCGTCTCCGGTCGCGTCCCAGACGTCGCCGAGATCACGTCGCTGCTCGCGCGGGCCTGACGTGCTGCGCCTGAGCCACCGACTCAGGCGTACCACGGGGCCATGTGGATCGGGAGGTCGTCGAGCGGCGCGACTCCGTGACGGGCCCGGCTCGGAGCGTCGGGTCTCCATCCCGGGACGGAGCCGTGGGAGAGCCCGAGGCATCGATCGCGGTCGACTCGGCCGGCCCGCCTCGGGGCCACCGAGGGGTCTATCGTCACGGGCGTGAACGGGGAGCGAGCCATCCCGCGCCGGTCGTTCCTGGTCGGCGCCGCAGCCATCGGCCTGCTCGCCGCCTGCACCTCCGACCCGGGTGATGCGCCGCCGTCCTCGCCTTCGCCGAGCGAGCCGACGGCACCCGCGCCCTCGCCCAGTGCCCGGCCCACCCGGCTCGGGGTGGCGCTCGTCGGCGCCGGAGGCCACGGCAGTCAGCTGGCGCGCCGGCTGGTCAAGGACCCCCGCGTCCGCCTCCGGGTGGTGTGCGACCCGGACACGGCACGCACGGCCGCGATCGCCGCGGCCCTCGAGGACGCCGGCGCTCCCCGGCCGGACCGGGTCACCGACCTGCGCCGCGTCCTGGACGACCCGACGATCGATGCCGTCGTCATCGCGACGCCGCACCACTGGCACGCCCTGGCGGCGGTGTGGGCCCTGCAGGCGGGCAAGCACGTGTACCTCGAGAAGCCCGCCACCCACTCCCTGCTCGAGGGTCCCGAGCTGCTGGCCGCGTGGCGCGGTTCCGGTCTCGTGGTCGAGGTGGGGACCCAGCGGCGCTCGCACCCGGGCCTTCAGGAGGCCATCGCCGCGTTGCGCGCAGGCGAGGTCGGCGTCGTCGAGCACGCTCGCTGCTACTCCTGGAAGCGCCGGCCGCCGATCGGGCCGGAGGTGCGGGGCTCGTGGCCCGACACCCTGGATCCCGACCTCTGGTTCGGTCCCCGTCCCGTCGAGCGGCCGACCCGGGAGAAGTTCCACTACGACTGGCACTGGTTCAGCGACTTCGGCAACGGCGGGCTTGGCAACAACGGCGTGCACCGGCTGGATGTGGCGCGCTGGGGGATGGACCTGCCGCCCAGCGCGACGGGGGTGCTGTCCGTGGGGGGTCGGCTCGGCCCCGACGACGCGGGGCAGACCCCGAACACGGCGCTGACCGTCGTGGCCTTCGGGGAGCGCACCGTCGCCCACGACCTGCGCGGGCTGCCCACCGCACCGGACGCCCGGCTCGACCAGGGAATGCAGCCCACGGACGAGGTCGTGTTCGTCGGTGACGGCGCCACCCTCGTGGTGAGTCGGACCGGCGGGCGGCTGGTCGATGGACGGGGGAAGGTCGTGACCCGCTATGGCCGGGGCGCCGAGGACGTCGACCCGATCCGCCGGCACCTGAGGGGGTTCGTGGCCGCCTGCCTCGCGGGAGATCCCGGTGCGGTCGCGGTCGGACCCGCGCAGGGGGTGGCGGCTGCGGACATGTGCCATGCCCCAGCCGCGGCGCATGCCGCGGCGCTGCGTGCTGGCGAGCCGCTGGAGCCCGGCACCGTTCGTGATGAGGTGGCGAGCATGTGCGGGCCGGTGATGGAGCTCCCGGTCGAGTCGTTCCTGAGCCACCTGCGGGCCTCTGGTGGGGGCGCGGGAGTCGTCGACAGCGGCGTACGGCGGCTCGCGGCCGGGACCGTCGCAGGGGCGCCTGAGGAGTTCGAGTACCGGGCTGGCTTCGACCTCCAGGGCTGAGGGCTCCGCGGGGCGCGGGGCCGTCCGTGCGTGGCCCCGCCCGGCCGGACCGGCGTCGGGTCGCGCCGCCCGGCCCGCCGCCGGGCCGGCGTCCTACAGCCCGGCGCCGTCGAGGAACCCCGTCATCGCGGTGGCGTAGGCCTCGGGGTCGACGTTCCAGCTCCCCACGTGCTGGGCCTCGGGCTGCTCGACCAGCGTCGCGGTGGAGCCCATGGCGGCCGCGAGCTCACGCGGGATCGACGCGGCGACGGTCCGGTCCTCGCCGCCCTGGTAGATCAGGGTCGGGGCGGTGATCCGCTCGGCTGTGGCGGTCCAGTCGTAGTCGTCGAAGTCCAGGCCGAAGCGCAGCTCGGTCATCTTCAGCGCGACGGTCTCCAACGACTCCGGGATCGGCAGGCCGACCACCGGCAGGCTGCGCGTGTCGCCGATCGCGTCGACGTTGCCGGCGAGGTCCGCCGGCGGGGAGTCGAGGATCACGGCGTCGACGGTCGCGGCCATGTCGCTGGTCGCCAGGAACCCCAGCGAGATGGCAGCGCCATGGCTGACGCCGCCGAGGATGATCCGTTCGGCGCCCTCGCCCAGGGCGTAGCCGACAGCAGCCTCGACCTGCGGGACCTCGAGCGTCCCGTACCCGTACATGCCCTCAGGTGCGCGCGGCACACCCGGGTCGTTTACGTAGCTGATCAGCAGGCAGGAGATGCCGCGCTCGTGCAGCGTGGTCGCCATTCGCAGCATCTCCGCGGGGTAGCCGCCCTTTCCGTGGACCAGGACCGCCCACGTGGTGGACGTCCCGGGGATCACCCACGCCGGGTACTGGACCCCCTCGCTCGTGAGAGCCACGTCGGTGTAGGGCAGATCGAGCTGGTCGGGGCTGGTCCAGACGTCCCGGTTGACCCCGGCGGGCGAGCCGGGTGCCGGCACGTCGCCGACCAGGTCGAGGACCGGGCGGGTCACGGTCGGGCCGTCGGCGGACACCACCGGCCCGGCCACGATCAGCGACTCGCCGACCGCGATGCCGACGGTCGCGTTCGCGTACCGGTCAGGGTTGGCGGACTTCTCGTCGAGGGTCATCGTCACGGTGCCCTGGTCGGCCGCGGAGGGGGACACCTCGTCGAGGGTGCCCGTCTGGGTCGTGGCCGGGATCCCGGGGCTGACGGCGAAGACGTCGTTGTGGATCGCGGTCGAGAAGTACCAGCCGCCGCCGACGTAGAAGAGCGTGACGAGCGCGACAGCCATGGCCAGCAGCACCCACGGCCAGCGGCGGCGACGGGTGCGGGTCGCGCCGGTGGGGGCGGGTTGGGATGTTCCGTGTGCGTGCCGGTCCGCGGCCCGAGTTGTCATACTTCCTCCCTACGCCCGACCCGCCCGGCGCGGCCAGTGCCGAAGGTCCCGCGGCTGCTCCACCGTGGGCAGTGCGGGCGTGCTCGGGAGCCTTGCGCACCCACGCCGGAGCTGTCGGCCCAGGACGACGGCACTCCTCGAGCGCCGGAATGGGCCATCAGGGGCAGGGGGCGTGCCGTCGACCTACCCCTCGAGCTCGGTCACGTCGGCGACCTGCGCGTCGAGGGCCGCCGCCAGTGCCGACGAGTCCACGGTGAACGCGGTGCCGTGCGCCCCGCCGCCGATCGAGACCGGGCCGGCCGGGACGGCGGCGTCGGCGATCACCGGCCAGGCTCGCAACGACCCGAACGGCGTGATGGTGCCGCGCGGGTAGCCGGTGACCTCGAGGGCGACGGCGGCGTCCGGCATCGACAGCCGGCTCACGCCCAGCAGCGCGCGCAGCTTCGGCCAGCTGATCGCGCGGCCACCGGGCACCAGGACGAACAGGAAGTCGTCGTCGGCCCGGCGCACGACCAGCGACTTGAGGATCCGGTCGGGCGTGAGGCCCCGGGCCGCGGCCGCCTCCTCGAGCGAGCGGACCGGGCCATGGATGGTGAGCTCGTACGGCAGGCCAGCAGCGTCGATCGCGGCCCGGGCGCGCTGGGCCGGGTCGTCGTCCATCTCTACCTCGTCGCGTCGGCGGTCGTCGTGCAGGGGGCCCATCGTGGTCCCTGCGCAGGCGCCGCCGCAACGCCGGGCCGCGGCCGCGCTGGTACGGTCGCCGGCATGCCGGCCCCTGAACTCACCGCCGAAGACCTGCTTGCCCGCTACGCCGAGGTGGTGGCCCGTGTCGGGGTCAACGTGCAGCCCGGCCAGCTGGTGGCGATCCGCGGGCTGGTCGAGCACGCGCCGTTCGCCCGTGCGATCGCGCGGGCGTGCTACGCGGCAGGGGCGGGCCGGGTGGACGTCGACTATGCCGACGATGTGGTGCGCCACGCCGGGATCGCGCACGGGGCGAGTGCTGCCCTGGCGGAGGCGACGCCGGTGGACCATGCGGCCCTCGACCGGCTGGAGTCCGAGGGGGCGGCCATCGTGCGGCTGTCCGGGAACCCGGATCCGCACCTGATGGACGATCTGGACCCCACCGCCGTCGTGGCCGCCGAGAAGCGTGAGCTCGCTGTCCGGCAGCGCGAGGTGCTGATGGGCGGACGGGTGGCGTGGAACATCGTCGCCGCACCCAACCCGGGGTGGGCCCGGGCAGTGCTCGGCGAGCCCGACGTCGACCGGCTGTGGCAGCTGGTGGCCACCGCCGTGCGGCTGGCCGAGCCCGACCCGGTCCAGGCGTGGCGCGACCACCTGGCGGTGCTGGGTCGGCGTGCGGCTGCCGTCGAGTCGCTGGGGCTGGACCACCTGCACTACGAGGGCCCCGGCACGGACCTGACGATCGGGCTGCTTCCGGGAGCCAGGTGGGTGGGCGGCGGCCTGACCACCGACGCGGGTGTGGAGTACGCCCCGAACCTGCCCACGGAGGAGGTCTTCAGCTCGCCGGACCCGCGGCGCGCCGATGGGGTGGTGGCGCTGGCCAGGCCCCTGATGATGCCGAGCACCGGGATCCTGGTCGAGGGCCTCGTGCTCACCTTCGAGGGTGGTCGGATCGTGGACGCGCATGCCGATCGCGGGGAAGAGGCGATCCTGGCCGAGCTCGACAGCCACCCGAACGCGCGCCGGCTCGGCGAGGTGGCGCTCGTCGATCGGACCTCGCGGGTGCGGGAGGCCGGCGTGATCTTCCACGACACCCTGTACGACGAGAACGCCGGCGCCCACCTCGCCTGGGGCCAGGCGTTCCCCTTCTGCATGCCCGCAGGTGCTGCCCCGGAGTTGCTCAACACGGCGCCGGTGCACACCGACGTTGTGGTCGGCGGGCCGGGTGTGTCGATCGCCGGCGTGCTGGCCGACGGCACGCGGATCCCGCTGATCGCCGACGACCTCTGGGCGCTTGGCTGAGCCGTCCGGTCGGGGTGCGGATCTCCCTCGGGCGCCCTCCCGGCCGACCCTTCGCACGGTGCCGGCCGGGAGAGCGCCCTTGTCGGACCTCGTAGGAGTCCAACAAGGAGAGCGCATTCCCGTGGTCGCGTCCACCATGACGACCGGGTGGGAGAGCGCTCTCTCACTCTGGTCCAGTTCCGTGTCAATGTCAAGGGTTCGGTGCAGGTTCCGGTGGTGCGCATCGCGTCCCGCCCAGGCGAGGGCGAGGAGCGGACGCCCCCGGAGCCTGGTGCGGGCCCCGGCGGGTGGTCCAGTACCAACCCACCGGGGCCCGGCCCTGAGGGTGCGCGTCAGGCGAACCGCGCACCACTGATCACGGCCCCAGCTCGAACGACCCGACGTCCGAGGCGGCGCCCTGCGGCCGGGCCACCCCGCGCTGGTCGGTCGCCGGCGACGCCGCAGCGGCGGCGGCGTCGATCGCCGGGCTCCCAGGCAGCAGCGCGTGGGTCTTCGTCGGACCGCCGTTGTCGGCCAGCAGCCCGAGCGCGGCGTCGCCGACCACCTGGTCGGTGCCGACCGGGTTGCAGGTGCTGTCACCGAGCACGTTGTTCCCCAGAGACGTCAGCGCCACAGCCCCGGCGCCGAAGGGCGCGAGGAAGCACTGCGCATCGGTGTTACCAGCGACGACGCTGTTGCGCACCTCGAGGGTGGCGCTGCTGGCGGTGAAGGTGCCCACGAACAGCCCGCCCGCGGTGCCGCCCGGGGCCTTGTTCGCCGTCACGGTCGAGTTGGTGACCCTCACCACGCCGTCGGTGATGAACATAGCGCCGCCGTGCCACGCCGTTGACGTGTTGCCGCTGATCGTCGAGTTGTCGATCGTGGCGGTGCCCAGCGTCCGGAGCCCGCCGCCGACGTCGGCCGCGACGTTCCCGCTCACGGTGCTGCGGATCAGCGTGGTCGTGGTGTTGAAGAACGAGTAGATCCCGCCTCCGGTGTGCCCGGACGAGTTGTCCGACACGGTGCTGTCGACCAGGGTGAGCGAGGCCCCGTCGCCGCTGTAGATGCCGCCGCCGCCCTGCCAGAAGTCACCGGCATCCGTGGTCATCGAGTTGCCTGTGACTGTGACCTGGTCCAGCGTCAGCGACCCGTTGTTCAGGATGCCGCCCGCGAGCTGGAAGCCGTACCCGTTGGTCATCGTGAGGCTCTTCGCGGTCACGTCGGTGCCCGCATTGACCACGAGCACCCTGTCGACGCCCCCGCCGTCGAGCGTGATCCCCGGCGCCGCGGAGGCGTCGATGGTCACGTCGTAGGTCGGGCAGCAGCGGGCCGGAGGTCAGGTTGATCGTGCCGCCCGCCAGTGACGGATCGAACTCGATCGTGCCGCCGATCGCGACCTCGTCGAGCGCCGAGCGCAGGGATCCCGCGCCGCCGTCGTCGAGGTTCGCCACCGTCACCGTCGCCGGCTTCGGCTTCGCGAGGGTGTCGACCGTCGACAGGTCGACGTGGCCGCTGGCAGCTCCCGCCGCGGGGGAACTCGAACCCGTAGCCCCACACCTCGTCGAGGCCCAGGCCATCGTCGGGCGCGCCCGCCGGCTGCTCGGCGCTGCGGGTCCAGTTGTCCCCGAACGGGCACGGTCACCGCTGCCAGCCCGCCGACGGTGTCGGCGAACGTGGTCTCCCAGCGCTCGGCGGTGTCCGGGCCCTGGTAGAGCCGCACGTAGTCGACGAGGTACTCCTGCGGGTAGGTGTTGTCGGGATCGATCGCGCCGCCGAAGTTGCCGCCGATCGCGAAGTTCAGCAGCATGAAGAACGGCTTCTCGAAGACCCACTCGTTCGGAGCGACGTCGGTCGGATCGGCCTGGTGGTACAGGATGTCGTCGACGTACCACCGGATCTCGTTGGGCTCCCACTCGACCGCGAAGGTGTGGTAGCGCCTGTCGACGCGCTCGCCGAAGTCGTAGATGCCGCCGAAGCTGTCGCCGCCTGCGTAGCCCGGTCCATGGATGGTGCCGAAGATCTCGTTCGGGATCCGGCTGACGTACTCCATGTAGTCGATCTCGCCGGCACCTGGCCACGGGTTGTAGCGTGATGTCGGTGCCCAGGCTCCAGAAGGCCGGCCACAGGCCGTCGCCACCGGTCGGGAACCTGCAGCCGCGACTCGACGCGGCCGTAGGCGAACTCCGCCTTGTGCTGCGTGATCAGCCGTGCGGACTCGTACTCGCACGGGCCGTAGTAGCACTCCTGCGACCCGTCGGCCTCGTCCAGGGTGATGACGAGGTTGCCGTTGCCGTCGGTGGCCGCGTTCTTCGGGTCGTCGGTGTAGTACTGCAGCTCCTCGTTGCCCCAGCCGTTCTTGCCGTCCGGGGTGGTGTCGCCGAGCTCGTAGGACCAGTTCGCCGGGTTCGGCGGGGTCCCCGCAGTCTCGTTGAACTCGTCGGCCCACGCCAGCTTCCAGCCCTTCGGTCCGGGATCCGGTGCACGGTTCTCCTTGAGCGTGCACCGTGACGTCGTCACCGGAGCCCGTGCCGTAGTACCAGAAGCTCAGCCGCGGCGTCCTTGGTCCAGTCCTGGCGCGATCGGGAAGTCGCGACCGAACGCGATCGGGTCGCCGTTGGCGATGATCGGTGTGCCGTCCTTCATCTCGCCGGTCAGCGCGAGGTTGGTCGACTCGCAGTTGTAGCCCGTCTCCCTGGCCCGGAAGTGGAAGAGGAGGTCCTTCAGGCCATCGCCGTTGAGGTCGGCGACATGGCGCGTGGGCGTCCGCTTCTTCCCGGTCGTGTGGGTCTCCGAGGCGTTGCCGAAGCGCACCGTCGTGTGGTCGACCTGGCGCGCGTCGAACGTCGGCGTGCTCAGCAGGTGCACGGGGATGACGCCGTTGCCGGACTTGCAGGTGCTGCCCATGACGGTGATGTCGGCCACCACCGGGGTGTTGACCTGCAGCACCTTCTCGACCTTGTCCTGCTCGGGACGCACCATGGCGTCGCCCTTGGCCACGTCCGGGGTGGTGAGCTCCGCCTCGTCGTCGGCGTCCCAAAGGTAGGCGCCCTGCTCGAAGTCGTCGAGCAGCTTGGGGTCGAAGTCCTCGTTGTCCTCGATCAGGACCGAGCCCTGGAACAGGGTGCCGCGCTCGACGTCGACCGGGTTGGTCAGGCGGATGACGATCTGCTTGTCCCCGGTGAACTTGTTGTTGTCGAAGGTCTCGACAGGGAAGCTCAGCTCCGTCGCCTCGCCGCGCTTGAAGGTCAGCGTGCCGGAGGTGGGCGTGAAGTCGCGTCCGGGTGTCGCGTTGGAGCGCTCCGTCGCGTAGTCGATGCTGACCTGCGCCGGGTCGTCCGGGCCCAGCGGTCGGTTGAGCTTGACCCTCACCTCTCCGGTCGTGCCCTCCTGGATGAAGGTGATCTGCCGGGAGAGGTTGACCGCCAGCGGCCGGCGGCACGCCGACCCCGTAGACGGCCACGTTGTCCACGTAGTAGATCCTCGGCCCACCGGTACCGAGGGCGCCCAGCGCGTAGCCGTGCATCTCGACCAGGCCCAGCCCGTCGTTGGGCGCGCCGTTCCCGATCTCCTTGCGCTTGAAGTCCGAGAACGGGAACTCGAGCAGGGTGCCAGCCGGTGAAGTCGTCGACGAAGGCGACCGATCCACCGCTCCGCGTCGTCACCGGTGGACCCGGGGTTGCGGTTGTCGAGGATGTCGATGAACAGCTGGGAGCCTGAGCCGGTCCCGTACATCCACATCGAGATGCCCTCACGCTTGCGACCAGTCCTGGGTCAGCCAGGTATCGACCGCGGCGTTGGTGAACCCGTGGATGAAGCCAGCGAAGGACGTGGAGTCCACGTCCATCTGCAGGACATTGTTCGGCGTGCCCACCTCGGGAAGCACGGGCGCCGGCGGGGTCGTCGGTGGTGCCGACGCCGACGGTGCTGCCGGCGCCCTGAACGTGCAGAAGCCGAGCGGAGGCGCACCGGGGCCGAGGAGCCCGGCGGACGCCCGGACTCGAAGTCGTCGATGATCGTGCCCGTAGGGCGGCTGGGTGTCGTGCGGGCCGCGGTGAAGGCCCGTGTCGAGTGCGGAAGTTGACGGTCGAGCCGGGGGCGCCGATCCTGCCACTACGACGATGACGCTGACCATCTCGTCGACCGCGCCGTCGACAGACGCCCGTTGCCGCCGGTGCACGTTGTCGGGGAAGGAGCTCAGTGGGGCGCTCAGCAAGGTGCCAGCCGTGTCGTCGAAGCCAGGGACCTTGCGTGAGACGACGAGTTGCACCCGACTCAGTCGTCGGCGCCGTCGGTGCCAGCGCCATCGCCGTTGTGTCCTCGCGCAGGGTGACTTCGAGCGGGTACTCGTGACCGTGGCGTTGCTCGGGTTCAGCACCCACATGTTGAAGTGGGGTCCCGGGGAGGGCGACCGCGCGGGTTGGTGCGGCCGAACGTGCCGCCGTAGAAGCCGGGGTCCGCCGCCCCAGCCGGTCTCAGGGCAGAACGCACCACCGTTGACGGGCGGGGTCTGTGCGTTCGGGCGATGCCCCCGCCGCCGCTAGCGCTCCGCCGAAGGGAACCACCCGTTGCCGAAGGGCGTCACCGTGCTTCATGTCGTCGAACACCAGCGGCGCACCCGCGGCCCCCGCGCTCGTGGGCGCCACCACCGCCAGGCCGGCGACGAGTGCAGCGGACAGTGCAGTGGACAGGCGCTTGCGGGTAGAACGTCGCACGTTGGCCCCTTCGGTGTGGCTATGCCCGGTTGGCGTACTTTGAGAGCGCTCTCTGAGAGCGCTCTCCGCAGCGTCCCGATTCATGAACGTGTTTGTCAAGGGCTGGAGCCGATCCGGTCGCGACGATCGCGGCGGGTGCGTTGGACGGTGGTTTCGCTGGGTAGCGGCACTCCGGTCGAGAACCAACGTTCGGCGGTTCGCGGGGTTCGGGTGGTTCGAGTTGGTTCGCCCGGCCGTGGTGCCGGGGCGCCTCCGCATCCGCTCGCGGCTACCGTGCGGGCATGGGCGAGAGCATCTCCTTCGGGCTGGCCAACCGTGTGTGCCTGGTGACGGGCGCGGCGCAGGGAATCGGCGAGGCGTGCGCGCGGCGGTTCGCGGCGGCCGGCGGGCGTGTCGTCGTCGCGGACCTCAACGACGAGCGCGGCCTGCAGGTGGCCGACGAGCTCAACGCGATGTACGTCCGTTGCGACGTGGGCGACCGCGAGCAGGTGGAGGGCATGGTCGAGGCGGTCCTCGAGGAGCACGGGCGGATCGATGTCCTGGTCAACAACGCCGGGATCGTCCGGGGCGCGCCGCTGCTGGAGATGACCGAGGAGGACTTCGACGCCGTCCTGCGTGTGAACCTCAAGGGCGCGTTCCTGGTCGGCCAGGCGGTCGCCCGCGAGATGGTCAAGGCGGGGCGGGGAGCCATCGTGAACCTGGAGCTCGGTGAACAGCGTCCTGACCATCCCGACGATCGCCGGCTACAACGTGAGCAAGGGCGGGATCAACCAGCTCACCCGGGTCATGGCGCTGGACCTCGCCGACAAGGGGGTGCGTGTGAACGCCGTCGCGCCCGGCACGATCGCGACCGAGATGGCGCAGGCGGTCCTCGCCGACGAGGCCACCGCACGTCGGGTGATGAGCCGCACGCCGATGGGCCGGTTCGGTGAGCCGGCCGAGGTGGCGGACGCCGTGGCGTTCCTGGCCAGCGACGCGGCGAGCTACATCACCGGCGAGATCCTGTTCATCGACGGCGGCCGGCTGACCCTGAACTACACCGTGGGCTGAGCGGCTGACGCCGGTGCCGGCCCGACCTCGAGCCGCGTGCGCTACTGCGCGAGCAGCTCCCGGACCCGGGGGACCACCGTCGTGGCGTGCAGCTCGATGCTGCGCATCAGCCGTGAGTGGGGCAGCGCCCCGTTGGAGTACTTGAGGTCGAACCGCTGCGCCCCGAGTGCCTGGATGGTGCGGGCCACCTTGCGCTGCGACCGTCTCGGGCGAACCGGCGTAGATCGAGCCGTGCGCGACCTCGGCGAGGAAGTGCTCGCGGCTCGGCGGCGGCCAGCCGCGCTCCCGGCCGATGCGGCCGAACATCGCCTCGTAGTTCGGCCACAGCTCCTCGACCGCCTGCTCGTCGGTCTCGGCGATGTGGCCCGGGGAGTGGATCGACAGCGGCAGCGGGTCGCGGCCGAACTCCGACAGCGCGTGCCGGTACAGGTTGGCCATCGGGATGAACCGCGCCGGATCGCCGCCGATGATCGCCAGGGCCATCGGAATGCCCAGGCGGGCCGCCCGGACCACGGACTCAGGCGTGCCACCGACGCCCACGCGCAGTGGGATGCCGCCCCGCTCGGTCCTCGGGTAGACCCGCTGGTCGGCCAGCGGGGTCCGGGTCGTGCCCGACCAGGTGACCGGGCCCTCCTCGAGCAGCTTGACCAGCAGCTCGAGCTTCTCCTCGAACAGCACGTCGTAGTCGCCCAGCGAGAAGCCGAACAGCCCGAACGACTCGGTGAAGGAGCCGCGCCCGGCCGTGATCTCGGCCCGCCCGCCGGACAGCCCGTCGAGCGTGGCGAAGCGTTCGTACACGCGCACCGGGTCGTCGGTCGACAGCACCGTCACGGCCGTGCCGAGCGTGATTCGGCTGGTGGCCGTCGCGATGCCGGCCAGGACGATGTCCGGCGCGGACACGGCGAAGTCGTCCCGGTGGTGCTCGCCGACGCTGAAGTGGTCCAGGCCCAGGGAATCGGCCAGGCCCGCCTGCTCCACGACATCGCGGATCACCTGTCCCGCGGGCAGCGGGCGACCGTCGTCGTCCACGGTCATGTCGCCGAAGGTGTCGAGGCCGAAGGTCACTGCGGGTCCAGGCATGGGGTCGATGATCCCAGCCTTCGGGCCCACCGGCACCCGAGTTTCTGTCATCGGCGCGACGTACGGTTCGGGGGTGGGAATTCCAGGGGTTGGGGTCCGTGCCGGCCGGGTGGGCAGGCAGAGGTGCGATGGGCCGCGTCGTCGGGTGCTGGCGCTCGGCCTGTGCGTGGCGCTGCTCGCCGGGTGCGGGGGAGGTTCGGGGGAGGCAGCGGGCGCTGCGCCCGGCCCGGGAGCGACCGGGGGGGCCGAGCCGACCGCCGAGCCGACCGCCGAGCCGACCGCCGAGCCGACCGCCGAGCCGACCGCCGAGCCGACCGCCGAGCTGCCCCCCGGTGCGGTCGTCGGGATCGTCACCAACGTCGTGGACGGGGACACGGTCGACGTGGCGGGGGTCGGCCGGATCCGGGTGATCGGGATCGACACCCCGGAGCGCGGCGCGTGCGGCTTCGACTCGGCGACGTACGCGATGAGCGCCCTGGTGCTCGGTCGCGAGGTCACCCTCGTGCCCGGTGCCGTCGACGACGCCGACCGCTACGGCAGGCTGCTGCGCTACATCGACGTCGGGGACGTCGATGCCGGGTTGCAGCTCATCACCGACGGCTGGGCGATCGCCCGCTACGACAGCCGCGACGGCTACGGCCGACACCCGCGCGAGGATGCCTACGTCGCCGCCGACCTGGCCGCCCCGGACCTCGGCTGCTACCCCGACGACGAGCCGTGAGCGACGCCCGTCGGGGCTCGGCGTCGCACTGCCCCGATCGCCGATCCGGGGCGACGCCAGGGATCGGGGCCCATGCGGCTGAGCAGCCACGGTGGCGGCCTACTCCTCGTATGCGGCACGACCCATCGCGAGCGACTCGACAGCCGAATGGGCCACGTGGTCGGCGTGCTGCAGCAGGACGGCGATGACGTCGTCGGGGTCGACGGCGACCTCGGGTGGCGTGGGGAGGGGTGGGTCGAGGGGCTGGCCGCGCAGGCCGGTTGCCAGCAGGCGCAGCGACTCGGCCGCGTCCGTGGCCAGGACCTGGCTGGCGTGCCCCGTCTGCTCCCCGTGCCGGAGCGCCCGCTCCGCGGCCACGCCCGCGCGGGCGGCCTCGTGCACCCTGGCGAAGAGCAGCTCGCCCCGGTCGGCGGGCAGGCCGGGCCCGATCGGCTCGATGGTGCGCAGCTCGACCCCGAGCTGGACGAGGACCCGGGCCTGCCGCATGGACTGGCGCAGCGACTTCTCGCCGGTCGGCTGCTCGCCGGTCGACAGCGTCCCGATGGACTCCAGCCAGTCGGCCGTGGCCGAGGAGTAGGCGGCGAGGTCGCCGGCCAGCCGGCGCCCATGGCTGACCGGGACGAGCAGGAGGAAGGCGATCGCGATGGCGCAGCCGACGATCACGTCGAGCACGCGGGCGGACGCGGCCTGTACCGGGTCCTCGCCCAGCGCAGCCCGGGAGAACAGCGCATACATCGCGGTGACCATGACGTAGAGGCCCTCGTTGACCGAGGCGACCATGTAGGTGGCGATCGCCAGGACCAGCAGCAGGATCATCTCGACCCACACCTCGCCACCGAGGATCCACACCAGCGGCAGGGTCAGCGCGGCTGCGGCGGCGGTCCCCAGCGCCCGTGCGACGGTGTCCACGGTGAGGGCGCGCCAGTCGGGTCGCAGCAGGGCGACGGCCGTGGCGGCGACCCAGGCGCCGTGCGGCAGGTCGAACACGATCGCGACGCCGATGGCCACCAGCGAGGCCGCCCCGAGCCGCAGCCCGATGACCAGGTCGCGCCGGGTCGGGTGCAGCAGGTATCCGGCCAGGCCCTCGCCGACCCGCCGCCGGTGCTCCTTGCTCCGGCTGGCCCGCACCTCGACAAGGTGGGCGACGTGCCGGTAGAGGCGAAGGACCCGCCGGGCCACGGCGCGGGCGGTCGGGTCGGCCCCGCGGTCCTGGGCGACGCGCTCGGCCGTCACGCGGCAGGGGTAGAGGTCGGCCAGCGCTGCCTCCGCCGTGTAGTCGTACCGGCCCGGTATGCGCACGCTGGTCAGCGCAACGGCCAGCGTCCGCAGGGCCGTCGAGGCGTTGGCCAGGGCGTCGGCCACCTGGTCCTCGGCGCCCACCGGAAGGTCCAGGGCCCGGCGGATGCGGACCGCGCCCGCCTCCTGCCGCAGCAGCTCGGCGTCCGCGAGGAGCGCGCGGAGGTCCTGCCGCCGCTCGGGGGACAGGTCGGAGGTGGCCAGGACGCCCACCGCAGCCGCCAGTCGCTCCTCGGCGACCTGCCCGGTGGTGGTGCTCCGGCGCAGCAGCGCGTCGTCGAGGTGGTCCGCCACGGCGATCAGCGCCGCGGCCACCGGCCGGCGCTCCATCACGTCCTCCTCCACGCGCACCGACAGCCGCGCGAGGCCTGCCTGCGCCAGGCCCGCCAGGAGAACCGCGACGGCGAGGACCACGGCGTCCTCGGCCTGGACCGAGCTGAGGCCCAGGAACGCTGCTAGCGGCATCGTGTCGCCGAACATCCGGCTCATGGCCTTGTCGTGGAACGCGGTCAGTCCGGCGGCGACCGCCGACAGCGTCAGCAGGCCGAGTGGGACCACGCCGACCTGCGAGGCGCCGCCGGCCAGCAGCATGACCGCGGCGAAGTAGAACGACTGCACCACCATCACGCGCGACGTGTAGCTGGCCGGGGCGTTGCGGTCCTGCAGGCCCACGAACAGGGCCGCCAGCGCCGCCAGCGATCCGGTCTCGGGATTCGTCAGCAGGCTGGCGACCAGCATCGTCAGGATCACGAGGATCCCGCGGCGGACCGCCGACCAGCGGCGCAGCTTCGTCAGGTCCATGGCGTGGACGGAGCCCCAGACCGTCCGGACGTACGCCACATGGGTGATTCTCACCGGAGACGGGGGGTGCAGGCAGGGCGACGACCGGGGAACGCCTCGGTCGCAGCAGGCGCTGGGCCGATCGGGTACCCGAATTGGGACATCCGTATCAAGGGCCTCGGATGGGCCTATCCTCCCGACATGCTGCTCACCATCGAGCGGGTCGCGCTCCTGCGCCGGGTGGACCTGTTCGCCGACACCCCCGACCGGGTCCTGGCGGGGCTGGCGCGCGTGCTCGAGGAGGTTGAGGTTCCGCCCGGCGCCACCCTGATCGAGGCCGGGGCGATCGAGGACTGGCTCTTCGTCGTGGCCGAGGGCGAGCTCGAGGTGGTGCGGGGCGAGCACCGCGTCCCGGTCGGCGCCGGGGACGTGGTCGGCGAGCTGGCCGTGCTCGACCCCCAGCCGCGCACCGCTGACGTGGTGGCTCGGACGCCCGCGCTGGTGTTCCGGCTGCGCAAGCCCGCGTTCGACGAGGTGATGGCCACGCGTCCCGAGATCGCCCGCGGAGTCGTCCGCGAGCTGGTCCGGCGATTGCGCGAGCGGCTGGACGCAGAGTCCGGCCCCGCGGCGCCGGGGGCCTGATGCGCCGCCGGCTCTGGCTGCTGGGCGGGCAGAGCATCGCCCTGGGGCTGGCGATGGCGTTCCTGGTCGTCCCGGCCAGCTCGGTGTTCCTCACGGAGTACGGCGCGCGGGCGCTGCCCTACACATACATCGGCGTCGCGGTGGCCGGTGTCGTGGTGTCCTCGCTGATGACCCGGGCGCTGCGGCGCCTGGCCCTGTCGCGGGTGACCGCCCTCGTGCTCGCCGCGTACACCGTGCTCGTGACGGCTGGGTGGATCGCGCTGGCGGCCGCCGACGCGACGTGGGTCACGTTCCCGCTGATCGTGATGTTCCCGCTGGCGATCCCGACGGGATTCGTGCTGGTGGGCACGCAGGCGGGCCGGCTGCTGGACGTCCGGCAGATGAAGGCGCACTTCCCGCGCGTGGCGGCGGGCTTCCCCGTGGGTTTCGCCGTGGGCGGCCTGGTCGCGGCCCGGCTGGTGGGGCCCCTTGGCGGGCCCGTGCCGCTGCTCGGGCTGGCCTCGCTGGCCGCGATCGGGTTCCTCGCGGTGGCCGTGGTCACCGCCCGGAGCTTCCCGAGCGAGCTGGCGGTCCCGCCGGCGCCGCCTGTGCCGGCGACCCGGAGCGGGGCGCCCGGGGGATCACAGGCGGGGGCGGCCGCTGAGCCGCTGCGCGCCAACCGCCTCGTCGTCCTCGTGTTCGGCTACCAGGTGCTCTCCGCGGTCGTCACGCAGCTGCTGGACTACATGGTCTGGGAGCGCGCCTCGCTGCGGTACCCCGACCCAACCGACCTCGCGCGGTTCCTGGGACTGTTCGGGGCGGTGATCAACGTGGTCAGCGTGGCGTTCGTCGTGCTCCTGGCCGGCCGGCTGCTCACCCGCTACGGCATCGGCTTCGGGCTGGCCGCGAACCCGGCCGGGGTGCTGGTCCTGCTGCGTGCTCAGCGCTGCCGCCGGGGTCGTCGCCGGGCCGGCCTCCACGGTGCTCTTCGCGCTGGTGTGCGCCCAGCAGGTCGTCGACATCACTCTGACGGACGGCACCACGAGGACCTCGATCAACGCGACGTACCAGGCGCTACCCGCAGGCGATGCGCGCCGGCGCCCAGACGCGGGTGGAGGGCATGGGCGTCCCGCTGTCGCTGGGCTTCGTCGGCGTGCTGCTGCTGGTGGTCAACGCGAGCGGCCTGGACATCGTGTTCCTGGTCGGCCTGACCGCCGCGATGACCGTCGTGTGGCTGTGGCTCGCGCTCGCCGCCCACCGCGGGTACCGGGCGAATCTGCAGAGCACCCTCGCCCGGCGTGAGTGGGATCCCGTGGACCTGCGCCTCGACGACGAGTCCCGCAGCGCGATCGAGGCCCTGGTCGACGACGGCGACCTGCGCGACCTGCGCCTGGGCCTCGACGTGCTCGCGGACGCCGATGCGCCCGACCTCGCCCTGCGGGTGGCCGGTCCGCTGGCGGATCCGGACCCCGAGCGCCGGCTGGTCGCCGTCTCCGCCGCTGGCCGGGCGATGCGCTCCTCGATCGACCACGCATGGGTCGTGCCTGCGCTGCAGCCCCTGCGCGACGATCCCGACGAGCGGGTCCGCACGGCCGTGGACATCGCGCTGGCCGGTACCGCCGGCAGCGCCGAGCGCGCGCGGGCGACGCAGCGCTGGGCGGAGGCGCTCAGGGGAGGCGACCCCGATCAGGTGCCCGGCGCGCTCGAGGCGGCGGCCGCCCTGCCCGACCCCGCCTTCGCGCCCGGGCTCGTGGCGCTGGCCGGGGCGTCATCGCCGCCCCCGGAGCTCCCGGATGCGCTCAGCGCCAACGCCGACTCGCTGGCCGGTGCGGTCGATGCGGCGCTGGGCGGGACCGCCGACCTCCCCGAGCCCGCCGTGCGCCGACTCGTCGCATCCCTGGGGGAGTCCCGTTCCCCCGTGGCTCGATCGGTCCTCGTGTGCCACCTCGGGCACCCGGACCAGGAGCTCGCCGACGTGGTCCTCGATGCCCTCGCGGTGGGTGGCCCCGTGCCGGTCGAGCAGCGGGGCGAGGTGCGTGCCGCCCTGACGGCCGAGGCGCAGCGGCTGTCGCGGGTCCTGGCAGCCCTCGAGGTCCTCAGGGGTCAGCCGGGGGCCGAGCATGTCGAGCGCGGGCTGGCCGACGAGGTCACCCGCGCCACGCAGCGGTCGGTGTGGCTGCTGTGCCTGCTCCACGACCCCGTCGCGATCGTGCGGACCGTGGGCCAGCTCGGGGCGGCCGACGGCAACCGCGCGCTGGCCCTCGAGTCGCTCGAGGTCACGGTGGGCAGGGCCGCCTTCCCGCAGGTGGTGGCGCTGGTCGACCCGACGCTGGACGCCGGGCAGCGGCGGGCGCAGCTCTCCGCGGACGCCCAGGGTGCGGTCCCCGACGAGGCGGAGCTGCTCCTGGTGGAGATCGTCGAGGATCCCCTGGAGCTCTGGCTGGACCGGTGGTTGCGGGCCTGCGCCCTGCACGCGCTGGCCTCGGTGGCGCCCAGTCGGGCCAGGCGGGAGGCCCGGCGGTTCAGCAACGCGCCCGACCCGGTGACCGCCGAGACGGCCGCGTGGGTCCTGGCCACGGTCCCGGATACGGAGTCGGCCCTGGGAGCGGCCGTGCGGTGACCGCGGTGGGTGGGCCGACAGCCGGCACGGGTGACCTCCCTGGCGGGCTGCCCCGACAGCGGTCCCCAGCGGGCTGCCCCGGCCGGGCGGTCGCTATCGGTCGGGCAGCTCCACGATCGCGACCGTGTCCTCCTGGAGGCTGGCCAGGGCCAGCGTTCCGTCGCGCTCGGCGACTCCGGTGACGAAGCCGTACGAGCCGTCGGCGGTCCGCCGATCGTGCACGACGGTGCCGTCGAGGTCGAAGGCCATCACCCACGCGATCGGGGCGGCCTTCGGCTGGACGGCCTCCGGCAGGTTCCAGACCACCACGCGAAGGAAGCCCGGCAGCGCCAGCAGCCGGTCGAGCAGGGCGTTGCGCGGCGCGGCCATCGCGACCCAGAGCAGGCCGTCGCTGCCCAGGCTCATGTTGTCCGGGAAGCCGGGCAGGTTCTCCACGAACGGCTCGGTCCGGCCCGCCTGCGGACCAGCCAGCCAGTGGCGCAGGACCCGGTAGCCGCTGGTCTCGGCGACCAGCAGGTGGGATCCGTCCGGGGCCAGGACGACGCCGTTGGCGAAGTCGAGGCCGGCCAGGACGGTGGTCACGGTGCCGTCCGGGTCGCGGCGGACCAGTCGACCGGTCCCGGAGTGCTCGAGCATGTCGCCTCGGTAGTGCGCGAGGTCCCAGCGTGACGTCGAGGTCGTGAACCAGATCGTGCCGTCCGGGCCCTGGACGACGTTGCTGGCGAACGTGAGGCGGTCGCCGTCGACGGTGTCGACGAGGACCTCGACAGCGCCGCCCGGGCTCACGCGCAGCAGGCCGCGATCGTGGTCGGCGACCAGGACGGTGCCGTCGGGGCAGGGCTCGAGGCCCAGGGGCCGGCCGCCCGTGGTACCGAGCTCCTCGCGCGCCCCGGTCGCCGGGTCGAGGGCGACGATCCGCCCGCCCTCGAGGCCGGCCAGGACGCGGCCGCGGGCATCGAAGACGACGTCCTCCGGGCCGTGTCCGCCGGTGGCCAGGCGCCTGGCGACCACGAGTTCGCCGGTCACGGCCGTGCGGCCCCCATCAGCTGGGGCGCCGGGGGGAGTCCAGCGTCGGGGCGAGAACAGTCGACGGGCCATGGGTCCTCCGGCGCGGTGTCGGCTAGGAGCAGTCGGGGTCTGCGATGGAGCAGAACTCGGCCCAGCGCTGGAAGGGGAACTGGTTGCCCCCGTCCACGGAGGACAGGTCGACCACGGTGATCCGCTCGGGCTTCGTGGTGCCGCAGTCCCCGAACGCCGCAGCCTCGGCCAGCTCGAGGTCCCCGATCGACATCGCACCGCCCAGCGGCTGGGGCGCACCGGTGCCCGACGGCGGGCAGACCGTGTACTCGGTGCCCGGCTCGCCGAGGATGAAGGTCCGCTTCTCCGAGCCGGACGTCAGGGTGAGGGCCGAGTCCTCGATGACCAGGCTCACGTCAGGGGGCAGCGGCTGGCCGGAGGACGAGGTCGCGTAGAGCCGGTACTGGCCCGACGCGACGTCGGCCGGGCCGGAGGACGAGCAGGCGGCCAGCACCATGACGAGCGGGATCACCGGGAGGCCGCGGCGCGCCGGCGCCCAGGTGGTCCGTGCCGTGCGTGGGAACGCTGTCCGAGTACCCATGCCCCCTCCTCGCTCCCGGTGTGGGCGACCATAGCCCCTTCGCGGGTCCCCGGGGTGGTCTCAGCCCCCGTCGGCGAACAGCTCGACGAAGCGGCCGAGGAAGTTCGGTGTCTCGGTGACCCCGCTCGCCCGCGCCTCGGCCACGATCTCCTCGGCCCGGTGGGGCGGGAAGTAGCCGGCGTGCTTGTACGTCTCCACGCGGGTGGCCAGGCCGTCGAGGTCGAGCTCGGGGTGGAACTGCGTGGCGTACACGCGGGACCCGACCCGGAACGCCTGGACCGGGCAGGCCTCCGACGAGGCCAGCGTGACCGCGTGCTCGGGGAGGTGGCAGACGGCCTCCTTGTGCCCGCCGAAGGCACCGAACTGGGGGCCGGCGATCTCGAACAGGGGATCCGCCGCGCCCTCGTGGGTGACCCGCACGTGGATCGCGCCGACCGGCTCGCCGAACGTCCGGTCGATCGTGGCGCCCTGGTGGTGGCCCAGGGTCCCGATTCCGTAACAGGCGCCGAGGAACGGGAAGTCGCGGGCCACGACCTGGTCGAGCACGGCGGCGATGTCGGCCTCCACGCGCTGCTGGACCGGGGACTTGGAGTCCTGCGGGTCGCTGACCTGGAACGGCCCGCCGCCGAGGATGATCCCGGACCAGTCGTCGAGGTCGAAGGCGCCCAGCGGGGCCCGGTCGAGGCGGATGCGCTGGAACTGGTGCTCGTCGAGGCCGGCGCAGCGCAGCATCGCCGCGTACTCGTCGTCGGCGGCGACGTCCTCCGGGCGGATCGCCAGCAGCAGGAACGGCTTCACGGCCGGAACCCTAGCGCCGCGGGCCCCGGCAGACCGCGCCAACGCATCCGGTTCGGGGCCGCCCGCGGCACGCTGGCGCCGCCGGCGGGCGGGCACCTCTGTACCGTGGCCCCGGAGGAGGGGAGCACATGACCGCGCGCTGCATCCCGGCTGAGCCGAACTTCGCCTCGCCTGCTGAGCGGAGGGTCTGGTCGAAGCTCCGCGACCAGCTCCCCGACGGCAGCGTGCTGCTGGCCAACGTCCGGTTCACCGGCCACGACGGGGACTGGGAGGCCGACCTGGTGGTGGGCCTGCCGGACTCCGGGTTCGCGGTGATCGAGGTCAAGGGCGGGCAGGTCTGGCGGGCCGAGGGCCAGTGGTGGCAGCGGACCGCGCAGGGCGACAAGGCGATCGACCTCGATGAGCAGGCGAACTCGGAGAAGTACCTGGTCAGCCGCTTCCTCGCCGGCCACCCGCGCTGGAAGGGCGGGCGACCCCGCATGGTCCACATGGCGGCGCTCCCGGACACCACTGTTGGGCCTCAGGATCCCTCGCCCGGGCTGCCGAGGGCGTGGATCATCGACAAGGGGGACCTGCCCGATGCGGCAGGCCGGATCTACGACCTGCTGCAGTCCAACCTCGCCACCCAGCCGCACCAGCGGCCCGGGCTGGATGAGGTCGACCTCGCGGCCGAGCTCATCGGGGGCCGGGGCGATCCGCAGGCCGACGTCGCCAGGCTGCAGGAGGTCCGCGAGGAGCACTGCGACCGGCTGACCGAGGACCAGTTCCGCGTGCTGGACATGGCGCGGCGGATCCCGCGCTTCGAGGTGGCCGGCGGTCCGGGCACGGGCAAGACGTGGCTGGCGATGGAGCAGGCGCGGCGCTGGGCGGAGGAGGGCCACCGGGTGGCGTTCGTGTGCTACTCGCGCGGGCTGGCGACCTGGGTCGACCGGCGGGTCGGCCCAGTGGCGCAAGCCCCTGCGCCGCAACGTGAAGGTGCGCACGTTCCACGCGCTGGGCGTCGACTGGGGCGCGCGGATCGCCGAGGGTCGCGGCGCGGACTACTGGGAGGACGAGCTGCCCGCGCAGATGCTCGACCTCGCCCGGCGCCTCGATGACGTGGGCCGGTTCGACGCCCTGGTCGTCGACGAGGCGCAGGACTTCCTGGCCTCGTGGTGGGAGCCGCTGCTGGCGGCGCAGCGCGATCCGCGGGCGGCGAGGATCGCGGTGTTCACCGACGAGCAGCAGCGGATCTTCGACCGGGAGGGCGGCGCCGACCTGGGCCTGGTCCCGCTGGAGCTCAGCGAGAACCTGCGCAACACCCGCCAGATCGGCGCGGTGTTCGTGCCCCTGGCGTCCCCGGCGCCGAAGCTGCTCGGCGGTGCGGGGCCGCCGGTGCGGTTCGTGGCGGCCACGGACGAGTCGGCGATCGACGTGGCCAGCGAGGTCGCGGTGGACCTCCTTGGCGACGGGTGGCTGGCGCGCGATGTGGTGCTGCTGACCACCCAGCACCGCCATGACGAGCAGATCAACCGGGTGGAGCTGCTCGGTCGGGAAGGCTACTGGGACTCGTTCTGGGACGAGGACGACATGTTCTTCTCCACGGTGGCCGGGTTCAAGGGGCTGGAACGGCCTGCGGTCGTGCTCGCGGTGGACGGGTTCCGCGACCCGGCCACGGCCCGGGAGACGCTGTACGTGGGGCTGTCCCGGGCCCGGGACCTGCTGGTCGTGGTCGCCGATCCGGCCACCCTGCGCGGGGTCGGCGGGGACGTGGTGGCGGCGCGGGTGATGGGGGACGGGTAGGGGCGGGGCGTGATGGTCTCGACCGCGACCAGGTCGACATCGAGGTGGGCGTTGACGTGCACGGGCATCAACTTCTTCGGGTGGGACACCGGGGTGGTCCGGGCGTCGGTCGGGTGGGAGATCCCCATAGTGCGGGGGAGGCGTGACACACATCACCGAGCCGCGGCGGAGCGCATCCCCGGCAGAACTTGTGCACTAATTGTGCATCCGTCCTCCTGCTCGCGTCAGAAGAAGGGGGTGAGGGCTCGCTCAGGGCTCCACGACACCCAGGAGGAACGATGCGCAAGACCACCTCAGTCATCGGTGCCGGCGCCGTAGTTGCCGCCAGCGCCGTGTTCGCCTTCCCCGCCGCCGCGGCCGAGACGGCCAGCGTCTCGGTCCTGCACGGCGTCCCCGACGCTGTCGTCGACGTCTGTGCCAACGGCGAGGAGCTCATCGCGGACTTCAAGCCCGGCACGCTCGCCGGTCCGCTGGACCTGCCCCCGGGCACCTACACGATCGCTGTCGTCGCCGACGAGCCCACGACCAACTGCGACGCCGATCCGATCATCGGCCCCGCCGACGTCTCCGTCGAGGGTGGCATGAGCTACACCGTGGTCGCCCACCTCGACGCCGACGGCAAGCCGACGGCGACCCCCTTCGTGAACGACACCGAGGCCGCCGCTGCGGGCTCCGGCAAGTTGACCGCCCGTCACGTGGCGCAGGCCCCCGAGGTCGACGTCCTGGTCGATGGCGACAGCGTCGGCAGCTTCAGCAACGGCGACGAGATCGGCCCGGCCGAGCTCCCCGCCGGTGAGTACGGCGTCGAGATCCAGGCCGGCGGCACCGCGGTGCCGACGACCCCGGCCCTGGACGCAGTCCCGATCGCGGACGGCCAGAACACCATCGCCTACGCGTGGGGTACCGCTGAGGACCTGCAGGTCGCCGTCCAGACGGTCGCCCTGGGCCACTCGGCTCCCGGCGGCGTCCCCGGCGGCGAGTCCGGTGCCGCGACCGGCAACGGTGCCGCCTGGCTGCTGATGGCCGCTGGCCTGGGCATCGCCGGTGTGGCGCTCTCCGGCCGTCGACTGGTCCGCGTCGAGCGCTGAGGCACCCGCAAGGCCGCGAGGGGGGTGGGCGGAACATCGCCCGCCCCCCTCGTCACCATCGGTACGACAATGCATCGAAGCAACCAGAGGGGACCAGACGATGAGCCGCACCGGCGCAGCCGCCACGTTCGTGGCCTCGCTGGTGCTCGTCGTCGTCTCGCTGGGCGCCTGGGCCCTCGCGCCCCACGGCTCCGTCGGGGGGGACCTCCCGCGGACGACGTCGGCCGAGGGCCAGGTCGGCGCCCTCGCTACCGAGCCCGGCGAGCCCGCCGGCCCCGCCGGCCCCGGGGAGGAGCCCGCCGGTCGGCTCCCGGCCGCGGATGCGGTGCCCCTCACCGACGCCACGAGGATCCCGGCCCCCGACAACGTCGAGCCCCCGCGCCGCGTGAGCCTCGCCGGGGTCGGGATCGACATGCCGATCGTCGCGACGGGCGTGCGCCGCGACGGACAGATGGAGCTGCCCGACGACCCCCGTGAGATCGGTTGGTACAGGTTCGGCGCCGTGCCCGGCGACGATCGCGGATCGGCGGTGCTCGGCGGGCACGTCGACTCCCAGCGCTACGGCGTCGGCCCGCTGGCGAAGCTCGCCGGCGCGCAGCGGGGCGACCGGATTGTCGTGACCGGCCCGGACGGGCAGCGGCTGCGCTACCGGGTCACCAGCGTGGAGCGCATCGCCAAGGCCGCCCTTCCGACCGACCGGCTGTTCGACCCCGACGTCGCCCACCGGCTCGTCGTGGTCACCTGCGGCGGGCGCTACCTGCCCGCGGCCGGCGGCTACGAGGACAACATCGTGGTCATCGCCAAGCCGATCACGTGATCCGGCCGACCCGGACAGGTGCCGGGTACGCGCCGACCGACCGCCCTACGTGACGGCCCCGACGACAGCGTCCAGCCGAGCGAGCAGCGGAACCGCGCCGAGCTCCGCCGGGGCCGGGGTGCGGCAGCCCCACAACCTGGTGCCATGACGACTCCAGGAGGTTCGTCCGGCACCAGGTTGCTGGGGCGTGGCGCTACCGGATCCGGACCGTGGCGACGACGCCCGCATGGTCCGAGGCCCAGAGCGGGGGAGTGGCCTGGAACGGGACGTCACCGACGACCTCAGCGCTGAGCGGGCGGATCGGTCCCCGGGTGAGGATCAGGTCGATCCGGGATCGCAACGTCGACGTCGCGTTGGTCAAGGTGGAGTTCTGGCAGCACGTCAGGCCCGGGTCGCCGGAGTTCACGGTCCAGGCATCGGTGAAGGCCGCGGGTGCCGTGAGCTGGGCGTACGAGGTGGTCTGACTCCCGTCAGCGGCGGAGTTGAAGTCGCCCGTGGCGATGACCTGGCCACCCTTGGCCGGCCCCCGGAGGAACTCGGCGGCCTGGGCCTGCTGCACCGCCCGGAAGTCCTCGGTCTCGAGGTGCGTGTTCACGAAACGGAACGACTTGCCCTGGTACCGGCCGTTCACCGCGACCCAGCCGCGGTCGAACGAGAGCGGCCCGGCCGGAGTGTTCAGGACCTGCTGGGTGGCGTACCGGCCCGCGCGCGCCGAGCCCACGTTCAGCCCGGCGGTGTCGTCGTTGACCAGGATCACGTCCCGGTCGGCGAACGTGACCACGCAGTCCGGGACCGGACCACCCGGGGTCGCGGTGATCGTCCGGCAGCCGAAGTCCGGTGCGATCAGGGGCAGGGGCCCGATCAGCGCGTTGTCCACCACGCCCGCGACCGAGTACGACAGGCCCGCGTCATCGAGCGCAGCCAGCAGGATCGCCAGGAAGTCGAAGCTGGCCGGGGCCGCACCCGGGGCCAGCGGTGTCGCCGCAGCCGTCCAGTTGGACACCTCCTGCAGGCCGATCAGGTCAGGGCTCGTGGCCGCCACCTCGGCCGCGATGGCACCAGCGCGGGTCGGGAAGTCCGTGTATACAGCGGTCCCGTAGATCTCGGCAACGGCGCCCACGAGCTCGTCGAGGGTCTTGGCCTCGATCGCCGGGGCCAGGCTCGAGCCCAGGTACAGGTTGCGGGTCATCACCGTCAGCTCGGGGTGCGGCGCCTTCTTGGCCGCTCCGGCGGACCCCGCCGGGCCGACCAGGGCCAGCAGCACGGCCAGCGGGAGGATCAGCACCGCCCGGAGGCGGCGGAGGGGCTGCATCGATGTTCTGGACATGGGGCCACCTCGGGGTCGTGGCGGAGATATCCGCCCTTCGACGCTACGCCGAACGGGTGACCCACTCAACGCGGAGAGGGGCCCGGGCCGGAGGCGTGCCAGCCGGTGGCCGCCGGCGCTGGAACGCCTGCAACCCCACGCCGGACTCCTCCGGTTCGCGTGGGCCCGGCCCGGCAGGAAGCCGCCCCCGCAGGCCCGCCTGCCCCTGCAACGCACCGTCATCCGGGGACAGGATGGAGGTGCACCCGCGAGGAAGGAAACGCATGAGCGTCTACAAGGTCACCGAGATCATCGGCACCAGCACCGAGTCGTGGGAGGCTGCGGCCACCGGCGCCATCAACACCGCAAAGGAGACCCTTCGCGACCTGCGCGTCGCTGAGGTGACCGAGATGGACATCGACCTCGGCGACGGCGGCATCACTTTCCGGGTGAAGCTGAGCGTGTCGTTCAAGTACCACTCGGACTGAGCCTGACGGGGGCCGGCTGGCCTCGCCGTGGCATGGCTGGGGTCGGCGGCCCCGGCGGGGGCACGCTGAGCCTCGCTGCGCCCGGGCAGCGCGCACCTCCCGCAATCTGGTGCCCGACGGACCATAGAGGGCTGGTACGGCACCAGATTCGCCGACGGTGCGACGCCGACGGGCCCAGGGTCGGCCGCCGTCAATCTGGCGCGGCCTCCGCCACGCCGGCCCGGACGACCGTCAGCGTCGGCCGGGGCGTCAGCGTCTGGGCGACGACGCAGTACCTCTCCGTCAGCTCGGCCAGGCGAGCGAGTTGCTCGTAGGTCGCGTCGGTGTCGAGGGCGGCTGTCATCGTGATGTCCGTCATCCCGACCGGGACTTCCCGGCTCAGGCCGAGTGTTCCGCGGGCGTCGAAGGTGCCCGTCGCGACGAACGACGCGCCGCGGACCTCCAGCCGCATGGCCGTTGCGACGCTTCGCATGGTCACCCCCAGGCAGCCGACGAGCGCCTGCAGGAGCATGTCGGCTGAGCAGGCATCCGCCCCATCGCCCCCGGTCGCCCGATGCAGCCCAGCCCGGACCTCACCGGCCCACGTGGTGACCGTGCACGTGATGCCGGGATCGCTGAAGGCGCCGTGCGCGGCGACCTCCGTGCGGGCAGCACCCGGGTCCTCGGCGTAGCGCACCTTCAACGGTGCCTGGCGCGCGCGCAACTGCTCTCGGTCCATGGGGTCCTCCTCGGGTGAATCGTGGGGTGTCGGCCCGCGATTGTCCTGCCGCCGCGTGCCGCGTGGGCGGGAGCCGGCCGATCCGTGTTCCGGCTCAGGGCCCCGCTACCGTCGGTGGCATGGCTGCCGACCTCGAGATCGTCGAACTCGGACCCGAGCAGGTCGACGACTACCTCGCCCTGTTCGATGACGCCTTCCGGGAGTTCCCGGACTGGGCCGGGTGCTACTGCGCGTTCTACGACGCCCCCGCCGGACAGCCGTTCGACCCGGAGGAGGACGGCTCCCGGCACCGCGCCGACCGCGCGGCCCTGATCCGGTCGGGCAGGGCCCACGGCCTGCTGGCGTACCTGGACGGGGATCCGATCGGCTGGTGCAACGTCGCGCCCCGGAGCCGGATCCCCAACCTGCGCAGGTTCGCCGAGGCCATCGTCGATCCGGGCGATGAGCCGGCGGTGGTGATGTGCTTCGTGATCCACCCCGACCATCGGGGGCAGGGCGTGGCCCGCGCGCTGCTCGCCGGGGCGCTGGACGCGGCCCGGCGGTGGGGCTCGCCGTGGGTGGAGGGCTACCCGGCTCGCCCCGATGCCGACACCGACGGCCTTCCGTGGGCGGCCGCCTTCTACAAGGGCCCGCTGAGCATGTACGAGAGTGCCGGGTTCACGGTCACCCGGGACATGGGCGACTGGGTGGTCGTGCGCCGCGACGTGGCCCGGGGCTGAGCCGCCGCTCCCCGCAATCTGGTGCCGAAGCGACCCTAGAAGGTGCACACGGCACCAGATTGAGACGGGAGACGGGAGCCGCGGGCGGGCGGGGCGGGCGGGCCGGGGGCGGGCAGACCCGGGGCGGGCGGGGGCCGGGCGGGCCGGGGGCGGGCGGGGCGGGGCGGGCCGGGGCGGGGCCGGGCGGGGCCCGGGCGGGGCCGGGCGCCCCGGGCCGGGCCGGGGGCGTAGGGCGTCGACTCAGGCGGGTGCGCCGTCGCGCAGGTCCACCACGACGGTGGCCTCGGCGTCGGGGCCCGTGACCGGCCCAGCGCCGACCGCGTTCGACTCAGCCCCGACCTGCTCGACCCAGGTCACGTCCGGGTCGCGCCACCGCGCCAGGTACGACTGCCCGGCTCGGTAGGCCTCGACCCGGTCGCGCAGCCCGTCGAGCATCTCGGTGATTCGGTCGGGGTACTCCAGCGGCACGCAGTGCGAGCCGGGCAGCAGGTGCACCTCGGCATGCGGGATCTCCCGCGCATAGGCCAGCACGTCGCCCTGTGAGGTCAGCGCGTCGACCGCACCGGCGACGATCGTGACCGGGACCTCGATGAACGAAGGGTCGATCCGGCCGTGCCGCTCCAGGGCCAGGGCGAGGTTGAAGTACCAGTCCCAGTCCTGGCCGAAGAAGGACTCGACCCACGGCTGCACGTCCCGCACGTCCGCGATCGGCAGGACGATCCCGCTGTGCCGGATCAGCTCGGCGAACGGCCGTCCCTTGGGAACCACCCTGCTGAGCAGGTTCAGCGGGGAGCCCAGGGCCCGGCCGGTGCGGACGAGGCCAAGGCCGAGGGGGCGGCGCAGCGGGCGGGGCACGAGCTGCGGGGCGAGGATCGTGTCGAACGTGCCCCCGGGGACCCCCGCCACCGAGAGCAGGCCGGCCACCCGGTCCGGGTACTCGCTGGCCAGCTCGAAGGCGACGTTCACCCCGAGCGACCAGGCCACGAGGATCGCGTCGGGCCAGTCAAGGGCGTCGAGCAGGGCAACCGCATCGGACACGTGGTCGGCGATCTCGATCCGGCTCGGGTCGGCGGGGCGATCCGAGCCGAGGACCCCGCGATGGTTCCATCCGGCGACCTGGTAGCGGCAGTCGTCGGCGATGAGCCGTGGCCAGGACTCGGGCGGCACGCCCATGCCGTTGCAGATCAGGACGCGGGGACCGTCCTCGTTGCCGTTGCGCCAAGCGGTCAGCCGGGTGGAATCGGCAGCGAGGAGGTCGAACTGCCGGTACATGGCGCCCACGGTCGCATACGCATGAGCGGCGCCGGACAGGGACCCCCCCGCCCACCGGGTGGCGCGGCCCAGACCGGTGGGTCCGGTCCGCGTCGGCTGGTTCGGCTCGACACGGTGCCGAGCCGGCCCGGACCTCAGCCGGACATCCGGGCCAGCTGCTCGTGGACCTCGGCAAGGGTCGGGTTGATGAGGGCCTCGCCGTCGGCGAACACCAGGGTGGGGACCAGCCGCCAGCCGCCGTTGATGTGCTCGACCAGCTCGCAGGCCTCGGGGTCGGACTCGACGTCCACCTCCGAGTACCGGATTCCCTCGCGGTCGAGCTGGCGCTTGAGCCGCACGCAGTACCCGCACCACGGGGTCGTGTAGATCGTGAAGGGCGTGTCCACCGGGTACCCCATTCCGCTCGCTGGCCGTGAGCCCATGTTCCCGCACGGCCACGTCCCCCGCACGTGCCCACCGTCCCCGTGTCCACAGCCGACCCAGCCCCGATGGCCCGCTGCGCCGCCTGTGCTGTCGAATCCGACGATCGGATGGGCGGTATCGACAGCAGAGGGCGGTTCAGTGGCCCGGTGCCGGGGCGTGCCCGGCACGCTCAGCCCTCGAGGCGGTGCTCCTCGGTCGTGCGTGCCGACCACCGGAGCAGCGGGAACAGCGCCACCGTGATCAGCAGGCAGATCCCGAGCGTGGGCAGGACGTCGGACAGGGTCGCCCCGCCGACCGAGAGGTCGTAGATGGGCTGCAGGAAGTAGTACGTCGGGGCGATCCTCGCGATCCACTCAGGCAGGGTGGGGAAGAGCGCCAGCAGTCCGGGCAGGACGATCAGGATCCCGCCGGCCTTGATCCACGTGTAGAGCGTGTTCATGTCCTTGACCCAGAGTCCCAGCACCAGTCCGAGCTGCACGAGCATCGCGGTGCCCAGCGCCAGGGCCAGCACGATGCCCAGCACCTCGCCGGAGAACGCCTGGTTGATCACCAGCGTGACCACGCCCATCAGGACTGACAGGACCGAGGCGAACAGCGCCTTGCTCGCCAGCACCTCGCCCATCGAGGCGGGCGTGGCCAGCACGGCGTTGAGCGTGCCCTTGACCCGCTCGTCGAGGATCGACGCGGCCGGCACGAACAGCGCGGCCACCACGACCGCGTAGACGACGAGCAGAGGGATCAGCCGGTCGCCCATCGGGACGAAGTCCTCGGCCCCGACGGTAACGACGGTCACCTCCACGCCAGCCTCCTCGCCGGCCACCTCGCGGACCATCGCCGTGACAGTCGCGGCCAGGACCGCCCGGTCGGAGGCCAGCGCCCTGGCCGGAGACGAGGTAGGTGACCTGCACGGGCTCGCCGGCGGCCACGGCCGCGTCGAACCCGGCGGGCAGCAGCAGCGCGGCGTCGAGGTCGTGGTCGGCGACGTCGGCACGGATCGCCTCCTCGCTGTCGTAGGCCACCGCGCGGATCCCCTCCGTGGCCTCGGCGGAGGACGTGATCGCCGTCGGGTCGGGGGAGAGCACGCCCAGGCGCGGCTCGGACTCCAGCAGGCCGCCGAAGACCGAGGCCACCAGGAACGTCATCAGCAGCGGCATGACCACCGCGAGCAGGACCACGGGGGAGCGCGGGCCGAGCTTGAGCTCCCGGCCCAGCATGGTGGCCACCCGACCGATCGCCGAGCCGCTCGGCCTGCCTGCGCCGGGCGGTGCCGGTGTCGTCGGGATCGGTGCCAGCGATGTCGTCATAGCCGCGCCACCCTCCTGCCCAGGGCCACCGCGCCCAGGGCGCCGAGGGCCAGCCCCCAGCCGACCAGCGTGAGCAGCGGGACTGCCGCATCCGCCCAGGTCATCGTCCCGGCGCTGGCGCCGACCACGACCTCGACGATCCCGTAGGTGGGCATGAGCTTCACCCAGTCCGGCCCGGCGCCGGGGAACAGCGCGGCCATCGCCGGGATCATCAGCGGGATCATCAGGAGGATCCCGAGGATCAGGGTGTCCATGAAGTCACGGCCGAACGAGCCGGCCAGCAGGCCCAGGCCGGTGACCACGATCGAGCCGAGCAGGAGGGCGACCAGGATCATCACCGGGCTCGTGCCGAACGCCCCGATCAGGATGCCGACCAGCACCGCCTCGGAGAACGCCAGGACCGTGCCGAGGAGCATCTTGGCCGCGATGAGCTGGCCGGCGGTGGCGGGCGTGGCCAGGATCGCGACGGCCGTCCGCTCGGAGATCTCGCCGGCCACGAGGGTCGCGAGGGCGAACACCTCCATCATCAGCACGACGATCAGCAGCAGCGGGCGCATCTGCTCGGCCAGCGAGAGCTGGTCGCCCACCCGGTCCGTGCCGACGATGGTCGTGCTGGTCGCCAGGTCGACCGGTGCCGGGGTGTTGCTCAGGGCGTAGCCGAGCTCGGCGACCGCCGAGCGCAGCATCGCCTCGAACTGCGGCGGCAGGCCCGCCGGGATGATCAGCGTGACCGACGGGGTGGCTCCGGAGGCCAGCTCGGCGGCGAAGCCCGCCGGGATGACCAGGCCGGCCTGGACCTCGTCGCCGGCGTCGACGGCGGCCTCGAGCGACGAGGCGTCCGGGTAGGTGGTGACCCGGACCCCGGTCCCGTCCTGGGTCTCCAGCGCCGCGGGGGAGAGGTCCACCTCCGGCGGCAGGGCGCCCTGCTCGACGACGAGGCCGACGGAGAACGTCTCGTCGACGGTCGTCGGCAGGAACTGGTACAGCACCCCCCACACGACGATCACGAGGAACGTGATCAGCATGAGGAACCGGTTGCGCCGGAACGCGACCGCGTCCTTGGCCACGATCGTGCGGACGATGTGTGGCGCGCTCGGTGCGGCAGCGGGTGCCCGCGGGGCGACCGCGGAGGTCTCGAGCGGAGGGCGCGCTCATCCGGCCAGCCCCCTGCCCGCATAGGCGACGAAGACGTCCTCGAGCGTGGCCTCCCGGGTGTGCATGGTGAGCAGGTCCGGATCGGTCAGCGCGGCGGCCACGCGGCTGACGGTCTGCGGGTCCTCAAGCGCGATGACCTCCTCGCGGACGGAGTCGCCGGTCCGTGTGCGCAGCGTCACCTCGCGGGTGCCGTGCTGGAGCTTGAGGAACTCCGGGGTCTGCATCACGAGGATCTGCCCGGCGTTGATGAACGCCACGCGGTCGGACAGGTCGTCGGCCTCATGCATGTCGTGCGTGGTCAGCAGCACCGCAGCGCCCCGTGCGGCCTCCGCGCGGACGAGGTCGCGCACGGCGATCGCCGACACCGGGTCCAGCCCGTCGGTGGGCTCGTCGAGGACCAGGAGGTCCGGGGTGTTGACCAGGGCGCGGGCCATCATCAGGCGCTGGCGCATCCCCTTGCTGTAGCGAGGAGACCCGGTCGTCGCGGCGGTCCAGCAGCCCGACCCGGTCGAGCAGGCCGTCCACGTCGATCGACTTCAGCCCGAACAACCGGCCGAAGAAGGTCAGGTTCTCGGCCGCCGACATCGCCGCGTACAGGTTCTTCTCCTCGAAGCAGACCCCCATCCGGGCCTGGACGACATCCCGGTCCTCGGGCATCCGGCCACCCAGGATCGTGATCGCTCCCGACTCCGGCTTGAGCTGGCCGATGACCATCTTGATCGTCGTCGACTTGCCCGCGCCGTTCGGGCCGAGCAGGCCGACGACCTCACCGGGTGCGATGGCGAACGAGACTCCGTCCACGGCCCTCTTGTCGCCGTAGGAGAACGAGAGATCGGAGACTTCAAGGGCCGGCTGTGACATGGGGGCTCCTCACCTCACCTTCGACGGTGCCACGAGGCGGGCATCGGCAGTAGTCACCGTCGTCCCGTCGGATTCGGGACCAAAGCCCCTGTGCGCGCGGCGCCCACCGGCACGCGGCAGCGGCCGGGTCACGGGGCGCACTGCCCCGGTCCCCGGCCGCTGGTGGCCGTGCTGTGCCCGTGACGTGGGCAGGCTCAGTCGTCGACGCTCTCGTGCTGCGCGTCCTCGTGCTCGACCTCGTCGGCGTCATCGTCGAGGTCGTTGTCCTCGTCGTCGTGGTTGTCGGACAGGTCGCGGTTCTCGGGCCCGTGCTCCCCGTCCTCGGAGTCCTCGCCGTCGTCGTCACGGCCGTCCTGGTCGTCGCCGACGTGGTCATCGCCCCGATCGCCGAAGCAGCGGTCGTCGCCGTCCTCGCCGTCGACGGCGTCGTCGCCGGAGCCGCCGCGCAGGTAGTCGCGGCCGGGCCCGCCCTTGAGCAGGTCGTCGCTGGAGCCGCCGTACGCCTTGTCGTCGCCGTCGTCGCCGTCGAGCTCGTCCTCGCCCCGCCCGCCGGTGAGCCGGTCGTCGCCGGAGCCTCCGATGACGTTGTCGTCGTCGGACCCGCCGTAGGCCTTGTCGTCGCCGGACCCGCCGTTGAGGTCGTCGTCGCCGGAGTCGCCGTAGAGCCGGTCCTTGCCGGACATCCCGAAGAGGCTGTCCCGGCCCGGCCCGCCGTGCAGCCGGTCCCGGCCGGCCATGCCGAACACGACGTCGTGGCCTGCGCCGCCGTAGACGATGTCGACGCCCGGCGAGCCGCACACGACATCGTCGCCGCCGCGGGAGAAGACGCGGTGCTTGCCCGAGCCCGTCACGAGGATGACATCGTCGCCGTTGGTGCCCCGGATGGTGCGCTTCCCCGACTCGATGGTCACGGGCTTGCCGGCGCAGAGCTTGGGCTGGTCGGTCATCGTCGCGGGCGCAGCCCCGGCGAGCGGGACGAGTCCAGCGCCCGACAGGCCGACGACGGCGATGAGCGAGAACGTGCGGGAGACCAGCCTGGACATGGGTCCTCCTCGGTATGGGTGGTGCTAGTCCATCGGTCGCCGCCGTGGCCGGGACGAGCGGGGTCACTCCATTGGCGGTCACCCGTTCGTGGCGCCGGCTCCCAGCCTTGCGGACCGGGGCATATTCATGTCACCATCACTCACATGAAAAGTCGTCCGTACGTGATGACGGTACGGGCTGACGCGGCGGCGCAGACCGGCGAGCGCATCCTCGACGCCGCGATCGACCTGTTCTGGGAGACACCGACCGACCGGCTCTCGCTGGACGAGGTCGCGCGACGGGCGGGAGTCTCGACCCAGACTGTCATCCGGCGGTTCGGCGGCAAGGACGGCCTGCTCGCCGCCGCTGGTGAGCGCGAGGCCGGACGAATCGGGGCGCAGCGGGGGCAGGCTCCGGTTGGCGACACCGCCGCCGCGGTCCGGGTGCTCGTCGACCACTACGAGGAGCTGGGCGACCGGGTGCTGAAGATGCTGGCGGAGGAGGCGCACGTGCCCGGCCTGGCCGGGATCGTGGCGCGGGGGCGCGAGGTGCATCGGCTGTGGTGCGCCCGGGTCTTCGCCCCGGCGCTGGAGGTGCGCACCGGCCCGGACCGGGAACGCCTCCAGGCCCAGCTCGAGGCCGTCTGCGACGTCCATGCCTGGCACTGCCTGCGCAGGGTCAGCGGACTCGACCGTGAGCAGGCCGAACGCGCACTCGTCGAGATCGTCACACCGCTGCTGGAGGCCCCCTGATGAGTCGGATCCTCGCCTACACCTCGCCCGCTCGGGGCCACCTCTACCCGCTCGTGCCGATCCTCCTGGAGCTGGCGGAGCGCGGCCATGAGGTCAGCGTGCGCACCCTGGCCAGCGAGGTCGCGATGCTCGAGGAGATGGGGCTGTCGGCCAGCGCGATCGACCCAGCCGTCGAGGCCCGTGTGCTCGACGACTGGCAGGGTCGGGGCACGCAGCAGCGGCTGCGGCGCAGCGTGGCCACGTTCGCCGCACGGGCCCCGATCGATGCGTCCGACCTCGCAGCAGCCATCGACGCTGGGGCGCCCGACCTGCTGGTCGTCGACGTCAACGCATGGGGTGCGATGGCCACGGCCGAGCGCTGGGGTGGGCCCTGGGCGGCGTTCAGCCCCTACCCCCTGACGGTGAGCTCCCGCGACGTGCCGCCGTTCGGTCCCGGCCTGCGCCCCGCCCGGGGGGCCGTCGGTCGTGCGCGCGACCGGGCGCTGCGCCCGCTGGTGATGGGGGCCATGGGGCGTGCCTTCCTCCCGCCGCTCAACGAGCTGCGGGCGGGCCTGGGCCTGCCCGCCTTCACCAGCACGGACGACCTGACCCGCACCCCACCGGTGATGCTCTACTTCAGCGCCGAGCCGTTCGAGTACCCGCGCACCGACTGGCCGGACTCCGTCGTGATGGTCGGCGCCAGTGCGTGGGAGCCGCCCGCGGATCCACCGGACTGGCTGGACGCGATCGATGACCCCGTCGTCCTGGTGACCACGTCCTCGGAGTTCCAGGACGACGGACGCCTGGTGGAGGTGGCCCTCGAGGCGCTCGCCGACCTGCCGGTCGCGGTGGTCGCCACGGTCCCGGCTGCTCAGGTGCCGGCTGGCCGGCTGCCGGCCAACGCGCGGATCGAGCCCTTCCTGGCCCATTCGCTCGTCCTGCCCCACGCGGTCTGCGCGATCACCCACGGCGGGATGGGAGTCACGCAGAAGGCCCTGTCCTTCGGGGTGCCCGTCTGTGCCGTGCCCTTCGGCCGGGACCAGCTCGAGGTCGCCCGGCGCGTGGAGGTCGCCGGTGCGGGCACCCGCCTGCCGGTCCGCAGGCTGACCCCGGATCGCCTGCGGAGGGCGGTCCGGGTGGCCATGTCGCGCTCCGGCGGGGCCAGGCGTGTGGCCGAGGCGTTCGCGCGCGCCGGCGGTGCCGGGGCTGCGGCCGACGCCCTCGAGGGGCGCCTGCTCGGGGTGGGCCCGGTCGCGTGACGCGCGGGCCCACCCCCAGCGGTCACCGCACGCGCGGGGCCACGGGGTCGGCCTGATCGACGGGGCTCGCGGGCACCTCGGCGACCGGCGCGACGACCGGGCCAGCAGCGTCCACGGGGATCCAGCCGCGCGACGGGTGCCGGCGCAGCAGCGCCCCGCTCGCCGGATCCACGACCACGAGGTCGATCCACGAGCCCAGGACCAGGCGCCCCACCTCGGGGCGCGCGGCCAGGATGGCCTCCACCCGTTCGGTCGGCGCGCAGATCACGGCCATCAGCCGCACCGGGTCGTGGAACGGCAGCCCCTCGCCCCAGCCGTGCCGCTCGGGCGCGGTCGCCGATACCGCCTGCCACGGCAGCCCGACCCGCAGGTCCCCGCGGGCCCCGGTGACGACCGTCGTCAGGGGGCAGCCTCGAGGCCGGGTGCAGCCATCGTGTTGTGGGTGGTCTTGTCCCCGGCCCCGTAGGCCTGGGGGTCGACCGTCGAGCACCAGTACTGGGCGTTGATCCACTGGGCGACCACCAGCGGGGCCGACATGAGGAAGTCCAGGGAGCTGCCGTCCTCGTCGGCATCGGGGCGGTACGACTGCAGGAAGACCCGTCCGTCGAGGTCCAGCCCGCTGGTCAGGGCACGCGGGCCGATCACGATCGCGGCGTTGCGCGCCAGCGACCACTCGGGGCGGACCTGCGCCCAGTCGGCAGCCCGCCGGTCCAGGCCGGCCCGCAGCCGCGCCGGGCGGATGCCCCCGGGGAGGGCGGCCGCACCGCTCGTGGGCGACCGCCGTGGCCGCGAGGTCGAGGTCCCGCTGCAGGCGCTCGACGGTGCCGCGGTGCTCCTGCGGGACGGCCTGGCCCATCACCTCGACCCGGTCGCGCGTGGTGTCGTGCACGGCGGCGACGAACCAGGTCGTCGGCGCCAGGTCCAGGCCCCGGTCCCGCAGCGCCGCCCGCACCTGCGGATCGTTCAGCGCCTGGGACATCGCCCGGGCGCTGACGTCGCCGGCGTGGCCGCCGCAGGCGCCGCACTGGTACGCCGCGACGTGCGGGTTGTTGGCGGCGTGCGCCTCGTGACCGGTGAGCACCACGAGGCGGGCGGGGGAGTGCAGCCCGGTGGTGCGCAGGAACGCTGCTGCGGCATCGGCCAGCTCGTCGACGCCGAACCCGGTGCCCGGTGTCCCCGCTGCGGACCACCTGCAGGTCGCCGGTCGGCCGTCGGCGCGGCGACAGGGCCCGCAGGAGCCGGGGGGCGAAGGTGCGCAGCGCGGCGTGCGGCCCTGAGATCCAGCCGCTGGCCTCGGCCAGGGCGAAGGGTGCCATCGGCAGCTCCTCGATGGCATGCAGGCCCGCGCCGAGGGCTGTCGCTGCCGAGCTGGCGGTGCCCGTCTCCGCGACGACGTGGTCCGGCCGGAGCAGTGCGGGCAGCCGCTCGCTGGCAGCGCCCTGGCCGTCGACGTAGGTGAACGGCAGTCCGAAGAACCCGGCGGCGCCGAGGGTCTCCCACGGCCCGGCCGCCTCGAGCTGCCGGCGCAGCCGCTCGCTGCGCACGTCGATGCAGGTGACCACCTGGGCATCCGGTCCGGCCTCGCCGGAGGAGTGCGGGTCGATCAGGGCCGACGTGGTGTTCGCCAGCTCCCGTCCGCGGGACGCCAGCGCGCCGAGCACGGGCGTGCGGTAGGAGCGCTCCCAGGCGGCCAGGCGCAGGGCCTCGACGCCCCGGCGGTGCACGCGTGCCAGGACCTCCTCGGCGCGCCGGCGCGTGTCCTCGTCGACGTCGGCACCGAGCCCGAGCGACCGCAGGTCGGTGCCCGCCTCCGGCCGGGATCCGGCAGCGGAGTCATCCGCCGGGGCCGACACCAGCGCCGCGAGGGCGACGCGCGCCGCGAGCAGGTCGGTGTACGCGCCCTCCGGCAGGATCCCGACCCGGTCGCGCCACGCCAGGTGGGCGGCCCACCCGGGGTCGGCGGCCAGCGCGTCGCCCAGCAGCGCGGCCCACTCGTGGGGCGGCCGGCCGCTGGCGGCCAGCAGCTCGCCGAGGGCCTCCTGGGGATCGGCCGGCAGCGAGGAGATGGATGCTGCCGCGCCGGAGACCCCGAGGGCGGCGTCCAGCCCCGTCCCGGAGGAGCGCAGCGAAGCCCAGACGCTGGTGTCACCGGTCGACCAGGCGGTCTCGGCGTACACGCGGGCGCAGTGGTGTGCCGCGACGATGCGGGCGCGATCGGGGCCGGGGGCGTCCAGCGGCTGCGGGCGTGGGCCCTCGGTGAGAAGGGCGGCGACCGCGACGTCGGCCTCGGTCACGATGGACGCCTCGGCGCCCAGCCCGACCATGCCGTCGCCGAAGCCGGCCCCGGCGACGACGGCCCGCACGTCCGCCTCGCTCACGCGTCCGTCCGCCAGGGCCGACCTGAGCAGCGCAGCGGAGATGCCGGCATTCGCCCCCCAGGCGCGGGCCCCGATCCCGGTCGCGTCGTTGAAGTCCAGCAGCTCGAGCCCGGCCAGCGGGTTGCTGGCCACGAACGAGTGCAGAGGCCAGGCGGGGGCGACCGTGGCCCGGGCGACCTCCACCGCCGCAGTCACCGCGCCGGGCACCGTCGCAGCGGCCGTCGCCTCGTCGGCGGGCCGACCGGCGGGTGCCACGAGGCTCGGCGCGACGGTCCTCGCGCCGCGGGCGCGGGGCAGGGTCGAGGACGCGACCCTCGCCACCATGGCCGGCGCGCGTCCGGCGCGCAGGCGGCGATCGACGAGCGCCAGGGCGATCCCGACCGCCGCCGTGGCCACCAGCGCGGCCGTCGCGCCGGCGGACCCGGGCTCGCCCCACGCGGCGAGGGGCCCGAACGTGCCCGCGGTGGCCGCCTCCAGCCAGCGCAGCCCCATCAGGTAGGCGGCGACCGCTGCCAGCGCCACGGCGACCGCGACCGTCCCGCGCTGCTGACGCAGGATCGCGACCACGGCAGCGGCGGTCGCCAGCGCGGCCACCAGGACGGGCAGGGTGCTCGCCGGTGCGTGGAACAGGGACTCGGTGCCCGGCAGGGGGACGCTCGCCGCGGCGGCCACGGTGCCGACCGCCAGGGCCGTCCCGACGATTGCCGCACCCCGGCCGCGCACCGGCGGCAGGTTCGGCGCCGAGCGCACCCGCTCGACGGCCCCGCCAGCGCCGAGGAACAGCGAGGCCTTCCACATCCCGTGCCCCACGAGGTGCACGAGCACGCCCGCCGGCAGGCCGATGCCGACCTGGACGGCCATGAAGCCCATCTGCGAGGAGGTCGAGGACGCCAGCCGCCCCTTCAGGTCGGGGCGCACGCGGTGCTGGGCGGTCGCCAGGACGACGGTCGCCAGGCCCAGGACGAGGGCGAGCGTCCGCGCCGGGGCGGACCCGCCGATCAGGGGCCACAGCACCAGCGCCAGCACCCCGAGGCCGTTGACGAACCCGGCGTGCAGCAGGGCACTCACCGGCGATGGAGCCTCCGCCGTCTCGGGCAGCCAGCCGTGCCACGGTGCCAGGGAGCTTCGAACGGCCCCCGCGGCGACCACCAGCACGGCGACGATCGCGCCGATGAGGGGGGTTGCCGCGGCGGCCCCGCCGAGCTCATCGAGCTGGACCGTGCCCAGGCCCAGCCACGCGAACCCCACGGCGAGCCACAGCGCCACGTCCCCGGCCAGGATCCGCCGGCCGACCAGCCGCGACGCCGCACGCGCTTCCGGCGTCCCGGCGTGACCGACGAGTGCGGCCATCGCCGCGCCGGCCGCACTCCACGCCAGGGCGAGCACGACGAGGTTGGCGCCGAGCACCACGAGACAGAGCCCGGCCACCAGCGCGACCTGGAGGAGGGCGAACCGCCCCAGCCTCCGCTGGCCCTCGAGGTTGCGCGCGGCGTAGGTCGAGACCACGGCGCCCAGGCCGGTCACGAGGATGAGCAGCGTCGCGGTCAGGGGTGTCAGGCGGAGCAGGGGGCCCGCCAGGTCACCCCCCAGCAGGACCACGACCAGGGCCGTGGCCGCCATCGCGGCAGTAGCGGTCAGGAGCAGCTTGGAGAGTCTCATCGCCAACATGCGCTGAAGAATGCCGGAATTGCAGTTCGTATGTCAAGCAGGACGAGCGTGTCGTTCTTCGGGCACCATGGGTACGTGCCCGAGCCCGGTGATGACGCCGCCCCCCAGCGCCGCTGGACACTCCTGACCAACCACGCGCGGCTGCTGCTGCTGATCGCCAGCCGCCCCGACCGGCGGCTGCGCGATCTGGCGGATGAGGCCCAGATCACCGAGCGCGCCGCCCAGGCGATCGTCCGCGACCTCGAGGAGGCCGGCTACGTCACGCGCCGTCGGGTGGGCCGGCGCAACGTCTACGAGGTCCATCCGGAGGTGCCGTTCCGGCACCCGGCTGAGGCCAAGCACGAGGTGGGTGAGTTGCTCGGCCTGTTCAGCGCCGCGATGCGCGACGACGACGCGCCGCGCAGTCGGCCGAAGGGCCCCTGAGTCGCGCCGCGCGGCTCGGTGCCTGGGGGTCGCCGGCTCGTGAGCCTCGGGTTCGAACTGCCCTCATCGCACGCACTCGACGCGCTGGACCCAGTCCGGGGTGCGCGGCAGCCGGTTGCGCGAGCGCGCGATGAGCACGGCGATCACCGGGACTGCGGGCGGCCTGCTGGGCCAGCCGGTCTCCCCGTCGGTGAGGACGATGATGACGTCCACCCGGGGGCGCAGGTCCTCCGCGGCGCGGATGCCCAGGGCCATGTCGGTCCCACCGCCACCGGCCAGGCGCACCGCGGCGGCTGTCCGGACCTGTCCCACGGTGTGGACCGCTGCGTCCACGGCCAGGACCGTCACCTGCGGGTCGGCCACCCCGAGGGCCGACAGCACGCCGTCGACCTCGCCGAGGGCCTGGGCGAGCAGCCCGTCGTCGACACTGCCGGAGGTGTCGACGACGATGCCGACCCGGGGGACGGGCCGGCGAAGCGCGGGCAGGATCACCGGGCCCGCAGCGGCCTGGCGACGCGAGATCCGCGTGTACGTGTAGTCGGTGTGGCCCTGGGCCCAGCCGAGGCCCCGCCGGACGGCCGCGTGCAGCACCTGGCGCCAGTCCACGACCGGGTCGAGGACCTGGCTCGACCCAGCGACCCCACTCGCCCGGCAGGTCCCCCCGACCCGCGGAGGCCTGGAACTCGATCGCGACCTGCGACCGGATCGCCTGTGCCGCCACCTCGGACAACCCCCCGGCCTCGGCGGTCTCCGGCAGCTCGTAGGACCGGTGCACGCCGTCGCACCCCGAGCCGCAGGACTCGTCCGGGGGCTCCTGCGGGGGCCCGCCCCGGCGATCCGGCGCGGGATCACCCCTCGTGTCCGGATCGTCCCCGGCCGTGGCCGGCAGGCGCGAGAGGATCGCGTAGTACTCCTCGGCTGCCCGGCCGGGCGGCAGCCCCAGCTCGGCGGCGCCGGCCAGATCGGCCGCCGCGCCCCCGGGCAGGGCCGTCAGCAGCTGGTGGACCGTCACGTCGGCTGCTGTCCGCCACTGCGGCGCGGTCGACCGGCCCACGCCGACGTCCACAGCCCGACCCGAGTGATCGGCCAGCAGGTGCCACACATGGTGCGCCAGGTGTCCGCCCACCTCCGGGGCGGTCCGCGCGGGATCAGCCAGCCAGTCGGCGTTCACGTACAGCCGCCACGCGGGGTCGGTGGCCATGCTCGCCACGCGGTCGGTGGGGATGGGGACCAGCGCGTACAGGGCGACTGAGAGGTAGGGCATGTCCCCGGTCGGTGCGCCGCCGTCGACCGGCGGGCTGGTCAGCCAGAGCTTGGCGGCGGCCAGCAGGTCCGCGGCGCCGGGGTCGAGGCTCACGACGGGAGCAGCCCGGCGAGGGCGAGCGGCCCGGCGAAGACCGACAGGCCGCTCGGGAGGGCCGCTCGCGCCGGACGGATCCGCAGCAGCGAGCGGATCACCGGGACGGCCGGGTCGACGCCGGACAGCTCGGCGGCCCGCACGCACACCGTGGCGGCGGACTCCCAGCGCTCGGGCGTGGTCCGCGTCGACACCGCGGCGAGCAGGCCCTGCAGGGCCACGTGCACGCGATCGGCGCGCAGGCCGGCCAGGAGGTCGCCGTCCGGCTGCGCCAGGAGGGTCTCCGGGTCGGGCAGGTCGAGGGCGGCCAGCCAGCTCAGGAACTCGTGCCCCGTGGGCGCGCCGATCGCCCCGTGCACGAGGAGCCGCGCAGCCTCCGTGTCCCGCGGGGCCACGGCGGCCAGCAGCCGCGCCGCGTAGTCCCACGTTCGGGGCGTGGGGAAGGCGCGCCCCCGGCCGGCCGCGTCCTTCGGGATCGACGACAGCTGCGCCGATCGGACGGACAGGAACGCCGCCACCTGCCCCCGTGCGGTGGCAACCCGGGCCGGGTAGGCGTCGTCCAGGGTCGGGACGGCGATCCGCGGCCACATTCCCGTCACCAGCGACTCGGTGAAGACGTCCAGTGGCAGGCGCCACTCCAGGTGCACGAACCGGTTGGCGGTCGGGGCGGCCAGCTCCCACCCGGAGGCGGCGACGTCGGCGGGGTTCGCCGCGGCGCCGAACGACACCCGCTCGGGCAGGCGCAGGGCCCCGACCTGCCCGTGCGTGAGCGGTCGGAGGGCTGCCGCCTGGACGGCCGGCGACGCCGTGGTCCATTCGTCGAAGAACACCACCGACGGCCCCGGCTCCTCGGCGACCCGGACCGCCCACTGCGGCGGGGCGAGGTCGACCCGTCCGGCCCTGACCACGGGCAGGCCGGCGAAGTCGCTCGGCTCGTAGTGCGAGCAGATCAGCGTCTCGACGTGCCACCCGGAGTCGGTGGCGGACTCGACGACGGCGGTCTTGCCTGCGCCAGGCTCCCCCCACAGCAGGAAGGGGATCCGGGTGGCGATGCACGCCCCGATCGCCGTGAGGACCTGCTCGTACCCGACCCGATCCCGCGCCATCGGCGCCTCCCGCCACTCATGGGGGCCAGCGCCCCCGGTGTCCGTCCTGGGCTCGGGACGCTACGTCGGGGGTCCGACATCGACGAGGCCCAGCACGGCCGCCACGGTCGTGCGCACGTTGCCGCACCTCACGAGCTCGATCGCCAGGGCGGTCGCCGACGTGTCGGTGCCCGGCGGCAGGACCCACCCTGCTCGGACCCGGCGGGCGACCTCGCCGGAGACCAGGTCCACCGCGGCTCGGCCGGGGGGTGGCGGTGGGAAGCCCAACCCCACCTCGCGGACCCCGGTCAGCTGCCCCGCGGTCGGCCGGAATCCGGCCGTCACCCAGCGAGCCAGCAGCTGCGCGGCCCCCGGGACCGAGATGCCCCACGCGTGGGCGACCTCGTGCGCCGCCGCGGGTCGGTACCCGGCCCGGGACAGCACGACGATGTCGGCCCGTCGGACCCCGCGCGCGGCCCACTGGGCCCGCACCGTGGGGGCGCGGCGGTCCAGCTCCGTGATCGTCCAGGCGATCCAGTGCAGGACCGACTCGGGCGGGGCGTGCGCCCGGGCGCTCTCGATCTGGGCGGCGGTCCCGGCCACCCAGGCCGGGTCGGCCCCCGTCTGGGCGATCGCCAGCAGGACCTCGCGCTCGACCTCGGACACGCCACCGGCGGCCAGCGCGCCGCGCACGTCCGCGACCCAGTCTGGGGGCAGGCCGCACTCCCACGCCTGGGCCGCCACCTCGTCGCAGCCCAGCGGGCCGATCCCCAGGTGGGTCGGGAGCCCGGGGTCGGCCCGCGCGCCGAACCCGGCGACCAGCCGGCCCAGCTGCCGTTGGGGCGAATCCACCTCGGTGGCCACGTGCCGCGGGCTGCGCACATGGGCGGCCGCCTCGGCGGGGTCCGGGAAGCCAGCGGCGGGGCAGCAGGCACGGGCACCGGATGAGCTTGCCCAGGTCGCGCCCCAGTCGTCGGACCGGATCAGCAGGCCGCTGCGCCGCGTCGCCCGCTCGTGCCACACCCGCAGCGCCGGGAGCGTGGCGCGCAGCATCGGGATGCAGGACACCCCGCCGCCGAAGGCTGCTGCGATCTGCTCGAGCCCCTCGTCATGGCCGGTGAACACCGACCAGTCCGGGCCGATGATCACGCTGTGCGGGACGGCGCGGGCCCCGGGGGAGGGCCGGCAGGGCAGCATGATCGACAGGGGGAGCCGGAGTGCCGTCACCTCCACGCCACCAACCCCCTTGCCGTCCTCGTGTGTCCGCGCCGTGCCCGCCGTGCCGGTGCCCGCCGTGCCCGCTGTGCCGCGTGCCCGCGTGCCCGCCGTGCCCGCCGTGCCCGTGCCCGCCGTGCCCGCCGTGCCCGCCGTGCCCGCCCCCGCAGCGGGACACCCCGCGACCGTAGCCGGGGGGTCCGACATCGGCTCGTGTCGCGTGGACGACCCGGACGGTGCCTGCGCTGCCGCGAGCGCCGGATGCGACACTGCGCGGATGCGGATCACCCGACCCCTGACCGTCGCAGTGCTGCTGGCCGGACTCCTGCTCACCGGGTGCACCGGCGGCAGCGACCCGGGCGGGAGCCAGGCACCGGCGACCCCGACGACCGGGCCGTGGCCGCTGACCGGCCTGCCCGGCTACCCGGACGACGCCGATGAGCCCGTCGTGGTGGTCAAGGTCGACGACACCGCCGCCGGGCGACCGCAGGTCGGCATCGGCAGCGCCGACCTCGTGGTCCAGGAGCTCGTGGAGGGTGGCCTGACCCGGCTTGCCGCCATGTACCACTCGGACTACCCCGACACCGTCGAGCCGGTCCGGTCGGTGCGGGTCAGCGACGTGGGGATCGTGCTGCCCACCGGCGGGACCGTCGTCGCCTCGGGCGGGGAGGCGACCACGGTGCGCACCGTCGAGGCCGCCGGGGTGCCCACCATCACGGAGGACGCCGGGGACGACGGGTTCTCCCGCAACAGCTCCCGCCGCATCCCGTTCAACCTCGAGGCCGACGTCGCGGGGATCGTCGCGTCGCTGCCCGCCAGCCGCCCGCCGGCCCCCTACCTGCCCTTCGGCGATGTCCCGGACGACGCCGCGGGCGATCCCGCAGCCGGACTCGACCTGCGGTGGCCCGCGGCACGGTCCAGGTTCGGCTGGGACCCCGAGACGCAGCTGTGGACCCGCACCGACCTCGCGGACCCCAGCGACTTCGCGTTCACGACCGTCATCGCCCTGACCCTCCCGGTCCGGTTCGACGGGCAGACCGACTCGTCAGGATCGCTGATCCCGACGCTGGTCACCGAGGGATCGGGCGCGGGCACGATCGCCACCGGGGACCGGGCCTTCGAGGTGCGGTGGTCGAAGTCGGCTGCGGGTGCCCCGTGGACCTTCACCTACGACCCGGTGCCCGGAGCGGGTGAGGAGGGCACGCCCGCGGCGCAGCCGTTCCTGATCCCACCGGGTCGGGTCTGGCTGGCGCTGCTGCCCGACGAGGGCGGCAGCGTGGCGGTCCAGTCCCCGAAGCCCAGCGCCAGCCCGTAGCCGGTCCGCCGCCGCCCGCCGCCGCCGCGCCCGCCGCCGCCGCGCCCGCCGCCGCGGCACCCCGCTCAGCGGCCGAGCGCCTCGCGCAGCCGCACCCGCCGCCCGGACATGGTCAGGCCCCGGGCGTAGATCCGGGAGGCCAGCAGGGCCAGCGCGACCGCCGCGGCGAGCGTGAGCGCCATCGCGAGGGCCAGCTGCCACCCGGGGACCAACCCCGACGCCCAACGCACCGGCATCACCAGCGGGGCGCTGAGCGGGAACAGCGAGGCGATGACGGACACCGGGGAGTTCGGGTCCTGGGCCACCACGATGATCGCGAGCATGTACGAGCCGATCAGCACGACCGTGACCGGCAGGATCGCGGTCCCGACCTCGGTGACCTTCTCCACCAGCGTGGCCATCGCCGCATAGGCGAACGCGTAGAGGCTGATGCCCAGCAGGAACCACACGACGCCCAGCGAGATGTCGCCGACGGCCGACGCCGGCAGGTTCAGGTCGCTGCCCGACAGCAGGCCGATCGAGGCGGGCACTGCGAGCGCGGCGATCTGGACCAGCCCCAGCACGCCCACGCCCAGGACGGTCCCGACCAGCAGCTGCGTCGACCGAAGGACGGCCAGGAGGACCTCGGAGATCCGCGTCGTCTTCTCCGTGGCCACGGCCGTCGCGATCGTCATCCCGGTCAGCAGCAGCGAGAGGTACAGCACGATCCCCACCGCGAACCCGACGCCGGCGCGGTCCTCGTCGGCGACCCGGCCGACCGGCACCTGCTCGGGGGGTTGGGCGGCCTGGATCTGCGCGACCTGCTCCGGGCTGAGCCCGAAGCCGCGCAGGGTGTCGGTGATGCGGGAGGCCAGGACCACCTGCGACACGATCGCCGGGAAGGTGCCCGAGCCGTCGGCAGCGACGTAGAGCCTGCCGCCCTGCCCGTCATCGACGTACGCGGCGTCCGCCTCGCCGTCCCGGACCGCCTGCTCGGCGGCCGCACCGTCGGCCACCGTCATGACCTCGACCTCGAAGCCGCCGAACTGCGCGGCGGCCTGCAGCTGCACGACGATCCCCGCGGGCGCCTGGCCCGCGGTGGCCAGGGTGTAGCTCGGCGCCTGCTGGCCGAGCATCCGGGGCACGATCACGATCGCCAGCCCGGCGAGAAGCATCAGCCCGGTCACGACCCGCCACGACTTCGACGACCAGCCCTCCCGCAGGGCGCGGGCGGCGACCAGCCGGGTCCCGGCCCACCACGATCCGGAGTTCACACGCCCACCCCCGTGGTGAGGGCCTCCCGGTCGCCGACGGCGTCGAGGAACAGCTCGGAGAGGGTGGGCAGGTCCAGGCCGAAGTCCGCCACCGGGCCGGCTGCTCGGGCGGCGTCCAGGACAGCCAGCGGGTCGACGGAAGCCGGCAGCTCGAGCCGGACGGCATCGACGTGGTCGGCCACGACGCGGACCTCCGGGAACGCCGACAGCCACGTCCGCGGGGCGTTCGACGGCAGACCGAGGCGCAGCTGCCGACGCCCGCTGGCGGCCCGCAGGCCGGCGACCGATCCCTCGAGCACGGTCCGGCCCCGGTGGATCATGACGATCTCCTCGCACAGGTCCTGGACCAGGTCGAGCTGGTGGCTGGACAGCACCACCGTCCTGCCGGCGGCAACCCGGTCGCGCAGTGTCGCCGAGAGCTCCTCGACCGCCACCGGGTCGAGCCCGGCGAACGGCTCGTCCAGCACGATGACCTCCGGGTCGTGCACGATCGCGGCCCCCAGCTGCAGGCGCTGCTGCATGCCACCGGAGAGCTTGTCGGTCCGGTCGGACCACCGGTCGGCGAGGCCCAGCTCGGCCAGCACCTGCCGGGCGCGCTCGGTGGCCCCGGCGCGGCTGAGGCCGTGCAGCCGGGCCATGTACACCAGCTGGTCGCCGGCGGCCATCAACGGGTACAGGCCGCGCTCCTGGGGCATGTAGCCCCACCGCTGGCGGTCGGCGAACGTGATGGGGCGCCCATCGACCGTCACCTGGCCGGCGTCGGGCTCGATCACGCCGAGCACCACCCGCATGAGCGTGGTCTTGCCGGCGCCGTTCGGCCCCAGCAGGCCGGTGAGGACGCCGGGGCGCACGGTCATGTCGACGCCGGCCAGCGCCTCACGGTCCCCGAAGCGCTGGCGGAGGCCGACGGCTTGCAGGAGCACCTTTCGATCGTAGCCACGCCGGCCGTGCCGCGGCCCCGGCCGAAGGTCCTGATGGACGCCCGGGAGCCGGGGGTATCGACTCCGGCCTCGCAGCAAGTTAGCCTCACCTGACCCACGGCTCACCTGAAGGAGTGGCGATGACCAGTCAGCTCAACCCGTACCTGGGATTCGACTGCGACGCCCGCGAGGCCATGGAGTTCTACCAGGGGGTCCTCGGTGGGGAGCTGGCGATCTCCACCTTCGGGGAGTTCGGCCAGGCCGGAACGCCCGTCGAGAACCAGGTGATGCACGCGACGCTCTCCACCCCGGCCGGCTACGTGCTCATGGCGTCAGACACGCCGCCCGGGATGGACCACAGCCCCGGGACCAACATCACGATCATCCTCAGCGGCGACGACGAGGCCGAGCTGCGGGAGTACTTCGAAGGGCTCTCGGCGGGCGGCTCGGTGACCGTGCCGCTGGAGCGGCAGATGTGGGGGGACCTGTTCGGTCAGTTCGTCGACCGGTTCGGGATCGGCTGGATGGTCAACATCGGGGCGCCCACCGAGTAGCGCGACCTCGCCCGACGCGCAGCGCCCGCAGGTGCCATCGGCGGTGACCGGATGGTGAGGGGCCGGGCCTCCGTGATCCGCTCGACGCCCGCCGCAAGGGTGGTCCCCGCGGGCAGCAGGTCCGGGACCCGGTCGGCAAGTCGCACGTCCCCGGCGGCGACCATCTGCGCCAGCAGCGTGGCGGTGAGCACCTTCGTCACCGAGCCGATCTCGCCGGGCAGGTCCGGGTCGCCGGCGTGGTGGCGTCCCTCCGGCGTCGACACCGAGACGATCGGCTCGATGTGGCCGGCGCGGACCAGGGTTGCGTGCGCCCGTTGCACACGTTCGGGCCACGGTTCGGCCGGAGTGCGCCCCATGGCCGCGAACCTGGGCGACGTTGGGAGCACGATGGGGGGATGGGCCAACCCGGCCGGCTGCACGCGCTCGACCTGGCGTGGCTGGAGATGGAGGGCGACGGGCCGCCGATCGCGATCGGCACCGTCGCGGTGGCCGACGGCCCGGCGCCGACCGACGCGCAGGTCCACGCCCTGCTGGCCGAGCGGCTGCCCCGCATGCCCGCACTGCACCAGCAGGTGGCATCGACCGGCGTCGGGATCCGGCGCCCTGCCCTGCGCGCGGCGCAGGGCGTCCCCGACCTGCCCGGCCACGTGCACCGCCTCGACGCTGCCGAGTGGCCCGATTCGCCGCGGCCGCTCGACCTGGCGGTCGCGTCGATCATGCAGGTGCGCCTGCCGCGCGACCGCCCGCTGTGGGACGCCTGGATCGTGGCTGGGCTGCCGGAGGGTCGCTGGGCCCTGGTCTGGCGGGTGCACCACAGCATCAGCGACGGGATCGGCGCGCTGCTCCTGCTGGGCCATGGGTTCGACCTGGCTCCGGGCGGCGGGCAGACGCTGGCTGAGGCGGCCATCGCCGGGAGCCGGTCCCGGGCCACCGCGCGGGGGGAACGAGCGGGGCACGCCAGTCCCCTCGAGCGCGGGCTGGGGACGCTGCGCTCGGCCGCCGCCCACGTCGGCCCGGCCCTGGCCTCGCTGGTGCCGCACGCGCCGAGCCGGCTGACCGCGCCGGTCGGGGATCGCCGGGCCTGGGCCTCGGTGGAGGTCCCGCTGACGCAGGTGAAGGCCATCGGGCGCTCGCTCGGTGCCACCGTGAACGACGTCGTCCTGGCGTCGGTGGCCGGCGGGTTCCGGGACCTGCTGGTGCACCGCGGCGAACCGGTCGACGGGCAGGTGGTGCGCAACCTGGTCCCGGTGTCGGTGCGCCCCGCCGGCGACGACGGGGCCGGCAACCACATCAGCGCGCTGCTGGGGCACCTGCCCGTCGGGGTCGCCGACCCGGTGCAGCGCCTGCGCGCGGTGCAGGCGGCGGTCGATCACGGCCGGGCCGCGGGGGAGCCGGTCCTGGCCTCGCTGCTGCTCGGCGTCGTGGATCGCACGGTGCCCTCCGCCCTGCAGGACGTGGCCGTGGCCACGGTCGGGCGCACGGTCCCCGCGTGGTTCTTCGACACCCTGACCACGAACGTGCCGGGGCCGCAGTACCCGGTGTACCTGGCGGGCCGCCGCGTGCGCGCCATGTTCCCGATCATCCCGGTCGCCGGGCACACCGCGATCACGACCGGCATCTTCAGCTACGACGGCGCGCTGGACATCGGCGTGAGCGGCGACGCAGATGCGGCCGGGGACGTCGACGTCCTGGCCCGGGGAATCCACCGGGCGGTCTCGGAGCTGGCCGCGAGCATCCCCTAGGGCCGAATCCCCGATGCGATCGGACCGCCGGCGGCCGCGATCAGCGCAGGGCGAACATGCCCTCGAGGAAGGTGCGCAGCGAGTCGTGGTCGACCGCGATGCGCTGGTAGCCGTCGCCGTCCGGAACCTTCGTGATCAGGTCGACGCGGGCGTCGCCGGTGCGCAGCACGAGCGCGTCGACGACCAGCCGGGTCCCGTCCGGGCGGAGCACCCGTTGGATGAGCTGCCAGCGGGTGGCCGAGAGCTCGGTGACCCGCCGGACCTCCGAGTCCGACACCGGGATGGGCTGGTCGCCGCCCGAGGGGATGCGCGCCTTGCCGTCGATCAGGCGCCCGGCGACGATCTCGGCGAGGTCCCGGTCGGCGTGCAGGGCGAGCCGGTGCAGGCCCAGGGCGTCGATGCGGTCGACCCCGACCACACCCTTGGCGAACACCGAGACCAACCAGCGCCACGGCTGGTCGATGGGGGCCTCATGTCCGCGGCGGATGTCGAGGGCTCCCACGCTCGTGGCCACGAGCGCTGCGATGAGTCCGAGGTCCCCGACGATGTCGGCTGTCGGCTGCCCCGGATTGCGATGCAGCAGCCCACGGGCCGCCAGCGAGCGGACCGCCTCGGCCAGGACCTCGTCCTGCACGCCGCTGAGCGCCGGGACGTCGCCGAGGACCACGGCCATCTCGGCCTGCGTGTAGGCGCCGAGGTCCACCGGCCCCGTCGCGACCAGCGCGGCGAGGTCGTCGAGCTGCGCCAACATGGAGGCGGTGGTCACTGTTCCTCCTCGATCCCGATGAACACCTGATGGCCTGTCGATTCCAGGACGGCGGCACGCACCCTCAGCCGTGTCGCTGCCGACGGCGAGCGTGATGCTCTCGGACCGGCCGTCGGGGGCCTCCGTGACCACCTGCGGCGCGGCGGCGTCGAGGATGGCGCACACGCCGTCCCGCAACCTCGTCTGGGCGCGGACCATCGGCAGGGATCCGAACAGGCTGTCCCCGAGCTCGTCCTTGTAGGGCGCATCGGGGAGCAGGTCCTCCGGGTGCTCCGTCCTCGGGGCGCCGAAGAGGTCACCGGCCGGGCCCACGGGCTCGACATCCGGGGTCAGCACGTCGGACCACCCG
>CAVOXP010000010.1:0-163560 GCA_963700455.1 uncultured Actinomycetes bacterium
TTGCCCTCTACTGGTTCGACTACGTATTGCTTCGCCGGTGGCCTGATCGTCGGTGGGACAGCTGCTGACGTTGCCGCCGTTGCGATCTCCGAGGTACCGGGTGCCGCGGCGCCCTACCCGGCCGCCGTGGTCGCCGCCGCGTCCGTGGCGGTCGCGCTGTCGGTGGCTGCCGGCCTCGCACTGCTCAGTCGGGGGGCGGGACTGGTTCCGAGCGCGGACGAGCGAGCCGAGTCAGGACTTCGGGACCTGTCGGTCCGGCTGGCCCAGGCCCCGGCGCCCCAGGAGGTGCCGGCCGTCGTGGCCGCAGCGGTGGGGCAGGCCCTGGAGTTGCGCGGCGTCGCCGTCGTGATGCTCGTCGAGGGAGAGGCGCACCGGGTGGCTGAATGGGGTGCGTCCGGAGGTCCGGAGATACTGCGGCCGCTGGACCACGCCGGTCACGCAGTCGGGCAGCTGGTCCTGTACCCCCACCGGGATGGGGTCGCACCTGACCTGTCCGCACTCGACGAGATCCTCCCGCCGGTCGCCTCAGCCATCGCTGCCACGCGTGAGGCGGAATCACTGCGCCGGGCGCACGAACGCCTGGTCCAGATCCGCGACGAGGAGCGCCAGCGCCTGCGCGACGACCTGCACGACGAGTTGAGCCCGGCGCTGTCCGGGCTGCGGCTGGCCGCATCGGCCGCCTCCGCCAGCCTGGTGGCAGGCGACGGGGACACCGCGGCCAGCCTCCTTGCGCGCATGGAGTTCGAGTCGGGCCGAGCGTCGGGTGTGATCCGCGGGATCCTCGCCGACCTGCGACCCGACGAGTTGGAGCAGACCGATCTGGCCCGTGCCGTACGGAATCGGGCGATGACCTTCGACCGGCCCGGTCGGTTCGCCGTCCACGTGGAAGTGGATGATCCGCTTCCGCCGCTGGTCGCCGGAGTCGAGCTCGCGGCGTACCGTGCAGCGTCTAGGCCGTCGCCAACGCGGCCCGGCACTCGGGCGGCACCCAGTGCTGGGTGCGGCTGTCGGGCCAGTCCGGTGGATTGCTGCTCGAGGTGGCCGACGACGGCGTCGGCCTCGACAGCCTCGACAGCCTCCACCCGGCGGGGGGTTGGGGTTGCGGTCGATGGCGGGTCGGGTCGACGGGGCCGGCGGCGTGCTGAGCATCGGCCCGGGCGGCGGTGGTGGCACCCTGGTGCGCGCAGTCTTCCCGGCTGCCGCGCGGGCCGTGGCGGCGTCGGACTCCGCCCACGAGGGCCCTGCCGGGTCTGCGTTCGCGGGCGATTCCGCGGGAGCCGTCAGGTCACCATTCGAGTCCTGGTCGCAGATGACCACCCGATGTTCCGTGAGGGGTTGACGGCGATGCTGGCAGGCAGGGCGGCGTTCGACGTCGTCGCCGTTGCAGCCACTGGGGCTGAGGCGGTGGAAGCGGCTGGCCGGACGCAGCCCGATGTCGCGGTCGTCGACCTGCGCATGCCCGATGGCGACGGGATCGCCGCGACCCGGGGGATCCGCCGGGTGTCTCCCGCGAGCAGGGTGCTGATGCTCACGTCGTTCGATGGCGATCGCGAGGTCGGTGACGCGCTGGCCGCGGGGGCCCACGGCTACCTGCTCAAATCGGCGAGCCCCGACGAGATCGCCGACGCTGTCGCCTCCATCGCCGCCGGCTCGGGCGTGATCTCCGACAGTGTCCTGGCCGACCTGGCCCGCCGGTGCGGCGCCACGCATGCGGCCGCTCCCGGAGCTGACCGACCGGGAGTTCGATGTCCTGGAGGCACTGGCGCGGGGATTGGACACCGACGCGATCGCCGTGCGGCTCGGGCTCTCCCCCAAGACGGTCCGCAACAACGTCTCGAACGTGATGGTGAAGCTGTCGGCACGGGATCGCGCAGCGGCGGTCCTCATGGCCCGGGAGCATGGCGTGGGCGGCGCGTGATCCCCGCCGCTCCCCGACGCGCCGGGTGGCAACCGCGTACGACTCCACGGGCGAGCCACGGGGCATCATGAAGACTGTCGGGAACCAACCCGCTTGAACGCTACGTAGGGCAGGGGAGGGGCCGGCCCCGGCCAACGCACGAACGCGTTCCCACCCCCACCAGCCGCGATCAGCGTCTCCTCCCTGTGGCGTCAGGCGCGCAGTACGGCGGCAAGGATGCCGGGCAGGGCGCGTAGGTCGTCGGTGGTCGCGAAGCGCAGCAGTCCACGGCCGAACGGTGTCGCCGTGCGGTAGCTGGCGGTGGGAATCGGCTTGACCGGGGACTGGAACCTCGCGGTGAGGACGGTCTTCTGCAGGTGGTCCAGGAGGAAGGCGTTGCCCACCGTTCCGATGCCGCTGCCGATGTGCTGCGCGGTGTTGCCGGGGAACCCGCCCCAGGTGGGGTATCCGAACAGCAGTCCCCAGTTGACCTCGTTGACCGCGATTCCTCCGAAGCGCAGCCCGGCCACCGCCCGGTCCAGGGGATCGGCGTGCCGCCCCGCGGTGCTGGGGTGAATGAAGACGCTGGCTGCCAGGTTGCCGGTCAGCTGGTCGTTGGCGAACCTGGTGGCCGCGGCCAAGTACTCGGGCACGCTCGGCGCGGGCAGGCGCACGACGCCAAGCACGTCGGCGAACACCTCGTCGCGGAACAGGCTCTCCTCGGCCTCAGGGTCCAACTCGGAGATCAGCCACTGGCGGTCCGGCGCCTGCAGGGCCTCGGCGTCTTCGTGCCCAGCCAGGGCACGGGCGACCTTCGCCGGCGATCCCGGGTAGTAGGGGGTGCGCTTGGGCAGGGCGCGCATCCGGGCGCGGATCCCCTGGAGCAGGGCGTCGGACTGCTTCCATCCCTCGGGCAGGATCAGGATCTGCGTGGCGGCGCACTGGTGACCGCAGGCGAACACCTTGGTCCACGCGATCCGATCGGCCTGCCGCTTCACGTCCGAGGCCGACCAGGGCCCGGGGACGACGATGACCGGGTCGACCCCACCCAGCTCGGCGGTGAACGGCTTGTCCAGCAGCGGGGCGCCGGCGGCCCGGTTGCGCGCCGCGTCCGGGCCGCTGCCCCAGACCAAGGCGTCGTGGGTGGTGGCCGAGCCGGTCATGTGCAGCCGGTCGATCCCGGGGTGGTGGGCCAGGTAGGCGCCGGCCTGCGCGCTGTCGTCGACGAACCGCAGCCACCGCGGTCGACGAAGTCGGCGAAGACCCTCGCGAGGTACGGCCGCAGGTAGGAGTTGACCGGGTTCAACTTCAGCGCCACGGTGCACCCCTCAGCGACCAGCACGTGCACGGCATCGGTTCCGGGCAGGAACGCGAAGTTGCCCGCGGCGAGCACCAACGCCACCCCGGGATCCCGGAAGCCCGCTCCGCGGTACGCGCAGGCGGCCCCGGCTCGGACCTGGTCGGCGCTGACCCCGGGCTGCATCCACACCTGCCCCCGCAGGTCCCATGGCGTGAACAGCAGCCGATCCATCCTGGTCGCCGGGAACACGTCCACCACGACCTGGCCGTCGGGGCGGGTGTGCACGGCATCGGCGGGCACTGGCTCCCTACCGGCCGATATCCGGCCCAGCACATTCTCGAACGCCTTCAGGTGAAGGGCCAGCACGGTCACCGTTTCCCAGTGTTCCCCGGCCCACGGCCCATCAACGGCAACTCCCTGCGCCGCGCAGCCCGCAGTGACGATGCCCTCCGCCTCCTCGCCCACCCTCCGCCGGGCGGCACGGAGAAGCGCGATCCGCTCCTGCAATGGAAGCGCCAGCCACGAGGGCAGCCCTGCCCGCAGATCGGCGACCGCCGCGTCCAGGGCGGCAGTGTCCACACCGGTCACGGCGGGCGCGGGCGTGACAACTCGACTTGCGTCAACATGATGAAGGGCCATGATCCACAACTCCCTCCCCACGGGGTCGACCACCAGCGCGCGCACTCGCGTGCACACCTCCACACAACGCCGCCCACGGCGGCCGCACCAGTGCCGAACGGCACCGCTCTACGGAGTTGTGCCGGGTGATGCGAGGTCGGCCCCGCTCACCGCGATGACAGCGGCCCGGACGGTGGGGTAGCGGGCCTCGGGTGGCAGGAGGTCACCGTGGCCGCTGCGCGCAAGTTGGGCCTCGAACGCGGTCCGCGAGCGGGCGAGGACGAAGCTGATGCCCTCGACGCCGCAGCTCGGTGATGAGGTCGGCCAGGGCCTGGGCGCCGGACGCGTCGAGGTCGGTGACCGATTCGGCGTCGAAGACCAGGGTGGTGACGGGGTAGGGGGCGCCGCGGATGGCGTCGCGCACCCGGCCACGGAAGTACCTCGAGTTGGCGAAGAACAACCGATCATCCAGGCGGTAGATGACCAGGCCGGGGATGACGAGGGCATCCGGGTGGCGCTCGACGTCCACGAAGCGTCCGGCCCGCTGGCTCCAGCCGAGGACCGCGTCACGCGGCTGGGCACTGCGCCGGACGACGTCGAGGATGGACAGCAGCACGGCCAGGATCAGCGATCCGAGCAGGCCGATGGTGAGCATCCCGACGACGGTGATGACCGCGACGACGAGCTCGCCGCGAGAGCCCCGGGCGAAGGCGCGCCACGCGCCGAGGTCCATCAGGCCCAGGGCCGCGTAGATGATGACCGCCCCGAGGGTGGCCTTCGGAAGCAGCGCCAGGGCCCCGGTCAGGAACAGCAGGACGGCCGCCACCCCGCCGGCCTGCACGAGGCCGACCACCTGGGTCCGCCCGCCCAGGCGTACGTTCACCGCACTGCGGGACCCGCTCGAGCCGAGCGGGAACGACTGGGAGACACCGGCCACGACGTTGATCCCCGCCAGCGCGACCAGCTCCTGGTTGGTGTCGACGCCCGGGGCGTCGGGCTGCTCGAGGCTGCGTGCAGTGAGGATGGCATCGGAGAACCCCACGAGGGCGATGCCGACCGCGGAGGGCACCAGGAGGGCGAACTCGGACGGCGAGACCGACGGCCACTCGAGCGTCGGCAGGCCCGGGGGGATCTCGCCGACCAGAAGCACGTCCCGTGACCCGAAGTCCCAGGCAGCCGAGGCCGCGATGGCGATGACGGTGACGACCAGGAGCATGGGGAACTTCGGCATGAAGTGGCCGCCGACCAGCAGGGCGGCAAGGCTGAGGAGCCCGATGATCAGCGTGAGGGCGTGCGTGCCGCCCACGACGTTGGCGGCGAACGAGACGTACTCCTGCAGGGCGGTGTCTCCCTCGACGGCCACACCGGTGAAGTCGTCGAGCTGGCCGGACACGAGGGTCAGGGCCAGCCCGGTCAGGAAGCCGAGGAGGACCGCGGCCGAGAAGTAGTCCGAGATCCAGCCCAGCCGCAGCAGCCGTGCGCCGAGGAACACGGCTCCGACCAGCAGCGCAAGCATCGCGGCCAGGGCGGGGTACTCCGACGGGTCGGACGAGACCGCAGCAAGCGCCGGTGCGACCAGCAGCGCAGAGGTTGCCGTCGGCCCGGTCATCAGCGACCTCGAGGAGCCGAGCGCTGCATAGGCGACCAGCGGCAGCAGCAGGCCGTAGAGGCCCGCGACGACAGGCAGCCCAGCCGTCTGCGCGTAGGCCATCCCCTGGGGCACGGCCAGCGCCGCCAGCGCGATCCCTGCGACCAGGTCCACTCGCAGGCGTGACGACGAGTAGCCCCTGAGCGACCCGAGCAGCGGGACGAGGCGTCGCCACGACGTCGAGCGTTCCCTGGGGCGGAACGGCTGCGGGTCGCGGCCGTACGGGGCCATCCCTGAGGGCGTGTCTTCCGGCTCGCTCACGGCATCTGCCTCCTGCGGTCGACTGGTTCCTCGGACCGCGCCTCGGACCGCGCCTCGACCCCGGGCGCGGCCGACTGCTCCCACTCCAGGAACAGCACGCAGGCCCCGGAAGCCCCCGGGACGATGCCGTCCACGACCTGGGCGTCGTAGGTCAGGCCCGACGCGCTCATCCGCGGACTGCTGAGCTCGAGCACCGCCCTGCCGACGACACTGGCGTCGGGATCGAGCAGCGACAGGCTGCCCCGCAGCGCAGCCGCTCGCCCGGCCCGAGATCCCGTTCGCGCTCGGCCCATCGGTCGAGGAAGGCACCCGTGGGCAGGTAGCTGAGCTCGGCGTCAGCTACCGGACAGCCAGATGGTCGAGGGCGCCACGTCGACCAGCGTCAGGCGGCGTCCGTCGAACTGCAGGCTCGGAGCGATGTGGACGAACATCTCTCCGCGCGCCAGCCCCGGCATGCCGAAGCCCAGCACTCCCGCGCGCCGCGCGGCATCCTCCGTGGGGGAGGAACGTTCATGTCGGTGCCGGGCCTCGCCGGGCAGCAGCCCGCCCGTGTCACTGGCCCATCCATGGCCCCGATCCCCGAATCCCCCGCCTGGTGGGCCGGCGCCCTGCTCACCGGCGGGGACGGGGGGTAGGCCCCTCATCCGCCTCGGAGGATGCGGCTGAGGATGCCGCGTGCGCACGCTTGGACCACGGGGCCCGTCGGGTCCCGGCCGGTCCAGCGTGCCCTTCCAAGCGCGTCAGGGGTGGTGATGCAGGTGGAGCCCTCCGACCTCTCGCCCCTGCGCATGTTCCGCATGTTCTCCTCGTCGGCGCAGGCGCACCGACAGCGCCGGCCCAGCGACGTCCTGGGGCTGGTCGTCGGGATCGCGGTCATCGCCCTGGTGTCGGTCGATGCTCCGGGACCGACGGGCATTGACCGTGCCGTCGAGGCCGTGCTGGACGAGGCCTCTGGGGCGCTGCAGTGGATCTGGGAGCTCAGCGATCTCGCGCTGGCGGCCTGGGTCGTGGTGCTGGTCCTGGCCCCAGTCTTCAGGCACGGCCACGGCAGGCTGCGCCTGTTGCTCGACTACGGCCTGGCCCTGCTCTCGTCGTCCCTGCTGGCGATCGGCGTCAGCGCCATGGGCGGGACGGACCCCGCGGACGCCGTCGCCTCCCTGATGAGCCCCGGGCCGCCCCCGGTCTACGTGGCGGTCGGGCTGGCGATCGGCACGGCGGTCGTCGTCACCGCCTCCCCGCACGTCACGAGGCCGTTCACCGTCGCCGGGCGCGTCATCCTCTGCCTCGCAACGGTCGCAGCGGTGGCCCTGCAGGTGGCGCACCCCTCCGGGGTCCTGGCCGCGTGGGCCGTCGGCGTGGCGTCTGCCTCGTTCGTTCACCTCCTGCTCGGCTCGCCGGGCGGACAGCTCACGGCGCAGCAGGTCCACGAGGCGCTGGTCGACCTCGACGTCGACGCCGATGCGGTGCGCAGCGCGCGGCCGCGGGAGCCCGGCGAGCAGTTGCTGCACGCGCGGGCGGCCACGTCGGAGGGGCTCGAGGTGAAGGTCTTCGGCCGGGACGCCTGGGACGCCCAGTTCGTGGGCTCCCTGTGGTCGGCGCTGACCCGCCGGGGCGAGGCACCCCGACTGGCGATGGGCCGCCTGGAGCGGGTCGAGCACGAGGCCATGGTCACGCTCCTGGCGCAGCGCGCCGGAGTTCCCGTGCTCCCCGTGGTCGTGGCCGGGGAGGGTGCCCAGGGGGAGGCGCTGCTGGTCACCGAGGCGTCGGTCAGGGACCTGACCGACCTCGCACCGGGGCAGGCGTGGGAGGTCTGGGTACCGGGGTCGTGGCGGGCCCTGTCCCTCCTGCACGCCGCGGGGATCGCCCATAGGCGGATCACCGGACGGCGCGTGGTCGAGCGGGCCGACGGCGCGGTGGTGCTGGCGGACTTCGCCCACGCCCGGATCGCCGCCTCCCCCCAGGACCTCCTGATCGACCGGGTCCACCTGCTTGTCACCCTTGCCGTGTCGGTCGGTCCGCGCGCCGCGGTCGACAGCGCCGTGGAGGAGCTCGGGATCGATGGCCTGGCGCAGGCGTTGCCCTACATGCAGGACGCCGTCCTCAGCCCGCCGCTGCGCAGGGCGATGGGCACGGAGTGGGGGCTCGAGGAGCTGCGCGCCCTGGCGATCGAACGGACCGGGGCCGAGGCGGCGCCGCTGGCCGAGCTGCGTCGGGTGACCGGCGGCGAGCTGCTCAAGCTCGCGCTCGCAGCCGTGGTCGTCTACTCGCTGGTCGGGCTGCTCGCCGGCGTGGACCTCGACGAGGTCATGGCGGCCCTGTCCTCGGCGGACGTGCGCCTGCTCGTGCTGGCCCTGCTGGTCGCGCCGTTGGCGCAGGTGTCGTTCGCCTTCTCGACCCTGGGTGCCAGCCCTCAGCGACTGCCCTTCCTCCCGGTGCTGATGCTGCAGTACGCCATCCAGTTCATCGGTCTGGTGCTGCCTGCCACGGCCGCGCGCGTGGCCCTGCAGATCAGGTTCTTCGAACGCCTGGGGATCACCTACGGCGCGGCGACCTCCATGGGCGCCATCGACGGCGCAGGAGGCTTCGTCGTCCAGGTCATCCTCCTCTGCCTGCTGGCGGCCAGCGAGCTGCCCGGCGCCACCACGGCCGTCACCCTGGACTCCGAGGAAGGCGGGGAGTCCAGCGATCCCTCCCTGCTCGCCCTGGCGCTGCTCATCGGCATGCTGTGGGTGGCGGTGACGCTGGCGGTCCCGCGGCGGCGCGCTCGGTTGCGCCGCGAGATCCCCCGGTTCATCGCGGCGATGCGCGACGAGGCCAGCCAGGCGCGGTCCTCCCTCGCCGTCCTGCGCCGCCCCGGCAAGGTCGCAGGCGTCCTCGGCGGAAACCTCGGCGGCCAACTCGTCCAGGCCGTGGTCCTCGGGATCTGCCTGGCGGCGTTCGGGGAGTCGGCCTCGATGTCCCAGCTCATCCTGGTCAACACCTGTGTGAGCCTGTTCGCGGGCCTGATGCCGGTCCCGGGCGGGGTCGGGGTCGCGGAGGCGGGATACACCTACGGGCTGCAGGCCATCGGGGTGCCCAGCGCGATCGCGGTCGCCACGGCCCTGGCCTTCCGGCTGGTCACCTTCTACCTGCCCCCGCTCTGGTGCTCCCAGGCGATGCGCTGGCTGCGGCGCAACGCGTACGTCTGACCCGGGTCCACGCGTGAGCCGTCCGGGCCCCCTCGGCTGGGCACGTCATCAGCGCAGGGGCTGGAGGGTGCTGCGTCGACAAGGGGCGCCGGGCGGTCCCGGACGGTCATCCGCCCTCGAGGTCCCTGCGCTGGAATCCGAGCACCCCGACCACGGCCAACAGCACGCCGATGGCGGTCATCGCCAGGCCCGAGGTGGATGCCCATGGCTCGGCCGGCACGAGGGCCAGATGCGTGAACGGGGAGAGGTCCAGCACCCACTGCGGCCAGTCCAGCGCAGGTCCGAGCATGGACAGCACGAGGCCGGCCACGGCCACCGAGACTGGCAGGGCCACGGTGAGCCGCGGCAGCAGCCCGAATGCCGCGAGGCCAAGACCGGCGATGAGGATGACGACCGGGAGCATGTTGAGGACCGCGCGCATGGTGTCCCACCAGGTGAGGCCGGAGGCAGGGCCGGCCAGGGCCGTGCCGAGCCAGACGGCCGAGCCGCCGACCAGGACCAGCGATGCCGATCCGAACAGCGCGAGCAACGCGTGGCCACCCAGCCATCGCGGCCGGGAGACCCTGCGGGCCAGGATCGCCTCGAGGCGACCGGACTCCTCCTCGGCTCGGGCAGCCCCAAGCCGCCAGGCGACCTGCAGCGCGATCGCCAGCCCGACGATGGTGGCCATGAACGCGAGGAACCCCTTGTTGGTCAGGGCTTGGTCCAGGCCCATCGCGGAGAGGATCCGCTGGTAGCCCTCGTCGCCGGCAAGCCACTCGATCATGCTCGCGAGGACGCCTCCCATGATCGCGGCGTATGACGCGAGACCGAGCAGCCAGGCCAGCAGGATGGCGCGGTTGCTGCGCCACGCGAAGGCCGCGGGACTGCCGAGCAGGCGGAGTCGCGGACGGCGACCCGACTCGGCGACGAGCAGGGCCGCACCGGTGTCCCGCCGGGCACGCAGGGCGACCGCAACCGCGGCGAGGGCCAGCGGGAGCATCATCAGGGGGGCCAGCGCGAGCAGCTCCGGTTCCCCGTAGAGATGCAGCTGCTCAATCCAGCCCAGGGGGGTGAACCACAGCAGCCACGATCGGGGGTCAGCGCTGTCACCGAGCATCCGCACGATCCACGCCACGCCGAGCACGGCTGCCGCCAGGCCCGCCGCCCGGCGGCGCACCTCGACCAGCTGGGACGTCACCGCGGTGACGGAGGCGAACGTCGCGCACGCCCCGGCCAGCCCCAGCCCGAGGAGCACTGAGCTCACGAGGTCCTCGCCCAGGGCGGTCATCGTGACCGTGACCACGGCGCCCACCAGCAGCCCGACCGTGGCGACGACGGCAAGGACGATCCCCGTCACACGGGAGGCGCGCACGGGGCCGGACAGGACCAGGTCGGCCCGGTCGAGGTCCTCGTCGCCGCGTAGGAACCTGCTGACCGTCAGGATCGCCCACACCGCGAGGATCGTCTGCCAGATCCAGCCGGCGTCCCACAGGGCGAACCCGCCGGCGGTGTCCAGGGCGTAGGGCGCTCCGCTGAACATCCGTACCGCAGGGTTGTCCTCGAACATCTGGAACTGGACGGGTGAGATGCCGTCCGGGTAGGCCGACTGGTAGCTGGCGATCTCGAGGGCGCAGTATGCGGCCATGACTCCGGTCAGGAGCAGCGCACTGCGCCGCACGAGTCGGGCGTACAGCGCGGCAACTGCTCGGTTCGGGGCGGGAGCCGGCTCAATCGGAACGGGTTCCCGCGCCTGCTGCCCAGTGGAAGGGGACGCGGGGGAGCCGGGGGCCGGCGTCGTGGTCCCCTGTCGTCCGGCCGCGAGGCCGCCCTCGGTGGTGCGCGGGCGATGTGTGCGATGTGTGATGCTCATGCCGGGTCGCCACCATCCCCACGACCGGTCCTCGCGCCGGACCTGCCGTGCGCGGCGACCACGGCGTCCCGCTGGGATGGCCGCGTCTCGTAGTACGTGAGGAAGATCTGCTCGAGACTCGGCGCGCGGCTGTGCAGCCGGCGGATCCCGGCGGCGTGGAGCCGGCCGACGACCTCCCCCGGCGGACCGCTGACGGTCACCCGTGCCCCTCCGTCGATCGGCTCGACGCCCACCACCTCGGGCAGGTCCGAGAACTCGGGTGTCGGCCCGTTGAGCACGGCTTCGAAGATGGTTGTCTCCAGCCGGCGCAACTCCTCCAGCGTGGCCACCTCGACGAGCCGGCCGTTGCGGAGGATGGCCACCCTCCCGCAGACGTCCTCGACCTCGTCCAGCAGGTGCGACGAGAGGAACACCGTCTGCCCAGCGGCCGCTGCCTCCCGGGCAAGGGCCTGGAACTCCGCCTCCATGAGCGGGTCGAGCCCGACTGTCGGCTCGTCCAGCAGCAGGATGTCCGGGCGGGTCATGAAGGCCGCCACCAGGGCCACCTTCTGCCGGTTCCCCTTCGAGTAGGACCGCACTCGCCGGCTCGGATCCAGGTCGAACCGCTCCAGCAGCTCCCGGCGGAACGCCGGGTCCACGCCACCGGAGAGGTTGCCGAGGAACTCGAGGGCCTCGGCCCCGGTCAACTGCGGCCACAGGGACACGTCCCCGGGCACGTAGCCGACCGACACGTGGGCCCGCTCGACGTCGCCGACCGGGACGCCGGACAGCCACGCCCGGCCCGAGGTCGGGCGCAGCAATCCCAACAGCAGGCGGATCGTGGTCGACTTCCCCGCCCCGTTCGGCCCCAGGAACCCGAAGATCTCCCCCGGGAACACCGCCAGGTCCAGGTCGTCCAGGGCCACCACCCGACCGAAGTGCTTGGTCAGGCCCTCTGTCCGGATCGCCGCGTCCATCGCACGCCTCCCGAGCGCCACAGGGCCACACCCTGCTCCTTCGAGGCTATCGACGCCGGCGGGCACGACGACAGGGGCGAAGGGCCCCGCGAGCTGGTTGGCGGGTCACGATCGCTGCCCGTGCCGGCCCCCCCCGGGTGTCGTGGCCCCTAGGCGGCCGCCTCGTGGCCCTGACCACGCCGCAGCCGGCGCACCCCGGTGACGCACATGACCACGATGGCACCCACGGCGAGCCCGAACAGGGCCGACGCCGTCGTGTCGACCAGCCAGGCCAGGAACCCCCCGAGGGCGCCGGTGGCGTCCCGGACGAGCTCCTCGAGGTGGTGCACCTGGTCGTAGAGCCAGGTCGCGCCCAGCTCGTGCAGCCCGCCGAGGAGGATGTGGCCGCCCACCCAGAGCATCGCGACCATCCCCAGGGTCGACAGGAAGGCCAGGACCCCGGGCATGGCCCGCACGAGCATCGCGCCGGTCCGCTGGCTGGCGGCGGACGGCCGCTCGGCCAGGCGAACGCCGATGTCGTCCATCTTGACGATCAGCCCGACCACGCCGTAGACGAGCGCCGTGATCACGAAGGCCACGACGATGAGCACGATGGTCCTGGTCAGGAACGGTTCGTCGGCGACCTCGTCGAGGGCGATGACCATGATCTCGGCTGACAGGATCAGGTCGGTGCGGATGGCTCCGGCGACCATCGTGTCCTCGTGGTCGGGGCCGATCATGGCTGCCGGCGTCGCGTGCTCCTCGTGGTGGGCCAGCTTCTCCCAGATCTTCTCGGCGCCCTCGTAGCAGAGGTAGGTGCCGCCGACCATGAGGATCGGCGTGAGCAGCCAGGGCAGGAACTGGCTGAGCAGCAGGGCCAGCGGCAGGATGATGACCAGCTTGTTGCGCAGCGAGCCCTTCGCGATGCGCTTGACCATCGGCAGCTCGCGGTCTGCCGTGAAGCCGTGCACGTAGCGAGGTGTGACCGCCGTGTCGTCCACGACGACTCCTGCGGCCTTCGCGCTGGCGCGACCCGCTGCGGCGCCGACGTCGTCGATGGACGCCGCTGCGAGCTTGGCAAGGGCGGCGATGTCGTCGAGCAGCGCCGCCAGTCCTCCAGCCATCAGCCTGTCAGCCCTCGATCGTGAAGCCGGCGGCGAGCAGGTCGGCCCGTCGCGAGCTGGGACCCACCAGCAGCTCGAACGCACCCGGCTCGACCACCCGACGTCCGTCGGCGGTGACCAGGGTGCAGGCCGCGGCCGGCACCTCGAGCTCGACCGTCACGGACTCGCCGGGACCGACGTCGACCTGGCGCCAGGCCTTCAGCTCCTTCTCGGCCCACGTCACGCTGGTCACCAGGTCGCTGATGTAGGCCTGGACGGTCTCCAGCGCCGGGCGTGACCCCGTGTTCGTGAGCGTGACGGTCGCGCGGATGACACCGTCGGGGGTCACGACCGCGTCGGCCAGGGTGAGGTCGGCGTACTCGACGGTCGTGTAGCTGCGGCCCTCGCCGAACACGAACTGCGGCTCCTGCGTGAGGTCGGCGTACCGCTCGCCGTGCTGGCCGCGGATCTGGTTGTAGTAGACCGGTTGCTGGCCCACGTGCCGCGGGACGGTCAGCGGCAGCCGCCCCGTGGGCTCGATCAGCCCCAGGACCAGCTCCGCGATCGCCTGGCCGCCGCGCATGCCGGGGTTGAACGCCTCGATCAGCGCCGCTGCACCGAGGGCCGACGCCGGCAGCACCGCCGGCTTGGAGTGCACCAGGACGACGATCATCGGCGTGCCGGTCGCCGCGAGCGCCTCGAGGAGGGCCACCTGCCCGCCCTGCAGCTCGAGGGTCGCCGTCGAGCGGGTCTCGCCCGGTCAGGGCGATCGTGTCGCCGACCACGGCGACCACGTAGTCGGCGCCCCTCCGCGGTGGCGACCGCCTCGGCCAGCAGCGACTGGTCGACCGGGGCCGGCGAGAAGACCGGTGCCCGGGCGCCGCCGTCGTGCCAGGAGTCGCCGGCGGGATCGGGCACGAGGACCTGGATGTCGGCGCCCCGTGCGTGCGTGCACCGTCCAGTCCTCGGGCACGATCGCGCGGAAGCCGTCGAGCGACGGTCTGCACCATCTCGCGGGGGTGGCCGTCGGGCATCCAGTCGATCTGGCCGGTGTTGCCCGCCCAGTCGCCGAGCATCGCCTGCGGGATCGTCGGCGTTCGGCCCGATGACGGCGATGGTCCGTGCCGGCGTCGAGCGGCTGCGCCCGGCCGTCGTCACCGGCCAGCGAGCCCGCCCTCCAGCGGGAGCGTCCCGTCGTTGCGCAGCAGCACCAGGCCGCGTCGCGCGACCTCGAGGTTCAGGGCCGCGTGCGCAGCCGTGCCGATCACCTCCGCCCTGACCGCAGGGTCCGCCGGCGGGCGGGGATCCTCGAACAGGCCGAGCTCGAACTTCAGCCGCAGGATCCGCCGGACGGCCTCGTCGATCTCGGCCTCGGCAAGGCGACCCTGCGCGACGGCTGCCTGCGCGCCCTCGAAGAACTCCGGCGTGGTCATGACCAGGTCGTTGCCGGCCCGCACCGCCACCGCGGATGCCTCGACGTAGTCGACGCAGACCTTCTGCTCCCACACCATGCGCCCGACGTCGTCCCAGTCGGTCACGAGCGTTCCGGTGAAGCCCCACTCGGCCTTGAGGACGTCGTTGAGCAGCCACCGGTTGGCCGTGATCGGGACGCCGTCCATCGCCTGGTAGCCGAGCATGAAGGTCCGGCACCCCTCGCGCGCCGCCCGCTCGAACGGGCGGCAGGAACCACGAGCGGAGCTTGCGCGGGCTGATGTCGGCCTCGCTGGCATCGCGCCCGCCCTGGGTCTCGGAGTACCCGGCGAAGTGCTTGGCGCACGCCAGCACGCCGGTCGGGTCGTCCGGGCCGGCTCCCTGGTAGCCGCGCACCATCGCCGCCGCCGAGCTCGCCGATGAGGACCGGGTCCTCACCGAACGTCTCGCCGACCCGGCCCCAGCGCAGGTCCCGGGTGATGCACAGCACGGGGGAGAAGGTCCAGTGCAGGCCGGTCGCCGCGACCTCGACGGCGGTCGCCCGGGCCATCCGCTCGACCAGGCCCGCGTCCCACGAGCACGCCATCGCCAGCTGCGTGGGGAAGATCGTGGCGCCGGGCCAGAACGAGTGGCCGTGGATGGCGTCGTCGCCGGTCAGCAGCGGGATGCCCAGCCGGGTCCGCGCGGCCAGGTCGATGGCGCGGACCATCCGCTCCGGCGAGGCGTGCAGGATCGAGCCCACGAGCTTGCGCGAGACGAGGTCCTCGAGTCCCCCTGGGCGTTGAGCTGCATCATCTGCCCGACCTTCTCGGGCAGCGTCATGCGCCCCAGGAGGTCGTCGACGCGCTCCTCGACGGTCAGCGAGGGGTCGCGGTAGGGGGCGGTCGGCGGCACGGCGGGCTCCTTCGCCCTCCCGCCACCGGCTGGGTCCGGATGACGGCGGGCGACCTTCACCCGACCGGGCACAGCGAGTCTCGACCAGCGCCCGGGGCGAGTCAAGGCAGGAGCGGGCCGGCGAGCGTGACCTGCAGGTCCGCGACCACGATCACCCCTTCGTCGCGCAGGAGCACGCTGAGCTGACCGTTCAGTGGCTCGAGGCCCTGTCGGCCGGGTCAGCCTGACGCCAGGTCCGCCACGCGGCGGCGTTCCGGTCTAGGGTCGTCGGCGAACGGTCCTGACCCCGACGGCGGCGCTGACCTGGACGCGGTGCGCCCAGTGAGGAGACGAGCGTGAAAGAGGTCAGCCTCCACCCACGAGACATCCGGGATCTCGCTGCGGTGGTGCAGCAGGAGCGGCTCGACCGCCTGCTGGTCGAGGTCGCGCCCCGGATGATCGAGGAGTTCCGCGGCCACGGGATCGTCAACGTGAACTCGACCTCCTCGGGCGGCGGGGTCGCCGAGATGCTCCATGTCCTGCTGCCGCTCACGCTGGGCGCTGGTGTCCCGACCCGCTGGTTCGTCATCGAGGGCGATCCGGTGTTCTTCGCCCTGACCAAGCGGCTGCATCACCGGCTGCACGGCAACAAGGGCGACGATGGCGAGCTGTCCGCCGTTGAGGCCGCGCTCATGTCCGGGGTGGTGGCGCGCAACGCCCCCGCGCTGCTCGACGTCGTCACCCCCGACGACGTGGTGATCCTGCATGATCCACAGCCGGCGCCCATGGCCGCCATGCTGGCTGAGCGCGGGATCCCGGTCGTGTGGCGCTGCCACGTCGGCATCGACCAGGACAACGAGTACACCGAGGAGGCGTGGTCGTTCCTGCGGGGATTCCTCGAGGGCAACGTGCAGACCTATGTCTTCACGCGTGCCGCCTACGCCCCGGACTGGATCCCGCCCGAGCGGCTGCGCGTGATCAAGCCCAGCATCGACCCCTTGGCACCGAAGAACCAGGAGCTGTCGGAGTCCGACGTCCTCGGCGCGCTGGCAGGTGCCGGAATCATCCAGGGCCCGGGCTTCGGGTCGGCCACCTTCACGCGGTCCGATGGCTCTGCCTCCCTGTTCACCATGCAGGCCGAGGTGACCCGATCCGGTGCGCCGCCGGCCGCCGACGCGCCCCTGGTCGTGCAGGTCTCCCGGTGGGATCCGCTCAAGGACATGGCGGGTGTGATGCGCGGGTTCGTCGAGCACGTCGCACCGCACAGCGACGCGCACCTGGCGCTCGTGGGCCCGTCCACCGCATCGGTGAGCGACGACCCCGAGGGCCAGCTGGTGCTCGACGCGATCACCGATGAGTGGCGCTCGCTGCCCGACGACGTGCGCGATCGGGTGCACCTGGTCAGCCTCCCCATGGACGACCCGGAGCAGAACGGGGCGCTGGTCAACGCCATCCAGCGGCACGCGGCCATCGTCGTGCAGAAGAGCCTGGCCGAGGGTTTCGGGCTGACCGTCACGGAGGCGATGTTCAAGGGCCGGCCCGTGATCGCCTCGGCGGTCGGCGGGATCGCCGACCAGATCGACGACCAGGTCAGCGGGGTGCTCATCCCCGACCCCCGGGACCTCGAGGCGTTCGGCCGGGCCGTGCTGCACGTGCTCGAGGACCCGGCGCTGGCAGCACGGCTGGGTGCGGCGGCCCGGCAGCGCGTGATCGAGGTGTTCCTCCCCGACACGAGCCTCGACCGGTGGAACGAGGCCGTCCTCAGCGCCGTGAAGCAGGCCCGGGGCAGTTGAGCCAGCCGTCCGGGACGGGCGGCTTGGCGGCTCGGGACGCTGCAGATCCCGGCCGCCCAGGACCGCCAGCGCTCACCGGGCGGCCATCACCGGGTACCCGCCGTACTCGCTGGCGCACCCCTCGGGCGCCAACCAGTCGACGTAGTTCAGCGGCAGGTGGTCGTCGATCGAGTAGGGGAAGGGCAGGTGGCGCAGCAGCGGCAGCCGGTGGCTGACGAACTGCATCGCGGCGATCGGGATCGCTGCGAACGGCGCCCGACGTACCGGTCGCTGCGACCGGCGGTAGCCCCCACCCGGATCGACCTCGTACTGCGAACCGAAGTGCGCGTAGTCGCCCAGCCCGATCGGCGGGAGGGCGGGGACCACGTCGCGCCTGTAGACGAACCGTTGGTAGCGCGCGGCCTGGCCGGCAGCGGACACGGCGTCAGCGAGCGCGCGTCCCCCGACCATGGGCTGGCCGAACCCGTAGACCGAGCGCAGGCACGCCGCCAGCCGGGCATAGGACGGATCGTTCTGCAGCAGGACTGCCTGCAGCGTGGCCATCGCGGCGCCCAGGCTGTGCCCGGTCAGGTGCAGGGCCACCATCGGGTTCCCGACCGGGGTGCCGTCGATGATCGACAGGCCCCGTCGCGCCCGGTCGAGACCCTCGATGAGGGGGGAGCGGATCGATCGGACGTTGCGGTAGAAGCCGGGGTGCACGGGGAACCCCTCCCCGCCGACGGTCACGGTGACGGGGGCGTTGTTCAGGTCGGCGTCGGTCATCCAGCTCGCGACGTTGAACGGCTCTGTCCCCCGGTAGGCGAGGATGACCGCACGGCCGTCGCTGCTCTGCACCAGGAAGCCACTGCTCACGACGAACGCCGCATCGATGCGCTCGGCGACCATCAGGACGCGGCTGCCCGGCAGCCCGAGCCGGGACACCATCCGGGCCAGCGTGTCGGGGATGCCGCCCAGCGCCACGACCTCGGCGTACGCGTAGGCCGAGATCACCGCGAGCGCGTGGGCCACCGTCGGATCGGCCAGCCCGTCGCGGCTCGGATCATGGCTCACCAGCCGCTCGGGCAGGTCCGGGTGGACCGGGAAGCGCTCGTTCGAGAGCGGTCCCGTCTCGGCCTCCTTGAGGGGGCGCAGATCCTCGAGCGTCGGGCCGACAGCGCTGGCGATGAACATCTCGACCTCGATCTGTGCCTTGGGTCGGACAGGGGGCCTTCGTGGTGAGCCTACCGATCGGCAGCGGAGCCGCCGATCGGACCTCAGCCCGTGGTCGCCGTGGACCCGACCAGGACCGGGGTGGGCTGCTCCGGGGACCCGACGCAGGCCAGGGCCCAGCCCGGGCTTCCGGGCAGCTCGAGGTCGAGCGCCCAGCCCTCGGCCGGACTCGGCGCGGACCAGCCCGCCGGGTCGAAGCAGTCCACCTCGCCGAGCATCCCGGAGCGCTCGGCCACGCCGGCGCGGGGCGTCGGCGAGTCGGCCTCGAGGCGCACCGGGACGGCCGAGCCCGGCGCCCCGGTGGTCGTCGCGGCCGCCGCGCGGACCACCGTGGCCGGGTCCTCCAGGGGGCAGTCGGCACCCGGGGTGAACTGGCCCTCGGGGAAGCATGCGGCCAGCCCGGCGACGGGCAGCACGTAGGTCGTGTCGGCTCGCAGGGGCTGCACCGCGCCGTCGCGGACCTCGCAGGGTCGACCGGCAGTGCAGTCGGCGCCCTCCGGTGCCCCGATCGTCGTGGTCGCGACCAGGGCGACCGCCTCACCGGCCTGGTTGAACACCGGCGCCCCGGCCGATCCCTCGAGGATGCCCCCGCAGTCGGTGACGCGGGCGTCCCGCCAGAGCAGCCCGCCCTCGAGGACGTCGGACTGCGCGCCGGCCGTGCACCGGCTGCCGCGCAGGTACTGCTGGTCGTCGGGCACGCCCGCGACCGGGACGCTGGCGACGAGGAGCTCGGCACCCTCCGTGGGGGGTGCGACGATGCGGATCGGCGTGATGCCCTGTGCGGCGAGCTCGCCGTAGGTCGTGCCCAGTTGCAGGATGGCAAGGTCGATCCACCTGGCCGAGGCCCACACGACCTGCTCGATGGGCACCGGCACCGCGTTCGGCTGCGCCGAGGTGCTGACGCGGGCGAAGTCGTTGAGGTCGACCGATGCGCCCGCGACCGGGTCCCCGGCCAGCACCGTGACGGTGTCGGTCGCACCGACACAGCGACCGGCGGTGACCACGTGCGCGGGCGTGCTCGCTGCGGCGCCGATGTCCAGCAGCCAGGCGGTGCACGGCTCGGCCAGCCCCCGGGTCCGTCCGGCGGCGGTCAGCGACGTCCCCTCCGCCTGGGTCGCCAGGAACAGCCCTCCGGGGGCCGTCGGGGCGTTGCTCGCCTCATCCTGGGCCTTCTGCCGCTGCCAGGCCCCGAACACCGCGAGGAAGGTGATCGCCGCGGCCAGGATCGGCATCCACAGCGGCCGCCGGCCCCGTCGCGCCCTGTCGGACCCCGCTCCGTCTGCCCTGGTTCCGTCCGGTTCAGCCACGGCTGGCACGCTACGCGACCCTCCGGCCGATCCGGCTCAGGTGGGACTCGCCGGCCCACGGCGCCGCACTGGGCAGGGGGATGCCGCGGCCGCGAACCCGCCGTCGGGCAACCGCGTCCCGGGTTGGAGCAGGATCGAGCCATGACCCTGATGCTCGCAGGCGCTGCCCTTGTCACTGCCCCGGAGATCCTGCCGCGGGGCTGGGTCGAGGTCGCGGGTGGCACCATCGTCGCGATGGGGGCCGGTGAGCCGCCCCGACCGGCTGACGTCGACCTCGGGGGCGGCTACCTGACGCCCGGCTTCATCGACATCCACAGCCATGGCGGTGGGGGTGCGAGCGTGGTCGGTGCCGACCCCGCGGCTGTGGCGCGGTTCGCCGAGGCGCACCGGCAGCACGGCACGACCACGATCGTGGCCAGCCTCGTCTCGGCGCACCACGACTCGTTGGCCCATGACGTGGCGGCACTCGCGGAGCTGACCGATCAGGGGCTCATCGCCGGCACGCACCTCGAGGGCCCGTGGATCGCCATGGAGTACAAGGGCGCCCACGACCCCGGGACGCTTCGGGATCCGGACCCCGACGAGGTGGACAGGCTGATCGCGATCGGCCGGGGGACCATCCGGATGGTCACCCTGGCGCCGGAGTACCCGCACGGGATCGACGCGGTCCGCCGGTTCGCCGACGCGGGCGCCATCGCCGCGATCGGGCACACGAACGCGACCTACGACCGGGTCCGCGAGGCCGTCGACGCGGGGGCGACGTGCACGCACTCACCTGTTCAACGCCATGCGGCCGGTCAACCACCGCGAGCCGGGCCCGATCGTCGCGCTGACCGAGGACGAGCGCGTCACCAACGAGCTGATCCTCGACGGCGTCCACGTCCACCCCGCATCCGCGGCCTTCGCCGCACGAGCGGCGCAGGGCAGGGTGGTCCTCGTCACCGACGCGATGACGGCGGCTGCCGGCCAGGACGGTGACTACATGCTCGGCGACCTGGCCGTGACGGTGGTCGACGGCGTGGCCCGCCTGGTCGATGGAGGGGCGATCGCAGGCTCCACGCTCACGCTGGACCGCGCCGTGAAGTTCGCCGTCCGGGAGGTCGGGCTCTCGCTCGGGTCGGCGATCGCGGCCGTGACCGCCACGCCGGCGCGCATGCTGGGGGTGGCCGATCGGGGCCGGCTGGAGGTCGGCGCCCGTGCCGACCTGTGCCACCTCGACGACGCGCTGGACCTGACGGCTGTCTGGGCGGGCGGCGACGCCGTGGATCGATGAGTGGAGCAGTGTCTTGCCCCTGAACTAACCGGCATTCGGCAAACGAGTGTGGAAACGGGCAGGAAATCAACCCTTCATCAGGCATTTCCGTCGTGAACGGGAGTACCTTGCGAATCGCCACGCAGCGACCGAGACGGTCTCGGAGCAGGAAGGGTTCCCATGAGCACCTCTGCAACCACCGGCAAGAGCGCAGGCAGCAGCGCCTTCGCGACACTCCAGAAGATCGGCAAGAGCCTCATGCTGCCGATCGCCGTGCTCCCCGCAGCGGGCCTGCTGCTGCGCCTCGGCCAGGGAGACCTGCTCGGCCAGTACGGCGAGTCGGCGCCGGGCGCCGGTGACGGGCCCCTGTCGATCCTGAGCAAGGCCGGCGATGCGATCTTCGGCAACCTCGCGCTGCTCTTCGCCCTCGGTGTCGCGATCGGCTTCGCGAAGAAGTCCGACGGCTCCACCGCGCTGGCGGGCGTGGTCGGCTACCTGGTCATGAGGAACGTGCTGACGTTCCACAGCTTCGACACGGATCCGGATCCGGAGGCGTTCAAGCCGCCGGACCCGGGGGTCTTCGGCGGCATCGTCATGGGCATCACCGCCGCCGTGCTGTGGCAGCGCTACCACCGGACCAAGCTGCCCCAAGCCCTTGCGTTCTTCAGCGGCCGACGCCTCGTCCCCATGCTGACCGCCACGGCCGGCATCGTCTGGGGCATCGCGTTCGGCATCCTGTGGCCGCCGGTCGGCGACTTCCTGAACAGCGTCGCGGAGTGGATGTACGACAACGGCGAGCTCGGGGCCGGCATCTTCGGCGTCGTGAACCGTGCGCTGATCCCCACCGGCCTGCACCACATCATCAACTCCTTCGTGTGGTTCCAGGCGGGCGAGTGCCCGACCGCGTCGGGCGTGGCCAATGGCGACCTCACCTGCTTCTTCAACGCGACCGAGGACCAGCAGAAGTACGGCCTGTTCATGACCGGCTTCTTCCCGATCTTCATGTTCGCGCTGCCCGCGGCGGCGTTCGCGATGATGCACGAGGCGCGCGACAAGGTTGCGGCGGGCGTGCTCCCGGCCGCGGCCCTGACCTCGTTCCTCACCGGCATCACCGAGCCGATCGAGTTCTCGTTCCTGTTCGTCGCCCCGCTCCTCTACGGCGTCCACGCGCTGCTCACCGGCGTGTCGATGGCCCTGAGCTACGGGCTGGGAGCGCGCCAGGGCTTCGGCTTCTCGGCAGGCCTGTTCGACTTCCTGCTGAACTGGTCGATCGCCACAAAGCCATGGTTGCTGCTCATCATCGGCGCCGGCATGGGCGCCATCTACTACTTCCTGTTCCGCGCCCTCATCCGGGCCAAGGACCTGGCGACACCAGGTCGAGAACGGGACGCAGAAGCGCTCGACGCGGCGGCCGTGGCCGACTGAGCCCCACCGCAACGCTGGCACGGAGGGAGGCCGTCCCCGCAGGGGCCGGCCTCCCGCCACACCGGGGCCCACCGGGGCCCACCGGTGCCCGTCACCCTCCGGTCGAGTGGATTCCGCCGCCCGGCCGCACGAGGATGGGAACGCTGGGCCACGGGAGACCCACCCGGTCACCACCACCTGAAGGAAGGACACCCCATGGGCAAGGCAGAGGACATCATCGCCGGTCTCGGCGGCGCAGAGAACATCGACGAGATCGAGGCCTGCGCGACCCGGCTTCGCACGGTCGTCAACGACCCGTCGCTGGTCAACGAGAAGGCCCTGAAGGCTGCAGGCGCATTCGGGGTGCTCAGCAGCGGCGCGGTGATCCAGGTCATCGTCGGCGGCGAGGCCGACGGCCTGTCCATGGACATCAACGACATCATCGACTGACCGGCAGCCCCGCTCCACGGTTCGGCCGGTCCCCGCCCGCGGGCCGGCCGAACCCATCAGGGGGTCGGGCATGCGTCACGGCTGAGAGGAGCCTGAGGTGGAAGTCATCGTCGTCGGCACGCCGGAGGAGGCCGCGCCGATCGTGGCCGAGGCCTACACCACGCTGCTCACGCGCAAGCCCGACGCCGTCCTCGGCCTGGCGACCGGCTCGACCCCCCTGGGCGTCTACCGGGAGCTGATCCGCCGGCACCGCGAGGAGGGCCTGAGCTTCGCGCAGGCGCAGGCGTTCAACCTCGACGAGTACGTGGGCCTGCCCGCCGGCCATCCGGAGCTGTACCGGACCTTCATCGAACGGGAGTTCACCGGGCAGGTCGACTTCGCACCGGATGCCGTGCACGGCCCCGACGGCCTGGCCGAGGACCTGCTCGGGGCCGCCGCTGACTACGACCGGGCGATCAGGGACGCCGGGGGGATCGACATCCAGATCCTCGGCATCGGCGCCGATGGGCATCTTGCGTTCAACATGCCCGGATCCTCGCTCGTGTCACGCACCCGCCTGAAGACGCTGACGTCCAAGACGCGCCAGGACAACGCCCGCTTCTTCGACGGCGACATCGACCAGGTGCCCAAGCACTGCCTGACCCAGGGCCTCGGCACGATCATGGAGTGCCGCCACGCGATCATGCTGGGCTTCGGCAAGGGCAAGGCACAGGCAGTCGCCGAGTGCGTCGAGGGCGGCGTATCCGCGCGCTGGCCGGCGTCCATCCTGCAGATGCACCCGCATGCCACGGTGGTCGTCGACGAGGATGCCGCAAGCCAGCTCCGGCTGACCAACTACTACATCAACACCTACGACGGGAAGCCGGACTGGCAGGGGATCTGACCCTGCACGGCCCTGCCGAGCTCCCCGGCGGGCCCGCGCCGGGCCGGTCCGGATCGCCCCGGCGGCCATCGGTGGCCCGGCGGTGGGCGCCTATCCTTCGCCGGTGGGATTCCTCGGGTGGCTGCGCCCGTCGCGGACTGTCCCCGTCACCAGGTGGCGCTCCACCTCGCGCTGGCGACCGACCCCGCTCGGCGCCCTCGTCCTCGTCGTGGGCCTCTACCTGTTCGGCACCGGTGAGGCGCTGATCGTCCAGGCCGGACTGGGCGTGAGCCCGTGGACCGTGCTCGCCCAGGGCCTGTCCACCCGCCTGCCGCTGACGCTGGGGGCCGCCACGTTCCTCGTCAGCGCGGTGGTGCTGCTGCTCTGGATCCCGCTGCGCGAGCGTCCCGGGCTCGGCACGATCGCGAACGCGGTGGTGATCGCGGTGGCCCTCGAGGTCGGTGTGGCCGTGCTCCCGACGCCCACCGCCCCGCCGGCCCAGCTCGCCGTCGTCCTGCTCGGCATCGGGGCCATCGGCCTGGGCAGCGGCCTGTACCTGACCACCAACCTCGGCCCGGGCCCCCGGGACGGCTGGATGACGGGCCTGCACCGCCGGACGGGCTGGCCGGTCGGTCGGGTCCGGCTCGGGATCGAGCTCGCGGTCCTGGCGTCCGGGTGGCTGCTGGGCGGCACCGCGGGGCTGGGCACCGTGCTCTTCGCCGTCCTCATCGGGCCGGCCGTCGCATGGGGGCTCGCGATCGCGGCCGCTGTGGGCCGGCCGCGCCGACCGGGTCCGGGCACCAGTGCCCCAGACGCCGACTTCCCCGAGCTGGACGCGTGAGGCGCGAAGGAGGGGGAGTGCGGAGCGCCTGGGTCGTCGGGAACCACCGACTCGCGTGTAGCATATAGACACTGTTGCACCCATCTGGTCGCACCACACCACAAGGAGCTGTTCATGACCCACCCGCGTCGCGTCACCGCCACTCTGGCCACCGTCGGCCTGGCACTGTCCCTGGCAGCCTGCTCGAGCGCGGACACCGCCGAGGCCAACGCGGAGTACTGCACCGCCTCGGCCACCGCCCAGAGCGAGGTTGCCAAGCTCAAGACGCTGGTGACCAGCGGGAATGCCACCGTGGACCAGGTCAACGAGCAACGACAGGCGATCGCCGGGGCCGTCGAGGAGGCCCAGGGCAAGGCCGGTGACCTCGGCGACACCGTGAAGGCCGACATCCAGGCCGCGGACGAGGCTTTCGACGACGCGATCGCCGCGATCCCCGGCGACGCGACCATCCCGGAGGCAGCCGACCAGTACCGCGCCGCGGTGGATGCCTGGGACGAGGCGATCATGGCCATCCGCTCGGAGGTTGGGTGCTCGTAGCCCCACCTGGGCAGACCGGCGTGGCGTGAACGGTCGCCGGAGCTGCGTCGAAGCCTGCTCCGGCGACCGTTTTGTCGGACAACCGCTCCCCTTGCGGGCGTAGCCTGCCCGCATGCCGGACGATCCCGACGACCAGGGCCTGCGTGCCGGCATGCGCCGGGCCGTCGGAGGTGCCTTCGACGCGACCGTCGGCCGCGTCGGCCACACCATGGGGGAGGTCGCGTCCGACATCACCGGCGCGACCGCCGAGCAGGTGATCGAGGAGATCGAGCCCTACCTGGTCGAGGAGGCCATCCCGCGGATCGTCGACGGGATCACCCCGCACCTGATCGAGCAGGTCGTGCCACGCGTGATCGACGGCATGGAGGCCCACCTGGTCGGCGTGACGGTCCCCGAGGTGCTGCGCGGCGTGACGCCCGCGCTGGTGGACGAGCTGCTGCCGCGAATCCTCGACCGAGCTGCGCCCCTACCTCGAGCAGGAGCTGGTGCCCCAGATCGTCGAGGGCCTGATGCCGACGATCGAGTCGCAGGTCGGCCCGGACGTGGTCGATGCACTGATGCCCAAGATCCGCGATGAGGTCGCGCCGCAGCTCGGTCGAGAGCCCTCGATGCCCCGAAGATCCGCGACCAGATCGCGCCGCAACTCGTCGACTCCCTCATGCCGCGGATCCGCGACGAGGTGGCGCCCGCAGCTTCGTCGATTCGTTGATGCCCAAGATCGAGGCCGAGATCGCGCCGCAACTCGTCGACTCCCTCATGCCGCGGATCCGCGACGAGATCGCGCCCCAGCTGGTCGACGCCCTCATGCCGAAGATCCGCAATGAGGTGGTCCCCACCATCCTCGACGACATCGTCGACGACCCGCGGGTGCGCGACCTGATCCGCGAGCAGAGCCAGGGGCTGTTCCTCGACGCCCTTGAGTCCCTGAGGGAGAATCTGGCCGACGCGGACGACGTGGTGGAGCGCCTCGCCCAACGACTGCTGCGCAGGCCGCCGCGCCCGGAGCCGGAATCCGCGATCGACGTCGTGCTCGACGCAACGGGGGGTGGCGAGGTCATCGCCCTGCGGCGCACCCTCGACGACTTCGCCAGGCAGCGCAGCTCTGGCGATCGATGCCCGTGCCCCCGGCCCCCCCGGGCCGGCAGTTCGCCTTCGCCGGTGCCGTGACCCGACTGCTGGGGCTGGCCATCGACCTGGGTGCCGCCGGGTGGCTGATCAGTCAGGGGCTCTCGGCGCTCGTCAGCCTGCTGGGTGCCATCTTCGACCCGATCCCGGCATGGCTGACCGTGCTGCTCACCGCGATCGGCGGATCGCTCGTGCCCCTCTATCTGGCCGTGTGCTGGTGGCTGCTCGGCCGGACCCTGGGCTCATGGGTGGTCGGCATCCGCGTCTGCACGCCCGACGGGCTGAACCCCGGCTTCCTGCGATCGCTCGGGCGCGCGTGGTTGGGGCTCGGCGGGCTCATGATCTGGGTGCTCACGGCTGTCGTCGCAGTCGGGGACCCCAAGCGCCGCACGGTCCTCGACCGGCTCGTGCGCACGGAGGCTCGCTATGTCGTCCCGGACAACCAGCAGCACCGGTACATCCGAGAGGCCCTGCAGGCCCGGCGCGATTCGCAGCGGGTCGCGGGCGGGACCAGCGCACAGGACGGAGCAACGGGGCCGTGAGTCGTGTCCGGGACCGTTCGGTCCCGGGCGGGCGCGGGCGACGGTAGCCTGCTCGGGACCGTAAAGCGGACGCGGGAGGACGGATGACCCGCAGATCGAGCCACTGCCGGACGGAACCGTCCTGTTCCACGTCGGGTTCCACAAGACCGGGACGACTGCCCTGCAGTCGGCGTTCGCGAGCACTCGGCCACAGCTGCTCGAGGCCGGCGTGCTGTACCCGGGGGACCTGCGCTCGCACCATCGGGCGGCCATGGTGGTCACGAAGCGCACGTGGGGGTGGGGGAGCGGGGCGGCCGCCGCACCGAGCCCAAGTACTGGGAGCGCGTTGCCCGCGCCGCCGCCGCGCACGAGGGCAGGGTCGTGATCTCCAGCGAGGGATTCGCGCTGGCCGACGATGCTGCGCTGGACAAGATCGTGGCTCGAGCTGGGCGCCGATCGCGTGCACGCGTGTTCACGCTGCGTCCGTTGACGCGCCTGCTGTCCTCGTCCTGGCAGCAGTACCTCAAGTACGGGCTGGCCATGCCGCTACGAGCCTGGCTGAAGAACGTCTTCGCGGACCCTCCGGAGTGTCCCGCCGACACCCAACTTCTGGCGGCGCAACGACCACGCGGGCGTCTTCACGCGGTGGGCCGAGCGGCTTGGTCCGGAGCAAGGTGAGCCTGGTGGTCCTCGACGACGAGCGACAGTGAGTACCTGTTCCGCACGTTCGAGCACCTGGTCGCCCTGCCCGACGGGTTGCTCGTGCCCGGATCCGGACGTCAGCGCCAGCAACCGCTCGATGACGTGCCGCCGAGGCGGAGATGCTCCGGCTGGTCAACCATCGGCGGGGCCAAGCGCTGGGATTGGCCGCTGTACGAGGCCGGGGTCCGTCGGGGGGCTATCATCCGAATGGTCGAGTCGCGCACCCCGAGTCGGGAGGAGCCCGGGATCACCCGAATGGGCGGTCGGGGCGGCCCAGGAGTTCGGGCGCCGCACAGCCGAGCAGGTCGCCGCCCTGGGCATCACGGTGTATGGCGACCTCAGCACTCGGCGATCCGATCCCGGCCGGTGCCCCGCCGACCGAGATGCCGCTGCTGCCTGCCGATGCGGCCGCGGAGGCCGTGCTCGGCGGCGTCCTGGGGGCTCTGGACAGCGCGCCGACCCAGGCGGACCTCGACGCGGGGCCGAGGTCCGCGCGGCCCGCCGCGCCATCGGGGCCATCTCGACGCGGGACGCCGCCAGCCTGCTCGGCACCCGGGTGCGCCAGGCGGCGAACCGCCGGCTGCGTCGCCGTGGGCGTTCCGCCGGGTCCGGCCCGGGCGAAGTGGGCGAAATGGTGGGCGAAGTGGGCGAAGTGCGCGAAATCGCCGCGGACTGACCCCTGGACGCGGCAACGGGCCGCACTGGCCGGGATGCGGGCCCCGCTCGCGGAGAAACCGGGCCCCTGCCGCCGACATACTCGCCACGGAAGCTGCGGAAGGGGATCTGGATGGCGGGCAAGTTCGAGCTCTTCACAGACAACGACCGGCAAGTACCGCTTCCGCCTGAAGGCCAGCAACGGCCAGGTGATCGCTGCCAGCCAGGGGTACGCGTCGAAGAAGTCCGCCCTCGAAGGCATCGAGTCCGTGCGCAAGCACGCCCCCGAGGCCGAGACCGTCGAGGTCGAGGAGTAGTCGGCCGCCACGGCTGGGTGCCGGCAGGACGATTCGCTGGCACGATGGGTCGGTGAGTCCAGGTGGGGTGCGGGGCCTTGTCGGCGTCGCCGCGGCTGCTGCGGATCCGGTCGGCCTGCCGGTCGCAGCGGAGAGGGCCGTCGAGCTGGCGGTCCCCCTGCCCTCGACCACGACGAGCTCGCGGTGATCGTCCAGATGGACGGCGACGGAACGCTCGGCCAGAAGCTCGACACGTGGAACGCGCTGCGAGCCGATGCCCCGAAGCGACTGCGGTTCGGGTGGAAGAACTTCTACGACGAGGACGAGCCCACGCCCAGCCCGCGGACGACGTTCCGGGTCCGGCCCAAGCCCTGGTGGGTGTCCTACCAGTAGCCGCCTGCCGCTCGCGCCCCGCAGACAGTCGCGTTTCGGACCATGGGGTGGAGTCCGGCACAATTGGTCGGTGCGCCTGCAGTCCAGAGTCGATCGACTCGCCGAGCCCGGGTACCGCTTGCGCTGGTGGCCGCTGACCCGGGGGTTCGTCCTGCTGGTCGCCGGCGGGATGATGCTCCACCACGACTGGAAGCACATCTTCGACGACCTCAACGTCTACGCCCGATGGGGCGAGGGCCTCGCGCAGGGCCAGGTCCCGGTCGACGACCCGATGTGGCAGTACCCGCCCCTGGCGGCCTTCGTGTTCGCGGGGGTGGGCCTGCTCGGGTCCGCAGCCGTGGATGTTCGCGGCGCTCTTCGTGCTGGTCGACGTCGGCATCAGCCTGCTGCTGTCCGCCGATGCGCGTCGGCGGGGCCGCTGGGAGGGTTTCGCCGTCTGGCTGGCCGCTCCGATCCTGCTGGGCCCGATCCTCTACGGGCGCTACGACGGGGTGCCCACCTGGGCGGCTCTCGGAGGCCTGATCGCGGCCTCGGCCCCCACGGTGGCCGGTGCCGTCCTGGCGATCGGCGGCGGCCTCAAGGTCTGGCCGGCGGTGATGGCCCTTGCGCTGCCACGCCGGGACTGGCTGCGGGGGGCGATCGCCGCGGCCATCGCCGGAGGGGTCATCGTCGCCGTGTCGAGCTGGGTGTTCCCCGGGGTGACCCGCGCCTTCCTCGACAACGGCGGGGCCCGAGGCCTGCAGACCGAGTCGGTCGCCGCCCTGCCGTTCGTGTGGGCCCGGCTGTTCGTCGGCGACGAGGGGATCCCCGAGGCGTTCCGCTACGGCTCCTCCGAGGTCGACCATCCACTGGCCGACGCGATGGCCCCGTGGCTGCTGCCCCTGACGGCCGTCGGGCTGCTCGCGCTCATCGCTGCCCGTGCGCTGGGCCGGCTCGACCGCGTGCCCGGTGGCCGACATCGCCTTCGTGGCCATCCTCTGGCTGATGGTCACCTCCCGGGTGCTCAGCCCCCAGTACAACGTGTGGATCGTCGGGATGGCGGCCCTGGTCTGGGCGGCGGGATCCACGGCCATGCGCCGAGCCACGATCCCGGTGGCGATCACGGCCCTGGCCGCCCAGGCGCTTTACCCGTTCGCGCTCCTCGACATCGTCGACGGGGGGTTCATCGGGATCGCCCTGCACACGGTGCGGATCGTGGCGCTGGTGGCCGCCCTGGTCATCGCCGTGCGCGTCCTGGTGCGGACCTCCTCGGCGCGGCACCGCCCGAGCGCCGCGACCCGAGCGCCCCGAGCCTGGGCGCCGCGAGCCCGAGCGCCCCGTCACGCCCCGCGGGAACCGCGGGCTGAGCCCGCGCATTTCGGGCGATCGCTGCCGAGCAGGTATCTTTCCGCCCAGCACCCGAGCCATGTGAGGAACACCATGAACCGTCGTCCGCTCGTCGCCCTGCTGGCCGCCACCGGCCTCGTCCTGACGGCCTGCGCGTCGTCGTCCGACTCGGCGGGCGAGCCGGAGGCCTCGCCCACCGCGGAGTCGTGCACGAAGGAGTCGCTGGCGACCCTGGAGCCCGGCACGCTGACGATCGCCACCGGCGAGCCTGCGTACGAGCCGTGGGTCAAGGACGACGCTCCGGAGTCCGGCGAGGGCTTCGAGGCGGCTGTCGCCTACGCGGTCGCCGATCGACTCGGCTTCACCGAGGCCGACATCCAGTGGGTCCGGACCACCTTCGACGGCGCGATCGCCCCCGGGGCCAAGACGTTCGACTGGAACCTGCAGCAGTTCACGATCACGGCGGACCGCGAGAAGGCAGTCGACTTCTCCTCGCCCTACTACAGCGCGCCGCAGGCCGTGATCTCGAACGGGGGTTCGCCCATCGACGGGGCCACGTCGATCGAGGAGCTCGAGTCCGCGAAGCTCGGTGCCGCGATCGGGTCGACCTCGCTGGACGCTGCCCAGCCGTCATCGCCCCGGAGAAGGACGTCGCGGTCTTCAACGACAATGCCGCGGCGGTGTCCGCGCTGAAGAACGGGCAGATCGATGGGATCGTGGTCGACCTTCCGACGGCGGTCTATCTCGTGGACGTGGAGGTGGAGGGGGGCAAGCTCGTCGGCGCCCTCTCCGTCGCTGACGACTACGGGATCCTGCTCGGCGCTGACAGTCCCTTGACGGCGTGCACCAGCCAGGCCGTCGACGAGTTGCGAGCGGATGGAACCCTCGACTCCCTCGTCGCCGAGTGGCTCGACGTGTACACCAGCGTTCCCGTCCTGGGGTAGGGGGCACGTGGCCCACGCAACGGCGCGCACGCCCAGCGCCGAGGAGCTGCGCCGTCGTGAGGTCCGCCGCCGCCAGGCGCGTCGGCGGACCGCCGTCGCGGCCCTGTCCAGCGTGCTCGTCCTGGGCACGCTGGCGGTCGTCGTGGTCAACTCGCCCGGCTGGCCGGTCGTCCAGCAGGACCTTCTTCGACTGGGTCTACGCCCGGGAGGTCCTGCCGGCGGTGTTCAAGGGCCTGCTGCTCAACATCCGCCTGACCATCATCGCCACGGCGTGCATCGCCGTCATCGGCATGGGCCTGGCGCTGGCGCGGACCTCGACGGCCCCGGCGCTGGCACCCGTGCGGATCCTGTCGGCGGCCTACGTCGACCTGTTCCGTGGGGTGCCGACGCTGCTGGTCATCCTGCTGATCGGGTTCGGGGTGCCGGCGCTGGGCCTTGCGGGCGTCACCTCGTCGGTGGTGATCCTGGGCACGACGGCCGTCGTGCTCACCTACTCGGCGTACGTGGCCGAGGTCCTGCGCAGCGGGATCCTGTCGGTGCACCCGAGCCAGAGCGCCGCGGCCCGCTCGCTGGGCCTGACCGCCGGGCAGACGCTGCGCCACGTCGTGCTCCCGCAGGGCGATCCGTCGCGTCGTGCCGCCCCTGCTCAACGACTTCGTCTCCCTGATCAAGGACACCGGCCTGATCTCCGTGCTCGGCGTGGTGGACGCAGTCCGAGCCGCCCAGATCGAGTCGTCCAGGACGTTCAACTACACGCCCTACGTCGTGGCCGCGATCCTGTTCCTGATCCTGACCGTGCCGCTGACCCGGATCACCGACCGGGTGATGCTGCGCTCGATCCAGCGGCAGAACGCCCAGGTCGGGACATGACCGGCGCGGGCACGCCGGTCCTCGACGTCCTCGAGGTCGTGAAGTCCTTCGGCTCCGAGGCCGTGCTGCGCGGGGTCTCCCTCGTCGTGCCCGAGCACACGGTCACCGTCCTGATCGGCGCCTCCGGCTCGGGCAAGTCCACCCTGCTGCGCTGCATCAACCTGCTCACCCGGGTCGACGACGGCGTGATCCACCTCGACGGCCGGGACATCACCGACCCGGAGGTCGACCCCGACGACGTCCGCCGCCAGATCGGCATGGTGTTCCAGGCCTTCAACCTGTTCCCCCACCTGAGCGTCCTGGACAACATCACCCTCGCCCCCCGTCGGGTGCACGGGGTGCGGCGCGAGGAGGCGGAGGTGTCCGCTCTGGCGCTGCTCGAGCGCTTCGGGCTGGCGGACAAGGCCCGGCAGTACCCCGACGGGCTCTCCGGCGGCCAGCAGCAACGGGTCGCGATCGTCCGCTCGCTGGCGGTGTCGCCGCGGTTGATGCTGATGGACGAGGTCACCTCTGCGCTCGACCCCGTGCTGGTCAACGAGGTGCTGGCCACCGTTCGAGAGCTCAAGGGCGAGGGGATGACGATGGTCATCGCCACCCACGAGATGGGCTTCGCCGCCCAGGTCGCCGACGAGGTCTGCTTCCTCGAGTCGGGGACGATCCTGGAGCGGGGTGAGCCCGAGCAGGTGCTGCACGAGCCTCGGGAGGCCGCCACCCGCGACTTCCTGCGCCGGGTGCACGAGGCCGGCCGGCTGTAGCCACCCGAGTCGGCCCTGCTCCGGCCCCGTACCGAGCCGCCGCGTCCGCCGACTGCTCCTGCGCCGCGCCTACCCGCCGCGCCGCCCACGTGCTCCTGCTCCGGCGGGGACACGTGCTCCGCGCGGGGCCGGAGCATGTGTCCCCAGCCGGAGCATCTTCGTGGGGAGGAGGCGCGGGTAGGCGCGGGAGGCGGGGGGAGGCGCGGGAGGCGGCGCGGTCAGCGGCGGGCGCCGACCAGGTCCTCGTCGATGCGGGTCTGGCCAGCCGTGCCGACGCTCGGCCCAGGGGCAGGCGGCCGGGCGGGGCCACGCACCGGGCCGGGTCGCCGGGCGGATCGAGCCTGCTGTCGAGCCCAGTCGTCGAGTTCGACCCACGCCGTGCGGCTGCGGTGCGAGATCCAGTAGACCCTCGCCCGGAGGGCGACGAGGACCGCCATGAGCAGGGTGAGCACGGTCAGCGGCGAGGGCATCGACGGCAGCCCGGGCATCGACAGCGAGGGCAGGCCCCAGCCCGAGCCCTTGCCCGGGGCAGTGGGGGCATCCGCGGCCGGGCCTGCGACGGACTCGGCGCGCGGCGCCGGGGCCTGGCCCTTGGCCGGAACCGGGGCGATCGTGCGATCGAACTGGGGTGCCGGGGCGGAGGGCTCGGGCAGCTGGCCGATGGGCTCGAGGTTGGCCGCGTTGGCGAAGCCCCAGTCGAGCAGGGCCTCCCCGGTCCGATACGTGTTCCCGCCGATGTGGAACAACGTGACGAGCAGGCGCCGGCCGTCGCGCTCCGCAGCAGCGACGAGGGTGTTGCCCGCCTTGCTGGTGTAGCCCGACTTCCCGCCGATGGCCCCCTGGAAGTTCGCGTGGGCCAGCATCCGGTTGTGGTTGTAGATCGGGTAGATGACCCGCTTGCCGTTCTCGACCTTGCCGGGGAAGTCCACGAGGCGCAGCTTCAGGTACTCGGCGATCTCCGGGTTGGCGAACGCCGCCCGCCCGACCAGGGCCATGTCCCGCGCTGTCGTGACCTGCCCGTCGGCGTCCAGGCCGCTCGGGTTCACGGCCCGGGTGCTCGTGGCGCCGAGGCGCGCGGCCTCGGCGTTCATCTGCTCCACCGTGAGGTCCAGCCCACCGTTGGCCCTGGCCAGTGCCTCGGCGGCGTCGTTGGCGCTGGGCAGCAGCGCGGCGTGCAGGAGGTCGGCGACCGTGTACGTCAGGCCGGCGTACAGCACGACCCGGTTGCCCTCGGCCTCCTCGTCGGCCCGGACCGCGCGGTAGGGCTGCTCGGGGGCCAGTCGCGGAGCCACCGTGAGTGCGGTGAGCAGCTTCTGGGTCGAGGCCGGCCTGACCGCGAGGTCTGCGTTCTGCGAGGCCAGGATCTGGCCGCTGTCGAGGTCGGCGAGCACCCAGGAGTCCGCTGCGATGCCGGGCTTCTGCACGGCACCGTTGCGGGGGTTGACCAAGATCTGGGCGGGCGTTCCCGACGGGGTCTTGGCGGTGAGGCCGGGGGACTGCCCCGCCGTGCTCGCAGGTGCCGGGTCCTCATGTGACACGGCCCCGGCCGGCGCGGCAGGCAGCAGGACGGCGGTGGTCAGAGTGAGCGCGGCGAGCGCGCGGGAAGTAGCACCCATAACGGTGCTCAGGCTAAGCGTGGGAGCCCTGACTTCCCGGCAGCGACGCGGCCCAGCGGGTGGGCGATTCGGCGGTGCGCTGATGACGGGCCGGGCTGTCCGGTCATGTGCCTCCGGCTGGGCGGTGGACATCACCGGCCAGGCTCAGCCGCGGAAGATCAGGGCCCTCTTCACCTCTTGGATCGCCTTGGTCACCTCGATGCCGCGGGGGCAGGCGTCCGTGCAGTTGAAGGTCGTCCGGCAGCGCCAGACGCCCTCCTTCTGGTTCAGGATCTCCAGGCGCTGCTCGGCACCCTCGTCCCGGCTGTCGAAGATGAACCGGTGCGCGTTGACGATCGCCGCTGGGCCGAAGTACTGGCCGTCGGTCCAGAAGACCGGGCACGACGTCGTGCAGCAGGCGCACAGGATGCACTTGGTGGTGTCGTCGAAGACCGCGCGGTCCGCGACCGACTGCAGGCGCTCCTTGGTCGGCTCGTTGCCCGACGTGATCAGGAACGGCATGACGTCGCGGAACGACTGGAAGAACGGCTCCATGTCGACCACGAGGTCCTTCTCCAGCGGAAGTCCCTTGATCGCCTCGACGATGATCGGCTTGCTCGCGTTGAGGTCCTTGATCAGGGTCTTGCAGGCAAGCCTGTTGCGCCCGTTGATCCGGATCGCGTCCGAGCCGCAGATTCCGTGCGCGCATGAGCGCCGGAAGGTCAGCGTGCCGTCCTGCTCCCACTTGATCTTGTGCAGGGCGTCGAGGATCCGGTCGGTGGGGAACACGTCCACCGTGAAGTCCTGCCAGAACGGCTCCGGGCCCTCGTCGGGAAGGTAGCGGCGCACCCGCACGGTGACCGGGAACGGCTTGGGGACGTCGTCCGGGGCGGCGGGGACGGGGGACGCAGCGGTGTCGGTGGCCATCAGTACTTGCGCTCCATCGGCTGGTAACGGGTGACTGTGACGGGCTTGTAGTCCAACCGGATCGACGCCGATCCGTTCGGGCCGACCTCGCGGTAGGCCATGGTGTGCACCATGAAGTTCTCGTCGTCGCGAGCCTGGTAGTCCTCGCGGGCGTGCCCGCCGCGGGACTCCTTGCGCGCCAGGGCGCCGACGACCAGCAGCTCGGCGAGGTCGAGCAGGAAGCCGAGCTCGATGGCCTCGAGGAGGTCGGTGTTGTACCGCGCGCCCTTGTCCTGGATCCCCACGTCGGCGAACCGCGCCCGGAGGCCGGCGAGGTCGTTCAGCGCCTGGGTCAGGGTCTCCTCCGTGCGGTAGACCTGCGCGTTGAAGTCCATGGTCTCCTGCATGGCGCGGCGGATGTCCCCGACGCGCTCGCTGCCGGTGCTCGTCAGCAGGCCCTGGACCATCGCCTCGACGCGACCTGCCCCGATCTCGGGCAGGTCCACGTAGTCGGCGGTGGCCGCGAACTCGGCTGCGGCGATTCCGGCGCGGCGGCCGAACACGTTGATGTCCAGCAGCGAGTTGGTGCCCAGGCGGTTGGCGCCATGCACGGACACGCACGCGCACTCCCCGGCGGCGTACAGCCCCGGGACCACGGTGTCGTTGTCGGCCAGCACCTCGGTGTTGACGTTCGTCGGGATCCCGCCCATCGCGTAGTGCGCCGTCGGGAACACCGGCACCAGCTCGGAGATCGGGTCCACGCCCAGGTAGGTGCGCGAGAACTCGGTGATGTCGGGCAGCTTCTCCTCGATCTGCGCGGCGGGCAGGTGGGTCAGGTCGAGGTAGACGTAGTCCTTGTGCGGGCCGGCGCCGCGGCCCTCGCGGACCTCCTGGACCATCGCCCGGGCGACCATGTCGCGGGGGGCGAGGTCCTTGATCGTGGGGGCGTAGCGCTCCATGAACCGCTCGCCGGAGGCGTTGCGCAGGATGCCGCCCTCGCCGCGGGCGCCCTCGGTGAGCAGCACGCCGAGGCCGGCCAGGCCGGTCGGGTGGAACTGGTAGAACTCCATGTCCTCCAGCGGAAGGCCGGCGCGGTAGACGATGGCCATGCCGTCGCCGGTCAGCGTGTGGGCGTTCGACGTGGTCTTGAACACCCGGCCGAAGCCGCCGGTCGCGAACACGACGGCCTTGGCCTGGAAGACGTGGATCTCGCCGGTGCTCAGCTGGTAGGCCACGACACCCGCCGTGCGGACCTCGCCGTCGACCTCGTTGAGCAGCAGGTCCAGCACGTAGTACTCGTCGTAGAACTCCACGCCCTGCTTGATGCAGTTCTGGTACAGCGTCTGCAGGATCATGTGGCCGGTGCGGTCGGCGGCGTAGCACGCGCGGCGCACGGCGGCCTCGCCGTGGTTGCGGGTGTGCCCGCCGAAGCGCCGCTGGTCGATGCGCCCCTCGGGCGTGCGGTTGAACGGCAGCCCCATCTTCTCGAGGTCGATGACCGCGTCGATGGCCTCCTTGCACATGATCTCCGCGGCGTCCTGGTCGACCAGGTAGTCACCGCCCTTGATCGTGTCGAAGGTGTGCCACTCCCAGTTGTCCTCCTCGACGTTGGCCAGCGCGGCGCACATGCCGCCCTGGGCCGCGCCGGTGTGGGACCGGGTGGGGTAGAGCTTGGTCAGCACCGCGGTGCGCACCCGTGGGCCCGACTCGAGGGCGGCGCGCATCCCGGCACCCCCGGCTCCCACGATGACGACGTCGTAGCTGTGATTCTGCATGGAACAGGCCAACTCTCAGGAGATCGACGGGTCGAAGGTGAAGATCACCAACGTGCCCAGGGCGACGATGAACACCGAGGCGACGTACAGCAGCGTGCGCAGCCAGAACCGCGTGCGCTCCTTCTCGGCGTAGTCGTTGATCACCGTGCGCATTCCGTTGGCGCCGTGGAGCATCGCCAGCCACAGCTGCAGCAGGTCCCACATCTGCCAGAACGGGCTCGACCAGCGGCCGGCGACGAACCCGAAGTTGATGCGCTGCACGCCGCCGTCGAGGATGTTCATGATCAGCAGGTGCCCCAGGACCAGGAACACCAGCACCAGGCCCGAGACCCGCATGAAGATCCACGAGTACTTCTCGAAGTTGCCCCGGCCCTCGGAGCGGGTGGCGCGGGGATCGGCGATCTCGAGGCTCATGAGGTGCTCCCGAACAGCGCTTCGATCGTGTGCTTGAGCATGAAGTAGGTGCCCGGGACCATCAGCAGCAGCCAGACGACCACGATCCCGCGGAACATGCCCTTCTGGTGGCGCGGTCCCTCGGACCAGAAGTCCACCAGGATGATCCGCAGGCCGTTCAGGGCGTGGTAGAGGACCGCGCCGACGAGCCCGACCTCCATGAGGTTGACGATCGGCGTCTTGTAGCTGGCGATCACCAGGTCGTAGGCATCCGGTGACACCCGCACGAGGGCGGTGTCCAGCACATGGACGAGCAGGAAGAAGAAGACCGCGACGCCGGTGATGCGATGGGCCACCCAGGACCACATGCCCTCACCGCCGCGGTACAGGGTCCCCGCGGGCGCACTGGCCATCGGTGGAGCCTCCTCGCGCGACAGACGAACAGCAGTGACGGGTGATTCCGCCACCTCGTCGGAAGTCTAGTCCCGGCGGGCACGGGCGCACGGGCGAGGCGCCCCCATCCGGGTGGGACCTTGGTCACGCGGATCGCACGCCGCCCGCCGCGCTGCGCCCGGCCGGGGCCCACCGCGAGCCTCCCGGCGGCGCCAACAGCGCTGCGCCCGGTGCCGGCCCGGCCGGATGGGCCGTTCGACCCCCGCCGCCAGACCCGTTGGGCCGCTGCGCTGGGGTCCGATGCGCTGCGACGTGGCCGCAGGCGCAGGCCTAGCCTTGGCAGCATGGCCATCACGGAGTCCGGACTTCCCTTCGCCCCCCTGTACGACGCCGACTCACGGGACGGTGCTGATCCAGCCGCGATCGGCGCGCCCGGCGCGTACCCGTTCACCCGCGGGGTCTACCCGTCGATGTACACGGGCCGGCCCTGGACGATGCGCCAGTACGCGGGGTTCGGCACCGCCGCGGAGTCCAACGCCCGCTACCACCAGCTGCTGGCGGCCGGACAGACCGGCCTGAGTGTCGCCTTCGACCTGCCCACCCAGATGGGCTACGACTCCGACCACCCGCTGGCCCATGGCGAGGTCGGCAAGGTCGGCGTGGCGATCGACTCGATCGAGGACATGCGCCTGCTGTTCGACGGCATCCCCCTGGACAGGGTCTCGACGTCGATGACCATCAACTCGCCGGCGTCGCTGCTCCTGCTGCTCTACCAGCTCGTCGCCGAGGAGCAGGGGGTCCCCGGGTCCGCGCTGACCGGGACGATCCAGAACGACGTGCTCAAGGAGTACATCGCCCGCGGCACCTACATCTACCCGCCGGCGCCAGTCGCTGCGGCTGATCACCGACATCTTCCGCTACTGCGGCGACGAGATGCCCAAGTGGAACACCATCTCCATCTCCGGCTACCACATGGCCGAGGCCGGGGCCACGCCCGCGCAGGAGATCGCCTTCACCCTCGCCGACGGCATCGAGTACGTGCGGGCGGCGATCGCCGCCGGCCAGGACGTCGACGACTTCGCCCCGCGGCTGGCGTTCTTCTTCGTCTCGCGGACCAGCCTGCTCGAGGAGGTCGCCAAGTTCCGCGCGGCCCGGCGGATCTGGGCCCGCGTCATGCGCGAGCAGTTCGGCGCGACGAACCCCAAGTCGATGATGCTGCGCTTCCACACCCAGACCGCGGGCGTGCAGCTGACCGCGCAGCAGCCCGAGGTGAACATGGTCCGCGTGGCCGTCCAGGCCCTGGCCGCCGTCCTCGGCGGCACCCAGAGCCTGCACACCAACTCCTTCGACGAGGCGATCGCCCTGCCGACGGAGAAGGCCGCCCGACTGGCCCTGCGCACCCAGCAGGTCATCGCCTACGAGTCGGACGTCTGCAAGACGGTCGACCCCTTCGCCGGCTCCTACGCCGTCGAGTCGCTGACCGACGACCTCGAGGCGGCCGCGATGGGCCTGCTGGACAAGGTCGACGACCTCGGCGGGGCCGTCGCGGCGATCGAGCAGGGGTTCCAGAAGGCCGAGATCGAGCGTTCGGCCTACCGGATCGCCAACGAGATCGATGCCGGCGAGCGGGTCGTGGTCGGGGTCAACCGGTTCACCATCGACACCGAGGAGCCGTACGAGCCGCTGCGGGTCGATCCGTCGATCGAGGCCGAGCAGCGCGAGCGCCTGGCCCGGCTGCGCGCCGATCGGGGCGACATCAGCGACCTGCTCGAGGCGGTCCGGGCCGCCGCCCGGGGGACCGAGAACGTCCTCGTGCCCGATGAAGGCCGCCCTGCGCGCCCGCGCGACCGTCGGGGAGGTCAGCGACGCCCTTCGCGACGTGTGGGGCGAGTACACGCCTGTCGACGTGTTCTGATCGGACGTTCCGGGCGGATCGGCCGCGCACGGGCAATTGTGATCGAATCGTGTTCCGAACCGATGGGCTTCGGGACCATCGGTGCCGAGGGCTCCGGTCGGCGGCGTCTATCCTTATCGATCGACGCATGGCGCACGGCCTCGTCGAAGGAGAGTGGAGATCACATGAAAGCTCGCATGCTCGCCGTGGCCGGCGCTGCTGCACTGTTGCTCGCGGCCTGTGGGCAGGCCCCCGATGATTCCGGCAGCGCCTCCGGCAGCGCCGCGGAGTCCGACTTCCTCGGCTGCATGGTGACCGACCAGGGCGGTATCGACGACCGCTCGTTCAACGCATCTGCGTGGAAGGGCCTGCAGCAGCGCCGGCCAGGAGCTCGGCATCAAGACCAAGTACGTCACCAGCAAGACGGAGTCCGACTACACCCCCAACGTCAGCAGCCTCATCGCCGAGGACTGCGGGATCATCGTGACTGTCGGCTTCTCCCTGGGTGACGCCACGCTCGCCGGTGCCAACGACAACCCGGACGAGCGGTTCACGATCGTCGACGAGAACCCCACGAACGACGGTGCCCCGGTCGACAACATCAAGCCCCTGCTGTTCAACACCGCCGAGGCCGCCTACCTCGCCGGCTACCTCGCCGCGGGCATGAGCCAGACCGGCACCGTGGGCACCTTCGGTGGCATCAAGCTGCCGACCGTCGCGGTCTTCATGGACGGCTTCTACGACGGCGTCATGAAGTACAACGAGGACAAGGGCGCTGACGTCAAGCTCCTGGGCTGGGACAAGGAGAAGCAGGACGGTCTGTTCGCCGGCAAGTTCGACTCGCCGACCGATGGCAAGAACCTGGCCAGCAACCTGATCCAGCAGGGCGCCGACATCATCATGCCGGTCGCCGGCGGCACCGGCCTCGGCGCTGCCCAGGCCGCCCAGGAGTCCGGTGGCAAGGTGTCCATCGTCTGGGTCGACACCGATGGCTACGAGTCTGCCTCGCAGTACAAGGAGGTGTTCCTCACCACCGTGGAGAAGGGCATTGCCACCGCTGTTGACGACGCCACGACTGAGACCGTCAACGGCCAGTTCAGCAACGCCCCGTTCGTGGGGACGCTGGCCAACGATGGCGTCGGCCTCGCCCCGTACCACGACTTCGAGTCCAAGGTTCCCGCCGAGCTCGATGCCGAGGTCCAGGCGCTGAGGAAGCAGATCGTCGACGGCACGATCGTGGTCGAGTCCGCGAACTCGCCGAAGGCCTGATCGAACCGCACCACCCGGAAGCCCCCCGCCCTCGGCGGGGGGCTTCCGTCGTCCCGGGTGGCGGTGCGCATGGGGGAATTGTCGCGAAACGGGAGCGCTGCGACAGGAGTCCCGTCGGGTCGCGATCGATACTGTGCCCGCAGCAATCCCGGAGCGGAGGCAGCGCCGTGCGACTGGAACTGCGGGGAATCACCAAGAGGTTCGGCACCTTCACAGCGAACGACTCCATCGACCTCGTCGTCGAGCCCGGCCAGATCCACTGCCTGCTCGGCGAGAACGGCGCGGGCAAGTCGACCCTGATGAACTCGCTGTTCGGCCTCTACCAGCCCGACGAGGGCCAGATCCTCGTCGATGGCGAGGAGGTGCACTTCCACGACCCCGGCGACGCCATGGATGCCGGCATCGGCATGGTCCACCAGCACTTCATGCTCGTGCCGGTGTTCACCGTCGCCGAGAACGTCATGCTCGGCCATGAGCTGACCAAGGGGGCGCTGCTGGACATCGACGCCGCGCGGGACCAGGTGCGCACGCTGTCGCGGAACTACAACCTGGAGGTCGATCCGGATGCCCTCGTCGAGGACCTCCCGGTCGGGGTGCAGCAGCGGGTCGAGATCATCAAGGCACTCGTGAAGGACGCCAAGGTCCTCATCCTCGACGAGCCGACCGCCGTGCTGACCCCGCAGGAGACCGACGAGCTGCTCCAGATCATCCGCCAGCTCAAGGAGGCCGGGCGATCGATCGTGATGATCAGCCACAAGCTCCGCGAGATCAAGGCCGTCGCGGACGTCATCACCGTGATCCGGCGCGGCAAGGTGGTGGGCACCGCCCTGCCCACGGCCTCCGAGACCGAGCTGGCCGCGGCGATGGTGGGCCGCGCGGTGAGCCTGAAGGTGGACAAGGGGTCGGCGGAGCCGCAGGGACGTCGTGCTGGCCATCCGGGGGCTGACCGTCCGCAATGAGACCGGCCAGGCGGTCGTGGACCACATCGACCTCGACGTCCGGGGCGGCGAGGTCGTGTGCGTGGCGGGCGTCCAGGGCAACGGCCAGACCGAGCTGACGCAGGCGATCATGGGCCTCGAGGAGTACGTCACCGGCTCGGTCACCCTCAACGGGGAGGAGCTGGTGGGCCGGTCCACCCGGCACATCCTCGACTCGGGGATCGGGTTCGTGCCCGAGGACCGATCGCACGATGGCCTGGTGGGCACGTTCTCGATCGCCGAGAACATGGTCCTCGACCAGTACAAGGCAGCAGCCCTTCACCAGCGGCGTGCGGATGAAGCCCTCGGTCATCGCTGCCAACGCGGAGGAGAAGGTCGCCGAGTTCGACGTCCGGACCACCGGGGTGCAGCTGCCCGCGGGCTCGCTGTCGGGCGGGAACCAGCAGAAGGTGGTCCTCGCCCGCGAGCTGTCCAAGCCGGTCGTCTCCCTGTTCATGGCCGCCCAGCCGACCCGCGGCGTGGATGTGGGGGCCATCGAGTTCATCCACAAGCGCGTCATCGCGGAGCGGGATGAGGGGGTGGCCGTCCTGCTGGTCTCGACCGAGCTCGACGAGGTCGCCGCGCTCGCCGATCGAGTGGTCGTGATGTATCGCGGCAAGGTCGTCGGCGTCGTCCCGCCGGACACCCCGCGCGGGGTCCTGGGCCTCATGATGGCCGGCGTGCCCCTCGAGACAGCCATGACGACTCCGCGGCGCACGTCGGCGAGGACCTCGTGGACGAGCCCCTGGAGGTTCCGGCCGCTCCCGCGGCGGAGGCAGGACCACCCCCGTCGGGGGAGGGCCCGCCACCTGGGGCATCCGAGCACGAGGAGGGCGCGAAGTGAGCACCACCGAGCTCAGGACCGAGGTCACCGCTCCCGCGCCGGAGCCCAGACGCCGCCGGCACTGGGTGGACCAGGTGGTCATCTACCTGCTGTCCTTCGTGCTCGCGCTGGTGATCAGCGGCATCCTGATCGCCTTCGCCGACCCCGATGTCCGCGCGGCGCTGCCGTACTTCTTCTCGGCACCGATGGACACGCTGTCCGCCGCCTGGGACGCCGTGTGGGGCGCCTACAAGGCGCTCTTCTCCGGCTCCGTCATCAACTTCAGCGCGTACACCGTCTCCGGCGCGCTCAAGCCGTTCACCGAGACCCTGTACACCTCGACCTCGCTGATCTTCGCCGGCCTGGCCGTGGCGCTGCCGTTCCGGGCAGGGCTGTTCAACATCGGCGCCCAGGGCCAGCTGATCGTCGGCGCCATCGTGGCCGGCTTCATCGGATTCACGTTCGACATGCCGTTCCCGATCCACCTGGTCCTCGCGATCGTCGGAGGCATCCTCGGCGGCGCGATCTGGGGTGGCATCGCAGGCCTGCTCAAGGCACGGACCGGCGCCCACGAGGTGATCGTGACGATCATGCTCAACTGGATCGCGATCTACCTGCTGCAGTACCTGCTCACCCTCGACGCGTTCCAGCGCGAGGGCCGCGACGATCCGCTCAGCCCCCCGGTCGCTGCCAGCGCGCGGCTCCCGAAGATCCTCGGCGACGACTACCGGCTGAACCTCGGCTTCATCCTGGCGCTGGTGGCGGCCTGGTTCATCTGGTGGCTGCTCGAGCGCTCGACGGTCGGTTTCGAGTTCCGGGCCGTCGGGGCCAACCCGAACGCCGCCCGGACGGCCGGGATCAACGTCAAGCGGGCGATCACCGGCGTCATGGTGGTCGCCGGTGCGATGGCCGGCCTGGCTGGCATGAACCAGATACTCGGCGGCTCCACGGAGTACGCGTTGGGCAACGGCATCGCCGGGGACATCGGGTTCGACGCCATCACCGTGGCCCTGCTCGGCAAGAGCACGCCCGGGGGCGTGGTCGCCGCGGGCATCCTGATGGGTGGCCTGCGCGCCGGCGGCTCGACCATGCAGGCGGCCACGGGCACGCCGATCGACATCGTCCTGGTCGTGCAGTCGCTCGTCGTGCTCTTCATCGCAGCACCACCCCTGGTACGCAAGATCTTCCGCATCAGGGCCCCGAAGCCGGAGTGAGGGAGACGATCGAGATGGCAATCGACACACCTGCCGCACCGGCCGTCGCCGAGCCGGAGATCCAGCGCCCGATCTCGTACAAGGCGCCGATCGTCATGGGCGTCTTCGGCCTGGCGGCGCTGGTCCTCTTCGGGTTCATGGGTACGTCCGGCGAGGACGTGACGTTCGACCTGACACTCGGCGACGAGGCCGTCGCCCTGCCCGACCTGGTCGTGCCGTCCAGGGCCTTCTCGCTGGTGATGGCCGCGATCTGCCTGCTGCTTTCCGGGCTGGCGCTGGTCCGGGCGCGCAAGCGGCGGCCCACACCGTCCTGGGCGATGGCGCTGTTCGGCATCGCGTTCGTGATGTCGTTCCTGTCCTGGGTGGCCTCGGGCAAGACCTTCCCGTTCACCGGGCTGCTGCAGGGGACCGTCCTGCTCAGCGTCCCTCTCATCTTCGGCGCGCTCTCGGGCGTCCTGTGCGAGCGCGCGGGCGTGGTCAACATCGCGATCGAGGGCCAGCTGCTGGCCGGTGCGTTCCTGTCCGCGGTCGTCGGGTCGCTGACCAACAGCCTGCTGCTCGGGCTGATCGCCGCCGTCGTCGCGGGCCTGCTGGTGGCCTTCATCCTGGCCGTCTTCGCCGTGAGGTACTTCGTCGACCAGGTGATCGTGGGCGTCGTCATCAACACGCTCGTCCTGGGCCTCACATCGTTCTTCTACACCGCGGTGCTCACCGAGGACGTCGAGACCTGGAACAGCCCCCCCGTGATGCAGCGGATCCCGATCCCGATCCTGTCCGACATCCCGATCATCGGGCCGGTGCTGTTCAACCAGTCGCTGATCGTCTACCTGATGTACGTGATCGCAGCCCTGGTGCACATCGCGCTGTTCAAGACCCGGTGGGGCCTGCGCGTCCGGGCCGTCGGCGAGCACCCGAAGGCGGCCGACACCGTCGGCATCGACGTCAATCGGCTGCGCTTCCGCAACGTCCTGATCGGCGGCATGGTCTCCGGCCTCGGCGGCGCGTTCTTCACCCTCGGGTCCGTCGGCGCCTTCGGCAAGAACATGACGGCCGGCAAGGGCTTCATCGCCCTGGCCGCGATGATCTTCGGCCGGTGGTCGCCGTTGGGGGCGATCGGAGCGGCGATGCTGTTCGGCTTCGCCGACCAGTTGCAGCAGGTCCTGAGCATCCTCGGCACACCGATCCCGAGCCAGTTCATGCTGATGGCCCCGTATCTCGCCACGCTGTTCGCGGTCGCCGGGCTGGTGGGCCGGTCGCGGGCGCCCGCGGCCGATGGCATCCCGTACATCAAGTCCTGATCGCGTGGCCGGGATGGAGTCCTCGACTGTCGACTGGGCCGCGCTACGGGCTGTCGCCGTGGCGGCGATGGAGCACGCCTACGTGCCCTACTCGCGCTTCCCGGTCGGGGTCGCCGGCCTGGTGGACGACGGTCGCGTGGTGTCGGGCTGCAATGTCGAGAACGCCTCGTACGGCCTGCCCTGTGCGCCGAGTGCGGCCTGGTCTCGGCGCTGCACGCCTCGGGCGGTGGCCGGCTGCGCGCGGTCGTGTGCGTCGACCGGCACGGCAACGACCTGATGCCGTGCGGGCGCTGCCGCCAGCTGCTCTGGGAGCACGGGGGACCGGACTGCCTGCTGCACACGACGGCCGGGGTGAGGCCCATGCGCGAGGTGCTCCCCGACGCCTTCGGCGTCGACGACCTCAGCTCCCGCGGGTAGCCCCGCTCGAGGAGCCGCGGGTGATCCGGCGGCGATAGCGTGACCGGCATGACCGAGACAGCGCCGCTGCCGCACGACGATCCGACCGCCGCCGCTGCCGCGTGCAGCCGCCGACCTGGCCGACCTCACCGGGGTCGACCACCACGACCTGGCCCTGGTGCTGGGATCCGGCTGGCTCCCGGCCGTCGACCTGCTCGGGGAGACCCTGGCCGAGTTCCCGTCGACGGACCTGCACGGGTTCGCCCCGCCAGCCGTCGCGGGGCACGCCGGGAAGATCCGCAGCATCGCCACGGCCTCGGGACGGCGCGCCCTGGTCTTCCTCGGCCGCACGCACTTCTACGAGGGCCGCGGGGTCGAGGCGGTCGTGCACGGCGTGCGCACGGCGGCGGCCGCGGGCTGCCGGACCATCGTGCTGACCAACGGCTGTGGCGGGCTGAACCCGGACTGGTCCCCCGGCACGCCCGTGCTGATCAGCGACCACATCAACATGACGGGTGCCTCGCCGCTGCGCGGGGCGACGTTCATCGACCTGACCGACCTGTACTCCGCGCGCCTGCGCGCCATGTGCCGGCAGCTCGACCCGACCCTGGCCGAGGGCGTGTACCTGCAGTTCCGTGGCCCCCAGTACGAGACCCCCGCCGAGGTCCGGATGGCCGGGATCCTCGGTGCCGACCTCGTCGGGATGTCCACCACGCTCGAGGCGATCGCAGCGCGCGAGGCGGGGATGGAGGTCCTCGGCCTGTCGCTGGTGACCAACCTCGCCGCCGGGCTGACCGGCGAGGCCCTCAACCACGAGGAGGTGCTCGAGGCCGGTGCGATGGCCGCCGAGCGCATGGGCGGCCTGCTCGCCGCGGTGGTGGGGAAGCTGTGAGCGCCGTCGACCCGGGCCTGCTCGCCCGGGCCGGGCGGTGGGCCGACGAGGACCCGGACACCGCGACGGCCGACGAGCTCAGGGGCCTGGTGGCTCGCGCGGAGTCGGGCGATCCCGACGCCTGCGCAGGAGTTCGCCGACGCCTTCGCCGGGACGCTGCAGTTCGGCACCGCGGGCCTGCGCGGGCGGCTCGGGCCGGGCCCCAACCGGATGAACCGCGTCGTCGTCTCCCGCGCGGCCGCCGGCCTGGCCAGCTACCTTGCCGACACGGGCCAGGCCGGCACCCCGGTGGTGATCGGCTTCGACGCCCGGCACAACTCCGACGTGTTCGCCCGGGACACGGCCGAGATCTTCGCCGGCGCAGGGTTCCGGGCGCGCCTGTGCCCGCGCCCGCTGCCGACTCCGGTGCTCGCCGGGGCGATCCTGACCTACGGGGCCTCCGCGGGGGTCGTGGTCACCGCCTCGCACAACCCGCCGCAGGACAACGGCTACAAGGTCTACCTCGGCGACGGGTCGCAGATCGTCCCGCCGGCCGACGCGGAGATCGCCGCGCGGATCGAGGCCGTCGGGGCCCTGGCCGACATCCCGCGCAGCGATGACTACGACGTGCTCGACGAGGGTGTCGTGGACAGCTACCTGGCCCGGGTCAGCGGCTTGGCCCTGCCCGGTGGCCCGCGTGACGTCGCCGTGGCCTACACCGCGATGCACGGGGTGGGCAGCCCGCTGATGAGGGCCGCGCTCACCGGGGCCGGGTTCCCGGCCCCGCTGGCCGTGGTCGCCCAGGACGAGCCGGATCCCGAGTTCCCGACCGTGTCGTTCCCGAACCCGGAGGAGCCGGGGGCGATGGACCTGGCCCTCGACCTGGCCGGGCGCGCCGGGGTCGACCTCGTCCTGGCCAACGACCCGGACGCCGATCGGTGCGCGGCGGCGATCCCGACCGGCGAGGGCCGGTACCGCATGCTCACCGGCGACGAGGTGGGTGCCCTGATCGGGTGGTGGATCCTGCAGCGCGGCCAGCGGTCGGGGCAGCCGGTCCGCGGGACGTACGCCAACTCCATCGTCAGCTCGCAGCTGCTGGGAGCCATCGCGCGCGCCGCCGGCCTCGGCTTCCGCGAGACGCTGACCGGGTTCAAGTGGATCTCGCGCGCGGCCGACGACCTGGTCTTCGGGTACGAGGAGGCCCTCGGGTACTGCGTGGACCCCGCCCACGTCCGGGACAAGGACGGCATCTCCGCGGGCCTGCTCATCACCGAGATGGCCGCGTCGCTGCGGGCCGAGGGCCGCGGGATCCAGGACGTCCTCGACGACCTGGCCACCGAGCACGGCGTGCACGCGACCAGCCAGGTCTCGCTGCGGTTCACCGACCTGGCCGAGATCCCGGCCCTGATGGCCTCGCTGCGCGCGGAGCCCCCGATGGGATTCGGCGGCCTCGACGTGGTCGAGGCGGTGGACCTCGAGGCCGGCTCGCCCGACCTGCCGCCCACCGACGGGCTGCGCTACATGCTCGGCGGATCCGAGGGCGTCACCGGGGCGCGCGTGATCGTGCGACCCAGCGGGACCGAGCCGAAGATCAAGGCCTACCTCGAGGTGCGCGCACCCGTGGGGGCCGAGGGCGTCGCGGCCGCCCGGGAGGTCGCGCAGCGCCGCCTGGGCGCGGTGGCCGACGACGTCCGTGCCCGCCTGACCCGCTGATCCGACACGGTCCTGGCCACCGGGCCACCTACAACCGCCCCGGCTTCACGCTGTTCGACTTCGACGTCTACGCGCTGGCGGCGACGGCTGCATGATGGAGGGGGTCGCCCAGGAGGCGGCGTCCCTGGCCGGGCACCTGCAGCTGGACAACCTCTGCTGGATCTACGACAACAACGGGATCACGATCGAGGGCGCGCACCGAGCTGGCGTTCTCCGACGACATCGCCACGAAGTTCATCGCGCTACGGCTGGAACGTCACCCGGGTGGGGGACGCCAACGACCTGCAGAGATGCTCGCACGGGCGCTACGAGCTGTTCCGCGCCGAGGCGCACCGTCCCACGCTGGTGATCGTCGACTCCCGGATCGGGTACGGGGCGCCGACGAAGGAGGGCACCCACGCCGCGCACGGTGAGCCGCTCGGCGACGAGGAGATCCGTGGCGCCAAGCGCTTCTACGGCTGGCCGGAGGATGAGTCGTTCCTCGTGCCCGACGGATGTCTACGAGACGTTCGCCTCCGAGGATCGGGGCACGGGGCCGGGCGGCACGGGAGGAGTGGGAGGGGCTGTTCGCGCGCTACCGTGACGCGCACCCCGACCTGGCCGACCAGATCGACCGGATGCAGACGCCGTGCCCTGCCGCAGGGCTGGGACGCGGGCATCCCGACCTTCCCGGCGGACCCGGGGGCGTGGCCGGGCGGGAGGCCAACGGGAAGGTCCTCAACGCCGTGGCGCAGGCGGTGCCGTGGCTGGTCGGCGGCGCCTCGGACCTCGAGTCCCTCGACCAAGACCCTGCTGACGTTCGACGGCGCGGGCGACTTCTCAGCGGCCGAGCGGGAGGGGCGCAACCTTCACTTCGGCGTGCGCGAGCATGCCGCCGGGTGCGTGGCGAACGGGCTGTCGCTGTGCAAGGTACGTCCCTACCAGTCCGGCTTCCTGATCTTCTCGGACTTCCAGCGCGGCGCCATCCGGCTGTCGGCGCTCATGGAGATCCCGGTCGTCCACCTCTTCACGCACGACTCGATCGGGGTCGGCGAGGACGGCCCCACTCACCAGCCGGTCGAGCAGATGGTGTCGTTGCGCGCGATGCCGGGCCTGGTCGACCTGCGCCCGGCGGACGCCAACGAGGTCGCCGAGGCCTGGCGCGTGCTGATGCCGATGCGCCATGAGCCGGTGGCCATGTTCCTGTCACGCCAGGCACTGCCCACCCTCGATCGCACGCGGTACGCGCCTGCGTCAGGGCTCGCGCGCGGTGGGTACGTGCTGGCCGACCCGGAGGACGGGGCGACGCCGCGGGTCATCCTGATCGCCTCGGGGTCCGAGGTGCACCTGGCGGTCGGCGCATACGAGGCGCTGGCGGCGGAGGGCATCCCGGTGCGGGTCGTGAGCCTGCCCTCCTGGGCGCTGTTCGACCGGCAGGACCAGGCCTACCGGGATTCGGTCCTGCCGCCGGACATCCAGGCCCGGGTGGCCATCGAACAGGGTTCCACGCTCGGGTGGGCGCGCTATGCGCCGCTGGGCGCGATCATCGGCATGTCCACCTGCCCGTGACCAGATCGCGCGCCACGGGTAGCGTGCCCACATGACCCTCGACCTCGCCCTGTGCCGTCGCGCCCCGAAGGCGCTGCTCCACGACCACCTCGACGGGGGGCTGCGCCCGGCGACGGTCGTCGAGCTCGCGGCGGAGACCGGCTACGACGGCCTGCCGACCATCGACGTCGACGCACTCGGCCGAGTGGTTCCGGGATGCCGCGGACTCGGGCTCGCTCGTGCGCTACCTGGAGACCTTCGCGCACACCGTGGGCGTGATGCAGACCGCGGACGCCCTGCGCCGGGTGGCCCGCGAGTGCGCCGATGGACCTGGCCGCCGACGGCGTGGTCTACGCCGAGGTGCGGTTCGCCCCGGAGCTGCACACGACGCGTGGGCTGTCCCTCGAGCAGGTGGTGGAGGCCGTCCTCGCCGGGTTCGCCGAGGGTGAGCGGGAGGCCGCGGCTGCCGGGACGCCCGATCGTCGTGCGCACGCTGCTCACCGCGATGCGCACCGCGGCGCGCGGCACCGAGATCGCCCGGCTGGTGGTTGCCTACCGCGACTCGGGAGTGGTCGGCTTCGACATCGCCGGCGCCGAGGAGGGCTTCCCGCCCACCCGTCACCTCGACGCCTTCGAGTACCTGCGCCGGGAGAACGCGCACTTCACGATCCACGCCGGCGAGGCGTTCGGGCTGCCCAGCATCTGGGAGGCGATCCAGTGGTGCGGGGCCGAGCGGCTCGGCCACGGGGTCCGCATCGTCGACGACATCACGGCGGTGGCCGACGGTCCGGCCCGCCTGGGCCTGCTGGCCTCCTACGTCCGCGACCGGCGCGTGCCGCTGGAGATGTGCCCGAGCTCCAACGTCCAGACCGGGGCGGCCGACGTCGATCGCCGACGCATCCCGATCGGCCTGCTGCGCAGCCTGGGCTTCCGGGTGACGGTGAACACCGACAACCGGCTGATGTCCAACACCACGCTGACGCAAGGAGATGCACCTGCTGTCGATGGCCTTCGGCTACGACCTGGCCGACCTGCAGTGGCTGACGGTGAACGCCATGAAGTCGTCGCTTCCTGCCGTTCGACCAGCGGCTGCGCATCATCAGCGAGGTCATCAAGCCCGGGTACGCGTCGATGGCGCTCGAGGACATGATCCGGGGCTGACCCGGAGCCGGATGCGGCCCGCGCGGCGGCCGGGGCGGCCGGTGTGGATCACGTCGGCCGCGTCGCGGCGCTCCCCCGGTAGGTGGCCAGGGCCGCCCTCGTCCGGCCCGCGTCGAGTGGGCGGCATCCGTGGTCGACCGCACGGGCCATCACGTCGGCCTCGACCCGGTAGAGGTGCATCCCGCGGCGCAGGATGGTGGCCGGCGGCTTGCGGCGCTCCTTGAGGTCCCGGGCCGCGCGGCGCACGAGGTTCTTCCACCGGTCGCGCCGCACCACGATGGCGTCGAGGAGCAGCCCGCGCTGGCGGAGGTCGTCGACCAGCTCGGGGGCGAAGATGCCCTCGGCGACGAAGGCGCCCGTGCCGACCACGACCGTCCGCGTGCCGTTCGGCCCGTTGGCGGCGATGTCGTACACCGGCACCTCCGCGCGCCCCTCCCGGCACAGCCGCTCGATCGCGGCGAGCGCCGCCTGCCGGTCCCAGCTGTCCGGGTGGTCCCAGTCCACGATCCCGAGCTCGGGGTGCCGGGGGAGCGTGGGATCGGTCCCGGCCTTGTAGAAGTCGTCGAGGTAGACCATGGGCAGGCCGACCGTCCGGACGATCGTGGACTTGCCCGACCCGGATGGCCCGGCCAGCAGGATCACGCGGCGGCCGGGTTCGTCGTGCGAGCGTGGTCCGGGCCCTGCCCGTCAGTAGCCATCGTCCCCGGTCGCCGCGCCCGCCGGGGCGCCGGGATCGTCGAGCCCGTCGAGCACCGCCCGCGTCCCCGACAGGCCCAGTCGGGTGGCGCCGGCGGCCACCATGTCCAGGGCGGCCCGCGCCGTCCGGATCCCGCCGCTGGCCTTGACGCCCAGGTCGCCGCCGACGGTGCCGGCCATCAGCGAGATCGCGTGCGGCGGTCGCCCCGCCGGCCGGGTGGAAGCCGGTCGAGGTCTTGACGAACTCGGCCCCGGCGTCCTTGCAGATCACGCAGGCGCGCACGACCTCGTCGTCGGTGAGCGCCGCCGTCTCGAGGATGACCTTGAGCAGGACGCCCTCGGTGGCTGCGCGCACGGCGGCCGACCTCGCGCTCGGTGACCCGCCACAGGCCTGCCTTGACGGCACCCACGTCGACGACCATGTCGACCTCGTCGGCGCCGTCGGCGACCGAGCCCGGGCGGCCTCGGCGGCCTTGATGTCGGCGTGGTGCTTGCCGCTGGGGAACCCGACCACGGTGCACGTGGCGATCCCGGGCGCCAGCAGCGCCCGGGCCAGCGGCAGGAAGGAGGGGGAGATGCACACCGAGAAGACGCCGAGGTCGTTGGCCTCCGCGCAGAGGGCCTCGACGTCCGCAGGCGTCGCCTCCGGCTTGAGCAGCGTGTGGTCCACCATCCGGGCGAGCGTGTCGCGTGTCATGGGCATGGTGGTCATTGTGCTGTTGCGGACCCCACCGAGGCCCGGTGGGCCGACGGTGGGGCGTGGGCGGCTACTGGCAGGGGCGCTCCATCAGCTCGCGCACGTAGTCGTCCGGCGCACCCGCGCTGCGGGCCGCCTCGGCGATGATCCCGAGGTAGCGGGCCGACGGCAGGCCCCCCTCGTAGGCGTCGACGACGTACAGCCATGCCATCTCGTCGCCATCCAACGTGGCCACCCGGACGTGGACCTTGCGGTGGATGCCGAGGTCCGAGCCCTCCCACCGGTCCAGCAGGGGCTCGTCCTCGGCGGCGATGTCGTAGAGCATCACGTAGACGGTGTGGCCCGGGTCCTCGACGACGGTGGCCAGCGCTCCCTCCCAACCCAGGTCCTCCCCGGCGAAGGTGAGCCGCCAGTCGGTCAACCAGCCGGGTCCGTGCAGGGGGGAGTGCGGCGCACGCTCCAGCATCTGGCGCGGGTCGAGGTTGGATGCGTATGCGGCGTAGAGGACCACGGCCGACAGGGTAGTTGGCGCCGGCCATCGCGGGAAGCAGCCGGGCGCCGGCCGGGGCCGCAGCGGCCGGGCCCTCGGCCCAGGGGGTCGGCCGCGACCGAGCAGCCGGGCCCTCGGCCCAGGGGGTCGGCTCGCCGGGACGGTCGGCCTGGAGCGCAGGGCCGTGGCGCCCGTCGGCACGGCAGTCCGGGACGCCCGGGACGGTGCGCGATGATCCCCCCATGACCGACGCGACCGACCCGCCGCAGGACCCGACGGCCGGACTGGACCCGGAGGTGCTGGCCATCCTGGCCGCTCGGCAGGGCCACCCGGAGGATGCCCTGGCGGCGGAACCGGACCGGTGGACCGGCGACCCGGCGACGGGCCGGGCGCCCGCCGCGCCCGGAACCTCCGGGGACGCCGAGCCGGTCCGCAGCAGGGCCGGCCGGGCGTCGTGGGCGGCCGGGATCGTGATGGCGGCGGTCGTCGTGCTGGGGGCCGCGTTCGACCCCTCGGGCCTCGCCGCGCCGGTGGCCTGGTCCGGCGCCCGACCGGCGGTCGAGCCGTGGACCTGGCTGCAGTACGTCCTGCTCGCCCCCGCCATCGTCCTGCTCGTCTGGTGGTGGACCCGTCTTCTGCTCCGCCGGGCCACACCGTCCGCGCCACGACGGTGGGTGCTGACGCGGACCTGGCTGATCGTCGTGCTCGCGATGATGGCCGCCAAGCTCGTCTACTCCGTGGTCCTCATGGCCCCGGCCCTGGTGGGCGGCGCCCCCGACGGTCTGCCGGCAGCCAGCAGCGGCCCCTACCTCGTGTGGGCCACCGGCCTCACCGGGGTCAAGGCGCTGCTCCTGGGGTGGCTGCCGGGCCTCGCGGCAGCGCTGCTCTGGTCCCCCGGTGTGGCGCGCCGGGCCGGTCGGGAGCCGGTGGCGGCCGAGCCGACACTCGCGCTGCTGCCCCCGGCGGTGGTCGTCGTGGGGCTGGCCGTGATCGGCCCGTGGGCCGCGCAGCACTGGTGGCCCGGGTCGCCCGTGGGCTACGCGCACCCCACGGACTGGCGCCTGCTGGCCCCGGTGGCCGCCGGCGGGCGCGTCGGGTGGATCCTCGCCCTGGTCCTCCTGTGGCTGTTGATGGCCGCTTCCCTGCGCGCGACGCTGCGCCGGGTCGAGGCGCCCCGCAGCGGCTCCGTGCAGGTGCTGGCCGGGGCGATGGCAGCTCCCGCGGGCCTGCTGGGACTGGCGGTCGTGCAGTCCCTCGTGGCGTGGGTCCTCGGCACCGACCTGCCGGGCGGGGACGACCTCTGGATCCTGCCGTCGACGTACCTGCGACTCGTGGAGGCCCTGTCGTTCGGCCTGCTGGTCGCGCCGGCCAGCGGCCTGGCGGCGTGGCTGCTCCCGCGCACCCCGCGCACCCAGTGGTCGTGGGTGGCGGTGGTGGCTGCGGTCGCCGTCATCGCCGGGTCGGTGGCGCTCGTGGTGCGGGCCGGCGCGGGCCAGCCGCCGGTGCGCCCGCTGGCCGGCGCTGACCCGGCGCCCGTCGCGCTCCCGGCCCAGCCGCAGCTCGAGTCGGGCACGCCTGCCCCGCCCGGTCGCCTCACCGTCCGCCGCGACGCCGATGGTTCGGCGGTGCTGTCCGACCAGTCCGGGGCTCAGGTGATCCTGCGCGGAGTCAACGTCAGCCAGCTCAACGACTACTACGCGGCAGACCCGGCGGTCCCCACCGTCGAGCCACTCACCGAGCAGGACTTCGCCGATATCGCCGCGATGGGGTTCAACGCCGTCCGGCTGACGATGTCCTGGTCGGCCCTCGAGCCCGAGCCGGGTGCCGTCGACGACAGGTACCTCGACCGGGTGAAGCAGGCCGTGGCCTGGGCGCGGGCCCACGGGATCCACGTGGTGCTCGACATGCACCAGGACGCGTGGGGCAAGGACGTGGTGGCCCCGGCGGGCACCGAGTGCCGGCGCGGGACCGATCCGATGACCGGCTGGGACGGTGCGCCGTCGTGGGCCTCGCGGTTCGACGGGGCGCCGCCGTGCCAGTTCACCGGCCGGGACCTGGCGCCCAACGTGCTTCGCGCGTTCACCTCGTTCCACACCGACCGTGACGGCATCCAGACCAGGCTGGTGGAGCTCTGGGGCCGGCTGGCCCGCGAGTTCGGCGGCGACCCCACGGTCGCCGGGTACGACCTGCTCAACGAGCCGTCGTTCGCCGAGCAGGCCCCGCTGACCAGCGGGATGCTGCTGGGCCGCTACGCCGCCCGGGCGATCGCGGCCATCCGGGCCGGTGAGGCGCAGGCCCCGGCCGGCTACGCCCATCCGGTGTTCCTCGAGCCGAGCATCTGGTGGTCGGGCTTCGGGGTCGACCCGCTGCCCCCGCACGGCTTCGTGACCGACAGCCAGGTCGTGTTCTCCCCGCACCTGTACAACGAGTCGATCACGATGGACCAGTCGCTGGGACTCACCATGGTCAGCATCGAGCGCGGCTACGCGCTGGCGCAGCGCGCGGCCGACGCGTGGGGCGTCCCGCTGTGGTCCGGGGAGTGGGGCTCGTTCGGCGACCCGGCGGTCAACCGAGCCCGGTACGACCGGTTCGCGGCGGTCGAGGACCAGATGCGGGTCGGGTCGGCGATCTGGGTCTGGAAGCAGGGGTGCGGCGACCCGCATTCCTACCCCTCTGGCCAGAGCGGCAACATCCGACGGGTCTCCTGCCCGGGCGGCTCTGCCCTGCCCACGCGGACGGAGGAGCTCGAGCCGCTGCGGCGGGCCTACCCGCGCACCGCACCGGGGCGGATCGTGGCGATCCGGTCCGAGGGCCGTCGCCTGCAGGTGGACGGGGACACCGCCGGGGCCGGTGAGGTCGACGGCAGGCCCGACTCGTGCCGCCTGGACATCTGGGTGCCCGGCGAGCAGGAGCCCACGGTCGTCGACTCCACCAACGTGCGGGACCTGCGCGTCGTCAGCGTGCCCGCGGGCAGCCCGGCGCAGGACCCGTCCGGCGGGTGGCGGGTGATCGGCTGCGTGCAGGGCGCCTACCGGCTCACCCTGTCCTGACCTGCCCGGGTGCAGGGAGGGTCCGCCGTGCGCGATGATCGCGCCATGAGTCGGGTGGCGATCATCGGCGGTGGTCCGGGCGGCTACGAGGCTGCCCTGGTGGCCGCCCAGATGGGAGCCGACGTCACGTTGGTCGACTCCGACGGGATCGGCGGGTCGGCGGTCCTCACCGACTGCGTGCCGAGCAAGGCGCTGCTCGCCGTGGCCGAGTCGGCCACGCAGGTCCGCGACAGCGGGTCGCTGGGGATCACCGGCGCCGCCGAGGCGGTGGGGGTCGACCTGGCCGCGGTCAACGCGCGCATCCGGGGGCTCGCAGAGGCCCAGAGCGCGGACACGGCGGCCCGCTGCCTGCGTGAGGGCGTGCGGCTTGTGTCCGGCCGGGGGCGGCTCGACGGCCCCGATGCCGTGCTCGTCGAGGGCGCGGACGGCGCACGGGAGCGGATCGCGGCCGACGCGGTCCTGGTCGCCACCGGTGCCCGTCCCCGGATCCTGGCCACCGCCCGGCCCGACGGCGAGCGGATCCTGTCCTGGGAGCAGGTGTACGGCCTGGCGGAGGTGCCCGAGCGGCTCATCGTGGTGGGCTCCGGCGTGACCGGCGCGGAGTTCGCCTGCGCGTACCAGGCGCTCGGCGCCGAGGTCGTGCTGGTCTCGAGCCGGGCGCACGTGCTGCCCGGTGAGGACTCCGACGCCGCGCAGGTCCTGGAGGGGGTGTTCGAGAGGCGCGGCATGACCGTGCTGCGCCGCAGCCGCGCGTCTGCCGCCGAGCGCACCGAGGACGGCGTCCGGGTGACCCTGGCTGACGGGCGGACCGTCGAGGGGTCGCACTGCCTGATGGCCGTCGGCTCGGTGCCGAACACGGAGGACCTGGGGTTGGCCGGGGCGGGGGTCCGGACCGGTCCCGGCGGGCACATCGAGGTCGACCGTGTGTCGCGCACCTCGACCCGCGGGGTCTACGCCGCCGGTGACTGCACCGGGGTCCTGCTGCTGGCCTCCGTCGCAGCCATGCAGGGCCGGATCGCGATGTGGCACGCGCTGGGCGGTGCCGTGGCCCCCCTGGACCTGCGCACGGTCAGCTCGAACGTCTTCACCGACCCCGAGATCGCGACGGTGGGCTACACCCAGGCCGACGTCGATGAGGGCCGGATCACCGCCGAGGTCGTGACACTGCCCCTGGCCACGAATGCCCGGGCCAAGATGCAGGGGATCACCGACGGCTTCGTGAAGGTCATCTGCCGGCGCGGCACCCGCATCGTGATCGGGGGGGTCGTGGTCGCGCCCAAGGCCTCGGAGCTGATCTTCGGCCTGGCGCTGGCGGTCGAGCAGCGGATGACCGTCGACGAGGTTGCCGCGACGTTCACCGTGTACCCGTCGCTGACCGGCTCCCTGGCCGAGGCCGCCCGCCGGCTGCGCGCGTTCGACTGAGGCGTGCCCCAGCGGTGGGGCGGCGGGCTGGGGGCTCAGGCGTCCTTGATGTCGCAGAGCACCGTGCCGGTCGGCACCGTGGCGCCGACCTCGGCGGCCAGGTTGGTGACGATCCCGGCGCGGTGGGCGTTCAGCGGCTGCTCCATCTTCATCGCCTCGAGGACGACCACCAGGTCGCCGGCCGCGACCTCCTGGCCCTCCTCGACGGCGATCTTCACGATGGTGCCCTGCATGGGCGCGGCCAGCGAGTCGCCGGAGGCGGCGGAACCGGCCTTCTTGCCCTGGCCCCGCTTCGGGGCGGCCTTCTTGGCCCCGCCTCCGCCGCCGCCGAGGGCCATCCCCTCGGGCAGGCTGACCTCGAGGCGCTTGCCGCCCACCTCGACCACGACCGAGGACCGGGCCGTCGGCTCGGCCACCTCCATCCCGCCGCCGTCGTAGGGCGGGATGTCGTTGACGAAGTCGGTCTCGATCCAGCGCGTGTGCACGGAGAACGGCTCGTCGGGATCCGCCGGCGCGAACGCCGGGTCGGACACGACCTTGCGATGGAACGTGATCGCCGTGGCGATGCCCTCGACCTCGAACTCGGCCAGGGCGCGGCGGGACCGCTCGATGCGCCTGCTGGCGGTCCCGGCCGGTCACGATCAGCTTGGCCAGCAGCGAGTCGAAGTTGCCGCCGATGACGTCACCCTGCTGGAAGCCGCCGTCCAGCCGGATCCCCGGGCCGGAGGCGGGTGCCAGACGGTCAGCGATGCCCGGCGCCGGAAGGAAGTTGCGACCCGGGTCCTCGCCGTTGATCCGGAACTCGATGGAGTGCCCGCGCAGCGGCGGGTCGTCGTAGCCCAGCTCCTCGCCGTCGGCGATCCGGAACTGCTCGCGCACGAGGTCGATGCCGGACGACCTCCTCGGTGACCGGGTGCTCGACCTGCAGGCGGGTGTTGACCTCGAGGAAGGAGATGGTGCCGTCCAGCCCGACGAGGAACTCGCACGTGCCTGCGCCGTAGTAGCCGGCCTCCCGCACGATCGCCTTGCTGGAGTCGTAGAGCCGCTGCACCTGCTCGTCGGTCAGGAACGGCGCCGGGGCCTCCTCGACGAGCTTCTGGTGGCGCCGCTGCAGGGAGCAGTCACGGGTGGAGACCACCACGACGTTGCCGTGCTGGTCGGCCAGGACCTGGGTCTCGACGTGCCGCGGGCTGTCGAGGTACTGCTCCACGAAGCACTCGCCCCGGCCGAAGGCCGCGACGGCCTCCCGGACGGCGGAGTCGTAGAGCTCGGGGATCTCCTCGATCGTGCGGGCGACCTTCAGCCCGCGACCGCCGCCGCCGAAGGCAGCCTTGATCGCGATCGGCAGGCCGACCTCCTCGGCGAAGGCCACGACCTCGTCGGCGCCGGACACGGGGTCCGCGGTGCCTCGGACCTGGGGGGCACCGGCGCGCGCCGCGATGTGCCGTGCCGACACCTTGTCGCCGAGGGCGCGGATGGCCTCCGGCGGTGGGCCGATCCAGATCAGCCCGGCGTCCATCACGGCCTGGGCGAAGTCGGCGTTCTCGGAGAGGAACCCGTAGCCGGGGTGCACGGCGTCCGCACCGACTGCGCTCGGCGACGTCGAGGAGCTTGTCGAAGACCAGGTAGGACTCGACGGCGGTCGCACCGCCGAGGGCGAACGCCTCGTCGGCGGCCCGGACGTGCAGCGCGTCCCGGTCGGGGTCGGCGTAGACGGCGACCGACGCGATGCCGGCATCCCGGCAGGCGCGGGCCACCCGGATGGCGATCTCGCCGCGGTTGGCGATCAGGACCTTCTTCATCGGCACCCCTCGTGGGACTGCGTTGCCCGGTGCGCGGGCTCGCTGCCGCCATCCTACGGAAGGCCGCACGGGTCCTGCGGGGGACCCTCAGGCCCGCTGCCAGAGGTCGGTCCAGCGCACGCCGAGTGCTGCCAGCAGGGCCCGAAGGGTGGGCAGTGCCAGCCCGATCACATTCGAGTGGTCGCCGTCGATGCCGTCGATGAAGGGCCCCCCGAGACCGTCGATCGTGCAGGAGCCGGCCACCGACAGGGGCTCGCCGGACTCGATGTAGGCCTCGAGCTCGACGACATCGGGGCGGCCGAACCGGACCTCGGTCGAGCAGGTCGCCTCCTCGACGCGCCCCGAGCCGACGTCCACGACCGTGTGGCCGGTCACGAGCACCCCGGTCCGGCCGGCCATCGTGGCCCAGCGGTCCCGGACCTCGTGGGCGAGCCCGCCTTGCCGAGGACCCGACCCTCGACGTCGAGCAGGGAGTCGGCACCGACCACGATCACCCGTCGCACCGTCGGCCAGGTCGCCGAGGCTCCCCGGCGCGCACCAGGTCGGCGACGTCCATGGCCTTGGCGCGCGCCAGCCGCTGCGTGAGGTGGTGCGCTCCGCGCTCGGCGTGCCCGAGCGCGGCGATCAGGGCGTCCTCGTCGACCCGGCTGGGCAGGACGATGGCCGTCATCCCGGCGTTGCGCAGCAGCGTGGCGCGGGCGGGGGAGGTCGATCCCAGGACCAGCAGCGGCACGCCCGGGCCGGCGGGCGACCCGGCGGGCTCAGGCACGGCTGGCGACGGAGCGGACCGCTCCGGAGATCCGGGCGCGGATACCCCGTCCGGGCGCGACCAGCACCCGACCCCCCGGCGAGGGCAGCAGGGTCACCTCGCCGCGGTCGCACTCCAGCAGCATCCGGGTGCGTCGACCGTGCGTCCACAGGCCGCCGATCGGCACGAGCAGCCCCCGGAACCCCACGTGCAGGGGCAGAGCGCCGCCCGGGCCAGGTCCGTGGTGGCCACCAGAGGGCTCCGTCGCCAGCACCCCGGCGACCTCGGCCGACCACTCCAGGCCGTCGACCGTCGGCGCGGACAGGTAGTGCAGCAGGCCGACGATCCGGGAGAACCCGCCCACGTCGCTGACGCAGATCGCCGGGGGCGAGTCGTCGGCCGGGTGCGATTTCGATCGCCCGCAGGGTGCCGTGGAAGGCTGCACCCTCCGGCGTCGGCACCAGGTCGGCCCAGTCGATGTCGACCACCCAGTCGACGGCGTGCGTGATGTCGCTGGCGGCGCGTCGGGGCCGGTGCGCACCAGCAGGCGGCCGTCGACGTTGCTGGCGAACAGCAGCTCGGGCAGCGGGCTCCACCCACACCGTGCCGTCCGGGTCGGCGCACCAGTGCATTGCCCACCCGGGACGGCCAGGATCCGGTCGGCGAACCCGGTCGTCAGCAGGGGAACCGTCACGGAGCCGTCGGTGAACTCGATGCGGTAGGACGCCCCGGTCTCCGTGGCGACGAAGGCCAGGGCGTTGGACCGCAGCTGCACCACCACCTCGCGGGTCGGCCCCGCTGCATGCGGGTGGACCGGCGGCTCGTCGTCGTCGGCGACCTGCTCGGCGGTGACGCTGGCGGGCTCGACGAGCCACCCCGCCGGCTCGGCCAGGCCGGGCAGCTCGCACGACCAGGCGCGAGGTCGCCCGCGGCGTCGGCCAGGACGCCGGGGACGCGCAGGATCCGCGTGGTGGTGCTCAGGGACTCGACCAGCAGCGTGGGCCTGCGGTGGTCGCAGGCGCGATCCGCGAGCTCGGCGGCCAGCGCCATCCAGCGGGCACAGACCGCCTGGGGGTCGGTGCGCCGCAGCAGCGCGCCCGCCGCCCGCGGACCTCGTCGGGCGGGGTGGGTTCGCTCGGCGGCGGCCCAGCGCAGCGGCGAGCTCGGCTTCGTCGCCCCACGAGGTCGCCGAGCTCCGTCCGGGTCAGGAGCTCCGCTGGTCCGTAGCGGACGTCGCAGGCGATCACCGGGACGCCGTCGCCCAGGGAGTGCACGATCGCCAGGGGCAGCGACTCGCGCGAGCCCCGCCACAGGGTCACCGCGGCCCCCTCGAGGGACGCTCCCGCATCGGTCGTGGGGGAGGATGCGGACGCCACCGGCCAGGCCCACTTGCTCGGCCAGCGCGAGGAGGTCGTCGCCCAGGTCTCCCGTCACCGACGATCTCGAGCGATCGCCTCGAGGTGCGCGCCTGCGCCACGGCCATCGCCCGGATCGCCCGGTCGTGATGCGAGCCGGGCTCGAGGGCACCGACGCTGACGACGCGCAGGGGGCGGTCAGGACCATCGCCGAGGGGGGGAGCGGGTGCCGCCACGCCGGGGGGGATCACCACCGTGGGCGTGTCAGGTCCGAAACGGGTCCGCAGGTCCTGGGCCTGGGCGGCCGTCATGACCACGAGGGCATCGAAGGCTCCCTGCTGGTCGGCAAAGCGCTCGGCGAACCGGGGGGTCATCGCCGCCAGGGCCGGGGTCCTGGCCGGGCCGGCGCCGTCAGATGATTCAGGTGGACCCCGGCGACGCGGGCCACCAGCGGGTTGGTCATGCGGCCAGGTACGGGATACGCGGCGGGTGAGTCCGCGAACACCACGGCACCGGGACCTGGGCAGTCAGCCAGTCGAGCCAATCGCCGACCCGGGGTCGATCGACCTGCCCGGGGGCAGGGGCCCCCACCACGACGCCCGGATCCGCCGATCGCGCAGCGCGTAGTGGTGAAGGCCCGTGTCGACGGGGAACCTGCCGTCGTCGACCAGCCCGCGGACAGTGCGCTGCAGGTGCGCGTCCTTGTTGATCAGGACGGCGTGAGTGGCCCAGCCGGCCTCATCGAAGGCCCGCAGCCGCGCCAACCAGAACTGGGTCAGTCGTCCGCCGTCGGCCGTGAGCTCGTTGAACACGAAGACGGCGGTGTGCCGACCGTCGGCGAAGGGCCGCTCGGAGATCACGGCGGAAGCCTAATGGCAGGCGGGCGGGACACCACGGCAGCGACGGTCAGCGGTTGGCGGACCGCCACAGGTCGGCTCCCCGTGGTCAGCTCAGCGCGGCAGCGACGACTCCCACCACCCGGTCGGCGCCACGGCAGGGCGCATCAGGCGGGCGGGAGCGCCCACTGCGGGACCGGTCGGCCGGCCCGACGGATGGTTCGGGCCCCCGGACGCAGCGGCCAGCACGCGACCAGCGCCGCAATCTCGTCGGGGTCGGCTCGCCCCGGACGACTCGCAGCGTGGGCCGCTCGCCTGCGCGCTCGGGACCGTCGTCGGCGCTCACAGCGGGATGTTCCCGTGCTTCTTCGGGCGGCATCGATCTCGCGCTTGTTGCGCAGGACGCGCAGCGCCTGGGTGACCTGCGCGCGGGTCTCGTGCGGGAGGATCACCCGGTCGATGTAGCCGCGCTCGCCGGCGAGGTACGGGTTTGCCAGCTGCAGGTTGTACTCGGCCTCGAGCTCGGCACGCGTCGCCGCCGGGATCGTCCGCGCCGGCCGAGCTCCTTGCGGTACAGGATGCTCACCGCGCCCTGGGCGCCCATGACGGCGATCTGGCCGGTCGGCCAGGAGAGGTTGACGTCGCCGCCGAGGTGCTTGGAGCCCATGACGACGTACGCACCGCCGTAGGCCTTGCGCGTGATGACCGTGACCTTCGGGACGGTGGCCTCGACGTAGGCGTAGATCAGCTTGGCGCCGCGGCGGATGATGCCGTCCCACTCCTGGGAGGTCCCGGGCAGGAATCCCGGGCACGTCGACGAAGGTGATGACGGGGATGTTGAACGCGTCGCAGGTGCGCACGAAGCGTGCGGCCTTCTCCGAGGCGTCGATGTCCAGCGTGCCGGCGAACTGCATCGGCTGGTTGGCCACGATCCCGACCGAGTGCCCCTCGACCCGTGCCGAAGCCGCACACGATGTTCGGCGCGAACAGCGGCTGGACCTCGAGGAACTCCTCGTCGTCGAGGACGGCCTCGATCGCCCGGTGCATGTCGTAGGGCTGGTTGGGGGAGTCCGGGATCAGCGCGTCGAGCTCGCGGTCGAGGTCCGTGATGCGCGAGGTCGGCCTCGGACTCGAAGACCGGCGGGCGCTCGAGGTTGTTGCTCGGCAGGTAGGACAGCAGCGCCTTGACGTAGCCCAGGGCGTCGTGCTCGTCCTCGCCCATGTAGTGCGCGACCCCGGACTTGGTGTTGTGCGTCCGTGCGCCGCCGAGCTCCTCGAAGGCCGACGTCCTCGCCGGTGACGGTCTTGATGACGTCGGGGCCGGTGATGAACATGTGCGAGGTCTTGTCGACCATGACGGTGAAGTCGGTGATGGCCGGGGAGTAGACGGCGCCGCCCGCGCAGGGGCCCATGATCAGCGAGATCTGCGGGATCACCCCGGAGGCATGCACGTTGCGCCGGAAGATCTCGCCGTAGATCGCCAGGGAGACGACGCCCTCCTGGATGCGGGCGCCGCCGGAGTCGTTGATGCCGATGATCGGCCAGCCGTTCGCGCAGGGCCAGGTCCATGACCTTGATGATCTTCTCGCCGAAGACCTCGCCCAGGGAGCCGCCGAAGACCGTGAAGTCCTGGGCGAACACGCAGACCGGCCGGCCGTCGATGGTCCCGTGGCCGGTGACCACGCCGTCGCCGTACGGCCGGTTCTTCTGGCCGCCGAAGTTGTAGGAGCGGTGCCGCGCGAGGTCGTCCATCTCGACGAACGACTGCGGGTCGAGGAAGTGGCGCAGCCGCTCGCGGGCGGTCATCTTGCCCTTGGCGTGCTGCTTCTCGATCCGCGCGGCCTTGCCGGCAAGGATCGCCTCGTGCCGGCGCTCCTCGAGGTCGGCGAGCTTGCCCGCGGTCGTGGTCAGGTCGATCCCCTCATCGGGGGTCGCGTCCGGTGCGCTCGCGCTCATCTCGTCCTCTCGCCCGGGGCCCATGCGGGTGCGCCCGCCCCGGCCAGCCTCAGCGGTGGCCAACTCCGCCCAACCTCCGCGGGGGGCGGTCGTGAAGTACCTTATCCCCGTGTCAGAACCCACCTCGGGGCCGGTGGCCCCCACGCCCTCGCCCCTCGTCCCCGGCCCGGATGGGCGCCCGCGCTCGGCCGGTGTCGCCTACGTCGAGGGCTGGCCCGTCGACCTCGGGACCGCGGCGGTGATGAAGTCGATCCGCAAGGGCGGCGGGTCCTGGCGCAGCGTGACGGTCTTCTCCGAGATCGCCTCCACGAACACCGTCGGCACCGCCCTGGCCGCTGCGGGCTGTCCCAGCGGCGTGATCCTCGTGACCGACCTGCAGACGGCCGGCCGCGGGCGGCTGGACCGCCAGTGGGAGGCGCCGGCCGGGACGTCGGCGATGTTCTCGGTCGTCCTGCACCCGGACGCACTCGACCACGAGTGGGGGATCCTCCCGCTGCTGGCCGGCGTGGCCCTGTGCGAGGCGATCGAGTTCGTCACCGGGGTGCGGGCATCGCTCAAGTGGCCCAACGACCTGGTCATCCGGGACGAGGACGCCCCGAGCGGTCGCGGCGGAAAGGTCGGTGGGATCCTGGCGGAGCGCGATGCGGCGACCGGGGCGATCATCCTCGGCGTCGGCATCAACGTGGATCTCGCCGAGCAGGACCTTCCGGTGCCCGGCGCGACGTCGCTGACCCTGGCCGGCGTCCCGCGTCCGCGACGGGCCAAGCTCATCGGGCGCGCCCTGTCGCGGATCGAGCACTGGTTCACCGCATGGGACGCGGTGGGCACCGATCCCGCGGCCCTCGACCGGCTGCTGGCCGCCTACCGCGAGCGCTGCCTGTCCGTCGGCGTTCCCCTGCGGGTGACCCGTCCTGGGGCCGAGGACCTCGTCGGCGTGGGCGCGGGGATCGGCCCCACCGGCGAGCTGGTCGTCGACGTCGAGGGCACCATGGTCCCCGTGGTCGTCGGCGACGTGGTGCACGCCGCCACCGAGTGAGCCTGCCCGCGTGAGCGAGCCCGACGCCCGGGAGCGGGCAGTCCAGCACATGTCCGAGCTGGTCCTCGGGGGCGCCCCCGACCTGACCCGCGAGGAGGCGGCTGCCGCCGTCGGCATCACGCTGGAACGGGCCCGGCTGTACTGGCGCGCCATGGGGTTCCCGGATGTCGGTGATCGCCGCGCCTTCACCCGCGCGGACGTCGAGGCGCTGGCACTGCTCGTCACCTGGGTCGATGAGGGGGTGCTCGACGAGGCGCGCACGATCGAGGTCGTGCGCAGCCTGGGGCAGACCGCCTCGAGGCTGGCCGACTGGCAGGCCGACACGATGGTGCGCGTCCTGGCCGCGTCCGGGGAGCCGATCGACCTCGAGGAGGTCTCGCAGGGGCTGGCCGAGGTGCTGCCCGGGCTCGAGTCCCTGCTCGTTCACGCGTGGCGCCGGCACCTGTCGGCGGTGGTTGGTCGGGCCCTGGACCTCGTGGACGAGCCGGTGTCGGCCGGGAACGCGACGGCGAGCACGGTGGGGTTCGCCGACCTCGCAGGCTTCACCCGCCTGACCAGGGTGCTAGGCGAGCAGGAGCTGGCGGCCATCGTCGAGACGTTCGAGACCGGTGCTGCCGACATCGTGGCTGCGCACGGCGGCCGGCTGGTCAAGACGCTGGGTGACGAGGTGATGTTCATCGCGCCCAGCGCGGACTCCGGGGTGTCCATCGCACTGGCCCTGCACGAGCTGCGCGGACCCGACGGCGAGCGGCTCCGGCTGCGCATCGGCCTGGCCACCGGTCGCCTCGTGACCCTCATGGGCGACTACTACGGCCAGACGGTCAACCTCGCGAGCCGCCTGACGGCCGTCGCCCGCCCGGGCGGGACGCTGGTCGACCAGGCCACGGAGGAGGCGCTCGTGGACGTCGCCGGCCTGGGCCTGCGCAGGGTGAGGCCCCGCGCGCTGCGGGGCCTGGGACTGGTCCGCACGACCTCGGTCTCCCGAGCGCGGAGCTGACGGGCCGCCCGGCTGTCCACGGGGACGGGCGGGGGCGTCAGCGCAGGGCGGCCTCCTCGGCCCCCGGTGCCGGCTCCGCGGGGAACACCCACGTCCGGTACACCCAGAACCGGAACAGCGTGCCCAGGCCGACCCCGATGACGTTCCCGCTGATGTTGTCGGCCAGCTGGCTGTCCAGGCCGAGCAGGTAGTGGGTCGTCGCCAGGCACGCCCAGGCGATCAGCAGGGCGGCGATGTTCGTCACGACGAACAGCGCCGTCTCCCGGCCGTAGCCGGTGCGGGCCCGGTCGCCGTAGGTCCAGTGCCGGTTGGCGAGGAAGGCGAAGGCGGTCGCCACGAGGGCGCTGATGCCCTTGGCGGTCAGCGGGCTGTCGGTCAGGACCCCGGCGCGCAGGATGTTGAACAGGCCGATGTCGATGACGAACGCCATCGATCCCGACGGTGCCGAACTTGGCCACCTCGGCCCCGAGCCGGCGCACGGCACCCGTCGCCCGAGCCCCGTTCACCTCGTCTGCCACCTCCGCTGTCTGTGCCATGGTCACGCTCTACCCCCGCTCCGGGCGTCGCATGCCCCAGGTACCTGTGAAGTGTCTCACCAGCGCGGGGATAGCGTTGGCCCCAGATCAATGAGAGGACGGGTGCACCCATGGATTTCGCCCTGACCGCCGAGCACGAGCAGCTGCGCGCTGTCGTCGAAGAGTTCGCCCGAGACGAGGTGGCCCCGGTCATCGGCGACTACTACCGACGCGGCGAGTTCCCGCTGCCACTGGTCCGCCGGATGGGCCAGATGGGGCTGTTCGGCCTGCCCATCCCGGAGGAGTTCGGGGGGATGGGCGGCGACTACCTCGCCCTCTGCGTGGCGATCGAGGAGATCGCGCGGGTGGACTCGTCCCTGGCGATCACCCTCGAGGCCGGGGTCTCCCTGGGGGCCATGCCGATCCTCCGGTTCGGCTCGGACGCCCAACGGGCGCAGTGGCTGCCCCGGCTGGCTGCCGGGGAGATGCTCGGCGCCTTCGGGCTCACCGAGTCCGGCAGCGGCTCGGATGCCGGCAGCGTTCGGACCACGGCGATCCTCGACGGCGACGAGTGGGTGATCAACGGCTCCAAGTCCTTCATCACGAACTCCGGCACGGCGATCACGGGCCTGGTCACGGTGGCGGCCCGGACAGGCACCCGTCCCGACGGGCGCCCGGAGATCTCCGCGATCCTCGTGCCCTCGGGCACGCCGGGCTTCGAGGTCGGCCCCGAGTACGACAAGGTCGGCTGGAACGCCTCGGACACCCATGAACTCGGCTTCAGCGACGTTCGCGTGCCGCGCGAGAACCTCGTGGGCGAGCGGGGCCGGGGGTACGCGCAGTTCCTGTCGACGCTGGCCGAGGGGCGGGTGGCGATCGCCGCCCTGGCGACCGGGCTGGCCCAGGGCTGCGTGGACGAGTCGCTGGCCTACTCCGCCACCCGGGAGTCCTTCGGCCGGGCCATCGCGGGTCGGCAGGCGATCCAGTTCATGATCGCCGACATGCAGGTGCGCGCGCACCTGGCCAGGCTCGCCTGGCGCGACGCCGCCGCCCGGATGCGTGGCCGGGCGGGAGTACGCGCGGGAGGCCAGCATCGCCAAGCTCTACTCCTCCGAGGCGGCGATGGACAACGCACGCGCGGCGACGCAGGTGCACGGCGGGTACGGCTTCACGATCGACTCGCCCGTGGGCCGGTTCTACCGCGACGCGAAGATCCTCGAGATCGGTGAGGGGACCTCCGAGGTGCAGCGCATGCTCATCGCCCGGGATCTGGGCATGCCGGTCGAGTAGGCGCCCGGCGCGGGCATGGAGCGCCCGCTGCCAATAGGCTCGCCTGCGTGTACGAGATCATCCGCGGGACGCATCCGGACTTGCCCGAGTTCGAGGTGGTCTCCCTTTCGTCGCCCGCCAACGTCGTCGCCTCCTTCGTCCCCGGTGCAGGCATGGTCTGCTCGTCGATGCTCCACGACGGGGACGAGATGCTCGGTCAGCGCTACGGGCTGGTCGGCTACGTCGAGCAGGGCAAGACGTTCGGCGTGCCGATCCTGGCCCCGTGGGCCAACCGGCTCGGCCGGATGGCGTACGCGGTGGTCCACGAGGGGGGCGGCGTCCGGCGCGTCGATGTCCATCCCGACACCCCGAACCTGCGGTTCGACGCCTACGGCCAGCCGATCCACGGGCTGCTGCGTGGCAGCGGGGACTGGCAGGTCCTCGAGGTGGAGGCGACGGCCACCGAGGCCTGGATCACCGCGCGACTGAGCTTCGACCAGAGGCGGCTGGACTTCGCCGCGTTCCCGTTCGAGCACGACATCGACCTGAAGGTGACGCTGCGCGACACCTCACTGACGTTCAGCACGGAGATCCACGCGACGGGACAGGACGAGGTGCCGATCGCGTTCGGCTGGCATCCCTACCTGTCGATCCCGGGCCTCGAGCGCTCGGAATGGGAGGTCTACCTGCCGTTCAGCCGACGGTGCCCCCTGGACGCGACCCTGCTGCCGACCGGCACCCGCGAGGATGTCGAGCCCATCATCGGGCGCCTCGGGGAGCTGCCGCTCGACGACCTGTTCGCCGACGTCGCCAACGGGACGACGGCCTACATCCGGGGCAACGGGCGCAAGATGTCGATCCGCTTCGACACGGGCTACGACTGGGCCATCCTGTACGGGCCCCCGCACCGCAACCACATCTGCGTCGAGCCGATGACCGCCGCCAGCGACCCGTTCTCCGGCCAGGACCCCATGGAGGTCGTGCCGAGGGGCGGGACCTTCCGGGCGGCCTTCACCCTGCGGGTGGATCGCACCAGCTGACCCCGGCGCTCAGCAGCCCTCCGGGCAGCCGCGGCGCTACCGTACGCGCAGGGGCTCCGAGCCTGGCCGCGTGCCCGGCAGAGTGCCGTGGTCTCGTGGCTTACGGGGAGTGGTCGCGCATGGTGCACTGGCTTGGTCATCCGCAGGCGAGGGTCGAAGCTCTGCTGCGCGAGGCAGCCGAGCCGATGAAGCGCAGGTTCCGGGAGCACGGTCACGATCCCCTCAGCGTGGCGAGGGGCGCTCGCGATCGTGAGCCGCCCTTCCTCGGCCCGGTCGACGCGGTGATCACGTGGGTCGACGACGAGGATCCCGACTGGCGGGCGGCCAGGGACACGGTGATCCGCTCCTGTGCCGACGAGCGGGGCGTGCGCGACAGCACGACGGTGGCGAGGTTCCGCAGCCTTGGCGAGCTCCGTTTCGTCCTGCGCGGTATCGCGCGCCACATGCCGTGGGTGCGCCACGTCCTGCTGGTGACCTCGGGCCAGCCGGTTCCCGCGTGGCTGGACACGTCCCAGGTGCGGATCGTGACCCACGCCGAGTTCATGCGCCCCGAGGCCGTGCCGACGCTGAACTCGCACGCGATCGAAGCGGCCCTCTGGCGGATCGAGGGCCTGGCCGAGCACTTCGTCTACTTCAACGATGACGTGCTGGTCGCCCGACCCATCCGGAGCAACGACCTGTTCACCCCGGAGGGGCTGCCGCGCGTCTGCATCACCGACATCGCGGTGCCCCCGGGTCCCCCGCGGCCGGGAGACTCGGCGGCGTATGTGGGGTCCCGGAACGCCCGGACCCTGCTGGCGCAGGCCGACCTGGGGGATGCCGCACGACTGGTGGCGCACGTGCCGGGGCCGCAGCGCCGGTCGATCCACGCCGAGCTCGCGGAGCGCTTCCCGCCGCGCTCGCCGGGACGGAGCTGTCCCGGGTCTGGTCGATGACGGACGTCGCCCCCGTGTTCCTGCACACCTGGTACGCGCTGCTGTCGGGTCGCGCCGAGCGTGTTCGGATGACCCATCGCTACGTGGAGCTGTCCACGGCGGACGGAGCCAGGCACCTCGACGTCGAGGTGCGGCGTCACGATGTCGACTTCCTGTGCCCCAACCTGGCAGCCGAGCCGGTCCTGGCCTGGCCTGAGCTCAGCAGGCGGGTCGAGGCGGCGCTCGGCGTCCTGCTGCCCGGTCGCTCACGCTTCGAGCGCTGAGCCGAGCTCGAACTCCGACGGGGTGGGGAACGTCGTCCGTAGGAAGTCGCGAACGAGCCGATCGCGCAGCTCGGCGGGATTGGGGCCGGTTCCGTCGTTGAGGCACAGGGTGTGCGGCATCGCCTGGCGGATCCGCTCGAGGACCTCCGTGACGTCGGGCTGGCCGATGTTCACGTACTCGTACCTGACCACGCGGCTGTCGACTGCCCGCCCGGTGCAGTAGCCGTACTGGTGGTGCAGCCACTCGACGACGAGGTCGTCGCTGCGTCGGACCTGGTTGTGCCAGGTCCGGGAGAACTCGTCGGGAAGCAGGGCCTCGAGCTCCAGCAGCAGCTGCTTGCTGAAGGCGTGCGGCCCGTGCTGGAGGTTGCGCCGCCGTTCCCGCCGGTGAGACGGCGCACGATCTCGAGGGTGTGGTTGCGCGCCGCAGCATGGGGGGTCAGGTCGTCAAGGTCGCCGGGCTCGACCTTCGTCGCCGTGTTGTGGAACCGGGGCTGGCCGTTGCCGGCGAACCACAGCTCGGCTCCCGTGCGGCGGCCGAAGAAGACATCGTCGTTGAGGTAGACGAAGTGGTCGGCCAGGCCGTCTATGTGGTGCAGGCGTGCGGCGAGCGCGTGCGAGTTGAACGTGGGCAGGCGTCCGGCGTCCCGCATCAGCTCACGATGGTCGATCAGGGTCAGCCGGGTGCAGCTGCGGTCCAGCCATGGTGGCGCCTGCCCATCGGTGACGAGGTAGACGTGCCTGATCCACGGGGCGAACATGCTCAGTGAGCGCAACGAGTAGCGCAGCTCGTCGTGCTGGCGGAACCGCGAGGCGTCCATCGACTCAGCCGGCCCGCCCAGGTCGCGCAGCGCGTCGTCCCGGCGCCTCTGCCACTGCGGGTCGGCACCGTCGACCCAGAGGTAGGCGGCATCGACCGGGAAGCGGACCTCGCCGATGTCCGGGGTCGCGAAGGCTGGCAGGGTCGCGACCCTCCGGCCCGTGCGCGCCTGCGCGATGACCGGTGGAGTTCGCAGCGAGACCACGGATGCGTACGGGTTCTGCGTCGGGGCCTCGAGATCCCCGGACTGGCCCGGGCGCCAGAGCTCCACGGCGACGCCCCTCGCCGCGTCGCGGGCGTCTGCCCGGGTGCGGACCCGCTGATCGTGGTGGATCCACAGGATCGTCGGACGATCGGTGATCGAGGCTCGTGCCGCCCCAGCCACGGCCGTCCTCCACCCGGACTCGGCCGCCCAGCGCTCACGTGCGCTGCCGGAGCCGCGTGGGTGAGGGCGTCGAGGAGGGCGAGGGCGTCGGACTCCGCGATGCCCAGGTGGACGTTGTGCGGCTCCGGTCTGGGGATCAGGAAGTGCCGGATCCCAGCGGCCCCGAGCGCGGCGAGCACCGAGTCGACGTTCCGGGACTCGAGGCGCGCTATCTCGCCAGCGGTCGGCAGTGGCAGGGTGCCGGTCAGCGGACCCGATGGCCACCGGCCCGTGACTCGACGCACCAGCTGCCCGGCACGCCTCCTCGATCGGCTGACCGCCCCGGATGACGCGAGCAGCCCCATGTGCCGACGATAGCGGAGGGCACGGCCCCGCCAGCGGTCCAGATCGCGGGTCCGGCCGCGATCCACGACCATTCCCGCCCGGCCCCGCCTAGGGTCCGGGGAACTGCCTGAGCAGGTCCTGGTTCTCGGCCTGGAACCGGCGTCGCAGGTCCGCCCTGGCTGCCTCGCCCAGCAGGAGCGGCCGTGGGCCCGTGGCGTTGCTGAAGTTGGCCTGCAGGAAGGTGCGCACGGCCTTGCGCTCCTCCGGTGTCCTCAGCAGTGGGTTCATGGCCAGGGCAAGGTCCAGGCCCTGCTGCGATACCGAGATGTTGCGCCTCGGGCGGTAGTCCACGCTGGGATCCAGGCCGGGGTCGCAGGAGCGCAGGAAGCTGCTGAGGAACTCGTTCTGGCCCCTGCGGATCTCGGCGAAGTCCCTGACCATGACGCGCCCCGCGCCGAAGACCTCGCCCAGCGCCGTGACCGCCGGTGCCCAGGAGAGGCTCGGCACGTCGAGTTGGGACACCCACTCCTCGAAGGTGGCCGTACCCCCCTGGTGGACGGTCTGCAGGTAGTAGCTCTCGAGGAAGTCCTCCTGTGACCTGATGTAGTAGATGACCCGGAGGTCCATCTCTCCGATGCTGGAGGCAATGGCCTGCGCGCATTCCCTGGCAGAGGGGTAGAGACCCGGCGTGCGGCCGCGGAACGGGGGCCCGAGCGAGTTCTCGTGGGACACGATGACGGTCCTGGGCGGTCGCGGCGCCGATCTCCACCACCGTGACGGATGCCGACCCCTGGCCGGGGTGGGGGAGCCCTGGCCGCCAGCCGCGGCGAGGACTGCCTCGCGCAGCAGTTCCGGTCGGTCACGTGGCACCTGGCCCCACCCGATGAGGGTGCTGCAGTCTGCGCGAGGGATGGCGACCGCCCGCATCTGCTGCATCTCCTGAGGGCGATCGCGCATGAACTTCTGGATCAGTGAGGTCCCTGTCTTGTGCGCGCCAGGATGCAGCGCCACGACGATGGGCACGGCCAACGGGCCTCCCTCCCTCGCGCTGCTGACCTGCTGGCCACGACACTACCCGGACCTCGGGATCCCGTGTCCCGACAGCGTCGGGTCTGCTGGGTCGGTGACCTATCCTGCTGTGCGTGGGGGTCCCGTCGCACGCGCTGCGCGCGCGCTCCCGCGCGGCCCTGCGAACCCTTCCGGCGCCCGTCCGGGGCGTTGCACGCGACGCCCGGCGCGCCGCGGCGGCCCTCCTGCCCGATCCCTCCCTCGCGGCGCCGACGCTTCCCATGCCGATGGGGCGCCAGATCGCCGAGGTCGAGCGCGGCTGCGTGGATGCGGTCGTCCGCCTGATCGAGGGCGCGGGCCTTCCCTACTTCCTGATCCCGACCCCGGAGCCCGACAACATCCGCCTGGGTCTGCCCGCCGAGCGCCGCGACGACCTGCTTGCCGCGCTGGAGCGCTCGGGGGCTGGCCTCGCAGTGAGCTGGAGCGGCCCGCTGCGCCTGCACAGCCTGCTCGCTCGGGATGCCACGCGGGCCGGCCGGCGGGACCAGCCCGTCCTGTGGCTCCATCGGGCCGCGCAGGTCCAGACCCTTGCCGATGCCCGGGATGCCCTTCGGGCAGTCGCGCTGGAGTTCTGGGAGCCCGACGGAGCCGGCACGCATCACGCGCTCCAGGCCAACCCGCACGCCGATGCCGTCCGACTCGATGCGCCCCGGCTGCGCCGCCGCGCCCGGACGGGGCACGACCTGCCCACCTTCCGGGCGTTCCTCGGAACGGACATGGCCGAGGTCACGTTCCCCGTCGACGCCGTGTACCTCTGGGTCGACGACGCCGACCCGGCGTGGCGCGCCCGACGTGACCGCGCCCTGCTCGCGCTCGGGCTGGGCACGGACCACGAGTCGGCGCTGGATGCTCGATTCCGCCAGCACGACGAGCTGCGCTACTCGCTGCGCTCGCTGAGCATGTTCGCGCCATGGATCCGCCAGGTCCACCTGGTCACCGACGGGCAGGTGCCGTCCTGGCTCGACGAAACGAGCGCGCGGATCTCGGTCCACGATCACCAGGAGCTCTTCGCAGGTCACGGGCTGTTGCCCACGTTCAACTCCCATGCCATCTCGGCGCGCCTGCACCACCTTCCCGGGCTCTCGGAGCGCTTCCTGTACCTGAACGATGACTTCTTCTTCGGCCGTCGCACCGGCGCCGAGCTGTGGTTCGACGGCAACGGCCAGCCCCGGTGCTACTACACGCGGACCACTGCAGACCCTGACGACCTGGCAGGCGACTCCCCGCTGGCGCAGGCGAGGATCCACACGTTCGACCTCGTCGAGCAGCTCACGGGGAAGGTGCGCCGCCGGAACCTCCAGCACGGGCCCTACGCGATGGCGCGCGACATCCTGCTCGACCTCGAGCGGGAGCTGCCCGATGACTTCGCCCGGACCTGGCGCTCACAGCTCCGGGCGGCAGGCGACCTGGTGGTCGAGCGACTGCACAGCCAGGTCGGCCATGGGTGGGGCCGGGTGGTCGACAGCCAGGGCTTGGCCTACAGGTACGTCAATGTGGGGCTTCCCGAGGCGCGGGCCCAGATGCGCGAGCTGCTCCGGTCCCGCTCCGCCGACACCTTCTGCATCAACGATGCGGAGGGTCCCGTCCCCCCGGACGATAGGACCGCGGCGATCCAGGAGTTCCTCGAGGCGTACTACCCGACGCCCTCGGAGTTCGAGCGCTGACAGCCGCCCGGCTGGGTCAGGGCGGCGTGATCCCGAGGGGGCGACCGACCGCTGCGGCGCGCTCGGCGACCTCGGCTCGGAGCGCGGCCGTGCGCTCCAGCGGCTGCGCCTGGCTGCCCGCGCTCTTGCTCAGCTTCGTGCCGTCCGCGGAGGTGAGCAGCGCGTGGTGCAGCAGCTGCGCCCCGCGGAGCCCCGGGGCGGGCAGCAGCTCCGCGAGGTGGACCTGGAGCGCCGACGACTCGAGCAGGTCGAGCCCGCGCACGAGGGTGGTGACCCCAAGCTCCTCGTCGACGACGACCGAGCCGAGCTGGTAGGCGGGAAGGTCGTCCCGGCGCCAGAGGACGTGGTCGCCCTCAGGCGCGTCGACCAGGTCCGGGCCGATCCGAGCGCGGGTCCCGGCCGGGACCCGCAGCCGGACGGCCGACCGCCCGGCCTCGAGGCGCACGCCGGCAGCCAGGCAGCCCGCGGCGCACCGGCCCGCCCCGTCGAGCTGCCCCCGTGAGCACCGGCACACGAACACCAGCTCGGGGTGGTCGGCCAGCAGGCGGTCACGGGCAGCCCGGAACGCCCCCGTCCGGTGGGACATCGACCACCGCGCCCGGAACTCGTCGGCGTCCGCGGGCCCCTCGTCGACCGTGATGCCCAACCAGGCGATGGTCGCGAAGACGTCCTCGAGGTACCGGTCCCGCTCCCGGCCGGTGTCGAAGTCGTCGATCCGCAGGATCAGGCGGGCGTCGTGGGCCCTGGCCCACCAGTGCGTGAGCACGAAGTTCACGGCGTTCCCCAGGTGCAGGTAGCCGCTGGGAGTGGGCGCGATCCGGGTGACCGGGCGCGTCAACGCGGCGTCTCGCCCGGGGCTGGCTCAGGCGGCAGCGCGCTGGAGGCCTGGGCTTCGGCGCCGGGCTCCTGGGCGGGCGGGGGCTCGCCGCCCGCACCGTCGGCGCCCCCCGGGTCGTCCGCGGCCCCCTCACCGGTCGCGGCGAGCCGTTGGGCACGGGCCTGCTGCGCGGCGCGGCGGGCAGCCTCCTCCACCTCCTGGCGCTCGCGGCGGCGCCGCGCTCGGCGCTGCTTGCGCTCCTGCTGCTCGAGCTCCGGGTCGTAGAGCGCCTCGTAGGCGTCGACGACCTCGTTGGCCTCGCCGTCCATGACGACCCGGCCCTTCTCCAGCCAGATCGCCCGGTTGCAGGTGAGCCGGACCACCCCGAGGGAGTGCGACACCAGGAAGACGGTGCCGGCCTCCTCGCGCAGCTCCATGATCCGCTGCTCGCTGCGCCTGCGGAACTCGGCATCCCCGGTGGCCAGGGCCTCGTCGATCATCAGGATCTCGTGGCTGGTGGAGGCGGCGATCGCGAACCGCAGCCGCGCCGCCATGCCCGAGGAGTACGTGTCCATCGGGTAGGCGATGAACTCGCCGAGGTCGGCGAAGGCGGCGATCCAGTCTCGCCGCGCCAGTGCCTCCTCCCGGGTCATGCCCATGGCCATGCAGCCCAGCAGGATGTTCTCCTCACCCGGCAGGTCGCGCATCAGGGCGGCGTTCACGCCGAGCAGGCTGGGGCGGCCCGCGGTGTACACGTGACCGGACTCCGCGGGGAGCAGCCCGGCGATGGCCCGCAGCAGCGTGGACTTTCCGGAGCCGTTGCGCCCGATCAGCGCGATGGCCTCCCCCTCGCGGGCCACCATCGACACCCCCCGGACCGCATGCACCTTCTTCATGACCGACCCGCCGCCCCGGCCGCGCAGGAGGCGGCTGACGGACTGGGCCGCAGAGCTGGATCCGGTCTGGGAGACGACCCGGTAGACGACGTGCAGGTCGTCGCAGATCACCGTCGGGGCTGACTCAGCCATGCTGGTCGGGGCCGCCTCAGCCACGGGAGTAGGCCTCCTCGGCCCGGTAGAACACCAGGAAGCCGATCAGCAGGCTGACCGCGGCCCAGCCCGCGGCGTACCACCAGAGGTAGCCGGGCGCCGAGTAGGTGGTCATCAGGGCGTCGCGCATCAGCTCGATGCAGGCCGTCAGGGGGTTCAGGTAGAGCACCTTGTGGACCCAGGGCGCCAGGTCGGCGGTGAACACGGGGATGCTGAACATGACGCCGGACAGGTAGCGCCAGGTCTGCAGCACGAACGGCACCAGCTGGGCCACGTCGCGGGAGGCAGCCGTCCAGCGGGCGACCAGCATGCACACCCCGGTGTTGAAGATGGTCTGGAGGGCCACGATGGGCAGCACCAGCAGCCAGCTCCACGTCAGTGGCTCGCCGGTGAGCAGCACGATGACGCCCAGGATCGTCATCGACACCGCCTGCTGCTGGACCTCCATGACGATCACCGCGACAGGCAGCACAGCCCGGGGGAAGTGGATCGCGCGGATCAGGCTGCGGTTGTTCGCGATGGCCTTGGTGCCGCCCGTCACCGCGCGCTGCGTGTACGTGAACGTGAACACGCCGATGATGAGGAAGGCCGTGAAGTTCTCGACGCCCTTGCTGGTCTTCAGCAGCACGCCGAAGATGAAGTAGTAGACCAGCGCGTTCAGGATCGGTCCCAGGACCTGCCACAGGCGGCCCAGCAGGGTGTCTCGGTACTGGGCAGCTGCGCCGGCCGCTGGCCATCGCCCGGATGAAGTCGCGGCGCGCCCAGAGCTCGCGCAGGTAGCTGCCGACCGGCTGGCGCGCCGCACTCGAGGTCAGGCCCCACGCACGGGCCAGGGCGCCAAGATCCTGCTCGTCAGGGGCCGCAGACCGCCCCGGCGCTGATGCAGACATCGGTGCTCCGCTCCTCGTCACCCGGCGACGCCAGCGCACACGATAGTGCCGGGGCAGGCCGGATAGTGTTCTGCCGTGTCCCCCGGCCGCGCCGCCCACGTCCCGACCGAGGGCCCCGGTATGCCCGCCCCCGGATTCCCCGTCGTGGGCATGATCGGCGGTGGCCAGCTCGCCCGCATGACCCAGGAGGCCGCACTGGCCCTGGGGGTGGGCCTGCGCGTGCTCGCGGCCGGGCCGTCGGAGTCCGCGGCGCGAGGCGGTGGCGACCTCCGCTGGGGCGCCCACGACGACCCCCGGGCCGTCGCCGCGTTCGCGCTCGGCTGCGACGTGGTCACCTTCGACCATGAGCATGTCCCGGCGCCCATCCTGGCCGACCTGACCGCCTCGGGGATCACCGTCAGGCCGAGCCCGGCAGCGCTGGCGCACGCCCAGGACAAGGTCCACATGCGCGCGGCGATCAGCGCCGCCGGGGTGCCGTGCCCGGCATGGGCCGTCGTGGTTACCGCCGACGACGTGGCCGCCTTCGCCGAGGAGCACTCCTGGCCCGTCGTCCTGAAGGTGTCCCGGGGCGGCTACGACGGCCGCGGCGTCTGGGTGGTCGGGGACTCCTCGAGGGCCGCGGAGGTGCTCGCAGGCCCCGTGGGGCCCGGGGTGCAGTGGCTCGTCGAGCAGCACGTGCCGTTCACCCGGGAGCTGGCCGCCCAGGTGGCCCGGTCCCCGTCCGGCCAGGTGGCGGTCTACCCGGTGGTGCGCACGGTCCAGACCGACGGGATCTGCACGGAGGTCGTCGCCCCCTGCCCGGGGCTCACCGACGAGCATGCGCTGGCCGCCCAGCAGGTCGCGCTCCGGATAGCCCAGGCCCTCGACGTCGTCGGGATGCTGGCCGTGGAGCTGTTCGACACGCCCCAGGGCGTGCTGGTCAACGAGTTGGCGATGCGCCCGCACAACTCGGGTCACTGGACCATCGAGGGCGCGGTCACGAGCCAGTTCGAGAACCACCTGCGGGCCGTGCTCGACCTGCCGCTGGGGTCCCCCGCGGCCCGGGCCGAGCACACGGTGATGGTCAACGTCCTCGGTGGGGCGCATCCGAACATGTACTCGGCCTATCGCCACGTGATGGCCCGGGACCCGGGCCTGAAGGTGCACATGTACGGCAAGGACGTGCGTCCGGGGCGGAAGGTGGGCCACGTGACGGTCAGCGGCAGCGATCTCGAGTCGCTGCTGTCGCGCGCCCACCATGCCGCCGACTACCTGACAGGAGTTGTCGATGAGTGAGACCGATGCCGCGCCAGATGAGCCCGAGGCGACCCCGGTGGTGCCCGTCCCGCCGCAGGTCGGGGTCGTCATGGGGTCCGACTCCGACTGGGTGGTGATGTCGGATGCCGCCGCAGGCGCTGCGCGACTTCGGCGTGCCGCACGAGGTCGACGTGGTGTCGGCCCACCGGATGCCCGAGGACATGGTCGAGTACGGGCGCTCCGCTGCGGCTCGCGGGCTGCGCGTGATCGTGGCCGGCGCCGGAGGGGCGGCGCACCTGCCCGGCATGCTCGCCGCGGTCACCTCGCTGCCGGTCATCGGGGTGCCGGTGCCGCTGGCCACGCTGGACGGGCTGGACTCGCTGCTGTCGATCGTCCAGATGCCCGCCGGCGTCCCCGTCGCGACCGTCGGGATCGGGCAGGCACGCAACGCGGGCCTGCTGGCCGTGCGCATCCTGGGCGTGGCCGAGCCGCGCCTGTGGCCGGACATGGACGCCTACCGCGCCGGCCTGCGGGCCTCCGCCCAGGCCAAGGGGGCCCGGCTGCGCGAGCAGGTCGAGGGCCGGTAGCCGCCGAGCCCCGGGGTGGGGCGTCAGGCGTTGGGTCGGCCCAGTCCGCGGTAGGTCCAGCCGGCCTGGCGCCAGCGGGTGACGTCCAGGGCGTTGCGGCCATCGAGGATCATGGGCGTCGCGGGCAGGTGCACGACGTCGAAGGGGTCCAGCTCGGTGTAGTCGCGCCACTCGGTGCCGAGCACGACGAGGTCGGCACCGGTCAGCGCCTCGGCGATCGTCTCGGCGTACGCCATCGGCGGGTAGGCCGCGCGCGCGTTGGCGATGGCCTGCGGGTCGTGCACGACGACGTCGCCGCCGGCGGTGTAGATGGCCGCGGCGATGTCCAGCGCGGGGGAGTCGCGGACGTCGTCGGAGTCGGGCTTGAACGCCGCACCCAGCATGGCGACCCGCCTGCCGACGAACCGCCCGCCGACCAGCTCGCGGGCCAGTGCCACGGTCGCGGCCCGGCGCCGGGTGTTGATGCCGTCGACGTCGCGCAGGAAGCTCAGCGCGTCGGAGACCCCGAGCTCGCCGGCGCGGGCCATGAAGGCGCGGATGTCCTTGGGCAGGCAGCCGCCGCCGAAGCCGACCCCTGCGCGCAGGAACTTGCTGCCGATCCGCTCGTCGTACCCGATCGCCTCGGCCAGGCGGGTGACGTCGGCGCCGGTGGCCTCGCACACCTCGGACATCGCGTTGATGAACGAGATCTTGGTCGCCAGGAAGCTGTTGGCGGCGACCTTGACCAGCTCGGCGGTCGCGTAGTCCATGACCAGGAACGGCGAGCCCCACTCGATCATCGGGGCGTAGACGGCCCGCATGATCGCCTCGTCGCGGGTGGGCGGCTCCCCGGGACCGGCGGGCTCGGCCACGCCGATGACGATCCGGTCGGGGGTCAGCGTGTCGGCGACGGCGAACCCCTCGCGCAGGAACTCCGGGTTCCACACGAGGTCCACGTCATCCCCCGCGGGGGCCAGCGCCTGCAGCCGCTCGCGCAGGACGCCGGCTGTGCCGACGGGGACGGTGGACTTGCCCACCACGGTGCACGGCCGGCGCAGCAGGGGGGCCAGCGAGTCGATGGCAGCGTCGACCTGGGACAGGTCCGCCGCATTGGTCCGCGGGTGCTGCGGGGTGCCCACGCCGATGAAGTGCAGGTCCCCGAACTCCGCGGCCTCGGCGTAGTCGGTGGTGAACCGCAGCCGGCCGGAGGCCACGTTCCTCGCCAGCAGCTCGGAGAGCCCCGGCTCGTAGAACGGGACCTCGCCGCGGGACAGCGCCGCGACCTTCGCCGGGTCCACGTCGACGCCGAGCACCTCGAACCCGGACTCGGCCATCGCCGCGGCATGCGTCGCGCCGAGGTAGCCGGTGCCGATGACGGTGATCCTCAGGGCGTCGCTCACGGCGGACAGCGTAGGTGATGCGACCCGAGCCGCCGGCGGGCCGGTCGGGCGGCGCCGGGGACCCTGCCGGACGCGAGGGGCGCGGCGGGACCCCGCGGGGCCGGGCGTAGCCTGCGGGCATGGCCCTGAACCTGAACCCCGACTTCGATGCCTTCGCCCTCCCGGAGGAGCACCAGATGCTCCGGGCGGCCGTGCGCGAGCTCGCCGAGGACCGCATCGCCCCGCGCGCCGCGGAGATCGACGAGACCGGCGAGTTCCCGTGGGACGTCTACGAGGTCCTGCGGGCCAACGACTTCCACGCCATCCACATCCCGGAGCAGTTCGGCGGCGAGGGCGGCGACGCGCTGGCCGCGTGCCTGGTGATCGAGGAGGTGGCCCGGGTGTGCACCTCGAGCTCGTTGATCCCGGCGGTCAACAAGCTGGGGACGATGCCGCTGATCGTGGGTGCCTCCGATGAGCTCCTCGGCCGCTACCTGCCGCAGGTCGCCAGCGGCGAGGCGATGTTCTCCTACGCGCTGTCCGAGCGCGAGGCGGGCTCGGATGCCGGGTCGATGAAGTGCCGCGCGGTGGCCGGCGACGGCGGCTGGGTGCTCAACGGGCAGAAGTCGTGGATCACCAACGCCGGGATCTCGCGGTACTACACGGTCATGGCCGTCACCGAGCCCGGCGTCGGCCCGCGCGGCATCTCGGCGTTCGTCGTGCACGCCGACGACCCCGGGTTCTCGCTGGGGACGCCCGAGCGCAAGCTGGGCATCCACGGGTCGCCCACCCGCGAGATCTACTTCGAGGACTGCTGGATCCCGGCCGACCGGATCGTGGGCGAGCCGGGCACGGGCTTCCAGACCGCGATGCGCACGCTGGACCACACGCGGGTGACGATCGGCGCCCAGGCGCTCGGCATCGCGCAGGGCGCGCTGGACGCCGTCGATCGCCTACGCCAAGGACCGCAAGCAGTTCGGCAAGTCGATCGGCTCCTTCCAGGGCCTGCAGTTCCTCCTGGCCGACATGGCCATGAAGGTCGAGACCGCCCGGGCGCTGACCTATGCGGCCGCCGCGCGCAGCGAGCGCGGCGACGCCGACCTGCCGTTCTTCGGCGCCGCCGCCAAGTGCTACGCCTCGGACATCGCGATGGAGGTCACCACCGACGCCGTCCAGGTGTTCGGCGGTGCCGGGCTATGTGCGCGACAACCCCGTCGAGCGCTACATGCGCGACGCGAAGATCACCCAGATCTACGAGGGCACCAACCAGATCCAGCGCGTGGTCATGGCGCGACAGCTCCTCAAGTAGGTCGGCCCTCGCGACGACTCCCCACAGTGCTCCACTCCAGCACTCGTGCTCCGGTCCTGGCCGGAGCAGGAGTGCCCAGCCGGAGCACGAGTGCCCAGCCGGAGCAGGAGTGCCGCCGGGCCGCCGACTCAGCCGAAGGGCGTCACCCGAACGGAGCAATCGACGGGTCCCGGGAACCGCACCACATCGGGCAATCCGCTCGCGCGACGGGTCGTGCCGAGCACGAACCGCCCGTCACGGGTCGATTCCGGTGGAGCCCACGCGGGGTGGGATGAACGAACGGGATCAACTACTCTGAGTGGGCAGTTGATCACAGACGGGGAGTCTGATGGTGTGGTCCCATTCCCTCTTCCGGGACACGGCCGTTCCCCTGCTGATCCTGTCCCCGACGGGCAGGATCAGCTCGGCGAACCCCGCAGCCCTGGCCTTCTTCGGTCGTCGCTCCCTGAGCGGCATCGAGCTCGCCGACCTCGTGGCCCCCGACGACGGGGCGCTGCTCGAGGCCTACCTCACCCAGCTCAGGGGTCTGGGAATCGGGCACAGCCGAGGCGCTGGGCCCCATCCGGCTGCGCTGCGGTGACGGGTATCGGCTGGCCCCTCTCGTGGGATCGCGCGGGGAGGGCGAGGCGGGTGCATCGGTGCTCCTGGTCTCCCCAGGGGTGATGCCCTCCGACATCACCGACGGGATGCCTGTCCCCGAGCGACTGGACCCCCTCACCGGGGTGGCGGCCCGTGGCCACGGGTTGGATTCGCTCGCCCGGGAGGTGCGCCCGGACGCGACCGGATGCCTGCTGCTCGTGGACCTCGACGAGCTCGCGGACTTCAACCTCACGTTCGGGCTGGCCGAGGGCGACCTCGTGCTGAGCGAGGTGGCCGGGCGGTTGCGGCGGACCGCGCCGGCCGGCGCGACGGTCGCCCGGATCGACGGCGACTGCTTCCTCGTGGTGTCGCCGCTGACCCCGGCGGCCCGGGTGAAGGACCTGGGGCGCTCCCTGCTCGCCGCCATCGCCGCCCCGATGGATGTCGCCGGCACACGGATCGTCACGGCCAGCATCGGGGCAGCGGGCCTCGCGGGCCAGGGCGCGGACGAGGCGCTGAGCCGCGCCGGGCGCGCCCTGGAGGCGGCCAAGGCGAAGGGCGGCCGGCAGGTCGTGGTGGATGGGCCCACCTCGGCGACGTACGGGCGGAGGCGGGCAGACCTGATCGCCTCGATGCGGGTCATGGAGTCGAGCATCGACTCCCTGCGCTCGGACGCCGAACGGGCCTACACGGAGGCGCGCACCGACGCGCTCACAGGCCTGCCGAACGAACGCCGGTACGCGGAGGACGTGCGCATGCTCCAGGACCGCATCGGCCGGACGGCGGGGTCCACGGCGGCGCTCTTCGTCGACCTCGACAGGTTCGGGCTGATCAACAAGGCATTCGGCCAGGAGCGCGGGGACGCGACCCTGGCCCGGGTCGCCGGGGTGCTCGCCGCGCAGTCCCGCAGCGGGGACACGGTGTACCGCGTCGGCGGCGAGGAGTTCGTCGTCCTGATGCCGGGCACCGATCAGGCGGGTGGCCGGGTGGCCGCCGAGCGGATCCGCTCGGCGGTCGAGGCTGCGGCCATCCCGCACCAGGGCCGGACGGGCTTCCCGATCGTCACGGTCAGCGTCGGCGTGGCAGCCGGGTCGGGTCCCTCCGTCGACGTGGCCGCGGTCGTGAACCGCGCCAACGGGCAGATGCGCCGGGCGAAGCGGGCCGGGCGCAACCGGGTGTCGCCCCGGCCGACCCACCAGGAGGGTGTCGCCTGAGGCCGATGGCCGGCGCCGTTGCGGGGAGCCGATGGCCGGCGCCGACACCGGCCCGGATCGGGACTTCCCGACAGACCTTCGGTACCGTCGCGGCCATGGCCGAACCCGCAGCGTCAGCGTGGCCGGATGGCGTGTCGGTGGTCATGCCCGTGCTCAACGAGGAGCGCCACCTGACCCAGGCGGTCACCGGGATCCTGACCCAGGACTGGTCCGGCCCGCTGGAGATCGTCCTGGCCCTCGGGCCGCCTCGACCGACCGCACCGACGAGGTCGCCCGCCGGCTGCCGGCGCTCGACGACCGCATCGTCCTCGTGCCCAACCCGAGCGGGCGGACCCCGTCGGGCTGAACGCAGCGATCCATGCCTCGCGCTACGAGGTGGTCGTCCGGGTCGACGGGCACGCGATGCTGCCGGGGACTACGTGTCCACGGCGGTCGAGACGCTGGTGCGCACCGGGGCGGACAACGTGGGCGGGATCATGCAGGCCGAGGGCGAGACGCCCTTCGAGCAGGCGGTGGCCCGGGCGATGACGACGCCGATGGGCGTCGGGGCTGCCCCGTTCCATGTCGGCGGTGGTGAGGGGGAGGCAGAGACGGTCTACCTCGGGTGCTTCCGCAAGACCGCCCTGCAACGCGTCGGTGGGTACGACGAGACCTTCCTGCGCGCCCAGGACTGGGAGATGAACCACCGGATCCGCGAGACCGGCGGGCTGGTGTGGTTCAACCCGGCGATGGTGGTCACCTACCGACCGCGGCCGGACGCCTCCTCGTTGGCCGACCAGTACTTCCACTACGGGCGGTGGCGCCGCGAGGTCATGCGCCGTCACCCGGAGACGGCGTCGCGGGCATCGGCACTGCGCTACTTCGCGCCGCCCGCGGCGGTGCGTGGGCGTGCGTGGCTGGGCACCACCGCGGGGCTCGTCGGATCGACGGTCGGCCCGCGTGCGCTGCGGATCGGCTGGCTCGCCCCCGTCGGCTACCTGGCCCTCGTCACGGTCGGCGCGGCCGTGGCCGGGGCGCGGCCTGTCGCCCGCCGCGCATGCTCGGCTGCCGCTGGTCTACGCCACCATGCACGGGGCGTGGGGCACCGGCTTCCTGACCTCCCCGCCCGGACTGCGCGAGCCCGAGGCGTGAGGGCGCTCGTCCGCCCCGGCTCGTCCGGGCCCCGGGGGTGGCCGTGATGTCGCAGCGACTCGCACGACTCGGGGTCACCGACGTCGTCGTTCTGGCCCGGGCGACCGGCCGCCCAGCTCGCGGCCCTGTCCGGCGGACTGTCCGGCCGCACGTTGATCGTCGATGCCGACCTCATCGTCGCCGATGCCTGCCCTCGGCCAGCTGGTCGACGATCCCGCCGTGCGCTCGGGGGCGCTCGTCGTCGGGGGAGGCCCCGCGCCCGGGGCCTCAGCGAGCGTCGCGGCCCCTCCGGTCCGGGTCGCGCAGAAGCGCATCGTCAGTGCCGGCTCCTCCGTGCACGAGGTGAGCGGCGCCCACGGGGCCGTCCTTGGGGCGCTGGTCATCGATGGCCGCGACCGTCCCTCGGCCGCGGCAGTCCTGGCCGCGGCCGTCGACGTCGGCGGAGACGCCGGCTGGGAGGCCGACCCGATCGACCTGGCCCTGGTCGGGCTCGTGCGGGCCCAGGTTGCCTGTGTCCGCGGTGGCGGTCCGTGGGACCGGTGCTCCGGGGGGCGACCGAGCCAGCGCGAGCGGCGGTCCAGGAGGAGCTCGCCGGTCATCGACGAGGCCCGCGTCCTGCTCGAGCGGGCCAACCGCCCGGATGACGGCTTCTACTCGACCTTCGTGCTGCGCAGGGCCTCCAAGCCGGTCACGGCGCTGGCCCTGCGCCTGGGGCTCACGCCCAACCAGATCTCGCTGGTGTCGCTGGTCGTCGGCCTGGCCGCAGCCGCGTCGCTTCGCCAGTCGGCACGTGGCGGGCCTGGTCGTCGGCGCCCTGCTCATGCAGGCCTCGCTGGTCATCGACTGCGTCGACGGCGAGGTCGCGCGGTTCACGAGGTCGTTCTCCGAGGCTCGGTGCATGGCTCGACGCGTCGAGCGACCGGGTCAAGGAGTACGCCGCCTACGCCGGTCTGGCCGCTGGGCTCGGCACGCTCCGGTCGGGACATCTGGCTGTTGGCCACCCTCGTGATGATCATGCAGACGGTCCGACACGTCGGGCGACTACGACTTCTCCCGCGTCCAGCGGGTCCGGGAGTCCTGGGTCCCGGCCCGGCCGCTGCTGACCCGAGCGATGGAGGTGCAGCAGGTTCGGGCGCCACGCTCGAGCTGTCGGCCCAGATGAACCGCGACAGCCGGGTGCGGTGGGGCAAGAAGGTCCTGCGGATGCCGATCGGGGAGCGGTGGCTGGTCCTGTCGCGTGGGCGTGATCACGATCGGGCCCCGATGGACGCTGCGTGCTCCTGCTCGTTCCTCGGGCTGGTGGCCCTGGCCTACACGACGGCGGGTCGCGATCCTTCGCTCGCGCACGTGGCGCCAGCCGCCGGAGCGGAGTGGCGCCCATGGCTGCTGCGAGCCGCAGCTTGACCTCGGACCGATCGGCCAGCCGGTCTGGGACCGGATCCTCGGCCGGCGCCAGCCCGCTGGCCCGCGCGTTCGGCTGGGCCTGGCCGGCCGGGATGCGCGTGGTCGAGCTCGGGATCGGTCTGGTTGGCTGTGGCACTGATCGCGCTGGCGGCGGGCGCGTGGTTGTTCGCTGGGTCTTCGTCGTCATCTTCCACCACTACGACACCCTCTACCGGGCGCTCGGCGGATCGGCGCCGCCGAGGTGGCTGGTCTGGGCCGGTCTCGGCTGGGACGGCCGGACCATCCTCGTGCTCGCCACGGCCGCGCTGGGCGCCGGCGCTCTGACCGGGCTGCTCGCCTGGGGCACCGTCGTCCTCGGGATCCTCTGTCGTGGTGGTCGCGTCCGTGCAGTGGGTCCGGTCGATGACGCGCAAGGATGTGCCCCATGCCTGACGTGCACGAGCGCCCGCCGGACCGGGTATCTGCTGCCGGGGAGTCGCCAGAGGCCGCGCAACGGCCCGCACGCCCACGATCGCCGAGCTGCGCGCTGTCACCCAGCCACCGGCCGTGCGCGGGCGGAGGAACTCCGAGCACTGGGTCGCCGACGTCTACCTGCGGCGACATCTCGCCGTACCTGACCCGGGTCCTGCTGCCGACCGGGGTCTCGGCCAACACCGTCACCTGGTTCATGATCGTCACGGGCGCGTCGGCTGGCCTGGCGTTGCTGATCCCGGGAATCCCCGGAGCCCTGCTCGCCCTGCTGCTCGGCCAGATGCAGATGCTGTGGGACTGCTGCGACGGCGAGGTCGCCCGCTGGCGCAGGCACGTTCTCCCCGGCCGGCACCTTCCTGGACAAGATCGGGCACTACACCGCCGAGTCCGTCATCCCCGTGTGCCTCGGGATCCGCGCTGCTGGATCGGACTTCTCGTGGGACTGCCCCGGGCGGATACGCCTACGCCGGGGCGATGCTCGCGCTGCTGATCATGTTCAACAAGGCGCTCAACGACATGGTCCACGTCTCGCGGGCGTTCGCGGGCCTGCCCCGCCTCGAGGATGTCGCCGGCGTGGGGACGCCGACCAGCTCGGGGCTGGCCCGGGTGCGCAGGCTGGTCGGCTACTTCCCGTTCAACCGGATCTTCCACTCCGTGGAGATGACGATCCTGGCGTTCGTGGCGGCCATTCGGGGACGCGCTTGCCGGCGGACTGGTCGTCACCCAGGTGCTGGTCCTGGTGATGCTGGTGCTCGCGCTCGTCACGGTGGTCGGCCACGTGCTGGCGATCCTGTCCTCCGCCAAGCTGCGGAGCCCGGCGTGAGCGGGGACGGGCAGGGCGGTGGCGGGGCGGGCTGGCGAGGTGCCGCGGACGGGCGGGCAGGGCGTCCCGCACTTCGGTGTCGTCGTCCTCACCATGGGCCAGCGTCCCGATGACCTGCGTCGCGGGCTTGAGTCCGTGCTGGCGCAGGAGGGCGTCACCACCGACATCGTCGTCGTGGGCAACGGCTGGGTCCCGGTTGACCTGCCCGAGGGTGTCCGCGGCCATGCGCTCGCCGAGAACGTCGGGATCCCAGCGGGGCGCAACGCCGGCGTGCCCGAGGTGTCCGGCGAGCTGCTGTTCTTCCTCGACGATGATGCCGCGCTCGCCTCACCCGACACGCTCGCGCGCTTCGCCGCCCTGTTCGCGGCGCGTCCGGAGGTGGGTCTGATCCAGCCGCGCGTCGAGGACCCCACAGGGCGGCCGGCGCCGGGTCGCTGGGTCCCGCGGCTGCGCACCGGCGACCCGGCCGAGCCGGGCCCGGCCACGTCGCTCTGGGAGGGCGCGGTGGCGATCCGCCGGACGCTCTTCGACGAGGTCGGCGGCTGGCCGGGCCCGTTCTTCTACGCGCACGAGGGGATCGAGCTGTGCTGGCGGGTCTGGGATACCGGCCACGTGCCCTGGTACGCCGGGGACATCGTGATCCACCACCCCGTCATCGACCCGCGGCGGCACCAGGAGTTCTGGCACATGAACGCCCGAAACCGCGTGCTGCTCGCGCGGCGGAACCTGCCGGCGGTGCTGCGCCCCGTCTACACGGGAACCTGGGCGGCGATCACCGCCGCCCGCGTGCGCGACAGGGAGGCGCGCAGCGCCTGGTGGGAGGGCTTCCGGGAGGGGTGGCGGATGGAACCGGGCGACCGGCGCCCCATGCGCTGGTCGACCGTCTGGGCGATGACGCGCGCCGGGCGGCCGCCCATCGTCTAGGGCCGAGGGGTTCTGGTCCGTGGTGACGGGCGAGTGCTAGCGGACGTAGACCGAGACCCGCGTGGACCACGTCGACCAGCCCTTGGCGTTCTTGACCGTCACGGCGGCGTAGTACCGGCCCTTCTTCAACGACTTGGTCGTGCATGTCGTCGTCGTGGCCCCGGCGTAGCAGGTCGCCCGTGACGTGCCGCCCTTCTTCTTCGAGTACAGCCTCGCCTTGTAGGACTTCAGGTAGGTGTACCCCGTGAAGGTGGGCGGATTCCACATGATCACGACCCTGCGGCCCGCCGGCGTCGCGCTGGTCACCTTGGGCTTGGAGGCCTTCTTCGGAGGTCCGGTGACGATGCGCGGCTTGATGGTGAACGAGCCCGCGGCGGACTGCGTGGTCAGGCTGATGTAGTACCTGCTGCGCTTCTTCAGCTTCTTGGTCCGACAGCTCGTGGCACCGCTGGGGGCTGTGCAGCTGCCGACCTTGGTGCCGCCCGACTTCTTCGTGTACAGCGTCGCCGTGTAGCCGGTGATGGCCGCGGCGCCCGCTGCGGGGGGATCCCAGCGCACTGTCACGCGGCGACTGGAGTAGGTGCTGATCGCACCGCCCGGCCCGGTGGTTGCCGACACGCGCGGGCTGCTGGCGGCACCGTTGCCGGCGCGATTGGTCGCCACCACGTCGATGTGGTACGGCACCCCGCCCTGCAGCCCCATGATCGTGCAGCTGCCCATCGAGCCGTTGCTCGTCGTGCAGCTGCCGACCGGGCTGCCACCGGTGCTCGCCGTGTAGGCCGAGGCGGCGTACCGCGTGACGGGGGCACCGTTGCCGGCCGCCGGGGTCCAGGTGACGTTGATGCCGCCGGGGGTGCCGGAGGCCGAGACCGACCCAGGTGCGCCGGGGACCGTCCTCGGCACGGCCCGCACCCGCCAGGACGGGCCGGAGGTGCCCTGGGCGTTGCGGGCCACGACCTCGACGTAGTACGCCCGGCCCATGCTGCCGGGGAAGGAGCATGAGCGTGCCGCGCCCCCGGCCGCGCAGCTGGCGATCGCGGAGCCGCCGATCGGTGCGTCGTAGGCGGTCGCCGTGTACCCGGTGATGGGGGTGCCCCCGCGGGAGATCGGTGCGCCCCAGTTGACGGTGACGCTGCTGGCCGACGCCAGGGCGGTCAGGCCGACCGGGGAGGACGAGACGGTGACCTGCTGGGCGTCGCGGCACGTGGCTGCGCCCGTCGTCTCGCAGTCGACGAGGGCCCTGCTCAGGTGTGCCAGCTCGACGAAGTCACCCGCGGAGTCCGCGTTGATGAACGTGCCGTCGCCGGTCCAGAGCCACGTGGCTCCGCTCGGCGCGGCAGGCTTGGTGTTCGGTGCGGTACCGAAGTGGACCAGCAGGGACTCGCCTGGCTCGAGGGCCGTGTCAGCCGGGAAGAGGTAGCGGGCGGAGTCCGTGGAGCTCTCGTTGGACGAGTAGCGATCCCACAGCCCGTAGCCCCCAAGGCGGACGGCGCTGGCGGACTTGTTGGTGATCCGGACGATCTCGCCGCCGACCCAGATGTCCGCCGCGGGCGGAGCTGACGTCGGTCCACCGTTGCGTGCCGTCACCGGGGAGTAGGGCCTGAACGGTGCGGACGGATCCGACACGTCGCCCGACTGGGCTCCGATGGTCGCGACGACGGTCGCGACGTAGTCGGTCCCGTTGGCCAGGTCGGTCACGACGCACGAGGTCGTTCCGCCAGTCGCGCAGGTCGCGGCCTTCCCGCCGCCCGTGGGCACGACCGCCACCTCGTAGCCCTCGACGGGCCCGCTGGTCGATTGGTCGGGTGCCGTCCACGAGATGACGGCGCGCGTGTCCCCGGCGAGGGCGTGGACCGCCGTTGGCGCACCGGGTGCCGTGAGGGCCGCCGCGGGGGTACCGGTGATCACCGGTACCGGTGTCGGCGCCGAGGTCAGCGCCTGGCCGCCGAGGGTCGCAGTCACCGTGGCGTTGTAGGCAGCGCCCGGCACGAGTCCGTCGAGCAGGCAGGAGCTCGCGCCAGCGGTCGTCGCGCAGCTGACGGCCGTGGCTCCGGGTGTGGGGTCCCCCGGGGCCGGTGTGGCCGTTGCCGAGTACGTGATCGCGGGCTCCCCCGCAACGCCGGCCGGCCACTGCCACGACACCACGGCGGACGTGCCGCGCACGTCCACCACGGGCGCCGCGGGAGCGCCGGGCAGGCCGATGGGCGCCACCGCGGGGGTCGCGGCCGAGGCTGGCCCTGAGCCGGCCCCGTTCACGGCGGTGACGGTGAACGTGTACGCACGGCCGAGGGTCAGCCCCGTGACGGTGCGGCTGCGCCCGGTGATCCCAGTGATCGGTGCGGGCTCGGCGCCACCGTCCTGCGCCTTCGCCGTGAGGGTGTAGGTCACCGAGTAGGCGCCGACGTTGACCGGCTCGGCCCAGGTGACGGCAGCCGTCCCGGTACCGTCCGTCGACGCCACCGCCGTCACCGATCCCGGGGCGCTGGGCCTGGTGGACGCGGGATCCGAGACCTGGTCGAGGGTCATGTCGACCACGCCCCGCAGCACGTCCCGGCAGTCGTCGGGGTTGCACGGGTACGGGAACCAGGCCCGCAGGTTGCCGGTCTTGTACGGGCCGGCGTTGTCCATCAGGTACACCGCGTCGCCCTCGAAGGCGGGGTTGTCCGGCGGGAGGTTGTTGAGGTTCATGTCCCCGCGGTAGACCCTGCTGACCTGCCCGGCCTTCACCTTCGTCCCGGCTGGCAGGGTCCGGTAGCCGGAGATCGCCGAGTCCCGGACCGTCCAGCCGCTCAGGTCGACGTCGAACCCGCTGCGGTTCTCGACGTAGACCTCCTCGGTGCCCCAGTACTTGGCCCAGACCCGAAGGTCCGCGCCCGGCGTACGGAGACCCGCCGCACAGGTTGGCCGACCAGAGCCCGCGCCGTTCGGCGGCGGCGTCGTCGGCCAGTACCCGGTACTCGAGGTTGTGGGCCCACTCGGCCTTCTTGGTGGAGTCCGCCGCCAGCGGGAACCACATCAGCCATCCGTCGCTGACAGTCCCCCGGGACGTGTCGTACCAGTTGCCCTCCTCGTCCTGCGCGTAGAGCGATCGGACGATGCGCCCACCGGAGTAGTCGTCGTAGGACGCCACGTCCACCGAGCGGGTCTGGACGCGCGCGCCGACCGGCGAGCTGGGCCTTGAGCATCTGCGGTCGACTGCGGCGGAACCGCACTCGGCCCGCGTTCCGTTGTGCGCGACCTCAGGTGCCTGTACGCCGATGGTCCGGATGCGTGCGATCGCCGCGTGCTCCCGGGCCGCGTCAGGGTGGCCGTGATCGTGTCGCCGTCGGAGACAGACGGTGACGACGCCCTGCTCCCAGACGAGCTCGTCGTCGGGGGACGCCATCGCTGGTGCGACCCACCAGGGTCCCGAGCAGGAGCCCGGAGACCCCGGCCGCGACCCCGGCCCGCACCCCCGTGCAGCGTAGGCCCTTCGTCATTGCGCCTCCCCTTCCCCTCGTCGGCATCGGCGCCACGTCGCCGTCCACGCGGGCGGGGATCCGTGCTCATCGGGCGTTCGCCCGCTCCAGGTCACCCTCGAAGTCGACCTCGACGGCGAACAGGTCCGAGATGTCCACCGGCGTCACCTCGACGCCGTCGTGCGCGATCGCCAGCTCGATGCCGCGCTCGAAGTAGTCCTGGTCCTCGCACGCCTCGAGCTGGCGGATCAGGGCGGTCTTGTCCTTGCCGCCGATCAGGTTGATCCCGACCGCCTCGCCGAGGCCGCCCACGACCGTCTTCGACAGCTCGCGGACGTGCCCGCGGTCGTCGACGGTGTACTTGACCTCCTCGTCGGCGACGGCCGAGGTGTTGACGGCCACGGCCGAGCGTCCCGACACGATGAACGGGGTGAGCCGCTCCAGGATGATCGGGTCGAACACGACGTCGCCGTTCATCCAGATCACCGAGCCCTCGTGCGAGGCCTGCAGCGCCTTGAGCAGGGACTTCGAGGTGTTGGTCTGGTCGTAGTTCTCGTTGTACACGAAGACGGCGTCGGGCTGGTGCTCCATGACGCTGTCGTTCTTGAACCCGACCACGATCGTGATCCGCACGTCGTCACCGAAGACGCTGCTTGATGTTGTCGACCTGTTGCTCCATGATCGTCTGGCCGGTGGCCAGCCGGGTCAGCGGCTTCGGGAAAGGGTCGACCCGAGCCGCGTGCCCATGCCAGCGGCAAGAATGGTGACCTGAACCTGGGACATTCGACGCTCCTCGTGAGGCCGCGCGCAGCGACCCAGTGACGACTCTGCCAAGTCCCATTGTCTCAGGGAACGCGCCATCGCCCGAAGACGCGACGCGTTAGGCCAGGCCTATCGAGCCCTTGAGGTTGACCGTCCAGGACCGGGATCGGGTTCGGGTGACTCCGGTCACACCCCGATCACGACGGGTCAGCGCCGGCGGCAGATGCCGTGAGCGGCCAGGCTGCGCATCCGCGCCAACCCGTCCTGGTGCTCGGCGATCGTCGCGAGCAGCGCCTCGTGGAACCTGCGGGTGCTCTCACCGGGTGCGACGTCGTCGAAGTAGAACGTGCGCAGCCGCGCGCGCCCGCGGCGAACCGGTCGTCGGCCAGGAGGGTCGCGATGTCCGACCGGGCGGTCGCGATCGAGTCCGCGTCGATGATGTGTGAGGCGGCAGCGATCGGTGCCTCGCGGAGCAGGCCGCGCGATCGGTCCGACGATCGGTGAGGACGATCGGCGCCTCGACGCGGGAGTAGAGGAAGTCCAGGCCCACGCTGGAGATGTCTGACACGAGCAGGTCGACGCGCGGGAACAGGGCGAGGATGTCGCCATCGGCCCGGTACTCATGACCGGCCTCGGGGTCGGCAGCTGGGCTGCGGCGCGCACCCGCGCGACGATCGGCGTGGGCCGAGGCGATGGCGGGGACCAGGCTCATGACCACCCGGGGGTGCGGCTTGTAGATGACCCGGACGTCGGGATTGGCCAGCAGCGGCCTGATGAGAGCCACGCCGTAGCAGGTCCAGGGACGTGAAGTTGTTCATCTCGTCCTCGCCCTCCCAGGTGGGGGCGTAGAGGACGGTCCGGCGGGTGCTCGGATCGGCAGGGTGGGCGTCGGGTTCAGGTCCAGCTGCGGCCGGCCGACCCGGACCAGGGTCGACTCGTCGAAGTCGACGAGCGCGGCACGGTGCCGGCGCACGGCCGCCTCGCCGGCGACGAACACCTTGTCGTAGGCCTTGGCCTGGTTGGACACCATCGAGACCTTGTCGGACTCGCCGTGGTTGACGTGGATGTGCACGGCCTCCGGCCCAGATCAGCGACTGGAAGTTCCGCAGCCCGTTGTTCGGGTAGATGATCGCCTTCGGCTGCAGCACCCGGTAGAGGTCCATGAGGCCGGGGAACGGCATGGCCAGGAAGCTCGGCGCCGGCAGGTCGGGGAGTCATCAGCTCGGTCCAGGCCGACCGTCGCGCGCGTGACGATGCCGAAGTTCAGGTCGCCCGCTGTGGGCAGCGATGACCGGCAGCCACTGCTCGATCTGGTAGATCTTCGCCACGGTGTCCGGGAAGTAGAACAGGACGTCGACCTGTGGGGCGCGTCCACCCGTTGCGCAGCAGCGCGGACGCGTCGATCGACTCGCCCGCGGGCCTCGACCTCGCCCTCGGTCACGGCCCGCGCGCTCCAGCGCGCTCCCGCCAGTGTCAGCCGCCAGCCGAATGCCCGGGAGGCGCGCAGCCGCATTCCCGGATCGGCCGGTGGCGGGAGTCGGCCGACACGGATCGATTGTGCCGCTACCGGGGACGGGTGTGCGTCATGGGAGCGCCGACCCCGCTCCGGAGCGATTCGCCGCCCGTTCCGCCGGCCCGGCGGGCCGTGCGTCACGGGGTCAGGTCGCCCGCTGGCCGCGCACGGCCGTGACCAGGCGGATCCGGGCCACGGATCGCGACAGGGCGGGCGTGGCGCAGCGATCGGGGCGATTCGGAGGTCACCATGTCCACCGCACACGGCAGCGGGCGGACGCACGGCAGCACTGCGGGCCGGACGGCCGGACCAGGCGTCGGCAGGGGAAGGTGCTCGGATGGCCGGCGGCACGCCCCGCCATCGCCGGCTCGGGAACGCTCGTCGTGGCCGCCCAGTTCAGCCTGATCCTCGTGTGCCTGCTGCCGGTCGGGCCCGACTGCTGGCTCGGGCCAGCTGCGCCCGCTCGGACTCGTGTGCCTCGCGCTGGCGGCGGTCGTGGGGGGCTTGGCCCTGCTGGCCCTGGGCGCCGACACCCGGGTGCACCCGGTCCCCGAGCAGCCCAGCCACCCTGCGCACAACGGGATCTACGCCGTGGATCCGGCACCCGATGTACGCCGCGGTGCTGCTGGCCTGCCTCGGGCGTGACCCTGTCCACCGGGCGGGTGCTGTCGCTCGTCTGCGTTCCTGCCCTGGTTGTCGTGCTGCACGTCAAGGCACGACTTCGAGGACCGGCTGCTCAGGAGAAGTTCGGCTGGCAGTTCGCGGTCTACGCCTCGCGGGTGCCCTCGATGATCCCGCAGCCGTGGCGCTCGCACGCCCGCTGAGGCACGCCGCGCCCAGCCGGTCGCGTCGCGCGCACGTGCTGGTCGTCCCGGCGCGGGATCAGCCGGTCGCGTCGATGATCGGCGGACCGGTCGCGGCGCGCACCTGCTCGACACGTCACACCCGGGACGCACTCGCGCAGGACGAGCCCGTCGTCGGTGACGTCGAGCACGGCCAGGTCGGTGATGATCCGATGGACCACGCCGATCCCGGTCAGCGGCAGGGTGCACTCGTCGACGATCTTGTGCGACCCGTCCCGGGCGACGTGCTCCATCATCACGATGACCCGCTTGGCGCCGTGGACGAGGTCCATCGCCCCGCCCATGCCCTTGACCATCTTCCCGGGGATCATCCAGTTGGCCAGGTCGCCACGGGCCGAGACCTGCATCGCACCGAGGATCGCGGCGTCGACGTGCCCGCCGCGGATCATCCCGAACGACAGGGCCGAGTCGAAGAAGCTGGCGCCGGGCAGCGTCGTGACCGTCTCCTTGCCGGCGTTGATCAGGTCGGGGTCGACCTGGTCCTCGGTCGGGTAGGGCCCGACGCCGAGGATGCCGTTCTCGCTCTGCAGGACGACTGACACGTCGGCCGGCAGGTGGTTGGGGACCAGGGTCGGGCAGCCCGATGCCGAGGTTGACGTACTGGCCGTCCACGAGCTCCCGGGCCACGCGGGCGGCGAGCTCCTCTCGGGTGAGCGTCATCAGGACGTCGCCCTCCTGCGGCAGCGACGGTGCGTCGCGCTCGATCCGCTTGGCCGTCGACGTCCTCCGGCCCGAGCGGCAGCACCCGCTGGACGAAGATCCCGGGCAGGTGCACCTCCGCGGGGTCGATCTCGCCGGGTGCCACGACCTGCTCGGCCTCCACGATGGTGATCCGCCCGGCCATCGCGGCCAGCGGGTTGAAGTTGCGGGTGCTCGCGTCGAAGACGCAGTTGCCCATGCGTGTCGGCGACGCTCGCACGGACCAGGGCGAAGTCCGCGGTGATGCCGCGCTCGAGCACGTACGTCGCGGCCGTCGAACTCGCGGGTCTCCTTGGCCGGGGAGGCCACGGCGATGCCGCCGGAGCCGTCGTAGCGCCACGGCAGGCCCCCGTCGGCGACCTGGGTGCCGACCCCGGCCGGGGTGTAGAACGCCGGGATGCCCGCGCCGCCGGCGCGCAGCCGCTCGGCCAGGGTGCCCTGCGGGGTCAGCTCGACCTCGAGCTCGCCGGAGAGGAACTGGCGCTCGAACTCCTTGTTCTCGCCCGACGTACGACGAGGTCATCCGCCGGATGCGCCGCTGGGCCAGCAGCAGGCCCAGGCCCCAGTCGTCGACCCCGCAGTTGTTGCTCACCACGTCGAGGTCGGTGGTGCCCGCGTCGAGCAGGGCGGCGATCAGCGCGCTGGGGATGCCGCACAGGCCGAAGCCGCCGACGGCCAGGCGGGCGCCATCGGGGATGTCGGCCACCGCGACGGCGGCGCTGGAGACGGTCTTGTCCACGAGATCCTCCTGCAGGGAGTGGGGTTGCACGACACGATATCCGCCCGGGTGGGCCACCGCGTCGTCGATCCGCGGCAGCGGAGCATCAGCCCGTGCAGATGTCCTGGGCGGCGGTCGTGCTGGGCTGGTTCCCACCGACGCCGGAGCCGGTCTTGGGCGCCTTGACCCGGACTCGACTCGACGCCCGTCATAGGTCGATCGCCGAGGGTCAGGTCCAGGCGTGGCCCCGCTCGCGGGTCCTCGCGGAGGACCGAGCCCGGGACGGCGGCCTGCAGCGTCCGGGCGGCCTCGAGCTGCTCCGGCGCGTGCCGGATGGTCGTCTGGCTCGCCGACCTTCTCCCGGGCGTTGACGATCCCGATCCGGAAGCCCTGGGCGGCGAGGTCCTCGGGCCGCGGCCGAGCCCTCGTCCGTCCACGCCGGAGGCGTTGTGCACGTCGACGCGGATGTCGGCGGGTACGACCGTGAGCTTCTTGCCGTCGCACCCCTTCGTGGGCGGCGGTGGCCACGGCTGCTCGGCGGCGAGCGCCGCCCAGATCGCGTCCGCCTTGGGCTGGTCGGCCACGATCGTCGCCCCGTCGCCGCTGGGCAGCCAGGGCAGCGTGACGAACGTGATGTCCTCGGGTCGCAGCCCCGACAGGCTCAGCGCCAGGCGAGCTGAGCCCCTTCGCAGTCGGCCAGGGCCGGGTCGGTGGCGATCGACTTCGACGACTCGTCGAGCACGCGCCAGACGCGGACCGGGTCGCGAGCAGGCCCGAGCCGGTCACCTCCTGGATCAGCGAGGACAGGAACAGCTGCTGGCGGTTGATCCGGCTGATGTCCGAGCCGTCGCCGATGTTGTGCCGCACGCGGACGAATGCGAGCGCGTCCTCGCCGCTGACGCGGGTGCGCCCGGCCGGCAGGTCCACACCGGACTTGGTGTCCTTCAGCGGTCGGGTCAGGCAGACCTCGACGCCGCCGAGGGCGTCGATCGTCCGCTTGAAGCCGTTGAAGTCCAGCACGACGAAGTGGTCGACGGTCAGGCCGGTCATCTCCTCGACGGTCTTCACGGTGCAGCCCGGGCCACCGCATGTCGAAGGCCGTGTTGAAGCGATCTCGGGTGCCGGGCACCGTGGCGCCGTCGGCGTCCTTGCAGGTGGGCAGGTCGACGACGGTGTCACGCGGGATGCTCACCACGACGGCCGAGTCGCGGTCCGGGTACACGTGCACGAGCATGGTCGTGTCGGAGCGGGCGCCCTCGAAGAAGCCGTAGCCCTTGTTGCCCTTGCCGGTGCGCTGGTCGGAGCCCATGAGCAGGAAGGTGACGGGACCGGAGGACAGGTCCCCGTAGTCGACGGGCCGCTCGCCGACCTGGTCGCTGATGTCGATCCGCGTCACGTTCGACTCGAGGTGGTCGACAGCCACGGTCGACCGAGCCGGCGGCGATCGTGACGGCCAGGACAGCACCCGACGCCAGGCCTGCGATGACGCGCAGGATACGATGACGCCCCGACACGGCCATAAGGGTACGTGACTGGCCCGATAAGCATGGGTAAACTGCCGAGTTCGATAACGCAAAGTCACGACGACATGGCCGGATTCGCGACGAAGCAGGGTCCAGACTGCGGATGTCCGACACGCAGAGCGACGATCCCGGGGGGGACCCGGGTGGGAGGCCGCACGATGCCCGGTGCCCATGCTCCGACCCGCCGACACCTGGCGGCCGCCGTGGTCGCGCCATGCTGGCCGCCCTGCTCCCGGCGCAGGCACTGCCCGCCGGGGCGGCGACATCCGCGGTCTCGCCTGCCGGGGCGACCGGCAGCGTCGCCACTCCGGCGTCAGCGCCGGCCGCAACCGCGCGACGGCGGCGGCGCCCGCCGCCGCGCCCGCCGCGGACGTCCGCCAGCCGACGGTCCGCGAGGTCCCGCTGAAGGGGATCGACCCGGGCTCCTGGCCCGGTCGCCGGATCCCGACCCGCACTCCGAGGGCACGGTGGGCGCGCTGGCCGCGGACATCGGCGCTGCGGCCCGCCGCTCGCCGCCTCGGTGCGCATCGCGAAGCGGCGGCGTCGCTCGTGGCCGTCACCGCCGACGCCGCCTTTCGAGGCGGGCACCTCAGTCCAGGTCCGGGTCAAGGAGACGTCCGGCTGGAGCCGCTGGACGACGCTTCATGTCGACCCAGAGCACGGGCCGGACCCCGGCACCCCGGAGGCCCGCGGTGCCCGGCCGGGCAGCGATCCGCTGATGACCGTGCGAACGCGAAGATGCCGCAGTCCGCATCGACACCCCGTCGGGCCGGGTCCCAAGGGCACCGAGCTCACGCTGGTGAAGCGCCCCGAGCGCCCCGTCGGATGCCTGCGTACCGGCCGGGTCTCGGCGCAGGCCACCGTCGGGCAGCCCCCGATCGTCACCCGCGCCCAGTGGGGCGCGGACGAGTCCTGCGCAGCCGCGCGCCGTACTACAGCCGGACAGACATCCGGGCCGGCTTCGTCCACCACACCGCGTCGACGTCGAACTACAGCGGCGGCCCAGGCGGCTGCCCAGGTGCGGGCGATCTACGCCTACCACACGAGAGTCCCTGGGCCACTCGGACATCGACTACAACTTCCTTGTCGACCGCTTCGGCCGACTCTACGAGGGCCGGTACGGCGGCATGGACCGCCCGGTGCTCGGCGGGCACACGGCCGGCTTCAACGAGCACACCTTCGCCGTGGTCGCCCTGGGCAACTTCGAGACGTTCGCTCCCGTCAGCCGGCGACATGGCGTCGATCAAGGACTCGATGGCACGGCTGTTCGCCTGGAAGCTCGGCCTGCACGGGGTCAACCCGGCAGCGACCGTGAAGCTCGTGTCCGCCGGGTACATCAAGGCCACCCGGTACCCCAGGGGCTCGGTGGCGACGATCTCGGCGACGTCCAGCCACCAGACCGTCAACTACACGTCGTGCCCGGGCAAGTACCTGCAGGCCCAGCTTCCCGCGATCCGGGCCCTCGGCGCCCGGTACTCCGACGTCGTGCTCTCGGCACCCTCCCCGACGGGACGCTCGATTCAGGCGGGCTCATCCGGTCCCGTGACCTTCGCGTCCTTCGCCGATCGTGCGGTGACCTGGACCGCGGACGTGCTCAGCCCGTGCTCCGACACGCCCGTGCGGAGCGTACACCGGATCGACCAAGGGCGCGGGCTCCCTGTCCATCTCGTGGGATCTCCGCGACTCGAGCGGGGCCCCGGTGCTGCCGGCCATCTACACCGTCCGGCTGTCCGGGACAGCCGCCGACGGCACCCCCGTGGCCACGGTCACCGGTGACGTGACCATCACCCCACCGCCCGGCGGGGACTGGGGTCCGTGCGCCAACGCCAGCCGGGTCGCCGGCCTCGGGCCGACCGAGACGTCGGTGCTGTGGGGGCGCATCTACGCGCCGAACAGCACGTGTCGTGGTCCTGACCGGCTCCTCCGGACAACGCCTCGTCATGGGCGGCCGGCCTCGTCGCCGCACCGCTGGCGCGCGCCTTCGGCGCCCCGCTGCTGCTGACCCCGGCGGCGAGCCTGGCCGAGCAGGTCGCCGGCGACATCCGCACGCGCAACGCGACCGAGGTGATCGTGGTCGGGGGAACCGACGTCGTGTCCGACGCCGTCGCCGCTGCGGTGGCGGGACTCGGCGCGCGGGTCACCCGGTTGGCCGGCACCACCCCCGCCGCCACCGCGGCAGCCGTGGCCGGCCGCATGGCGTCCGCCAGCGGGCGCCGTGCTGGCCACGCCGGACGGCTCGCCGGCGCACGCGCTCGCCGGGCGCGGCACTCGCGGCTGCCCGGGAGGTGCCGCTCCTGCTCGGCTCCCGCAGCACGATCCCGGCCCAGACCGCGACCGCCCTCGCCGGACGGACGTCGGTGACCGTCGCGGCCTCGACCGCACTGTCGGACTCAACCGTGACGGGGGCCCTCAAGGGGATCCGGTGGGACCGCCTGTCCGGGGCCGACCCGGTCGCTGCTTCACTGGCGGTCGCCTCGGCGTTCCCCACGACGGCGACCCGGCGGTGGTCCTGCCCGAGAGCAGCGGCACGTGGCTGACCGGCCCGATCGCCGCGGCGAGCGGCGCGCAGGTGCTCCTGACCGCCAGCCCGGTGCTCAGCCCCGCGGTCGCCGATCACCTGCGCGGGCGGCCGGCGCTGCGGGCCACGCTGACGCCCGTGCCCAGCACCGTGCTCGCCGATGACGTCCTCGGTGCGACGAGCCGGGTCCTGCTCGGCCTGCCGTGGGCTCCGCCCGGGGTGACCCCCGCCCCATCGGTCCCGGTGGTGAAGGCCACCTCGACGCGCAAGGTCGACCGGGCCAACGCGAAGCCCGAGCCGGTGGCAAGGGCAGGACCCTGACGGTGACCGCCAAGGTGACGGCCAGGTACACGGACGGGAAGTACCGCGCCGTCCCGGCCGGGGTCGGCTTCACGGTCCAGTTCAAGGAGAAGGGCACGAAGAAGTACCGGACGAAGGTGAAGGGCACCACGGTGTCGGGCCGGGCAACCGCGACGGTGACGGCGACGACGTCGGGGCGCTGGCGGATCGTCGTCGGCAAGAAGAAGTCCAAGAGCGACTACGTCCGGGTGACGAAGTGACGTCCACCAGGTGACCGACGTGCCCGCGGCGACGCCCTACGAGCTGCTGGTCGGTTCCCGGACCGATCGCGGCCGTTCGTCACCCACTACGGCGGCCCGCACTCGCGCGTGGAGCTGTCCGTGGCCAGCGTCGCCAACGCCGTGGCCAAGGCGGCCGGCCTGCTGCGCGACGATCTCGGCCTGGGCCCCGGATCGCGGTTCAGCGTCGACCTGCCCCGGCACTGGCAGCTGCCGGTCTGGGTGCTGGCGGCACTGTCCGTGGGCGCCACCTGCGGGCGTGACCTCCCCGGGCTCGTGGATGCGCGGATCCTCGATCCGGTCGGCCTCGGGGCGGTGATGGGTGCCGGCGGCGACGCGGGTGCGGGAGCCGACGAGCTGCTGGCCAGCGCGTGCGACGCGTTCGGGATGCCGATCCCCGGGGGAGTCCCGTCGGGAGTCATCGACGTCGGCATCGAGGTCCGCGCCCATCCAGACGTGTTCTCCCCCGACCCGGGAGCCGGTGCCTCGGCGGCGCTCGTCCTCGGCGGCCGGGCGGTGCCCTGGCCCGAGGCGCTGGCCCTGGCAGCCAGCAGCTCGGGGCGCCACGCCCCCGCGCCCGGCGGTGCGCGCCTGTGGGTGGACGAGGCAACGCCGGACCCGCAGCTGCTGCTGTCCTGCTGCGTCATCCCGCTGCTGGTCCGGGGCTCGGTCGTGATCGCCACCGGACTCGATCCCGGTGAGGCCGCGCGGATCCGCTCGACCGAGGGCGCCGGCGACGGGGCGGCCTGAGCGGACCGGGGCTCTGCAGGGCCCGCCCGACCTGGCCGTGCCCCCCGACGCTGCAACGGACCCGTCCGGTGGACGACGATCGTGACCATGACGGAAGCCGTCCTGCTCGTCGGCGGCCAGGGCACCCGCCTGCGCCCGCTGACCATCAACACCCCCAAGCCGATGCTGCCCGTGGCTGGGGTTCCGTGCACCGAGCACCAGATCGCCCGCGCCCGCGAGGCCGGCGTCACGCGGATCATCCTCGGGACGTCCTACAGCGCCGAGGTGTTCCGCGAGTACTTCGGCGACGGCGCCGGGTTCGGCGTGGAGCTGGTCTACGCCGTCGAGGACCACCCGATGGGCACCGGTGGCGCCATCCGCCACGTGGCCGAGCACCTGATCTCCGACCCGGACGACCCGGTGCTCGTCTTCAACGGCGATGTCCTCTCCGGCGTCGACCTGCGGAACCTGATGGACGTCCACGCCCAGTCCGGCGCCGCGGTGACGCTGTACCTGACCCGGGTGGCCGACCCGCGCGCCTTCGGCCTGGTCCCGACGGACGCCGACGGGCGGGTCACGGCGTTCCTGGAGAAGCCGACGACGCCGGAGGAGATCGTCACCGACCAGATCAACGCCGGCTGCTACGTCTTCCGCCGCTCGGTGATCGACTCCATCCCCACCGGCCGCCCGGTGTCGGTCGAGCGCGAGACCTTCCCACAGCTGCTGGCCAGGGGCGTCCGGCTGCAGGGCGTCGTCGACGACGGCTACTGGCTCGACCTCGGCACGCCGCTGGCCTTCGTGCAGGGGTCGGCCGACCTCGTCACCGGGCGGGCGCCCTCCCCGGCGATCCCCGGTCCGACCGGATCGGCCCTGGTCCTGCCGGGAGCCGAGGTCTCCCCCGAGGCCATGCTGGGCGGCGGGACGGTCGTCGGCGCGGGGGCCACCGTCGGCGCGGGCGCCGAGGTCATCGGCTCGGTGCTCTTCGACGGCGCGATCGTCGCCGCCGGCGCGCACGTGCGCGACAGCGCCATCGGCTCGGACGCCGTCATCGGGGCGGGCGTCTCGCTCGACGGGGTCGTCGTCGGCGACCGAGCGATGATCGGTCCCGGCAACGAGCTCATCCGCGGTGCCCGGGTCTGGCCGGGCGTCGCGCTCGGCGAGACGGCCGTGCGCTTCTCCTCCGACCGGTAGCGCCGGAGCAGGGGGCGGCCCGTCAGCGCGCGCGATGGTCGGTGATGGTCGCGCGGGGACCGCGTCGCGGCGTCGCCGGGCAGTGCAGCTGGAGCATGCGGATCGCCCGGGCCCGGTGACCGGACCACGGCGACAGCAGCTCGGCCAGCTCGGCGTCCGTCCCGTCGCGGCGGCCCGTGAGCGCGTGCACGACGAACGGGGCCAGGTGGAAGTCCCCGAACGAGACGGCGTCGGCATCACCCCAGGCCCGGACGGAGACCTCCGCCGCGGTCCAGGGCCCGATCCCGGCCAGGGATCGCAGCGCCTCCGCGGCCTGCGTGGCCGGCCGGTCGGAGAGGCGCTCGAGCGAGTTGGCGCGGCGGGCCGCCGCGACGATCGTGGCGGCCCGCCCCGGATCCACGCCGGCCCGGTGCCATGCCCAGCTCGGGATGGCGGCCCACGTGCCCCCGTCCGGGACGACCCGGAGGCCCGGGTCGGGGCCCGGTGCCACCTCACCGAACCGCGACACGAGCACGGCCCACGCGCGCGTGGCCTCCAGCCCGGTCACCCGCTGCTCGAGCACCGCGGGGACGAGGGCCTCGAGGACCCGGGCGGTCCGCGGGACGCGCCAGCCGGCGCCGTGCCGCCGGTGGGCGGCGGCCATCACCGGGTGCACGTCGGCGGTGAACCCGGTGGGGTCGTCGCCGGCCCCGAGCAGGCGGGGGAGGTCCTCGATCTCCCGCTCGGCGCCCGGCCCCCAGGCGCGGGCGAGCACCTCGGCGCCCTCGGCGGCGCAGTGGAGGGTGACCGGGCCCTCGGGGGTCCGGCTGGTGCGCCACACGCCGTCCGGGCGGATCCGGAGCGTCGGGTCCCGGGCCCCATGCTGCAGGGGACCGAGGATGGCCGTCAGGGCGATCGGCCAGCCAGCTCGCCAGCGCCGCTGGATCGGCTGGTTCATCGCGCGGTCCCGGGGCCCGCGGGGCCGACGATCGCCGGGCGCTGGCGGGCCGCGCTTCGGTGACCCGGCCCGGGTGCTCGTCGGTGCGGCACAGGGGGATCCTGCCACCGGTCATGCGGGGGAGCCCACGCCGGTGCCGGCGCCTGCCTGCGGTGGCCGGTCCGTGGCCCAGGGCCCGGCGAATCGGGCGAAATGCCGTGGATCGCCGCCCTCCGGGCCGGTCGACCGGCGTGCCGGGGAAACCAGGTTGACTGATACCAGAAAAGATCGGCTCCTCGTCTTGACGCGCCGTACCTCCATGCGTGTAATTTCATCCATGTGATTCACGCCGTGGCGCGGTCGGGCTCCACGGACAGTCGCGGAATCGCATCGGGTCGAGGAGGAAGCATGCTGGAAGCCGAGGTCATCCCCCTGCTGGAGATCGAGGAGACGTCCTGGCAGGAGCAGGCGCTGTGCGCGCAGACTGACCCGGAGGCGTTCTTCCCCGAGAAGGGTGGCAGCACCCGCGAGGCGAAGAAGGTCTGCGCGTCCTGTGAGGTCCGGGTCGAGTGCCTCGAGTACGCGCTGGCCAACGACGAGCGGTTCGGGATCTGGGGCGGCATGTCCGAGCGGGAGCGGCGCCGGCTCAAGAAGCTCGCCGTCTGATCAAGGCATGCGTCGCTGCTCATCGGTTGCGCGCTAGCGTGACCTCCCGTGGAGGGAGGTGACTCGGAGCCGGACGTGATCGAGGATCCGGATGCCCGCGCTGAGGATGCCCTCAGCAGGTTCCTCCCCGCGGAGGGTCCGGGCACCGTGCGCAACCATCACGTCACGACGCTCCTGGTCGCCCACGACGGCAGTGACTGGCTGCCCCGCACCCTGGCGGGGCTGGGCAGCCAGTCGAGGGCCGCGGACCGGACCATCCCGGTGGATGCGGGGTCGGTGGATGCGAGCACCGGGATGCTGCAGGCGCAGTTCCCGGACGCGGTGCGGACCGACGAAGCCGCAGGATTCGCCGAGGCCCTGGCCGTGGCGACCACCATGGACGTCGCGACGTCAGACGGCGGGGTTGCGCGGCCGGACCCGGTCCGGTGGTACTGGATCGTCCACGATGACGCCGCGCCGGAGCCGTCCTGCCTCGAGCAGCTGCTCGAGGGCGCCGATCGAAACCCCGCCTCGCACGTCCTGATCCCGAAGACCGTGGCCTGGTCGGATCGGGCCCGCCTGGTCGGGATCGGGAACATGTGGGCCCCGGGCACCCCGGTGGTCGAGCGCCTCGAGCCCGGGGAGCGGGACCAGGGCCAGTACGACGTCGACCGGCCCGTGTACGGCGGAGAGACCGCGGGCATGCTGGTCCGGGCAGACACCTGGCATGCCCTCGGCGGGCTGGACCCGCTGTACGACGGCTGGGGATCGGGTGCGGACCTGTGCCGCCGGACCTGGGGCATCGGCGGCGAGGTGACGTTCATCCCGCAGGCGGTGGTTGCCCACCGTCAGGCGGGCCGGCTCGGCGTCCGGGGCGGTGCCCCCGGACGACCGGTCCCCAGACGCGCCGCCCGCCACGGGCAGCTGCTCCTGGAGCTCACCCAGTCGCCCGCCGCCGCGCTGCCCTGGCGCTGGCTGCGGGGATGGGTCTCGACCCTGGTGCGGGCCGTCGCACTCCTGCTGACGCGCGAGCCGGAGGAGTCCGCGGCCGAGCTCGCCGGCGCCTGGGATGTGCTCGGCGACCCCGGTCACGTGCGCGCGGGTCGGCGCAGCCTCCGGCAGCCCCCCGTGGTGAGCACGGCGCGTCCCACGCACGTGCGGGCGCGTCGCGGTGCTGTGCTGGGGCACTGGCTCGACCACTGGACCGCCGCGCGTCGGGTCCGGGGAGCGGGGGCACGGTGGCGGATCGGGCGGTCCCTGGCGCTGCCCCTGGCGATCGCCGGTGCGCTCGCGGCGGTGTCGTTCCTGCGCGAGCCGGCGCAGCTGCTGGGTTCCGGGACGCTGCACGGCGGGGGGCTGCTGCCCGCGGTCGGTGCTCGCGAGCTGCTGGGGGCCTACCTGGCCAGCTGGCAGGACGTGCGCTTCGGAGTTCCCACCAGCCAGCCCGCCTACCTCCCGCTGCTGGCCGCAGCGAGCCTTCCGCTCCTGGGTTCGGTGGACCTGCTCCTCCGGCTCGCCTTCGGGTTCGCGGTCCCGTTGGCGTTCCTCAGCATGTACGCCAGCCTCGGCCCGGATCGGGTGGGCAGCGCCCGTACTCCCCTGTCCCTGGCCTGGGCCCTGCTCCCGGCGGCGTCCGCCGCCGCGTCGGGGGGCCGGATCTCGACGCTCGCCCTGCTCCTGCTCGGTCCGCCGACCGCCCGGCTCATCGTGGCGGCGCTGGACGCCGCGCGGCGGCCCGGCCCCCGCGTGCGACCGGCCATCGCCGCCGGGACGCTCCTCGGGGCCACCGCGGCGTTCGCTCCGCTGGTGCTCGCCCTTGCGGCCGCGACGGCCGTCGTGGCCTGGCTGGCGCGCGGACTGCCCCGGTGGCCGGTGCGTTCCGTGGCCATCATGCTCGTGGTGGCCGGCGCCTTCGTCGCGCTGTGGCTGCCCCGGATGCTGGCCGAACCCTGGCTGCTGCTCACCGACCTGGGCCGCAACGATCCGTCTCTGGCCACGCCGGACCCGCTGGTGTGGGGGCTGTCGCCCGGTGGTCCGACGGCCGTCGCGTGGGCGGGGGTCCCGCTGCTCGCCTGCGCGGTGCTGGCGGCCCTGCTCGTCCGCACGGCGGTGCCCCCGCTCGCTGCGCTCTGCGGGGCCACGGCGCTGCTCGCGGCCACGGTGTGGAGCGCCCCGCTGGTGCGGGTCGCCTGGCCCGACGCCGACGTGGCCGGGCTGTGGCCCGGGCAGATGCTGCTGCTCGCCGGCGGGTTGCTGGCGCTGGTCCTGGGCCGGGCAGCCGGCGCCCGGGGTCCCGGGGCGGCGGCCGCATCGGTTGCCCTGGTGGGCTGCGTCGCGGTCCTCGGCGCCGGCTGGTGGGTGGCTCCGAGCCGGACGACCGTCGGGGCGGTCTCGGTGCTGCCCCCGGTGGTCGCGCTGGCCGAGGAGTCCCCGCAGCGCCCCCGGACCCTGCTGCTGACGCGTGACGCCGACACCGTGGTCTACGGGGTCTCGACCGGCGCCCGCACGCGCCTCGGGGACGCCGACGCGCTGATGGCCCCGGCCGACGACCCCACCTTCACGATCGTCGTCGAGGACCTGGTCTCCGGGGTGGGCGGGGATGTCGAGGCCGACCTCGGGCGCCGGGCCATCCGCTACGTCGTCCTCGACGCGCCACCCGAGGATCCCCTCGCCGCCACCCTGGACGCGTCCCCCGGGCTCCGGCGCCTGGCCACCGCGCCGAGCCAGTCGCTGTGGTTGGTCTCCGGCCAGGCGAGCCGGTCCGAGCTGATCGGGCGCACGGACGATCCCGACGTGGTCGTCCCGATCACCACCCGCCCCTCGTCGGTGGACGTCGTGCTGCACCCGGACACCCTGCTGCCCCGGATCCTGGTCCTCGCCGAGCAGTCGGACCCCGGGTGGACCGGGAGGATCGAGGGCACGCCGCTGACCCTGAGCGCCGACGGGCAGGGGATGACGGTCGCCCAGGTCGCGGGCACCGGCCGCCTCACGCTGGTGCACACCGGCAGGTGGACCCTGCTGGCCACCGTGCACCTCGTCGTCATGGGCGTCCTGGTCCTCCTCGCCCTGCCCAAGCGCCGCCCCGTCGACCCGCACCGCGAGGACGCCCCGTGAGGCGCCTGGCCGCGCTCGTGGTCGCGCTGGGGGCCGGTGCCCTGGTGCTGGCGCCCGGGACCCCCGATCCGGTCCCGAGGGAGGAGTACCGGACCGTCGGCGGGTCCCTGCTGGCCTGCCCGGCCGTGTCGATCACCGAGGACTCGGCCGGCCTGCTCACCGGCCTGGTCGTCCAGCCGGCCCCCGAGCCGACCCCGGACCCCAGCACGGCCGACGCGCCGACCGCGGCTGCGCCGGAGGGGACTGCTGTGCTGCGGCCGATCGACTCGGACCTCGACGTCGCGCGGATCACCGGGCCCGACGTGCCCGTGAGCCTGCTGGCTGCCGACCGGTCCCTGCCGACCATCGCGATGGTGGCCGCGGGCACATTCGCCCCGACCGCGGTGGCGGCCGTGGCCTCGCACGAGCTCGCAGGCGCCGGCGCGGGGCTCGCCTCGGCAGCATGCCCGGAGCCGAGCCCCGAGTGGTGGTTCGTGGGGGCCGGCTCCCAGCTGGGACGCGGGTCGGCCCTCCTCGTGAGCAACCCGGCCCAGGAGCCGGCCCGATTCGACCTGCGGCTGTTCGCCCGTTCGGGCCCGGTCGCGGCGCTGGCCGGCAAGGGGATCAACCTGGGCCCGCAGTCACGGGTCCGCCTCCGACTGGACGCGCTGGCCCAGGGTGAGGAGCTCCTCGGCCTGCAGGTCCGGGCCACCAGCGGGCGGGTCGCTGCGGCCCTGCGGGACGTCTCGGTCCCGCGTGGCGAGCAGCCCCGGGGCGTGGACTTCATCCCACCCGCCGTGGCCCCCACGACGCAGCTGTGGGTCGCCGGCGTCCCGGGCGGCGAGGGCTCGCGCGATCTCGTCCTGGTCAACCCCGGCGAGCAGTTCGCGACCCTGCAGGTGACGTTGCTGACCGAGCAGGGCCCCCAGGAGATCGCGGGCCTCCCGACGATCGCGGTCCCGGCCGGTTCGGTGATCACGACCTCCCTGGACCGGGTCCTCAACGGGCGCGCCGGGACGCTGGCCCTCACCTCCGACGTCCCGGTCACCGGCGGCGTGCGGGCGGACTGGGGCCAGGCACGCCGGGACGTGAGCTGGTTGTCCGCGACCCCGTCGGTGGGGTTCCCCAATCCGCTGGCAGCCGCAGCGCTCGTGCCCGCCGGCCCCGGGCTGAGCACGACGGTCACGGTCGCCGCGCCCGGGGCGGCGGTCGAGGGGACCCTGCAGGTGTGGACCACCGGCGGGGCCGACGAGTCCGTGTTCACCGAGGAGGGGCTCCTGGGCGTCAGGGACCCCGCCGCGGATGCCGGCGTCCCGGGGCCGCGGGTCGTGACCGGGCCGGTTCGCGCGGAGCCGCCGATCCGCGTCAGCGTGGCGGCCGGGAGCCAGCGCGAGGTGGCCGTGCCCGGCCTCGACGACGCGGCGATCGCGCATCTGGCCTGGACCTCCGGCCCCGGTTCCGGCCCGGCCCTCGTCTCGCACGTCACCATCGACGCGCAGCGCCCGGCCGCCACGGGCTTCTCGTGGTGGCCGACGAGATCGGCGGTCGCCATCCAGCCGGTCCGGGAGGACATCGGCACGCTCCTGCCGGCCGGGTGACCCCCCCTCGCGACACGATCGTCCCGAGCCCATGGGGTGAGTGGCGATGTCGGTGGTCGGGAGTAGGTTGCCCCTGTGAGTCCACGTCGCCGTTGCTCGAAGCCCTCGTGCGCGCGACCCGCCGTGTCGACCTTGACGTACGTGTACGCAGACTCCACGGCGGTCCTCGGCCCGTTGGCAACCTACGCCGAGCCGCACTGCTACGACCTCTGCCAGGTCCACAGCGAGCGGATGACCGTGCCGCGCGGCTGGGAGGTCGTTCGGCTCGAGCCGGACCCGGATGCCCTCAGGCCGAGCAGCGACGATCTCGAGGCCCTGGCCAACGCCGTGCGTGAGGCAGCCCGGCCCCGGGCGGATGCGCCGGCCGGTGAGATGGTCGAGGTGGGCCGCCGTGGCCACCTGCGGGTGCTGCGCTCGGTCGAGGTGGTCGACGACGACGCCGCCGCCATGCCCTGACCGCTCACGCCCCGATCTGTGCCGGGGGGTCGCTCCACCTCGTCGGGCCACGATGCCGGGCCCGCACCACTAGGGTGTCAGCCGTGCGCGACCTCGATGCGATCATCAAGGCCTACGACGTCCGTGGCGTCTACCCCGATGAGCTGGATGCGGGCCTGGCCGAGCGGATCGGTGCGGCCTTCGCCCGCGTCGTCGGGGCCAGCCGGGCCGCGGGTGGGCCGGGCGCCGTGGTGGTGGCCAGGGACATGCGGCCCTCGGGCCCGGAGCTCGTCGCCGCCTTCAGCGCCGGGGTGACCGGGCAGGGCGTCGACGTCGTGGACATCGGCCTGGCGAGCACCGACGAGCTGTACTTCGCCGCCGGCCGACTGGACCTCCCGGGTGCGATGTTCACCGCGAGCCACAACCCGGCGCGCTACAACGGGATCAAGCTGTGCCGGGCAGGTGCCACGCCCGTCGGGCAGGACACCGGGCTCGCGGAGATCCGCGCCATGGTGGCCGATGACGTGCCGCCGTCGGGCGATCCGGTCGGGTCGGTGACCCACCGCGAGGTCCTCTCCGACTACGCCGCGTTCCTGAGGCAGCTGGTGGACCTCTCGGACATCCGGCCGCTGCGCGTGGTCGTCGACGCGGGCAACGGCATGGCGGGGCTGACCGCCCCGGCCGTCCTCGACGTGCCCGGGCTGGACGTCGTGGCCCTGTACTTCGACCTCGACGGGACGTTCCCCAACCACGAGGCGAACCCGATCGATCCCGAGAACCTCCGCGACCTGCAGGCGGCGGTCGTGGCCGAGGGAGCCGACCTGGGCCTGGCCTTCGATGGCGACGCCGACCGGTGCTTCCTGGTCGACGAGGCCGGGGCCCTGGTGTCCCCCTCCGCCCTGACCGGCCTGATCGCGGCCCGCGAGCTCCAGAAGCATCCCGGGGCGCCGATCATCCACAACCTGATCACGTCGGCCGCCGTGCCGGAGGTCATCCGTGAGAACGGCGGTGTCCCGGTGCGCACGCGGGTCGGGCACTCGTTCATCAAGGCGCGCATGGCCGAGACCGGCGCGGTCTTCGGCGGGGAGCACTCCGGGCACTTCTACTTCACGGACTTCTGGCGGGCCGACTCCGGCATGCTGGCCGCACTGCACACGATCGCCGCCCTCGGCCGAAGCCCCGGGGCGACCACGCTGTCGGAGCTGCTGGCCCCCTACGAGCGGTACGTCGCCAGCGGGGAGATCAACTCGGTCGTGTCCGATCAGGCCGCTGCCACCGAGCGGGTTCGCGCGGCGTTCCGCGCCGAGCCCGGCGTCGAGTTCGACGACCTCGACGGGATGACCGTGACCGGGCCGGACTGGTGGTTCAACGTCCGTCCCAGCAACACCGAACCCCTGCTGCGGCTCAATGCCGAGGCCCGGGATGCGCCGGCCATGGGCGCGCTGCGGGACAGGGTCCTGACGCTGATCCGGGAGGACTCCCCGGAGGAAGGGGCGCAGGCGTGAACATCGATCCGCTGCTGCTCGAGGTCCTGGCCTGCCCCTGTGAGCACCACGCCCCGGTGGAGCCGAACGCGGGCGAGGACCTGGCGGCCGCGACGGCCCTGGTCTGCGTCCGGTGCCGCACGAGCTTCCCGGTCCGCGACGACATCCCCGTGATGCTGCTCGACGAGGCGACCCCCGGACCTCAGGGAATCGGTGCCGACCTCCCCGCGGACCAGGACTGACCCGGGAGCACTGACCGCGGCGGCTCGGCGCACCCGGCGCGTATGCGCGTTCGTTGGTGGCAGCCGGCCGAGGGTGTCACAATGGGGGCTGGCCCCATCGGGCCATGCGAACCATCGAAGCCTCGTGGGAGTTCGCCGGCAGGCTGCCGCAGCCACGGCAGCACCCCGTGGGCGCGTCTGCCGCCCCGCACTGAGGAGAAGCATGAACGACTTCAAGGTAGCCGACCTGTCGCTGGCCGACTTCGGTCGCAAGGAGATCCGCCTGGCCGAGCACGAGATGCCCGGCCTGATGGCGATGCGCGCCGAGTTCGGCGCGAGCAAGCCGCTGACCGGAGCCCGGATCACCGGATCGCTGCACATGACCATCCAGACCGCTGTGCTGATCGAGACCCTGGTCGAGCTCGGCGCGGAGGTCCGCTGGGCCTCGTGCAACATCTACTCGACGCAGGACCATGCCGCCGCCGCCGTGGCGGTGGGCCCGGCCGGCACGCCCGAGGCCCCGGCTGGGGTCCCGGTCTACGCGTGGAAGGGCGAGACGCTCGAGGAGTACTGGTGGTGCACCGAGCAGGTGCTGCGCTGGCCCGACGGCGCCGGCCCGAACATGATCCTCGATGACGGCGGGGATGCCACCCTGCTGGTGCACCAGGGCGTGGAGTTCGAGCGCGCCGGTGTCGTGCCCACCGCCGACGAGTCGACCTCCGAGGAGTACGGCGTGGTGCTGGCGGTCCTGCGCCGCTCGCTTGCCGAGGACGCCTCGCGCTGGACCGGCATCGCCGCGGGCATCCGTGGCGTCACGGAGGAGACCACCACGGGCGTGCACCGCCTCTACGAGATGGCCAAGGAGGGCTCGCTGCTCTTCCCGGGCATCAACGTCAACGACTCGGTGACGAAGAGCAAGTTCGACAACAAGTACGGCTGCCGGCACTCGTTGATCGACGGCATCAACCGCGCCACGGACACCCTGATCGGCGGCAAGGTCGCCGTGGTCTTCGGCTACGGCGACGTGGGCAAGGGCTGCGCGGAGTCCCTGCGCGGCCAGGGCGCGCGCGTCATCGTCACCGAGATCGACCCGATCTGCGCGCTCCAGGCGGCGATGGACGGCTTCCAGGTGGCGCGCATCGAGGACGTGGTCGCGACCGCCGACATCTTCATCACGGCCACCGGGTGCTGTGACGTGATCACCGCCGAGCACATGTCGCAGATGAAGCACCAGGCGATCGTGGGCAACATCGGCCACTTCGACGACGAGATCCAGATGGCCGCCCTGGCGACCTGGCCCGGCGTCGAGTGCACGAACATCAAGCCGCAGGTCGACGAGTGGCGCTTCGCCGACGGCCACTCTGTCATCGTCCTGTCGGCCGGGCGCCTGCTGAACCTCGGCAACGCCACCGGGCACCCCAGCTTCGTGATGAGCAACTCGTTCACCAACCAGGTCCTGGCCCAGATCGAGCTGTTCACGAAGACCGACCAGTACGAGATCGGCGTGCACGTGCTGCCCAAGCACCTCGACGAGAAGGTCGCCCGCCTGCACCTGGACGCGCTGGGAGTCCGGCTCTCCGAGTTGAGCAAGCACCAGGCCGAGTACCTCGGCGTGGACGTCGCCGGCCCGTACAAGCCGGAGCTGTACCGCTACTGAGCCCCGGCATCGCCCGACCACCGACCCGGTGGGGAGCCCGCCCCGCGCGAGCCCCCCACCGGGTCCGTCATGTGGGCAGGGTGAACCCCGGGGGCGGCGGCGGCCCGGCCGGCCCCGGCGGCCGCGCGACCGACCAGCCAGCCGCCGGTCCGCCGCCGTACGAGCGCCGGGTGCGCTCGGCGAGCACCGCCGCGAGGTACAGCTCCGCCGGGGTGCCCGCGGGGGCCGGGGTCCGCACGTGGCCGGCCAGCTCGGTGGCCAGCCGCGCGGCCGTCGCCGCTCGCGACTGCGGGTCGAGCATCGGGGCCCGATGCAGGAACGTGCGGATGTTCAGCACGAGGGCATCGGGCACGGCCACGAGGTCCAGCCCGGCCGCCCAGCCCGACAGGGGCGGGGGCATGGCGATCGGCTGCTGCGCCGGGACCGCGCTGCGCGGGATGCGCTCGCCGACCACGATGGTCCCCGCGAGGTGGTCGCCCATCCGCTTGGCCCGTGCCGAGATCAGGGCAGAGAGCCCGCCGACGACCCCCGACGTGGTCCACAGGTCCAGGAACACCATCGCCAGCGCGCGGACCAGCGAGTGCCGCATCGTGATGGGGCCGCCATCGTCGCGGACCACGCGCAGGCCCATCATCCACTTGCCCAGCGACCTGCCCCGGGTGACCGTCTCGATCAGCGTTGGCCAGCCGACCAGGACCAGGACGACGACCGCCAGGGTGACCGCGGCCTCGGCGCCCGGGCTGCCGCCGGCGGCGAAGGCCCAGCCCGCCAGCACTGTCGAGGCGACGAGGATCGTGCCCTGCACGACCAGGTCCACGGCCAGGGCCAGGGTGCGCGACGGAAGCCCCGCGATGCGCAGGTCCAGGGTCACGGCGTCACCGGTGATCAGGCGTGCCACGGGGCCATCCTCGCAGCCGCCGCGCACGGGCGCCCACCGGCAGCGGCGCGGCCCAGCGCCTAGGGTGGTGCCGTGGACGTCGACGCGTTCGCCCGGGCGCACGGGCCGACCTGGCAGCGCCTGGCCGTTCTCACCGCCAAGCGGCGCCTCACCGGCGCCGAGGTCAACGAGCTCGTCGACCTCTACCAGCGGACGGCCACCCACCTGTCGATGGTGCAGTCAGCGCCGCGCCCGACCCCGTCGCTGGTCGGCCGGCTGACCCCGCTGGTCGCGCAGTGGCCCGAGCGCGGTGACCGGCTCCCGTGGCGCGCCGTGCTCGGCGAGGTCGTCGCCCTTCGTCGCCGCGGTTTCCCGGTCGCGGTGTACCGGGCCCGCCGGTGGTGGATCGCGCCGGGGCCGGGCTTCCTCGCTCGGCGTGGCCGTCGCGGTCGGCGCCTGGGTCGCCGGCGAACCCCGAGGTCGCAGGCGGCCCTGGGCACGCCCGGAGGAGATCCGCCAGCTGGTCGAGCAGGACTTCGAGGACGTACTACTCCTCCGATGCGGCCGCCGGCCTTCGCCTTCCAGGTGTGGACCAACAACGCCTGGGTCGCCGCGCTGGCCCTGATCGCGGGGTCGCGCTGTTCGTGCCTGCCCGGCGTCTACATCCTGGCGCAGAACACCGTGAACGTCGGGATCGTGGGCGGCGGCTCATGGCGCCAACGGCCGGCAAGCTCGACCTGTTCCTCGGCCTCATCACCCCGCACGGGCTGCTCGAGCTCACCGCCGTCTTCGTCGCTGGCGGTGCCGGGATCCGGCTGGGCTGGCAGATCATCGACCCGGGACCCCGACCGCGCTCCGTCGCGCTCGCCGAGGAGGGCCGTGCCGCGGTGACGATCGCGCTGGGCCTGGTGGTCGTCCTGTCTCGTGTCGGGCGTGGTCGAGGCGTTCGTGACGCCGTCCCCGCTGCCGACCTGGGCCCGGATCGGCATCGGCGCTGGCGCGTGTGGATCGCGTTCCTCGCCTACGTGTGGGTCTTCGGCCGTGCCGGCGTGCGCGAAGGCGAGCTCGGCGACGTGACCGGCGGACGTCGTCACGGCGCGACGCGGCCGTAGCCGGCTGAGGCGCAGGTCGCGGCTGAGGCCGTGCGCCGGCTCAGAGCCGGCCGGCGGCCTTGAGCGCCAGATAGCGGTCGGCCAGGCGCGGCGCGAGGTCGTCGGGCGCCGCGTCGACGACCTCGACACCCGCCGCGCCAGCGCATGGCCATCGTCGCGCGATCGCGGTCGCGGGCCGCGATGGCCTGCGCCGCGGAGGCGGCGGCGTACACCGGGGCGCGTTGCCCCGCGCTGCGGCGAGCTCGGCGAGCCGGTCGTCGTGCACGGAGGCGAGCACGACGGTGTGCCGGGCGGTCAGGCCAGGCAGGTACGGCAGCAGCCCCTCCTCGCAGCGCGGTCGGCTCCAGCGCCGTGAACAGCACGACGAGCGCGTGCTTGCGGACGCGCGCGAGGATCGCGGCGACCAGACCCGCGGCGTCGGTCTCGACCAGCAGCGGCTCGAGCGACGGCGAGCGCGTCGACCATCCGCGGCAGCAGCTCGGTGGCAGCGGCGCCGCGCACGCTCGGCCCGCAGCGGTGCGCCGGTCGATAGGCGAGCAGGTCGACCCGGTCCCCGGCCCGCGCCGGCCAGCGCCGCCAGAGCAGGAACGCGGCGTCGATCGAGGACGTCGAGCCGGGTGCTCGTCGCCGATGCGCGCAGCCGAGGTGCGCGCCGTGTCGAGCACCAGGAGCGACCCGCCGGTCCCGCTCGGGGCGCCACGTGCGCACCATCACGTCGGCGGCGCGCGCCGTGGCGCGCCAGTCGATGGAGCGCACGTCGTCGCCCCGGCACGTACTCGCGCAGCGAGTCGAACTCGGTGCCCTGCTCCGCGCACGCGATGAGCGCGGTACGGCCGTCGAGTCGCGCAGCCGCGCCAGCCGCGACGGCAGGTGCTTGCGCGACGGGAACGGCGGGCAGGACCCGCACCGACCACGGCACCGCGGTGCGACGCCTGCCGCCCGGCCAGGCGCAGCGGGCCCAGCGAGCGCACGGTGACGAGGTCCGGTCGCGCGCTCGCCCGCGGCGCACCGGGCGCAGCACTCGAGGCGATCGCGCACCGCCCGTTCGGGGCGGTCCACGTGGCCCGAGCGCGTGCCGGGTCCGGACGGCCACCCCGGCCGTCGGCGCCCACGCGTCGCGCAGGATCCCGCGCAGCGCGTCGGGGCCGTCGTTGCGCACGGTCAGCACGACCACGGTCGGCGGCTCGCCGAGGCGGGCCGTGGTGTCGCCGCTGCGTCGCAGGCTCGAGGCGCCGGACGGTCGGCCCGGCGAGCACGACAGCGTCGATGCGCCAGCACCGCGAGCAGGCCCCAGGTCGACCAGGAGCACGCCAGCCGACCGAGCGCGCGACCAGCGCGACGGGAGCGGTGAGCAGCACGGCCACGACCAGCGCGCGCGGCGCCCGGTGAGCGACCATCCGACGGCACGGCCGGGCTAGCGCGGGACCGGGACGGTGGCGAGGATGCCCTCGAGGACGGCGTCGGCGGTGACCCCCTCGAGCTCGGCCTCCGCCCGACCGGGAACGCGGTGGCGCAGGGCCGGGCGGGCGAGCGCCTTGACGTCGTCGGGCGTGACGTAGTCGCGGCCGGACAGCCAGGCCCACGCGCGGGCCGCGGCAGCAGCGCGATGGCGCCGCGCGGGGACACGCCCGAGCCGCAGCGAGGGCGACGTGCGGGTGGCGCGCACGAGGTCGACGACGTAGGCCATCACCTCGGGCGCCACGGTCACCAGCGCGACGTGCGCCCGCGCGGCGAGCGAGGTCCGCCGCCGAGGCGACCGGACGGATGCCCGGCCGCCGCGAGGTCGCGCGGGTCGAAGCCGGCCGAGGTGACGGGCCAGCACGCTCGAACTCCGCGTCGCGCTCGGGCAGCGGCACGGTGAGCTTGAGCAGGAACCGGTCGAGCTGCGCCTCGGGCAGCGGGTAGGTGCCCTCGTACTCCACCGGGTTCTGGGTCGCGGCCACGAGGAACGGGTCCGGCAGCGGGCGCGGCGTGACCGTCGACCGATGACCTGGCGCTCCTCCATCGCCTCGAGCAGCGACGCCTGCGTCTTCGGCGGGGTCCGGTTGATCTCGTCGGCCAGCAGCAGGTTCGTGAACACCGGGCCCGGCCGGAAGGAGAACTCCGCGGTCCGGCTGTCGTAGACCAGCGAGCCGGTGACGTCGCCGGGCATGAGGTCCGGCGTGAACTGGACGCGCGCGTTGTCCAGGTGAGAGCGAGGCAGCCAGCGCGCGGACCATGAGCGTCTTGGCCGTCCCCGGCACGCCCTCGAGCAGCACGTGGCCGCGGCACAGCAGCGCGATCACCAGGCCGGTGACGACGGCGTCCTGGCCGACGACGGCCTTGCCGACCTCCTCGCGCAGCGCGAGCAGCGCCGCACGGGGGTCCGTGGCCGTCATGCCCCGGTCACCTCCGCCATGTGCCTCCAGGTCTCGGCCCAGCGCGACCAGTCCGGGCGTCGTCCGTGGCTCGGGACCGCACAGCAGTGCGGCGACCTCCTCGGGGCCGGCCGGTGCGCCGGCGGTGCCGCCACGACCTCGCCGCGCGGCACCCGCCGGCAGGCCCAGCCGGACGCGCAGGCGCTCGCGGGCCCGACGCGCAGGTGCTCCGCGGCCTCCCGCCGGGCTGCTGGCTCTGTAGCAGCCGGGCGCGACCCGCCGCGTCTCGGTGGCACGGACGACCACCGGCAGCGGCTCGACGACGACACGGCCCAGCCGGCGGCCGCGCCACCAGACCAGCACGCGCACGCCACGACCACCTGCAGCAGCACCCACCGCACCCACGACGGGATGAGGTCGGCGAGCTCCGTCTGGCCGCCGGGCAGTGCCGGGTCCGACGGTGGCGGGCAGCCACCACACGAGCTCGTCGTCACGGCCGAGCAGGTTCATCGTCAGCGCGGCGTTACCCCGACTCGTCGAGGCGCTCGTTGGTCAGCGGGATGCCCACCACCGAGCAGGACGACCTCGGTGCGGCGGGCGTCGTCGACGACCACCACCGCCCCAGCACGTGGGCCGTCGGCAGTCGCGGTCTCGTCGTCTGCCCGGCCTCGGGGAGCGAGGCCCGGCTGCCCGACGTACCACTCGCACGCGGCAGGCACGTCGTCGGTCGACGGACTCGGGGCGCCGTCCTCCGCCCAGGGAGCGCGGAGCCGCGCAGCGGCGTCCGAGGGGGTCAGCCGAGGACCAGATACTCGTGTGGTCGGTCGCCGCGACCAGCGACAGCATCGCGGTCGGACAGCGGTGCCGATGGCGCCACGAGCAGAGTCGCCCGGCCGCCGGCGTCGGCGATCTCCTCGACGGCCGCCCGAGTGTCGGTGACGCGGACCACGCGGACGCCCTGCTCCTCGAGCAGCGTCGCCAGCGCAGCGGAGCCGCTCGGGTCGACGGCCCTCGGGTCGAGATACCCGCGTTGCCGGCTGCTCTGCGCGATCGCCAGCAGCAGCGCGCCCACGAGCACGAGCACACCCACGAGCAGCAGCCCGCGGTTGGCGCGCACGCGATCGCGCAGGCGGGGTGTGGTCACCTCGTCGAGGAAGTCCGGCGGCGTGCTGCGGCTCATCGGGGCACCGCCGGGAACGACTCGCGGCGGACGTCGTCGGACGGGCGCGCTCTGGCCACGGCCGTGTCGATCTCGACGAGCCGGGCGTACGACGTCGCGTCGGCCGGCCGCCCGCCGTACCAGATGTCGTCGAAGATCCGGGCGCCCACGCGCAGGTCGGACGCCGCGCTCGGCAGCCGCTCCCGGCGTCGCGCGCGACCTCGTCGGCGGTCCGACCGGGCCGGGCGTCGACCAGCCCGCGCTCCTCGAGATCAGCCCACGATCGCGCGCAGCCGGGAGCGCACGGCCTCGGCGTACGCCCCAGCCCCGGCGAACGGCTCCGCCTCGGCCCGGTGCTCCGCCGCGGTGCGCAGGCCGCCGAGCAGCAGCAGGTCGGGTGCGGAACCGCGGTCGAGCGACCCCGTGCGTCGGCGCACGGCGATCACCACGAGGACGATCAGCAGCACGATGCCGAGCAGCCCGAACCAGCCGCCGGGGGCCGCCTCGGAGACCCGCGCGAGCAGCTGCCGCACCTGCTCGAGGAGCCAGTCGATGGCCCGCTGGATGAGCCCGGGCTCGAGCGGCCCGGTAGACGGGCTTGGCCAGCTCGAGCTCGGCGAGGCGGCGCGGCCTGCTCCCGGGTCAGGTCGATCGGGACCTCACCCGGGAGGGGCACGGCGACGGGCAGCGGCACGGCGGCTCAGCGCACCTGCCGGTAGGGCTGCAACGGATCGGCCGAGGGGGTGACCCCGGCCGACACCAGCTCGATGTCGAGGGCCTCCCTGCGCATGCGCCGGTCGGTGTAGAGCAGCCCGGTCACCGCGCGCTGAACGGCAGGATGACGATGCTCGACACGAGCGTGGCGATCCCGCGGCCAGCACGGACGGGAGCAGCGACTCGCTGAAGCCGGTCATCAGGGATGCACCGTCGAGATGGGCACGCTGACGATGGCCGTGAGCAGGTTCGTGATGATCGCCGACAGCAGCAGGATGCCCAGGACGCGCCACCAGGACCCGCGGACCAGGTTCCACGAGCGGCGCAGCGCCGCGATCGGCCCGGCCCCTCGAGGATGAGGCGCCGGCGAGGCCACCGCCAGCCGCACGTACACGAGGACCATGACGCCGATCGTCGCCAGGCTGAGCAGCAGCCCGGGCAGGATCGCCCATTCGCCGACGGTCGTGGCCAGGAGCACGATCCCTGCGACCAGCCCCGCCGTGACGACCAGGAATCCGAGGCCCATCAGGACTGTCAGCCCGATCAGCGGGAGCAGGCGCGGCCTGAGGTGCTGCCAGGTCCGGCTGGCATCGAGCCGGTGGCCGAGCACCGCGGCCGCCATGACGACGATGAGCAGGCCGCTGGCCAGCACCTGGAGGAAGCCGACCACCAGGGCGGGCACCAGCTGGGCGAACCCGAGCGGCCGCCAGGGCGGCCAGGTCCGCCGCGATGTCGAGGCTGTCGCCGCTCACGATCGTGGTCGGGGCACCCAGCGCCTGCAGCGAGATCCAGATCCCGACCGTCTGGATGAGCGCGAGATCGCGGCGATCGCCGCAGCCAGCCCGAGGACCGTCTTCGGGTTGCTGCGGATCAGGCCCAGCGCGCCGTCGAGGATCTCGCCGACGCCGAGCGGGCGCAGCGGCACGATGCCCGGCTTGGGCGCCTGCGGCGGGGGTGCCCACGGGTGCTGCGGCTGGCCCCAGCCGCCCCCACCAGCGCCCGGGACGCCGCCCTGCGGGTACCCGGGAGGTGCGTATCCCGGCGGGGGGTACCCCGGCGGGGGGTACCCGGGCGGCGGGTATCCCGGCGGGGGGTTGCCCGCCGGCCCCGGCGGGGGTGCGGGCCCTGGGGGTTGCCCGCCGGCCCCGGCGGGGGCTGCGGGACGCCCCCGGGCGGTCCCGGAGCCGGCACGGATGGCCAGGCGGGGGGCTGCTCGGGGGACCAGCCGCTGGGGGGCGCCCAGCGATCGGGTCCCGGGGTCCCGTCCGGGGGTGGCTGCTGTGACATGTCCCGATCGTCCCATGTGGATGGCCGTGGCAAGTCTGCGCACTCGGGTGCGACCATGGGCCGCGTGACTGCACGCGTGCTCGTCGTCGACGACGACATCGCGCTCGCCGAGATGCTCGGCATCGTGCTGCGCAGCGAGGGCATGGAGCCCGTGTTCTGCCACGACGGGACCGACGCAGTGCCCGCCTTCCGCCGCGAGTCCCCGGAGCTGGTGCTGCTGGACCTGATGCTGCCCGGCCTCGACGGGCTGGCCGTGTGCCGCGCCCTGCGGGCGGAGTCGACCGTGCCCATCGTCATGCTCACGGCTCGGGGCGACACCGTCGACATCGTCGAGGGGCTGCAGGCCGGCGCCGACGACTACATCGTCAAGCCGTTCAAGCCCAAGGAGCTCGTGGCCCGGATCCAGGCGCGGCTGCGGCGTCTCGAGGAGACCGCCCACGAGATCCTCACCATCGGTGACCTCGTGATCGACGTCGGCGGCCACACGGTGACCCGCAACGGCGACCCGATCGGCGTGACGCCCCTGGAGTTCGACCTGCTGGCCACGCTGGCCGCCCGGCCCGGGTTCGTCTTCTCCCGCGAGCAGCTGCTGGCCGACGTCTGGGGCTACCAGCATGCGGGGGACACCCGGCTGGTGAACGTCCACGTGCAGCGCCTGCGCGGCAAGGTCGAGCTCGACCCCGAGGCGCCCGAGGTCATCGTGACGGTGCGGGGAGTCGGCTACCGCGCCGGGCCCCCCTGATGCCCACCCGGGTGGGCCGCGCCAGGGCGTGGCTGTCGGGGCGGTGGCGGCGGTCGCTGCGCTTCCGGGTCGTCGCGGGCACGGTGCTGGGCTCGACGCTGATCATCGTGGCACTCGTCCCGGCGCTGCTGGGCAACATCAGCTCCGGCGTGCTGGGCGCCAAGGAGGCCAGTGCGCTGGCCGAGGCGACTGCCGCCCGCAGCGAGGCGCAGCGCCTGCTCGATGCCACCACCGCCCAGGGGTCCGAGGTCCCGGCATCGCGGCGCATCGACTCCGTCGTGGCCGCGGTCGGCGCCCGCGGGGCGCAGGCAGGGCTGTTCGAGATCCTGATGCTCTCCTCCGAGCCGGGCGGCCTGAGCGCCACGCCCGAGCGGGGGACCAACCTCGTCTCCGAGGCCAGCGTGCCGGCGGCGATGCGAGCCGTGGTCGCCGCCGACCAGCGGCAGGCCTGGACCTACTCGACGATCCTCTACACCGATGGGCGGACCGCCCCGGGGTTCCTGGTCGGGGCGCCGCTGGCGGTGCCCGGAGTCGGCCCCTACGAGCTGTACCAGCTGTTCCCCCTCGTCCAGGAGGAGAAGACCCTCAGCCTGGTCCGCAACTCCACCATCGCCGCAGGGTTGTTCATCATCCTGGGCCTGGCGCTGCTGGCGGCCGCCGTGACCTACTGGGTGGTCACCCCGGTCCACGAGGCCGCGCGCACCGCTCGCCGGTTCTCCTCGGGTCACCTCGAGGCGCGCATGACCGTGCGGGGGGAGGATGACCTGGCCCAGCTTGCGGTGAGCTTCAACGAGATGGCCGGGGCGCTGCAGACGCAGATCCACGACATGGAGCAGATGTCCAAGGTCCAGCAGCGCTTCGTCGCCGACGTCTCGCACGAGCTGCGGACCCCCCTGACCACCGTCCGCATGGCCGCGGACCTGCTGCACGACAAGCGGCGCACCCTCCCGCCGGACGATGCGCGCGCCGTCGAGCTGCTGCAGAACCAGCTGAACCGCTTCGAGGCGCTGCTGTCCGACCTGCTGGAGACCTCCCGGCAGGACTCGGGCTCGGTCCAGCTGGACTACGACGAGGTGGACCTGCGCACGCTCGCCGAGCGGGTCGTGGCGTCGTTGCGCCCCTTGGCCGTCGAGGTCGGGTGCGAGGTCGGCATCGTCGGCCTCGACAGCCTCCTCGCCCACTGCGACGCCCTGCGCGTGGAGAGGATCCTGGGCAACCTGCTGTCGAACGCCCTCGAGCACGGCGAGGGCAGGCCGGTCGTCGTGGAGCTGTCCCGGGAGGACGGCGTGGCACTGCTCGCGGTCACCGACCAGGGGGTCGGCCTGAGCCGGGAGGAGATGGCCAGCGTCTTCACGCGCTTCTGGCGCGCCGATCCCTCGCGCGTCCGCCGGATCGGCGGCACCGGGCTCGGGCTGTCCATCGCGCTGGGTGATGCCCGGGCGCACGGGGGGACGCTCACGGCCCACGGCGAGCCGGGCCGGGGAGCGACCTTCACCCTGCGCCTGCCGCTCGAGCCCGTGGAGCGCCGCGTCGAGGTGATGGCCCCGTGACCGCGCGCCCCCGTCGCCGCTCGGGGTTCCCGCGGGGGCCGCGTCCCGCCCTGGCCGCGGTCGCCGGGCTGCTCGCCGCAGTGCTGGCGGCCTGCTCCACCGTGCCCACCTCCGGGCCGATCGAGCAGGGCCCCGTCGTCAACGCCGCGGAGTCGAACCAGTTCATCCGGGTCATCGCCGCGCCGCCGAGCCAGGGCGCCCAGCCGGCGGAGATCGTCCGCGGGTTCCTCGAGGCCAGCGCGAGCCTGGAGCAGGACCACGCGATCGCCCGCCGCTACCTCACCGAGTCGGCCTCGGCCCAGTGGGACCCCGACGCTGGTACGACCATCTACCTGGCCTCGTCGCTGCGGCTGACGCCCAGCGACGACCAGGTGCTCGTGGACGTCACGGTCATGGGCGAGCTCCGGGAGGACGGCAGCCTCAAGACGGTCGACCCCGGCCAGCCCCGGAGCGACACCTTCAACCTGGCCCAGGTGGCCGAGTCCGGTGCGACGGTGCCGGAATGGCGGATCGTCGACCCGCCACCGGGCATCCTGATCAGCTCGGCGGACCTGCGGCGGGCCTACCGGCTGTACGAGACGTACTTCCCGAGCGCCCGCAGCACGGTGCTCGTCCCGGACGGCCGGCTCATCCCGGTGGTGGGCCCGAGCCTGCCCACGACGCTGGCCGAGCTCGTGCTCGGGGGTGCGGCGCCGTGGTTGGCCCCCGCGGTCGGCACCGGGGCGCCCAAGGGGACCGCACTGGCCCTGGGCGCCGTCCCCGTGCAGGACGGGGTCGCGCGCGTGGAGCTCACCGAGCAGGCCCTGTCCGCGAGCGACGTCCAGCGCCGCGACCTCGCTGCCCAGCTGACGTGGACCCTGACACAGCTGCCGGACATCGTCCTTGTGGAGCTGCTGGCAGCCGGGGAGCCGTTCGAGGTGCCCGGGGCCCCGCTGCAGATGGGCCGGGATGCCTGGCGGGCGCGTGCGCCTGACTCGTTCTCCCAGGGCCTGACCGGCGAGGGCGCGCCCCCGCACTACCTGCTGGATGGGGGATCCCTCGTCCGCGTGTCCTCCGGGACCAGGACGGTCGCCCCGCTCCCGGAGGAGGCTGGCGCGGATCTGACCTCACTGGCCGTCTCGCTCGACCAGCGAAGGGCGGCGGCCGTCGAGCCCGGGGGCGGCGCCGTCTGGCTGCTGCCGCTGGACCGTTCCACCGCGGCCCGGCGGCTCGAGGCCGAGGGCGTCGGCGACATCAGCTTCGACGTCGACGGCCGCGCGTGGTTCGTGGCGGACGGGCGGGTGCGGCGCCTCACCGTGGGTGGGGACGTCGAGGACGTCGGCGTGCCGAAGGAGGTGGGCCGCATCACCGCCCTGCAACTGGCGCGCGACGGGGCGCGGGTGGCGGTGATCGCGCGGGGCATGGTCCTGATCGGCGCGATCGAGGAGGGGGACGCCGGGCTGTCCCTGGCCTCCCTGCACCGGGTGGACACCGTCATCGATTCGGCCACGGCCCTGGCATGGCGCGACGCGAGCACCGTGGACGTCCTGGGATCACAGGAGGGGGGCGGTCGCCAGGTCCTGAGGCTCTCGCTCGGCGACGGGCAGGTGCTGCCCCTGGGCGCGCCGTCCCGGCCGGTGGACATCGCCGCCGCGCCCGGTGGGCTCACTGTGGTCAGCACGCAGCAGGGCGGGGTGTTCGCCAACGTCGGGCTGCAGTGGCGCGATCAGGGCAGCGGCCAGTCGGTGGCCTATCCCGGATGAGCCCGCCGCCCGCCCCCGAGTGGCTGGCGGCGGTAGGCCGCGAGCTGCTCGACCTCGCCGTGCCCCAGCAGTGCGCAGGGTGCGGTCGTCCGGGCCGGCCGTGGTGCGGCGACTGCGCGGCCTCGGTCCGCCGGCCCTCCCTCGTCGTCGCCGGCGAGCTCACCTGCCGGGCGGCGGCTGCCCACGCGGGGCCGCCCGCCCGCGCCGTCGTGGCCTTCAAGGACCAGGGGCTGAGGACACTGGCCGACCCGCTGGGGGCCCTGCTGGCCGGAACCGTCCTCGACCTGTTGGACGACGCCCCCGGTGGCTGTGGGGATCCGGTGTGGCTGGTGCCCGTGCCCGCGCGCCGGGCGGCCCGGCGCAGCCGCGGGACCGACCACATGGTCGTGCTGGCCGGGCGGGCGGCTCGGCTGCTCCGGGCCCGCGGTGTGCCGGCGCATCGATGCTCCGCCCTGCGCCACGTGCGCGACAGCCGTGACCAGGTCGGCCTGTCCCGGGACCTCCGTCGGGCCAACGTCGAGGGGACCCTGGCCGCCGGGCCGGTTCCGCCGGGGCTGCTCATCCTGGTCGATGACGTCACGACCACCGGGGCGACCCTGGCGGAGGCGGCCCGGGCCCTGCGCATGGCGACCGGCCGGACGCCGGTGGCGGCCACCCTGACACATGCCGGCACGACCCCGCGTCTCGCGTCCCGGGGTCGGCGGGACTAGCGTTGAGGGCGCAGGGAAAGCCCACCGCCCCGGCGCGCAGGGCGCGCCGGCCAACCACCGGAGGTCTCGTGGACATCGTCGTCAGGGGTCGTCATCTCGATGTGTCCGAGCGGTTCCGCACTCATGTGACGGGCAAGCTCAGCAAGGCCGACCGGTTCGGGCTCCCAATCGACCACATCGATGTCGAGGTCTCGTACGAGCCGAATCCGCGTCAGGCCGATCGCGCGTTCGAGGTGGAGCTCACCTGCCTGGGCACCGGCCAGGTGATCCGCGCCGAGGCGCATGCCCAGGACAAGTACGCCGCCACCGACGTCGCCCTCGACAGGTTGGAGAACCGCCTGCGCCGCGTCGCGGACAAGCGGCGCAACCGGCGCGCCGAGAAGGTCGTGGTCGTCCCGTCGCGCGACCTGGTGGTCGAGGAGCCGGCGCAGGAGGTCGAGTCCGCCGACGAGCACGACGACGGGACCGTGTGGGAGGAGGGCCCGATCGTGGTCCGCCTCAAGGAGCACGAGGCCGTGCCGATGACCGTCGCGCAGGCGGTGGAGTCGATGGAGCTCGTGGGCCACGACTTCTACCTCTTCCGGGACGTGGAGTCCGAGGCCCCGTCGGTGCTCTACCGCCGCCGTGGCTTCAACTACGGCCTCATCCGGCTGGAGGGCGACAACGACTAGCCCGGATCGGGGGGCCGCCAGCGCGGGGCCGGTCGGGAGCCGGTTCCGGTCGTCCGGCATGCCCGACGACCGACGGGTGCTCGTCGTGGACGGCGAGCCGGTGTTCGGCGTCGGCCTGCTGGGACTGCTCGCGGCGGCCGGGATCGACGCCCGGGGGTCGGGCTGCCCGACCTGCTGGAGCAGGTGCCGGGCGCCGGCGGTGCCGTCATCGACGCGTCGCTGGGCCGCGGCCCGTACGCCGGGGAGCTGGTTGCCGCCCTGCGTGCGGCCAACCCGGGGCTGGCGATCGTGGTCTCGGTGGACCGAGCGCGCCCCGCGGGCCTGCCGGAGGTCCTCGAGGCCGGTGCCCGGGCCGTCGTGCACCGGCAGTGCGCCCCCGATGAGATGGTGAACGCGATCACGGCGGCGCTGGACGGCCGGACCTGGCTGTCCGCCCCGGTGGCCCAGGTGCTCCGCGAGGAGCTCGCCGCCGGGTCGTCCCCCGCGGGGACCGAGGCGCTCACCCGGCGACAGCTGGACGTGCTGCGCGCACTGGCTTCCGGGGACAGCAACGCGTCGATCGGTGCCCGGCTCGGGATCAGCGAGCACACGGTCCGCAACCACGTGCACGCCGTGATGTCCAAGCTCGGGGCCGCCAACCGCACCGACGCCGTCACGATCGCGATGCGCCGCGGCCTGGTCGACCTGGCCCCCTGACCTGCGCCGCACGCGGTCGGCGGTCATGGGCGGGCGGGGCGACTACCATGGGGCAGCGACCGTGGTCCCCGCTCGCGGGGAACCCACAGACCCGAGACGTACGAGAGGGGCCCGCGTGGCCATCATCGACAAGATCCTGCGCGCCGGCGAGGGCAAGATCCTGCGCAAGTTGGAGGGCCTGACCAAGCAGGTCAACGCGCTGGAGCCCGCCTTCGAGGGCATGTCCGACGACGAGCTCAAGGCCCTCACCCCCGCCTACCGCGAGCGCCTGGCGAACGGTGAGACCCTCGACGACCTGCTCCCGGAGGCGTTCGCCACCGTGCGCGAGGCGGCCAAGCGCACCCTCGGTCAGCGGCACTACGACGTCCAGGTCATGGGCGGGGCCGCCCTGCACCTGGGCAACATCGCGGAGATGAAGACCGGTGAGGGCAAGACCCTCGTGTCGACGCTGCCGGCGTACCTCAACGCCCTGACCGGCGAGGGCGTCCACGTCGTCACGGTCAACGACTACCTCGCCCACCGCGACGCCGAGAACATGGGGCGCGTCCACCGGTTCCTCGGCCTGAAGGTCGGCGTGATCCTGTCGAGGATGACCCCGGCCGAGCGGCGCGAGCAGTACGCGGCCGACATCACGTACGGCACGAACAACGAGTTCGGGTTCGACTACCTGCGCGACAACATGGCGTGGTCGAAGGACGAGATGGTCCAGCGCGGCCACAACTTCGCGATCGTCGACGAGGTCGACTCCATCCTGATCGACGAGGCCCGGACCCCGCTGATCATCTCCGGCCCCGCCGACGAGGCCGACAAGTGGTACATGGAGATGGCCAAGCTGGCCACCCGGCTGCGCGTCGACGTCGACTACGAGGTGGACGAGAAGAAGCGCACGGTCGGCGTCCTCGAGGAGGGCATCACCCGCACCGAGGACTGGCTGGGCATCGACAACCTGTACGAGCCGGTCAACACCCGCCTGGTCGGCTACCTGAACAACGCGATCCGGGCCAAGGAGCTGTTCAAGCGGGACCGCGACTACGTCGTCATGAACGGCGAGGTCATGATCGTCGACGAGCACACCGGCCGCATCCTCTCCGGACGGCGCTACAACGAGGGCCTGCACCAGGCGATCGAGGCCAAGGAGGGCGTCGAGGTCAAGGCCGAGAACCAGACCCTGGCCACCGTGACGCTGCAGAACTTCTTCCGCCTCTACGACAAGCTGTCCGGGATGACCGGCACGGCCATGACCGAGGCCAACGAGTTCAACAAGATCTACAAGCTCGGCGTCGTGCCGATCCCGACGAACAAGCCGATGGTCCGCGCAGGACCTCGCCGACCTCGTGTACCGGACCGAGGACGCCAAGTGGAACGCGGTCGTGTCGGCGACATCGCCGAGCGGTCATGCCCAGGGCCAGCCGATCCTCGTCGGCACGGTCAGCGTGGAGAAGAGCGAGAAGCTGTCGACGCTGCTGCGCCGGGAGGGCATCCCCCACCAGGTCCTCAACGCCAAGTACCACGACAAGGAGGCGGCGATCATCGCCCAGGCCGGGCGCAAGGGCGCGGTCACGGTCGCCACCAACATGGCCGGTCGCGGCACCGACATCATCCTCGGCGGCAACGCCGACTTCCTGGCCGACCTGTCGCTGCAGAACCAGGGGCTGACGCCCAGCGAGACCCCTGAGGAGTACGAGGCGGCCTGGCCCGGCGGCGCTGCATGCCGCCCAGGAGGCCTTCGCCGCCGAGCACGTCGAGGTCACCGACCTCGGCGGGCTGTACGTGCTGGCCACCGAGCGCCACGAGTCCCGGCGCATCGACAACCAGCTGCGCGGCCGCTCCGGCCGTCAGGGCGACCCGGGCGCGTCGCGGTTCTACCTGTCGCTGCAGGACGACCTGATGCGGCTGTTCAAGGCCGACATGGTCGATGCGTTCCTGCGCCGGGCCAACGTGCCCGACGACCAGCCGATCGAGTCGAAGATGGTGACCAACGCCATCCGGTCGGCGCAGACGCAGGTCGAGGCCCAGCACTTCGAGATCCGCAAGGACGTCCTGAAGTACGACGACGTCATGAACCGCCAGCGCCTGGTCATCTACGCCGAGCGCCGCCGCGTCCTCGAGGGTGAGGACATCCACGAGCAGGTGCAGCACTTCCTGGCCGACACCATCACCGGCTACGTCGACGCCGCCACCGCCGAGGGCTACCCCGAGCAGTGGGATCTCGACGAGCTGTGGCGCGCGCTGCGCACCCTCTACCCGATCGCGGTGACGATCGAGGAGGTCGAGGCCCAGGCCGGCGGCTCGCGCTCGGCCGTCTCCCGCGAGTTCCTGCGTGAGGAGATCCTGGCCGACGCGCGCGCCGCCTACGAGGCGCGCGAGGAGGAGCTCGGCGTCGGAGGCCCTGCGTGAGCTCGAGCGCCGCGTGATCCTGTCGGTGCTCGACCGCAAGTGGCGCGAGCACCTCTACGAGATGGACTACCTGCGCGACGGCATCGGCCTGCGCGCCATGGCCCAGCGTGACCCGCTGATCGAGTACCAGCGGGAGGGCTTCGACCTGTTCCGCGCGATGATGGACTCGATCAAGGAGGAGACGGTCGGCCTGCTGTTCAACCTCGAGGTGACCGTCGGGGAGCCCGAGGAGCCCGAGGAGGAGCTCGAGCTCGGTGCCGGGGATGCGCGTGGCGTCATCCGACCTCTCGGTGCTGGTCCCAGCTCGAGGTGGAGCTCGAGGGGCAGCCGCGCCGGGGCGTGGCTCCGTCCGCGCCCGCCGCCCAGGCCCCGGCTCCGCCGCCGGCCGCGGCTGCCGCGCCGGCGCCGCTGCCGGTCCGCGGAGGTGCCGGCACGAGGTGGCGCGCGGTCGGCCGACCGAACGCCGCCGGGCCTCGGTCCGCGGCGGCCCGACCACGTCCAGTACACCGCACCGTCGGAGACCGGTGAGGCCACCGTGGTCGGTGAGTCCGGCGGCGGGCAGTTCGCCGGGGTGGGGCGCAACGAGATGTGCCCGTGCGGGTCGGGCAAGAAGTTCAAGCGCTGCCACGGGGACCCGCGCCTGCGCGACTGATCCTCGGCCGGGATCCGGGTGGGGGCCGCGGGGGCGGCCCGGACCTGCTCCGGCGCGCCCGATCGGCCATCCGGGCGGTGCCGGTCAAGCGTCGGCTGGGTGCCGACGAACACCCGGGGGAGCCGGCCGGGCGGGGCCCCGGAACCAACTGATGACGACGCGCGAGCGAACGCCGCTGAGGCCCCCGCCCGGTTCGACCGTGCTGCGTGGTCCGGAGCCCGGGGTTGGCGCGACCGTAGGATTCCGTCGGTGGACCTGCCCGTGCTCGCCGGCTTCGGCGCCGACGGCTCGCCGTCGACCCGGGTCGCCGAGCGGGCGCCCGGGCGTGGCTCGCCGGGGGCATCGTCGGCCTGCCCACCGAGACCGTCTACGGCCTGGCCGCCGACGCCCAGGACGCCAGGGCCGTGGGCCGGGTGTACCGCGGCCAAGGGCCGCCCCGCCGACCACCCGCTGATCGTGCACGTGGCCGGCGCCGAGGCCCTCGACGGCTGGTCGGCCGCGCAACGACGAGGCGGCGCACAGGCTGGCCGAGACGTTCTGGCCGGGGCCGCTGACCCTGATCGTGCGGCGCAGCGCGCGGGCCGGGGACTTCATCACCGGGGGCCAGGACGACGGTCGCCCTGCGCTGCCCGGACCATCCCGTGGCCCTGGCCTGCCTCGCCGGCCCTGGTGACCGAGTCGGGCGATCCCGCGCGGGGGGTGGCCGCCCCCAGCGCCAACCGCTTCGGCCGGGTCAGCCCGACCCGCGCCGGCGGACGTCGCTCGCCGAGCTCGGCGACCGCCTCGATCCCACCCGGGACCTGGTCGTGGACGGCGGGGCCTGCGCGGTCGGGGTGGAGTCCACGATCGTCGACTGCACGGCCGACCCGCCCCGGGTGCTGCGGCTCGGGGCGATCAGCCAGGCCCAGGTCGATGTCGCGCTGGCGAGCGGGCCGGCGGACGAGGGTGGCGACGGGGATGGAGCCGGGGGAACGCTGGTTCCGCTGACCTGCCGCGGCCGGGCGGCCGCGGTCGATGGCCCGGATGCGGGGGGCCCGCCCCGTCCGCGCGCCGGGGACCCTGGAGTCGCACTACGCCCCGCGCGGCCGCGTCGTGCTGGTCGAGCGGCCGGCCGGACCCCGAGCGCTGCTGCCGCCACCCGTGACGCCGAATGGATCACCGGGGTGGCGGCACGGCTCGGGATCGGGCTCGTGGCCGAGGCGGACGTGCCCACGCCGGACGGCTGGACCCGGCTGGCCGCGCCGGCGACGCGCCGAGGACTACGCCCGCGACCTGTACGCCGCCCTGCGGCGGGCCGACGAGCTGGGCTTGGCCACCGTGGTCGCCGTCCTGCCCGAGGCCCGGAGGCGGGCCGCTGGCCCACGCGGTCCGCGACCGCCTGGCCCGCGCCGCCCACGGCGAGTAGCGGGGCTCGTCCAGCTCACCGGGAGGCGCCCGAACATGACGAGGGGCCGGGCGCTCAGCGCGCCCAGCCCCTCGATGGATTGTCAGCCGGACCGGTTGCCGGCACGGTCCGACAGGATCTCCGTCAGGACGGCGCGGTCGATGTCGACGACCTTCACGCAGTCGCGCACCGGCTTCTTCGACGTCCTCCAGGCGCTTGCTTGGCTGCTTGGAGTACTTGTCGACCTGAGTGCGGCGTCCGCGAGTCGATGCAGACGTAGGCCTTGCCGCCCGCCTTGCAGGAGCCTCAGCGCGTGCCGATCTGGCCAGGGTGCCACACGTCCGCGAGACAGCGGAGCCGGTGGACTGCTTACTTCTTGCCTCAGTCTTGGCCTTGAGATCCAGCTGTGGACAGTCGAGTCCGTTCCGTCTCAGGGCCTTGGCGCCGCTGACCTTCTTGTCGTAAGCGCGCCAGGGTGACGCCGACGGACACGTGCATCGGATCGGCCACGACCTTGGTCGGTCGCGGACGCATCGCCCGCAGCTTGAGTGGCCGACGTGGCGTTCACATCGCCAGGTCGATCGTCTTGTGGCGCTTGATGTCGACCTCTGCAGCTTGGTCGTGTACTCGCTGGACTTGGCCTTGGCCCCTTGGCCTTGTCCGGAGCGGCGGTGGCGGCGCCGGCGGAGCCGAGGACGAGTGCCCCCGCGGCCGCGGCGGCGAGGACGGTGCGCATTGCTGATCGTGTGTTCATACCCAGAGGGTACGGCCGAGAACGGCCGGAATAGAAGTCAGATCACCCGATTGGGGCACGACGACCGATAAGGGACCGATAGCCCGGGGCTATCGGATCCGCGCCGGCGCGGTCCATGCGAGCGGACTGGGATCGCTCCGGTGCGCCGGAGCGCCCGCGGCCATCCCGGCCCACCCCTCGACCCCGATATCCTGCCCCGACGGGCGGCAGGGCCGCCCGCTGCCGACCGGCTGTAGAATTCTCTTGATATCAAGATAGCCAGCGACCACCGAGGAGCGGCGACACCCATGGCCACGATCATCTACACCCTGACCGACGAGGCCCCCATGCTGGCCACGTACTCCTTCCTCCCGGTGGTGCAGGCCTTCGCCTCCTCGGCCGGGGTCGACGTCGAGACCCGCGACATCTCCCTGGCGGGGCGGATCCTGGCCGTCTTCCCCGAGTGGCTCACCGAGGACCAGCGCGTCGGCGATGCCCTCACCGAGCTCGGCGAGCTGGCCACGACGCCCGAGGCGAACATCATCAAGCTGCCGAACATCTCGGCCTCCATGCCCCAGCTGAAGGCCGCGATCGCCGAGCTGCAGGCCCACGGGCTACGCGCTGCCCGACTACCCGGATGACCCGAGCGACCGACGAGGAGCGCGACATCCGCGCCCGGTACGACAGGGTCAAGGGCAGCGCGGTCAACCCGGTGCTGCGCGAGGGCAACTCCGACCGCCGCGCACCGGCCGCGGTGAAGAACTACGCCCGCAGCCACCCGCACTCGATGGGCGCCTGGAGCCCCGACAGCCGGACCAACGTGGCGACCATGGGCGGCGACGACTTCCGCGCCAACGAGCAGTCGGTCGTGCTGCCCGCCGACGACACCCTGACGATCCGCCACGTGGCCGCCGACGGCACGACCACGGTGCTCAAGGAGGGCCTGAAGGTCCAGGCGGGTGAGGTCGTCGACGCCACGGTCATGCGCGTCGCCGCCCTCGAGGCGTTCCTGACCGAGCAGATCGCCCGCGCCAAGGCCGAGGACGTGCTGTTCTCGGTGCACCTCAAGGCCACGATGATGAAGGTCAGCGACCCGATCATCTTCGGCCACGTCGTGCGCGGCGTTCTTCCCGCAGGTCTTCGCCACCTACGGCGCGCGACCTCGCCGCCGCCGGCCTGTCGCCGAACAACGGGCTCGGGGCCATCCTCGACGGCCTGGACGCCCTGCCCAACGGCGCCGAGATCCGCGCGGCCTTCGAGGCACGGCCTGGCCGACGGCCCCCGCCTGGCCATGGTCAACTCCGACAGGGGCATCACCAACCTGCACGTGCCCAGCGACGTCATCGTCGACGCCTCGATGCCGGCGATGATCCGCATCGGCGGCCACATGTGGGGCCCGGACGGGCAGGAGGCCGACACGCTGGCGGTGATCCCGGACAGCTCGTACGCCGGGGTCTACCAGGCCGTGATCGACGACTGCCGGGCCCACGGCGCCTACGACCCGACGACGATGGGCTCGGTGCCCAACGTCGGCCTGATGGCCCAGAAGGCCGAGGAGTACGGCAGCCACGACAAGACCTTCGAGATGGCCGTCCGCGGGCCGGGTCGAGGTCGTCGACTCCGCCGGGACGGTCCTGATGTCCCACGACGGTCGCGCCGGCGACATCTGGCGGGCCTGCCAGACCAAGGACGCCCCGATCCGCGACTGGGTCAAGCTGGCCGTCACGCGCGCCCGGGCCTCGCAGACCCCGGCCGTGTTCTGGCTCGACGAGACCCGCGCCCACGACCGCAACCTGATCGCCAAGGTCGAGGCGTACCTGCCCGATCACGACACCGCGGGCCTGGACATCCGGATCATGTCGCCGGTCGACGCCGCGCGGTTCTCGGTCGAGCGGATCCGCCGCGGCGAGGACACGATCTCGGTCACGGGCAACGTCCTGCGTGACTACAACACCGACCTGTTCCCGATCCTCGAGCTGGGCACCTCGGCGAAGATGCTCTCGGTGGTCCCGCTGATGAACGGCGGTGGCCTGTTCGAGACCGGCGCCGGCGGCTCGGCCCCCAAGCACGTGCAGCAGCTGGTCGCCGAGGACTACCTGCGCTGGGACAGCCTCGGCGAGTTCCTCGCCCTCGCCGAGTCCTTCCGCCACGAGGCGGGCCAACGGCAACCGCGGGCGGAGGTGCTCGGCAACGCCCTGGACCGCGCGACCGAGACGCTGCTCAACGAGAACAAGTCCCCGGCGCGCCGGGTCGGCCAGATCGACAACCGCGGCAGCCACTTCTGGCTGGCCCGCTACTGGGCCCAGGAGCTGGCCGCGCAGGCCGACGGATCCCGAGCTGGCCGCGCATGTTCGCGCCGGTGGCCGAGCAGCTGGTCGCCGCAGTCGGAGGCGATCGACGCCGAGCTGATCGCCGTCCAGGGCCACCCGGTCGACATCGGCGGCTACTACCGCCCGGACGAGGCGAAGGCCGCGGCGGTCATGCGCCCGAGCGCGACGTTCAACGCGATCCTCGCGTCACTCGCCGGCTGACCTTCCCGGTGCCGTACTCGGCCGGGAGTGAGGCGCTCGCGCCGCCGTGGCCGGGTAGGCCGGTCACGCGCGACGGGCAGGATCCGCACGGTCCGGCGCCACCCCGGCCATCCCGACCCCGTCGACGCCGCTGTCGATTCCGACGGTCTGGTGGTCGGAATCGACAGCAGCGCGGGCGGAGTCAGTCGAACGTGGCCGACACCGCGGCGTGGTCGCTCCAGCGCTCGGCGTAGCTGGCCGCCTTGTGCACGATGACCCCGGTCGCTCGCGCGGCCAGGGCCGGGGACGCCAGCACGACGTCGATCCGCCAGCCGCCATCGGTGTCGAAGCCGCGGCCCCGCCACGACCACCAGGTGTAGGGACCCGGCCGTCGCCGCCGAACCGCCGACCGAGGTCCACCCAGCCCAGGCCCTCGGGGGGCGGTGCGTACCACCGGTCGAGGTGGGCGCGCTCGGACTCGAGGAAGCCGGCCTTCCCGCGGTTCCCGCGCCAGTTCTTGATGTCCGCGGCGTGTGGGCGACGTTGAGGTCGCCGCACACCAGCGCGGGCCCGCCTGCGTGCGCGGCCATCCAGCCGCCCATCGCGGCGAGGAACCGGTCCTTCTCCTCGAGCCGGGGGCCCTCCGCCTCGCCGGTGTGCACGTAGACGCTGGCCACGCGGACGGGTCCCCGCCTTCGGCGTCGGCGACGCGGGCCTCCACCCAGCGGCCCTGGTCGGCGAACTCCGGCCCCCCACCCCGACCCGGACCTCGGCCAGGGGCGCCCGACTGAGCAGGGCGACGCCCGCGTGCCCGCTGCGTGCGCCTGAGGCGGACGCGAGGTGCCAGTCACCCAGGCCGCCGGCGCCCAGCGCCTCGGCGACCTGGTCGGCGGTCGCGCGCACCTCCTGCAGGCAGAGCACGTCCGCGCCGCAGCCGGCGAGCCAGTCGAGCCCGCCGCGGCGCAGGGCGGCGCGGATGCCGTTGACGTTGGCCGTCACCACGTGCAGGGTCACGGACGGCGATTATCCCGGTGCCCGACCGGGCCTCACGGGGCGTCCGGGGGGCGCCGGGCGGGGCGGGCGGGTCGGGCGCGGTCCGACGGACCGCCCGGGGCCGGGCGCCGGGCGTGGCCGGCGGGGCGGGCGGGGCGCCGTGGCGGGGCTACTGGCCCTTGGGCAGCACACCGCTGAGGAAGGGCATGAGGCCCGGCGGCGGGCTTGGTGGCCGTGCGCATCATCACGCCGGGCAGGGTCTTCTCCAGGGCGCTGGGCAGCTGGCGCAGCAGCAGGCCCGCCATCAGCTCGTCGAGCTTCTCCTGGGTCTCGAGCTCGGTGACCGCCTCGAGCATCGCCGGCAGCACGACGGCCAGCACGTCGTCGGTGGCCTCCTCGATGGCCGCGACGGACATCTCGCGCATCGCATCGCTGGTGGCGGCAGAGGTGATGGCGGCGGTCATCGCGGTGCTGAGCGCCTCAGTGCGCTCACCGCGCACCCGTCGGCCCCGCTCGGCCAGGGCGTTCAGGTGCGCATCGGCCTGCTCGGAGGCGTAGCTGGGGGCGACGCCGCGCACGAACGCCACGGTTTGGCTGGCGGCCCCGGTGATGGCCGCGACCGCTGCGCTTCCGATCCGCCACGCGTTCTCCGCCACCACCGAGGCCAGGCCCAGCAGCACGTCCTCGGCGGCCGGCAGGGGCGCCGCGGCCGGCTTCGCCGCCCGCGTCCGGGGGGTGGGGGCCGGGGCGGCCCGGCGCTCGGCCCGTTCGGGTGCGCCCTGCACCGGATTCGCCCGGTCGGGGTCGCCGGCGGGGCCCGGGTGCAGCGCGGCGATCTCCTCGTGCGCCTGCTCGATGTGCTCGGCGAGCAGCGCCTCGACCACCGAGTGCCCATGCGAGGTGCCGCTACGGTCCAGGCGTGAGCCGCCGGTCGCCTCCACCCTCGCAGGGGATCGGCGCGCGGCGCCCGCGCTGGCCCGCGGCTGCCCTTGAGGTCGGCGCGCCCACCCGACCCGGTGAGGGGGAGGTCGAGGCCTTCCTCGGACCCGTGCTCGACCTGGGCTTCGCCGCGGTGCCCTTCGCGGGGCGCTTGGCCGGTGTCTTCGCCGCGGCCTTGGCGCCGCCCTTCGCCGCGGCCTTGGCGGGTGCCTTCGCGGGCGCCTTGCGGGTTCCCCCCGACGCGCCTGCCGGTGCCGGCCGCCTGCCCGCTGCGGCCTTGGGGGTGCTCATGTCAGCCATGGAGCAACGGTACGCCTGCTCACGGGGTGCCTCGTGCGGGTGCGGCCCGTTCGGGGCCGCCCGGCTGCCGACGCCCGGTGGTGCCGGCCCCGGTGCGGTAGATTCTCCGGCACTGTGGGCGAGCTGGCGAGGACCTTCGCGATCATCCTGGTCTTCACGCTGATCGGCGGGTTCTTCGCCGCGTCCGAGACCGCCCTGGTCTCGCTGCGGGAGAGCCAGATCGACCGTCTCGTGGAGTCCGATCCCCGGCGCGGGGCCAGGTTGCGCTCGCTCATGGACAACCCGAACCGCTTCCTTGCCGCCGTCCAGGTCGGCGTCACCCTGGCCGGGTTCGTCTCGGCCGGCTTCGGCGCCACCCGGATCGTCCCGGTCGCCAGCCCCTGGCTGACGGGTCTCGGGGTCCCGGAGTCCATCGCCGACACAGCGGCGTTCCTGGCCAGCACGGTGCTGATCGCCTACCTGTCCCTGGTCCTCGGCGAGCTGGTCCCCAAGCGCCTGGCGCTGCAGAAGGCCGAGTCGGTTGCCGTGGTCGTGGCCGGACCGATCGACTTCATCGCCCGCATCTCCCGGCCGTTCATCTGGTTCCTGTCGGTCTCGACGAACGCCCTTGTCCGGGTGCTCGGGCTCGACCCGGCCAGCGGCCGGGAGGCCATCACCGGCGAGGAGCTGCGCGGCATGGTGGCCTCGCACCAGGAGCTCACCGCCGAGGAGCGCGAGCTGATCGACGACGTGTTCGACGCCGGGGACACCGAGCTTCGCGAGGTGATGATCCCGCGAACCGAGGTGGCCTTCCTCGAGGGCTCGCTGCCGGCCTTCCGGGCGGCGACGCTGGTCTCCAAGATGCCGCACTCGCGCTACCCGGTGATCGGGGAGTCGCCCGACGACGTGATCGGGTTCGTGCACGTGCGCGACATCCTGGATCCGACCATGGTCGACCGGTCGGTGCGGCTCGAGGACATTGCCCGGGACGTCGCGTTCTTCCCGGGGAGCAAGCCGGTCATCCCCGCCCTCACCGAGATGCGCCGCACCGGCCACCACCTGGCCGTCGTGGCCGACGAGTACGGCGGAACCGCAGGGATCGTCACGCTCGAGGACCTCGTCGAGGAGCTGGTCGGGGACATCCACGACGAGTACGACTCGGGCACGTCGAGCACGGCCACCGCGCGCGCTCCGGGGAGCCGTTCGAGGTCGACGGGCTGCTCAACCTCGAGGACTTCGAGGAGGAGTCTGGCTTCGCGCTGCCCGACGGCCCGTACGAGACCGTGGCCGGCTGGTTCGTCTCCGGGCTCGGGCAGCTGCCGGGGGTCGGTGACCGCATGACCGAGCCGGGGACCGGGGCGGCCTTCGAGGTCGTCGAGCTGGACGGCCGCAGGATCGCCCGGCTGCGCGTGACCCCCGGCGCCCACGGGACGGCACGTCCCCCGGACGCGCAGCCCGACGCGGGGGCCGCCACGCAGCAATCCGGGGGGGCCGGGGCATCGGGCGCCTGAGCCGGCCGGTCCGGGGCTGGGCCTGCGACGGAGCGCAGCCGGGGCCGCGCGCCCGTCGCGATGCCGCGACCGGGTCCGCTGGTGCCCCCGGCCTGTGACATGTTTGCGACAATGGCCCGCATGTCCTCGCGTCCCCGCGTCCTGTCCGGCATCCAGCCGACCGCCGACTCCTTCCACATCGGCAACTACCTCGGTGCCCTGCGCAACTGGGTCGCGCTGCAGCAGACGCATGAGTGCTACTACTGCATCGTCGACCTGCACGCGATCACGGTGCCGCACGATCCCGCCCTGCTGCGCCACCGGACCCGCATCGGGTTCGCCCAGCTGCTGGCCCTGGGCATCGACCCGGAGCAGGCCAACGTCTTCGTCCAGAGCCACGTGCCGGAGCACACCGAGCTGCAGTGGATCCTTGCCTGCCTGACCGGCTTCGGCGAGGCCTCCCGCATGACGCAGTTCAAGGACAAGTCGGCCAGGGCCGGGTCGGACAGCGCGTCGGTCGGCCTGTTCACGTATCCGATCCTGCAGGCCGCCGACATCCTGGTGTACCGGGCCGACGCCGTGCCGGTCGGTGAGGACCAGCGCCAGCACCTGGAGCTCACCCGCGACCTCGCCGGCCGGTTCAACAGCAGGTTCGGCCAGACCCTGACCGTGCCGGCGCCGCTGATCATCAAGGACACGGCCAAGATCCTCGACCTGTCCGATCCCACCGCGAAGATGAGCAAGTCCGCGCCGGCCGGCTGCGTGTTCCTGCTCGACCCGCTGAAGGTCACCGAGAAGAAGATCAAGTCGGCGGTCACCGACTCCGAGACCGAGGTGCGGTTCGACCCGGAGGCCAAGCCCGGGGTGTCGAACCTGCTGAGCATCCTGGCCACGTTCACCGGCCGGACCGTCGGTGAGGTCGAGGCGGACTTCGCCGGGCGCATGTACGGCGACCTCAAGAAGGAGACCGCGGCGGCGGTCGTCGCGTTCGCCGAGCCGTACCAGGCCCGGGTCGCCGAGCTCATGGACGACCTGGCCGAGCTGGACCGGCTGATGGGCGTCGGGGCCGCCCGCGCCCGCGTCGTCGCCGCGCAGACGCTTGCCGACGTGCGCGCCAACCTCGGCCTCGTGATCGCCTGATGGCCGAGGCGCCGATCGCCCTCGCCGAGGTCCTCGGCGAGGAGGCGGGGTCGTGGCCGGTCACGATCGGGGTCGCGCTGCCGATCCCCGAGCCGTTCCTGGGCGAGCTCGGCGCCTACCGGGAGCGCTTCGGCGACCCGCTGGCCCACGCGATCGTCGCCCACATCACGCTGGTGCCGCCGATGGAGGTGGCCGACGCCGACCACCTCCTCGCGGTCCTGTCCCACCTCGGGGACGTGGCCCGGGGGCGGGGCTCGTTCCCGCTGGTCCTGGCCGGTGCCGGCACCTTCCGGCCGGTGTCCCCGGTGGTGTTCGTCCCGATCGCGCAGGGCGAGGACGAGGTCCGGGCGATCGAGGCGGCGGTGCGGGTCGGCCCGCTCGACCGGCAGCTGATCTTCCCGTACCACCCGCACGTGACGGTCGCCCACGACCTCGAGGAGGAGTGGCTCGACCAGGCCTTCACGGCGATGGAGCCCTACCGGGCGGCCTTCGACGTGACCAGCCTCGCGCTGTTCGTGCGGGGGTCCGACGGCGTGTGGCGGCAGCGGGTCGAGTTCCCCTTCGCGGACTGAGCGGTCGCGGGGTCAGCCGAACACCCCTGCGGGCGGCTCCGGGGACCCGGGGGCGTCCGCGTCGTGGAACGGCGCGTGCCCCGCGATGAAGCCCGCGAGCGCGTCGTCGTGCAGCACGCGAGCCGGCCACGGGTCCCCGGCGCACCGGCGGGTCAGGACGGCGAGGTCCAGCGGTGGTGCGCCGGCCGGCTGGCCCACCACGATCAGGTTGCCGAAGCGCCGGCCCCGCAGCACAGCGGGCTCGGCGGCGACGACCACCGCGTCGAACACCGCTGCCATGCCCGCGACGAACCTGCGGGCGTAGGCCAGGGGAGCCTCGTCGGCGATGTTGGCCACAGCCGTCCCCGTGGGGGACAGCGCCCGCCGCACCAGGGCGAAGGCCTCGACCGACGTGAGGTCCCCGGGGGTGCGGGCCCCGGCGAACACGTCCAGGATGACGAGCTCCGCGCGGCCCGGGGGCAGGCCCTCGAGGGCGACCCGGGCGTCGCTGGTGCGCACCCGGATCCGGAACGACCGTGGCCACGGCAGGTGCTCGCGCACGAGTTCGACCAGGGCCGCGTCGGACTCGACGACGAGGTTGTGCGAGCCGGGTCGGGTCGCCGAGGTGTAGCGGGCCAGGGCCATGGCCCCGCCGCCGAGGTGCACGACCCGCACGGGCCCCGGAGGCAGCAGGTCGATCACGTGCCCGATCCGGCGCATGTACTCGAACGTCAGGCGGGTCGGGTCGGCCAGGTCGACGTGCGACTGCTGGGTCCCGTCGAGCAGCAGCAGCCACCCGTCGGGCAGGTCCGGATCGGGGACCAGGTCGGCCGATCCGCCTCCCACCCTGCGGGTCAGCGACCCACGCAGCGACCGCCGTCCCATGGCAGGCATTGTGGCCCCCCGGCCCCACCCCATGCGCTGGCGCCCGGTGCCACTGGCCCCGCGTGCCGGGAATACCCGCGCCCCGAGGTTTCGTTCGGTACCCAGTGGGGTATGCGCCCCCAGACCCGACCACCGACCTGAAGGGGACCGCACCATGGCCACCATCAACCTGACCGCCACCGACTTCGAGTCGACCGTCCTGGACAACGACATCGTCCTGGTCGACTTCTGGGCCGAGTGGTGCGGCCCCTGCCGCATGTTCGCCCCGGTCTACGAGAAGGCCTCCGAGACGCACGCGGACGTCGTCTTCGGCAAGGTCGACACCGAGGCCGAGCAGGCGCTGGCCGGCGCCGCCCAGATCACCTCGATCCCGACCCTGATGGCCTTCCGCGAGGGCGTCCTGGTCTTCGCGCAGCCCGGCGCCCTGCCCGGCCCGCAGCTCGAGCAGGTCATCACGGCGGTCCGCGGCCTCGACATGGAGCAGGTCCGCGCGGAAATGGCCGCCCAGAAGGGTTCGGCCGAGTAACGTTCCAGATGCCCGGATCCGCGATGGTTCGGGCGAAACGTCCGGACCCGCCGACCCCGGGTCGCCGGATGATCATGACGAGGGCTCGCCGCCCCTCGACCCGGTGGCGAGCCCTTCGTCATGCCCGGCTCAGTCGGCAGCCGGCGGCTCGGGGCGATCGGGCCCGGGCTGGTCGGCCGGCGCGGGGCCCGCGGCGGCGGGGGCTGCGGGGGTGGCGGCATCCCGGCCGGCGCTGGCGGCCCGCCGGCGGGCCCGGCGACGGACCACCCAGATGATCGCCATGGCCGCCAGCAGCGGCGAGACGATCAGCAGGGCCTGGCCCAGCCATGCCCAGAACTGGCCGAGGCCCTCGAGGAACGACTCCCACCACGACTGGTCCGGGGTCGGGTCGACGCTCTGCCGGGCGTCCTCCGGGCTCATCAGGGTCAGGCTGATCTGCGACATCGCCGTCTGGTTGGCAAGGTCGCGCTGCTGGGCGCGCAGCGAGTCCAGCTCGGACTGCCGCTGGGCGATGGCCTGTTCCAGGGCGATCACGTCGGAGATGTCCTTCGCCTCGTCCATGAGCGCCGACAGCCGGGCCAGGGAGGCCTCCAGGGCCTGGATGCGCGCCTCGACGTCGGTGACCTGGGTGCCCACGTCGTAGGAGGACTGCTGCATCTGGATGACCTCACCGGTGGCGCGGGCGGCCTCGATGGCCTTGTCGTAGTCCGCCACCGGCACCTCGACCGACAGCCAGATGCCCGGCCCGGTGGGGTACCACGGGTACGGGTAGCTCACCCCGCCCATGTCGCGTGGGGCAGCCAGGCTGTCGGCCGCGTACGGGTCGACCCGCCCGGCGCTGTCCTCGGTGACCACGGTCTCCGAGGTGACCCGTCCGCCCATCTGCAGCACGGTCGCCACGAAGGCGTTGCGCCCGCCGGTCACGTCGTCGGTGCCGACCAGCACCGATCCCCAGCGCACGAGCGTGTTCTGCGCCTCCTCCGCGCCCGGGACCGTGGCGGGCGCATCGGGCCCCGCGCCCGGGACCGTGGCGGGCGCATCGGGCCCGGCGCCCGAGCTGGCGCCCGATTCGGCGCCCGAGGACCCCTCGCGGGCGCTGCCGTCGGGTGCGCCGAGCGCTCCCTCGGCAGCCACCGAGTCGCTCACGGCGGCGCTGTCGCCCCCGCTCGAGGAGCCGGCCAGGCCCGGCAGCACCGTCCCGGCCGCCAGGGCCAGGGTTGCGACGCTGGCGGCGACCAACAGCGCGCCCTGCCAGTGCCGGCCCAGGAACGAGGGGCGTGCCGCTGTGGGGTGCCCGTCGGCGGGGGCCCCGTCAGGGCTGGGCGCGGCCGCGCCCGGCCCGCCCGTTGCCTCGGCGCGCGCGCCGGCGCGCACCCGCTCCAGCAGGGCGGCCGGTGCGGTGGCCGGCGCCTCGCGCTCGGGATCGGACTGCGCGAGCAGCGCGCGCAGCTGCGCGTCCGCGTGGTCCTGCGTGGTCTGGGTGTTCATCGGGAGGCCTCCGAGCCACTGGTGTCGTCGAGGGTGCGGTCCGTGGGATCGCCGGGTGGGCCCGCCCCGGCCCCGGTGCGGCCTCGGGCGCTGGTCCCGTCGGTCGCCGACGCGTCCCCGCGGGGCTCCGTGCCCGGGCCGTCGACCCCCGGCCCGCTCACCCCCCGGCGGACGAGCGCCTGGCGGAGGCGTGCGCGGGCCCGGTGCATCCGGGTCCGCGCGGTCCCGGTGGAGCAGCCCAGGACCACGGCGATCTCGGCGGGCTCGAGCTGCTCCCACGCCCACAGGCGCAGCAGCTCGGCATCCGACTCGGCCAGGTCGTCGAGGGCCGCGGACACCGCGCCCTGGGCATCGAGCGCCGCCACGACCGCATCGGCGGGGTCGTCCTGCTCCCCGTGCAGGGGGCGCACCGAGGCCAGGCGCCGGCCGAGCCGGGTGCTCCGGCCGTCGGAGCGGATCACGTGCGCGATCACGTTGGCCGCGGTGGCGTAGAGCCATGGGAGGGCGGCGTCGTCCGGGACCGCGTCCCGCCGACGCCATGCGGTGGCGAAGACCTCCACCACGACGTCCTCGGCGTCCTCCGCGGAGTCCAGCCGGCGTCGCGCGTACGCCAGGACGGCTCCCGAGTGCCTGCCGAACAGGTCGGTCAACCAGTCGTCACCATGGCCGCTCGGATCGGTGCTCACACCCCTATGTTCCCGCCGGGGGGAGCGGCGTTACAGGGCCGTTCGGGGCGCGTCGTGGCCCTACTCGGCCAGGGCGGCGGAGACGACGTCGCGAGCCTCCCCCTGGATGCGGGCGAGGTGGTCGGCTCCCAGGAACGACTCGGCGTAGATCTTGTAGACGTCCTCGGTGCCCGACGGTCGCGCGGCGAACCAGCCGTTCTCCGTGGTGACCTTCAGGCCCCCGATCCGCGCCCCGTTCCCCGGTGCCTCGGTCAGCTTCGCCGTGATCGGCTCACCGGCCAGCTCGGTCGCGGTGACCTGCTCGGGCGAGAGGCTGCCCAGCTTCGCCTTCTCCTCGCGGGTCGCCGGCGCGTCGACGCGCGCGTAGGCGGGCTCGCCGTGCCGGGCGGTCAGGTCGGCGTAGTGCTCCGAGGGGTCCTTGCCGGTGATCGCGGTGATCTCCGCGCTGAGCAGCGTCAGCAGGATGCCGTCCTTGTCGGTGGTCCACACCGACCCGTCCTTGCGCAGGAACGACGCGCCGGCGGACTCCTCGCCACCGAAGCCGAACGACCCGTCGACCAGGCCCGGGACGAACCACTTGAAGCCGACCGGGACCTCCACGAGGCGCCGGCCGAGGTCGGCGGCGACGCGGTCGATCATCGACGAGCAGACCAGCGTCTTGCCCACGGCGGCGTCCGCACGCCAGCCGGGGCGGTTCGCGTACAGGTACTGGATCGCCACGGCCAGGTAGTGGTTGGGGTTCATCAGCCCGGAGCCCGGGGTGACGATCCCGTGCCGGTCGGCGTCGGCGTCGTTGCCGAACGCCACCCGGTACTGGTCGCGCAGGGCCACCAGCGAGGCCATCGCGTACGGCGAGGAGCAGTCCATCCGGATCTTGCCGTCCCAGTCCAGGGTCATGAACCGCCACGTCGGGTCCACGCGCGGGTTCACGACGGTGAGGTCCAGGCCGTGCATCTCGGCGATGTAGCCGTAGTAGTCGACGGCCGCCCCGCCCATCGGGTCGGCGCCCAGCTTGAGCCCGGCGTCGCGCGACCGCGTCGAGGTCCAGGACGTTGGGCAGGTCACGGGCGTAGGCGTCGAGGTAGTCGTAGGTGGCGGTGCTGTCCTGAGCCAGCGCCGTGCTCAGCGGGACGCGCTTGACCCCGACCATCCCAGCAGCGATCAGGGCGTTGGCGCGGTCCTGGATCCAGCTGGTGGCCTCCGTGCCGGCGGGCCCGCCGTCCGGCGGGTTGTACTTGAAGCCGCCGTCGGGCGGCGGGTTGTGCGACGGGGTCACCACGATCCCGTCGGCCAGCCCGGTCGTCCGCCCCCGGTTGTAGGACAGGATGGCGTGGCTCAGCGCGGGCGTGGGGGTGTAGCCGTCGCGGCTGTCGACGAGGACCTGGACGTCGTTGGCGGCCAGCACCTCGAGGGCCGAGGCCCATGCCGGCTCGCTGAGCCCGTGGGTGTCCTTGGCCAGGAAGATCGGCCCGGTCGTGCCCTGGGCCGTGCGGTACTCCACGATCGCCTGGGTCGTGGCCAGGATGTGGAACTCGTTGAACGACGTGCGCAGGCTGGATCCGCGATGCCCCGAGGTGCCGAAGCTGACCCTCTGGTCGATGTTGGCGGGGTCCGGCTGCAGGGCGAAGTAGGCCGTGATCAGCTTCGCGACATCGACGAGGTCGCTGTCCTGGGCCGGGGTCCCGGCGCGCTCGTGGATCATGGCACCTCCTGATGGCGGGTGGCTTCGGGCGGAGCTCCAGACTATTGAGGCCGCGGCGCCCGGGTCGCGGTGAGCGGGCCGCTGACCGGACCCATCCGCAGGGCGGCAGCCGACATTGTGCGGAGCTCGGGCAGGCTCATGCGATCATGTGCCGGTGACAGGCTCGACGCTCTACCGACGGCTGCCGGACGGCACGTGGGCAGCAGAGCGCGAGGACTCGGAGGACGACGCGCCAGGGGGGTCTGCCGCCGCTGCGGCCGCGCGCGGCCGCGCCCCAGCCCGCCGCACCCGCGCAGGCCGCGCCCCCGGCTGGGGGGACCATCACCCGTCGCCGGCGGATCCGGCCCCTGCGCATCCTCAAGTGGGCTGCCATCGCCTACGTCGCATGGCTGATCGGCCTGCTCGTGTACGCCGCGGTGGCGCTGCCGAAGGTGGACGCGCTGTCGGCCAACCCGATCGCGGACACGCCGGGCACGGTGTGGCTGCTGGTCGGCTCGGACAGTCGCGAGAACCTCACGAAGAAGGAGCGCAAGCAGCTGCGCACCGGCAGCGAGGAGGGCAAGCGCACCGACACGATCATGCTGGTCCACATGCAGGGCACCGGTGCCCCGACGCTGGTCTCGGTCCCGCGCGACTCCTGGGTGACCATCCCCGCGCACGTCGCCACCGATGGCAGCGACGTCGGGGCCCGCTCGGGCAAGGTCAACGCCGCCTACGCGTACGGCGGGGCGCCCCTGCTCAGCGAGACGATCGAGTACAACACGGGCCTGCACGTCGACCACTACATGGAGGTCGGCATGGGTGGGATCGTGACCATGACCGATGCCGTGGGTGGCGTCGAGGTCTGCTTCGACAAGCCGATCCAGGACAAGAACAGCGGCCTGGACGTCGAGGCCGGCTGCCAGACCCTGGACGGTCGCGACGCCCTGGCGTGGGTCCGGATGCGCTACGCCGACCCCACCGGGGACCTCGGGCGGATGCAGCGCCAGCAGGAGTACGTCCGCCTCATGATGAAGCAGATGCTCTCCTGGCAGACCGTGCTCAACCCGGTCCGCCAGCTGAGCATCGTCAATGCCGTGCTCGACTCCGTGAAGGTCGACGAGGGCACGGGGTCGCCGAGCCTGGCCCGACTCGGGATCGGGATGGGCCGCGTCGCCTCCGGGGCAGGTGAGGTGACCTCGGTGCCGACCCTCGAGGGGGACAACTGGGAGGGCGGCCAGTGGGTCCTCAAGTGGGATCCGGCCGAGGCCGCGCAGCTGTTCGGCTCGATGGGGGCCGGGACGCCGCAGGCCGCCACGGACGACCGGTAACGGCCCCGGCCTGGGCCGGCCCGTGACGACCGCGGCCTGCCCGGCCGGCGAGGACCTACGGTGCCCGGCCCGTGACGACCTACCCTTGCGCCCATGGAATCCGGGGCCGTGCTCATCACCGGGCTCGGCCTGGCCGTCTCGGCCGGGCTGAACGCGTACATCCCGCTGCTGATCGCGGGACTGCTGGTCCGGTTCGACGTCTACAGCTTCGGCGAGCCCTACGACCTGCTCGGCTCGAACGCGGCCCTGATCATCCTCGGCGTCCTGCTGGTGGTCGAGGTGCTGGCGGACAAGGTGCCGGCCGTCGACTCGGTGAACGATGCGATCCAGACCTTCGTCCGGCCCGCGGCGGGGGCGATCCTGTTCGCCGGGGCCGCCACCGGGGCGGACAGCGAATGGCCCCAGGCGCTGGCGCTGGTCCTCGGCCTGGCCACCGCGGCGGGCGTGCACGCGACGAAGGCGGCGGCCCGGCCGGTGATCAACGTGACGACGGCTGGGGCCGGCGGACCCGTCGTGAGCACCGTCGAGGACGGCGTCTCCGCGGGGCTGTCGCTGGCCGCGCTGCTGGCCCCGCTGCTCGCGCTGGTGCTCATGCTCGCCCTGCTCGGTGGGGTCATCGCGCTGGTGCGCCGCCGGCGGTCGCGCACCGCCGTGAGGCGCTCGGGGGATCCCAGACCACCCCAGTAGGCTGGGCCCCAGCACTTCCGCCGCATCCCCAGGAGTCACCGTGGCCCGCGTAGTCGTGGACGTCATGCTCAAGCCCGAGATCCTCGACCCGCAGGGCCGGGCCGTGATGGGCGCGCTCGGCCGGCTCGGCCTGACCGGCGTCGCGTCCGTCCGCCAGGGCAAGCGCTTCGAGATCGAGGTCGAGGGGGAGATCGACGCCGAGGCTCGCCGAGCGCCTCGACGACCTCGCCGGCTCCCTGCTGAGCAACCCCGTGATCGAGGACTACGAGATCTACGAGGAGGTCGCCGACGAGGACGTCGCCTGCGACTGTGACGACTGCACGTGCGACACCCCGCAGGCGCAGGCCTGATGCGCGTCGGGGTCGTCACCTTCCCCGGTTCGCTCGACGACCGGGACGCCGCGCGGGCCGTGCGCATCGCGGGCGGGGAGCCCGTGGCCCTCTGGCACGCCGAGGCGGACCTGTCCGGCGTCGACGCCGTGGTCCTGCCGGGCGGGTTCTCCTACGGCGACTACCTGCGCTGCGGTGCCATCAGCCGGTTCGCCCCCGCGATGGACTCGATCATCGCCGCCGCGCGTGGCGGGCTGCCGGTGCTCGGCATCTGCAACGGCTTCCAGATCCTCTGCGAGTCCCACCTGCTGCCCGGGGCGCTGACCCGCAACGCGGGGCTGCACTTCGTCTGCCGCGACCAGGAGCTCGAGATCGCCAACGCCGCCACGCCGTGGACCCGGGACTACCAGGCGGGCGACCGGATCGTGGTGCCGCTGAAGAACGGCGAGGGGCGCTTCCAGGCCGATGAGGCCACCCTCGACGCGCTCGAGGCCGAGGGCCGGGTGGTCGCGTACTACGCGGGCGTCAACCCCAACGGCTCCCAGCGCGACATCGCCGGGATCTGCAACGAGGCGGGCAACGTCGTGGGCCTCATGCCGCACCCGGAGCACGCCGTCGAGGCGCTGACCGGCCCCGGGGACGACGGGCTCGGCTTCTTCACCTCGATCCTCACCCACCTGGCCGCCGGGGGATCCGTCGCCGGCGCGACCGCTGTGCAGGGAGCCCGCGCATGATCGACACCGTCGGGCAGGCCGAGGGCAGCCCGCAGACCCCGCAGCCCTTCGCCGAGCTGGGCCTCAAGCCGGACGAGTACGAGCGGATCCGCGAGATCCTCGGCCGCCGGCCCACGTCCTCCGAGCTGGCCATGTACTCGGTCATGTGGAGCGAGCACTGCTCGTACAAGTCCTCCAAGGTCCACCTGCGCCAGTTCGGCGAGAAGAAGCCCGAGACCGACGCCCTGCTGGTCGGCATGGGCGAGAACGCCGGGGTCGTGGACATCGGGGACGGCTGGGCGGTGACGTTCAAGGTCGAGTCGCACAACCACCCGTCGTACGTCGAGCCCTACCAGGGCGCGGCCACCGGCATCGGCGGCATCGTGCGCGACATCATCACCATGGGCGCCCGTCCCGTGGCCGTCATGGACCCGCTGCGGTTCGGCGCGGCCGACCATCCGGACACGCGCCGCGTCCTGCCCGGCGTGGTCGCCGGGATCGGCGGGTACGGCAACTGCCTGGGCCTGCCCAACATCGGCGGGGAGATCGTGTTCGACGCGGTCTACCAGGGCAACCCGCTGGTCAACGCCCTGTGCGTCGGGGTCATGAAGCACGAGGACATCCACCTCGCCACGGCACGGGGCGTCGGCAACCTCGTGGTCCTGTACGGGGCGCGCACCGGCGGCGACGGCATCGGCGGGGCGTCCATCCTGGCCTCGGAGACCTTCGAGGGTGGGGTCCCGACCAAGCGCCCGGCGGTCCAGGTCGGCGACCCGTTCATGGAGAAGCTGCTGATCGAGTGCACGCTGGAGGTCCTGGGCGCCGGGCTGGTCGAGGGCATCCAGGACCTCGGTGCGGCGGGCATCTCGTGCGCGACCTCCGAGCTGGCCAGCAACGGCGAGGGTGGCATGCACGTCGTCCTCGACCGGGTCCTGCTGCGCGACCCCACGCTCTCGCCCGAGGAGATCCTCATGAGCGAGTCGCAGGAGCGCATGGCGGCTGTCGTGCGACCCGACCGGATCGACGACTTCATGGCGATCTGCGCCAGGTGGGACATCGAGGCGGTGGTGATCGGCGAGGTCAACGACACCGGTCGGCTCACCATCGACTGGCGCGGCGAGCGGATCGTCGACGTCCCGCCGCGCACGGTCGCCCACGAGGGCCCGGTCTACGACCGGCCCATGGCCCGGCCGGCGTGGCTGACGGCCCGGCAGGACGACGCCCCCACTCCCGAGCGGCTCGCCCGGCCGACCACGGCCGCCGGGATCCACGAGACGCTGGTGCAGCTGCTCGGCTCGCCCAACCTGGCCGCCAAGGACTGGGTCACCGACCAGTACGACCGCTACGTGCAGGGCAACACCGTGCTCGCCCAACCGGAGGACGCCGGGGTCATCCGCGTCGACGAGGCGACCGGGCGCGGCGTCGCGCTGGCCACGGACTGCAACGGCCGGTTCGCCGCGCTCGACCCGTACGCGGGGGCCCAGCTGGCCTACGCCGAGGCCTACCGCAACGTGGCGGTGACCGGTGCGGTTCCGATGGCCGTCACCAACTGCCTGAACTTCGGCTCGCCGGAGGATCCGGAGGTCATGTGGCAGTTCGCCGAGGCCGTCACCGGCCTTGCCGACGTGTGCCTGGCCATGGGGACGCCGGTGACCGGCGGCAACGTGTCGTTCTACAACCAGACCGGCGACGTCGCGATCCACCCCACGCCCGTCGTCGGCGTGCTCGGCGTGATCGACGACGTCGCTCGCCGCACCCCGATGGCCTGGGGGCCCGACGGCGACCTCATCTACCTGCTCGGCGAGACCCGCGACGAGTTCGGGGGCTCGGAGTGGGCGCATGTCGTGCACGGGCACCTCGGCGGCATGCCGCCGCACCTGGACCTCGAGGCGGAGCGCCAGCTCGGCCAGATCCTGGTCGCTGGCTCCCGGGACGGCATGCTCACCGCCGCCCATGACGTGTCCGACGGGGGCGTTGCGGTTGCGCTCGTGGAGATGGCGCTGCGGGCCGGGATCGGGGCCCGGTGCTGGGTGCCCGACGGCCTGGACCCGTTCGTGTTCCTGCTCGCGGAGTCGGCGACGCGTGCCGTGGTCGTGGTGCCGCGCTCCGAGGAGCTGCGGTTCACCGAGATGTGCGCCGCGCGCGACTTCCCCGCCACCCGGATCGGGGTCGTCGACTCCGGGATCGGGGCGGAGGCGGGGCTCGGCGGGGACGCGCAGGCGCTGGTGATCGACGCGGTGCACGGCGAGTCCGTGGTGCTGCCGCTCGACGAGCTGCGGGCTGTCCGGGCCGCGACGCTCCCGGGACTCTTCGAGTAGGGCTGGTCGGCGGGGGCGGGTCGCGCCCGCGCCCCCGCGCCCCGCGCGCGCCCGCGCGCCCCGCGCCCCCGCGCCCCGCGCCCCGCGCGCCCGCGCCGCCCCGCGCCCCGCCGCGCGCCGCCGCGCGCCCCCGCGCCCCGCGCCCCCGCCCCCCGCGCCGATGCTCCGTCTGAGATCAGGTGCTCCGGTCCTGGCCGGAGCACCTGGCCGGTGGCGGAGCATCTGGCCGGTGGAGCGGCCGGGGCTGGGGCGCCGGCGTGCGTACGGCGGCTGGGGTGCCGGCGCGTGGCGCGGCGGGATCGGCCTGCTCCTGACGCGTCGCCGGGTGCCGCCCTACCCTGCTCGGGTGGGACTCGACGACCTGGAGCAGGTGCTGGTCACCTCGCGGGCGCAGTGGCGCGCGTGGCTGCAGCAGAACGCTGACACCTCGCCGAGCATCTGGCTGGTCACGTACAAGCGATCCTCGGGCAGGCCAGCCCCGACGTACGACGATGTCGTCGAGGAGGCGCTCTGCTACGGCTGGATCGACTCGACGATCCGCACGCGGGATGCCCAGACCTCGATGCTGCTGCTGAGCCCCCGCAAGCCGGGGTCGACGTGGGCTGCGACCAACAAGGTCCGCGTGGAGCGGCTCATCGCGTCGGGATTGATGACCGACCGCGGCCTCCGGGCGATCGAGGTGGCCCGGGCGAACGGATCATGGGAACTGCTGGACTCGGTGGAGCGACTGGAGGTGCCCGTCGATCTCGCTGCTGCGCTCGACGCCCAGCCAGCCGCGCGGGCGTTCTTCGACGCCATGCCGCCGGGCGCCCGCAAGCAGAGCCTCTGGTACGTGGTCAGCGCCAAGCGCCCGGCGACCCGGGCGGCGCGGATCGAGCGGGTCGTCGTCGCCGCCGCCGAGGGCCGCCGCGCGGTGGGCTGATCCCCACCCCCGGCGCGCCCCCCGCCCCCGCCGCCCCGCCGCCCTCCGCCCCGCCGCCCCGGCCCCGCGGCGCCCTCCGCCCCGCCGCCCCGGCCCCGCGGCGCCCTCCCGGCCCCGCGGCGCCCTCCGCCCCGCCGGCCCCGCCGCCCCGCCCCCGCCGCCCCGGCCCCGCGGCGCCCTCCGCCCCCGCCGCCCCGGCCCCGCGGCGCCCTCCCGCCCCGCCGCCCCGGCCCCGCGGCGCCCTCCGCCCCGGCGCCCCGGCCCCGCGGCGCCCCCCGCCCCGCCGCCCCGGCCCCGCGGCGCCCTCCGCCCCCGCTCCCCGGCCCCGCGGCGCCCTCCGCCCCGCCGCTCCCGGCCCCGCGGCGCCCTCCGCCCCACGGCGCCCTCCGCCCCTCCGCCCCCCGCTCCTCAGCTGATGCTCCGCCACGAGACCTTTGCTCCGGTCCAGACCGGAGCAAAGGTGCTCAGCCGGAGCGGGAGAAGAGCTTCGTGCTCACCAGCGGCCTCGGCGGGATCGGGCGCGTCCCAGCGCCTGCCGGACGCGCGAACCCAGGACCGGCTCGTGCCAGAGGTCGCCCCAGGTCACGTGGAGCACCTCGAGGCCGGTCTCGGTCAGCTCGTCGTGGCGCACCTTGGCCTTCCAATGGGCCAGCTCCGGGTCCGCATCGACCTCGTACTTGCTGCGGCCGTCGAACTCGACAACAAGGCAGTCCTCAATCAGGAAATCCACGCGATAGGCGCCGATGACCACCTGTGGCACCGGGTCGAGGCCCATCCGCTGCAGTCGCAGTCTCAGGAGACTCTCGCCTGGGCTCTCCGCCGAGGAGTTCACGACGTCAGGAAGCCGGCGCGCCCGGGCTGATCCGCGGAGTCGCGCGACGAGGCTCGCGCCCGATGCCAGACCGGTGAGGTCGATCAAGCCCTTGCGGAGCGCGGCATCTGCCATCACCACGCCCCAGTCGGGATCGAGTACCCGCGCGCTGTCGAGGACGGTGAGCAGGGGATCCGTGACGGGGATTCCCTCGTGCTCGGCCCGGCGGTCACCGGGGATCGCCCGCGAGTGCATTCGATAGCCGGGCGCGGACTTGGGACGTCCCCGACGATCGGCGGTGGGGGAGATCTGCACGACCTCCAGGTGTGACCCCTGAACGGGCAACTGCCACAGGGCGGCGGCCGTGAGGTGGCTGGCGACCGTGTGCGGCAACCGCCCGAGCACGGCGCGGGCCCTCAGCAGGTGGATCTGCTCGGCAGCCAGCCCGGTTGTGGGCGCGTACGCGCGGGCAGCCACTCTCGTCAGGCTCCGCCTGGTGTGGCGCCACTCAGACGGCGCCATCCCAGCTGCGACAGCGCGCTCGCGCGTTGTGATCCCCGGCAACTCCACTGGGCGATCGTGGTGCCCACACCCGCGTGGACTCCAGAGTCGATCGTCGATCTGTGGATTGTCCCGAGGGATCCGGCGGCGACGTGTGCTCCAGCGACCTGCCGGTGCCCCGTCCGGGGCCGTGTGCTCCACCCGGGTCGTTTGCTCCGTACGGGGCCGTGTGCTCCGTCCCGGACCGGAGCAAACGAACTCAGACGGAGCATCGCTGGGAAGGGCGGGGCGGGAGGGGCGGGCAACGGTGCGCGGGAGGGGCGGGCAACGGTGCGCGGGAGGGGCGGGCAACGGTGCGCGGAAGTCGGGGGTGGGCGGCGTGGATGGTCCTGGGATCGCGCTAGTCGTCTGCGGGGTCCGTGCCCGCCTGCGGATCGGATCTGGCCCCGCGTCCGGTCACGCCCAGCAACGGCAGCCACGGCGACAGGTCGGCGCGCTCGCCGCTGGCCCGGATCAGGCCCCTGGTCCGGGCGTCCTCCCAGGTGGAACCACCTGGTCGCCAGCGCCAACCACGTCCCAGGATCCATCTCGACCACCGCCGACGGGGTGCCGCGTCGGTGGACCGGTCCGGGGATCGCCTGGATGGCGGCGAACGGGGGGATCCGGACCTCCACGGCGTGTCCGGGGGCCCGGTCGGCGAGCAGTTGGAGCGTGTAGCGAACAGCGAGGCGTCGAGTGGTGCGGTCCGGGGGCGCGAGACCGTCGGCGGCCAGGTCTGCGCGCACCGATGCCCGGACGGCGGCCGTACCCTCGTCGCGTCGATCCGTGCCCGTGCCATGCCGGCATTCTCCCGCGCGCCCGGCCGCCGCGCCAGAGACGCCCCGCCCCCCCGCGACCGCCCCGCGCCCGCCCCGCGCCCGCCCCGCCCCCGCCCCGCGCCCGCCCGCCCCGCCCCGCCCGCCCCGCGCCCGCCCCGCGCCCGCCCCGCGCCCGCCCCGCGCCCGCCCCGCGCCCGCCCCGCGCCCGCCCGCGCCCGCCCCGCGCCCGCCCCGCGCCCGCCCCGCGCGCGCCCGCCCCGGCGCCCGCGCCCGCCCCGCGCCCGCCCCGCCCCGCGCCCGCCCCGCCCCGCGCCCGCCCCGCCGCGCCCGCCCCCGCCCCGCGCCCGCCCCGGCCCGCCCCCGCCCCGCGCCCGCCGCCGCCGCGCCCGCCCCGCGCCCCGCCCCGCCCCGCGCCGCCGATCGCCCGTGGCGTGCACGCTGGTCCCCCGGGCCACCTAGACTGCACCCCGTGGCGCGCGGCGACGGCAGGCTCACCCACGACCTGGACCCCCAGGACCGGGGGCCGCAGGACGCTTGCGGCGTCTTCGGGGTCTGGGCTCCCGGACGAGGAGGTCGCCAAGCTGACCTACTTCGGCCTCTACGCGCTGCAGCACCGGGGCCAGGAGTCGGCCGGCATCGCGGTCAGCGACGGCCACCAGACGGTCGTCTACAAGGACATGGGCCTGGTCTCCCAGGTCTTCACCGAGGGGGCGCTGGCCTCCCTGCACGGCCACCTCGCGATCGGGCACTGCCGCTACTCGACGACCGGGGCAGCGTGTGGGAGAACGCCCAGCCCACCTTCCGGCCCACCGCGACCGGCCACCTGGCCCTGGGCCACAACGGCAACCTGACCAACACCGTGCGAGCTGGCCGCCCGCGTCGCCGATGCGAGGCCCGCTCGGGCGCCCTCCCGTTGGGCACCGCGATCGCACTCCACGATCGCGACACCGAACTGCTGACCGCACTGCTCGCCGCGCATCCGGGCGAGTCGATGCTCGACACGCGGCGGTGCGACGAGCTGCCGCACGTCCGGGGCGCCTTCAGCCTCGTGTTCATGGACGACACCACCCTGTACGCCGCCCGCGACCCGCAGGGGATCCGGCCGCTGGTGCTGGGCCGGCTCGAGCGGGGCGGCTGGGTCGTGGCCTCGCGAGACCGCTGCGCTGGACATCGTCGGCGCGACGTTCGTGCGCGAGATCGAGCCGGGCGAGGTGATCGCCATCGACGAGCGCGGCGCTGCGATCGGACCGGTTCGCGCCGGCCGAGCCCAAGGGCTGCCTGTTCGAGTTCGTCTACCTGGCGCGGCCGGACACCCGGATCGCCGGACCGCAGCGTGCACGCGACCCGCGTGGAGATCGGCCGGATCCTGGCCCGGGAGCACCCGGCCGACGCCGACCTGGTCATCCCCGACGCCGGAGTCCGGGCACGCCGGCCGCCGTCGGCTACGCCCAGGCCAGCGGCATCCCGTTCGCCCAGGGGCTGGTGAAGAACGCCTACGTGGGGCGCACGTTCATCCAGCCGTCGCAGACGATCCGCCAGCTCGGCATCCGGCTGAAGCTGAACCCGCTGCGCGACGTCATCGAGGGCAAGCGGCTCGTCGTCGTGGACGACTCGATCGTGCGCGGCAACACCCAGCGGGCGATCGTCCGGATGCTGCGCGAGGCCGGCGCCGCCGAGGTGCACGTGCGGATCTCGAGCCCGCCGGTGACCTGGCCGTGCTTCTACGGCATCGACTTCGCGACGCGCACCGAGCTGATCGGCCAACGATCGAACGGTCGGAGCAGATCCGGGACTCGATCGGCGCCGACTCTCTCGGCTACGTCTCCCTCGAGGGCCTGATCGACGGCCACCGAGCTGGGGGCGGAGAACCTGTGCCGGGCGTGCTTCGACGGCGTGTACCCGATCGCCCTGCCGCGAGCCGGAACTGCTCGGCAAGCACCTGCTCGAGGGACCGTCGAGGTGGCTGAGGCCCCGTCGACTGGCCCGCCGCAGCCGACGTTGCGCAGCCGTGCCAGGGCGCCGAGCCGTACGCATGCCGCCGGCGTCGACGTCGAGGCCGGCGAGCGGGCCGTGGAGCTGATGCGCTCGGCCATCGCGCGCGCCCAGCGCCCCGAGGTCGTCGGCGGGGTCGGGGGCTTCGCCGGGCTGTTCGACGCCTCAGCGCTGCACGAGGTACCGGCGCCCGCTGCTGGCCACCTCGACCGACGGGGTGGGCACCAAGGTCGACGTCGCGCGGCGGATGGACGTCCACGACACGATCGGGATCGACCTTGTCGCGATGGTGGTCGACGACCTGGTCGTCTGCGGCGCGGAGCCGCTGTTCATGACCGACTACATCGCCGTCGGCCGGGTCGTCCCGGAGCGGGTCGCGGCCATCGTCACCGGCATCGCCGAGGGCTGCCGGCACGCCGGCTGTGCGCTGCTCGGCGGCGAGACCGCCGAGCACCCGGGGCTGCTGGCGCCCGACGAGTACGACGTGGCCGGTGCCGGCACCGGGGTCGTGGAGGCCGACGCGCTGCTCGGTCCCGAGCGGGTCCGCGATGGCGACGTCCTCATCGCGATGGCCTCCTCCGGGCTGCACTCGCAACGGGTACTCGCTGGCACGCCACGTGCTGCTGGAGCGCGCGGGCTGGTCGCTGGACCGGCACGTCCCCGAGCTCGGCCGCACCCTCGGCGAGGAGCTGCTCGAGCCCACCCGCATCTACACGCTCGATGTGCTGGACCTCATCGGCGCCGGGGGGATCCACGCGGTCTCGCACATCACCGGCGGCGGGATCGCGGCCAACGTCGCGCGGGTGCTGCCGGTCGGCCTGCATGCGCAGATCGACCGCCCCACCTGGACCCCGCCACCCATCTTCGGCCTCATCGGGGAGCTCGGTGGGGTGTCGCTGCTGGAGCGGGAGCGCACGTTCAACGAGGGACTGGGCATGGTGGCGGTGGTCGACCCCGACCATGCGGCAGCTGGGCTGCGCCGATTGGCCGCGCGCGGCGTGCCGGCGTGGGTGTGCGGGCACGTCCGCACGGCCCAGGCCGGGGATGCCTCCGACGCCGCGGCGAAGGGTGGCACGGGCGGAACCGTCACCCTCGTCGGGGAGCACTCCTAGCGGGGGCGGCCCGTCGGGGCCGCACGGTCGCGGGGGCGGCCCACGGGGCCGCACGGTCGCGGGGGCGGCGGTGCCGGTGCGTGCCGTCCGGGGACGTCAGCGATCGTGCTGGTAGGCGTCCTCGTCCGCCGGGTCGCTGACCTCGAGCTCGTCCTCGTCCTCGACGTACTTCGCGTAGGGGTCGTCTTCGAGCTCGTCCTCCTCGAGGTCGGCCTCGGATGCGGCGGACCCCGCGAGCTCGGCCTGGAGTCGCTCCAGGTCCGTGGTCGGTCCGCCGTACTTCAGCTGGCGGGCGACCTTCGTCTGCTTGGCCTTCGCTCGGCCGCGCCCCATGGCTCGACCCCCTCCTCCGGTGCTGTCCCGGGCGGTACGTGTGCTCCGGCGTGACACTCGCGCGCGTCGATGCACGCCGGGCGCGATCGACGCACATCTTACTCATCCCGGGCGCGTGGTGCGCAGTGTCGGCGGCGGATCGGGGTGACCGATGGTCCCAGGGGGCCGGGTCGGCTCACGCCGGTGCGGCCGGGTCTGGGCGCGGACGCGGGGCGGGAACGTGACCGCAACGTGACCGGCACGATCACGTCCTGTCCCGGGTCCGACACGCTGAGCAGCGAATCCGCCGCGCTCGGCGTGGCGATCCCACATTCTGCAAGATTCACCCGCCAAAATGCCCCCTCGCCTTGAAAGGGCGCATTACGGGTGTCATGCTGCCCATGACTTGTCCGTTTGGTTACGTTCTGTGAACTATCACCAAGGAGCCCGTGATGGCTGTACGCCAGCAGCACGAAGTTGAGCCGCTCCTCACACCTGCTGAGGTTGCCGCGCTGTTCCGCGTGGATCCCAAGACCGTGACCCGGTGGGCGAACTCCGGGAAGCTCACGTCGATCAGGACCCTGGGCGGCCACCGCCGCTACCTCGAGAGCGAGGTCCGCTCCCTTCTGGAGAGCATCCCCGCCCCGCGCAGCGCAGCCGACGCCGCGCCCCCCCGCGACAGCTGACCACCCCGACCCGGCTGCGCCCGGTCCCGTTCGACGAGCGCCCGCCCAGCCGGTGGGCGCTCATCGTGTTGCCCCGGTGACCAGCCAGGCGTCACCGCGGACCCGCCAGCCGAACGCGACCGCCCTGGCGACCATGAACACCGACAGCGCCCACCAGAGCTGTGGGACCGTCCCGCCGGTGCGCAGCACCCACCAGGCAGCCGGGCCGAACGCCGCGAGGGCGAACACCTGGGCCCAGGCGAGGTAGGCGGCGTCGCCGGCCCCGAGCAGGACCCCGTCGAGCACGAACACGACGCCGGCCAGTGGCTGCTGGAGCGCCACCACGACCAGGGCAGCCGACACCATCGCCTGCACGGTGGCGTCATCGCCGAACATCCCCGGCAGCCAGCCGCGGACGGCCAGGACCAGCACCAGGAGCACGACCCCGAGCCAGACCCCCCAACGGGTCATCTGCCAGGTCACCGCCCGTGCGGCATCCGGTGCCCCCGCGCCCAGGTGCCGGCCCAGCAGGGCCTGCCCGGCGATCGCCAGGGCGTCCATCGCCAGGGCCAGCAGGTACCAGATCGTGAAGGTCACGTAGTAGGCCGCGAGCTCGGGGTCGCCCAGCCGGGCGGCGACCATGACGGCGACCACGAACACCGCACGCAGGGCCACCGTGCGCCAGAACAGGGGGACCGCGCCGCGGGCCGCGACCAGGACCCCGGACCGGGTGGGCCGCAGCGCCGCGCCGTGCTCGCGCGCCCGTCTCGCGACGACCCACAGGAACAGGCCGGCCGCCAGGGCCTCGGCGGCGACGGTCGCCCATGCGGATCCGGTGATCCCCCAGCGGGCCACGAGGACGAGGTAGGCGGCCAGGGCGGTGTTGGTCGCCACGGCCACGACGGTGATCCAGAGGGTGGTGGCGGTGTCCTGCAGGCCGCGCAGCACGCCGATGCCGGCCATCGCAGCGAGGGCGAACGGGAACGCCAGGCTGATCGTGCGCAGGTAGGCCAGCGCCTGGGGTGTGGATTCCGGCGAGGTGCCGATCCACCCCAGCAGCAGGGGTCCGGCCACCCAGGTGACCGCGGTTGCGGCCAGCCCGATGACCAGGCCCAGCGCCACCCCCTCCACCCCGTCGGTGATGCCCTTGTCGACCTGCCCGGCGCCCACGCGACGGGCGACGACCGAGGTCGTGCCGTAGGCCAGGAAGATGGCCAGGCCGGTCACCGTGGTGAACACCTGCGCCCCGGCTCCGAGGGCTGCCAGCGACGAGGTGCCGAGGGTGGCGACGATGCCTGCGTCGATCAGGGTGAACAGGGGCTGGGCGACCAGGGCGCCGAACGCCGGCACGGCCAGCCGCAGGATCTCGCCGGCCGAGCTGCTGCCCGGTCGTGGCCCCGCGCGCAGTTGTTGTCGCTTCGGCCCGGCCACGGCGGCGAGACTACCGGCGCCCGCCGCACCCTCCCGTCCGCCCCGGGGTCGCGCGGACCGTCCGTCCGGCGGCTTCGGGACCAACGGCCCGGTTGTGAGGGCCCGAATCCGGTGATGTGGACCCATGACGGCGTTCGCGGCGGCGGTTGTGGTGACGACGGGGCTCCGCAGCCGCCACGCTGCTGGTCATCGCTGGCCCGCCGAGCCGGTCACGCAGGGCCTGCGAGGCGCGCCACCTCGGCGTCCGGCTGGTCAGCGAGGCGGTGTTCCTCGAGGTGTGCACCGACCCGGGTCGTTGAGCGCCCGCCTGCTGTCAGGGGTGGGTGACAGGATCGCGGGGATTCGGAGAGGGAAGACGTGGACCATCGCAACAGATCGACGGCAGGGGCCGACCGGGTCGACAGCCGGGCCGGGATCAGGCGTGTCGCGACGACCCGCCTGCATGCGGGGGAGTCCCCCCGGACGGGTGCGTGGCGGTCATGACGGTCAACCCCGCCGGGGCTCCGCGGGCGGCTGCCCCGGCGGGCTGGTACGACGACGGGTCGGGCCGCCTGCGGTGGTGGGACGGCCAGCAGTGGACCGCGCAGTTCGCGACGCCCGGCGCCCGAACGGGGGCACACCGGTGGTGGGTCTGGTCCCCGGCCTACACGATGGGCCTGTTCGCCTTCGCCCCGGCGCTGCACGCGGCCATCAAGCTGCGCCGCCGAAACCTCTGGGTCTGGGCCACGGGGCTCATCGCCGCCGACCTCGTCGTGTGGGGACTGGTGGGCGGAACCCCAGCCAACCCGGACGGGAGCAACACGCCGATCCAGGACGTCGGCGTGGTCCTCGCCCTGGTGCTTGCCGTCGCGGGAACGGTTCACGCGTTCCGGGTCCGCGACGAGGTGTTCGGGACCTCGTCGGCGGGCGCCCCAGCCGGGCTGGACCCGGCCGTCGCGCACTCGCTGGCAGCCCGCAGGCGCCGCGCCGACTCGGTGGCACTGTGCGTCAAGGACCCGGGGTTGGCTCGGGACCTGAGGATCGGCCGGCCGGACCTGGAGCGCCAGTACGACGACGGCGGGCTCGTGGACGTCAACCACGTCCCTGAGGCGTTCCTCGTCTCGCACCTGGGGCTCAGCCCGGATCAGGCGCGGACCGTCGTGGCAGCCCGGGATCACATCGGCGGATTCCAGTCCGCGACCGAGCTGTCCGGCCTCGCCGAGGTCCCGCCCAAGGCCCTCGACGCGATCCGGGATCGCATCGTCACGCTGTAGCTGGGGCGAGCGCGGCCCCGCCGAGCAGCCCGAGGCCTCGCGCCCGCGGCGTGTGGTCACTGCCCTGCGAACAGGGCCCTCCCGGGCGCTGCGCCCCGGTCATGCCCGCTTCGGCGTGGGATGATTCGGCGTCATGATGCACAGGGATCTGCGGCGCTCGGGGGTATGGCCCCGCGCGGATCTGGTGGGGGTGTCGCCGCGGTGGTGACGGTGGGTGCGTTGCTGCTGGGCGTGGTGGTGGTGCTGCTGATCACCGTGGCCACGGGGTACTTCGTGGCGCAGGAGTTCGCCTACATGGCCGTCGACCGGTCACGCCTGAAGTCCCGCGCCGAGGCCGGCGACCCGGCGGCGGCGCGCGCCCTGGCGGTGACCCGACGGACGTCGTTCATGCTCTCCGGGGCGCAGCTGGGGATCACCGTCACCGGCCTGCTCGTCGGATATGTGGCCGAGCCGCTGATCGGCCAGTCGCTGGGCACGATGCTCGGCGGGGTGGGGATCCCCACGGCCGTGTCGATGGGGATCGGAGCGATCCTCGCGCTGACGTTCTCGACGCTGGTGCAGATGCTCTTCGGCGAGCTGTTCCCGAAGAACCTGGCCATCGCGCGGGCCGAGCCGGTGGCGCTGTGGCTGGCGCGATCGACCACCCTGTACCTGAAGCTCATGGGCTGGCTCATCTGGTTCTTCGACCAGGCCTCGAACCTGGTGCTCCGGGCGCTGAAGATCGAGCCGGTCCACGACGTCGAGCACGCTGCGTCGGCGCGGGACCTGGAGCACATCGTGGCCGATTCCCGGGACAGCGGCGACCTCCCGGCGGAGCTGTCGGTGATGATCGACCGGATCCTGGACTTCCCCTCCCGTGACGTGGAGCACGCCATGATCCCGCGCGCCCGCGTGGACACCGTGTCGGCGACCGACACGATCGCCGAGGTGCGCGCCCAGATGGGCCAGGGGCATTCCCGCTACCCGATCGTGGCCGAGGATCCCGAATCGATCGTCGGCGTCGTGCACCTGGCCGACCTGCTGCGCACCGAACAGGCCGACGACGCCGCGGTGACCACCATCAGCAGGCCGGCGCTGGTGATCCCGACGCTGATGGCCCTGCCCGATGCGCTGTCCGAGCTGACGTCCACGGACAACCAGCTGGCCTGCGTGGTTGACGAGTACGGCGGCTTCGCCGGGGTCCTGACGCTGGAGGACCTCGCCGAGGAGATCGTCGGGGAGATCACCGACGAGCACGACCCGGAGACCGACCGACCCCCCGAGCCAGACGACGGGATCTGGGTCATGGCCGGCTCCGTGCACGTCGACGAGGTCGAGCGAGCCCTCGACGTGGACCTCCCGCGCGGGGACTACGAGACCATCGCCGGGCTCACGATCGCCCAGCACGGCAGCCTCCCGGCCCCGGGCGCCACCGTCGTGGTCCCGCTTCCGCCCGACCCGGCCGACCTGGCCCGCGAGGACGGCCCCCGGATGCTCAACCTGCTCGTCGAGGTCCTCGAGGTGGCCCAGTACGTCCCAGCCACGGTGCGGCTCACCCTGCACCCGGCTGACGAGGAGCCGGCCGGCGAGCCCGGCCCCACGCCGGAGGCGGGTGCGTGATGAGCGAGTCCGTCGCATTCGTCGTCATCGCCACCGCGGTGCTCATCAGCCTGAGTGCGTTCTTCGTCGCGGTCGAGTTCGCCCTGATGGCGGCCAAGCGGCACCGGCTCGAGGACGCCGCGGCCACCAGCCGATCGGCGCGGGCCGCCCTGCGCAGCCACAGCGAGCTCACCCTGCTGCTGGCCGGGTCACAGCTCGGCATCACCGTGTGCACCCTGGCGCTCGGGGCGATCACCAAGCCCGCAGTGCACCACTGGCTGACCCCCGCGCTCGAGGGCGTCGGGCTGTCCCCGGTGGTCGCCGATGTCGGGGCCTTCATCCTGGCCCTGTTCATCGTGACGTTCCTGCACCTGGTCGTCGGGGAGATGGCCCCCAAGTCCTGGGCGATCGCCCACCCGGAGCGATCCGCGACCCTGCTGGCCCTGCCGATGCGCGGGTTCATGGCCCTGTTCAGGCCATTGCTGCGCGGCCTGAACAGGGCCGCCAACCAGCTGGTCCGACGCGTCGGCGTCGAGCCGGCCGACACCGTCGCCACCGGCCAGAACCTCGAGGACCTCCGCCACCTCGTCGAGCACTCCGTCAACGTCGGCGCCCTCGATGCCTCGTTCTCGGCCGCGATCGGAGGGGCCCTCGAGATGCAGGCCACCCCGGTGCGCGACCTGATCACCCCCGCCGCAGAGCTGACCCTGGTCCCGTCCGGGGCGCCCGTCGGGGACGTTCGCGCCGCCACGCGGCGCACCGGGCACCTGCGGATCCTCGTCGGTCGACCCGGGCGCATCACCGGGGTCGTCCACGTGCGTGACACCCTGGCCGAGCCAGACGGCGCCGACTCGACATCGTTCGTCCGCCCGGTCCTGCTCCTGGACGCCGACACCACCCTGCACGCGGCCCTGGCCACCATGCGCCAGACACGCAACCACATGGCCCTGGTCACCGAGCGCGACCGGACGCTGGGCGTCGTCACCCTCGCCGACGTCCTGCGCCAACTCCTCCCCCCGGGCCACGTCGCCTGAGCGGCGGTCGTGCGGGGCACAGGTCACAGGACTCTGGACGGCCCGGACGGCCGGCGATTGGCTGGGAGTGGAGGAGGTGTCGTCATGTCCCTGCTCGACCGGTCCGGACGGACCGACCCCACACCCACCGACCGCTACCTCGATGCCGTGGCCCACGAGCTGCCGCACGACCGCCGCGAGGAGGTGCGCGCCGAGCTGCGTGAGCGCATCGAGGTGGACCTGACCCGGCGCGTGGCCGCCGGAACCCCCGCGGAGCAGGCCGAGCGCCAAGCACTGGAGGCCCTGGGAGACCCCCGCCGCGTCGCCGACCAGGCGGCCGGACCGCGGTGGCTCGTCGGTCCGCGGGTCTACCCGGACTACCTCCGGGTGCTGCGCCTGGTGGCCGCCATCGCGCTGCCCATCATCGCCGCGGCCGTCGCGATCGCCAGCGGCCTGGCCGGCCAGAACCCCGTCGAGGTCGTGTTCTCGGCCCTCGCGGCCGTGGCCAGCGCGGCGGTCCAGATCGCGTTCTGGGTCACGATCGCCTTCGTCGTGGTGGATCGCAGCGGCGCCCAGCCGCACTCGATGAAGCGCCACTGGACCGTCGAGGACCTGCCTGCGCCCGCCCGCGCAACCGTCACCCTCGGGGACACGATCACCGGGATCGTCCTGAGCGTGCTGCTGATCGGCGTCGTGCTGTGGCCGTGGCAGTACGAGGTCACTGCCGGTGCCGTGAGCGTGCCGGTGCTGGCCTCGGGGCTACCGGCGGTCACGGCCGGGCTGGTGGGCATCCTGGTCGCCGGGATCCTGCTCGACGTGGTGCTCTACCTCGTCGGCCGCTGGACGATCCTCGCGGCGGTGGTCAACACCCTGCTGGACGCCGCATTCGCTGGCATCGTCGTCTGGCTCGTGGCCACTGACCAGCTCTTCGACCCCGCGTTCCTGGCGGCGCTGGAGCAGACCCCCACGCTCGACCTCGCGCAGTCCGACGCCGTGATCGCTGCCCTGGGCACGGGGGTGGCGTGGAGCGTGGGCCTCATCTGCGCGGCGGACCTCGTGATGGGCTGGGTGAAGGCGGTGCGGGCGCGTCGGTGACCAGCGCGACGGGGCCGCCCTCCCGCGCGACCGGTCGCGGGCATGTGGGGACTCATGGCCCTGCCCATCGGACCGGGATCGTGGTGTGCTGGCGCAGCGGCAGGGCGGATGGGCTCGGCAGGGTCGGTGAGGAGGCTTCCGTGGAGGTGACCACAGGGATTCACCGGGTCGATGGACGGGCGATGTCCCACGGCTACATCGTGGAGGTCCCGGACGGGCTGCTGGTCGTGGATGCCGGCAGCGCGGCGCACACCCTGGGCACGATCCAGCGGCTGGGCCGGGGCGCACCGGACGTGGTGCTGATCGTGATCACCCACTGGCACTTCGACCACGTGCTCGGCGCCCACGAGCTGCGCCGCCGGACAGGGGCGCGCCTGGCGGTGCACGAACTCGATGCGCCTGTGCTGGCGGGCGT
>CAVOXP010000011.1:0-13791 GCA_963700455.1 uncultured Actinomycetes bacterium
ATCCGATACCGTCGTCAGCCCGCACGTCGGGGGCAACACGTCAGCCTTCCTGCCCCGGGCCCAGCGTCTGGTCGCCGACCAGCTCCGTCGGTACCGCGCCGGCCAGCCGCTGGTGAACGCCATCGTGCCGCCCCAGTCGGAGGCCTCCGGCCGCGCGTAGGCGACGGTGGCAGGGCATCCGGTGGCGCGCCGGTCAGGAGCTCGTCGAGCGCTTCGAGCTCCGCGCATGACCGCGTGTCGAGGTCCTCGCCACGGCTCGGTCGGGACGGTTCAGCGGCGAGCCGTCCCGACCGAGCGCCCGCTGCGACCCACCCAGCCCCGGCCGTCAGGAGCCATCCGACAGCAGGCGATCGATCCGCGCCAGGGCTGCGCGGTGCTGCTCACGCAGCTCCCGCAGCTCTGCGGTCACGTCCGGAGCCAGGGCAGGGGACACCGCGGTGCCCGCGGGGCCGGCCTCGACCGGCTCGTCGACCTCGGGGGAGGCCAGGAAGGTGTTGGCCAGGAAACCGGTGAGGGTGCCGAAGATGCCCACGCCCACCACGATGACCAGGCCACCGAGGATCCGTCCCGTGGTGGTGACCGGGAACTGGTCGCCGTAGCCGACGGTCGACATCGTCACCAGCAGGTACCAGAGGGCATCGGAGGCGGTCGTGATGTTGGCCCCCTCGGCATCCTCCTCGGCATTGAGGACGGCCAGGCTGCCGAACTGCAGGACCAGGATCGCCACGAGCAGCAGGCTGAGCAGGGCGCTGCCGGCCCGGTCGCGGATCAGGGTCACGAACACCCGCCGTGCGCCGGTGGCGCGGAAGACGCGGAACACCCGCACCAGCCGGAAGATCCGCAGGAACTTCATCTGGAAGAACGGCAGGCTGGCCAGGAGGTCGGCCCAGCCGAACTCCCGGAAGAAGTACCGCGAGCGGGACTCCGCGGTCGCCAGCCGGTAGGCGAAGTCTCCCATCAGGATGACGCTGAGGATCCAGTCCATGACGGCCAGGACGGCACCCATCGCCACGCTCTCGATCGACCAGCCCAGTACCAGGTTGACGATCGACAGCAGCGACAGGGCCGCGATGAAGATCTCGTAGCCGGTGTCCTTCAGCTCGCTGCGGTCCGTCGCAGTGCTGGTCATGGTTCCCTCCTCGAGTCGCCCGCCGGGATCCTCGCAGCCCGGCCGCACAACACGGCTGACGAATCGCCGGGGACGTCGGCGCGGTCGTGCCGTCGGGGCGTGACGTCGACGCCGCGACCCCCGCATCCATGCGGGCGGACGCACTGCCGGTGCACGGCTGACTACGCTTGACTGCCATGACCACCATGGACGCCCCGAGCACCCCCGACATCAAGCCGCGCAGCCGCACGGTGACCGACGGCCTCGAGCGGGCCGCGGCCCGCGGGATGCTGCGCGCGGTGGGCATGGGTGATGAGGACTTCGCCAAGCCCCAGATCGGGATCGCCTCGAGCTGGAACGAGATCACCCCGTGCAACCTCTCCCTGGAGCGACTGGCCCGGTCGGCCAAGGAGGGCGTGCACGCCGCCGGCGGGTTCCCCCTGCAGTTCGGCACGATCTCGGTCTCCGACGGCATCTCCATGGGGCACGAGGGCATGCACTTCTCGCTGGTGAGCCGGGAGATCATCGCTGATTCCGTCGAGGCCGTCATGCAGGCCGAGTGCCTCGACGGGATGGTCACCTTCGCCGGGTGCGACAAGAGCCTGCCCGGGATGCTCATGGCCGCCGCCCGGCTCGACGTCGCGAGCGTGTTCGTCTACGCCGGGTCCATCCTGCCGGGCAACATCGACGGCAGGGACGTGACCATCATCGATGCCTTCGAGGCGGTCGGCGCGTGCGCGCGCGGGCTGATCAGCCGCGAGGAGGTCGACCGGATCGAGCGGGCCATCTGCCCGGGCGAGGGCGCCTGCGGCGGGATGTACACGGCGAACACCATGGCCTCGGCGGCCGAGGCGATGGGCATGAGCCTGCCCGGCTCAGCAGCCCCCCCGGCCGTCGACCGTCGCCGCGACGGGTTCTCCCGGCGCTCCGGCGAGGCCGTCGTCGAGCTGCTCCGCCGGGGGATCACCACGCGGGACATCATCACGCGGCAGTCCCTCGAGAACGCGATCGCCGTCGTGATGGCCCTCGGCGGCTCCACGAACGCCGTGCTGCACCTGCTGGCGATCGCGCACGAGGCCGGGGTCGACCTCGTCATGGACGACTTCCACCGGATCGGCTCCCGGGTGCCGCTGCTGGCCGACCTCAAGCCGTTCGGCCGCTACGTCATGAGCGACGTCGACCGGGTTGGGGGGGTGCCGGTGGTGATGCGGGCCCTGCTCGACGCGGGGCTGCTGCACGGCGACTGCCTCACCGTGACCGGACGGACCGTCGCCGAGAACCTCGCCGACGTCGCGCCCCCTGATCCGGACGGCACGATCCTCAGGGCGCTGTCAGACCCGATGGCCGGCGCCGGTGGCATCACGATCCTCGGCGGCAGCCTGGCTGTCGACGGTGCCGTCGTGAAGAACGCGGGGATCCCCGTGGAGGTGTTCGAGGGCCCGGCGAAGGTGTTCGAGCGCGAGCGTGCTGCGATGGACGCCCTCGAGGACGGCAGCATCCGGGCCGGCGACGTCGTGATCATCCGGTACGAGGGACCCAAGGGTGGACCGGGCATGCGCGAGATGCTCATGATCACCGCCGCTATCAAGGGCGCGGGCCTGGGCAAGGACGTCCTGCTCATCACCGACGGCAGGTTCTCCGGGGGCACCACCGGCCTGTGCGTCGGGCACGTGGCGCCGGAGGCTGTCGACGGTGGCACGATCGCCCTGGTGCGCGACGGCGACGTCGTGCGCATCGACATCCCCAACCGGCGGCTCGACGTCCTGGTGGACGAGTCGGAGCTGGCGGCCCGCCGGGTTGGCTGGCGGCCGCTGCCCCCACGCTACGACCGTGGGGTGCTGGCCAAGTACGCCAAGCTGGTGGGTTCGGCCTCCCGGGGCGCGGTCTGCGACTGAGCGGCGCGCTCGTCCCGGCTGCGGTGGGGCAGCGCCCCGGCGGAGCGCCCCGGCGGAGCGCCCCGGCGGAGCGAACGGGCCGGGCGATCGGGCCGGGCGATCCGGCGCAGCGATCGGGCCGGGCGAACGCACCCGTCGGCAACGGGTGAGATTGCTGGTCTCACATGGTGGACATTCTGGTGGAGGGGTTGCGCCGGGGGGTCATACGTGTGCACCATGTGCCCGTGCGAATTCTCGTAGTAGCGACTCACGCCGGGGTGGGAACCCCAGCCTGACTGTTCCCTACTCCGACGTGACCTCGTGAGCCCTCGGGCCACGGGGTCTTTCATTTGCACAGACGATGCACTGACAGGATTGCCCACACAACGCCCGACCACCAACGCCCGACCACAGCAAGGGAGCCGACGATGACGACGGCACAGAGCCAGACCACTGGGACGATCACCGGGGCGAGCAGCCTGGTGCGCTCGCTGGAGGCCGCCGGTGTCGACACGGTATTCGGCATCCCGGGCGGGGCGATCCTGCCGGCATACGACCCGCTGATGGACTCCACCCAGGTCCGGCACGTCCTCGTCCGCCACGAGCAGGGCGCAGGGCATGCAGCAGCGGGTTACGCGTACGCGACCGGACGGGTCGGGGTCTGCATGGCGACCTCCGGCCCGGGAGCCACCAACCTGGTGACGCCGATCGCCGACGCGTACATGGACTCGGTGCCGATGGTGGCCATCACAGGCCAGGTGAACTCGGCCTCCATCGGCACCGATGCCTTCCAGGAGGCCGACATCCGTGGGATCACGATGCCGATCACCAAGCACAACTACCTGATCACCAACGCCGATGACATCCCGCGCGCGATCGCCGAGGCCTTCCACATCGCCTCGACGGGGCGCCCGGGTCCGGTGCTCGTGGACATCTCCAAGGACGCGCTGCAGGGCCAGACCACGTTCCACTGGCCGTCGAAGATCGACCTGCCCGGCTACCGGCCCACGACCCGCCCGCACGCCAAGCAGGTCCGCGAGGCGGCCCGGCTCATCATGCAGTCGCGTCGGCCGGTGCTCTACGTCGGCGGCGGGATCATCCGATCGGGAGCGTCCGTCGAGCTGCGCGCGCTCGCGGAGCTGACCGGGATCCCGGTCGTGACGACGCTGATGGCACGCGGGGCGTTCCCCGACAGCCATCGGCAGAACCTGGGCATGCCCGGGATGCACGGGACGGTCGCGGCCGTCGGGGCGCTGCAGTCCTCCGACCTGCTGATCGCGCTGGGCACGCGGTTCGACGACCGCGTGACCGGCCAGCTGTCGACGTTCGCCCCGGGCGCGAAGGTCATCCACGCGGACATCGACCCTGCGGAGATCTCGAAGAACCGCCGCGCCGACGTTCCCATCGTGGGTGACGCCAAGGAGGTCATCGCGGAGCTGATCCTCGCCCTGCAGGCCGAGCAGGCGACCGGCCGTGGGCTGGACCTGGAGGGCTGGTGGGCCGAGCTGAACCACTGGCGCCAGACCTACCCGCTGGGCTACTCGGTGCCGGAGGACGGCTCGCTGTCTCCGCAGTACGTGATCGAGCGGCTCGGGGCGATCGCCGGCCCGGACGCCCTGTACGTTGCCGGGGTCGGCCAGCACCAGATGTGGGCCTCGCAGTTCGTGCAGTACGAGAAGCCCGGCACGTGGATCAACTCCGGCGGCCTGGGCACGATGGGCTTCGCGGTTCCCGCCGCTATGGGGGCCAAGGTGGGCGCGCCCGAGAAGACGGTCTGGGCCATCGACGGCGACGGCTGCTTCCAGATGACCAACCAGGAGCTGGCCACCTGCACGATCAACAACATCCCGATCAAGGTCGCGCTGATCAACAACGAGGCGCTGGGCATGGTCCGCCAGTGGCAGACGCTGTTCTACAACGAGCGGTACTCCAACACCGACCTGCACACCCACCAGTTCCCGGACTTCGTGAAGCTGGCGGACGCCTACGGCGCGGTGGGCCTGCGCTGCGACTCCGCCGACGACGTCGACGCCACGATCGAGAAGGCGATGTCGATCAACGACGCGCCGGTGGTCGTGGACTTCCGGGTCCACAAGGACGCGATGGTGTGGCCGATGGTCGCGGCCGGGACGAGCAACTCCGACATCAAGGTGGCGCGCGACATGGCGCCCAAGTGGGACCGGGAGGACTGAGCCATGAGCCGTCACACACTGAGCGTGCTGGTCGAGGACCAGCCGGGCGTGCTGGCCCGGATCGCGGGCCTGTTCTCGCGGCGCGGGTTCAACATCGAGTCCCTGGCGGTGGGCCCGACGGAGACGCCGAACGTCTCTCGGATCACCCTGGTGGTCGCAGTCGAGGACCTGCCCCTCGAGCAGGTCACGAAGCAGCTGAACAAGCTGGTCAACGTGCTCAAGATCGTCGAGCTCGAGCCGGACACCTCCGTCCAGCGCGAGTTCATGCTGGTCAAGGTCCGCGCTGATGCGACCACCCGCAGCCACGTGCTCGAGACGGTGCAGCTGTTCCGCGCCGGGGTCGTCGACGTCGCGCCCGAGGCGGTCACGATCGAGGCGACCGGCAGCCGGGACAAGCTCGACGCCCTGCTCCGGGTGCTGGAGCCGTTCGGCATCCGCGAGCTGGTCAAGTCCGGGGCGGTCGCCCTGGGCCGGGGCTCGAAGTCCATGACCGAGCGGGCGCTGCGCCCGATCGACCGGACTGCCTGACCGGATCGGCGGCGTCCGGCCCCGACCCATCGCACGTGCTCCACGTGGGAACAGGTGCTCCGGTCCCGACTGGAGCACCTGTCGCCGGGTGGAGCAGGAACGCGGACGCGGAGCAGGATCGCGGGCGGAGCGAGCCGGAGCAGATGCCGGCGGCGGGTCACGGCCCTGCACCTGAGACAATCCATCCCTATCGACCGCCGGACGCCTCGCGCCCGGCCCACCTCACACAAGGAGCCACAGTGGCTGAGCTGTTCTACGACGACGATGCCGACCTCTCGATCATCCAGGGCCGCAAGGTCGCCGTCCTTGGCTACGGCAGCCAGGGCCACGCCCATGCGCTGAGCCTGCGCGACTCGGGGGTGGATGTGCGCGTCGGACTGGCCGAGGGCTCGCGCAGCCGCGCGAAGGCGGAGGCTGAGGGGCTGCGCGTCGTCGACCCCGCCACCGCATGCGCCGAGGCCGACCTGATCATGGTGCTGGTCCCGGATCCCGCCCAGCGTGGCCTGTACGCGGAGGCGATCGCGCCGAACCTCAACCCCGGCGACGCCCTGTTCTTCGCCCACGGATTCAACATCCGGTTCGGGTACGTCAAGCCGCCGGCCGACGTCGACGTCTGCATGGTCGCGCCCAAGGGCCCCGGCCACCTGGTGCGCCGCGAGTACGTTGCCGGTCGCGGGGTGCCGGCGATCGTGGCCGTCGAGCAGGACGCGACGGGCAACGCGTGGCCGCTGGCGCTGTCCTACGCGAAGGCGATCGGGGCGTTGCGCGCAGGCGGGATCAGGACGACGTTCACGGAGGAGACCGAGACGGACCTGTTCGGTGAGCAGGCCGTGCTCTGCGGCGGTGCGTCCATGCTGGTGCAGACCGGCTTCGAGGTGCTCACGGAGGCCGGCTACCAGCCAGAGGTCGCCTACTTCGAGTGCCTCCACGAGCTGAAGCTGATCGTCGACCTGATGTACGAGGGCGGCATCGCCAAGCAGCGGTGGAGCATCTCGGACACCGCGGAGTACGGCGACTACGTCTCCGGGCCGCGGGTGATCGACCCGCACGTGAAGGAGAACATGAAGGCCGTGCTCGCCGACATCCAGTCCGGCGCCTTCGCCAAGCGCTTCATCGACGACCAGGATGCCGGCGCGCCGGAGTTCTCCGCCCTGCGCCTGGCCGCCGAGTCGCACCCGATCGAGGCCACGGGGCGTGAGCTGCGCAAGCTCATGTCCTGGGTGAAGACCGAGGACACCGACTACCAGGAGGGCTCCGCCGCCCGCTGAGCCACGAGCACGGACCAGCGGCCGCCCTGACGTGGGGCGGCCGCTGGTCCGTGCTCGGCACGCGTGGCGCGAACCGTTGGGGGCTCGCTGGCACGGCAGGCATTGGTGCGGCGGCGGGAATCTCGATGCGGACGGACGAAAGGCCCCCCGCTGCGCCGGCAGCGGAGGGCCGTTCGCCCCCTCAGGAGGTCATCGGGCCGGTGCGCCACGGGGTGAGCACCGGCGACGAGTTGCTACCTGACGACCCGGGCCCTGAGAGCCGCCCCGGAGTCGTCGTGTCCCAGCTCGTGCCAGCTCCCGTTGAACCGGCCTACCCACTAGTTCCCGAGTGGGCATGGCGCCGGATGCACGTCGTGACAAGAAATTCTGCATAACTTCCGCAAGGTGCCGTCTAGAAGGCGGGATCCACCGGTTCCTCCACGGTGGGCTCGGCCGGGATCGGGCAGGTCCGGCAGCCCCACGGTCGCTGCTCCCGGTGGTCGACGCTGGTGCTGTAGGTGGAGTCACCGAGGGGCACCAGGGCGAGGACGAGCACGAGCGCGGCATTCACGGTCGCGCTGGTCCGGCGGTCCGGCTGGTCGGCCATGGGAACAGGATGGACCGGGGCAGGCCGCAGCGCATCAGCGAGTCGGCGAGGACCAGATGCACCCGCGTGGTGCCAGCGCCCGGGGCACGGCCGGTGCCGGGGCCGGTGTTGCGTTGCTCACATCCGGGCACAAGGGCCGTTCGGAGGGGGCCGGCGGGACCTTCGGGGCCGGCAGGGCACGGCCCCGGGCCTCGGTAGAATCGTCCCCAGTCGTGGGGATCGACCCCGTGCCGCTCGAAGGGTGCCTGACCGTGAGCAAGCCCATCGTCCTGATCGCCGAGGAACTCAGCCCCGCCACCGTGGACGCGCTCGGACCGGACTTCGAGATCCGGTACTGCGACGGTGCTGACCGAGCCGAGCTGCTGTCGGCGATCGCCGACGTGGACGCCATCCTGATCCGCTCCGCCACGAAGGTCGACGCCGAGGCCCTCGCGGCCGCGCGACGGCTCAAGGTCGTCGCCCGCGCCGGCGTGGGGCTGGACAACGTGGACGTCACCGCGGCGACGCAGGCCGGCGTCATGGTGGTCAACGCCCCGACCTCGAACATCGGCTCCGCTGCCGAGCTCGCGGTCGCCCTGCTGCTGGCCTGCGCGCGCAACATCGCGCCGGCCAACGCGGCGCTCAAGGGCGGGGCATGGAAGCGCTCGAAGTACACCGGCGTGGAGCTCGCCGACAAGGTGGTCGGCGTGGTGGGCCTGGGCCGGATCGGGATGCTCGTCGCCCAGCGACTGAGCGCCTTCGGCGTGAAGCTGGTTGCCTACGACCCGTACGTCCAGCCGGCGCGGGCAGCCCAGATGGGCATCCGGATGGTCTCGCTCGACGAGCTGCTGGCCACCAGCGACTTCATCACGGTGCACCTGCCCAAGACCCCGGAGACGATCGGGCTGATCGGCGACGAGGCCCTGCACAAGGTCAAGCCGACGGTGCGGATCGTGAACGCCGCCCGCGGAGGGATCGTCGACGAGGCCGCCCTGTACGAGGCGATCGTCGACGGCCGGGTCGCCGGCGCGGGGATCGACGTGTGGGCCAAGGAGCCGTGCACCGAGTCCCCGCTGTTCGAGCTCGAGCAGGTCGTCGTGACGCCGCACCTGGGCGCGTCCACGGACGAGGCGCAGGAGAAGGCGGGCATCGCCGTGGCGAAGTCCGTGCGCCTGGCGCTGGCCGGCGAGCTCGTCCCGGACGCCGTGAACGTCAAGGGCGGCGCGATCGCCGACGACGTGCGCCCGATGCTTCCCCTCACCGAGAGCCTGGGCCAGATCGCCACGGCGCTGGCGACGGCACCGGTGGCGGCCGTCGAGGTCGAGGTGCGCGGCGAGATCACGGAGAACGACGTCAAGGTCCTCGAGCTCTCCGCGCTCAAGGGCGTGTTCACGCCACTGTCCGAGGAGCAGGTCTCCTACGTCAACGCCCCGTTGATCGCCCGGGATCGGGGCATCGAGGTCGCGCTGGTGACCGACGCGGACGGTGGCGACCACCGCAACCTGGTCCGCGTGCGCCTGGCCCTGTCCGACGGCACGGCCCTCAGCGTCGGCGGCACCCTGTCCGGCCCGCGCGGGGACGTGGCGAAGCTGGTCGAGATCGATGACTTCGACCTCGAGGTGCCGCTGTCCGAGCACCTGGTCGTGCTCCGGTACGGCGATCGCCCGGGCGTCGTCGGGGCGGTTGGCGGCGCGCTCGGCGATGCCGGGATCAACATCGGCGGCATGCAGGTCTCCCGCGAGACCGTCGGCGGCGAGGCCGTCATGGTGCTGACCGTCGATGCGTCGGCCAGTGCCGAGGTGCTCGAGCGGATCGCCGGCGAGGTGCAGGCAAACGTCGCGGTGGGCGTCGACCTCGTCTGACTCCCGGCCGCACGCGGGGTGCGGCGCGAGCGCCCCCGGTCTCAGCCCTCGACGATGTCGCCGAGCACGGGGTCGACCTCGATGCCCAGCGACGTGAGGTAGGCCTCGGCAGCGTCGAGCTGATCCGGCTCGCCGGTCATCTCCAGGACCATCCAGCCGAAGTGGTCCTCGATCGAGGCGCGGCGGATCGACGTCACGACCCCGTAGTCCACACCGAGGTGGTAGACGACGGGCTCGCGCACCTGGGTCTGCGGGAACGTCAGGCGGACGGGACGATGGACGGCGGGCATGTCGGCACCTTACTGGCGCGGGCGCAGCGGTGCGTCGTGGAGAGGCTCATGTGGGGGGCCGCCTGGGGGAGCGGGTCGATCCACGGAGCGTCAACTTCTTGCGGGGTTCCGCGGCAAGCGGGTGAACCCCGATTGGCGGCTCGCTCGAGGCAAGGCAAGGGAAGGGAACGTGGGATAAGGTATCCTTTTCCGGGGATGTTGGAAGTTCGGTGGAGCGTGAATGGCCATGTCGAACTGCCGCTATTGATCACCGTGGACCTTTTGGTGAGGAACTTCACAAAGAATGCGAAGGTCGGTTGTCCAAGGTGGGCCGGGGCACGGCATGTGAGATCCGTCCGGACTGGGCTGGAATGTCGGGCGGGGACGGGGCCGCCGCCGCCACGGACGGTGACGTGTGTCCCGGCTTGTCACCCGTCCGGCGGATTGCGACACAGCCCAGATGCGAATACCTTGAGTTCTGGAGCCTTGCAGACGCGTTGCCTGGGCAGATGTGATTGAGCGTCTGTTGGGATTCACTCGGTGTCTCTGAGGGGCGCGCTTCTGATTGAGGAGAGGGAGTCGCCGTGGCGATAATCAGGACCATGGTGCCGGCGGCCGGGCTCCGCGCCCCGCTGCTTCGGGGTCGGGAACTGGCAGCCATCTTCGTAGCGGTTCAGGTCTGTGGTCTTGAGCCTGCTGGTTGTTGCCTCGCCGGGCCACTGGTCGCCCGAGGCGCGGTTTCACTGCTGGCGCTGTTCCATGCTGCTGGCCAGAGGCGAGTTCGGTGTCCAGGTCGAGTTGTCTGCACTGGATAGGCTGCCCAGGGTCTTCGTGGCGTTCGCAGGGGCGACAGGAACCATCGCGTCAGGACTGGTGATCGTCGGCCAGAGCGATTTGGCGCTGGACAGCTCTCCGATTCGGTCCGCTGGCCTTTGCGGGTTCATGCGTTGCGCTTGTCGTGTCCTACTGGATGGGCATCTACTCTCGCCGGCGTGGCATGTTCAGCGACCGAGCGGTGGTACTCGGTTCAGGTCGTGTGGCTGATCGCATCAACAAGGCCTTGCTGGAGCGACCCGAGTACGGGCTGGATGTCGTCGGCCACGTGGCGCCCAGTCATCGACACGGTGCCGGGCGGTGACACCCCGGTTGGGCGTCCCGGAGGACTTGTTGGCGACGTGTCAGGCCCAGCGGGCGAGTGTCGTGATCGTCGCGTACTCGCAGGCCCCGGAGTCCGAACTCCTGGAGCCGCTTCGCCAGTGCGCCGCCAGCCAGGTTCGGGTCTTGGTGGTCCCCAGGTTCTACGAGGACTTGAGTCGTCATCAGGTGGGTGACGGAGTGTGGGGCGTCCCCCTGCAGCGGCTTTCGCTGCCGACGGGCGGATACCTGCGCCGCGGCGTGAAGCGCGCCATCGACGTGGTAGTGGCCGGCGCGGCGTTCGTACTCCTGCTTGCCGGTCATGGTCGTATGCGCGTTCGCGATCACGCGTGAAACGGGTGCGGGGATTCTCTTCCGGCAGACTCGGGTGGGTCAGGATGAGCGACCGATCGAGGTGCTGAAGTTCCAGACGATGAAGCCGGCCAACTCCGCCGAGTCCGACACGCTGTGGAACATCAGCAACGACGATCGTGTCGGCCCTGTGGGCCGGTTCCTGCGCCGGTCCTCGCTGGATGAGCTTCCGCAACTCTGGAACATCCTTCGCGGTGACATGTCTCTCGTGGGCCCTCGTCCTGAGCGGCCGCACTTCGTGGCGCAGTTCAAGGAGGAGATCCCCAGTTACGGAGCCCGTCACCGCGTGCCGGTCGGACTCACTGGGTGGGCGCAGGTGCACGAGTTGCGGGGCGACTCGAGTATCGAGGAGCGGGCGCGCTTCGACAACGCCTACGCCGCGTCGTGGTCTCCTTGGGAGGATGTCAAGATCATGCTCCGGACGGTTCGTGAGGTGATCAGAGGGAGCGGTGGCTGAGGCCTCCACTGCGGTCCAACACCGGCAGGCTATGTGCCCACCCGGACGTTGGGCATCAGTGAGCAAGCCCAGAGATCCGCTAGAGTTTGGCGGTGGCTCGGGGCGAGGTCAGAGCAGGCGTGATGATCCGCGTTAGCTGGTCGAGGACAGTTCGCGGGTGGGGGGACAGGGGCTCTAGCGTCGGGACTTCGCCGCTTGGTAAGTCCTGGTGCGCAGTTGGGAGCCCTGATCGCGCCTGCGGCCAGTGGCGTCGTGGACGCCGTGACGTCTAGGCGATTCGTCAGGTTTGGTGTCCTGCTGCTACTGCTGCCGGTCAGCGCCACCTTCTATGCAGTTGCATTGGCTGCCTGCCTTGGAGTTTGGGGCGCGGGGAATGTTGCTTTCGCGTGGCGGTACGACTCCCTGCCCGCCCTCGGGCGCGGCGTGGAGGGCCTTGCACGTTCCGCAGGGGTCCTTGCAGGAACGATGCAGGCGTGGGGAGTAGTGGCTGGAAGCGTGCCGGGCGGCGAAGCCATAGGACAGGCTGGCCAAACACTGCGTGGCGCCTCGCATTTCGGTCTTGCTGTTGCTCCCGCGCTACCCGACGCGTTGGGTGAGAATGGGCCCAAGCGGTACCTGGTATCTGCCCTGAATGACGCGGAACTCTTCGGCTCCGGGGGCGCACCGCTCGACCTCGCCATGATCGAGGTGAACAGGGGCAAGGTGACTGTCCCGTTGTCCGGATCTGCGAGCGGTGTCTTCAATCCGGACAACGCTCCCTACGAGTGGGAGAAGATCGGTGGCCTCCCGTGGTACCGAGAAGGTGGCAAGTACCCCTTCGCCAATTCCAACTTCCATCCGAACTTCCCATACTCCGGCCCGAACATGATGTCCGCGTGGGCCGGACTGGGCCAACCTCGTGTGGATGGCGTGGTCACTGTGGACATGTACGCCATTGCGGAGTTGCTGAGGGCAGTCGGACCAATCGACTCCGGGGAGTACGGAACGCTCACGAGCGAGAACGTGATCACGAAGGTCCTGGTCGACGCCTACCGCCAGTTCCCCGAGGAGGTTCCCGGTGCCAAGGACCAGCGCCGGGCAATGAACGACCAATTGCGGCGCGACATCCTGGCCCGCCTGTCGGATCGGTGGACTGCGCTCCGCGCCTTGAAGGGGTTGTGGGACACGATCCCGGGGCGGCACGTTCAGGTCTTCGCGGCCGATGCCCAACTTCAGTCCGCCGTCCGGGCAGCGGGTGCCGACGGGAGTCTGGCTACCTCACCCGGTGACATCGTTGGGGTCTTCCTGCAGAGTGGTGTGAGCAAGCTGGCGGTGTTCCAGAGACGCAGCATTGGTCATCACGTGACGGTCTTTCCCGATGGGTCCGCCAAGGTGAGGGAGACCGTCTCCTTCACGAACGCGGTGCCCGATGGGTTGGAGGGAGATCCCACGTCTTACAGGGGCTACACGGCGTTGGGATTCCGGCAGCGGGTGGCATTCCGCATCCCAGAGACTTCGACTGATGCATCAGCGAGGGTGACTGAGGGTCGGGCGCTTGTGCCGGAATCGGCGTCCGGACCCTACTCGGATGACGCCGGTGCGAAAGTTGTCTGGCAGGGCCAGGACATCCCTCCTGGGCAGACCCGAACCACAGTCGTGGAATACCGACTTCCGGAAGGGACCTTCGGAACGGCTGGCGATGTCCGCTACGTACTGACTGCCAACCCGCAGTCTGTCGTCCTGCCGGTGGACTTGTCGGTGGAGGTCAACTTCGATGGGCTGCGGCCCGAGGTGAAGGATGGGTCAGGGTGGCAGGTTTCGGGGCAGCGGGCCCAGTGGCAAGGGACGCTGGATCGGACCCTCGCGTTGCGCATCGGGGCAAGCTGAGGTTCGCACTCAGGGGCACGACCGGAATCCGGTTCCCGGGTCTGCAGGCTCATCGAAACTGAGACTTCGGCGGGGTCCCAGCGTTGCGCGTGTGCGGTGGCTAGCACGTCCGCGGCGATCGCCCGTATGTCGGCGACGCTCTCCGATCTTGAGCGTGGTCGGGGGGTTCACGCCGCGCTCTTGATGTTGTCAACTGCTTCCTCGGTGGACTCAAGACTTCAGCTGTTGCAGTCATCACACGCCCTCCCTGCCAGACAGGCAGGCGAAGAGGGGGGCACCGAATCTGAGACAGTCCC
>CAVOXP010000012.1:0-108300 GCA_963700455.1 uncultured Actinomycetes bacterium
CCAACAAGGTCCTCGCCGGGGACGCCCCTGCCGCGACGATGGTGAGGTTCCCCGACGACCCGTCGAACGTGCACCACAGCTACCTGAACGACCGCGTGAAGTTCCGCAACCTGCACGCAGGACCCAAGGAGCACCACATCTTCCACCTGCACGCCCACCAGTGGCAGCAGGGACTCCCCAACGAGAAGAAGTCCAGCTACCTCGACAGCCAACTCATCGGACCCGGCGCGGCGTTTCCACCTATGACATCGCGTACGGCGGGTCAGGAAACCGGAACAAGACGGTGGGCGACTCGATCTTCCACTGCCACTTCTACCCGCACTTCGCGCAGGGCATGTGGGAGCTGTGGCGTACGCACGACACCTTCGAGCGCGGAACCTGGCGATGGATGCCGCCGGGCGGCCGGAGCCGGGCTCCCGCGCCCTTCCCGACGGGGAGATCACCGCCGGGACCCCGATCCCCGCGATCGTCCCCCTGCCCAGCAGGCCGATGGCGCCCATGCCGCTGGCCTCAGCCACGGTCGTGCAGACGACGCTGCCGGGCGCCAGCCAGCCGTCGAGCCAGGTGGACGTCAACGGCGATGGCACCGCCGATGGGTGGGAGGCAGGGCTGTGGCTGGCCGGGATGGACAACGCCGTCCCCGCGAACCCCGGCTACCCGTTCTTCCATCGCGGGCGTCGCCGGGCACCGTCCGCCGACCCCCCCGCTGGACATCCCCCGGGGCGAGGACGGCGGCCTGTCCCGCCACGTGATCACCGGGGGGACGGCGACGAGCTTCGGTCACGCCGCGTGACTTCAACAAGATCCTCGGACACCGCCCAGGTCACCTACGTGCCGGAGAAGGGCACACCCGCGGAGCGGGCCGCGATGGACTTCCACGCCAGGCCGTGGCACGCCACCTTCGACTCGGTCCGGGGGGGATCCGGGTCGATGGGGCCGGCGCGGGACGACCGGAGGGCGTGCGGCCGAGCCATCAAGGGCTTCGAGACCAACGGCCTGCCCCCGCGCCCGGCGCCCCCTTTCGCCGACCCGTGCCGCACGGATGGGACAGGCAGCAGCGGATCCGATCCCGAGTACGCGGGAGTGAAGTCCGCCTCCCAGCGACCCGCAGATCCGGTACAAGGCTGCCGTCATCCAGTTGGACGCCACCTTCAACAAGGCGGGCTGGCACTTCCCCCAGCAGCGCATCGAATCGCTGTGGGAGGACGCCGCAGCCGACGATCACGGGCCCGGCCGCCCGAGCCCCTTGTGATGCGCATCGCCGCTGGCAACTGCGCGGAGCTTGGAGCACGCGAACCTGCTCCCCAATGTCTACGAGCTCGACGACTACCAGGTGCGCACGCCCACCGACGTGGTCGGCCAGCACATCCACCTGGTGAAGTTCGACGTGACGAGCGCGGACGGGTCTGGGAACGGTTGGAACTACGAGGACGGCACCCTGAGCCCGCAGGAGGTCGAGGAGCGCATCCACGCTGTTCGCGAGGGCACCAGGGCCGGCGGCCAGCCCATGCTCGGCGCGATCGAGACCGACGCCGCACTCGACCCGGTCGTGGCCAGCGACTGCCCCAGGATCGGCAACGGAGACGCCCGCCTGGAGTCCAACGAGATCGGCGGCATGGTCGGCCCAACGGCGGCGTGCCCGCTGGCCCGGCTGCACCCGTTCTTCGGGACGAAGCCGCCGACCAAGGACCTGGCCTGGGGCGCACGGACCACGGTCCAGCGCTGGTACGCCGACCCGGTCCTGAACGACGCCTGGGATCGCGGGCACGGGTCGGTGTTCACCCACGACCACTTCGGGCCGTCCACTCACCAGCAGACCGGCCTGTACGCGACCGTGCTGATCGAGCCCGAGGGTTCGACATGGCGCGACCCGGAGAGCGGTGCGGCTCTGGCGGGCCGGCATGACGGAGGCCCGACCTCGTGGCGGGCCGACATCCTCACCGGTGACGACAAGACAAACCACCGCGAGTTCTACCTGGAGCTCGGCGACTTCGAGCACGCGTACCTCAAGGGCGGCGGAAAGCTGACCGAGGTGTGCAACAACCCGGCAGCTGACGGCAGCTGCGCCGACGGCATCATGATCCCCTCGTACGCGGACCCGGCCAAGGTCGTCAACCCGTCGCACCGGGTGCCGGCAGCCAGCACACCGGACCTGTTCCAGATCCCGGCCACCTGCCCCAACGGGACACCACGGCCCTGTCCGGAAGCGATCTCGGCCGACGACATCGGCACGATGCTGGTCAACTACCGAAACGAGCCCATCGCGCACCGCGTCTTCGACCCGGCCAGCAAGACCCAGGCCAGCGGCGCACGCGGGAACCTCTCGTACGCCTTCCAGTCCCGGACGGATCGGGCCATGCCGGAGCTGAACAGCCAGCCCGCCGTGTACCCGACCCCCCCGGGGTCAAGCCCGGCGATCCCTTCACCCCCCTTCTGCGCGCCTACGCCGGTGACCTCATCCGCGTCCGGTTCCAGGTCGGGGCCACCGAGGAACAGCACAACGTCGCGATCCAGGGCGTGAAGTGGAAGGAGGAGCCGCTCAGCCCCGAGTCCGGCTGGCGCGGCGCCCGGCCCGGCGGAATCTCGGAGTACTTCATCGCCGAGACGCCGATCCTTCCGAACACCGGGAAGGGGTCTCCCGCCGAGGTGGACGCCACGTACATGACGGGCGCCGCGTCGGAGGACCTGTGGAACGGCTCCTGGGGCCTGCTGAGGGCATACCAGAAGAAGCGGGGCGACCTTGCCGCCCTCCCCGGGAACACCATCCCCTCCACGGGCTGGGCCTTCGACAATCTCGGCGCAGTTCAACGGCCCACCGAGCGCCGGGACCTGCCCCACCACGGCACAGACGAAGAAGTTCGTGGTCTACGCCGTGCAGGCATCGACGCTCACGGGCCCGGACGGCCTGGTCTACAACGATCGCGGCGCCGACCTCGTGGGCGTCGACGCGACCGGCCATGCCATCGGCACCCTGCAGGCCAAGGGCAAGCTGATCGACCCGACGGCCCTGGTCTACGTGCTCTCCGATGACCTGAACGTCGACAAGCGCACCGGGGTCATCAAGGGCCTCAAGACGGGTGTGACGCTGCAGCCGCTCGTGTTGCGCGTCAACGCGGGCGACTGCGTGTTCGTCGAGCTGCGCAACGCACTGCCAGCCACGGTGGACGAGCTCCCCGGGTACGACGCCCTGCCGCCGATCGTGACCAAGGCGACGGCACCGGACGGCAGCCAGCTGACGTTCAACGCCAACGACCTGCGCACGTCGACCGACGTGGGCCTGCACGCCTCGCTGGTCGCCTTCGACCCGCGCACGTCAAACGGCATGGATGTTGGTGGACACAGCGGACAGACCGTCCCGAGCGGCCAGAAGAAGGCCTACATGTGGTACGCAGGCGACCTGTCGGTCACCGGTGTCAATGGCTCCACGAAGCACCTGAACGCCCGTCCCATCGAGTTCGGCGCCATCGGACTCTCGCCTGCTGACCCGATCAAGCAGAGCAGCAAGGGCCTCGTCGGCGCGCTCGTGGTCGAGCCTCCGGGCGCGACCTGGCGCGAGGACTCCGGCGACCGGACGAAGGCGACCGTCACGATGTCTGGTGCCGGGAGCTTCCGCGAGCTGGTGGCCGTGCTGCAGGACAACGTGAACCTGCGCTACTCGGGCGAATGCCCCGGGGTTCCTGCCGACATGAAGTGCGCCGTGCCCGCCGTGGCCTCCGAGGGCAAGGGTGTGCCCGAGGACTCGGAGGACTCCGGCCAGAAGGCGATCAACTACAGGTCCGATCCGGTCTGGTACCGGCTCGGGATCGCACCCGACGTGCCCTTCGAGCTTCTGCGCGACAACACCGACACTGCGCTGGCCCTGTCCAACCAGCAGGTCGACGGCAAGGACCCGTCCGTGCCGATCCTGCTCGCCAAGCCGGGTGAGCAGGTCCGGATGCGGGTCGTCCAGCCCGCCGGGCACGCCAGGGGCCACGTCCTGGCCGTGAACGGGCACACCTGGATGCGCCAGCCCGCTGTGCCCAGCACCGCATCAGGATCCGACCTCTCGGATCGGCTGACGTGGTCGTTCCCCGACGATCCCACCAAGCAGGACGCCACGTCGGCCGGGCACCTCCCTGCGAGCACCTGGACAGGTGCGCAGGACGGCGTGGGACCGGCACTCCAGTACGACTACGTCCTGCCGCGGGCAGGCGGGCCGTTCAAGGTGAACGGCGACTACCTGCTCTCGGACTCCGCGTCGTTCGGCGGCTACCAGGGCATGTGGTCGCTGCTGAGGGTCCAGCCGTGAGCGCGAACGGCGCCACGGCGGGCGCTGGGGCGGTGACCGGTCACCGCCCCAGCACGACTCGCCGTGCGGAGGGACGTGTGCCTCCGATCGGACCGGTCTCGGCCATCGTCGGCGGGCTGCTGCTCGTGCTGTCGGCCGGGCTCTGGGGCCTGGTCGCGCCGCGGGACGCCGGCCACGACGGCCACCCGCACCCGGGCGACCTCGTCGCCTTCGCCGGCGGCACCGTCATCGTCGACGACGTCCACGACGTGGACCTGTCGCTGCCGATGACCGGCCCGGCGATGAAGATGGGTCCGTCCCAGGGCGTCCCGGAGATCGCCGATGGCTTCCGCTGGGTCACCGTGGACCTGTCGGTCGGAACCGGGACTGCGCAGTCCTATCGGCTCGACCCCGACCTGTTCACCGTGACCCTCGGAGCGGACCGCTACGGCCCGGTCGCCCTGGACGACGGCGGGACCGTCGTCCCCCGCGGCGCCTGGATGTCGCGCTCGTTCACCTACGAGGTGCCCGAGGACGCCAGCCAGCTGGAGTTCTGGGCACCCGGGGCACAAGCCCCCGTCATGCTCACCCTCGGGGAGGCCCCTGCGCCTCACGGCCACTGAGTCCCCCGTTCCGCGGGCCACGTCGACCACCGCGCTCGGTCGGCGTGGCCCGCACGCGTGAGGGCCACGACCCCGCGGGACCGATTCGATCGAGGGCCGGTGAGAGCAGGCGCTCCCCAAAGTTGGGGGGGCTGCCCACCGCATTTGGGGATGGTGGCTGACGGTTCAACGGTGGGTCAATGAGCCATCGCCGCACACGCGGCGCGGGCGGCCGTGGCGCCGCCCACCTGGAGAGGGGACGCAGATGAGTCGAGTGCTCGTGCAGGACAGCCCGCTTGCGCGTCCGCTGAGGATGGTGCTCGCCACGCTGCTGGCCCTCATCCCGCTGCTGTCCACCTCGGTGCTGACGGCCACGACCGCACGGGCAGTCTCGGCTGCCTCGGCGACCGTGGACACCAGCAACGGCTTCCCGAGCTGGTACGAGGACGCGAGCGGCACGCGCGTCGAGGCCTGCCTGGACCCGAACGACCCGAACTGCGTCCTGGCCGGGTTCACCCCGACCGGCCCCGTGGCGTTCCCGGGCAACTTCCCGGGCGAGTTCTTCTACGCGATCACCGACTCGGACCGGATCACGGTCAACGGCTGCTCCGGGACGAAGCGGGGCACGGCCTCGATCCGCCTGGCGCTGGAGGGCACGTTCCTCAACGGCGCGCCTGCGGCAGGTGAGCAGATGACGTTCGGCCGGATCCGGATCCGGGTCACCAGCGGCCTGTGCCGGAACACCAAGTACCAGTTCATCCACCCGTTCGGCACGACGACGCTCAGGACGGACGCCGACGGCGCGATCCCCGCCAACGTCGGCACGGTCGACTTCGGGTGCACCCCGACGGCGACGGTCCCGTGCGACTTCAACAAGGCCACCGCCAGCCCGATCTTCGGCTCGGCCGGGACGCCCGGCTCGGGCTTCCTGCGCTGGGACCCGGCCGTGGCCCCCGCCGCCCCGGCCGGCTACCTCGGTGACGCGGCGACCCTGCACCGGATCGTCGGGGGCACGAACGTCAACGAGTTCCGGATCCTCAACGAAAACGGCAGCCCGGTCGGCAACGGGCTGTCCACCAACCTCTTCACCGTCTCCGGCAAGGTCGCCGGCTCGCTGACCGCGGCGCCGTCGGCCGTCGACTTCGGCGGCCAGGCGCTCGACAGCACCGGCACGACCAGCGTGACCGTGACCAACATCGCCGCGACCACCGTCACCCTCGGGGCGCCCACGACCTCCGGCGCGCAGTTCGCCGTCTCCGGTGGCACCTGCGCGGCGGGCGGCACACTGGCCCGTGACGCCTCCTGCACCGTGGCCCTGTCGTTCAGCCCGACCGGCGCGACGGGAGCCCGGACCGGGACGCTCTCCGTGCCCTCCACCGGCGGCGTCCGCTCGCCGCTGGCGGTCGCCCTGAAGGGCACGGCCATCGAGGCCACCGACGTGCCGGGCATCTCCGCCGACCCCGCCTCCGTGGACTTCGGCAGCGTCCGCGTCCGTGAGGCGGGCGGCGTGCGCACCGTGACGGTCTCCAGCACCGGGACGGCCCCGCTGCAGATCACCGAGGTCGTCCTCGATCCGGCCACGCCGGAGCAGAACGCCAACTTCCGGCTCCTGGGCGGGACCTGCACTGGAGCGTTCGTGCCCGCCGGCGACACGTGCAGCGTCGACCTCCAGTTCGCGCCCCTGGCCAACGGCGCCCATGCCACGCAGCTGCAGCTCACGTCGAACGCCGGTCCCGCCAGCGTGGACCTCGCCGGTACCGGGACCGGCGGCACCGCCGCGGTCGGCCCGGTGGGCGCCTACGGGTTCCCCGAGTGGTACCTCGACGACAACGGCGTGCGCCTCGGGCAGTGCATCGACCCGGACGACCCCAACTGCGTTGTGCTGGGCGACCCGTTCTACGACCCGGCTCAGCCGCTGGTGTTCCCGGACAACTTCCCCAGCGAGTACTTCTACTACATGGTCGACGCGCTCGCCGACGCCCAGGACGCGCAGTGCAACGCCAGTGCGGGCTCCGTCGGCATGCGACTGGCGCTCGAGGCCGCCTTCGCCAACGAGGGTCCCGTCGACGGGGACCAGATGACGTTCGGCCGGATCCGGTTCCGTGCCACAGGCGGGCTCTGCCCGAACACCGACTACCTGTTCGTCAGCCCGTACGGCGCGGACCTGTACCAGACCGACGCAGCGGGCGCGCTCAAGCCCGCGGCCGGAACCCAGGACGTGGGCTGCGCGCCGACGCCCGGCGTGCCCTGCGACTTCTCCGAGGCGCTCTCCAGCCGCATCATGGCCAGCTTCGTGCGGTGGGACGCCGGCGCCCCCGCGGGCTACCTCGGCGACGGCATCACGCCGCACTCGGTGACCGGTGCTCCGTACTCCCATGACGGCATCAACCCGGCCAACTACTTCGCCGTGCTCCGCGCCGACACCGGCGCACAGGTGGCCCACACCGACCAGATGGCGGTCATGGGCCGCCGCCAGGGCCCGCTCGAGGCCACGCCGTCAGCCCTGGCCCTCGGCGCGGTGCTCGTGGGCGACTCCTCAGCAGCCGATCAGTTCACGCTGGCGAACACCGGACTGGCCCCGATCACGATCGCGAACCTGGCCGTGACCGGTGACAACCCCGCCGACTTCACCCTCGATCCCGGCACCTGCGCGGCAGCCGTCCTGGCACCGACCGACGCCTGCACCGGGGCCGTGACCTTCAACCCGACCACGACCGGCGCCCGCCGGGCCCGCGTCGAGGTCACCCACGACGGGGCGAACAACCCCCTCTACGTCCCGTTGGAGGGCGTCGGCTCGACCCCGAACGCCACCTTCAACGCGATCCCGGCGACGATCGACCTCGGCGCCGTCCACGTCGGCGGGCGCAGCCAGGTGGAGACGGTGACGATCTCCAACGTCGGAGGCAACACCCCGCTGGAGATCACCGGCGTCCAGATCGGCGGCGCCGACGCCGCGGAGTTCCTCGTGACCGACAACCGGTGCGCGGACCCGGTGCCGGCGGACGGCACGTGCCAGATGGACGTGGTGTTCGCGCCGACCTCGGCGGGCGCCAAGTCGGCCTCGATCGACGTGACCGACAACGCCGCCGGCTCGCCGCACTCCGTGCCGCTGCAGGGCACCGCGAGCGCCGCCGATGCCTCGGTCTCGTCGCTGCTCGATCCGCGCAACGGGTTCCCGACCCACTACGTGGATGCCACCGGGGTGCGCGTCGAGGCCTGCCTCGACCCGAACGACCCGCTGTGCGTGCTCGCCGGGTTCACGCCCACCGATCCGGTCTCCTTCCCGTCCGTGTTCCCCGACGAGTTCTTCTACTCGCTGGCCGACTCCGACATCGTGTCGGTCGCCCCGGTCCCCGGGTGCGCGGTCACTGATCCGGGCAGCGCGATGCTCCGGGTCGCCCTCGAGGGCTCCTTCGTGAACGGCGCGCCGCTGGCCGGTGACCAGATCACGTTCGGCCGCATGCGCATCACCGCGGACGGGCTGTGCCCGGGCACCGGGTACACGTTCGTCACCCCGTACGGACCGGTCGCGATCACGGCGGATGGCACGGGCGCTCATCACCGCGAAGAACGGCACCCGCGACATCGGCGTGGACGCACCGTTCGACGGCGCGCTGGCCGCACCCATCGCCGGCGGGTTCCCCCGCTGGAACCCGAACGTGGCCCCCGCGGCCCCGGCCGGCTACCTGGGCGACCCGCGTGCCCTGCACACGATCGTCGGCGGCACCTACGTGCCGACCGGTGCGGCCGGAGCGTTCAACGGGTTCGAGGTCCGCGGCCCCGGCGGCGACGCCCTGGGCGGGACCGATGAGTTCCTGGTCTCCGGCAAGGCGGCCGCCGGCCTGGTCGGCGACACGACCTCGCTCGACTTCGGCCACGTCGATGTCAACGCCCAGGGACCCGAGCAGGTCGTCACGGTGACCAACACGGGGGCCACCACGGACCTGACTGCGCTCGAGCCATCGTCGGCACCGACGCCGACCAGTTCGTACTCGGCTCCGGGACGTGCCAGGTGAGCGGCTCGCTGGCCACGGATGCGACCTGCACGGTGGCCATCGCGTTCGCCCCGACGTCAGCCGGCGCGAAGTCCGCGTCCCTGTCGGCCTCGGCCGCCTCGGGCGCAGGGCTGGCCATGGCGCTCTCCGGGATCGGTGACGAGGCCGGGGCGCCGATCGCGAGCGTGACGCCGACCTCGCTCGACTTCGGCGCCCAGCCCGTCGGGTCGGCGACCGCCGCCCAGGTGATCACGGTGACCAACACCGGAACGCTGGACCTGACCACGGGCGCCATCGGGTTCGCCGGGCCGGCCGCGAGCGACTACACGCGGACGACCACCTGCACGGGCACCCTGGTGCCCGGGGCCTCCTGCACCATCTCGGTGGTGCTGACCCCGTCGGCCGCCGGCGTCCGGTCCGCGACGCTGTCCTTCACGCACAACGCTGCGGGCACCCCGGCGACCGTGTCGCTCACCGGCACCGGCGTCGCGTCGACGTTCACGGTCACGCCCAACTCCGTGAAGTTCGGCAAGGTCACCATCAACACGACCAAGACCGGGTCGGTGACGGTCAAGAACACCGGATCGATCCCGTTCACGCCGAGCAGGGCTGAGGTCACCGGATCAGGCGCCGCGGCGTTCACCGTGCAGCCCTCGACCGCCTGCCTGGGCGTGCCGCTGGCCCCCGGTCGCACCTGCACCGTGTTCGTGGACTTCAGGCCGACTGCGCGGACCACCTACGCGGGCACGCTCACGGTGTTCGGCGACGCGTCCAGCGTCCCGGCGAGCGTGAGCGTGAGCATGGGCGGCACCGGCCGCTGATGCCCAGGACCTGACGGGTCATCGCCGACAGCCCGTCAGCATGAGGGTCCCGACGCCTCCGCCCCCGGGGCGTCGGGACCCACCCCTACCGGGGTCCGTGCCGGGGGACTCACATCGGAAGCGTGGCGTGGACCCTGGTGCCCTGGCCGGGGGTCGACTCGATGGTCAGCCGCCCGCCGGCATCAGCGGCCATCTCGCGGACCAGGCGCAGGCCCAGGTGCCCGTCTGGACTGCCCTGGGCGGGATCGAAACCGATCCCGTCATCGACGACCTCGAACTCCAGCATGTCGCCCCGCCTGCCCACGAGCACGGCGACCTGTTGCGCCTGCGAGTGCAGGGAGGCGTTGCGCAGCACCTCGCGGATCAGCCGGTAGGCCACTCGCGCCACCAGCGGGCGCGGGTTGAGGTCCTCCGCGACCGAGACGCTCACCTCGGCACCATGGAAGTCCGAGTGCTGGACCAGGGAGCGCAGTGCCTGGGGAAGTCCCCCCTCGTCGAGCTCGGGCGGGTGGATGTCCATCATGAGGTCGCGCAGCGCGTTCACGTCGCGCGCCACGATCCCGTGTACCTCCTCGATCCGCTCCCGCGCCTCGCCATGGGGCATGTGCCGGGCCTCGGCGGACAGCGCGTAGCCGACGCCGGCAAGGTCCTGGATGACCCCGTCGTGCAGGTTGCGTGCGGTCCTGCGACGCTCGAGGTCCGACGAGGCCACGGCGTTCATCAGCAGCCGGCTCATCTGCTGCTGGCCCCGATCCACGCGCCTGGCCAGCGTCGTGGCCAGCGGCAGCGTCGCGGCTGCAAGGATGACGACCGCTCCGAGCGACAGCGGCAGGAACGTGCGGAACAGGGACCCGGCCTGGGAGTCCATGCCGTCGGTGGTGATGTAGGACTCGAAGAGCAACGGCACCTGCGCTGCGTCCACGAACCCGGTGTAGACCTCGACCAGCTGCCCGTGCCTGCGCTCGAGCTCGTTCTCCTGCTTGGTCAGGTCGGACACCTCCGACACCGATGCCGTGGTGCCGAAGAGTGAGTACTCCTCCGGCTCCATGACGAACGTCCGGCCGACCAGCGGCCGCTCATCGGCCCAGAGGATCGTCCCCCTACCCGCGCCCGCATCGGCCCAGAAGCTTGATGTGGGCGATCGATCCGTCCCGCGCCCGATCCCGCAGCGCCTGGCTCATGCGAGCCAGGTGGGCGGGGTCCCGTGAATGGAAGCCCCGGTCGGCAAGGGGCGCGACGAGCGCGCGGGCCACCGCGCCGGCCGTCTCCTCGGCATCGCGCAGGGCCTCGCGCCTCGCGAACACCCCGCTGAGCAGGACCGCGCCGACGGAGACCACGAGCACAGCCGCGACACTCCACGACAGGTACCAGGCGAGGGCCCGGCGCACCGCATCCCCCGGCGCGACCACGCCGGTGTCCACCCCGGTCAGGAGTGGGTCGTCAATCCCCGGCCCGCCCCGGCGGCGACCCACCTCGGATCACTCCCCGACACGGATGAGCCCCGACCGGCTGGCCGCGACCACAGCCTCGAGCTGCGAGTGCACGTCCAGCTTGGCCAGCACACTCTTCACGTAGCCACGACATGTGTAGAGGCTGACCCCGAGCTCACGGGCAATGGCGCGCGGGTCATGGCCCTGGCCCAGCAGGCGCAGCACTTCGAGCTCCCGAGGGGTCAGCCCGGACTCGTGCTCGCGTGGGAGAGGGACCCGGGCGAAGCCCGCGGCCAGGTCCGAGGGGAGGATGAGGCGCCCGCGATGCGCGGTCCGCAGGGCGGCGAGGACCTCGTCGAGCGACCCGTCCTTGGCCAGGAACCCGCACGCGCCCGCCGAACCTGCACGAGTGAGCTCCGCGGTACCGGGGTGAGCGGTCAGGATCAGCACTCTGAGGTCGGGGAAGGCGGCCGTGAGATCGGCCGTGATGCTGATCCCATCGCGCCCGGGCAGGTCCAGGTCCATCAGGACCAGGTCCGGCTCCAACTCGGCCACCATCCTGAGTGCCTCGTCACCATTGAGCGCATGCCCAACACAGACGAGGTCCTCCTCGACATCCAGCGCGCGGCCAAGGAGTTCTGCGAAGGTGCGATGGTCATCGACCACGAGAACCCGCAAGACGTCAACCACGTCGTTCGGGGCCGCCTGCCCCGGTGAGTGTCCAAACCGCTCCGAACCCATGCCCGCCTCCAGACCACATCGCGCCCCATCGACGCAGTCAGCGGCCCCCCAACCGGAAACCGGTCGAGATGTGACCCCCGTCACATGAGGCAAGCCTGCCTTTCACGTTCGGCCCAGTCAAGCCGGCGGCGCTACTGAGTGTGGCTGCTGGACGGCTACAGCTTCTCCACGGGGGCGTAGCGCAGCAGCAGCCGCTTGACCCCCTCCGTGCCGAAGTCCACCGAGGCCTCCGCGCGGTCCCCGCTGCCCATCGTGCTCACGACCGTCCCCATGCCGAACTTCGGATGCAGCACGCGCTCCCCGGCGGCCAGCGACACCACCTCCCGCGACCCGGTCGCGCGGGACTCCGGGCGCGCCGCGGCAGCGGCCAGCGCGGGCGCCGCGCCGTACCCGCCCGCCGAGGGCCCGGTGTAGCGCGCGGGCTCCTCCCGCTCCCAGCGGACCAGCTCGGCCGGCAGGTCGGCCAGGAACCGCGACTCGGGGTTGTAGCTCGGGGCGCCCCATGCCGACCGGCTGATCGCGCGGCTGACGTAGAGCCGCTCCCGCGCCCGGGTGATCCCGACGTAGGCCAGCCGCCGCTCCTCGGAGAGCTCGAACGGGTCGGACATGGCCCGCATGTGCGGGAACACGCCGTCCTCCATGCCGGTGAGGAACACCACCGGGAACTCCAGGCCCTTGGCCGTGTGCAGCGTCATCAGGGTGACGACACCCTCGTGGTCCTCCCCCTCCGGGATCTCGTCGGCGTCGGCGACCAGGGCGACCCGCTCGAGGAACTCCGAGAGCGTGCCGGGCCCGGCCTCGGCGGCCTCCGAGTCGCGCGTGAACTCCGCGGCGACCGCCTCGAACTCCACCACGTTCTCGACGCGCACCTCGTCCTGCGGGTCGGTCGAGGCCTGGAGCTCGGCCAGGTAGCCGGAGCGCTCGAGGACGGCGCGCATGATCTCGGCCGGCGTGCCGCCCGAGTCGACCACGGCGGCGAGGTCGTCGAGGATCCGCACGAAGGAGGCGACCGCCGCAGCGCTGCGCCCGGCCATCCCCGGGATCTCCGCGGCCCGCCGCAGCGCCTCGCCGAACGTGAGGCGCTGGGCCTCGGCGAACTCCGCGACGTAGGCCTCCGCGCGGTCGCCGATGCCCCGCTTGGGCACGTTGAGGATCCGCCGCAGGCTGACGTCGTCGGCCGGGTTGGCCACGACGCGCAGGTAGGCCAGGACGTCGCGGATCTCCCGCCGCTCGTAGAACCGGGTGCCGCCGACGACCTTGTAGGGCAGCCCGGTGCGGATGAAGACCTCCTCCAGCGCCCGGGACTGCGCGTTGGTCCGGTAGAACACCGCGACGTCGCCCGGCCGAGCAACGCCCGCGTCGGAGAGGCGGTCGATCTCGTTGCCGACGAAGGCCGCCTCGTCGTGCTCGGAGTCGGCCACGTACCCGACGATCCGCTCCCCCTGGCCGGCGTCGGTCCAGAGCTTCTTGGCCTGCCGGTCGGTGTTGCGTGCGATCACGGCGTTCGCAGCGGACAGGATCGTCTGGGTCGACCGGTAGTTCTGGTCCAGCACGATCTGCCGGGCGTCGGGGAAGTCGGTCGTGAACTCGACGATGTTGCGAACCGTCGCCCCGCGGAAGGCGTAGATGGACTGGTCGGAGTCGCCCACGACGACCAGCTGCCCCGGGGGGATCGCACCGCCGGGGCGCCCGACGAGCTCGGAGATCAGCCGGTACTGGGCGTGGTTGGTGTCCTGGTACTCGTCGACGAGGATGTGCCGGAAGCGCCGCCGGTAGTGCTCGGCGACGTCCGGGAACCCCTCGAGCAGGGCCACCGTGTGCCCGATCAGGTCGTCGAAGTCGACGGCCTGCGCCCGGGCCAGCCGCTGCTGGTAGGCCGCGTAGACGTCGGCGAGCACCAGCTCGGTGTCGTTCACGGCGCGGGAGCGGTACGTCTCGTGGTCGATGAGCTCGTTCTTCAGCGCGGAGATCCGGTTGAGCAGGCCCCGAGGCGGGGTGCGCTTGACGTCGAGGTCCAGGTCGCGGGCGACCAGCGTGACCAGGCGCAGGCTGTCGGCCTGGTCGTAGATCGAGAAGCTGGACTTCAGCCCGAGCCGGTCGGCCTCCCGGCGCAGCAGGCGCACGCAGGCCGAGTGGAACGTCGAGACCCACATGACCCGGGCCCGGGCGCCCACGGAGGCCTCCACCCGCTCGCGCATCTCGGCGGCGGCCTTGTTGGTGAACGTGATGGCCAGGATCTCGCCCGGCCGGGCGTCGCCGGTGGCCAGCAGGTGCGCGATCCGGCGGGTGAGCACGCGGGTCTTGCCCGACCCGGCACCGGCCACGATCAGCAGCGGGCCGCCCCGGTGCTCGACGGCGGCGCGCTGCGGGCGGTTCAGGCCGGCGACGAGCTCGGCGATGCGCTCGGCCCGCTCCTGCTCGCGGTGCGCCCGGGCCAGCGTCGACTGGGCGTCGGCAGCACCCCGGGCGGCATCCGCGGCCGCGCGCACGAGGTCCGCGGCGCGCAGGGCCTCGACGGGCGGGGCCTCGACGGGCGGGGCCCCCGCGAGCCGCTGATCCTCGGGCGCCATCAGCCCCGGAACCACCAGCTGGTCCTCGCGCAGGTCCACGTCCTCGGGGGGCAGGGTGGTCCGCGGAAGGCGGGGCAGGGGCTCGTCCAACAGCACCTGAGGATTCTAGGTGCCGGCGGTGACACCCGGGTCGGGGCCACGCACCTCAGCGGGCGCGGACCTTCTTCCGCTTGGCCCAGGTCGACCCCGCATCGTTGGCGACCGAGACCGACATCCAGTACTTCGTGCCCTTCTCGAGGCCCCGGATGTAGCACGTCCGTTTCCTCGGGCCGGCCGTGCAGGATCCGGCGACCGCAGCGCCCTTGGCTTGCTGGTCAGGGCCTCCACCCGGTACCCGACGATCGCCGAGCTGCCGGCGCTCCTCGGCGCCCTCCACGTGGTCCGGACCTTGCCGCGGTAGGCCTTCACCGTGACCTTCCGGGGCTTGCTCGGCCGGGTCTCGGGGGCCGGCGGGGCCGGCGACTGCGCCGCCCTGGGGGGCAGCGTCCCGGGCATCGCCGCCAGGTAGCCGACCACGCGTGCCGACACCCGGGCGGCCCCGAGCGAGGTGCTCAGCGCGATGGTGCCGTCGGAGGCCAGCGGCACCAGGACCGTCGCGGAGGTCGAGCCGATCGGCGTGGGGACCTGGCCGGCCGGGCGGGCCGCCCCGGAGGACCAGGCCGCCAGGGCGGCCGGGGCATTGCTCGTGGAGGTCACCGAGACCGCCACGGCGCCGGCGCCGGCGGGCACGACTCCCGGCGCGGCTGCGACCGGGAACAGGGAGCGGCCCGCGAGGATCCGGCACGGACCGCCCAGGCCGGCCCCGACCCCGGCTGCCGTGTCGAGGATGGTCGTCGGCGGGGTCGGCACGAACCCGGCCACGGCAGCGGCGTCGGCGACGACCGCGGGGGTCCCCGAACCCGGCCGGGCCGACGTGGACCGGGCCGAGCAGTTGGGCAGCGTCTGCGCCTTGCCGGTCCACCAGCTCGTGATCCCGGCCGCGCCGTCCCAGGACAGCGACAGGTGCACGTGGTTGCGGTGGCAGGAGGTGTCCAGGCTGGTCCCGGCCCTGGCCGGATCCATGCAGTTGTTGTAGTTGGTCCAGCCGCGGCCCGGGTCGTACATGCGGATCATCTGGTTGTTCCAGATGATGTACATGACACCCAGCCGCCGGGCCATCTCATGAGGGGTCCCGTCAGCCGCCGGGGCGAGCAGCCAGGCCAGGAGGTCATCGACCTGGGCCTTCTGCTCCGCGATGCGCACCGAGCGCATCCAGTCCAGCGCCCGGCCGTCGAAGTGCTCGCTCGTGCTCGAGGAGCAGGCCCGCGGGATGTAGATCGTGGCCGGTCCGTACGTGCGCACCAGCAGGTCGGCCAGCGCCGTGGTCCCGGGCCGCGCGGTCGGGTCGCAGACGGTCTGCTTCTCGTAGAACGCCGCGTTGTCCAGGGCGGGCGGGATCGCCACGCTCGGGACCGGCGCCGCGGCGGCCGGCCCGGCGGGCACGCCGAGCAGGGCCACGACCAGCGCGGCGAGGGTCGCAGCAGCGACCGTGCGTATACCCCCCATACCCCCTCCATCGGCATCCGGCGCCCCCGCGCTTGAACAACCTACGATGTCTGCCGTGGAGATTCCCAGCATTCCGCGCAATGTCCTCGTGGTGACCGCGCACCCCGACGACGTCGACTTCGGTGCCTCCGGCACGGTGGCCGGCCTCGTGGCGGGCGGGGCGAAGGTCACCTACTGCGTCGTCACGGATGGCGATGCCGGCGGGTTCGACCCCACCGTCCCGCGCTCGGAGATCCCCGGGATCCGGCGCGCCGAGCAGACCGCCGCGGCCGCCGAGGTGGGCGTGACGGACGTCCGGTTCCTGGGCTACCGGGACGGCGAGCTCACGGTCAGCCACGACCTGCGCCGCGACATCACCCGGGTGATCCGCCAGGTCCAGCCGGATCGGGTGATCACGATGTCGCCGGTCCGCAACTGGGATCGCATCGGCGCATCGCACCCGGACCACATGGCCGCCGCCGAGGCGACCGTTCAGGCCATCTACCCGGATGCGCGCAACCAGTTCGCGCATCCCACCCTGATGGCCGACGAGGGCCTCGGGGAGTGGGTGGTCCCCGAGCTGTGGATGTTCGGCTCGCCCACCCCCAACACCTTCGTCGACGTCACCGAGCACCTGCCGGTGAAGCTGGCAGCCCTGCGCGCCCACGAGAGCCAGACCGCGCACATGGACGACCTCGAGGGGATGATCCGCGACTGGATGGCCGCGGCAGCGCAGCGGGGCGGCCTGCCCGAGGGGCGCCTCGCGGAGATGTTCCACGCGGTGGCGACGGCCTGATCGGGCGCCGGGCTCCGCGCTCCGCCGGAGCCGGCGGGGCTTTGGTCCGATTCGACCGGATCGCCTACCCTTCCCAGCATGGAGATCCTCTACGAGGCGATCGTCGTCCTGCACTTCATCGGCCTGGCCTCCCTGCTCGGCGGCTTCCTGGTCCAGGTCAGCGCACCGACCAGGGTCGTGAACCGGGCCATGCTCGACGGGGCCCTCACGCAGCTGGTCACCGGCCTTGCCCTCGTCGGGCTGGCCGAGACGGTCCTGGCCGACACCGAGGACGTCAACCACATGAAGGTCGGCATCAAGCTGCTGATCCTGCTGGTCATCACCGGCCTGGCGTTCGCCAACCGGAAGAAGGCGTCGCTGGCGACCGGCCCCTACCTGGCCATCGGGCTGCTCACGATCGCCAACATCATCATCGCCGTCTTCGTCTGAGCCTCGGGCGCGCCCCGGTCACACCACCCCGCGCGCCTGGGCCCAGCGGGCCAGCTCGTGGCGGTTCGACAGCTGCAGCTTGCGCAGGACCGACGACACGTGCGTCTCCACGGTCTTGACCGACAGGACCAGCTCCCGGGCGACCTCGCGGTAGGTGTACCCGCGGGCGATGAACCGCATCACCTCGCGCTCGCGGGGCGAGAGCTGGTCGAGCTCGTCGGAGACCGGGGCCGTGGCGCCGGAGAAGGCATCGAGCACGAACCCCGCCAGCTTCGGGGAGAACACGGCCTCACCGGCGGCGACCCGATGGATGGCCTCGAGCAGCTCGGGTCCGTCGACGCTCTTGGTCACATAGCCCCGGGCCCCGCCGCGCACGACCCCGATCACGTCGTCGGCAGCATCCGACACGCTCAGCGCCAGGAACCGGGTCTGCGGCAGCTCGGGGACGCACGCGTCGAGGATGGCCCGGCCACCACCCCCCGGCAGGTGCACGTCGAGCAGGACCACGTCGGGTCGGGTCGCCCGGATCACGTTGATCGCCTTGGCGACGTCGCCGGCCTCGCCGACGAGATCCACCGATCCGGCCAGCTCGGCTGCCACGCCCGCCCGGAACAGGGCATGGTCGTCGACCAGCACGACCCGCGGCGGTCCGGCGGATTCGCCCGGATCGAAGGGGGGAGGGCCGGAGGGGTCAGCCACGATCCACCTCGCGGGGCAGCAGGAGGCGGACCTCAGTGCCCTCGCCGGGGACGCTGCGCACGGCTGCCCGGCCGCCGACGGACTCCATCCGCGCGACGATCGACTCGCGCACGCCGTGGCGGTCCTCGGAGACAGCCCCCGGGTCGAATCCCCGGCCCCGGTCCTTCACGTTGACCTCCACCTCCCCGTCGGCCACCTCGGCGTAGACGCTCGCGGGGGCATCCGCGTGCTTGGCGGCGTTCCGGACCGCCTCACGGGTCGCCCCGATGAGCGCCGCCACCCGATCATCCACCACGGCGTCGCCCACCGTCACCAGGTCGATCCGGGCGTCGTAGTCCGCCTCGGTGGTCGTGACCACCTCCGCCAGGGCAGCGGCGAGCGTGCCGGAGGCGGCCACCGGGGCGTAGAGCCAGGACCGCAGGGCGCGCTCCTCGGCCCGGGCCAGGCGGGCGACCTCCCGGGGATCGTCGGCGCGCCGCTGGATCAGGGTCAGGGTCTGCAGGACCGAGTCGTGCACACGCGCGGCCATGGCCGCGCGCTCCTCGTTGCGGACCGCGGCGAAGCGCTCGGCCTGGCGCCGCTTGGACCAGGCCGACACCCAGGGAAGGGTGATGACGACCACGCCCGCCAGGACGGCACCCGTGGCCACCAGGGCCTGGGCGGCCGAGGCCAGGGTGACCCGGGGCACGACGAACAGCACGACGCCCAGGACCAGCAGCGCCAGACCGATGAGGACCCGGAACCAGATCCCGCGATCGGCGATGGGGCGGGGGCTCAGCTCGACGTCCGGCCCCGGCTGGGCAAGCGAGCGCTGCGCCTCGTCGCCCTGCCGCCAGAGCACGACGACCCCTCCACCGATGAGGATCAGCGGGGCCCATACCGAGACCCGGACCGGCACGCCCACGGCATTGAGTGCCAGCAGGGCGCCGAGGCCCAGCGAGATGAACCCCAGCAGCCCCGACAGGTCCCACCCGCTGGTCGACCGACCGTCGGCGGGCCCCCCGCCCGACTCCGACGCCAGCGGGAGGAACAGCCACATCAGGGCGTAGGCGACGATGCCGGCGCCGCCGGCCACGGTCGCCGCCACGAACAGCAGGCGGAACAGCCAGGCGGGCTGCCCGAAGTGCTCGGCGAGCCCCCCGCACACGCCGGCGACCCAGCGGTTGCCGGGGCTGCGCTCGATCCGGCGCGTGCCGGTCGACTGGTCCATGGCCCCATGATCCCTGTGCGGGCGGGACGCATGCCTCAGGGACCCACCCCGAGAACGGCTCAGGGTCGGTTCAGGGTGCGATCAGGGGGAAACCGGCTTCCGGCCGGGGTTGCGGGGCGGGAAGGTGGAGACATGAACGAGATGAACACACCGCCCCCCGTCCCCGATCCCGACTCCCAGCCCACGCAGGCGCTGGCCGACTCCACCGGTCCGGCCACGGCCGAGCAGCCGGCCCAGCAGGCGCCGCCGCAGGCCGCCCCCCAGGCGACCCCGGTCGGCGCGTCGGCCGGCCCCGCGGCCCCCGGTGGCTACCCACCGGGCAGCTACCCGCCGCCGGGCTGGACGCCCCCGCCGTCCGCCGGGTACCCGCCGCCCGGGACCCCACCGCCCGGGGCCTACCAGGCACCGGGGGCATACGCCCCGCCGGCGGCCTACCCGCCGCCAGGCGCGTACCCGCCGCCCCGGCGGCTGACCCGCAGCCGCGGCGACCGGATGGTCGGCGGCGTGTGCGGTGGCCTGGCCCGGTACTGGAACACCGACCCCACCCTGCTGCGGATCCTCACGGTCGTCCTCACCCTGGCGACCGGTGGGGCATTCCTGGTCGGCTACATCATCGCGTGGATCGCGATCCCCGACGAGCCGATGGGGCCGTATGCCCCTTTCGGCCAGGGCCCGCGCGCTGACCAGGTCGGCTTCGCAGCGGGCGGCAACCCCCCCTACGCCGACCAGGCCACGCAGTACCCGCCCGCCCCGCGCGAGCGCTCCTACCTCGGCTGGCTGATCGTGTCGGCCGCCGTCCTGGTCGCCGGGGTCCTCGGGCTGATCGGCTACCTCGCATCACCGAGCATCCAGTTCTGGGGGATCGTGTTCGGGGTCATCCTCGCGATCCTCGGCGTCGGGCTGCTGGTCGGCGCCTGGTACGGCCGTGCCCGCTGGCTGGTGTTCCTGGCCGTGCCGATGGCCTTCCTGACCTTCGGGACCGTGGCCCTCGGGAACTGGGTCCAGGACAGCCCGAACTGGGATCGCTGGTCGGTCGGCAGCGGGTCGCTGTCCATCGGCGACCGGGCCTGGGTGGTCACGCCCACCGCAGCGGCCGGCTCGCCCCTGGAGTACAACCTGTCCGCCGGTGACGCCGTGCTCGACCTCACCGGACTCACGGCAGGTCCCGCCACCGAGCCGGGGGACGCCACAGAGGTGTCCATCGACGCGGGGGTCGGACTGGGCCAGCTGGTGGTGCTGATCCCCGCCGACATGCGCCTGGAGCTGGCTGCGGAGGTCAACGTCGGGCAGATCACGGTGCCCGGCCGTGACCTGGTCGAGGGCAGCGACCTCGCCCTCGACACCACGATCGAGCCGCTGGCGGGCCGGGACCCCGCCTACATCGTCACCCTCGACGCCGCCATCGGCGCCGGCAACCTGGAGGTGCGTCGTGCACAGGCATGAGACCGACTACTTCTCGCTGGCCGCGGGCCTCGTCTTCACGGTCCTGGGCATCGTCCTGGCCCTCAGCGCCGCGACTGCATGGACCATCGACGGCCGCTGGATCACCCCCGTGATCCTGATCGGGCTCGGCGCCGGCGGCGTCGCAGCCTCCCTGGCCGCCACCAACCGCCAGCGCCGCGAGGCGCGTGCGCTCCCCGACGAACCGAGCGCGAGCTGGCCCACCGACCCGTTCGCCTGACCGCCCCACCGGAGCAGGGCCCGGTCCGATCCCCGGACCGGGCCCTTCCGCGTGCCGGTGCAGCCCCGTGCGGCGCGCTACTCCCACTCGATGGTGCCCGGCGGCTTGCTGGTGACGTCGAGCACCACCCGGTTGACCTCGCGCACCTCGTTGGTGATGCGCGTGGAGATCCGGGCGAGCACGTCGTAGGGCAGCCGCGACCAGTCGGCCGTCATCGCGTCCTCGCTCGAGACCGGGCGCAGCACGACCGGGTGGCCGTAGGTGCGCCCGTCGCCCTGCACGCCCACCGAGCGCACGTCGGCGAGCAGCACGACCGGGAACTGCCAGACGTCGCGGTCCAGCCCGGCGGCGGTGAGCTCCTCGCGGGCGATGGCGTCGGCCTCGCGCAGCACGTCCAGCCGCTCGGCGGTTCACCGCGCCGACGATGCGGATCGCCAGGCCCGGGCCCGGGAACGGGTGGCGCCACACCATCGCCGCCGGCAGCCCGAGCTGCTCGCCGACCGCGCGCACCTCGTCCTTGAACAGCGTGCGCAGCGGCTCGACCAGGGCGAACTGCAGGTCGTCGGGCAGGCCGCCGACGTTGTGGTGGCTCTTGATGTTGGCGGTGCCGGTGCCGCCGCCGGACTCGACGACGTCCGGGTAGAGCGTGCCCTGGACGAGGAAGCTCGACCGTCCCGCCGTGCGCGCCGGCCTCGGCCACCACCTCGCGGGCGGCGTCCTCGAACACCCGGATGAACAGCCGGCCGATGATCTTGCGCTTCTCCTCGGGGTCGGTGACCCCGTCGAGCGCGTCGAGGAACCGGTCCGCGAGCGTCGACGACCTTCAGCCGGATGCCGGTCGCGGCCACGTAGTCGCGCTCGACCTGCTCCGCGCTCGCCCTTGCGCAGCAGCCCGTGGTCGACGAACACGCAGGTGAGCTGGTCGCCGACCGCCTCGGTGCACGAGCGCCGCGGCGACCGCGGAGTCGACCCCGCCGGAGAGCCCGCAGATCACCTGCTGGTCGCCGACCTGCGCGCGGATCGCCTCCACCTGCTCGTCGATCGACGACGGCGGTGGTCCACGTCGGCGGCGCATGCCGGCGATGTCGTGCAGGAAGCTGCTCGAGCATCGCCTGGCCGTGCTGCGTGTGCAGCACCTCCGGGTGGAACTGCACACCGGCGCAGCGACGTCGCGAGTCCTCGAACGCCGCCACCGGCGCGCCGGCGGTGACGCGGTGACCGGGAAGCCCTCGGCGCGCGGGCCACCGCAGTCGCCGTGCGACATCCACACCGAGCTGGTCGGCGGGCAGCCCGGCGAAGAGGAGCCCGGGGTCGGTCGACGCGCAGCGCGGTGCGCGCCGAACTCCGACAGGCCGGTGCGGGCCACCTCGCCGCCGAGCGCCAGCGCCATCGCCTGGAAGCCGTAGCAGATGCCGAAGGACGGGCACGCCGGCCTCGAACAGCGCGGGTCGACCGGCGGGGCGCCCGTCGGCGTACACGCTGCCGGGCCGCCGGAGAGGATGACGGCCGCGGGATCCTTCGCCAGCATCTCGGCGACCGGCATCGTGGAGGGCACGATCTCGCAGTAGACGTCGGGCCTCGCGCACGCGACGGGCGATCAGCTGCGCGTACTGCGCACCGAAGTCGACGACGAGGACGGGGCGGGGCTGGCTCACGGCCGAAGCCTACGGAGGCTCCGGCCGCCGGGGCAGCCGCGCCCTACTCGGCGCCGGGCAGCGGCATCCCGAGGTCGACCGGCAGCCGCAGCGCGCCCCGGGGCGTGCTCGGGTACCACCGGGTTCTTGGGCGCCACCGGCTGCGAAGCGCGGTACGCGCTCGCCCTGCGCGGGCCGCGGGTCGGGCTCGCCCGGTTCGGCCACAGCGACATCGCCCGCTCGGCCTGCGCGGTGATGGTCAGCGACGGGTTCACGCCGAGGTTGGCCGAGATCGTCGGCGCCGTCCACCACGTGCAGGCCCGGGTAGCCGTGCACCCGGTGGTACGGGTCGATCACCCCGTCGTCTCGGGCGTCTCGCCGATGACCGCGCCGCCGATGAAGTGCGCGGTCATCGGCGCGTTCGATCGAGCTCCCCGACGTTGCCCATCGGGCGCCCCGCCGATCATCCTCGGCGCAGGTGCCGCACGGCCTCGTTGGCCGACCGGGATCCAGCTCGGGTTGGGCTCGCCCTCGCCCTGCGCTGGTGAGCTGCAGGCGGCCCGACCGGGCCCGTCGCGCCCGAACACGGTGATCGAGTTGTCGACGTTCTGCATCACCAGCGCGATGACGCCGCGCTCGGACCACTTGCGCACAGCGACTGACCGACGTCGCCCGGGCGCTGGCGGGCACGGCGGCCAGCCACGTGCTTCCACCGCGGCACGCCCTGGCTGCTCGTCGGTCAGCACTGTGCCGAGCAGGCCCATCGCGTTGGAGCCCTTGCCGTACCGGAACGGCTCGATGTGCGTGTGCGGGTCCGGGAAGAACGACGACGTGATCGCGACCCCTCGGTGAAGTCCGGGTGCCCGGGCGGCTCGCGGTCACCGCGCCGACCAGCGACTCGGAGTTGGTGCGGGACAGGTGCCCGAGCCGGGGCGACAGCGCCGGGCAGCGTGCCCGTCGGCCGCATCCGGTGCAGCAGGTTCTGGGTGCCCAGTACGGTGCGCACCACGGCCGGCGACGACATCACCTGGTCGGGCTGGCATCCGGGACCTGGCCGGCGCCGGCCGGCGGCGCCGCGGCGCGCTGACCGCGCCGGTCGCCAGCGACTCGGTGGCCCGCGTCCCCACCGCCCAGCGGCCGTCGGGCATCGCGCGTCACGCTGGTGACGGTGGTCAGCGGGTGCACCACGGCGCCGGCACGCCTCGGCCAGGCCCAGGTAGTTCTTGACCAGGGTGTTCTTGGCGTTGTGCCGGCAGCCGGTCATGCACTCGCCGCACTCGATGCAGCCCGTGCGGGCCGGGCCGACCCCGCCGAAGTACGGGTCGGGTCGGTGGCCACCCGGCGCGGCGCCGAAGTACACGCCGACCGGGGTGAGCTTGAAGGTGTGCCCGACGCCCATGTCGTCGGCCACCGCCTTGCATGGCCTCGTCGGCGGCGGTCATCGTCGGGTTGTGACGACGCCGAGCATCCGCTCGGCCTGGTCGTAGTAGGGGGCCAGCTCGTCCTACCAGTCGGTGATGTCGCGCCAGTGCGGTCGTGCGAAGAACGCCTCACCGGCACGTAGAGGGTGTTGGCGTAGACCAGCGAACCGCCCCCGACGCCGGCGCCGGCCAGGACGATCACGTCGTTGAGCACGGTGGATCCGCTGGATGCCGAAGCAGGCCCAGCGCCGGCGCCCACAGGTAGTCGCGCACCCGCCACGAGGTCTGCGGCGAACTCCTCGTCGGCGAAGCGGCGGCCCGCCTCGAGCACGCCGACCCGATAGCCCTTCTCGGTCAGCCGCAGGGCGGTCACGGAACCGCCGAAGCCGGATCCGATGACGAGGACGTCGTAGTCGCTTGCCGGTGACGTGGACCGGTCTGGCGAGGTCGCGGTTGAGTCAGCCATGCTTGGACGATATCGCCCACCGGGTGGGCCTGCTCCCCGGCCCGGGGCGCGCGGGCGGGCAGCCCCCGGCAGCACCCCGACGAGGATCCGACCGCGCCTGAGCGGTCACTTCAGCCGCGCCCACTTCAGCAGCTGGAATCCCCGGACCAGGAACTGGCCCCAGTCCTCGTGCTCCATCCCGAACGGGGTGCCGAAGCCCAGGCCGCGCTGCACCGCGACGGTCTGCTCCTCGGTGAACCGGGTGAGCCCCTGGTCGCCGTTGCGCCGGCCGAGGCCTGCGCGTCCTGCGCCGCCGAACGGCGCCCGAACCGAGCCCGCGGCGGCCTCGTAGGCCTCGTTCACGGTCACCGAGCCGGCCTCGATCCGGCGCGCGATCCGCGCCCCGTACCGGCCGCTGGCCGACACCACCGTGGCGCTGAGCATCGGCGGCCCGGCGTTGGCCCGGGTCACCGCCTCCTCCACGGTGCCCACCCGCTCGACGGCGACCACCGGCCCGGGCGTGCCGTCGCTGAGATCCAGGTCGTCGGGCACGTCGGCCAGGACGGTGGGGGCGTAGTAGAACGGGCCGACCTCGGGCAGCGCGTGCCCCCCCGCCAGGATCCGTGCCCCGGCAGCGACCGCCCGCTCGACGACCGCCTGCGTGACCGCCAGCTGCTCGGCCCCCAGCAGGGAGCCGACATCCGCGCCCCAGCCGATGTCAGCGCTCATCCGCAGGGCGCCCGCGCGGGACAGGAACCGCTCGACGAAGGTGTCGTGGACCGGTGCCAGCGCGTAGATCCGACGCACGGCCACAGGCATCTGGCCGGCGTTGTCGAAGCAGGCCCGGACCGCGATCTCCGCCGCAGCCCCCGGATGGGCGTCCTCGGCGACGACCATCACGTTGCTGCCGCCCACCTGGGCCGAGCAGCTGACCATCCGCTCACCGCAGAGCCCGGCGATGCGGGCACCGAGCTGGCGCTCCCCGGTGAAGGCGACATGGTCGGCATGGCCGGCGATGCGCGGTCCGAGCTCGTCCTGGGGACCCAGGACGACCTGCACGACGCGGCGCGGGATGCCCGCCCTGTGCATCAGGTCGATGGCCCACAGCGCCGTCAGCGACGTCCGTGGATCCGGGTTGAGCACGACGGCGTTGCCGGCCATCACGGCTGGGATCACGTCGGCGCACGCCAGGTACAGGGGGTGGTTCCACGGCGAGAGCACGCCGACGAGGCCCACCGGACGGCGCTCCTCGGTCACGCCCGTGAGCAGCGGGACGACCCCGAACCGGCGCCGGGACGACAGCAGCCGCTGGGCGTCGCGGGCGTAGTGCCGGGCGACGGCGCAGACGCCCAGGAAGCTCCTTGAGCGCGTCCATCCGCGTCTTGCCGGTCTCCCACTGGATCAGGTCGAGGCCCTCGTCCCGGTGCGTCATCAGCAGGTCGTGGAACCGCAGCATCGCCCGCCTGCGGTCGGCGATGTCGGTGCCCGCCCAGCGCGCCTGCTCCGGCCGCCCCGTCTCGAAGGCCAGGTCCACGTCCTCAGCGGTGGACAGCGGGATCTCGACCAGCGGGCGGCCGTCGAAGGGGGCCAGCGTCACCCGGCGCGGGCCACCCTGATGCACGACGGGGACGAAGAGCAGCGCCTCGACGAGGTCGACGTCGAAGCCGTGGCGGGCCTGCGTGGTCATCTGGCCGGTCATGCCCAGCAGGGTAGCGGTGGCTGGGCGGCCATCAGGCCCGGGCGGGCACGGTGGGCTGCTCGTCCAGCAGCAGCTGGCAGCTCGCGGGCGATCCGCTCGTGGTCCCAACCGAGGATGGGGGCGACGAGGGCGGCGGCGTCCCTGGCGCACGACTCGGCGCGGTCGCGGGTCTGCACGGCCAGCCGTGTCCGCCGGATCAGGATGTCGGCGAGGCTGCGCGCCCCCTCGTCCCGGGCGGCCACCACCGCCTCGGCCCGGATCACCCGGCCGTCGGCGTGCAGGGGCCGGCCCAGGGCCGGGTCGGCCGCCACGAGCGCCAGGACGTCGTCGGTGCGGTCGCCGTGCCGGCGCAGCAGCCGCTCCACCGCCTGGACCTCCAGGCCCGCCTGCCGGGCGCGCCGGACGCGGGCGGCCCACTGGGCCCGGAACCCCTCGGCGCCGACCAGCGGGATCGTGTCGGTCCGGCACGGCGGGGTCGGCTCCGGGAGCTGCTCGGCCACGGCGTCCACGGCGTCGGCGGCCATGACCCGGTAGGTCGTGTACTTGCCGCCGGCGATCGCGACGAAGCCGGGCACGGGTCGCATCACGGCGTGCTCCCGGGACAGCTCGGTGGTCTGCCCATGGCCGGCGGAGAGCAGTGGCCGCAGGCCGGCATAGACCCCGACCACGTCCTCGACGACCAGCGGACGGGTGACCCAGCGGTTGGCCTGCCCGAGGAGGTAGTCGACGTCCTCGGGGGTCACCCCGGGCGACTCCCGCGGTCCCTCGTCGTCGGTGTCGGTGGTGCCCACCAGCCAGTGCTCGCTCCACGGCAGCAGGAACAGCACGCTGTGCGGGGTCCGGGTGATCACCGCCGTGCTGGATCGGAAGGCGCGCCGCGGGATCACCAGGTGGATCCCCTTGCTCCGGCGCACCGACTGGCCCGGCGGCTCGCCGGTCGCCATCCCCACCAGGTCGTCGGTCCACACGCCCGCGGCGGCGAGCACGACCCGTGCGTGCACGACGATCTCCTCGCCCGTGTCGCCGTCACGGAGCACGGCCCCGACCACCCGCGTCGGCCCCGCCGGCCCGGATCCCGCGCCGCGATCAGCCGGGCCGGCCGGGCCGTCGCCTGCCGGGCCGGGCCCGTGCAGCAGGCTCACGACGCGCACCCCCGTGGCGATGGCCGCGCCGAGACCCGTTGCCGTGCGCGCGGCCGCCACCGTGTGCCGGGCGTCGTCGATCTGGGCGTCGTGGAACCGCACCGCGCCGTCGGTGGCATCGACCCGCAGGCCCGGCGCCAGGCCGTGCACGGCCGCACGCGACAGCGTGCGCGGCCGGGGCATCGTGCCGCCGTAGGCCCCGATCCGGGAGAGCATGTCGTAGAGCTGGACCCCGGCCCCCAGGTACGAGCGCTCGACTCCGCCGGTGACCGGCAGCAGGAACGGCACCGGCCGGACCAGGTGCGGGGCCAACCGGTCCAGCAGCAGGCCCCGCTCGGTCAGCGCCTCGTGGACCAGGGAGAACTCCCGCTGCTCGAGGTAGCGCAGCCCCCCGTGGGCCAGGCGCGACGAGCGGCTCGACGTCCCCGACGCGAGGTCACCGGCCTCGACCAGCCCGACCGACATTCCCCGGGCAGCAGCATCGAGGGCCGCGCCGCAGCCGACCACTCCGCCGCCGACCACCAGCAGGTCCAACGGGCGCTGCGGGCTCGTGCCCCGCAGGGTCGCCAACGCCCGGGTCCGCTGGTCCGGGCCGAGTGCCGAGGAGTCCGCCGCAGCGAGCAGATCCGGATCCAGGCGAGCGCCGATTTCGCCCACAGCATGGGCGTTTTCGCGATTCCGGCCCATGTGGATCACTCCCCTCGGCCTGTGGATGACACCCGGGACCCGAGCGTTCCCCGTGCTGGCCGCACCTGTGGACAACCTAGCTGACGCTGTGGATTCAGCGCCCCGGCGACACCGTGACGTCGACGCGCTGGAACTCCTTGAGGTCGGAGTACCCGGTGGTCGCCATCGCCCGGCGCAGCGCTCCCACGAGGTTCATCGTGCCGTCGGGGACGCGGCTCGGACCGTGCATGATCTGCGCCAGCGTGCCCACCGTCCCGGTCCAGTGCCGCTCGCCGCGCGGAAGCTCGGCGTGGACCGCCTCGATGCCCCAGTGGAAGCCCCGCCCGGGGGCCTCGTCGGCGCGCGCCAGCGGCGAGCCGACCATGACGGCATCCGCGCCGCAGGCGATCGCCTTCGACGAGGTCGCCGCAGCGCCCGATCGCCGCCGTCGGCGATGACGTGCACGTAGCGGCCGCCGGACTCGTCCATGTAGTCGCGGCGCGCGGCCGCGACGTCGGCGATCGGCGGACGCCATCGGCACGCGGACGCCGAGCACGTCGGCGCGTCGTGTGCGTGGCCCCGCCGCCGAAGCCCGACGAGGACCCCGGCGGCACCGGTGCGCATGAGGTGCAGCGCGGCCGGTACGTCGCGCAACGCCACCGACGATGACCGGCACGTCGAGCGTCGTAGATGAACTGCTTGAGGTTCAGCGGCTCGCTCGTCGCGTTCGGCGCGGGACGTGCTCGGCGCTCACCGTGGTGCCGCGGATCACGAAGATGTCGACGCCGGCATCGACCACGGCCTTGGCGAACTGGGCCGTGCGGCATGGGAGAGAGCGCAGCCGCGACGGTCACTCCACCGGCGCGGATCTCCGCGATCCGCGAGGCGATGAGGTCCTCGCGGATGGGCGCGGCGTAGATCTCCTGCAGCCGGCGCGTCACGTCGCCCGCAGGCAGCGCGGCGATCTCGTCGAGCCTCGGCTGGGGTCGTCGTAGCGGGTCCAGAGGCCCGTCGAGGTCGAGCACGCCGAGCCCGCCGAGCCGACCGATCTCGATCGCCGTGCTCGGCGACACGACCGAGTCCATCGGCGCGGCGAGCACCGGGGTGTCGAACTGGTAGGCGTCGATCCGCCACGCGACCGAGACGGCCTCGGGGTCACGGGTGCGCCGGCTCGGCACGATCGCGATGTCGTCGAGCGCGTACGCCGGACGCGCGCGCTTGGCGCGGCCGATCTCGATCTCGGTCACGGGTGTGCCTCACTCCGGTGGACGGGCTGCGAATCTCGCGCAGGTGTCACGACGAGGGGTAGTTGGGCGCCTCGGTCGGTCATCTGGATGTCGTGCGGGTGGCTACTCCTTGAGGCTCGCCGCGGTGATCCGGATGAAGCGGCCGCTTGTCCTGCAGCTCGGGCATCGTGCGCGCGCCGACGTAGAACATCGACTGGCGCAGGCCCGCCGACGAGCTGGTGCGCGACGGCGGACAGCGGCCCGCGGTAGGCGACGCGGCCCTCGACGCCCTCGGGCACGATCTTGTCGTCGCTGTCGACCTCGGCCTGGAAGTAGCGGTCCTTCGAGTACGACTTCTTGCCGCGCGAGGACATCGCGCCCAGCGATCCCATGCCGCGGTAGGACTTGTACTGCTTGCCGTTGACGAAGATGACCTCGCCCGGGCTCTCGTCGCAGCCGGCGAGCATCGACCCGATCATGACGCGACTCGGCGCCGGCGACGATCGCCTTGGCGATGTCGCCGGAGTACTGCAGCCCGCCGTCGGCGATCACGGGGACGCCGACCGGCTGGCACGCCAGCGAGGCCTCGTAGACCGCGGTGATCTGCGGGACGCCCACGCCGGTGACGACACGGGTGGTGCAGATCGAGCCGGGCCCGACGCCGACCTTGACCGCGTCGGCACCGGCGTCGACGAACGCCTGCGCACCGGCGCGCGTCGCGACGTTGCCGCCGATGACCTGCACGTGCCGGGTCGTCGGGTCGGACTTGAGCCGCTCCACCATGTCGAGCAGCAGCCGCACGTGGCCGTGCGCGGTGTCGGCGACGAGCACGTCGACCCCGGCCTCGACCAGCGTGGTGGCGCGCTCCCAGGCGTCGCCGAAGTAGCCGATCGCCGCGCCCGACCATCAGCCGGCCGTCGGCGTCCTTGCTCGCGTCGGGGTACTGCTCGGACTTCACGAAGTCCTTGACCGTGATCAGCCCGGTGAGCCGGCCCGCGTCGTCGATGATCGGCAGGCGCTCGCGCTTGTGCTGGCGCAGCAGCAGCGTCGCCTCGTCGCGCTCGATCCCGTCATGGCCGGTGATCAGCGGCATCGGCGTCATCACGTCGCGGACCAGCGTGCCGGCCCACTCGGCGACGGGCGCGAACCGCAGGTCGCGGTTGGTGACGATGCCGAGGAGCACGTCGTCGCTCGTCGACGACCGGCAGGCCCGAGACGCGGTACTGGCCGCAGACGGTCGTCGAGCTCCTCGAGCGTCGCCTTCGGGGCCGATCGTGATCGGGTTGGAGATCATCCCCGTCTGGGTCCGCTTCACCAGGTCGACCTGGTAGGCCTGGTCGTCGATCGAGAGGTTGCGGTGCAGGACCCCGATGCCGCCCTGCCGCGCCATCGCGATGGCCATGCGCGCCTCGGTCACGGTGTCCATCGCCGCCGACACGAGCGGGACCCGGATGCGGATCTCGCGGGTCAGCCGGGAGGTGGTGTCCACGTCGGCCGGCACGACGTCGGTCGCGCCCGGCAGGAGCAGGACATCGTCATAGGTGAGTCCGGTCACGCCGAACTTCTCCTCGGCTGCGGCGCGATCGTCTGGATCGAACACGGAGGCCCCTCTCCCACTGATGGGAGCAGGGTATCGGCCCGCGGCAGGCTACGGCCCGGGTGACCTCGCAGGGCACCCGGAACCTGCGAGCTGACTCAGCTCAGCAGGCCCCAGCGGAACCCGAGGGCGACGGCCTGGGCGCGGTCGGAGGCGCCCATCTTCCGGAACATCCGGCGGGCGTGCGTCTTCACGGTGTCCTCGGAGAGGTAGAGCTCGCGACCGATCTGCGCGTTCGACTTGCCTCGGGACATGCCCTCGAGGACCTCTGACCTCTCGCTCGCTGAGGGCCGGACCGGTCGCATGCGAGCGGACCGGCAGGGCAACGACCGTCGCCGGAGCGCTGGCTCGGGGCGGTGGTGGCCAGCCCGAGGACGGCTGCGACCTCCTCGCGGGAGGCGTCCTTGACCAGGTAGCCACGGGCACCGGCGGACACCGCGGCGGCCACCCCCTCGATGTCCTCGCCCATGGTGAGCATGACGACGATCGCGGTCGGGTGGGCGGCCAGCAGCCGGCGGGTGGCCTCGACGCCACCCATCCCCGGCATGCGGATGTCCATGAGGATCACCTGCGGGACGCTCGAGCGGGTAGCGGGCGAGCACCTCCTCGCCGGATCCAGCCGCGCTCACCCGCTCGACGCCGGGCACGGTCGACACCGCACGCCGGATCGCCTCACGGGCCAGCGGCGCGTCATCGCAGACGAGCACTGTGGTCATCGCCGAACCTCCTACCCGCAGGTGTTCGGCACATCCGGCCGTGCGACTTGAGCGCGCGGGTCAGGCCAGGAGGGCGCGCACGTCCGGACGCTCGAGCCAGAGCTTCTCGAGGGGGGCCGGCAGGTCGCCGGCAACCTCCCTGACCACGGTCCGGGCCGCATCCAGGCTGCGCGTGGCATCGCCGGGCGAGGACTGCTGCTGCAGGGCGCCCAGCAGGGCCCGGCTGTGCCAGACCAGGGGAAGGGCCCCGAGCCCCTCGGCGAGCACGGCGGCTCGGCTCAGCAGGTCGATGGCCGCATCCGGACGGCCCTGACGGGTGGCGGCGACCCCCGCCAGCAGCAGGGACTTGGCCACGTGCCGGGGCGCGCTGGCCGACTCCGCGGCCTCGAGGGCCCGCTCCGCAGCAGCCCGCGCGTACGCGGGCTCGCCCTCGAGCAGCGCCAGCTCGGCCCGCGCCCAGTCGGCCCGGATGCGCTGGCGCCACCACTGCGTCTCGTCCGTGGCCAGTCCCTCCGCCTGCGCGAGCGCCACCCGGGCGGCATCCGCCTCGCCCATCCCGATCGCGTCGGACGCCAGGCCCAGCCACGCCTCGCAGGTGGCCTCGACCCCTCCACCCGCGGACTCCAGGGCCACCTCGTCCCACCGGCGGGCCTCCGCATGGGCACCGAGCTGCCGCTGCACCGTCGCGGCGGCCGACGCCGGCAGCGAGCGCAGCTGCGGGGCCAGCTCGGCGTCCGACACGATCCCGCGCAGGCCGTTCAGCGCCTGTCCGTAGCGCCCTGTGGCAGTCCGGCAGACTCCGAGCAACCACTCCGCCCGCGCGCGGCTGGCGTCGTCGCCGGCATCCGCGGCCCGGGTTGCTGCCCGCTCGAGCGGGACCAGCCCCTGGCCGGGCACGCCACGGAAGGCGGCCCGCTCGCCGGCTGCCAGAAGACCTGAGAGCTCCTCATCGACCACAGGGTCACCCTAGGTTTCACAGGCCCGTCGCCGCGCGCACCGCGCCGAGCGCGTCGGGCAGGTCCTGCGATCGCGTCACCTCGGCGGGCAGCTCGTCGGCCCACCCCGGCCCGCCGACGACCACGACGGCTGCCGGGCGCATGGCCGGGAGGTCCGGCAGGCGCGCCGCTCCCATCTGGGACCAGAGGAACACGACCGGCGGGCCGAGCCGCCGCACGGCGTCGGCCAGGGCCTCGTCCGGTGTCCGGGCACCCAGGACGTGGCTGCGGATCCCCTCGTCGGCAAGGCAGGCATGCAGGGCCATCAGCGGCAGGTCGTGGAGCTCGTCGGCGACGCTGGCCAGCAGGATCGGCCGATCGTTGCGCGGCCGGGCCAGGCGGGCCGCGTGCCCGGCCAGGGCGCCGGCGACCACCGACGAGAACAAGTGCTCGATCTCGATGCCACGGCCGGTCTGCTCCCAGCGCGTGCCCATCGCGAACAGGACCGGCCTGACGAGCTCCTGCCAGGTGGCCAGCGCCCCGTGGTCGGCCAGCGACGATTCCACGACGCGCTGGCACGACTGCGCGTCCAGGGCCACGGCGGCCCGGGCCAGGCCGCGGGCGCCGGGGGACCCGTGCGGCATCGGCAGGACCCGGCCTCCCCCGGGCGACCCCGTCCCGGGCTGGTCGCCGTCCCGCTGGCCGCCGTCCCGCTGGCCGCCGCCGACCTCCGTGGGGCCGCCGACCTCCGCGGGGCCGCCGACCTCCGCTGCCGGCGTCCCGCTGAGCAGCGCGGTGAAGGGGGATCCCGGGTCTGCCGCGTCGCCGGCGGGCATCCGCATCGCCACTCGGGCCGCCTCGGCCGGGGGGACGCCGTCGCGCACGAGCCGGTGCATGGTCCGCAGGCGGGCGAGGTCGGCCGGCCCGTACCGGCGATGCCCGCCCTTGGTGTGCAGGCTCGGGGCGATGCCGTAGCGGCGCTCCCAGCTGCGCAGCGTCGCCGGGGCCACCCCCAGCCCTCGCGCGGCCCCCGCCACGCTCAGCGCGGGGACCAGCAGGTCAGCCCCCGCGTCGACCTCGGAGGGTGCGGCGGGCGCGCCGAGGGAATGCCCCTGGCGGCCCGTGTCGTGCGGTTCGGCGGCTGGCATGTGAAGAGTGTGCAAGACCTATGCAAATACCGCACGGCGACTCTCCACACGGCGAGCACATGCGTGGAACATGGGAAGCAGTCCCGCTGTTGCATATGGCAGAGGCTGCACGAAATGGAGGCGCGAGGGTCTTGCACAAGATACGCACAAGTTCTAGGATGAGGGGAGGACGACGGTGAGAGGACCAGCCATGGCCGATGTGTCACGACTCCCAGGCCCGAACGCGGACTTCTGGGACTGGCAGATGCAGGCAGCGTGCCGGGGCCTTGACTCGGAGATGTTCTTCCACCCCGAGGGCGAGCGCGGCAGTGCCAAGGAGGCGAGGGAGCGTGCGGCCAAGGCACTGTGCGCGACCTGCCCCGTGATGACGCAGTGCCGGGCCCATGCCCTGAAGGTGCGCGAACCCTTCGGCGTGTGGGGCGGGCTCACTGAGTCCGAGCGCGCCGTCATCTACGAGGAGCAGGCCTCGGCGCGGGCCTCCCGCTCGAGCCGGCCCGCGCAGGCCAGCTGACGGACCACGCCCCGACCGCGCCGCCCGTCCCCCCGGCGCGCGGGGCACACGGAAGGGGCGGCACCTCAACAGGTGCCGCCCCTTCGCACGTGGGCCGGGGTCGCTGGCTCAGTGGCTGTGGGAGTGCCCACCCGGGCCGTGGCTGTGACCATGGCCGTGGCTGTGACCATGCGCCTCGTCGTCGTCCTCCTCGGGCTTCTCGACGACCAGCACGTCGGTCGTCAGCAGCATCCCGGCGATCGAGGCCGCGTTCTCCAGCGCGGAGCGGGTCACCTTGACCGGGTCGATGATCCCGGCGGCGACGAGGTCGACATACGTCCCCGTCTCGGCGTCCAGCCCCTGTCCCGCGCCTGCCTCCCGCACCTTGGCGACGATGACGTAGCCCTGCTCGCCGGCGTTCTCGGCGATCCAGCGCAGCGGCTCGTCCAGGGCCTTGCGGACGACGTTGACGCCCGTGAGCTCGTCACCCGTGCGGCCGAGGCCGTCGATCAGGACCGCAGCGGCGTGCACCAGCGCGGCGCCACCGCCGGCGACGATGCCCTCCTCGATCGCAGCGCGCGTGGCGGAGACGGCATCCTCGATGCGGTGCTTCTTCTCCTTGAGCTCGACCTCGGTGTGGGCGCCGACCTTGATCACCGACACCCCGCCGGCGAGCTTGGCCAGGCGCTCCTGGAGCTTCTCGCGGTCCCAGTCGGAATCCGACTCGGCGATCTCGCGGCGGATCTGGGCGACCCGATCGGCCACGGCGTCGTGCGACCCGCCACCGTCGACGACAGTGGTGTCGTCCTTGGTCACCACGATGCGCCGGGCGGTCCCGAGGACCTCGAGGCCCACCTGGTCGAGCTTCAGGCCGACCTCGCTGGACACCACCTGGCCCCCGGTCAGGATCGCGATGTCCTGCAGGATCGCCTTGCGCCGGTCCCCGAAGGCCGGGGCCTTGACCGCCACCGAGGTGAAGGTCCCGCGGATCTTGTTCACCACGAGGGTGCTCAGCGCCTCGCCCTCGACGTCCTCGGCGATGATCAGCAGGGGCTTGCCCGCCTGCATGACCTTCTCCAGCAGGGGCAGGACCTCGGCGATGGCCGCCACCTTGCCCTGCACGAGCAGGATGAGGGCGTCCTCCAGGACTGCCTCCATGCGCTCCGGGTCGGTGACGAAGTAGGGCGACAGGTAGCCCTTGTCGAACTGCATGCCCTCGGTGAACTCCATCTCCATGGAGGTGGTCGAGGACTCCTCGACGGAGATGACGCCGTCCTTGCCGACCTTGTCGAAGGCATCGGCGATCAGGCCACCGATCGCTGCGTCCTGCGAGGAGATGGTCGCGACCTGGGCGATCTCGTCACGACCCTCGACCTCGCGGGCCGCCTCGATCAGGGCACCGGTCACGGCCTCGACGGCCGCGTTGATGCCGCGCTTGACCTCCACCGGTGCGGCCCCCGCGGTGACGACCTTGAGGCCCTCGCGGACCATCGCCTGGGCGAGCACGGTCGCGGTGGTGGTGCCATCGCCGGCGACGTCATTGGTCTTGGTGGCCACCTCCTTGGCGAGCTGGGCGCCGAGGTTCTCGTACGGGTCGGACAGCTCGATCTCCCGGGCGATCGTCACGCCGTCGTTGGTGATCGTGGGAGCGCCCCACTTCTTGTCGATGACGACGTTGCGCCCCTTGGGCCCGAGGGTCACCTTCACGGCGTCCGCAAGGGCGTTCACGCCTCGCTCGAGGGAGCGGCGGGCGTCCTCGTCGAAATCAAGGATCTTGGCCATGTGTCTGCTCTCGTTGATCGAACGCGGATCGCCCCGGCCCCGAATCGGGTGCCGGGGCGATCGCGTTTGTGGTTTCGGCTACTTCTCGACAACCGCGAGCACGTCGCGGGCCGACAGGAGCAGGTACTCCTCGCCGTGGTACTTGATCTCGGTGCCGCCGTACTTCGAGTAGATGACCACGTCATCGACCTTGACGTCGAGGGGGATGCGGTTGGCACCCGCCTCGTCGAAACGGCCCGGACCAACAGCAAGGACCTTGCCCTCCTGGGGCTTCTCCTTGGCAGTGTCCGGGATGACAAGGCCGGACGCCGTGGTCTGCTCGGCGTCGAGCGGCTGGACCAGGATCCGGTCCTCGAGTGGCTTGATGGTGACCGCCACGGTCTGACCTCCCCTTTGCGGGATCTCATCGGATGTGTGCTGCGAGCGGGCCGAACCGTCGTCGCGGTGCCGGCGCGACCTGCGTCGCTGGTAGCACTCACTCGTCTCGAGTGCTAGGCGGAACACTAGCACGCTCTGGCACTCTGTGCGCAAGAGTGCCAATCGCCCGCGGGCTCCCGGGAGCCCTTCCGCGGCCGGCTTCCGGCGCGGTCGCGCACCGGGCAGGATGGGCGGATGGACCCATCGGCATCGGCGGCGCAGGCCGTCGACGCCCTGCTCACCCCCGCGGGCCGCGCCCTGGTCGCGGCACTGACCCCCTACGACCCGGCGCGGGCGCTGGCCCTCGTCGAGTCCGCGCGGCGGGACCCCCGCTGGGCGGACGCACCCGAGGTGGTGTCGGCCGCAGCGACCCAGGCCCGGCTGCGAACGCGCGCCGCCGACCGGTTCCCGGGACCGCCGCGTTGGTGGACCCCTGAGGGCCTCGAGCAGGCCACCCGCCCGGCCGTCGCCGCCCGGCATGCCGAGCGATTCCGCGCAGCCGGGATCCTCGAGGTCATCGACCTCGGGTCCGGGGCCGGGTCGGACGCCGTGGCCATGGCGCAGGCGGGCCTGCGCGTGCTCGCCGTCGACCGGGATCCCGCGGCGCTGTGGGCGCTGGCGGCGACGGCGGCCGACCGAGGGCTGCCCATCGAGGTCCTCGCCGGTGACGTGACCACCATGCCCGGGGCATGGCAGGGACCCGGCACAGCGGCCCCGGCGGTCGGCTGCTTCGTCGACCCCGCCCGACGCAGCGGGGGTGCCCGTCGGATGTCCCCGGAGGCCTGGTCGCCCCCGTGGAGCTGGGTGCGCGAGCTGGCCGGGAGGGTCCCGGCGACCGGCGCCAAGGTCGCCCCGGGCATCGACCACGCCGCCATTCCCGGCGACGCCCAGGCTGAGTGGGTCAGCGTCGGCGGCGACCTCGTCGAGGCGGCCGTCTGGTGGGGCCCGCTGCGGCAGGGGGCGGCCCGGCGGACGGCGGTCCTGCTGCCCGGTCGCAACGACGACGGCCTGGACGACACCGGAGCCCCCGTGTCGCTGGACGACGCCGACGGCGTGCCACAGCCAGAGGTGGGCCCGGTCGGCCGCTGGCTCGTCGAGCCGGACGCCGCGGTCATCCGCTCGGGGCTCGTGTCGGTGCTCGCCGCCGGCATCTCGGGACGGCTCCTGGACCCGCGGATCGCCTACATCACCGGCGACACGGAGCCCCCGAGATCGGACCTGGGCGCGACGTTCGAGGTCCTCGACGAGGTCCCGTTCGCCCGACGGTCGATGCGCGCCTGGCTGCGGGGGCGCGGCTACGGCGACGTCATCGTCAAGAAGCGTGGCCTGGAGGTGGTGCCCGAGGAGCTGCGCGCCGCGCTCCGGCTCGGCGGGTCCGGCCCGACGGCGACCCTGGTGCTCACCCGCACCGACGCCGGGCCGCTGGCCCTCCTGGTCCGCCGGGCGTGAAGGCCCGGCCGGCCCCGTGGCCGGCGACGCCCGTGCGCGGTGCCGTCAGCCAGCAGGCGCCTGCGGGCCCTCGTCCGGCGACAGGAAGCCGTCCTCCACAGCCGCGCGGTGCATCTCCGACTTGGACCGCACGGAGCGGTGCGCCTGCGCGTACTTGGCGCGCACGCGATCCAGGTACTCCTTGGCCGTGGCGGGGCTCACGTTCATGCGGCGCGCGACGGAGTCCAGCTTCAGCCCCGAGGCGTAGAGCCGCAGGGCGGTGAGCTCCTGGATGCTCAGGTTCGGCACGTCCTCAGGAGCCTCGGCGAGGATGGAGGCCATCTCCGGGGTCAGGAAGCCCTCGCCCTCGGCGACCCTCCGGATGGCCGTGAGCAGGTCCTCGGGCGCCTCCCGCTTGGACATGTAGCCCAGTGCGCCGGCGGCCAGGCCCTGGCGCACGACCCGCGGGCTGCCCAGTGCGCTGACGATCAGGACGTGGCACTCGGCCTGCCGGAACTGGTCGACGAGGGTGGCCAGCGGGGGGGCCTGCGGGCCGAGGTCGAGGTCGAGCAGCACCAGGGAGGCCCCGGCGGCCGCGGCCAGGGCAGCGCCGACGTCGTCGCCGGAGTAGGCGACCTCGAGGGCGGGCTCGTTCGCCCCCAGCCAGGCGACGAGGCCCTGGTGGAACAGGGCGTGGTCGTCGAGGATCACGACGCGGATCGGGCCAGCCATGCGGCCAATCTAGCGGCTCGACGGCGATTGGCCGGATACCTCCTGCGTGGGCCAGGACCACTCCACGGTCACGGCGTCGGTGGCCAGCTCGCGCCACGCGAGCGGGCCGGACACCTGGTCGACGCGGCTGGCCAGCGGCTCCGCTGCCCGCTCGACCGCCGGCCCCATCGCGGTGACCATCAGGGAGCTGGCCTTCGGATCCCGCCAGGCCGCCAGCGTCACATCGGCTCCCGGGGCCAGCGCGCAGACCGTGTCCAGGATGCCGCCGACCCGTCCGACGACCGGGGCGGGCGGGGCGCAGTCCCCGAACGATCCGCGCACGTGGACCGGGCAGCCAGCCGCGTGCAGCAGCCGGAGCCAGATCCGGGCGGCTCGCCGCAGCCGCTCAGGGGCGCGCCCCACAGCCAGCAGGGATCGCAGGAAGCTGGCCTCCGCGGCGCACTCGGCCCGGGTCCCCGGCGCCGCGGGGTCCTGCCGTCCGTCGGCGATCGACCCGAGGAGGGCCTGGGCGGAGGCGAGCGTGTCGGCCACCCACAGCTCCTCCTCCGCACGCACCGAGATCCGCGACTGGATCCTGATCTCGGCCTCGGTGGCCTCGGCCCGCACCCGGCCGTACGCGGCCGACGCCCGGTCGATCCAGCGAGCGAACAGCCAGACCGCCGCCAGTCCGGCTGCGACGTACACGCCGGTGCTGGCGGTATCCGGGCCGCATCCGGGCGACCTGGTGAGCCATGCCAGCGCCGCCCCGACGTGGGCCAGCACCACGGTGCCGACGAGCGCCACCAGAACCCCGGGGCGGGGGGCCAGGAGCAGCACCACCACCACCAAGGTCGCCCGGGAGTCGAGGAAGACACCCTCGGCGAGGACCGACGCGCAGGTCGGGTCGGCCAGCACCGAGCTGGCAGCCACCGCCAGGTACGTGGCGCAGGCGGCCAGCACCTGCCCCGGCCCGACGGCGCCCCCGGCCCGGGTGTTGTTGAGGATCCAGGCCGCGACCAGGACGGGGATCACGGCGGACACCAGCGCCGACCATGGCTGGGCGTAGGCCTGCCAGTCGAGGACCACCAGCGCGGTGGTGACGCCGGCGAGCAGCGTCGCCACGGCGACCACGACGCCGGCGACCCGGACGAGCAGGTCGCCGCCGATGTCCGGGATCGCGTTCGGCTCGGGCTGCCAGCCCAGCGCGACGACGGTGCCCCCTCGGCCCGGCCCCGGGCTCACGAGGGCGGTCCCGCCGACGGCTGCCATCCGCTCGGCCACCGACGAGACGACCCCGAAGCCGCTGGTCGTGGCGCCCAGCCCGACACCCTCGTCCCCGACGAGCAGCTGGATGCTGGCGCGGTTGGAGACGACCAGCAGGGTCGCGCGGTCGACACCCGCGTGCTTGGCGACGTTGGTCAGCGCCTCCGTGGCCGCGCCGGCGAAGGCGCTGAGCACGGGGGGCGGGACGGCGACGGCGGACGGGCTCCCCGGCAGCGGACCCACCCGGTCGACATCCAGGGTGAGCCCCAGGTGCTCGGCGTGCCGGGCCAACCGGGCCAGGACCTCGTCGAAGTCGCGGACCCCGGTGTCCGATCGCCACAGCGAGAGTCGCTCCACGTCGGAGCGGCACCGGGCCACGACGAGCTCGCGGGCCAGGTGCTCGCCATGCGCGGCGATGGTCTCCAGGGTGTTCAGCGCCGTGTCGTGCAGGGAGCGCTCAACCTCGGCGGCGACCCGGCTGGCTGCCCGCACGGACCGCTCGCGCACCAGCAGCTCGTCACGGGCATCCAGCGACTCCTGCAGCCGCTGGGCGCTGCCGCGCACCCAGCGCAGCGCCAGGGCCACGGCGAAGCCCGCCGCGATGAGCGCCCCGCCGGCGACCGCCCCGGTCACCGGGGCGCGCAGGGCCAGGCCGGCGGACTCCGCAGGCCGGGGGTCGAGCAGGACCGCGGCACCGAGGACCAGCCCGAGCGCCCCGCCGACCCACTCGCCCCGCCACACGGTCACGGACGCCACGAGCAGGGCACCTGCCCCCAGCTCGGCGGCCCACGGCCCCGGGACGCCCGAGTCCGCCTGCAGCAGGGCCAGGCTCACCAGGCACCCCGCACTGGACGCGACCGACAGCCAGACCGGCGGTGGCAGGTCGGCGCCATCGGGCCGGGTGCCGCGCAGGATCCCCATCCCCAGGCAGAAGGCCGACCACAGCAGGCACACCAGGCCGGCGACCAGGCCCACCGGCACCGAGCCTCCCGGCGGTCGCAGCACGGAGGTGAAGGCCTGGCTGAGCAGGATCAGGATGACCAGCCAGTGCACCAGGTAGGCCACGCCGTCCGTGGCGACGATGACCAACGTGCGGTCGGGGCTGCGCGTGGCTGCGCCGGCCGCACCGACAGGTGCATCCGCCGCGGCAGGAGGCGAGCCGGGGCCGTCCGCGCCGGTCGCGGGACCGGCCTGCGTGCGTGCTCCGGCGTCCAGGTCGGCCATCACACCCCCACGATGGTGACGGGCAGCGAGGAGTCGGCCGGGATGCCCAGCGACGAGCCGGGTCGGCCGCGGGCCACCATCTGGGCGCCGAGGGCGGCCACCATCGCGCCGTTGTCCGTGCACAGCCCGGGCCGGGGGACGCGCAGCCGGATCCCGGCCGACTCGCAGCGCGCCGCGGCCAGCGCCCGAAGCCTGCTGTTGGCCGCCACCCCGCCACCGATCTGCAGGTCCCCGACCCCGTGCTCCCGGCAGGCGTCGATCGCCTTGCGGGTCAGGACGTCGACCACGGCCTCCTGGAACGCCGCCGCGACGTCCGCCACGGGGACCGCCTCCCCCTCGGCCTCGCGCGCCTCCACCCACCGGGCGACCGCCGTCTTGAGCCCGGAGAAGGAGAAGTCGAAGCGGTGCCGCGCCAGGTCCTTGGCGGAGGTCAGCCCGCGTGGGAACGCCACGAACGCGCGGTCCCCCCCGGTCGCGACCCGATCGATGTGCGGGCCGCCCGGGAAGGGCAGGCCGAGCACGCGGGCCACCTTGTCGAAGGCCTCCCCGGCAGCGTCGTCGATCGTCGACCCGAGCGGGCGGACGTCCGAGGTGACGTCGGGCACCAGCAGCAGCGACGAGTGCCCGCCGGAGACCAGCAGGGCCATCGTCGGCTCTGCCAGCGGGCCGTGCTCGAGGGTGTCCACGGCCACATGGGCGGCGAGGTGGTTGACCCCGAGCAGCGGGATCCCCAGGCCGATCGACATGGCCTTGGCCGCCGACAGCCCGACCAGCAGGGCGCCCGCCAGCCCGGGCCCGGCGGTCACGGCGATCGCGTCGAGGTCGCGCGGTCGCACCCCGGCGCGCACGCAGGCCTGCTCCAGGGTGGGCACCATCGCCTCGAGGTGCGCCCGGCTGGCCACCTCGGGCACAACGCCGCCGAACCGGGCGTGCTGGTCGACGCTCGAGGCGACGACGTCGGCGAGCAGGTCCATCCCGCGGACGATCCCCACGCCCGTCTCGTCGCACGAGGTCTCGATCCCGAGGACCAGGGGCTCGTCAGCCATCGGAGCCCCCCAGCCGTCGCGTCATCAGGACGGCGTCGCGGCCCCGGCCGTAGTAGTCCCGCCGGCGGCCGTCGGAGGTGAAGCCGTGGCGCGCGTAGAGGGCCAGCGCGGCGTCGTTGTCGGCCCGGACCTCGAGGTGCAGCAGCGACGCCCCCCGGTCGCGGGCGCGCTCGATGAGCGCGGCGAGGAGCACGGAGCCGATGCCCAGCCCCTGGTGGTCCCGGGCCACGGCGATGGTCTGCACGTCGGCCTCCGGGCCCACGAGGAACATGCCGGCGTACCCGACCACGCCGTCCGCGGACCGCGCCGCGACGTACCACCGCGACTCGGGGATCCGTGCCAGCTCGGACCAGAACTGCGCCGCCGTCCAGCCATCAGCGCCGAACAGGTCGGCCTCGATGCCCTGCACCTCGGCGAGGTCCCACCAGCGCATCGGCGCCAGCGTGACGGACGGTCGCACGGCGGGCGACGGGACGCTCATGTCGGGGTCACCCGCTTGCGGGGAGCACCAGCAACGGCGTCGGGCCTGCGCAGGTAGAGCGGGCTGACGTCGATCGGTACCTCGGCGGCGATCCGGGCGGCCACCAGCCGGGCCAGGACGCCGGGGTCGGGGAACGCCGGTGGGCGACGGTCGACGAAGGCCTCGGGGTACCGGGTGGCCCCGGCACCCACCGCGGGCCGATCGCGCCCCGGGATGTCGAGCGCGGCGCCCACCTGGGGATCGCCGATGCGCGCCCCGCCAGCGCCGTACGCGGCCCAGTACACCTCACGGCGCCGGGCGTCGGTCACGACGAGGAAGTCGGCGGCAACCGTCGGGGCGGCCTCGGCGGCGAGCACGTCCAGCGTGCACACGCCGTGCACCGGGATCCCGAGCGTCCAGCCGAGGACCTCGGCGTGGACCAGGCCCACCCGCAGGCCGGTGTACGGCCCGGGGCCCCGGCCGACCCCGATCGCCCCGAGGTCGGCGGGCCCGAGCCCGCCCTGGGCCAGCACGTCGGCGACCACAGGGCCCAGCTGCTCCCCGTGGGCCATCGGCCCCAGGACCATGGCCCGGCCCACCACGGAACCCGAGTCCGTGTCGAGGACGGCAGCACCCACGGCCTCCGTGGCGGTGTCCATGGCCAGGATGAGCACGGGGCCAACCTACTCGTCCGGCAGCACGAGGTCGGCCCATCTCGGGCCGACCCCCCGCACGAGGACGGTGCGCATCCCCCCGGAGGGGTCCTGCTCATCGACGGGCGCACCGACCTCCCGGCGGATGATCACCTCGAGGCGGGACGCGGCGAGCTGCTCCACCTTCCCGGCTCCCCACTCCACCACCGTGACGCTGGTCGGCAGGTCGGCCTCGAGGTCGAGGTCCTCGACCTCGGCCGCCGTCCCGAGCCGGTAGGCGTCGACATGCATGAGGGCCGGGCCGGGGCCCGGGTGGCGGCGGGCGATCACGAACGTGGGACTGGTGACCCCGCCCCGGACGCCGAGGGCCGTGCCGATCCCCTGCGTGAAGGTGGTCTTGCCGGCCCCGAGCGGCCCATCGAGCACCACCACGTCCCCGGAGCGCAGCAGCGCGGCGAGGTCAGCGCCCAGGCCCCGCATGTCATCGGCATCCCGCGCGGCTGCGCACCAGGCGGCCCCGTCCCGGTGCCACCTGCTCATCGGCCGACGGGGTCGGCCGCCACGTCGGCCCGCACCCGCTCCAGGAGCCGGCGCAACTGGTGGTTCACCTGCTCGTAGTGCTCGAGGATCATCATGTGCCCCGAGTCGGGCATGATCTCCATCTCCGAGCGGGGCATGCGCCTGGCCATGTCCAGGGAGTGCTCGGCGGGCGTCATCCGATCCTCCTGGCCGACCATGACCAGCGAGGGCACCCGGGCCATCGTGTGCAGCGCAGCATGCCGGTCGTGGCGCTGCAGGGTCGGCAGGAACTCGGAGATGACGTCGATCGGCGTCTCCCCCAGCATGCGGTGGGTGAAGTCGGTCATGGCCTGGGGCGCGGAGGAGCCGAACGAGTAGTAGCGGGTGAACAGCAGGCTCAGGTCGTTGACGCGCGAGCGGCCCATCTCGACCAGGTCGGCGTTGCGCATGAGCACGGCCGCCGTCACCGGCAGCACCCGGTGCAGCGGCTTGGCGGCGAAGGCCGGCAGCCCCAGCGGGACGTCGCGCAGCCCACCGGGCGAGGTGCTCAGCAGCGCCAGGCCGCGCACCCGCGTCCCGAACAGCTCGGGGTGGGCCAGCGCGAGCTGCATGATGGTCATGCCGCCCATGGAGTGCCCGACGAGCACCACGGGCCCCTCGGGGACGACGGCGTCGAGCACGGCCAGCAGGTCCTGGCCCAGCTGCTCGAGGGTGTTCGTCTCGGCCTTGGAGCGTTGCGACCGGCCGTGGCTGCGCTGGTCCCAGAACACCAGGCGCCCAAGGGCACGCAGGTCACGCCGCTGGTAGTGCCAGCAGTCCTGGTTCAGGGCGTACCCGTGGCAGAACACGACGGTGAGCCCCTCGGGGTTGTCCCGGGTGCACTGCTCGACCTCGACGTGCAGGGTGCCCCCGGACGAGTCCGTGACCGACACCTGGCTGCCACGCAGCCGGCCGTAGGGCTCGTCGGCCTCCCGGTCCGCCCGGCCCGCCTTGGCGACGACGGCACGCTCGGCCACCACTCCCGCGGCGGCGCCCACGGCAAGCAGCCCTGCGGCGGCACCGACCGCCTGGGCGACCTTGCGGACGTTCGTCTCGCTCACGATCGCGACCCCATGCCGACGTGGGTCCGGTGGATCCGCGGGCCAAGCCGGGTGATGATCTCGTAGCCGATCGTGCCGGCGGCCCGTGCCCAGTCCTCGGCGCTCGGCTCGCCGCGGTGGGCGCTGCCGAACACGACCACCTCGTCCCCCGGCTCGGCCGGGTCGTCGCCGAGGTCGAGCACGAACTGGTCCATGCAGACGCGGCCGGCTACCGGGCGCACCCGCCCGGCGGCCAGCACCGGGCCCCGCCCGCCGGCCGCGCGCGGGATCCCGTCGGCGTAGCCGAGCGGCACCAGGCCGAGCGTCGTCTCCCGGGACGTGACGTACTCGTGCCCGTACGAGACGCCCTGCCCCGCGGGGACCCTCTTGACCCCGGCCAGGCGCGCCCGAAGGGTCATGGCCGGCGCCAGGCCGTACTGCTCCGGGGGGCCCAGCTCGCCACCCGGGGACACCCCGTAGACCGCGATGCCGGGCCGGACGAGGTCGAAGTGCGCATCGGGCGCGGCCAGCGTGGCCGCGGAGTTCGCGATGTGCCGCACGTCCGGGGTCAGGCCCGCCGCCTCGGCAGCCTGCACGGCGCCGGCGAACACCTCGAGCTGGTCGGCATTGGTCGGGCTGCTCGGCGCGTCGGCCAGGGCGAAGTGCGACCAGACGCCGGTGATCCGCAGCGTGCCGGCCGCTTCGAGCCGGGCGGCTCGCTCGAGCAGGTCCGGCCACTGCTCCGGGCTGCAGCCGTTGCGCCCCAGCCCCGTGTCCACCTTCAGCTGCACCCGGGCCCGGACCCCGGTGGCGTGCGCAGCGGCGGTCAGCGCCTCGAGCTGCCAGGCGGCGCTGGCCGTGACGTCGATCCCGCCGCGGACGCAGGCGGCGAGGTCCTCGTCGCCGGGGGCCCAGAGCCACGTGAGGATGGGAGCGGTCAGCCCCGACTGGCGCAGCGCCACCGCCTCCTGGAGCAGGGCCGTGCCCAGCCAGTCGGCACCGCCGGCCAGGGCGGCTCGCGCAGCGGGCACCAGCCCGTGGCCGTAGGCGTCTGCCTTGACGACGGCCAGCAGCCCCGCACCCGGGGCGTGCGCGCGCAGGACCTCGACGTTCGACGCGATCGCGTCGAGGTCGACCTCGCAGACGGCACGCGGGAGCACGACCACATCCTGCCCCACCGGAGGGGTCGGCGACGGGTCAGCCGGCCGCCGTGGCGGCCACCGCCTGCGCCGATCCCAGGTGCTCGAGGACGTCGAGCGCGGTGACGGCGCCACCGTCCGCGGCGGCCAGGCGGCCAGCCAGCCCGTGCAGCCCGACCGCCCGTGCGGCGATCCGCGCGGCCTCGGCCGACGACACCGGCCCGCCCCGGGCAGCCCCTGCGAGCTGGCCGGCGATCAGGCCGGACAGGACGTCGCCCGAGCCGGCCGTGGCCAGCGCGGACGTGCCGAACGTGTCGACGTGGACCGGCCCGCCGGGCGCCGCGACGACAGTCCCCGGCCCCTTGAGGACCACCACCGCGCCGGACTCGGCGGCGGCCCGGACGGCCGCGGCGAGCGGGCCGCCGGCGGTGTCGAACCCGAGCCGGGCGAACTCACCCGCGTGCGGGGTCAGGACGGTGCACCGATCCGCCCGGGCCGCCAGCGCCGCGCGCCCGTCCGCCCACGCCAGGACCTCCAGGCCGGATGCGTCCACCACGACCGGCCCCGGCTCGGCCAGGGCCGCCAGGACCCGGTCGCGGGCGTCGGCGCCCAGGCCCGGGCCCACGCAGCGGGCATCCACGGGGCGGTCGCCTGCGAGCACGACGTCGGGGTACCGGGCCAGGACGAGCCGCTCGACCGACGGGTGCGTCCCCGGGGTCAGGGCCACCATCCCGGCACCGGACCGACGGGCGCCGCCGACCGCCAGCACGGCAGCACCCGGGTAGGCGGCACTGCCCGCGGTGATCCCCACCACCCCGCGCCGGTACTTGTGCGTGTCCTGGCTCGGGCCGGGCTGGGCCAGGTCGCTCAACGACAGCACCTCAGCGACGGGCTCAAGGTCCTCGGGGCGCAGCCCGATGTCCACAACCGTGACCGATCCGGCGTGCATCCGCCCCGGCGGGACCAGCAGGCCCGGCTTCAGCACGCCGAAGCACACGGTCACCTGGGCCACCACGGCCTCCCCGACCACGACGCCGGTGTCCGCGTCGACCCCGGACGGGATGTCCACCGCCACGATCGGCACCTCGGCGGCCACGAGCACCCGCACGGCCGCGGCGGCTGGCTCGCGCAGGCCGCCGGCCCCGCCGATGCCGACGATCCCATCGAGGGCGAGGTCGGCCGAGCGCAGCTCGTCGGCCACGGCCGTGTCCCGCCAGTCCAGCACTCGAGCACCGGCGGCGCGTGCGGCGGCCGCACCCTCGCGGTGCATGCGACCGGGCTCCCCGACCACCACCGCACGCACCCCGCGGCCGGCCAGTCGCGAGAGGGCCCACAGGGCATCCCCTCCGTTGTTGCCCGGTCCCACGAGCGCCACGACCCGCGCGCCACGGACCGACCCCCGCTGCAGCCGGAGCAGGTCCAGGCAGGCGCCGGCCAGGGCAGCCGACGCGCGCTGCATGAGCACCGGCTCGGCAACCCCCGCCGACCCCTCGGCCCCGCGGACAGTCGCCACCGAGCAGACCGGGCGCATCGTCACCTCCGGGCATGTGGGTCGCCTGCGTGCTGCATATCACACGGATAACGTCACGCGATACCGAGATTGTCGCATTTACATCACATTCGCCCCATTGGTAACGTGCGCCACGGCTCCATCAGGTGCCACGCCGGAGGTCGCCGAATCCCGCCCCCTCCGGTTCTTCCCCGAAGCAGGGCGGGAGCGGAGGACCCAGGCACGACCGGGTCGCACGGGGCAGCACCAGCCCGGCGCCACCCTCGGGGTCCACTGCGCCCTCGGGTCGCTGCTGCGGCCCGGGTGCGGTGCCGCAGCGCCCGCCGGGCGCGCAGGATCCGACAGCTCACTTCGTAGGCGATGAGGGGCACGCGATGAGGAAGGCACTGGTCTCCACGCTCCTGGCGATCGCGCTCACGGCCGCGATGGTCGGCCCGGCGAGCGCACTGCCGGCCACCGACGGGACCGGCGAGGGGCTGTCGACCGCGGCCGGGGCCAGCGCTGGCACCCTCACGCAGTCCGCCCTGACGCCGGCCGCCGCGGCCGCGCTGCGACCCCGCCTGGCCCTCGGCTCCCGCGGCCCCGCCGTCGTGCACGTCCAGCAGAAGCTCGGCGTCACCCCGACCAGCGGCTACTACGGGCCCCTCACCCGCAAGGCCGTCAAGAAGCTCCAGAAGGCCAACGGCCTCAAGCGCACCGGCCGGGTCACCGCATCCACCTGGAAGGTCCTGCTGGCCGCCCCCACCACCGACGACCCGGCCCCGCAGGCGCCGGCCACCGAGACTGCGTCCTCGGTCCTGACGCCGGCCGCCGCGGCCGCGCTGCGACCCCGCCTGGCCCTCGGCTCCCGCGGCCCCGCCGTCGTGCACGTCCAGCAGAAGCTCGGCGTCACCCCGACCAGCGGCTACTACGGGCCCCTCACCCGCAAGGCCGTCAAGAAGCTCCAGAAGGCCAACGGCCTCAAGCGCACCGGCCGGGTCACCGCATCCACCTGGAAGGTCCTGCTGGCCGCCCCCACCACCGACGACCCGGCCCAGCCGAGCCCGCAGCCCCCGCCGCCCCCGGCTGAGGAGCCGCTGACCCCCGAGCAGGCGGCAGCCGCCCGGCCAACGCTGCGCCAGGGCATGGGCCCCGGGGATCCGGCCGTGGTCTTCGTCCAGCGATACCTGCGGGTGACACCTGACTCGGGCTACTTCGGGACACTCACGCGGTCCGCGGTCACGGCCTACCAGAAGGCCCTGGGCATCGCGGCCACCGGAACAGTCGGCCCGCTGACCTGGGCCGCCATCGCGGCGGGTCGCACAGCGCCGGCGCCGACCCCCGGCACGCCGACCTCCACACCCCCGACGGGTCCCGCGCCAGCACCGAGCCCGTTCGAGCCGCCGGCCGGAGCCACACCGCGCGAGGTGGCCCTCGCGTTCGCCTTGGCCCAGGTGGGCAAGCCCTACGTCCTCGGGGGCAACGGGCCCGAGGTGTTCGACTGCTCGGGCCTGATCCAGCAGGCCTACCTCGCCGCAGGCGTGAAGCTGCCCCGGCTGGCCTCCCAGCAGCGGTTCGCCGGGACCAGGGTCGGCCTGGACGAGCTGCTCCCCGGCGACCTCCTCTACTACCAGGACGGCTCCTCGCCGCGCAACGGGCACATCTCGATGTACGCCGGGGACGGCATGGCCGTCGAGGCGGCCAACCCCCGTAGAGGCGTGCGCGTGCGGGACCTGGACGAGGCCTGGTACCGGGACCGGTTCGTCGTCGCCGTCCGCATCGGCTGACCCGCCGGTAGCCCGGGCGCGGGCAGGTCGCGGGCTGGCTACTCGACGGTGACCGACTTGGCGAGGTTGCGGGGCTGGTCGACGTCGTGCCCCTTGGCGGTGGCCAGCTCGCAGGCGAACACCTGCAGGGGCACCGTCGAGACCAGCGGCTGCATCAGCGTCGGGCAGGCGGGCACGCGGATCACGTGGTCGGAGTACGGGGTGACCACGTCGTCGCCCTCCTCCGCGACGACGATCGTGATGGCGCCGCGGGCGCGGACCTCCTGGATGTTGGAGATGATCTTCTCGTGCAGCACGCCCCTGCCCAGCGGGGGCGGGACGATGACGATCACCGGGACGCCCTCCTCGATGAGCGCGATGGGGCCGTGCTTGAGCTCGCCGGCGGCGAACCCCTCGGCGTGCATGTAGGCGAGCTCCTTGAGCTTCAGGGCACCCTCGAGAGCCACCGGGTAGCCGACATGGCGGCCGATGAACAGCACAGACGACGCACCGGCGAACTCCTGGGCCAGCGCGCGGACCCCCTCGACCGTGTCGAGCACGAGGTCGACCTTCTGCGGCATCGTCGCCAGCTGGCCCACGATCGCGGCCACCTCGTCGCCGTACTTGTTGCCCCGCACCTGCGCGAGGTACAGCGCCACGAGGTAGCACCGCGACGATCTGGGTGAGGAAGGCCTTCGTCGACGCGACGGCGATCTCCGGGCCTGCCTGGGTGTAGAGCACGGCATCGGACTCCCGCGGGATCGTCGAGCCGTACGTGTTGCAGATCGCCAGCACCCGGGCGCCCTGCTCCCGGGCGTGCCGGACGGCCATCAGCGTGTCCATGGTCTCGCCGGACTGGCTGATCGCGATCACGAGGATCCGACGGGTGAGGATCGGGTCGCGGTAGCGGAACTCACTGGCCAGCTCGACCTCGCACGGGATCCGGCACCAGTGCTCGATGGCGTACTTGGCGACCATGCCCGCGTGGTAGGCGGTCCCGCAGGCGACGATCACGATCTTGTCGACCTCGCGCAGCTCCGGCACCGGGATCCGGATCTCGTCGAGGCGCAGGAGGCCGTCCGGGGCGATCCGGCCCAGCAGCGTGTCGGCGACCGCCTTGGGCTGCTCGGCGATCTCCTTGAGCATGAACAGGTCGTAGCCGCCCTTCTCCGCGGCGGCAGCGTCCCAGGTCACCGTGAACGGGGCCACCTCGACCGGGGCGCCCCAGAAGTCGGTGACCAGGACGCCCTCGGGGCTCAGGTCGACCACCTGGTCCTGGCCGAGCTCGATGGCCTCGCGCGTGAACTCGATGAAGGCCGACACGTCTGAGGCCAGGAAGTTCTCGCCCTCGCCGATGCCCACGACCAGCGGCGAGTTGCGCCTCGCGGCCACGAGCCGGTCGGGCTCGTCGGCGTGCACGGCGACCAGCGTGAAGGCCCCGGAGAGCCGCTGGCACGCCGCACGCATCGCAGCCGCGAGGTCGCCGGTCTCGTCGAGGGTCGACTGCAGGAGGTGGGCCACCACCTCGGTGTCGGTCTCCGAGGCCATGACCACGCCCGACTGGGCCAGCTCGGCGGTCAGCTCCGCGAAGTTCTCGATGATGCCGTTGTGGATCACGGCCACCCGGCCGTCCGCGGAGACGTGCGGGTGGGCGTTCACGTCGGTGGGGCCCCCGTGGGTCGCCCACCGGGTGTGCCCGATCCCGGTCGTGGCCGGCACCGTGGGATCCGTGGCGAGCAGGGCCTGCAGGTTCGCCAGCTTGCCCGCCTTCTTGCGGACGTCCACCGCCCCGTCGGCGACCACGGCCACGCCGGCCGAGTCGTACCCCCGGTACTCGAGGCGCTTGAGGCCCCCCACCACGACGTCGACTGCCTGCCGATGGCCCGAGTACCCCACGATCCCGCACATGCGCGCAAGCCTAGTCTTGCGCCGGCCGCCGCCCGGCTCGCCGCGGGCCGCCCGGTGCCCGCCGCCCGGTGCCCGCCCGCCCGGTGCCCCAGGACCCTGTGTCATCCCACGTGCCACGAGATGGCAGCTGGGATGACATGGCGGCGCTCAGGGCAGCGGGATCTCCCGAGCCACGACCGCCGCCAGCTCCTCTGCCACGGCCTGCGCCTGTGCGTCCGAGGGCGCCTCGACCATCACCCGCACCACCGGCTCCGTACCGCTGGGGCGCAGCAGCACCCGGCCGGTGTCGCCGAGGCCCTTCTGGGCGGACTCGACGGCTGAGGCCAGCCCCAGCGAGGTGTTCACCGCGGTGCGATCGACGCCACGAACGTTGATCAGCACCTGCGGGAGCTTCGTCATCACGGAGGCGAGGTCGGCCAGCGACCGGCCGGTGTCGGCCATCCGGGCCAGCAGGTGCAGGGCTGTCAGCGTGCCGTCGCCGGTGGTGGCGTAGTCCAGCAGGACCACGTGGCCGCTCTGCTCGCCACCCAGGTTGTAGCCGTTGGCGCGCATGGCCTCCAGCACGTAGCGGTCCCCGACCCCGGTCTCGACCAGGGAGACCCCCGAGTCCCGCATGGCGATCTTGAACCCCAGGTTGCTCATGACCGTGCCGACGACCGTGTCGCGCTCGAGCTTGCCCTGATCCTTCATGGCCAGGGCGAGGATCGCCATGATCTGGTCGCCGTCCACGACCGTCCCCTCGGCGTCGACGGCCAGGCACCGGTCGGCGTCCCCATCGTGGGCGATGCCGATGTCGTACCCGTGCTCGACCACCGCGGCCTGCAGGTCGGCCAGGTGCGTGGAGCCGCAGCCCTCGTTGATGTTGTAGCCGTCCGGGCTGGCGTGGATGGCCAGGACCTCGGCACCCATCCGGCGCAGGGCGCGCGGGGAGGCTCCTGAGGCGGCCCCGTTGCCGGGGTCGACGACGACGCGCAGGCCGTTGAGCCGGTTCGGGGTGCAGGACAGCAGGTGCTCGACGTAGTCGCTGAGCGCGTCGTCGTAGGCCACCACGCGGCCGACGTCGGCGCCCACCGGGCGCTGCCAGCCCTCCTTGAGCCGCGCCTCGATCTGCTCCTCCACCTCGTCGTCGAGCTTGTGCCCGCCGCGGGCGAAGAACTTGATCCCGTTGTCGGGCATCGGGTTGTGGGAGGCCGAGAGCATCACGCCGAGGTCGACGCCCAGGTCCGCGGTCAGGTGCGCCACGCCCGGCGTGGGCAGGACGCCCAGGACGAGCACGTCGATGCCCGCGCTGGCCAGCCCGGCGACGACGGCGGCCTCGAGGAACTCCCCGCTGGCCCGCGGGTCGCGCCCGACCACCGCACGTGGCCGGGAGCCCGGCCGTCCGCTGCCGTGCAGCTCTCCCAGGTCGCCGAGCACGTGCGCGGCCGCTGCGGACAGCTCGAGGGCGAGGTCCGCCGTGACGTCCCGGTTCGCCAGGCCACGTACTCCATCGGTGCCGAACAGCCTGCCCACGAAAGCCTCCTAGCCGGGATCCCCGCGGACTCTACCCCGATCCGGACCCCATGCCCCCGCGACCGGACATGCGAGAGCGCCGATGCCCTCCCGGAGGAGGGAACCGGCGCTCGTCGCGATGGTCGGCGCTCGCTGGCGGTCGGCTCGAGCAGGCTCGGCCGACTCGGGCCTAGCGCTTCGAGTACTGGGGCGCCTTGCGGGCCTTCTTCAGGCCGTACTTCTTGCGCTCCTTGACGCGCGGGTCCCGGGTGAGGAAGCCCGCCTTCTTCAGCGCGGGGCGGTTCGCCTCCTCGTCGATCGCGTTCAGCGCACGGGCGATGCCCAGGCGCAGCGCGCCGGCCTGGCCGGTGACGCCGCCGCCGTCGATGCGGGCGATGACGTCGTAGCGCGCCCTCGACCTCGAGGGTGCGGAACGGCTCGTTCACCAGCTGCTGGTGGACCTTGTTCGGGAAGTACTCCTCCAGGGCGCGGCCGTTGATCGTCCAGGTGCCGGACCCGGGGACGAGGCGGACGCGGGCGACAGCCTCCTTGCGACGGCCGGTGGCCTGCCCGGGGGCGGTCAGGGCCGGACGCGCGGCGGCGGCCGCCTCGGCGGACACCGGAGTCTCGGTGCTGTACTCGGTGGGCGTCTCGTCGACGAGGCTCAGTGGTCTCGGTGCTCACAGCCACGGGTTCCTTTCGTTTTGCCTGGGTCGCCGTGGCGCTTACTGCGCGACCTGGGAGATCGTGAACGGCACGGGCTGCTGCGCCGCGTGCGGGTGCTCAGGGCCGGCGTAGACCTTGAGCTTGGTCGCCTGGGCCCGGCCGAGCTTGTTGTGGGGCAGCATGCCCCTCACGGCCTTCTCGACGGCGCGGCGGGGGTTGGTCTGGAGCAGGTCGCCGTACGACGTGGCGCTCAGGCCGCCCGGGTACCCAGAGTGGCGGTAGTCCTTCTTCTGCTCGCGCTTGGCGCCGGAGAGGGCGACCTTCTCCGCGTTGATGATGATGACGAAGTCACCGGTGTCCACGTGCGGGGCGAAGGTCGGCTTGTGCTTGCCGCGCAGCAGGGTGGCGGCCTGCGAGGCAAGCCGGCCGAGGACGACGTCGGTCGCGTCGATGACGTGCCACTGGCGGGTGACCTCGCCGGCCTTGGGGCTGTACGTGCGCATCAGAGCCTTCGTTCGTGTCGCGTGTGGTGGTCGAACGACCCAGCAACCTGCACCGGCCGCTTGCGCGACCCGTCGCTCGCGCTCTCGGGACCGTTCGTCTTGCGCAGGCGAGAGCCCACGCAATGCTCTGACTAGGGTACCGGCGTCCGGGCAGGCGGCCAAATCGCGCGGACCTCCCGACCCCCGACACGACGGGGTCGTCCTCGGCAGGTCGCGGCACACTGGGGTGGTGCTGCCCACCCCCTTCGCAGAACGCGTGCTGGATCTCGTGGCGAGCATCCCGCCGGGGCGGGTCCTGACGTACGGCGAGGTCGCCGCGCGGCTGGGATCCCGCGCACCACGCGCCGTGGGCACGGCCCTGGCCCGGTTCGGCGGCGGTGTTCCGTGGTGGCGCGTGGTGCGTGCCGGCGGGCTGCTGCCCCCGGGCCACGAGGTCGCGGCGACCGAGCACCTGCTCGCCGAGGGGGTGTTCGTGCTCCCGAGTGCCACCGGCCCCCGGGTGGACCTCGACCGCCACCGCTGGACCCTCGCCGAGTGACGACCCCGCACGATCAGCCCGCCCCCGGACCGCCCCCGCATGCCTCCGCCCGCCTCGGTGATCCATGCAGGTTGTCGACCCTCTGGGCGCGAGAACCTGAACGGACCACGGGACGGGGGCGGGACGGGGGCGGGACGGGGCGGGACGGGGTCGGGACGGGGGCGGGACGGTGGGCGGCGCCCCTCCCGCCCATCGACTCAGCGGGCTGCCCGGGCCTCGTCCCACACCGGGGCGTCGGTCTCGCGGACCCGGCCGTCGGCGCCGAACACGAGGAACCGGTCGAAGCCCCGGGTGAACCAGCGGTCGTGGGTGACCGCCAGGACGGTCCCGGTGAAGGCCGCGAGCCCCTCCTCCAGGGCCTCGGCGGAGGCCATGTCGAGGTTGTCGGTCGGCTCGTCGAGCAGCAGCATCGTGGCCCCCGACAGCTCGAGCAGCAGGACCTGGAAGCGCGCCTGCTGGCCGCCGGAGAGCAGCTCGAACGCCTGCTCGCCGGCACGGGCCAGCTCGTAGCGGTCCAGCACCCGCGCCGCGGCCTCGCGCCCCAGCCCGTCGCGGTGCTCGTCCCCGCGGTGCAGGATCTCCAGCAGCGTGCGGCCCACCCACTCCGGATGCGCGTGGGTCTGGGCGAACCAGCCGGGCCGGATCCGCGCACCCAGGCGCGCCCGCCCCGTGTGCGCCACGGGCTCGATCACCACATCCGAGACCGGCTCGTGCTCCAGGTCGGGCTCCGAACCGCCCGCGGCGAGCAGCCTCAGGAAGTGCGACTTGCCCGATCCGTTGGCCCCGAGCACGGCGACCCGGTCGCCGAACCAGACCTCGAGGTCGAACGGCGCCACGAGCTGCTCGCCCGCAGGCGTGGACAGGGACAGGTCCTGGCAGACCACCGCGCGCTTGCCCGTGCGACCTCCGCGCAGCCGCATCGTCACGGCCTGCTTGATCGGCTGCGCCTCGGGCGGGCCGGCCTCCTCGAACTTGGCCAGTCGGGTCCGCGCAGCCTGCAGCCGCGAGGCCAGGCCGTCGTTGTAGGCGGCCTTGGTCTTGTAGTACTGCACGAGCGCCTTGAGCTTGGCGTGCTCCTCGTCCCAGCGCCGGGTGAGCTCGTCGAGCCGGTCGAAGCGTGCGGCACGGGCCTCGTGGTACGTCGTGAAGCTGCCCGGATGGGTCCAGGCCGTGTTGCCGGCGCCGCCGAGCTCGATGGTCACGATGACGTCGGCCGCGTTGGCCAGCAGCTCGCGGTCGTGGCTGATCAGCAGGACGGTCTTCGGCGTCTCCTGGAGCCGGGCCTCGAGCCACTGCTTGCCGGGGACGTCGAGGTAGTTGTCGGGCTCGTCGAGGAGCAGGACGTCGTCGGGCCCGCGGAACAGCGCCTCGAGGACGATCCGCTTCTGCTCGCCACCTGAGAGGGTGGCCAGCTCCCGGTACTGGGCCTGCGCGAACGGGACACCCAGCGCGGAGACGGACACGACGTCCCAGACCACCTCGAGGTCGTAGCCACCGGCCTGCCCCCACTCGGCGATCGCGTGGGCGTAGCGCATCTGCGTGGCCTCGTCGTCGGCGTCCATCATGGCCAGCTCGGCCGCGTCGAGCTCGGCTGCGGCGGACGCCAGCGCCGGCGGGGCCACCGCCAGCAGCAGGTCGCGCAACGTGCCGGTCGCCATGTGCCCCACGAACTGGCGCATGATCCCCAGCGTCCCGACGCGGGTGATGGCCCCCGACTGGGTGGGCTCGTCGCCAGCGATCATCCGCATCAGGGTGGACTTGCCCGAGCCGTTGGCCCCCACCAGGGCGGTGACCCGGCCCTCGGCCACCTTGAACGACACCTCGTCGAGCAGCACCCGCCCGTCGGGCAGCGCGAAGCTGACCCGCGCGATGTCGAGGTGGCCCATCGTCCCATCGTCGCGGGCGGCGGGGCGTCGGCCAAATCGTCAGCGCCGGGGCAGCGGCACCCGCGCCCGCGTGAACACGAGGAACAGCAGGCCCGCGACAACCGGGAGGCCGACGACCACCAGCGCCAGGAGGTCCCAGGGAACCGCCAGACCGATGGCCAGGGGGACGTCGCAGTACACCATCCCCTGCGGAACCCCGGCTGAGAGCCCCGCGCTGGGGTGCACCGGCGACCACAGGCAGGCCGCCGGGTCCATGATCACGTCGACCGATCGCACCGCCGCCCAGGCCGGGGCGAGGCCGGCCACCGCGCCCAGGACCGACCCGACGCCGGACACGACCACGGCGGCCCACATCGCGAACCGACGACGCACCTGCGGGCTGGCTCCCACGGCGGCCATCGTCGCCAGCTCGGGACGGGCATCGCCCAGCGCCAACCCCGTGACCAGGACCGTGGCCAGGAGGGCGAAGGCCAGAGGCAGCACGACCAGGCCCCACCCGAGGTCCCACGGGCCGAGGGCCAGCGGCTGGCCCGAGAACCTGCCCAGCGACGAGGCCGGGGGGCCGGTCTCCACCGACATCACCTGGAGGCCGGCGGGGCTGACCAGCTCGTCGGAGAACGGCTGGAGTCCCGGGATGGGCGCCGGGGGAATGACGACGACCGCGTTGGACGGTACTGGGAGGCCACGGGATTCCAGAGCCCGGGGTGCCACGATGACCGCCGCGGGGGCGTAGGGCGAGTCCACCACGACTGCGGGGACATCCACCTGGGGTCCCGGCATCCACTCCCCCGATCCTGCTTGGCCCCCCACCAGGCGCGGGTCGGCGACGATCCGGATCTTCCCGTCCACCACGCTCGACGGGGCCAGGGCAACCGCCCCGCCCGACTCCAGCTGGGCCCGGACCACAGGATCGTCCCGGCCGATGAGCATCGCCGCCTCGTCCGCGTCGGCCACCACCAGTCCCGGGCGCTGTCCCGCCACCGTGTCACCGATCACGCTCACCGGCCCGACAGGGCTGCCGGCAGGCACTGGGGCCAGGCATGGATCGCCTGCAGCCAACGCCGAGGCCAGCGACGCCCGCCGCTCGGGGTCCATGATGCCCAGCGCCTCGCCGGCCACGCCGAGCTCGGTGAGCGGATCGCACTGGCTGCGGACGGCCAGCGAGTCCCCCGCACGCACGTCCCAGGTGGGACCGACTCCGATGAGCGCCACCTGGGCGCCGGGGAACTCGGAGGTGGCCGCGGACAGGTCGTCAGTACCCAGCGGATCCCATCGCAACTGGTCGGTCGACCGCGCCAGGACCAGCGCTCCCGGGGCCGCGGACGGGCGGTAGGCGTCGCGTACCGCGGTCTCCACGGAGCTCAGCCAGGTCAGGCACCCCGCGAGCAGCCCGACCGCCACGGCGACGGCCGCAACCGCGAACGAGCTGCGCAGCCGATTGCGGGATGCGTCGCGGCTGGCCAGCCGGGCCGACAGCGGCAGCGCCCGGGTGTGCCCGGACACGAGTGCCAGGACCAGGGGCGCGAGCAGGACGACGCCGACCTCGCAGACGACCACGGCGAGGCCGAGGGCCCAGATCGGCCAGCCGCCGACATCCTCCTGCGACCCGGCCGGGTAGGCGATGAGGAACAGCACCCCCGCCCCGATCAGCGCCACCCCCGCGAGCGCCGAGCGGACGGGGAGCCGGTCCCTCCCGCGGCCCGCAGGGTCCGATCCCACGGTCGCGGAGTCCCGAGCCCGCAGGGCCGTGGCCAACGGGATGCGCGCGGCCATCCGGGCCGGCACGACGCTGGCTGCGACCGCCGCGAGGAGCCCCACGATGGGGATGAGGACGATTCCCAGCTCCATCGGCGGCACGGGTGCCAGCGACCATCCGAACTGCCACTCGATCAGGGGACGACCCGCGACGAGGGCCAGCCACGGGAGCGCGATGCCCAGCAGCGCACCGATCCCGCCCAGCAGGATCCCCGAGGCGAGGACGGCACGGGTCAGGTCCCCCGGCTCGGCCCCGGCCGCCGACAGGAGGGCGAGCTCCCGCTGCCGCCGGCGCAGGGACACCGCGAAGGCCGCACCAGCGAGCATCACGATCTGGAGGAAGGCCACACCGAGGCCGACCACCAGCTCGTCGGTCAGCGTCAGGGACAGCCGCTCGGGGTCCTCGATCGCCACGTCGCGGGCGACGACATGGACCCCCTCCTGCGCGGCGGCGGCGACCTGATCCGCGGTGATCGGTACCGGCGAGTCGATCAGGAACCGCTCGACCCCTGCAGGAGGACGGCCCCAGCCGGGTGGCACCCCTCCGAGCACGAACGACGACCCCGATCCCACGCCGGCCACGTCACCGATGCCGACGACCGCCAAGGGGGCGGCCCGGTTCTCGCCGACGCCGGTCCCGGTCCACAGGACCGCCGTCCACGTCTCGCCGATCTCCAGCCCCGCGGACCGGGACAAGCCCGGGGTGATCACGACCTCGTCGGCGGAGCTCGGCACCCGACCCCCCGTCAGGACGACCTGGCCGGCCACGACCGGGTCGGCGAAGTCGCCGGCGGCGCCGCCGACGCCCTCCCCGCCCATCGGTCCCCCGAGATCCGCTGTCACCACGGGCCAGGGCACCAGGCGCCAGGTGCTGGGCATCGTGTCCGCCCACCCCGGCGCGCCCGGGAGCCCCGTCGGCGCGCCCACGGGCTCCGCCGAGCCCGCAGCCACCGTCCCCAGGGACTCGCGCGGCAGCTGGAGGTCACCCCAGGTGCGGCTCGTCCCGGCGAGGTAGGCGCCCACGATCAGGGCGACCGGCAGGGCGACCAGGGCGATGACCAGCAGGGAGCGCCCCCGATTGCCCCGTGCGTCCCGCAGCGCCAGGCGCATCGCCGGCCGCCACCGGGGCCAGGTGGGTCGGCGCTGCGGGGGCAGGGCCGGTGCCGGGGTGCGGTCGTCGAGGAGCAGGGAGGCGCTCATGCCGGCGCCGTGCCCTGGCGCGCACCGAGTCCGGCGAGGGGGAGCCGGGCGGCATCGGGGTGCGGAGCATCCGCGGGGGTCTCGGCGAAGGAGGTGTGCTCGACGACCTCCCCGTCCCGCAGGAACAGGACTCGGTCGGCCCACGCCGCGTGCCGCGCGTTGTGGGTCACGACCAGCGCGGCCGCGCCCGCGTCGCACCGGGCCCGGATGATCCGCAGGATCTCGTCGCCGGCCGTCGTGTCCAGTGCCCCCGTGGGCTCGTCGGCAAGGATCAGCCGCCGCCCACCGACCAGGGCGCGTGCGATCGCGACACGCTGCTGCTGGCCTCCGGACAGGTCGGTGGGGAACCGCGCGTCGACCCCGGCGAGGCCGACCTCCGCGAGCGCGGCCTGCGCCTCGCGCCGGGCCACCCTGACCGGCACCCCGTCCAGCTCACGGGGGAGGGCGACGTTCTCCCCGCCGTCAGCGACCCGACGAGGTTGGCATCCTGGAACACGAAGCCCAGGTGGCGACGCCGCATCATCGCCAGGTGGGCCGCGCCGGCCCCCACCGTCGAGTCGGGCCCGATCCGCACATCGCCCTGCGTCGGCTGGTCGAGCCCTCCCGCGAGGTTGAGCAGCGTGGACTTGCCCGACCCGCTGGGTCCCATGACTGCGACCAGCTCCCCTTCGCGCAGGGTCAGCGAGACGTCGCGCAGGGCGGTGACCGCGGTGGGTCCCTGCCCATGGGTCCGCCACGCCCCGACCAGCTCGAGGACGGTGGGCGGGGTGTGCACCCCCGCTGTCGTCGGTCCGGTCATGATGGTCCCCCCTTGGTCGACGCGGTCAGATTCCGAAGCAGTGTGGATTCGCAGTGATCGAGCCAGCGCAGCTCGGCCTCGGTGTCGAAGATGAGCCGATCGAGGATGAGCATCCAGGGTGCGCGCACAGGATCCGGGTCCCCCACCAGCTGGGACCGCATGAGGGCGGTCAGCTCCTGGAGCGCACGCATGGTGGCGGTGCGCTGGACGTCGATGATCCGCCCGACGTCGGCACGCGGGGAGCACATGGCAACCGCCAGCTTGATCGTCAGCTCGTCGCGGGGGCTGACCCACGGGCGACCGGCTCGGCGAACCAGCGCAGGACCTCGCCCTGGCCGGCATCGGTGATCCGGTAGAGGCTGCGCGCCTGGGCCGGGATGTCGGCCGAGTGCACCTCCTCGGCCACCACGAGGCCGTCACGGACGAGCCGGTCCAGGGTCTGGTAGACCTGCCCGATGTTCAGCGGCCAGGACCCCCCGGTCCGCTCCTCGAAGTCCGTGCGCAGCTGGTTGCCGTAGGCACGCCCCTCGAGGAGCAGCGCCAGCAGGCTGTTGCGGATGGACACGACGCTGTTCTATACCCGGTATGGACCCGTGTCCATACCGGGTATGGGCCCAGGGCGGCGATTCACCCGTTCGGCCCAGCGACTCGCCTCAGCGCCCGCGCCAGCGCTTGGCCTGCTCGGCCTGCCTGGCGAGGTCGGCATCCGGCGGGTACCCGACCTCCACGAGCGTCAGCGGGTGCGCGGGGGCAGTCGCGATGACGGGCACCCGCTCGGCGGCGGCCAGCAGCTGCGCCGGGCGCTCGACCGGCCAGCGGCCGTCCCCCACGGCGATGAACGCGCCGACGAGTGCGCGGACCATGGAGTGGCAGAAGGCGTCGGCCCGGACGGAGAACTCGACCGGGGAGGCCGCACCGGCGCTGCGGCCGACCCGTCGCCACCCGATGTCGTGGATGGTCCGCACGCTCGAGGCCCCCTCGCGCGCGCGGCAGAAGGCGGCGAAGTCGTGCTCCCCGACGAACGGGGCGGATGCCGCGTCCATCGCCTCGACATCCAGCGCCCGGGGATGCCAGAGCACGTGTCCGCGGGTGCGCGGGTCCTGGCCTGCGGGGTCGTCGGCCACGAGGTACGAGTAGCGCCGCCACGCGGCCGACCAGCGGGCGTCGAAGCCCTCGGGAGCGACGCCGACCCGGCGCACGCGCAGGTCAGGAGGAAGCACTCCGTTCAACCGCCGGCGGACAGTCGATGACGGGTCGGGAGCGGGACCCGGCGCATCCTCCGATGCTGTCGGGGTCCGGCCGCGCCCACCGGCGGATGCCACCCACGCCGCGAGCGGGACGTCACTGTGGCAGACCTGCCCCACCGCGTGCACCCCGGCGTCGGTCCGTCCGGCGACGGCGACCCGCACGGGGGTCCCCGCCTCGACACGCAGGACGGCCCGAAGGGCGGACTCGAGCTCGGCCTGGACCGAGCGCAGGCCCGGTTGCCGGGCCCAGCCGCAGAACTGGGCACCGTCATAGGCGAGCTCGAGGCGCAGCCGGATCACCGGCGCATCCGTGCCCGTCACGCCGACGAGCCCGCCGGGACCGGATTCCTCCGGGGTCCCAGCGGGCTCGATGTCGGGCGTGGTCACGCCTTGGTGTCGTCCTCAGCCGCAGGAGCGTCGGCCTCGACAGCGGCCGCAGCCTCCTCGGCCTCAGGCTCGGCGTCGACCTCGGCGACGTCAACGGCCTCCTCGGCGGCGTCGACCTCGGGGGCCTCGGGGGCCTCGGGGGCCTCCACGGCCTCGGGGGCCTCCACGACCTCGGCCTCGACGACCGGGGCCGCCGCAGCCGGGGCTGCCTTCGACGCGGACTCCTTGGCCGCGCGCTTGGTGGCACCGGTGGCCTCGGCAACGACCTGCTCGGCCAGCGGCTCGCAGAGCTCGATGACGGCCATGGGGGCGTTGTCGCCCTTGCGCGGGCCGATCTTGGTGATCCGCGTGTAGCCGCCGGGGCGGGTCGCGAAGCGCGGCCCGATCTCCTCGAACAGCAGGTGCACGACGGACTTGTCGCGGATCACGGTCATCACCTGGCGACGCGCGTGCAGGTCACCACGCTTCGCGAAGGTGATCATCCGCTCGGCCAGGGGACGCACGCGCTTGGCGCGCGCCTCCGTGGTCGTGATGGCACCGTGCTCGAAGAGCGCGGTGGCGAGGTTGGCAAGCATGAGCCGCTCGTGGGCCGGGCTGCTGGCCAGACGGGGGCCCTTGGTGGGCGTGGGCATGTTCCTGACTCCTACTGATCCACAGGTACTCGGCGGGGGCGGGCAGCTCTAGAGCTGCTCGTCCTCGACGAATTCCCCGTCCTCTTCATCGGTGAATGCCGGAACGAACCCGGCGGGGCTGTCCTTGAGGGCAAGGCCCAGCGAGCGCAGCTTGTCCTTGACCTCTTCGATGGACTTGCTGCCGAAGTTGCGGATGTCCATGAGGTCCGCCTCACTGCGGCCGACGAGCTCGCCCACGGTGTGGACGCCCTCGCGCTTCAGGCAGTTGAAGCTTCGGACGGTGAGCTCCAGCGCCTCGATCGGCGTGGACAGCTGCTCGGCGACGAGCTCGTCGGCCGGCGAGGGACCGATGTCGATCCCCTCGGCGTTCATGTTCAGCTCGTGGGCCAGGCCGAACAGCTCGACGAGGGTCTTGCCGGCCGAGGCCATGGCATCCCCGGGGACCATGCACGGCTTGGTCTCGACGTCGATGACGAGCTTGTCGAAGTCGGTGCGCTGCTCGACGCGGGTGGCCTCCACCTTGTAGGTCACCTTGAGCACCGGCGAGTAGATGGAGTCGACCGGGATGCGACCGATCTCCTGGCCCGGCAGCTTGTTCGCCGCCGCCGTGACGTACCCGCGGCCACGCTCGACGACCAGCTCGATCTCGAGCTTGCCCTTGGCGTTGACCGTCGCGAGGTGCAGGTCGGGGTTGTGCACCTCGACGCCGGCCGGCGGGGCGATGTCGGCGGCGGTGACCTCGCCCGGGCCCTGCTTGCGCAGGTACATCACCACGGGCTCGTCGTGCTCGGAGGAGACCACGAGCTCCTTGAGGTTGAGGATGATCTCGGTCACGTCCTCCTTGACACCCGGGATCGTGGTGAACTCGTGGAGCACGCCCTCGATCCGGATGCTGGTGACCGCCGCGCCGGGGATGCTGGACAGCAGGGTCCGGCGCAGGGAGTTCCCCAGGGTGTAGCCGAAGCCCGGCTCGAGGGGCTCCAGGACGAACCGCGAACGGTGGTCGCTGACGCGCTCCTCGGTGAGGGTCGGACGCTGGGCAATAAGCACGGGTTACCGTTCCTTTCCGCGACGACCACCATTTGACGTCGCGCGCTGCGTTGAGCAGGAGGCGTGGGGACGGCGCGCCCGCCGTCCCCGACACTGGGGTTACTTGGAGTAGAGCTCGACGATCAGCTGTTCCTGGACGGCGGTGTCGATGGCCCCACGCTCCGGGATGGAGTGCACGAGGATCCGCATCTGGTTCGGCGAGATCTCCAGCCAGGCCGGAACCGGACGCTCGCCGGCCTCGGCGTGCGCGATGACGAACGGCGTGAGCTCACGCGAGGACTGGCGGACCTCGACGATGTCGGAGGGCGAGACCCGGAACGACGGGATGTCGACCTTGCGACCGTTGACCGTGAAGTGGCCGTGGCGCACCAGCTGGCGGGCCATGTCGCGGCTCTTGGCGAAGCCGGCACGGTAGACGACGTTGTCCAGGCGGGTCTCGAGGATGCTCAGCAGGTTCTCACCGGTCTTGCCCTGCTTGCGCTGGGCCTCCTCGTAGTACCCGCGGAACTGCTTCTCGAGCACGCCGTAGATGCGCGCGCACTTCTGCTTCTCGCGCATCTGCAGCAGGTACTCGCTGTCCTTGGTCCGGCCGCGGCCGTGCTGGCCGGGCGGGAACGGACGCAGCTCGATGGGGCACTTCGGCCCCTCGCACTTGGCGCCCTTGAGGAACAGCTTGGTCTTCTCGCGGCGGCAGCGCTTGCAGTCCGCCCCTGTGTATCGAGCCATGGTTCGTGAGTCCTCTCGGGTCAGACGCGACGGCGCTTGGGCGGGCGGCAGCCGTTGTGCGCGATGGGGGTGACGTCGGAGATCGAGCCGACCTCCAGGCCGGTGGCCTGCAGCGAGCGGATCGCGGTCTCGCGGCCCGGAGCCGGGACCCTTGACGAAGACGTCGACCTTCTTCATGCCGTGCTCCATGGCGCGACGGGCGGCGGCCTCGGCCGCCATCTGCGCGGCGTACGGCGTCGACTTGCGCGAGCCCTTGAACCCGACCTGGCCCGACGAGGCCCAGGCGATCACCGCACCGGAGGGGTCGGTGATCGAGACGATCGTGTTGTTGAACGTCGACTTGATGTGCGCGTGGCCGTGGGCCACGTTCTTCTTCTCCTTGCGACGCACCTTGGTCTTGGCCGGCTCTGGCGACTCTTGGGAGGCATTGCGTTCCTTTGCGTTGAGGTCGTCGGTCCGAGGGTCGGCGGTGCCGGCGCGAGCCGGGACCGCTTCGGCGGGTGGGAACCCCGTCCGGACCAGTCGGACTACTTCTTGCCGGCCTTCTTCTTGCCGGCGACCGTCTTGCGCGGGCCCTTGCGGGTACGCGCGTTGGTGTGCGTGCGCTGACCACGAACCGGAAGGCCACGGCGGTGCCGGATGCCCTGGTAGCAGCCGATCTCGACCTTGCGGCGGATGTCGGCGGCCACCTCGCGGCGCAGGTCACCCTCGACCTTGAAGTTGGCCTCGATGTAGTCGCGCAGGGGGACCAGCTCGTCGTCGGTGAGGTCCTTCACGCGGAGGTCCGGGTTGACCCCGGTCGCGGCGAGGGTCTCGGCCGAGCGGGAACGGCCAATGCCGTAGATGTAGGTGAGCGCGATCTCGACGCGCTTGTCGCGCGGGAGGTCGACGCCGACGAGACGTGCCATCGGGCAGGTTCCTTCTTCCTGTTCGTACCGGAGGTTTCTGGTGCGTGTCCGGTCCCACCGCCCTTCGTGGTGGGTCCCCGGCCTCCGGGCCGGGGGTGGCGTCCCGGAGCCCTGGCCGGGGCTCCCATCGGGGGGACGGGATCACGCACTGTTCTGTTGTGGCCCCCACACCGGTCACCCGGGTGGGACGCGCCCATGGCGCGCTGCCGGTCGTGCACTGTCCCCGCACCGGTCGGTGCGGGGGCGATCAGCCCTGGCGCTGCTTGTGCCGGGGGTTCTCGCAGATCACCATGACACGGCCGTGACGGCGGATCACCTTGCAGTTGTCGCAGATCTTCTTGACGCTGGGCTTGACCTTCATCGCTCTTTCCTCGCAGCCTTCACCACCGGATCGTCCCGGAGGGCATGTGTCACTTGTACCGGTAGACGATCCGTCCGCGGGTCAGGTCGTAGGGCGAGAGCTCCACGACGACACGGTCATCGGGGAGGATGCGGATGTAGTGCTGCCGCATCTTCCCGCTGATGTGCGCAAGGACCTTGTGGCCGTTGTCGAGCTCGACCCGGAACATGGCGTTCGGGAGCGACTCGCGGATCGTGCCCTCGAGTTCGATGGCACCGTCTTTCTTGGCCATAAGCGTCTTCTGACTCCACACCCTGCTACTCGTAGGTCTGCGATCGTCCGCGGCGGACGTGCGCAGTTGTCGGACGTGCGTCGGGCCCGGGCTTCCCTGGGCCGGAGATCGCGGGGATCGGGCTGCAGGGGCGCGCAGACGCAACGCCCCACAAGTCTACGGCCCCGCAGGCCCAACGGCCAAAACGAGGCAGACCGGCCAGTGCCGGGGGCTGGCTCAGATCACCGAGAAGTAGCTGTCCACGGCGCGATCGACCGACTGGCTGGTCATCGTGGGCACGATGCCGCGGTAGCGGGCGTCGTTGAGGATCTGCAGCAGGAGGTCCCGGGGGTGGCAGAACCGGAAGCTGCGCTCGCCGGGCCGGTAGTGCCGGTCGATCAGGTGGTCGACCGAGCCGGGCCGGATGTCCACCCCCAGTTCTGCGGCGACCATGTCGAACAGCCGGCGGAACTGCTGCTCGGTCGGGTCGACGACCGGCACCTTGTAGGGGATCCGCCGCAGGAACGCCTCGTCGACGAGGTCGCGCGGCTCGAGGTTGGTCGAGAACACGATGACCTGCTGGAAGGGCATGGTGATCCGCCGGCCGCTGCTCAGGCTGTAGAAGTCGTAGCCGGCCTCGAGGGGGACGATCCATCGGTTGAGCAGGTCGGCCGACGCGCATACGCTGGCGGCCGAAGTCGTCGATGACCAGGGTCCCGCCGTTCGCTCTTCAGCTGCAGGGGCGCCTCGCTGATGCCGGTGTGTGGGTTGGTGCGTCACCTCCAGCTGCGTCCATCGTCGAGCTCGCCGCCGGCGACGACGGTGGGCCGCTCGGATCAGGACCCACCGGCGGTCGACCGGGTACCCCCCGACCGGCACGTCCCAATCGACATGGCACCTCCACGTGGTGGTGCGGGTCGAAGATCCGCACGATCTCGCCGTCGATGGAGATCGCGCGCGGCACCCAGATGTGGCCGCCGAAGGAGCGGGTGATGCGCTCGGCGATGCTGGTCTTGCCGTTGCCGGAGGGGCCGAACAGGAACATGCCCTTGCCGGAGGCGATGGCCGGTCCGAGCTGGTCGAACATGGACTGGTCGAGCAGCAGGTCGGCGAACGCGCGCTCGAGGTCGGTCCGGCCCGGGCCGGGCGTCGGTGATGCCTTGGGCGACCACCGCGTCGACGTAGTCCTCCAGGGAGACCGGAGCCGCTCCGAAGTACGTGCACCGCAGCGCCAGGCGCCGGGCGGTGTCCCGACCGTGGTCGGTGATCTGGTACAGGAAGTCGTTGACGCCGGCGGACCCGCGGTACCCCACGAGTCGGGCATCCTTGAGCCGGGTCAGGCACTCGTTGACCAGCATGTAGGGGAGCCGGACCTGGTCGGCGATGGCCCAGCCACTGGCATCCCCACGCGCCGCGAGGAACTTCAGGATCAGGCCCTCGACCTCGCTCTCGGACAGGCCGGCCGACGCCAGGGACATCGGCTCCGCCGGGGCGAACTGCTCCAGCCGCACGGTCTCGGCCACCATCAGTACCTCCTCCTGCACCAGGCCGTTCCAGCCCCGTGCCCCACTCCCCGGGGCGATCCCCCCACGCGACTGTAGCGAGTCGAACCGCGCCAACGGCTGGTGAACGTTCCCCCTAGTCCTTCGGCATCCCGTTCAGCCCAGTGAACCGATCGTGACGCCCAGTTCGCCGAGCCGCTGCGCGCCACCATCCTCGGCGGTGAGCACGAGCGGCCCCGTCGGCGTGATCGCCACCGAGTGCTCCCAGTGCGCGGCCAGCGAGCCGTCGAGGGTGACGACCGTCCAGTCGTCGTCGAGGACCGTGGTCTCGGCCGAGCCGGCGGTGATCATCGGCTCGACCGCCAGGGCCATCCCGGGTCGCAGCACCGGCCCACGGCCGGGCGGCCCGACGTGCCGCACGGATGGCTCCATGTGCATCGCCGAGCCGATACCGTGCCCCACGTAGTCGCGCACGATCCCGTAGCGACCTGCGATCTCCGCCTCGCACGCAGCCCCGATGTCGGTCAGCCGCCCACCGGGCAGCGCCCGGGCCAGGCCCGCCCACAGGGCCCGCTCGGTGGCCTCCGACAGGGCCAGGGCCGCCGCCGACACCTGCCCCACGGGGACCGTGATGGCCGCGTCGCCGTGCCAGCCGGCGACGATGGCGCCGCAGTCGATGGAGATCAGGTCGCCCTCGTGCAGGACGCGGGGCCCGGGGATCCCGTGCACGACCTCGTCGTTGACCGAGGTGCAGATCACGCCGGTGAAGCCGTGGTAGCCCTTGAAGTTCGACTGCGCACCGGCCTGGTGGATGTACTGCGCAGCCGCGGCGTCGAGCTCGGCGGTGCTGACCCCCGGGGCGACCAGGGGGCGCACGTGCGCCAGCGCCCCGGCCACGACCAGGCCGGCGGCGCGCATGTGCTCCAGCTGGGCTGTGGTCTTGATCTCGATCCGGGACCGTCGGCCCAGCACGTCAGCCCTGGATGCTGGCCAGCACGCGGTCGCGCACCTGCTCGATGGTGCCCATGCCGTCCACGCGGACCAGGATCCCCTGGTCGGCGTACACGCGGGTCAGCGGCTCGGTCTGCTCGCCGTAGACCTCCATGCGCCGCCGGATGACCTCCTCGGTGTCGTCGGCCCGGCCCTGCTCCTGGGCCCTCTTGAGCAGCCTGGCGACGACCTCGTCGGTGTCGACGGTCAGCTCGACCACATGGTCGAGCTTCAGGCCGAGGTCAGCGAGCATCTCGTCGAGGACCGCGACCTGGTCCAGCGTGCGCGGGTACCCGTCGAGCAGGAACCCGTTGGCAGCGTCCGGCTGGGCCAGGCGGTTGCGCACCATCGCGTTGGTGATGCGGTCGGGGACGTAGTTGCCGCGGTCCATGTACATCCCCGCGGCGATGCCCAGCGGAGTGCCCTGGGACAGTTGGCGCGGAAGATGTCGCCCGTCGAGATGTGCGGGATGCCCAGCTGCTCGGCCACGACGACAGCCTGCGTACCCTTGCCCGCCCCCGGCGGCCCCATCAGGACGATTCGCATCAGCGGAGGAACCCTTCGTAGTTGCGTTGCTGCAGCTGGCTCTCGATCTGCTTCACGGTGTCGAGTCCGACACCCACCATGATCAGCAGGCTGGTGCCACCGAAGATGAAGCTCTGAGGAGACCCCGAGGCCGTTGAACGCGAACACCGGGATCATCGCGATGAGGGCAAGGTAGACGGACCCCGGCAGGGTGAGCCGGGTGAGCACGTAGTCGAGGTACTCGGCCGTGGGGCGCCCGGCCCGGATGCCCGGGATGAAGCCGCCGTACTTCTTCATGTTGTCGGCCACCTCGATGGGGTTGAAGGTGATCGCGACGTAGAAGTACGTGAAGAAGATGATCAGCGAGGCGAACACCAGGAGGTACAGGGGCTCGGTGCCGCGCTGGAAGTGGCGCAGGATGAACTGCGAGACGGGGCTGGTCTGGTCGGTCAGCTGGACGATCAGGGTCGGGATGTACAGCAGCGACGAGGCGAAGATGACCGGGATGACGCCGGCCATGTTGACCTTGAGCGGGATGTAGGTCGAGGTGCCGCCGTACATCTTGCGCCCGACCATGCGCTTGGCGTACTGCACCGGGATGCGGCGCTGGGCCTGCTCGACGAAGACCACGCCGCGATGATCACGACGAACCCGATCACGAGGGTCAGGGCGGCGATCCACAGGCCCCGGGTCGCATAGATCTGGCGATCTGGCCGGGGAACGTGGAGATGATCGAGGTGAAGATCAGCAGCGACATGCCGTTGCCCACGCCGCGGTCGGTGATGAGCTCGCCGAGCCACATGATGACCGCGGTGCCGGCGGTCATGGTCATCACCATCGAGATGATGACGAGGAGGCTGTCGTCCGGGATCAGGTCGGCGTCGCAGCCCTGGAAGAGGTTGCCCGGGGTCCGCGCGAGCGCGATGATGCCGGTCGACTGCAGGATGGCCAGGGCGACGGTGAGGTAGCGCGTGTACTGGGTGATCTGGGCCTGGCCCGGACTGGCCCTCCTTCTTGAGGGCCTCCAGCCGCGGGATCACCACGGTCAGCAGCTGCAGGATGATGCTGGCCGTGATGTAGGGCATGATCCCCAGCGCGAAGACGGACAGCTGCAGCAGCGCCCCGCCGCTGAACAGGTTGATCAGCCCGTAGAGCGAGTTGCCCTCCACGGAGGTCGACGCAGGTCTGGATCGCGGCGTAGTCGACGCCCGGGGTCGGGACCACCGACCCGAGCCGGAACAGCGCGATGATGCCCAGGGTGAAGAGCAGCTTCTTGCGCAGGTCCGGCGTGCGGAAGGCCGACGCGAAGGCGGACAGCACGGAATCCTCCTGAGGGCGCGTACGACCATGCGCCAGACCGGCACAGCGTAACAGCCGGTCCCGGACGGGCCGAACCTACGCGAATGCCCGGGCCGCCGACACCTCCCCGGGCGCACGACCAGGGGCCGCCCGGACGGATGCCGAGCGCGCCCCTGGTGCGGTGCAGTGGTCAGGCGGTCGTGACCGACCCGCCCGCAGCCTCGATCTTGCCCTTGGCCGCCGCGGACGCGGCGTCGACGCGTGACGGTCAGCGCGACCGCGAGGTCGCCGTTGCCCAGGACCTTGACCGGCTCGCCCTTGCGCACCGCGCCCTTGGCGACGAGGTCGTCGACCGTGACCTCGCCGCCCGCGGGGTACAGCGCCGCCAGGGTGGCGACGTTGACGACCTGGTAGGGCGACCTTGTTGGGGTTCTTGAAGCCCTTGAGCTTGGGCAGCCGCATGTGCAGCGGCATCTGCCCGCCCTCGAAGCTGGCCGGGACCTGGTAGCGGGCCTTGGTGCCCTTGGTGCCACGGCCGGCGGTCTTGCCCCTTGCCGGCCTCACCACGACCCACGCGGGTCTTGGCGGTCTTGGCGCCCGGGGCCGGGCGCAGGTGATGGACCTTGAGCGTCATGTCAGTCGACCTCCTCGACGGTGACCAGGTGTGGCACCGCCTTGACCATCCCGCGGATCTCGGGACGGTTCTCCTTGACAACGACATCGCCGATGCGCTTGAGGCCCAGGGAGCGGAGCGTGTCGCTCTGCATCTTCTTGCCGCCGACCAGCCCGCGGACCTGCGTGATCTTCAGCTTCTCGGCCATCACGCGACCCCCTCAGCCGCCTCGGCCCGGCCAGCGGCCTGGGCGCGGAGCAGGGCAGCCGGGGCGACGTCCTCGAGCGGCAGGCCGCGGCGGGCCGCGACCTGCCTCGGGACGCTCGAGCATCTTCAGCGCGGTCACCGTGGCGTGCACGATGTTGATCGCGTTGTCCGAGCCGAGCGACTTGCTGAGCACGTCGTGGATGCCGGCGCACTCGAGCACGGCGCGCACCGGGCCACCGGCGATGACGCCGGTACCGGGCGCGGCCGGGCGCAGCAGGACGACGCCGGCCGAGTCCTCGCCGGTCACCGGGTGCGGGATCGTGCCCTGGATCCGGGGCACCTCGAAGAAGTTCTTCTTGGCCTCCTCGACGCCCTTGGCGATCGCCGCGGGCACCTCCTTGGCCTTGCCGTACCCGACGCCGACGTGGCCGTCGCCGTCGCCCACGACCACGAGGGCGGTGAAGCTGAAGCGACGACCACCCTTGACGACCTTGGCGACGCGGTTGATCGCGACGACACGCTCGACGAACGCGGACTTGTCCTCGCGGGGTCCACGGTCGTCGCGACGGTCGCGACGCTCTCCTGAACCGCCGGCGCCGCCACCGCGGCCGCCGCTGCGGCCCTGAACTGGAGCCTCAGTACTCGTCCGTCGTTCCTCGTCAGAACGCCAGGCCGCCCTCACGTGCGCCGTCCGCCAGGGCCGCGACGCGACCGTGGTACTTGTTGCCGCCACGGTCGAACACGACCGTCTCGATGCCGGCGGACTTGGCCCGCTCGGCGACCAGCTCGCCGACCCGGCGGGCCTTGGCGGTCTTGTCGCCGTCGTCCGCGCGCAGGTCGGCCTCCATGGTGGAGGCCGACGCCAGCGTCGTGCCGGTGCTGTCGTCGACGACCTGGACGAACAGGTGCCGCGTGGAGCGGGTGACGACCAGGCGCGGACGCGCAGCGGTGCCCGAGACCTTCTTGCGCACCCGCAGGTGGCGGCGCGAGCGCCCCACCCGGGTACGGCTCCCGGAGCCGATCTTCGTTGCCACAGCCATGGTCTACTCTACCTGCCTTTCCGGCCTTGCGGCGAATCACTTCGCCCTCGTACCGCACGCCCTTGCCCTTGTACGGGTCGGGCTTGCGCAGCTTGCGCAGGTTCGCGGCGACCTCGCCGACCTGCTGCTTGTCGATCCCGGAGACCGAGAAGCGGGTCGGCGTCTCGACGGCGAAGGTGATCCCCTCGGGGGCCGGGATGACGACCGGGTGGCTGAAGCCGAGCGCGAACTCGAGGTCCGTGCCCTTGGCCTGCACGCGGTAGCCGGTGCCGACGATCTCGAGCTTCTTGGTGTAGCCCTCGGTCACGCCGACGACCATGTTGGCGACCAGGGTGCGGGTCAGGCCGTGCAGGGACCGCGACTCGCGCTCGTCGTTGGGCCGCTTCACCGCGATCGTGCCGTCCTCGGCACGCTCGACGACGATCGGCCGGGCGACGGTGTGCGACAGGGTGCCCTTGGGGCCCTTGACCGTGACCTCAGATCCGTCGATGGTGACCTCGACCCCGGACGGGATCGTGATCGGGCAGTCGTCCGATGCGGGACATCTGTGATACCTCCACTCACCAGACGTAGGCGAGGACTTCCCCGCCGACACCCTTGGCCTGGGCCTGCCGATCAGTCAGCAGGCCGGTGGACGTGGAGATGATCGCGATGCCGAGGCCACCGAGCACGCGCGGCATGGCGGTGCTCTTGGCGTAGACCCGCAGTCCGGGCTTGCTCACGCGGCGCAGGCCGGCGATCGAGCGCTCCCGGTTCGGGCCGTACTTCAGCGTCACGACGAGGGTCTGCCCCACGGGGGCGTCCTCGACGCCGAAGCCGGCGATGTAGCCCTCGTGCCTTGAGGATCTCGGCGATGCCGACCTTGATCTTCGAAGCAGGCATGGACACGGTCTCGTGGTACGCCGTGTTCGCGTTGCGCATGCGCGTGAGCATGTCCGCGATCGGGTCTGTCATTGTCATGGCCGTCTGGCCTTTCTCACCGTGGTATCCGTCCCGATCGGGTCGGACCTGCGGCGTCGTTTGTGTATGGACGGGTGGCTGTGCCTGGTGGCTCTGGGGGCTACCAGCTGGTCTTGGTCACGCCGGGGAGCTCGCCGCGGTGAGCCATCTCGCGCAGGCAGATCCGGCACAGGCCGAACTTGCGGTACACCGAGTGCGGACGACCGCACCGGCTGCACCGGGTGTAGCCGCGCACCGGCGAACTTCGGCTTGCCGGCCGCCTTGTTGATCAGGGCCTTCTTCGCCACGGTCAGTTCTCCTTGAACGGGAAGCCGAGCGCCTTGAGCAGCGCACGACCCTCGTCGTCGGTCTTGGCGGTGGTGACGACCGTGATGTCCATGCCGCGGACGCGGTCGATGGCGTCCTGGTCGATCTCGTGGAACATCGACTGCTCGTTGAGACCGAACGTGTAGTTGCCGTGGCCGTCGAACTGGCCGGGGACAGGCCGCGGAAGTCGCGGATGCGGGGCAGCGCGACGGACAGCAGCCGGTCGAGGAACTCCCACATGCGGTCGCCGCGCAGCGTCACGTGGCAGCCGATCGGCATGCCCTCGCGCAGCTTGAACTGGGCGATCGACTTGCGCGCCTTGGTCACCTGCGGCTTCTGGCCGGTGATCGCGGTCGAGGTCCTTGATGGCGCCCTCGATCAGCTTGGAGTCGCGCGCGGCCTCGCCGACGCCCATGTTGACCACGATCTTGGTCAGGCCGGGGACCTGCATGACGTTGGCGTAGCTCGAACTCCTCGCGCAGCGCGGGGATGATCTCCTCGCGGTAGCGCGACCTTGAGCCGCGGCATCGTCGTCTCGTGGTCTGCTGTGCGTCATCAGATGTCCTTACCGGTGCGCTTGGCGACCCGGACGTTGCGCTGAACCTGGTACGTGGTGCCGTCGGGCCGGTCCTTCGTCGACGGTCTCGCGTGCGGAAGCCGACGCGGGTGGCCTTCTTCGAGTCCGGGTCGACCAGCATCACGTTGCGTGACGTGGATCGGGGCCTCCTGGGTCACGATGCCGCCGGTCTTGGCGCCCGCGGGCGGACTGGCCGACCTTGGTGTGCCTCTTGACCCGGTTGACGCCCTCGACGAGGACCTTGTCGCGGCTCGGCGAAGACCGCGATGACCTTGCCCGTGACGCCCTTGTCCTTGCCCGAGATGACCTGGACGGGTCACCCTTCTTGATCTTCGCCATGTCACAGCACCTCCGGGGCCAGCGAGATGATCTTCATGAACTTCTTCTCGCGCAGCTCGCGGCCGACGGGGCCGAAGATGCGCGTGCCGCGCGGCTCGCCGTCGCCCTTGAGGATGACGGCGGCGTTCTCGTCGAAGCGGATGTAGGAGCCGTCGGGGCGCCGGCGCTCCTTCTTGGTGCGCACGATGACCGCCTTGACGACGTCGCCCTTCTTGACGTTGCCGCCGGGGATGGCGTCCTTGACGGTGGCGACGATGACGTCACCGATGCCCGCGTAGCGCCGACCCGAGCCGCCGAGAACGCGGATGCACAGGATCTCCTTGGCACCGGTGTTGTCGGCGACACGCAGTCGCGACTCCTGCTGGATCACGTGTCTGTCTCCTGATTGTCGTGCCGGTTCTCGACCTGGCGGCTGGGTGGCGCGGCCGGCGAGCCTGGACCTGTGAGTCTAGCGGCCGCGAGGCCCCATTCGGCGGCCTGGCGTCGGTCCGCGATCACTTGGCCTTCTCGAGGATCTCGACGACGCGCCAGCGCTTGGTGGCCGACAGCGGGCGGGTCTCCATCAGCAGGACCGCGATCGCCGACGCCGGCCGCGTTGGCCTCGTCGTGCGCCTTCAGCTTGCTCGTGCGACGCACGACCTTGCCGTAGAGCGGGTGCTTGAAGCGGTCCTCGACAGCGACGACGACGGTCTTGTCCATCTTGTCGCTGACGACGTACCCCTCACGGGTCTTGCGGTAACCGCGGGCGCTCGGCCGGACGTTGCCTTGTCCACGGATCCATCCGTGGCACGTGTGGTCGCGGTCACTGCCTCATCCTTCGTGCTCATGCCTCGGCGCCTTCGTGTCGGCAGCCACCGGCTCGTCGGTGATGCCGAGCTCGCGCTCGCGCATGATCGTGTAGATGCGCGCGATGTCCTGCGGACGGCGCGCAGCCGGCCGTGGCTCTCCAGCTGCCCGGTGGCCGCCTGGAAGCGCAGGTTGAACAGCTCCTCCTTGGCCTCGCGCAGCTTGCGCGACGAGCTCGTCGTCGTCGAGGTCGCGCAGCTCGCCTGCGGTTGGTTCCGCGGCCATCAGTCCTCACCTACCTCGCGCCGGACGATCCGGCACTTCATCGGCAGCTTGTGCGCAGCGCGCGTGAGCGCCTCGCGGGCGACCGTCTCGTTGGGGTAGGCTCAGCTCGAACATCACGCGTCCCGGCTTGACGTTGGCCACCCACCACTCGGGCGAGCCCTTGCCGGAGCCCATGCGGGTCTCGGCCGGCTTCTTGGTCAGCGGACGGTCCGGGTAGATGTTGATCCACACCTTGCCGCCACGCTTGATGTGGCGGGTGATGGCGATACGAGCCGCCTCGATCTGACGGTTGGTCACGTAGGCGGCTCGAGGGCCTGCAGGCCCTACTCGCCGAAGGTCACCTTGGTGCCGCCCTTGGCGCCGCCCGTGCCGGTCGGGGTGGTGCTGCTTGCGGTGCTTGACCCTGCGGGGGATCAGCATGGTCAGGCCTCCGTTCCGGTGGTCTCGACCGCGGCGGCGGCCTCGGCAGCTGCGGCCGGGCGCCTCGCTCGACGGTCGCGACGCGGCCGCGCCGTGCGTCGGCGGCGCGGACCGACGGCGCCGCGCCGGACGACGGCCGCGCTGGGCGCTCGGCCGCGGCCGCCTCGCGCTCGGCGCGGGTGCCGGCTGACGTCGCCCTTGTAGATCCAGACCTTCACGCCGATGCGACCGAAGGTCGTGCGGGCCTCGTAGAAGCCGTAGTCGATGTTCGCGCGCAGCGTGTGCAGCGGGACGCGACCCTCGCGGTAGAACTCCGAGCGGCTCATCTCCGCGCCGCCGAGGCGGCCGGAGCACCTGCACCCGGATGCCCTTGGCGCCGGCCTTCATCGCGGTCTGCATGCGCCTTGCGCATGGCGCGACGGAACGACACACGGCTCGAGAGCTGCTCGGCGATGCCCTGGGCGACCAGCTGCGCGTCGATCTCGGGGTTCTTGACCTCGAGGATGTTCAGCTGGACCTGCTTGCCGGTGAGCTTCTCGAGGTCGCCGCGGATGCGCTCGGCCTCCTGCGCCGCGGCGACCGATGACGATGCCGGGGCGCGCGGTGTGGATGTCGACGCGCACGCGGTCCCGCGTGCGCTCGATCTCCACCTTGCTGATGCCGGCCCGCTCCATGCCCTTGGTCATCAGCTTGCGGATCGCCACGTCCTCGCCGACGTAGTCGCGGTAGCGCTGGCCCGGCTTGGTGGAGTCGGCGAACCACCGGCTCGCGAAGTCGGTGGTGATGCCGAGTCGGAACCCGTGCGGGTTGACCTTCTGGCCCATGGGGTCAGCCCTTCTTCCCTGTCGGCAGCGGTGCTGCGACGACGACGGTGATGTGGCTCGTGCGCTTGCGGATGCGGTAGGCGCGACCCTGCGCGCGCGGACGGAACCGCTTCATCGTCGGCCCCTCGTCGACGTACGCCTCGGGTGACGTACAGCGTCGAGACATCGGTGTGCTCGTGGTTGTTGGCGGCGTTGGCGATGGCGCTGTCGAGCACCTTGCCCACCGGCTCGCTCGCGCGCCTGCGGCGCGAACTGCAGCACGGCCTGCGCCTGCGCGGCCGGCAGTCCACGGATCAGGTCCACCACACGGCGGGCCTTCATGGGCGTGACACGGACGAACCGCGCCTGGGCCCTGGCTTCCATCGCTGTCCCCTTGCTCTCTTCGTTGCTCTTGTACTGATGCCGAGCGCTGCTCTGCTGTCTTCGCTGGCCCCTCGGCGGTCGCCTCGGGCCAGCTACGACGGCTCAGCGGCGCTTGGCCTTCCGGTCGTCCTTGACGTGGCCGCGGAAGGTCCGCGTCGGCGCGAACTCGCCGAGCTTGTGGCCGACCATGTTCTCGGTGACGAACACCGGGACGTGCTTGCGGCCGTCGTGCACGGCGATGGTGTGACCGAGCATCTCCGGCACGATCATCGAACGGCGCGACCACGTCTTGATCACGGTGCTTGGTGCCCTTCTCGTTCTGGGCGTCCACCTTCTTGGCCAGGTGGTCGTCGACGAAGGGACCCTTCTTCAGGCTGCGTGGCATCAGTAGTTCCTCAGCGCTTCTTGCCGGTCTTGCGACGGCGGACGATGAACTTGTCGCTGGCCTTGTTCGCCTTGCGGGTGCGGCCCTCGGGCTTGCCATTGGGGTTGACCGGGTGGCGACCACCGGAGGTCTTGCCCTCACCACCACCGTGCGGGTGGTCGACCGGGTTCATGGCGACACCGCGGACGGTCGGGCGCTTGCCCTTCCAGCGCATGCGGCCGGCCTTGCCCCAGTTGATGTTGGACTGCTCGGCGTTGCCGACCTCGCCGATCGTGGCGCGGCAGCGCACGTCGACGTTGCGGATCTCGCCCGAGGGCATCCGCAGCTGGGCGTACGGACCGTCCTTGGCCACGAGCTGCACGCTGGCGCCGGCGGACCGGGCGATCTTGGCGCCGCCGCCCGGACGCAGCTCGACGGCGTGGATCACGGTGCCGACCGGGATGTTGCGCAGCGGCAGGTTGTTGCCGGGCTTGATGTCGGCCGACGGGCCGGTCTCGATCCGGTCGCCCTGCTGCAGCTTGTTCGGCGCCACGATGTAGCGCTTCTCGCCGTCCGCGATAGTGCAGCAGCGCGATGCGCGCGGTGCGGTTGGGGTCGTACTCGATGTGCGCGACCTTGGCCGGCACGCCGTCCTTGTCCGCAGCGACGGAAGTCGATGACGCGGTAGGCGCGCTTGTGGCCGCCACCCTGGTGCCGGGTGGTGATGCGGCCCTGGTTGTTGCGGCCGCCCTTCTTCGGCAGCGGCGCGACCAGCGACTTCTCCGGCTCGGACCGGGTGATCTCGACGAAGTCGGCCACGCTCGAGCCACGACGGCCCGGCGTCGTCGGCTTGTACTTGCGGATTCCCATCGGGATTCCTTCGTCTCTGCTCAGGTGGCGCCGGTCAGGAGACCGGGCCGCCGAAGATGTCGATGCGGTCACCGGCGGCGACGGATGACGATGGCGCGCTTGGTGCTCGCCCGCTGCCGAAGCCCCGGCGCGTGCGCACGCGCTTGCCCTGGCGGTTGCTGCGTGTTCACGGACAGTGACCCGGACGCCGAAGACCTGCTCGACGGCGATCTTGATCTCGGTCTTGTTCGCGTCGGGGTCGACGATGAACGTGTACTTGTTCTCGTCGAGGAGCCCGTAGCTCTTCTCGGAGATGACGGGCGCGATCAGGACGTCGCGGGGGTCGGCGATCCTCATTCGGCCGACTCCTTCTCACTGTCGTTGGCCTCGGCCTCGGCCTCGTGGAGGTCGCGACGGCCTTGGCGCCCTTGCCCCTGCGTCGGCCCGGCCAGGAACGCGTCGAGCGCGCCCGGTCGTGAACACCACGTCGTCGCTGCACGAGCACGTCGTAGGTGTTGAGCTGGTCGACCACCAGCAGGTGCACGCCGGCGAGGTTGCGCAGCGCTCTTCCAGCCGATGACGTCGTCGCGCTCCACCACGACGAGCACGGAGCGCCGGTCGGTGATCGCGGCGATCGAGGCCGGCTGCGGCCTTGGTCGAGGGGGTCTCACCGTCGACGACGGCGCTGACGCACGTGCACGCGGCCGTTGCGGGCCCGGTCCGACAGGGCGCCGCGCAGGGCGGCGGCCTTCATCTTCTTGGGCGTGCGCTGGTCGTAGTCGCGCGGCGTCGGGCCGTGCACGACGCCACCGCCGGTGAACTGCGGCGCGCGGGTCGAGCCCTGGCGGGCGCGACCGGTGCCCTTCTGCTTGTACGGCTTGCGGCCACCACCGCGGACCTCGCCGCGGGTCTTGGTCGTCGTGCGTGCCCTGGCGCGCGGCCGCGAGCTGGGCGACGACGACCTGGTGGATCAGCGGGACGTTGACCTGCACGTCGAAGACCTCGGCGGGCAGCTCGACCGATGCCGGCCGGCTGGCACGCCGCCGGGGTCGACGCACGTCGAGTCGCTGCGCCATGCGTCAGGCCCCCTTCGCTGCGGTGCGGACGAAGACGAGGCCGCCCTTGGGGCCGGGCACGGCGCCCTTGATGAGGATCAGGCCGTTCTCGGCGTCGACGGCGTGGACGGTGAGGTTCTGGGTGGTCTGGCGGACGCCGCCCATGCGGCCGGCCATGCGCACGCCCTTGAACACGCGACCCGGGGTGGCGCAGCCACCGATCGAGCCGGGCTTGCGGTGGTTGCGGTGCGCACCGTGCGCAGGCCCCGACGCCGTGGAAGCCGTGACGCTTCATGACACCGGCGAAGCCCTTGCCCTTGGTCGTGCCGATGACGTCGACCGCCTGGCCGGCCTCGAACAGCTCGGCGCTGATCTCCTGGCCGAGCGTGTAGCTCGGCGGCGTCGTCGGTGCGGATCTCGACGAGGTGGCGGCGCGGCGTGACGCCGGCCTTCGCGAAGTGCCCGGCCTGCGGCTTGTTCACCTTGCGCGGGTCGATCGCGCCGAAGGCGATCTGCACGGCCTCGTAGCCGTCGATCTCGGGGGTGCGCACCTGCGTGACGACGCACGGGCCGGCCTTGACCACGGTGACCGGCACGACGCGGTTGTTCTCGTCCCACACCTGGGTCATGCCGAGCTTCTCGCCCAGGATGCCCTTGACGTTGCGTACCCATGTGCGAAGTCCTTTACAGCTTGATCTCGATGTCGACACCAGCCGGCAGGTCGAGTCGCATGAGCGAGTCGACCGTCTTCGGCGTGGGGTCGATGATGTCGATGAGCCGCTTGTGCGTGCGCATCTCGAAGTGCTCGCGGCTGTCCTTGTACTTGTGCGGCGAACGGATGACGCAGTAGACGTTCTTCTCCGTCGGCAGCGGCACCGGGCCGGCGACCTGCGCACCAGTACGCGTCACCGTCTCGACGATCTTGCGCGCCGAGCTGTCGATGACCTCGTGGTCGTAGGCCTTGAGCCGGATGCGGATCTTCTGTCCCGCCATGGTGGCTTCGCTGTCCTTCTCTTCGGGTGGCCTTGCGGCCGGTGGTTCCTGGCTGCCGCCGGTCCGCCTCGATGGGGCGCAGCAGCGGTGGGCCGCCGCGCCCCATCGGGAGCGGGATCGGACTTACTTGAGGATCTTCGTGACCCGGCCGGCGCCGACGGTGCGGCCGCCCTCGCGGATCGCGAAGCGCAGGCCCTCCTCCATCGCGATCGGCTGGATCAGGTCGACCTTCATCTCGGTGTTGTCACCGGGCATGACCATCTCGGTGCCCTCGGGGAGGGTCACCACGCCGGTCACGTCCGTGGTCCGGAAGTAGAACTGCGGACGGTAGTTGTTGAAGAACGGCGTGTGACGGCCGCCCTCGTCCTTGCTCAGGATGTAGACCTGGGCCTCGAACTCGGTGTGCGGGGTGACGGAGCCCGGCTTGCAGACGACCTGGCCGCGCTCGACGTCCTCGCGCTTGGTGCCGCGCAGCAGCAGGCCCACGTTCTCGCCGGCCTGGCCCTCGTCGAGCAGCTTGCGGAACATCTCGACGCCGGTGACGGTGGTCTTGGTCGACCTCGGGACGGATCCCGACGATCTCGACCTCCTCGTTCACCTTGACGATGCCGCGCTCGATGCGACCGGTCACCACGGTGCCGCGGCCGGTGATCGTGAAGACGTCCTCGACGGGCATGAGGAACGGCTTGTCGATCTCGCGATCCGGGGTCGGGATGAAGTCGTCGACCGCGTTCATGAGCTCCAGGATCGACTCGCCCCACTTCGCGTCGCCCTGCCAGCGCCGGGACGGCCGCCACGCGGACGACGGGGATGTCGTCGCCGGGAACTCGTAGGTCTGCCAGCAGCTCGCGGACCTCGAGCTCGACGAGCTCCAGGATCTCCTCGTCGTCGACCATGTCGCACTTGTTGAGGGCGACGACGATCGCCGGCACACCGACCTGGCGGGCCAGGAGCACGTGCTCCTTGGTCTGCGGCATCGGGCCGTCGGTCGCGGCGACCACCAGGATCGCGCCGTCCATCTGGGCCGCGCCGGTGATCATGTTCTTGATGTAGTCAGCGTGACCGGGGCAGTCGACGTGTGCGTAGTGCCGCGCCTCGGTCTGGTACTCGACGTGCGCGATCGAGATCGTGATGCCGCGCTGACGCTCCTCGGGAGCCTTGTCGATCTGTCGAACGGCGTGAACGGGTTCACGTCCGGGTACTTGTCGTGCAGCACCTTGGTGATGGCCGCGGTCAGCGTCGTCTTACCGTGGTCGATGTGACCGATGGTGCCGATGTTGACGTGCGGCTTGGTCCGCTCGAACTTCGCCTTCGCCACTGGGGTCCTCCTCAGGACGGGTTGGACTCGCCTGACGACGTGGTCCGCTTCTTGGTCTGTCTTGGTCTTCTTCTGGTCTTGCCCCGGAGTGGGCTCCCTCACACTGTGAGGTCACTCACCCGGTGGTTCGTGGGTCGTTCCGTGGGCCGGGGCCCGGTCCTGCTACTCGCTCACTCGCCCTTCGCCTTCGCGGTTCCGTGGCTCAGCTCAGGACTCGTTCGCATGCTCACTCGCCCTTCGCCTTCGCGGTTGGCTGGCTCAGCTCAGGACTCGTTCGCATGCTACTCGCCCTTCGCCTTCGCGATGATCTCCGTCGGCCACGTTGTTCGGAACCTCGGCGTAGGAGTCGAACTGCATGGAGTAGCTCGCCCGGCCCTGGGTCTTGCTCCGCAGGTCCCCGACGTAGCCGAACATCTCCGACAGCGGGACCAGAGCGCGTGACGACGCGGGCACCGGCACGCTCGTCCATGGCCTGGATGTGGCCACGGCGGGAGTTGAGGTCGCCGATGACCTCGCCCATGAAGTCCTCGGGCGTGGTGACCTCGACCGCCATCATCGGCTCGAGCAGCACCGGGGTCGGCCCTGCGGGCGGCCTCCTTGAAGGCCATCGAACCGGCGATCTTGAAGGCCAGCTCCGAGGAGTCGACGTCGTGGTACGCACCGTCGAGCAGCGCGACCTTGACATCGACCATCGGGTAGCCGGCCAGGACGCCGTACTCCATGGCCTCCTGGACGCCGGCGTCCACCGAGGGGATGTACTCCTGGGGGATGCGCCCACCGGTGACGGAGTTGACGAACTCGTAGCCGCCGTCGCCGCTCGCCCGTGGGCTCGATGCCGATGATGACCCGCGCGTACTGCCCGGAGCCACCGGTCTGCTTCTTGTGGGTGTACTCGACCTTCTCGACGGGCCTGGTGATCGTCTCGCGGTAGGCCACCTGGGGCTTGCCGACGTTGGCCTCGACCTTGAACTCGCGGCGCATGCGGTCGACCAGGACCTCCAGGTGCAGCTCGCCCATGCCCGAGATGATCGTCTGGCCGGTCTCCTCGTCGGTGCGGACCTGGAAGGTCGGGTCCTCCTCGGCCAGCCGCTGGATCGCGGTGCCCAGCTTCTCCTGGTCGCTCTTGGTCTTCGGCTCGATCGCCACGGAGATGACCGGCGCGGGGAACGTCATCGACTCCAGGACGACCTGGTTCGCTCGGGTCGCACAGGGTGTCGCCGGTGGTGGTGTCCTTCAGGCCCATGACGGCCACGATCTCCCCGGCGCCGGCCGAGGGGATCTCCTCGCGCTTGTTGGCGTGCATCCGGTAGATCTTGCCGATGCGCTCCTTGCGGTCCTTGGGCGTTGAGCACCTGGGTGCCGGCGCGCAGCACACCGGAGTAGATGCGCACGTAGGTCAGCTTGCCCAGGTGCGGGTCGGTCATGATCTTGAACGCCAGCGCCGACAGCGGCTCGGCGTCCGCGGGCTCGCGCGCGATGACGACCGCCTCGTCGCCGGCCTTGTGGCCCTCGACCGCGCGGCACGTCCAGCGGGGAGGGCAGGTAGTCGACCACCGCGTCGAGCATGGGCTGGACGCCCTTGTTCTTGAACGCCGAGCCGGACAGGACCGGGGTGATCTTGCCGCCGAGCGTGGCCCGGCGGATCGCCGCCTTGAGCTCCTCGACGGTGGGCTCCTCGCCCTCGAGGTACTGCATCATGACGTCGTCGTCGACCTCGGCGACAGTCTCGAGCAGGCGGTCCCGCCACTCCGCGGGCGGCCTCGACGTGAGTCGAGCGGGATCTCCTCGACCATCGTAGTCCTCACCGATCTTGGTCTCGCCCGGCCAGACCAGGGCGCTGCATCGCGACCAGGTCGATGACGCCCTGGAAGTCGCTCCTCGGCGCCGATCGGCATCTGCAGCACCAGCGGCACCGCGCCCAGGCGGGACTCGATCATGTCCACGCACCGGTGGAAGTCCGCCCCGACGCGGTCCATCTTGTTGACGAAGCAGATCCGCGGCACGCTGTACCGGTCGGCCTGGCGCCAGACCGTCTCGGACTGCGGCTCCACGCCGGCGACGCCGTCGAACACCGCGACCGCACCGTCGAGCACGCGCAGCGAGCGCTCGACCTCGACGGTGAAGTCCACGTGGCCGGGGGTGTCGATGATGTTGATCTGGTGGTCGCGCCAGTGGCAGGTGGTCGCGGCCGAGGTGATGGTGATGCCGCGCTCCTGCTCCTGCTCCATCCAGTCCATCGTGGCGGCGCCCTCGTGCACCTCGCCGATCTTGTAGTTGATGCCGGTGTAGAACAGGATGCGCTCGGTCGTGGTGGTCTTGCCCGCGTCGATGTGCGCCATGATCCCGATGTTGCGGACCATCGCGAGGTCGGTGCACGGTGGCGGCTGGACACGATCGTACTCCGTTGCTCTCGTAGTGGAGGTCCGGGGCCGGGGTTACCAGCGGTAGTGCGCGAAGGCCTTGTTGGCCTCGGCCATCTTGTGGGTGTCCTCGCGCTTCTTGACGCTGGCGCCCAGGCCGTTGGAGGCGTCGAGGATCTCGTTCATGAGGCGCTCGGTCATGGTCTTCTCCCGACGGGCGCGGGAGTAGCCCGACCAGCCAGCGCAGGGCCAGCGTGTGGGCGCGGCCCGGCTTGACCTCGACGGGCACCTGGTAGGTCGCGCCACCGACGCGGCGGCTGCGGACCTCGAGGGTCGGACGGACGTTGTCCAGTGCACGCTTGAGCGTGACCACCGGGTCGGTGCCGGTCTTCTCGCGGCAGCCCTCGAGGGCGCCGTAGACGATGCGCTCGGCGGTGGACTTCTTGCCGTCCAGCAGCACCTTGTTGACCAGCTGGGTCACCACCGGCGAGCCGTAGACCGGGTCGACGACGACGGGACGCTTGGCAGCGGGGCCCTTGCGCGGCATCAGCTCTTCTCCTTCTTCGCACCGTAGCGGCTGCGCGCCTGCTTGCGGTTCTTCACGCCCTGGGTGTCCAGCGCTCCGCGGATGATCTTGTAGCGGACACCCGGGAGGTCCTTCACACGACCGCCGCGCACGAGCACGATCGAGTGCTCCTGCAGGTTGTGGCCGACACCGGGGATGTAGGCGGTGACCTCGATGTCGCTGGTCAGGCGGACGCGGGCGACCTTGCGCAGCGCCGAGTTCGGCTTCTTCGGCGTGGTCGTGTAGACGCGCGTGCAGACGCCGCGACGCTGCGGGCTGCCCTTCAGCGCGGGCGTCTTGTTCTTCGCGACCTTGTCCTGCCGGCCCTTGCGGACCAGCTGCTGGATCGTGGGCACTTCAACTCCGGTGCGTGAGGCTGTCGTGGTCGGTGTGTCTGGTTTCGCCCTGTTTGCCGGCCCCCCGAGGTCGGGCGTGTCGCGGACTGGTCGCCCAGCCACGATCGCACCTCATCCGGAGGGTGGATGGCTCATGACTCCCACCGATGCCCGTCAGGGCAGCGGATCCGCCGGTCGGCCGCCTCATCGGGCGTCCAGACCACTGCGAATTGCGGGGAAGCACGCAGTGCATCCGTGCGGCACCCGGGGCTTCCCAGGCACGGTGACCAAGAGTACCGCCTCAGGCGGGGCAGGGCCAAATCACCGACCCGGGCCGACGCCCTGGGCCGACCGCGGCCGACGGTCAGAACTGCGTGGAGCCGTCCAGCGTGATGCCGCTCTGCCCGACCGCGACCACGAGCAGGACCAGACCCGCGATGATGGCCAGGCCCATCACGATGATGTTGGCCCACGACACCCAGCGCGTGGCGGTGTTCATCGAGCTCCCCTCGAGGCGGCCGCCCGAGGACACGATCGCGCGGTCGGACTGCCCGGCCAGGACCAGCGCCACGATCGCCGTGATGACCGGGCAGACCACCCACGACGAGATGGCCAGCACGAGGGCGACGACGGCCTTGCTGTCGGTCTGGCGCGGTGCCGGATAGCCGGGGTAGCCGTAGCCGTAGCCGGTGGCCGGGTAGCCGGGGGCACCCGTCGGGTAGCCGTACCCGGGCGCGGCCCCCTGCTCGGGACCGGGGGCGCCGTACCCCGCCGGGGCCGGGTACCCGCCCGGAGCGCCCGCTGCGGGGCCGTAGCCGGGCGGGGTGGGACTTGCGGGCCATCCGGCCGCGGGCGGCTGCTCGGGCCCCCCTGAGCCGTACTGGGGGGCCTGTGGTGGCGGGGCGGTCCAGCCAGCCGCAGGCGCTTGGGGCTGGGCCTCCCAGGCTGGTGGCGGGGGCGGGTAGCCGCCGGGCGCGGGTGGCGGGGCGGTCCAGCGCAGCCGCGGGCGCTTGGGGCTGGGCCTCCCAGGCAGGTGGCGGGGGCGGTGCCTCCCAGGCAGGTGCGGCGGGCGCCGGGGTGTCCGCGTCCGGCGTCGCAGCCGGGTCGGCCGACGGTGGGGTCAGCGCACTGTCATCGGGACGGTCGTCAGGGCCTGGCTGCAGCGACATGCATCGAGCCTAGTACCGAGTGCCCCGGCACCGACCGACAACGACGGAGTCCCGCCCCGGCCACAGTCGCCTGTGGGGGGCGGGACTCCGTCGTGCCGGGTCCGGCTACCGGGTGTAGTCGCGGTAGTCGTAGTCCTCCAGGGGGACCGCCGACACCGTGCCGGAGTCGCCGAACCCGCCCGGGTACATGGCGTCGTCGTAGCCGGCGAACGACGCGTACATCGCCGCCTTGGCCTCCTCGGTGGGCTCCACCCGGATGTTGCGGTAGCGCGGGAAGGCCCGTACCGGCCGGGATCAGCTTGCCGATGATGACGTTCTCCTTGAGGCCCAGCAGCGGGTCGCTCTTGGCCTCGATCGCCGCCTCGGTGAGCACCCGGGTGGTCTCCTGGAAGGAGGCCGCCGACAGCCACGACTCGGTGGCCAGCGAGGCCTTGGTGATCCCCATGAGCTCGGGGCGCGCGGAGGCCGGCTGGCCACCCTCGGCGACGACGCGACGGTTGGCGGCCTCGAACAGGCCCCGCTCGACCAGCTGACCGGTCAGGAACTCCGTGTCGCCGTTGTCGATGATCGTGACCCGCTTGAGCATCTGGCGCACGATGACCTCGATGTGCTTGTCGTGGATCGACACGCCCTGCGAGCGGTACACCTCCTGCACCTCGTCGACCAGGTGCAGCTGCACGGCCCGCTGGCCGAGGATCCGCAGCACGGTCCTTGGGGTCCACCGCACCGACGGTCAGCTGCTGGCCGACCTCGACGTGGTCGCCCTCGGTGACCATCAGGCGCGCACGGCGCGAGATCGGGTGCGTCCTGCTCGGCCGAGCCGTCGTCGGGGACGATCACGATCGTCTTGGACCGATCGGTCTCCTCGATGCGCACCCGGCCGGTCGCCTCGCTGATCGGGGCGACACCCTTGGGGGTGCGCGCCTCGAACAGCTCGACGATGCGGGGCAGGCCGTGGGTGATGTCCTCGCCGGCGACACCGCCGGTGTGGAACGTGCGCATCGTCAGCTGCGTGCCGGGCTCACCGATCGACTGCGCGGCGATGATGCCGATGGCCTCGCCGACATCGACCAGCTTGCCGGTGGCCAGCGAGCGGCCGTAGCAGGTGGCGCAGGTGACGACCTTGGAGTCGCAGGTGAGCACCGAGCGCAGCCTGACCGAGGTGACTCCCGCCAGGCACAGCCTCTCCACCAGCGTGATCGACAGCTCCGTGCCGGCCGTGGCCAGCACCTCGCCGTCGACGGTGACGTCCTCGGACAGGATCCGGGAGACCGCCGAGGTGTCCACGTCGTCGGTGGGCCGGACGACGCCGTCCTCGCCGCGCTCGCCGATCGGCATCGGCAGGCCACGGTCGGTCCCGCAGTCCTCCTCGCGGATGATCACGTCCTGCGAGACGTCCACCAGGCGCCGGGTCAGGTACCCGGAGTCGGCGGTCCGCAGGGCGGTGTCGGCCAGGCCCTTGCGGGCACCGTGCGTGGCGATGAAGTACTCCAGCACCGACAGGCCCTCGCGGTAGTTGCTCTTGATCGGCCGCGGGATGATCTCGCCCTTCGGGTTGGCCACCAGGCCACGCATGCCCGCGATCTGGCGGACCTGCATCCAGTTCCCGCGCGCCCCCGAGTTCACCATCATGAACACCGGGTTCGTGGCCGGGAAGTTCTCCTTCATGGCCTCGGCCACCTCGTCGGTGGTCCGCGTCCAGATCTCGATGAGCTCCTGGCGGCGCTCCTGAGTCGGTGATCAGGCCGTCGTCGAACTGGTCCTGGACCGCGGCGGCACGAGTCTCGGCCTCCTCCAGCAGCTCGGCCTTCTTCGGCGGCGCGACCACGTCGTCGAACGAGATCGTCACCCCGGAGCGGGTGGCCCAGTGGAAGCCCAGGTTCTTCAGCTCGTCGAGCGTGTGGGCGACGTCGGTCTTCGAGTAGCGCTCGGCCAGGTCGTTGACCAGGCCGCCGAGCGCCTTCTTGTCGATGGACTCGTTGACGTACTCGTAGTCCGCCGGCAGGGCCTCGTTGAACAGCGCCCGACCCAGCGTCGTCTTGACGAAGAAGGCATCGCCCTGCCTCCCAGTCCTCGGGGAGGTCGTGGTCCTCCGGCGGGACCACGTCGCGCATGCGCAGCTTGATCCAGGCTCTGCAGCGCCAGCTCCCTGCTGTCGTAGGCCATGATCGCCTCGCCCAGCGAGGCGTAGACGCCGCGCTCCGGCTCCTCGGCGGTGGCCGGGCGGTAGGCGCCGGCCAGGCCCTCGCGCAGCGAGGTCAGGACGTAGATGCCGAGCACCATGTCCTGGGTCGGCGTGGTGATCGGCTTGCCGTTGGCCGGGGACAGGATGTTGTTGGAGCTCAGCATCAGGATCCGGGCCTCGGCCTGGGCCTCGGCGCTCAGCGGCAGGTGCACCGCCATCTGGTCGCCGTCGAAGTCCGCGTTGAACGCGGTGCAGACCAGCGGGTGGATCTGGATGGCCTTGCCCTCGATCAGCTGGGGCTCGAACGCCTGGATGCCCAGCCGGTGCAGCGTGGGCGCGCGGTTGAGCATCACCGGGTGCTCGGCGATGACCTCCTCGAGCACGTCCCACACGACCGAGCGGGACCGCTCGACCATGCGCTTGGCGCTCTTGATGTTCTGCGCGTGGTTCAGGTCCACCAGGCGCTTCATCACGAACGGCTTGAACAGCTCGAGGGCCATGTCCTTGGGCAGGCCGCACTGGTGCAGCTGCAGCTGCGGGCCGACCACGATGACCGAGCGGCCGGAGTAGTCCACGCGCTTGCCGAGCAGGTTCTGGCGGAACCGGCCCTGCTTGCCCTTGAGCATGTCCGACAGCGACTTCAGCGGCCGGTTGCCCGGGCCGGTGACCGGACGGCCGCGGCGGCCGTTGTCGAACAGCGCGTCGACGGCCTCCTGCAGCATCCGCTTCTCGTTGTTGACGATGATCTCCGGCGCCCCGAGGTCGAGCAGGCGCTTGAGCCGGTTGTTGCGGTTGATCACCCGGCGGTACAGGTCGTTGAGGTCGGACGTGGCGAAGCGACCGCCGTCGAGCTGCACCATCGGACGCAGGTCCGGCGGGATGACCGGCACGCAGTCGAGCACCATGCCACGGGCATCGTTGGTCGTGGTCATGAACGCGTTGACGACCTTGAGGCGCTTGAGCGCCCGGGTCTTGCGCTGCGCCCTTGCCGGTAGCGGACGACCTCGCGCAGGATCTCGGCCTCGGCCTCGAGGTCGAAGTTCGCCAGGCGCGCCTGGATCGCCGCAGCGCCCATGCCGCCGGAGAAGTACATGCCGAACCGGTCGCGCATCTCCCGGTAGAGCATCTCGTCGCCCTCGAGGTCCTGGACCTTGAGGGTGCGGAACCGGTCGAAGACGCGGTCGAGGCTGTCGACCTTCTTGTCGGCCATGCGCCGGATGGCCGAGCTCGCGCTCGGCGCCCTCCCGGACCTTGCGCTTGACGTCGGCCTTGGCACCCTCGGCCTCGAGCGCGGCCAGGTCGGCCTCGAGCTTCTCGGAGCGCTTGGCCAGGTCGGCCTCCATCTTGTCGGTGATCTGCTTGCGCTCGACCCCGATCCGGTTCTCGATCGACGGCAGGTCGCGGTGGCGGGCCTCCTCGTCGACCGAGGTGATCATGTAGGCCGCGAAGTAGATGACCTTCTCCAGGTCCTTCGGGGCAAGGTCCAGCAGGTAGCCGAGCCGCGAGCGGCACACCCTTGAAGTACCAGATGTGGGTGACCGGGGCAGCGAGCTCGATGTGGCCCATGCGCTCGCGGCGGACCTTGGCGCGGGTCACCTCGACGCCGCAGCGCTCACAGATGATGCCCTTGAAGCGGACGCGCTTGTACTTGCCGCAGTAGCACTCCCAGTCCCGGGTGGGCCCGAAGATCTTCTCGCAGAACAGGCCGTCCTTCTCCGGCTTGAGCGTGCGGTAGTTGATCGTCTCGGGCTTCTTGACCTCACCGTGGGACCAGGTGCGGATGTCGTCGGCCGTGGCCAGGCCGATGCGCAACTCGTCGAAGAAGTTGACGTCGAGCAAGGTGGGTTCCTCAGTTTCGTATGTGGTTCGTCGTCGTCAGGGATGTCGGGCCCGGACCGGGCGGCGCGCTGCCTGCCCGGACCGGGCGGTCAGACCTCTTCGACGCTGCTCGGCTCACGCCGGGACAGGTCGATGCCCAGTTCCTCCGCCGCGCGGAAGATGTCTTCGTCGGAGTCGCGCATCTCGATGGACTGCCCGTCGCTGGAGAGCACCTCGACGTTCAGGCACAGCGACTGCATCTCCTTGACCAGCACCTTGAACGACTCGGGGATGCCGGGCTCGGGGATGTTCTCGCCCTTGACGATGGCCTCGTAGACCTTCACGCGGCCCAGCACGTCGTCGGACTTGATGGTCAGCAGCTCCTGCAGGGCGTAGGCGGCGCCGTAGGCCTCCATGGCCCAGACCTCCATCTCGCCGAAGCGCTGGCCGCCGAACTGCGCCTTGCCGCCCAGCGGCTGCTGGGTGATCATCGAGTACGGGCCGGTCGAGCGCGCGTGCATCTTGTCGTCGACCAGGTGCAGCAGCTTCAGGATGTAGATGTAGCCGACGCTGACCTGCTCCGGGAACGGCTCGCCGGAGCGGCCGTCGAACAGCCGCGCCTTGCCGTTGGGGCCGACCAGGCGGACGCCCTCGTCGTTCGGGATGGTGTTGGCCAGCATCCCGGACAGCTCGTCCTCCTTGGCACCGTCGAACACGGGGGTCGCGACCCGCGTGCCCGGCTGCGCGCCGCGGGCGTCCTCGTCGAGCCGTGCCGCCCACGCGGCGCCCTCCGGGGCCTGCCAGCCGGACTTGGCCACCCACCCGAGGTGGGTCTCCATGACCTGGCCGACGTTCATCCGGCCGGGCACGCCCAGCGGGTTGAGCACGACGTCGACCGGGGTGCCGTCCTCGAGGAACGGCATGTCCTCGACGGGCAGGATCTTGGCGATGACGCCCTTGTTGCCGTGCCGGCCGGCCAGCTTGTCGCCGGTGGTGATCTTGCGCTTCTGGGCGACGTAGACCCGGACCAGGCGGTTGACGCCCGGGGGCAGCTCGTCGCCCTCCTCACGGTCGAAGACCCGGACGCCGATGACCTTGCCCGACTCGCCGTGGGGCACCTTCATCGAGGTGTCGCGGACCTCGCGGGCCTTCTCGCCGAAGATCGCGCGCAGCAGGCGCTCCTCCGGGGTCAGCTCGGTCTCGCCCTTCGGGGTGACCTTGCCGACCAGGATGTCGCCGGTCACGACGTCGGCGCCGACGCGGATCACGCCGCGCTCGTCGAGGTCGGCCAGCACGTCGTCGGAGACGTTGGGGATGTCCCGGGTGATCTCCTCGGGGCCCAGCTTGGTGTCGCGGGCGTCGACCTCGTGCTCCTCGATGTGGATCGACGAGAGCACGTCGTCCTGCACGAGGCGCTGCGAGAGGATGATCGCGTCCTCGTAGTTGTGGCCCTCCCACGGCATGAACGCCACGAGCAGGTTGCGCCCGAGCGCCATCTCCGCGGTGTCGGTGCACGGACCGTCGGCGATGACCTGGCCGACCTCGACCCGCTGGCCCTCGTCGACGATGGTCCGCTGGTTGAAGCACGTGCCCTGGTTGGAGCGATCGAACTTGCGCAGCCGGTACGTGTCGTACGTGCCGTCGTCGTTGGCGATCGTGATGTGGTCGGCCGAGACCTCGGAGACCACGCCGGACTTGGCGGCAGCCACCACGTCGCCGGCGTCGACCGCGGCGCGGTACTCCATGCCGGTGCCGACCAGCGGCGCCTCGCTGCGCAGCAGCGGGACGGCCTGGCGCTGCATGTTGGCACCCATGAGCGCGCGGTTGGCGTCGTCGTGCTCGAGGAACGGGATCATGGCCGTGGCCACCGACACCATCTGGCGCGGCGAGACGTCCATGTAGTCCACGTTGGCCGGGGCGATGTAGTCGACCTCGCCGCCCTTCGTGCGGACCAGGACGCGCTCCTCGGCGAAGTGCCCGTCGAGGGTCAGCGGGGCGTTGGCCTGCGCGACGACGTGGCGATCCTCCTCGTCGGCGGTCAGGTAGTGGATCTCGTCGGTGACCCGGCCCTTGTCGTCCACGACGCGGTACGGGGTCTCGATGAAGCCGAAGGCGTTGACCCGCCCGTAGGTCGACAGCGAGCCGATCAGGCCGATGTTCGGGCCCTCCGGGGTCTCGATCGGGCACATCCGCCCGTAGTGCGACGGGTGCACGTCGCGCACCTCGAAGCCGGCCCGCTCACGCGACAGGCCACCGGGGCCCAGCGCTGACAGGCGACGCTTGTGGGTCAGGCCCGAGACCGGGTTGGTCTGGTCCATGAACTGCGACAGCTGCGAGGTGCCGAAGAACTCCTTGATGGAGGCCACCACCGGGCGGATGTTGATCAGCGTCTGCGGCGTGATCGCCTCGACGTCCTGGGTCGTCATCCGCTCGCGGACCACGCGCTCCATGCGCGACAGCCCGGTGCGCAGCTGGTTCTGGATCAGCTCGCCGACCGTGCGCAGGCGACGGTTGCCGAAGTGGTCGATGTCGTCGGTCTCGACCGGCTTGACCCCGTCGGGCGACTCGAACGACTGCTCACCGGCGTGCAGGCGGCACAGGTACTCGATCGTGGCCTCGATGTCCTCGATCTGCAGCGTGCTCTGGCCGAGCTCGGCGGTCAGGCCCAGCTTCTTGTTCACCTTGTAGCGACCGACCTTGGCCAGGTCGTAGCGCTTCGGGTTGAAGTAGAAGTTCTCCAGCAGGGTGCGCCCCGCCTCGATCGTCGGCGGCTCGCCCGGGCGCAGCTTGCGGTAGATGTCCAGGAGCGCCTCGTCCTGGGACTTCTCCGGGTTCGCGGTGCCGATCGCGTCCTTCTCCAGGGTCAGCTCCATCGACGGGAACGCGGCGAAGCGCTCCCGGATCTGGGCCTCGCTGCGGCCCAGCGCCTTCAGCAGCACCGAGACCGGCTGCTTGCGCTTGCGGTCCACCCGGACCCCGACCATGTCCTTCTTGTCGATCTCGAACTCCAGCCACGCACCACGGCTGGGGATGATCTTGGCGACGAAGATGTCCTTGTCGGAGGTCTTGTCCTCCTGGCGCTCGAAGTACACACCCGGGGAGCGCACCAGCTGCGACACCACGACACGCTCGGTGCCGTTGACGATGAAGGTGCCCTTGGGGGTCATCAGGGGGAAGTCACCCATGAAGACCGTCTGGCTCTTGATCTCGCCGGTCTCGTTGTTGGTGAACTCCGCCGTGACGAACATCGGCTGCGAGTAGGTCATGTCCTTCTCGCGGCACTGCTCGACGGTGTACTTCGGCGGCTCGAAGCGGTGGTCGCGGAAGCTCAGCGACATCGTCTCCGAGAAGTCCTCGATCGGGGAGATCTCGGTGAAGATCTCCTCCAGGCCCGACTTGTTCGGGACGCTGGCGCCGGACTCGACCGCGGCGGCCACGCGGGCCTGCCACTTCTCGTTTCCGAGCAGCCAGTCGAACGAGTCGGTCTGCAGCGCCAGGAGGTCCGGGACCTCCAGCGGCTCGCGGATCTTCGCGAAGGAAACCCGGTTCAGACCGGGGGGAGGCGGGGGCGTTGCGGTCTTGCGGGAGGAGGCCAAGACAGGTCCTTCCAGGACGTTTCACTGCGGTCGGCACGCGCTTCCCATCCCCCGGATCCCCCGGGCAGGGGGAAGTGGATCGCACCGTGGCGAGTCGAGGAGGAAGGGCAGCGCAAAGCGGCAGCATACCCGATTGGGCAGCCGCTGTCGATCCCCGTGGTCGGATCCGGTTGACGATTCATCGTCTGCGCGTGTGATTCTCGCCACTCGACAGCGGGTGACGGAACCCGTACGCGCACCCATCGAATCGCCCCACGGAGCGTGACCGGTGAGGTCACGCGCCCACAGGAGTGCAGTGCGTGGGACTCAGGGTGCCGTCCCCGTCGCCGGGAGTCAAGTACCCGGCGGCCCCGTTTGTGGGGACACGTCGCCCGAAGCCATCCCGGCGAGGGCCCCAGACGCCCCCCGTCGACCCCTCCGGACATGCCACTGGGCGCACCCCCGAGTGATCGGGAGTGCGCCCAGTGGAGTGCGCCCAGTGCAGCGCAGGTCAGCGCAGGGTCACTTGACCGTGACCTTGGCGCCGGCGGCCTCGAGGGCCTCCTTGGCCTTGTCCGCGGCCTCCTTGGTGACCTTCTCGACGACGGCCTTGGGAGCGCCCTCGACGAGGTCCTTGGCCTCCTTGAGGCCGAGGTTGGTCAGCGTGCGGACCTCCTTGATGACCTGGATCTTCTTGTCACCAGCGTCCTCGAGGATGACGTCGAACTCGTCCTTCTCCTCGACAGCCTCGGCGCCACCGGCGCCACCCGCAGCGGGGGCGGCGGCGACGGCGACCGGGGCGGCCGCAGTCACGCCGAAGGTGTCCTCGAACTGCTTGACGAACTCGGACAGCTCGATCAGCGTCATCTCCTTGAACGCGTCGAGCAGCTCATCGGTGCTCAGCTTCGCCATGATGGCGTTCCTCTCTGTTTCCGGCCGGTGCCGGGGGGCTGATCGCCGGGGCCGTCAGGCCTCGACGTTCTCCTCGGCTGCGGCCGCAGCGTCGGACTCGACATCGGCGGGTGCCTCAGCCGGGGTGGCCTCGGCGGTCGCCTCAGCCTCGGGTGCGGCCTCGGCGGGTGCCTCGGCCTCGGTGGCGGGTGCCTCGGCGACCGCCTCGGTGGCAACGTCGGCGGCCGGCGCGGAGCCGGCACCGCCGATCAGGGACGGATCGGCCTCGGCGGCGGTCCGCAGGGCCTCGATCACACGCGCCGCCTGCGACAGCGGGGCCGCGAACAGCGACACCGCCTGCTGCAGCGACGCGTTCATCGCGCCGGCCAGCTTCGCCAGGAGCACCTCACGGGACTCGAGGTCGGCGAGCGTGGCGATCTCCTGGGCGGACAGGACCTTTCCGTCCATGTAGCCGCCCTTGATGACCAGCTTGGGGTGGGTCTTCGAGAAGTCCCGGATCCCCTTCGCGGCCTCGACCGGATCACCCTTGACGAAGGCGATCGCGCTCGGACCGACCAGCAGGTCGTCGATGCCCTCGACCCCGGCGTCCTTCGCCGCGATCTTGGTCAGCGTGTTCTTGACCACCGCGTAGGTGGCGTTGCCAGCCAGGGAACGGCGCAGCTCCTTGAGCTGGGCCACGGTCAGGCCGCGATACTCCGTCAGGACCGCCGCGCTCGAGGAGCGGAACTCCTCGGTGATCTCCTCGACGGCGGTGGACTTGGGATTCCGCGCCATGGTTCTCCTTTGAACAGGGTCGACCCCTGATCAGCCCCCACATGACGAACGCCCCGGCGCAGGCGCGGGGCGTTGGGCGCGGTCGTCGTGGGCCGAACCCACGATCACTGCATCCTTGCTCTCACCTGCGCGGGCCGCCCGCATCCGTGCGGGGCCTTCAGCGACTCCCCGTGCGGGGTGCCGCGACCAGCGGTCTTCGGTGCTCAACAGGGTACGCCAGCCGGCACGCAGCGACCAAATCGCCAGCACCCCGGATGAGGCTGCTACGCGCCCTGGGCCCCCGGCCACGGTCCGTGGTGGAGCTGGTCCCGATCGTGTCCGACTCACACAGCGACAGGCGGGACGGGTGGCTGGCCACTGCCCGGGTGCGCATGACGAGGGGCCCCCGGGCTGCTGCCGGGGGCCCCTCGTCGTTGGCCAGGAGCGCTGGGTCAGGCCGACTCGTCCTCGACGAGCAGGTCCTTCGTGCGGTTGGGGTCCAGCGGGATTCCGGGGCCCATCGTCGTCGACATGGTCGCCTTCTTGATGTAGCGGCCCTTCGCAGCGGACGGCTTGAGCCGGACGATCTCGTCGAGCGCGGCGCCGTAGTTCTCGACCAGCTGCTGCTCGGTGAACGAGACCTTGCCGATCGGGAAGTTCAGGTTGGCGTTCTTGTCGACGCGGAACTCGATCTTGCCGCCCTTGATGTCCGTGACCGCCTTGGCCACGTCCATGGTCACCGTGCCGGTCTTCGGGTTGGGCATCAGGCCGCGGGGGCCGAGCACCTTGCCGAGCCGACCGACCTTGCCCATGAGGTCGGGCGTCGCGACGGCGGCGTCGAAGTCGGTCCAGCCGCCGGCCACCTTCTCGATCATGTCGTCGCCGCCGACGAAATCGGCACCGGCGGCCCGCGCCTCATCAGCCTTGGCGGCGTTGGCGAAGACCAGGACCCGGGCGGTCTTGCCGGTGCCGTGCGGCAGGTTGACGGTGCCGCGCACCATCTGGTCGGCCTTGCGGGGGTCCACTCCCAGCCGCATGGCGACCTCGACGGTCGCGTCGAACTTCGTGGGGCTCGTCTCCTTGGCCAGTCGCACCGCGGTCAGCGGGGCGTGCACCTCGGAGGGGTTGATCTTCTCGGCCGCCTTGCGGTAGCCCTTGCTGCGCTTCATGTGACGGATTCCTTCCGTTGGTGGTGAACGGGCCGCGCAGGCCCTACCACGTCTTCTGTGGGTCGGGGACGGGCCGGCTCAGCCGGAGACCGTGATCCCCATCTGGCGGGCGGTGCCCTCGATGATCTTCATCGCCGCGTCGATGTCGTTGGCGTTCAGGTCGGGCATCTTGGTCTCGGCGATCTCCTTGACCTGGGCCCGCGTGATCGATCCGACCTTCGTCGCCTGCGGGGTACCGGACCCCTTCTCGACGCCCGCGGCCTTCAGGATCAGCTTGGCGGCCGGCGGGGTCTTGAGCACGAAGTCGAACGAGCGATCCTCGTACACGGTGATCTCGACCGGGATGACCTGGCCGCGCTGGGCCTCGGTCGCCGCGTTGTAGGCCTTGCAGAACTCCATGATGTTCACGCCGTGCTGGCCCAGCGCCGGCCCGACGGGCGGAGCGGGGTTCGCGGCGCCGGCCTTGATCTGGAGCTTGATCAGGCCGCTGACCTTCTTCTTCTTGGGAGGCATTTCTGTTGGGTCCTTCGTGTGGGTGCACCCGCGTCCACCGCGGGAATCTGTGGGCGCTCGCGCGCTAGTTCTTCTGGATCTGGTCGAACCGCAGCTCGACCGGGGTCTCGCGGCCGAAGATCTCGACGAGGCCGGTGATCTTCTGGCCCTCGATGTTGATCTCCGAGACCGTCGCGTGCAACGTGGCGAAGGCTCCGTCGATCACGGTGACCGAGTCGCCGGGAGCCAGGTCGATCTCGACGACCGGGGCCGCCTTGCCCGCGCCGGCCGCCGCGGCACCGCCGCCCGCCGGGGCGATCGCCTCCGGAGCGGCCTGCGGCTCGGGGGCCAGGATCGCCACGACCTCCTCGAGGGACAGCGGCAGCGGCTGGTGCGCGTGGCCCACGAACCCGGTGACCCCGGGGGTGTGGCGCACGGTGCCCCACGACTCGTCGGTCAGGTCCATCCGGACCAGGACGTAGCCGGGGAACTTGTTGCGCTTGACCAGCTTCTTCTGGCCGCTCTTGATCTCGACGACCTCCTCGATCGGGACCTCGACCTGGAAGATGTAGTCCTCCATGTTCAGCGACGTGGCCCGGGTGAGCAGGTTGGCCTTCACCTTGTTCTCGTAGCCCGCGTAGGAGTGGATGACGTACCACTCGCCGGGGGCCGCGGCCATCTCCTCGCGGAAGGCCTCGACCGGGTCGATCGGCCCCGCGGGCTCGGTGAGGTCGATCTCGGCGTCGGCCACGTCAGCGGCTGGCGCCTCGGCCACGTCGGCGGAGTCGACTGGCGCGTCGGCGGAGTCGGTCGGCGCCTCGACCTCGGCCACGTCGGGGGAGTCGACTGGCGCCTCATCCTCGGCGACCTCAGCCCCCTCCTCGACGGCCGGCCCGTCCTCCGGCGTCGGGGCAGCGTCGGCCGCATCGGCCGCCGCCAGGGCAGCCGACCAATCGAACTCGGCGGCCTCGCCCTCGGGGGCGGCGAACTCGTCGGTCGGTTCAGACACAGTCGTCCTCGCAGATCTTGTTGTCGGGCGCATGCGGGTCCTCGGCTCAGCCGAAGATCTGCAGCACCAATCGTGTGAACACCAGGTCGAAGACACCCACGATCGCCGTGACCACGGCCACGAACACGATCACCACCCAGGTGTAGGTGATCAGCTCGCGGCGCGTCGGCCAGATGACCTTGCGCAGCTCGGCGACCATCTGGCGCAGGAAGAGCGTCATGCGCGCCCAGAGGCCCGGCTTGTCGCTGCCCTTCTTGGGGGCCGACGAGCCGTGGTCTGTCGTTGTGCTGCTCTCGCTCACATGCCCTCCGAAGCAGACGCACAGGCGTCCGCAGGTGTCAGATGCGGGACGTGGCCGTCCCGCCTCGCAGGGCCGGAGGGACTTGAACCCCCAACCGCCGGTTTTGGAGACCGGTGCTCTACCAATTGAGCTACGACCCTTTGGACTTGTCCTGCCCCGGGCACGCTACCGCTGGGGTGCGTCGACCCGGAGTGGCCAGTGTACGGTGCCACCCCCGCGCCGGTCCAAATGCGCTCCGGCCGGGGACGTCGCCCCGAGCCCGCCGAACCGCCGCCCCGCGTCACTACCATGGACTCCATGTCCCCCCAGTCGCGCGTCTCCGCCCGCATCGGCGCCATCGCCGAGTCCGCCACCCTCGCCGTCGACGCGAAGGCCAAGGCCCTCAAGGCAGCCGGCCGGCCCGTGATCGGCTTCGGCGCCGGGGAGCCGGACTTCCCGACCCCGGACTACATCGTCGAGGCAGCGGCTGCGGCGTGCCATGACCCCCGCTGGCACCGGTACACGCCCGCGGCGGGCCTGCCGGAGCTGCGCGAGGCCGTCTCGGCCAAGACGTACCGGGACTCCGGGCTCCAGGTCCGGCCCAGCCAGGTCCTGATCACCAACGGGGGCAAGCAGGCCCTCTACAACGGGTTCGCCGCACTGCTCGACCCGGGCGACGAGGTGCTGCTGCCGGCCCCGTACTGGACCACCTACCCGGAGTCGATCGCCCTGGCCGGGGGCCGGCCCGTCGTGGTGCAGACCTCCCCGGAGAGCGGCTACCGGGCCTCCGTCGAGCAGCTCGAGGCCGCGCGGACCCCGGCCACGAAGGCGCTGGTCTTCGTGTCCCCGTCGAACCCCACGGGCGCGGTCTACTCCCCCGAGGACGTCGCCGCGATCGGCCGGTGGGCCGTGGCCAACGGGCTCTGGGTCGTCACCGACGAGATCTACGAGCACCTCGTGTACGGCAGCGCGGAGTTCTCCTCGATGCCGGTGGAGGTTCCCGAGCTGGTCGAGCGCTGCATCGTCGTCAACGGGGTGGCCAAGACCTACGCGATGACCGGGTGGCGGGTCGGCTGGCTGATCGGGCCCGACGACATCGTCAGGGCCGCCACCAACCTGCAGTCGCACGCGACCTCGAACGTCGCCAACGTCTCGCAGGTCGCCGCCCTGGCAGCCGTCTCGGGCGACCTGACCGCCGTGGAGCAGATGAAGGTCGCGTTCGACCGGCGGCGCCGGCGCATCGTGCAGCTGCTCTCGGGGATCCCCGGGGTCCTGTGCCCGGAGCCCGAGGGGGCGTTCTACGTGTACCCGTCGGTCGAGGGCGTGCTCGGCAAGGAGATCCGCGGCTCGCGCCCGGCGACCTCGGCCGAGCTCGCCGCACTGATCCTCGACGAGGTGGAGGTCGCGGTGGTCCCCGGCGAGGCGTTCGGGACGCCGGGCTACCTGCGGCTGTCGTACGCGCTCGGCGACGCCGACCTCGAGGAGGGCGTGGGCCGGATGGCCACGCTGCTCGGCGAGGCCCGCTGACCCGGGGCCGAACCGGCGCCCGGCCCACCTCGGGGGTGCGTGCCTAAAGCGTGCAGCCGACGAGCACCGGCTCGTTCTCCAGCAGGATCCCGAACCGCTCGAAGACACCGGCCCGGACGACCCTGGCGAGCTCCAGGAGGTCGTCGGCCGTGGCGCTGCCGCGATTGGTCAGCGCCAGGGAGTGCTTGGTGCTCAGCGCCGCCGGCGCGCCGGGCCGGACCGCGAAGCCCCGCTCGAATCCGGCGTGCGAGATCAGCCAGGCAGCCGAGGTCTTGGTGCGGCCGTCCGGCTGGCCGAATCGGGGGGCGTCGGCCGGCAGCGTCGCCGCCTGCTCGGCGGGGAGGATCGGGTTGGTGAAGAACGAGCCCGCGCTCCAGGTGTCGTGGTCGGCGGGGTCGAGCACCATCCCCTTGCCCCGGCGCAGGTCGAGCACTGCTGCACGCGCGTCCGCCAGGGGCACCCGAGCACCCACGTCGACGCCCAGGGTCCGGGCGAGCTCGGCGTAGCGGACGGGCGCGGAGACCGGTTCCTCGGCGAGGCGGAGCACCACCGACAGGACGACCCACCGGCCGGGATCCCGCTTCAGCAGCGAGGTCCGGTAGCCGAACTGGGCCTGCCCCGGGGTCATCGGCCGCACCTCGCCGGACCGCCGGTCCAGGACGTCCAGCGACTCGACGACCTGGGCGACCTCGGCACCGTACGCCCCCACGTTCTGGATGGGGGTGGCGCCGGTGGCGCCCGGGATACCGGCCAGCGCCTCGATCCCGGACCAGCCCTCGGCGACGGCACGCGAGACGACCGCGTCCCAGGCCTCGCCGGCAGCGACGCGGATCGACACGGCGCCGCCGCTGCGGCCGACGACGTCGATCCCGTGCGTGAGCACGCGCACCACCGAGCCCGGGAAGCCGGCATCGCAGACCAACAGGTTGGACCCTCCGCCGACGAGCAGCACGGGTTGGCCCGACGCATCCGCCTCGGTGACCGCCTCGATCAGGTCGGCCCGGGAACGCACCTCGACGACGCGGTCGGCCGGGCCCCCGACGCGCAACGTCGTGCAGCTCGGCCAGCGTCACCGGTCCGGCAGGGGCGGGCGTGTCGCTCAGGAGTGGCCCTCGCCGTCGTTGTCGATCCGCTCGGGGTGCCTGCGCAGCCAACCGGGCTCGTCGTTGAGGTAGGCGTAGTACAGCCCGATCAGGATGCCGCCGCCGACGAAGTTGCCGAGCAGCGCCAGGATGACGTTGCCCACTGCGGGCGCGATCGCGATGCCCTCCTGGAGGCCCACGATGGTGAACAGAACCGTGTTGGCCACGGAGTGCTCGAGGCCCAGGTAGGCGAAGACGAAGACGCTGACGATCATTACCAGCGCCTTCATCAGGTCGTCCTTGATGTAGCCGTTGTAGACCATCAGCATCGCGAGGTTGATGAAGAAGTTGCAGAAGACCGCCCGGACGAACAGGTCCATCCACCCGGATGCGCCATCGGTGATGTAGGCGAGCTTGACGTCGACGGAGTGCTCCATGATCGCCATCGCCGGCTCGGTGATGATCGAGGAGCGCGCCAGCATCACCGCGACGAACAGGCCGCCGAGGAAGTTCCCCAGGTAGCACAGGGAGAGCACGCGACTGCTTGCTCCGACCGTGATCCGCCGGAAGTAGTGCCCGATCGAGACGATCATCATGTTCGAGGTCAGCAGCTCGGACTTCGAGTAGTAGATGAACACCAGGGCGAAGCCGAAGAACGTGGCTGCGACCAGCTTGCCGATCGCGAGTAGCCCCTCCGGGTTGGTGGCCGACCGGCCCACCGACTCGAAGCCGGCGTCGATCGTGTAGTGCCCGACGTAGAACAGCCCGACGATGATCCCGGCCATGGCCGCGCGCATGAGGTACCGGCGCTTCGTGGCCCCCGTCATCTCGGTCTTGTACTCGAGCATCTCCAGGATCGCGGAGATGAACGGCCTGCCGGGGAACAGCTTGTGGGTCTCCACCACGACCCTCCCTGATCGCTGATCGGCGCAGTTGGTCGGGCCAGCATAGTGAGCGCGCCCGGCCCATCGCCGCGTGAGCGGGGGAGGGCCGGCCCGGACGCTGGTAGCGTCGGCGTCACCGGGGGGGTCCGGTGCCCCTCAGCCGCTGGAGGTCCGCATGACCGAGCACCGCGCACTGGTCCCCGACCCCGATCTCGACGGCTTCGGCCGGTTCCTGGCCGCCATGCAGGGGTCGTTCCCCGAGAAGGGCTACCGCTGGACGAGGGCGAAGGAGCGCTCGTGCGACTGGATGGTGCAGCGCATCACACCCGGGACGCGGGGCGTGGACATCGGCGGGACCGAGTACCTGTGCCAACAGCTGGCGGACAACGGGTGCGACATCACGTACTACGACTTCGTGGCACCCCAGCGGTTCCCCGGACCAGCCATCACCGACGACATGTTCAACGTGCTGCGGCACTTCGAGCCCCGGTCCCTGGACTTCATCACCACGCGGCACACCCTCGAGCACAGCATCGTCCCGCTGTTCCAGCTCTGGGCGTACAACCAGCTGCTGGTGGACGGCGGGCGCCTGCTGGTGATCGTCCCGGCCTACCACGAACGATGGGTGTGGATGACGACGCACTTCCACTGCGTCCCGCCTGACAGCTGGCACATGCTGTTCCACCGCGCAGGGTTCGCGGTCCGCGAGTTCGAGATCGGCACCTGGAAGCGCAACAAGCCGGAGTTCGTCGAGCACCGCTTCCTGCTGGAGGTCCAGGCGCGCGACCTGCGCCTCGTGGGGCGGCCCGATGCTGCGGTGACCTCGGCCGGGGCCGCGCTGCCCGGGGGGCGCGCCATGACGATGGCCGAGTCCGACGCGGGCCCTCCCGGGGGATTCAGGCCCGGCGCGGCGACGGTCCGCCGGGCACCCCGCCGTCGGTGGCTGCCCGGTCGGTGACCCGGCGGCCGCTGCAGCGGCCGCGGTCGGGACCACCGAGTGGGGCGGACAGCCGCCGTCCCCCCACCACGAATGAAGGGGAGCCCCCTCGGGGCTCCCCTTCCACGTTCGTCGAGCCTGTGCGCCGGCGGTCCGGCGCAACGCGACCTCAGCGACCGGCCGCGCTCGAGGACCTCAGCGGGTCTCCTTGTGGGCCGTGTGCTTGTTGCAGTTCGGGCAGTACTTGTTGACCTCGAGGCGATCGGGGTCGTTGCGCCGGTTCTTCTTGGTGATGTAGTTCCGGTGCTTGCAGTCCTGGCAGGCCAGGGTGATCTTCGGCCGGATGTCGGTGGCTTTGCCCACGGCGGTGCCTTCCTCGTCAAGTGGCGCCCTCGCGGGCGGTTCGTGCGGGCGCCGGGGCCGGCGCCGTCGGTCTGGTAGCGGAGGCCGGACTTGAACCGGCGACACAGCGATTATGAGCCGCTTGCTCTACCTGGCTGAGCTACTCCGCCGTGCAAGTGCCACCCTCGCGGGTCGCCCTTCCGAGCCCCTTTACGGAATCGAACCGTAGACCTTCTCCTTACCATGGAGACGCTCTGCCGACTGAGCTAAAGGGGCAATGCCGGACTAGGTTACCCGACCCCCGGTCCTGAGACGAAATCGCCGAGGGCCCTTCCAGCCACGTCCGGCACCCGCTGGGCGGCCGCTTCCAGCCCCGGCTCACCAGGGGAACGTGACCCCCGTCAGCCGGCTGCTCTCCTCCCACAGCCGACGGGCCGCCTCGGGGTCCCGGGCGGCGTCGGACGGCGTCTCGTAGCCGGGTGCCCCGCGCTGGCCCCGCCACTGCGTCGGGCCCAGGAACGACCCGCCTGGGACGCCGGGATCGGTGGCCGCCATCAGCGTCGGCCAGGCCCCGGCCTCGGCCGACTGGGCCAGGAAGCGGTTGGCCAGGCCGACCACGAACCCGGAGATCCGATCGCCGGACATCTCCGGCCCGACCCGCTGCAGGTTGGTCGCCGCGTACCCGGGGTGGACCCCGATGCTGCGGACCGGCACGCCGGCCTGCGTCGCCCGCCGGTGCAGCTCGAGGCAGAACAGGATGTTGGCCAGCTTGCTCTGCCCATAGGCGCGCCACTTCTGGTAGCCGCGCTCGGACTGCAGGTCCTCGAAGTTCAGGCGACCGAACCGGTGCGCACCGCTGGAGACCGTCACGACCCGCGCGTCCGGGTTGAGCGAATCGGCCAGGAGCCCGGTGAGCGCGAAGTGCCCGAGGTGGTTGGTGCCCAGCTGCATCTCGAAGCCGTCGACGGTCTGCCGACGGGGGATCGCCATGACTCCGGCGTTGTTGACCAGCACGTCCAGGCCGTCGGGATGCCGGTCGGACCAGGACTTCGCGAAGTCCCGGACGCTGGCCAGGTCGGCCAGGTCGAGCTGCGCGACCTCCACCTGGCCGGTCGCGAGCGGCTCGATGCGCTGGGCGGCGGCCTCGCCGCGCACCCGGTCGCGGACGGCGAGGGTGACCGCCGCGCCGTGCGTGGCCAGCTGCTCGGCGGCGGCCAGCCCGATCCCGGAGTTCGCCCCCGTGATGACAACGGTGGTGCCGGCCAGGTCGGGGATGTCCGATGTGCGCCACGTCATTGCAGAATCCTCACACGCGGCCGCGTGGACCGCAGCCGGTCGACCACCCGGGCCTGGGACACGGCCGCCGGACACGGGACGAGGCGCCCCCGCGTCGTGCGGAGTGGCGCCTCGTGCGCGTGGCGGGTGTTGGGTTCGAACCAACGTAGGCTTAGCCGACGGTTTTACAGACCGCTCCCTTTGGCCGCTCGGGCAACCCGCCGTGAGCGGGGTCAATGGTAGCCGGGCGCTGCGTCGGCTCCAAACCCGCAGCCCGCCCCCCGTCATGGCCGACTACGCTGGCGCTCATGGCAGACAGCAGCTTCGACATCGTCAGCAAGGTCGACCGGCAGGAGGTCGACAACGCGCTGAACCAGGCGGCCAAGGAGCTCGCCCAGCGGTTCGACTTCAAGAACACGGGGACCTCCGTGGCCTGGCGCGGCGAGATGGGCATCGAGATCACGTCCAGCACCGAGGAGCGCTGCGTGGCCGCCCTCGACGTGCTCAAGGACAAGCTCGTCGAAGCGGCACGTGTCGCTCAAGGCCCTCGACGCCGACGAGCCGCGTCAGTCGGGCAAGGAGACCAAGATCCTGTGCACGCTCAAGGCCGGCATCTCCAAGGAGCAGGCCAGCAAGCTCGACAAGCTGATCCGCGACCAGGCCCCCAAGGGGATCAAGTCCCAGGTGATGGGTGACGAGCTGCGGGTCACGTCCAAGAGCCGCGACGACCTGCAGGCGGTGCAGCAGCTGGTCCGGGAGGCCGACCTCGACTTCGCGGTGCAGTTCGTCAACTACCGGTGAGCGGCGCCTCCCTGGCCGGGTCCGACCCGGTGCTGTTCGACCTCGACGGGACCCTGACGGCCAGCGGGCCGGGGATCCTCGCCTCCGTCCGCCACGCCCTGGCCGAGATGGGCGAGCCGATCCCCGAGCAGTCCGTGCTGGACGGCTTCATCGGACCCCCGCTGGCGCACTCGTTCCGCGACTTCTGCGGGATGGATGACCGGCAGGTGCAGGCCGCGATCCGGGCCTACCGGGTGTACTTCGCCGAGCGCGGGCAGTTCGAGAACTCGGTCTACGACGGGATCCCCGAGCTCCTCGAACGCCCTGCTGGCCCAGGGGCTGGTCCTGGCGGTGCATGCTTCGAAGTGGGAGCTCGCGTCGGAGCTTGTTGCGATCTTGGTGACCCTTGACCCAGCTGACTCTGGAGGAAATAGGTAGTGTGTTGATTTCTCGTTGAATTCCTTAAAGCAAGTCGTAATCTGACTTGAGATAGTCGAAAGCTAAAGTCTCTTGACCATAAGCCCACTCAAGGCCGCCTTCGGCCGCGCTCTTGTTGCCAAGGGCGAAGCTGAGGCTTGGAGCTGGACCTGTGGTCGGTCCTCGTGGATACTTTGTCAAGAGAAGGCGAACAAAGCAAAGTGCTGCAAAGAGAGCGGCTCCTTCTGGTCGATGGGAATCCGTGTCAACGCGCTCGGCAAGGCTCGGGAGGTTGCCTCCGCGCTTGACTGCGATCGCAGGCGAAGGTTGGCCTACATCTGTAAGGATGACAAAAGAGCAGGTTCCATGGTCATTTGCTGCAGATCCATCGGTGCCAACTATAGCATCGCCTCTCCACGTGGCTTCGGCGACGTCTCGCAGCCGTTGCGCTTGTTGGCGCCCGCGTAGCGCGCGATTTTCCCGTGGGGGGGTTTCCGCCGCAGGAGGTGCGTCGACGTCGGCTGTTCCTTCCAAGACGTCCGGAATAAAGAATCCGCTCTCGAATCGACCAGAGACAGGGACAGCATCAATTGGAAAAGTCAAGGTGGGCGAGGATCGCTTGCAGCGCCGCCGACGAGGTCGACGGCTGCGCTGTCGCTCGTAGACGCGGGCAGAGCGGCGTGGCGTCGTCTCGAGTGAACACGTCACGTGCTCCGACGGGGAGAAAACTTGATTCCACGCCTGAGAGACTCTGCCTCGGCGCCAGTTGCCGAGTTGCTGCTTGAGCTCGTTGCTCGTGCCTTCGGTGAAAGCTAGCTGCAGGAGGCGGGCGAAGTCGCTCCAGGTCGCAGCGCTGGGTCGGGCTTGGTTGGGGCGCCGCAACGCAGCCTGCCGCTGCGAGGGCTGGGAGCGCCTTGGGTTTGTCGCCCACTCTGCTAAGTGCGCGCCAGCGCTGCTGGCGACGTCAGCCAGCGCTGTAACTTGGAGAAGAGTCGGCAGCGCTGGGCTCCTCGAAGTCGCGCCGCAGCAGCTGCTGGGAGCGCAGTGAGCGCTTCCGCGATGAGCTGGCCATGCTCTCGCTGTGGCAAGAGCCAAGGCTCGTCCTCGCGGCGAGCGGCAAGTCCACGTCGATCGTTGAGCTCCCAAAGGCGCGATGCCCAGCGCTTGTCGACGCGTGGTCGCGCGCGGGCGCCTTCTCGGCTAAGGGCGCCCCGCGACGCGCCGGCTTGCAGCTGCAGGCAGTCAAGTTCAACCTGTGGGTTGTCTCCCGCCACGTCAGCCTTGCGCAGACGCCCGGTCAGGAGCTTGCTCTTGCTGGATCCTTGGATAGGCCACAGCTCGGGCGCTGCCGCGCCGGCGCGGGGCGACGGGCCGGAGCGCGCGCCTCGGGGCGTCGATCGGCTGATTCCCACTTTCGACAGCGCAGTTGGCAGGAACTTGGCTTGAATCGCGCTGCATTCCTTTTCTGTGAAGCAGGTGGCTCCAAGAGGGTAGCTAAGCTTCTGCGCGACCATGGTCGTGAGCCCTTTTCTGGCGCTTTCTCGGCTCAGTGGCGCCCGGAGCAAGCGTGGCCTCAATTTCGTAGCTTCGGCGAGTCGGCACTCATGCTCTGTCTTGTCACTGCCACTTGGCGCTAGTCGCGCTCCAAGAGCGCGCTTACCAGTCGAAGCTTCCTCTCGGGCGACAGACTTTGCGCAGCCTCTGTTGTTGCCCTGCGCAAGGTGGATTGCGACGTCGGGGTCATCTGACGCAGCTCGCGTTGTAGGCTGCCCATTCTTCTTGCGCTTCCAGCTGACTGCGTAGAAGAAGGTTTTTAACAAATTCAGTGCTCCTCCGGCCACGCGGGCGCCGCGCCCCCAAGCTCGCGCTTTGGAGGTCATTGTTGCCGCTGCTGCTGGAAGGGGCGCAGTCACCGAAGTTTCCCGCGGGGTAGCGTCGTCGACAAAAGACTCGCCATTGCGCTCGGCAAAGACCTCGGGTCGGGGAGGTGGAAGCGCTGCTTTAGGGTGCAAGTTGCCCACAACGTCAAATTGGGCGGATGAGCTGAGAGACCAGGCGGGACGTGCTTCTGAGCTGCCTTGGAGCAGGCCAAGGACGCGTCGAAGGAGCGCGTTGCGGAAGGAGTTAGTAGAAAGGCCGTGAGCCGCCTTGACGAAGTGTTGCGCCCGCTCAAGAACTTTGAGTTTCATTTCTGTTGGCTTTGCTCCTGCTCCAGCTCGGGCTGAGAGCGTCGCGCACTGGGGCGGAGTCACCCGGTCGCAGGCTGTGGTGGCGCCGCTGTCAAAGATGACGGCTGTGAGTCACGCTAGGCGAGCAACGTCGCAGGAGGCTTGCCCCGCAAGCGCGCAGCTGATTGCCATCCGGCCGCTGACGCCGCCGAACTGGCAGGGAGGCGCTAGCCCTTGTCGCGCTGCTCGTCGAAGCACTTCATGACCCCAGGCGGCGCGGCAGCCCGCGCTCGCTGCAGCGCGCGCCAGTTGAGCGCGTCGGACTCGGCTGATCTTGACGGGCTCACCGGGGGAGTCCTTGCCCGGCATGATCTGGTGGGAGCTGGCCCGCGCGCCAGGTGGCTCTCTAAGCTTGAAAGCGAGCGCCGTCATTGGCGCACGCGGCTCGAGCGCGCCTTCGCCCTTGATGAGTGTTTTCCAGCGCCCGTGACGCAGGCCATCTGGATTCGAGGGCGCACTCTCCTTGGCGAGCGAGAATCCAGTCTTCAGCTTGTTGATGGCTAGCTCGCTGTCAGCGCCTGTCAGATTCGCTGGGTTTGAGTGGGCCATGGCCTTGACGATGGGTCGAAGTTGAGCGTCGTCGGACGCGGAGTCGACGTCAAACTCGCCGCGCGGGATCTGCTGGGAACACTCGTTAAGTTCGAGGGGCCCAGCAAGGTCTGCTGCCGGTCCTGTTGCAAAGGGAGTGTCCAAAGCTTGAGAGAAGTGCTCTTCACCATTCTTAGTCAGGGCCTCGAAGATTGCCTGCCGCTCTGCTGCCGCGGCTTAAGAGGCACTCTCGACGCTCAGGGGGTCGTCGGGTGTCCAAAGCTCGCCCGCAGAGCCGGCTTGCGGGCCTCGGATCCAATGGCGCAGTGGTGGGCGCGTGCCGGACTCTTGCGCGCGCTTGAGGGCAGCTTTCAGGGCGCTGGCTGTTGACGCGCTGTTCTTTTCAGCTTGCTCTTCCGCCACGAGCTGCAGGTCGACTTCCCGGAGGTCGCTGGGTCGGACGTGGACCCGCTGGGCTTCTGCGCGGGCATCAGCACGATTCTGCTTGGCTCGCGCAAATGCGGAGGAATTTGCTTCTCCTGGCTGAGTAAGCTCGTGGCGCTTCCAGCGGCGGAGCTCCTCGCTGGCGCGCCGGGCCACTCGCCCGGCTGCCGCCGCCACGCGGGGCCACGAGCGTCTCCCGGCGCTTTCACGCTCTTTCTCAGGCTGCTTTGCGTTGGAGCACAGGACCTTGCTAATCACCTGGCGTCGCCGGGCGTCTTCGCCGGCGCGCTGGCCTGCGCGCTCGCAGCGCTCGTAGAGTCGTTGCACGCGGGCAGCAATGTTTTGGTTGCCGCTCTTTTTCTTCACTGCGTCGAGACACTTCTGCGACGCCTTGACGCCGGTGGAAACAAGCAGTCGGCAGCAATACGTACTAGTCGAAGGCTAGCACAACA
>CAVOXP010000013.1:0-65627 GCA_963700455.1 uncultured Actinomycetes bacterium
CGGGCTTCCACAGCACGTCGCCGACCGAGAGGTTGGCGTGCCGGGCCAGCACGAACAGCAGGTCGGACAGCCGGTTGAGGTACTGCGCGGGCAGTGCGCTCATGTCCTCGGCGTGGGCCTCCATCGCCGCCCAGGTCGCCCGCTCGGCCCGCCGCACGACCGTGCGCGACACGTGCAGGTGCGCCGAGCCGGCCGTGCCCCCGGGGAGCACGAACGAGCGCAGCTTGGGCAGGTCGGCGTTGAACAGGTCGATCTCCGCCTCGAGCCGGGCGATGTACTCCGGCTCCACCCGCAGGGGCGGGTACTGCGGGTCCGCAACGACGGGCGTGCACAGGTCGGCCCCCACGTCGAACAGCTCGTTCTGGATGCGCATCAGGACGCGTGCGCACGTCGTGGGGCAGCGCCCCGGCCTCGAGCGCGACGCCGATCGTGCAGTTGGCCTCGTCGACGTCGGCGTAGGCGACCAGTCGCAGGTCGTTCTTCGAGGTCCGGCTCATGTCGCCGAGGGACGTGGTGCCGTCGTCGCCCGTGCGGGTGTAGATGCGCGTCAGGTTGACCATGGGTGCAGCCTATGGCCCGAGCCCGGGGGCCGCTGACGAGCCGCCGGGCGTGCGCCTCGCGGCGGACCGACCCCTACGATGGCGGCCATGCAGCAGGTGTTCCGGGTCACGGGAGGCAACCGGCTCGCCGGGGAGATCACGGTGGTCGGGGCCAAGAACAGCGTGCTCAAGCTGATGGCCGCAGCCCTGCTGGCCAAGGGCCGCACGACGATCACGAACGTGCCGGACATCCTGGACGTGACGATCATGGCCGAGCTGCTGCGCCGGCTCGGCTGCGACGTCACCCACGACTCGCCGTCGCCGGTGGTCGGGGGTCGGATCACGATCGACGTGCCGGAGGTCCCGCACCACCAGGCCGACTACGACCTCGTGCGGCGCATGCGCGCCTCGATCTGCGTGCTCGGGCCCCTGATCGCCCGGTGCGGGGCCGCCGACGTGGCGCTGCCGGGCGGAGACGCGATCGGGTCGCGCGGCCTGGACATGCACATCGCCGGCCTGCAGAAGCTCGGTGCGACCTTCGACAACGAGCACGGCTTCCTGGTCGCGAAGGCGCAGTCGCTGCACGGCGGCCAGATCTGGCTGGACTTCCCGAGCGTCGGGGCGACCGAGAACATCCTCATGGCCGCGGTCCTGGCCAGGGGCCGGACGGTGATCGACAACGCGGCGCGCGAGCCCGAGATCGTCGACATCTGCCAGATGCTCACCGAGATGGGGGCCCAGATCGACGGTGTCGGGACCTCCACGCTCACGATCGACGGGGTGCCCGAGCTGCGCCCGGTCGAGCACCGGACCGTGCCGGACCGCATCGTGGCCGGCACGTGGGCCGTGGCCGCTGCCATCACCTCCGGCGACGTGTTCGTGCGGGGCGCGATCGGCCGGCACCTCGAGATGGCCCTGGACAAGCTCGCCTCGGCGGGCGCCCTGGTCAACGTCGAGGACGAGGGGTTCCGGGTCCGCATGGAGGACCGGCCGCGCGCCGTGGACATCGTCACGCTGCCGTACCCGGGCTTCCCGACGGACCTGCAGCCGCAGTTCATCGCGCTCAACGCGATCGCCGACGGGACGGCCATGATCACCGAGAACCTCTTCGAGGCGCGGTTCCGGTTCGTCAACGAGCTGGCGCGGCTCGGCGCAGACGTCCGGACCGACGGCCACCACGCGCTGGTGCGGGGGCGGCGAGCGTTGTCGGGCGCGCCCGTCGAGGCGGCCGACATCCGGGCCGGCGCGGGCCTGGTCCTCGCCGGGCTCGTCGCCCAGGGGCAGACGACCGTGTACGAGATCCACCACATCGAGCGCGGGTACCCGGGGTTCGTGCCGAACCTCCGGGGGATCGGTGCCGACATCGAGCGCGTGGACCTGCCCTCGCCGTTCGACCCCTGAGCCTGCCTCGCGCCTCGTCGGGACGGGCGGGGCCGTGGGTGCCCCGGCGGGTCTCGGCGGCCCGGACCGGCCGCCGCATGGGCGATCCGCGCGCGGCCCCCCGAGGTTACCGGGCAGTAACCTCGGGCGATACGATCGCGTGGCAACGCCGTCTCGAGGAGGTCGCATGTCCACGGTCATGGTGGTCGGAGCCGGGCTGATGGGGTCCGGGATCGCCCAGGTCAGCGCCGTCGCAGGGCACGACGTCGTGATGAGCGATGTCACGGACGAGGCCCTGGGCCGGGCCCGTGCGGCGATCGAGGCCTCGTTGGCCAGGTTCGCGGAGAAGGGCGCCATCCCTGCCGAGGAGGCCGAGGCGGCGCTGGGGCGGATCAGCACGACCACCGATCTCGACGCCGCGGCCGGGGCGGGGATCGTGGTCGAGGCGGTCATCGAGAAGGTCGACCTGAAGGCCGAGCTGTTCGCCGAGCTGGACCGGTTGGCCCCGGAGGGGGCGATCCTGGCCACGAACACCTCGGCCATCCCGATCACCCGGATCGCGGCGGCGACCCAGCGGCCGGAGTCCGTCGTCGGCACCCACTTCTTCTCGCCTGTGCCGATGATGAGGCTCTGCGAGCTCGTCCGGGGCCTCAAGACCTCTGACGAGACCCTCGCGGCCGCGCGCACGTGGGCCGAGGGCATCGGCAAGACCTGCATCGTGGTGAACCGGGACGTGGCCGGGTTCGTCACCACGCGGATCATCACCGCCCTGGTCAACGAGGCGATCTGGCTGGTGGACACCGGCGTGGCCAGCCCGCAGGACGTGGACATCGCCTGCCGTCTCGGCTTCGGCCACGCGATGGGCCCGCTGGCGACCGCGGACCTCACCGGCATCGACGTGATGCGCAACGCCACCCTGTCGGTCTACAACGAGACGGCCGACCACAAGTTCTACCCACCCGAGCTGCTCACCCGGATGGTCGCGGCCGGTGACCTCGGCCGCAAGTCCGGTCGTGGCTTCTACGAGTACGGGAGCTGACATGGCTGCCAAGGACAAGCCCTGGATGATGCGGACCTACGCCGGCCACTCGTCGGCGGCGGCCTCCAACGAGCTGTTCCGCCGGAACCTCGAGAAGGGCCAGACCGGCCTGTCGGTGGCGTTCGACCTGCCCACGCAGACCGGGTACGACCCCGACCACGAGCTGGCCCGCGGCGAGGTCGGCAAGGTCGGCGTGCCGATCAGCCACATCGGCAACATGCACGCGCTCTTCGACGGCATCCCGCTGGACCGGATGAACACGTCGATGACGATCAACGCGACGGCGATGTACCTGCTGGCGCTCTACGTGGCGGTCGCCGAGGAGCAACGGCATCGATCCGACCGCGCTGTCGGGCACCACGCAGAACGACATCATCAAGGAGTACCTGTCGCGGGGGACGTACGTGTTCCCGCCGGGGCCGAGCCTGCGCCTGATCACCGACATGATCGCCTACACCGTCACCAACGTCCCGAAGTGGAACCCCATCAACATCTGCAGCTACCACCTGCAGGAGGCTGGGGCCACGCCGGTGCAGGAGGTGGCCTTCTCGATCGCCACAGCGATCGCCGTGCTGGACGCGGTGCGCGACTCCGGACAGGTGCCGGCCGAGCGGTTCGGCGAGGTCGTCGGGCGGATCTCGTTCTTCGTCAACGCCGGCGTGCGCTTCGTCGAGGAGATGTGCAAGATGCGGGCCTTCGTGGCCCTCTGGGACGAGCTCACCGCCGACCGGTACGGCGTGACGGACCCCAAGCAGCGGCGCTTCCGGTACGGCGTGCAGGTGAACTCCCTGGGCCTGACCGAGGCGCAGCCGGAGAACAACGTGCAGCGCATCGTGCTCGAGATGCTCGGGGTGACCCTGTCCAGGGACGCCCGGGCGCGCGCCATCCAGCTGCCCGCGTGGAACGAGGCCCTGGGCCTTCCGCGCCCCTGGGACCAGCAGTGGAGCCTGCGGATCCAGCAGGTGCTGGCCTACGAGTCCGACCTGCTCGAGTACGCCGGACCTGTTCACCGGGTCGCCGGTGGTGCAGGCCAAGACCGCCGAGATCCTGGCCGGGGCCAAGGAGGAGCTCGGCCCGCATCCAGGAGCTCGGGGGCGCGGTCGCCGCGGTGGAGCAGCGGCTACATGAAGTCCGCCCTCGTGGCCTCGCACGCCGCGCGACGGGGGCGCGTCGAGTCCGGCGAGGACGTCGTGGTCGGGGTGAACATGTTCACCTCCTCGGAGCCCAACCCGCTGCTGGCCGACCTCGACACCGCGATCCAGGTGATCGATCCGGAGGTCGAGGCCGCCGCGGCACAGGCGGTGGCGCAGTGGCGGGCGCAGCGCGACGAGGCCGCGGCCAGCGCCGCCCTGGCCCGGCTGGCCGAGTCCGCGCGCGGCTCCGGCAGCCTGATGCCCGCCTCGCTGGCGTGCGCGCACGCCGGGGTCACCGTGGGGGAGTGGACGCAGGCGCTGCGCGAGGTGTTCGGCGAGTACCGGGCACCCACCGGCGTCTCCGGCGTGACCGGGGTGGCCGGGGGCAGCGCGGCCCTCGACGAGGTGCGCGAGCTGGTCCGCCGGACCGGCGAGGAGCTGGGCGGCCGCCTGCGGTTCCTGGTCGGCAAGCCCGGCCTCGACGGGCACTCCAACGGCGCCGAGCAGATCGCCGTGCGCGCCCGGGACGCGGGGTTCGAGGTCGTGTACCAGGGCATCCGCCTGACCCCGGCGCAGATCGTGGCCGCGGCGGTGGCTGAGGACGTCGACGTCGTGGGCCTGTCGATCCTGTCCGGATCGCACATGGTGGCGGTTCCGCAGGTGCTCGACGGGCTGCGGGAGGCGGGGCTGACCGACGTGCCGGTGGTCGTCGGGGGCATCATCCCCGAGGCTGACGGACAGGCCCTGCTCGGGCTGGGCGTGGCCGCCGTGTTCACCCCCAAGGACTACGACGCCAACGCGGTGATGACCCGTGTCGTGGAGACGATCCGCGCGGCCCACCAGCTGGACGGGGTGCCTGCCTGACACGGGCCGGCACGCCCGGGGCGTTGCGACACGCGGGGGTAGGGTGGCGCGGTGCGCCTGCCGTGGGCTGACACCCCGACGCTCCCAGCCGGCACGGACCTGCCCGACACGGTGATCCGGTGGGTGGTCCTGGCCGGGCTGCTGGCCGTGGTGTGGTTCGCCCTCAAGGGGCTCGCGCGCCGGGGGCGGCTCGTGCGCCCCTACGAGTGGCTGGATCCGCGCGTGCAGGCGCTGCGGACCTGGGTGGCTGCCGCCCCGGCGGTGTTCGCCTACGTGGCCGCCTGGACGGCGACCTCGCTGGTCCAGCAGGGCACGCCGGCCGGGCTCGCCGACCTGAGCGCGGCCGTGAACTCGACGAACATCGTCAACCTGCTCACCGAGCCGATCAGGGTGCTGGTGACCAGTGCGGTGATCGTGGCGGAGGACGGGTACGGGTTCATCCTCTACGTGATCGTCTACGTGCTGATCGCCGCACGGCTGGAGCACCGGGTCGGTTCCGCACGCTGGGTGGTGATCGCGGCGGCCTCGCACGTCCTGGGATCGCTGCTCACCGTCGGGGTCGAGCGCCTCGGGATCGTGCGCGACCTGCTGCCGACCAGCATCGCGCTGGCCCAGGACGTCGGGGTCTCCTACGTGATGGTCGGGTCGCTCGGGGCCTACCTGTGGTTGGTGGGCCCACGCTGGCGCTGGCCCTACCGGGTCGCCCTCGCGGCCGGGATCCTCGGCCCGCTCGTGGTGACGCACACCATCTGGGACCTCGGGCACTTCCTGGCCACCGTGATCGGCACGGCGGTCGGGTGGTTGGTGATGCGCTGGCCGCTGCGCGACCGACTCGTGTGGCGCGCGCTCACGTCAGGGCCGCCCCGGCCGCTGCCGACCTTCGACGGCACCTGTCGCCGCGAGCCCCTGGCCGGGTAGCGCTGCCCAGGGCGGGGCCCGACCCGGGCGGTCAGAACAGCCGGGAGTCCGGGTCGTCGACGCCGCGCAGGGCGTCGTAGTCGACCACGACGCACTCGATGCCACGGTCCTCGGCCAGCATCCGGGCCTGCGGCTTGATCTCCTGGGCGGCGAACACGCCGCGCGACCGGGCGCCAGCAGCGGGTCACGGTTGAGCAGCTCCAGGTAGCGGGTGAGCTGCTCGACGCCGTCGATCTCGCCGCGGCGCTTGATCTCGACGGCGACGGCACGCCCGTCGGCGTCGCGGCACAGGATGTCGACCGGCCCGATCGCGGTCAGGTACTCCCGGCGCACGAGGCTCCCAGCCCGGGCCGAAGACCCGCCGGCTGGTCGGCCAGCAGGGCCTGCAGGTGCGCCTCGACGCCGTCCTTGACCAGGCCGGGGTCGACGCCCAGCTCGTGGCGCAGCGTCGTGGTGCACGCGCTCGATGGTGATGATCAGCTTCTCGCCGGCCTTGTTCGCTGACCGTCCAGGTGCCCGCACCGGCCTCGTCGACGTCCTCGCGTGACCAGGGTGCAGGGCGGGCTCATCCAGTTCAGCGGCTTGTAGGCGCGGTCGTCGGCAGTGCACCGAGCACCGAGCCGTCGGCCTTGACCAGGATCAGCCGGGTGGCGCTCGGCAGGTGCGCCGATGAGCCGGCCGACGTAGTCGACCGAGCAGGTCGGCGACGACGAGTCGCACGCGAAGGGTACGCTAGTGACGCCGGACCCCGGCAGCGGTCGCCGGGAGACACCTGGGACGACTCGCAGCCAGGTCGTCAGGACCGTCCGGGCGCTGCCCCGGCGGTCGGGAGCGTGTCGTCACGAGGAGGGTCGCATGTCGCGCGAGATCAGCACGCGTCGGCGTCGTCGGACTCGGCACCATGGGCGCCGGCATCGCGGAGGTCTTCGCCCGCAGCCGGCTACGACGTCATCGGCGTCGAGGCCGACGAGGACGGCCATCGACCGCGGCCGCGGGCACCTCGAGGGGTCGACCGCGCGCGCCCTCAAGCGCGGCAAGCTCACCGAGGACGAGCGCGCCGCGACTCTGGGGCGGATCCGGTTCACCACCGACTATCGCCGACCTGTCCGACCGCGACCTCGTCATCGAGGCCGTGCCCGAGGACCTCGACCTCAAGCGGGCGATCTTCGAGGAGCTCGACAGAGTCGTCCCGGCCGCCGGTGCGATCCTCGCGCACGAACACCTCGTCGCTGTCGGTGACCGACATCGCGGTGGCCACCGGTCGCGCCCGGACGCAGGTCGTCGGCATGCACTTCTTCAACCCGGCGCCGGTGCTCGACGTTCGTCGAGGTCGTGCGCACCGTGGTCACCGACCCGGACGTCGTCGACGACGTCGAGGCGTCTCGCCCGAGTCGCTCGACAAGCAGCCCGTCGTCGTCGGCGACCGGGCCGGCTTCATCGCCAACGCGCTGCTCTTCGGCTACCTCAACCACGCCGCCACGATGTACGAGACGCAGTACGCCACCCGCGAGGACATCGACGCGGCGATGCAGCTGGGCTGCGGCCTACCCGATGGGTCCGCTGGCGCTGCTCGACCTGATCGGGCTCGACACCGCGTACGAGATCCTCGACACGATGTACAAGGAGGGCCGCGACCGGCTGCACGCGCCGTCGCCGATGCTCAAGCAGATGGTCACGGCCGGCCTGTCGCGGCCGCAAGAGCGGCCAGGGCTTCTACACCTACGAGGCACCCGGGCTCGTCCCGTGGTCGTGTCCGACGCGCTGACGCCCGCGGCTGACGGCGACGTCGACGGCGCCGATCGCACGCACCGTCGAGAAGGTCGGCGTCGTCGGCTCGGGCACGATGGCCACGGGCATCATCGAGGTGTTCGCCAAGGCCGGCTACGACGTGCTGTTCGTGACCCGCGGTCGACGGAGCAGGTCGCGCGCGGTCCGCAGCGCGCTCGAGCGGTCGCTGGACCAAGGGCGTTCAGCGCGGCAAGCTCACCGAGGAGGCGCAGGACGCCGCCCTCGCCCGCGTCACCGGCACCAGCCGCTCGACGATCTCGCCGACGTCGACCTCGTGGTCGAGGCCGTCGTCGAGGAGATCGTCGGTCAAGACGGCCCTGTTCGCAGACCTCGACGAGATCTGCAAGCCGGGCGCGGTGCTGGCCACGACCACCTCGAGCCTGCCCGGTGGTCGAGATGGCCGCCGTCACCAGGCGGCCCGACGGACGTGGTGGGCCTGCACTTCTTCAACCCGGCCGCGATCATGAGCCTGGTGGAGGTCGTCGCACACGTGTCGACCGCCGACGTCGTCGCGACCGCCGCGGTCGAGGTCTGCTCGACGCACTCGGCAAGCACGCCGGTGCACCTGCGGCGACCGCGCCGGCTTCATCGTCAACGCGCTGCTGTTCCCCTACCTCAACGACGCCGTCCGGATGCTCGAGGCCCACTACGCCACGGCCGACGACATCGACACTCGCGATGAAGAAGGGCTGCGGCTATCCGATGGGGCCCTTCGAGCTGCTCGACGTGGTCGGCAACGACGTGTCGCTGGCGATCCAGCAGCACGCTGTACCGGGAGTTCCGAGAGCCGGGCTTCGCTCCGGCCCCGATGCTCGAGCACCTCGTGACGGCGGGCTACCTCGGCCGCAAGACCGGCCGCGGGTTCCGCTCCTACGCGAAGTAGGTGCACGCTGAACGGGGCGCCCGGCTGCTATCGGTCGGGGCACCTGCGGTCGGCCGGCTCAGGCCTCGTGGTCCATGCGGCGCGAACGGGCGCAGGTCGCTCCAGCGCTCCATCGGCCCGTACCACGTGGTGGGCAGCGGGGCGGCGTCAGGGCTGGACGGCCCGCGACGATGCCGTCGAGGGCGATCCGCGCGTGGCGCTCGCCCACCCACAGGTGCTTGGCGCCCGGGCACCCCGATGACACGGGCCTGCGGCACCGCTGCGTACCTGTGCTCCACCTCGTCGGGGGTGGCGAACTCGTCGAGCTCGGGGACCAGGGCGGTCAGCGGCCGCCCGGAGGTGGCCCAGCCGGCGACATCTCCGTCGTCCGACCAGCGCCCGGGCGGGGACAGCAGGACGGCCCCGGCGACCGGGTCCACGTTGCCCCACCGCACGATGACGTCCGTGCCGAAGGACCAGCCGACCGCCCACGGGTCGGGGAAGCCCTGGGCGACCACCTCCGCGAGCGCAGCCGCGAGGTCCTGGCCCTCGCCGGCGTTCCCCTCGAACGTGCCCTCGCTGCTGCCCAGCCCGGCCGACGTCCCCCGCGTGTTGAACCGCAGGACGCCGATCCCGGCGAGGGCAGGCAGCCGCCAGGCGGCCTTGCGGATCAGGTGGCTGTCCATGGAGCCGCCGTGCGTGGGCAGCGGGATGGCAGAACACGATCACGGCGCGTGGGTCCGCGTCGAGGGGCAGCGACCACTCGCCGACCAGGCGCATGCCGTCCTCGGTGAGCAGGGACACGGGGTGCCGCCGTGCGGGCAGGACGGAGTTGGCCACGATGCTGGTCACGGCGGCCAAGCCTAGGGCGCCCCGGGAGGAGCGCCGGCCGTGGGAGGAGCGCTCGGGTCGGCGCCGTGCGCGGATCAGCCCGGCCGGGCCGGCGCCGTGCGCGGGCGTTCCAGCAGGGGGTGTGCCAGTGCCGCCGGTACTCGTCCCCGTCGTGCCGGTCGGCCCGCCACGCCACGATGTGCGCGAGCCCCGGCGGGATCTCCTGCTCGCACCCGGGGCATCGGTAGGCCTTCGTCGCAGCCGCCCCGGTGATCGTGCGCACGACCCACTCGCCGTCGGGGTGCGACTGGACGGCGTTGACCGACCCGAGGGGGCGCAGGGGCACGTCCTCGTCCCGGCGCCGGTTCCTGCGAGCCACGGGGGCAACGGTAGCCCGGCGCCGCGGCAGGTGGCCGGCGAGGTCTCGCCGCCCGGACCCGCGACCTGCCCGCGGACTAGGCTGCTCGGCATGCTCCACCATGTCGAGACCGGTGACGGGTCCGCGGTGCTGCTGCTCCATGCCTTCCCGATGGACAGCGCGCTGTGGGCCGCCCAGCGACGGCCGCTCGCCGAGGCGGGACTGCGGGTCATCACCCCCGACCTGCCGGGCTTCGGCGGCAGCGCGGTCAGCGACGAGCCGCCCTCCCTGGACGTGATGGCCGATGCGGTCGCCGACCTCATGGACCACCTCGGGGTCGAGTCCGCCGTGGTCGGCGGGCTGTCGATGGGTGGCTACGTGACGATGGCGATGATGCGCCGGCACCCGAACCGCCTGGCCGGCGTCATCCTCGCCGACACCCGGGCCGTCGCCGACAACCCCGAGGCGGCGGCCAACCGCCTGCGCATGGCCACCGAGGTCGAGGCCGCCGGCAGCACGGTCGGGATCGCCGACACGATGCTGGCCAACCTGGTCGGGCCGACCACCCGCGACACGCGCCCCGAGGTGGTGGCCACCGTGCGTCGCTGGATCGGGGCACAGCCCGCCGCCGGGGTGGCGTGGGCCCAGCGGGCGATGGCCACCCGGCCGGACTCCGTGGCCGACATCGCCGGGTTCGGCGGCCCGGTCCTGGTCCTGTACGGGGACCAGGACGTGATCGCGCCGGCGGCCGACGCCGAGGTGATGGCCTCGGCGGCGCGGTCCGGGGGAAGCCCCACCGCGGTCGTGGAGATCGCCGGTGCCGGGCACCTGTCGGCCATCGAGGATCCCGACGCGGTCACCCGGGCCCTGCTCGGCTGGCTGCACCTGCGTTGAGCGCATGACCGACCTGGGCTCCGCATCGGCGGGGTCGCTGACCCGCCTGCCGGATGGCACGCTCAAGCAGGTCTCCCCGGTGACGGGGACGGTCGTCTGGACCGTTCCCGGACGATCGCACCGACCGATCCCCACGGCGCCGGCCATGGTGCGCCGGCTGGCACCGGAGGAGGGCCGGTCCGCCTGTGCCTTCTGCCCCGCGCGGATGCTCGAGACGCCCCCGGAGCGCGCACGGCTCATCCGCGACGAGGCTCCGGGCGCGGTCCCCGCGCCGCCGCGCGCAGTCCCCGCGCCGCCGCGCGCAGCCCCCGCGCCGCCGCGCGCAGCCCGGCACGGCGCCCCGCCGTGGAACCCCGGGGTGTACCTGCCGCCCGGCTGGCGGCTGCGCCGCGACGTCCCGGCTGAGGAGCTGGGTGACCAGCCGGCGCAGTTCCGCCGCATCCCCAACCTCTACCCGATCCTGCCGTTCGGGTACTGGCAGGCCGATCACGGGCTGACGGCGACGCCTCAGCAGCTCGCCCACGCCCGGGCGTACGCCGCGAGCCCGGCCGGCCGGGCGCACCTCGCCGGCGTGCTGGCCGCGCGCGCGGAGGCGGCCGGCTCGCCGCCCGTGCCCGACGGGCACCTGTCGGCAGCCGACCTGGTGGAGCGGTCGCTCGGGCTGTTCGCCAGCACCCACGACCTGATCGTCGCGCGCCGGCACTTCGTGGCCGGGGCCACCGGGGACGACCAGCTCGCCTCGGCAGGCGAGCTCACCGTCGAGGAGCACCACGCCTTCCTGGTCCTGGCCGTCGACACCGTGCGCGACCTCACCGTGACCAACCCGGGCGCCCGCTACGTGTCGGCGTTCCAGAACTGGCGCCGACCCGCGGGCGCATCGTTCGACCACCTGCACAAGCAGGTCGTCGCCATCGACGAGTGGGGCCCGCGCATGGAGCGGGTGGTGGGCCGCCTCGCGGAGGCCCCACAGCTGTTCAACGATGGGGTCGCCGACCCCGCGGCGCGGCTGGGGCTGGTGATCGCCGAGAACGACCATGCCGTGGCCCTCGCCGGGGTGGGCCACCGGTACCCGACCATCGAGGTCTACTCGACAGGTTCCGCCCAGCGGCCCTGGGAGCACGAGCCTGATGCGCTGCGCGGTGTCTCCGACCTGCTGCATGCCTGCCATGCCGCAACGGGTGCTGGCATCGCGACGAACGAGGAGTGGCACTACCGCCCCATGGCCGCGGCCGCGGCAATGCCCTGGCGCGTGAGCCTGAAGTGGCGGATCTCCACGCTGGCCGGCTTCGAGGGCGGCACCGGGATCAACGTGAACACCATCGATCCGTTCGTGCTGCGCGACAGCGTCGTGGCGGGAGCCAGCCAGCTGCGTGCGTCCGGGCGGATCGCGCCGATGCGCATCGGGGACGAGTGCTCGCACCGCCTGGGCATCCTGCACTACGCCGAGGGGTAGCGGGGCCGGGCTCAGCGGGCCGGGCTCGCTACGTCAGCCCGGGCCCGAGCTGACGTACCGGCGTTGCGTTCCGATCCAGCCGTGACGGCCGCGGACAGCCTCAGATGCCGCGGAACCTGTTGATGGCGTCCAGGTGGGTGGCCCGCTTCTCCTCGTCGCGCACGCCCAAGCCCTCCTCGGGCGCCAGGCAGAGGACGCCGATCTTGCCCTGGTGCAGGTTGCGGTGGACGTCGTAGGCCGCCTCGCCGGTCCTCTCCAGCGGGAACACCTTCGACAGGGTGGGATGGATCAGGCCCTTGTCGATCAGCCGGTTGGCCTCGTAGGCCTCCCGGTAGTTGGCGAAGTGCGAGCCGACGATCCGCTTGAGGTTCATCCAGAGGTAGCGGTTGTCGTACTCGTGCATGTAGCCCGAGGTCGAGGCGCAGGTCACGATCGTGCCGCCCTTGCGGGTCACGTAGATGGAGGCGCCGAAGGTCTCGCGGCCCGGGTGCTCGAAGACGATGTCGATGTCCTCGCCGCCGGTGAGCTCGCGGATCTTCTTGCCGAAGCGCTGCCACTCCTTGGGGTCCTGCGTCCGCTCGTCCTTCCAGAAGCGGTAGCCCTCGGCGTTCCGGTCGATGACGAGCTCGGCGCCCATCTTGCGCACGACCTCTGCCTTCTCCGGGCTGGAGACCACGCAGACCGGGATGGCCCCACCGTTGAGGGCCATCTGGGTGGCGTACGAGCCCAGGCCGCCCGAGGCGCCCCAGATGAGCACGACGTCGCCCTGCTTCATCGCCGCACCGTTGGTCGACGACCAGCTGGCGGTAGGCGGTCGAGTTGACCAGGCCCGGGGCCGCGGCCTCCTCCCACGTCAGGTGCTTCGGCTTGGGCATCAGCTGGTTGGTCTTGACCAGTGCGACCTGTGCCAGGCCACCGAAGTTGGTCTCGAATCCCCAGATCCGCTGCTCGGGGTCCATCATCGTGTCGTTGTGGCCCATCGGGCTCTCGAGCTCGACCGACAGGCAGTGGGCGACGACCTCGTCGCCGGGCTTCCACGCGTTCACGCCGGCGCCGGTGCGCAGCACGACGCCGGCCAGGTCGGACCCGACGATGTGGTACGGCAGGTCGTGGCGCTTGGCCAGCTCGTGGCTGCGGCCGTACCGCTCGAGGAAGCCGAAGGTCGACACCGGCTCGAAGATCGAGGTCCACACGGTGTTGTAGTTGATGCCGGAGGCCATGACGGCGACCAGGGCCTCGCCCGGCCCGAGGGCGGGCAGGGGGACCTCGTCGACGTGCAGCGACTTGCGCGGGTCCTTCTCCTGGGTGGTCAGCCCCTCGAACATGTCGACCTCGTCCTTGTGGACCGTGACGGCCGTGTAGGACTCGGGGAGGGGGATGTCGGTGAAGCCCGCCTCACGGTGCTGGTCGGCCAGGATGGCGTCGAGGATCTGCTGCACGGGGACCTCCGGGGGTGCGTCGGGGCTGGTTTTCCACTCAGGCTACTGGTGGGTAACCGGGCGGATGCAGGCGGGTATCAGGGGCCCGAACTACTCCACTGAGGCTCCGTGCTCCGGTCTGGACCGGAGCATCCGGACCCGAGCGGAGCACCCGGGTGGGGGTCAGTGCGCGGGCCGGGTGGGCGGTCAGTGCGCGGGCCCGGGTGGGGGTCAGTCGCGCGCGGCCGGGTGGGGGTCAGTGCGCCGGCTCGGCGCCGGGCTCGACGAGCTCGACGAGCACCCCGCCGCAGTCCTTCGGGTGGATGAAGTTGACCCGGGACCCGGCCGTTCCCCGCTTGGGGGCGTCGTACAGCAGGCGCACGCCCTGCGCACGCAGCCGGTCGGATGCGACGTCGATGTCGGTCACCCGGAAGGCCAGCTGCTGCATGCCCTCGCCGCTGCGCGCGAGGAACCGTCCGATGGGGGAGTCCTCGCGGAGGGGCGCCAGCAGCTGCAGGTACGACCCGGAGCCGGCGATGTCGACCATCGCCTCGCGGACGCCCTGCTCCTCGTTGACCTCCTCGTGAACCGACTCGAGGCCGAACACGCGGGAGTAGAAGGCCATCGCGGCGTCGAGATCGTGGACCGCGAGGCCGACGTGGTCGATCCGCTCGACGAGCGGGCCGAGCGCTGCCACCGCGTCCGGCGCGCTGCCGGTCCCTGCCTGCTCCTGTGCTGCCATGGGGCTCCCCTTCCTCCGGGCGTCGTGCCCTGATCGCTGCGGGTCCCGAGCCTACGCGGGGGGCCGAGGCGGTGTCCCCGGTGCCGGGCGGGCTGCGTATCGTGGCCCTCGAAGCCCCGTCACCGCAGCACGGAGAGAGGCACGTCATGTCCGGATCCGTCATCGTCGCCGGCGCCCGCACCCCGATGGGTCGCCTGCTGGGCTCGCTCAAGGGCTTCTCGGCCGCCCAGCTCGGTGGAATCGCCATCAAGGGCGCCCTGGACAAGGCGGGCGTGACGCCCGACCAGGTCCAGTACGTGATCATGGGACACGTCATCCAGGCCGGCGGCGGGCAGATCACCGCGCGGCAGGCGGCCGTGGAGGCCGGCATCCCGATGTCGGTCCCAGCGCTGACCGTCAACAAGGTGTGCCTGTCGGGCATCAATGCGATCGCCCTGGCCGACACCCTGATCGCAGCCGGTGAGTACGACATCATCGTCGCCGGGGGCATGGAGTCGATGACCAACGCCCCGCACCTGCTGATGGGCAGCCGCGAGGGCGTCAAGTACGGCGACTGGACGATGCTCGACTCGATGTCGCACGACGCGCTCTTCTGCTCGTTCGACCACGCGGCGATGGGCGAGTCGACCGAGAGGTACAACGCCCGCTATGACCTGACCCGCGAGGAGCAGGACGCCTTCTCCGCCCGGTCGCACCAGCTCGCCGCGCGAGCGCAGAAGGATGGCCTGTTCGACGACGAGATCGTCCCCGTGATGGTCCCCCAGCGCAGGGGTGAGCCGATCGAGTTCCGCCACGACGAGGGCGTGCGCGCCGACACGACGGTGGAGTCCCTGGCCCGGCTGCGCCCCGCGTTCGCGAAGGACGGGACGATCACCGCGGGCTCCGCGTCGCAGATCTCCGACGGGGCGGCGGCCGTCGTGGTGATGAGCAGGGCGAAGGCCGAGGAGCTCGGCCTCGAGTGGCTCGCCGAGATCGGGGAGCACGGCATGGTGGCCGGTCCGGACGCCTCCCTGCAGGAGCAGCCGGCCAACGCCGTGCTCAAGGCCTGCGAGCGTGCCGGCATCACGCCCGCCGATCTCGACCTCCTGGAGCTCAACGAGGCCTTCGCCGCGGTGGGGCTGGTCTCGACCAAGAAGCTCGGCGTGGATCCCGAGAGGGTCAACGTCAACGGCGGCGCGATCGCCATGGGCCACCCGGTGGGCATGTCGGGGGCCCGGATCGTGCTGCACCTGGCCCACGAGCTGAAGCGGCGCGGTGGCGGCGTCGGCGCGGCTGCGCTGTGCGGTGGCGGCGGCCAGGGCGACGGCCTGATCCTGCGGGTGCCCACTGCCTGACCCTGGCGGTGCACCGCCGCCCCGGAGTCGCCCGCGCGCGACGCCCGGGGGGCGGTGACGCCCGATCGGGTGGCGCCCGGAGCCTCAGGCGGGCACGGGCGCCGCCGACCTCCTGAGAGGGGACACCCGTGGCCCGGACGATCGACCTCGAGCACCTCGTCGCTGGGGCGCGCCGGGGTGAGCCGCGCTCCGTCGGCCGGCTGATCACGCTGGTCGAGGACGGCTCGCCCATGCTGCGCGAGCTCATGACCGCCCTGTCGGGCCAGCGGTCGCGCAGCCACATCGTCGGGTTGACCGGATCGCCGGGCGTCGGCAAGTCGACGACGACGTCGGCGCTGGTGCGGGCCTACCGCGCGGAGGGCCGACGGGTCGGGGTCCTGGCGGTGGACCCGTCCTCGCCGTTCTCCGGCGGCGCCCTGCTCGGCGACCGGATCCGCATGCAGGAGCACGCCACCGATCCCGACGTCTACATCAGGTCGATGGCCTCGCGCGGCCACCTCGGCGGGCTGGCCTCGGCCACCCCGCAGGCAGTCCGGGTCCTCGAGTCGGCTGGCTGCGATCCCGTGCTGGTCGAGACCGTCGGGGTGGGCCAGTCCGAGGTCGAGGTGGCAGGTGAGGCCGACACCACGGTCGTGCTGCTCGCTCCGGGGATGGGCGACGGGATCCAGGCCGCCAAGGCCGGGATCCTCGAGGTGGGCGACGTCTTCGTGGTCAACAAGGCCGACCGGGACGGAGCCGACCAGACGGCCCGGGAGCTGCGGCACATGATCAGCCTCGGGATCAGCGGCAAGGACACCGCCGCGTGGCGGCCGCCGGTGCTCAAGGTCGTCGCCTCCCGCGGGGAGGGGATCGACACGCTCAGGGAGGCGCTCGACGAGCACCGCGCGTGGCTGGAGTCCTCCGGGGCGGGTGCGCTGCGCCGCCGGCAGCGGGCGCGCACCGAGATCCAGGGGATCGCGCTGGCGACCCTCCAGGCCCGCTTCGGGGCGCTGGGCAGCGGCGGGACCCTGGAGGCCCTTGCAGCGGACGTGGCCGAGGGGCGCACCGACGCGTTCACGGCGGCGGATCGCATCGTGGCCGCGGTCAGCGACTGATCGGCCCGCACGGCGCCCGACCGGGAGCACCCGCACGGCGCCCGACCGGGAGCACCCGCACGATCGCCCACGGGGAGCACCCGCACGATCGCTCAGCGGGGATCAACCCGCACGGCTCACTAGGATCGGTGCGGCGCGATGGACCACGCCAGGCCTCCACGCGCCGGCGAGGCAGATCCCGAGGCGGCCAGGGCGGCCGGGGTTCGGCCCCCGCGCCGCCCGACGACCCACGATCGGAGTTCCATGACCCCCGCCGCGGATCCCGCCGTGAGCCGGCGCTACGGGTACTTCGACGATGCTGCGCGGGAGTACGTGATCACCGATCCGCGGACGCCGGTGAAGTGGGTCAACTACATCGGCTCCCTGGCCTTCGGCGGCATCGTCGACCAGACCGGCGGCGCACTGCTGTGCGCCGGTGACCCCGGCCTCAACCGGATCACCAAGTACATCCCGCAGACCCCGGCCTCCGATTTCAGGGGCACGACGCTCTACCTGAGGGTCACCCGCGACGGCCAGCCCCGCATCGTCACCCCCTTCTTCACGCCGGGGCTCGAGGAGTTCGACCACTACGAGTGCCGGGTCGGGCTGTCCTACCAGCGGATCACCTCCGAGGCCGCCGGGGTGCGGGTGCAGGCCACGATCTTCGTGCCGCCCGGGGAGCCCGTGGAGATCCGCGACCTCCAGGTGACGAACATCGGTGACGGTGCCGTGGAGGTCGAGGTGGTCCCGGTCGTGGAGTACAGCCACTTCGACGCGTTCAAGCAGCTGGCCAACGCCGACTGGGTCCCGCAGACGATGATGAGCGAGGCGCTGCCCCTCGACGGCGGGCGCCTGGCGCTGCTGCAGTACGCGTTCATGCGCAAGGACGGCGCGGTCAACTTCCTCAGCGCCTCGGTTCCGGTGCAGTCCTTCGAGAGCGACAGGGCGCGCTTCCTCGGCTCCCACGAGTACGGCACCTGGCGCTCGCCCGAGGCGCTCGCGGCCCCGGCGCTGTCGAACCACGAGGCGCGCCGCGGTGACAACATCGGGGCCCTGCGCCTGGCGCTCGGGACGCTGGCGCCGGGGGAGGGCCGGCGGGTGGCCGTGCTGCTGGGCCAGGCGCCCCGCGGCGAGGTCGCGGGCCTGGTCGCCCGCTACTGCGACCCGGCCGCGGTGGAGGGCGCCCTCGCCGCCCTCGCCGACTCGTGGGACTCCGCCCTGGCAGTGCTCCGGTGCAGCACCCCGGACCCGGCGTTCGACTCGATGGTCAACATCCACAACCCCCGCCAGTGCCAGGTGACCATGAACTGGTCGCGCTACCTGTCGCTGTACCAGCTCGGGATCGGCACCCGGGGCATCGGGTTCCGGGACAGCTCCCAGGACGTCATGGGCGCGCTGGCCTCCGATCCCGGGACGGCTCGGCGCTCATCCTGCGGCTGCTGAGCATCCAGCGCCCGGACGGCTCGGCCATGCACCAGTTCTACCCGGCGACCATGGACGCCGACGACGGTGACGCCGCCGAGGAGCCGGAGAAGGGCAAGCTCGTCTACGGCGACGACCACCTCTGGATCGTGCTCGCGGTCTCCGCCTACGTCAAGGAGACCGGCGAGGTCGCGCTCCTCGACGAGGAGGTCACGTTCTACGCCGACGGGGTCCCGCACGAGCAGCGCGAGTCCGCGTCGGTGCTCGACCACCTCAAGCGGGCCCTGGAGTACACCCGGACGCACGTGGGCCGCCACGGGCTGCCCCTGCTGGGCTACGCCGACTGGAACGACACCGTGAACCTGCCTGGGGACGCCGAGAGCGTGTTCAACGCGTGCCTGTACGGCCAGGCGCTGCGCGGAGATGGCGTCCCTGTGCCGGCACCTCGGGCGCACGAGAACGCCGAGAGGCTATCGGGCCGATCACCGGGACATGACGCAACGAGTCAACGACTCCGCCTGGGACGGCGAGTGGTATGTCCGCTACTTCACCGAGGACGGCCAGCCGCTCGGCTCGCGGCGCAACTCGCACGGAAGCATCTACACCAACGCCCAGTCCTGGCCGGTGCTGGCCGGGCTTCGCTCCCGCGGACCGCGCGCACAGCGCCCTGGACTGCGGTCCGCGAGCAGCTGAACACGCGGTTCGGGATCAAGCTCAGCGGGCCTGGCTACGACGGGTACGACCCGCAGATCGGCGGCGTCACCACCTACCCGCCGGGCGCCAAGGAGAACGGCGGGATCTTCCTGCACGCCAACCCCTGGGTGATGATCGCCGAGACGATGCTGGGCCGCGGCGACCGCGCCTACGAGTACTACTGCCAGATCAACCCCGCCCGGCGCAACGACGACATCGACCTGTTCGAGGTCGAGCCCTACTGCTACCCGCAGAACATCCTCGGCGACGAGCATCCGCAGTTCGGCCTCGGCCGCAACAGCTGGCTGTCCGGCACCGCATCGTGGACCTACCAGGCGGCGACCCAGTACATCCTCGGCATCCGGCCCGACCACGACGGCCTCGTCATCGACCCGTGCGTCCCGGAGCAGTGGGAGTCCTTCGAGGTCGTGCGCAGGTTCCGTGGCGCTGACTACCGGATCCGGGTCAGCAACCCGGCTCGGGTGAGCAGCGGCGTCGTTCGGATGACCGTCGACGGCCGCGAGATCGACGGCGCGTCGGTCCCCCTGCTGGGCCCGGGCGAGCACCTCGTCGAGGTCGAGCTCGGCCCCACCGGCGGGACGGCCAGGTCCCGGCCGGTCCCAGAATCCCTCCAGCCCGCCGGGGATCGACCCGGCGGCCAGCGACCCTGAGGAGTCCCATGCGATTCGGCCACTTCGACGACGCGGCGCGCGAGTACGTCATCGAGACCCCGAGGACGCCCCTCCCGTGGATCAACTACCTCGGCTCGGAGCAGTTCTTCTCGCTGTTCTCGCACACCGCCGGCGGGTACTCGTTCTACCGCGACGCGCGCATGCGCCGCCTGACGCGCTACCGGTACAACAACGTCCCCACCGACGTCGGCGGGCGCTACCTGTACGTGCACGATGACGGCGACGTCTGGACCCCGTCCTGGCTCCCGGTGCGGGCCGAGCTCGACCACTTCGAGGCACGGCACGGGCTGGGGTACTCCCGGATCACCGGCGAGCGCAACGGGATCTCGGTCGAGACGCTGGTGTTCGTCCCGTTCGGCGAGGACGCCGAGGTGCAGCGCGTCCGGGTGACCAACACCGGGACGGCCGCCAAGGACATCACGCTGTTCTCGTTCGTCGAGTTCTGCCTGTGGAACGCCTACGACGACCAGACCAACTACCAGCGCAACCTGTCGATCGGAGAGGTCGAGGTCGAGCCGGACGGTCCGCACGGCTCGGCCATCTTCCACCGGACCGAGTACCGGGAGCGTCGCGATCACTACGCGGTGTTCGGCATCAACACCCGGGCCGACGGGTTCGACACCGACCGGGACACGTTCGTCGGTCCCTACAACACCCTCGGTGAGGCCGACGTCCCGCGCTCGGGGCGGTCGGCGGATTCCGTGGCCTCCGGGTGGTACCCGATCGGGTCGCACAGCGTGCGCATGTCGCTGGCGCCGGGGGAGTCCCGCGAGCTCGTGATCGTGCTGGGCTACCTGGAGAACCCGGTGGACGCGAAGTGGGCCGACGACGCCCACCAGGTGATCAACAAGGAGCGTGCGCACGCCCTGCTGGGCCGCTTCGCCACCGTCGAGCTGGCCGATGCGGCGTTCGCCCGGCTCCAGGAGCACTGGACGGCACTGCTGTCCACCTACCGGGTCGAGAGCACCGATCCGAAGCTGGACCGGATGGTCAACATCTGGAACCAGTACCAGTGCATGGTGACGTTCAACATGTCGCGCTCGGCGTCCTACTTCGAGACCGGCATCGGCCGTGGGATGGGCTTCCGGGACTCCAACCAGGACCTGCTCGGGTTCGTCCACCTGATCCCCGAGCGGGCCCGCGAGCGGATCCTGGACATCGCGGCCACGCAGTTCCCCGACGGCTCGGCGTACCACCAGTACCAGCCGCTGACCAAGCGTGGGAACAACGACGTCGGCTCGGGGTTCAACGACGACCCGTTGTGGCTCATCGCGGGAGTCGTCGGCTACCTCAAGGAGACCGGCGACTTCTCCATCCTGGACGAGGCCGTGCCCTTCGACAACGACCCGGCGCAGGCCGAGTCCCTGTTCGAGCACCTGCGCCGCTCGTTCGACTTCACGGCCACCCACCGGGGTCCGCACGGACTTCCGCTGATCGGGCGCGCCGACTGGAACGACTGCCTGAACCTCAACTGCTTCTCCACGACTCCGGGGGAGTCGTTCCAGACGACGGAGAACCAGGCGGGCGGCTCCGCCGAGTCGCTGTTCATCGCCGCGCAGTTCGTGCTCTATGGCACGCAGTACGCCGAGCTGGCCCGGCGCCGCGGCATGGCCGACGAGGCCGACCGGGCCCAGGCCGTGGTCGACGAGGTGCACGCAGCGGTGCTCGAGCACGGCTGGGACGGCCGCTGGTTCCTGCGCGCCTTCGACTACTACGGCACCCCGGTCGGCACGGACGCGCACGACGAGGGCAAGATCTGGATCGAGCCGCAGGGGATGGCCGTCATGGCCGGCATCGGGCTTCCCGCCGGCCCCGACGACGTCGATGCCCCGGCGCTGCGGGCGCTGGACGCCGTCGAGGAGATGCTGGGCACTCCGCACGGCCTGGTGCTGCAGTACCCGGCCTACACCACCTACCGGATCGAGCTCGGCGAGGTCTCGACGTACCCCCCCGGCTACAAGGAGAACGGCGGCATCTTCTGCCACAACAACCCGTGGGTGATCATCGCCGAGACCGTGGTCGGCCGCGGTGCGCAGGCGTTCGACCACTACCGGCGGATCACCCCGGCCTACCGGGAGGAGATCTCCGAGATCCACCGGCTCGAGCCGTACGTGTACGCCCAGATGATCGCGGGCAAGGAGGCCGTGCGCGCCGGGGAGGCCAAGAACTCGTGGCTGACCGGGACCGCCGCCTGGAACTTCGTCGCGGTCTCCCAGCACCTGCTGGGCGTCCGGCCCGACTACGACGGGCTGGTCATCGACCCGCAGATCGGGCCGGACGTGCCGTCGTGGACGGTGACGCGCGTGGCCCGGGGCGCGACCTACGTGATCTCGGTGGCCAACTCCGGCGCGCCGGGGGCGCGGGGTCGCCTGGTCGTCGACGGGACCCCCATCGAGGGCAACCTCGTGCCCTACGCGCCGGCCGGTGCGACCGTGCGGGTGCAGGTCACCGTCTAGGACGTCCCCTCGACTCCCGACGGCGGCGGGCGGCCGCACGGGTATCGTGGCACGGGGATCGAGCGGGTGGAGGCGGTTGGCATGACGGGCACGGGCCGGGAGCGCTGGCAGCAGGACTACGAGGTCGCGGTGGCCGACGGGCGGATCCGCGACGCGGACTTCACGACCCTGTCCGGCGACGAGGTGCAGCCCGTCTACGGCCCGCCCGACGGGGCCGAGCCGCCGGCCGGGATCGGCTGGCCGGGGCAGTTCCCGTACACCCGGGGGCTGCACCCGACCGGCTACCGGGGGCGGCTCTGGACGATCCGGCAGTTCGCCGGCTTCGGCAGCGCCGAGCACACCAACCAGCGGTTCCGGGACATCCTGGCCGCCGGCGGCGGCGGACTGTCGGTGGCGTTCGACATGCCCACGCTGATGGGGCGCGACTCCGACGACCCGCTGGCGCGCGGCGAGGTGGGCCACTGCGGCGTGGCGATCGACTCGGTGGCCGACATGGAGGCCCTGTTCACCGGGATCGACCTGGCGCACGTCACCACCTCGATGACCATCTCGGGCCCGGCGGTGCCGATCTTCGCGATGTACGTGGTCGCCGCCGAGCGGCAGGGCGCAGGGGTGGGCCTGCTCGACGGGACCCTGCAGACCGACATCTACAAGGAGTACATCGCGCAGAAGGAGTGGCTGTTCCCGCCCGAGCCGCACCTGCGCCTCATCGCGGACCTGATGGAGTGGGTCGGCGCGAACGTGCCGCGGTACAAGCCGCTGAGCGTGTCGGGGTACCACATCCGCGAGGCCGGGTCGACGGCCGCTCAGGAGCTCGCGTTCACCCTCGCCGACGGCTTCGGCTACGTCGAGCTGGGCCTGTCCCGGGGGCTGGACGTCGACGAGTTCGCTCCGGGGCTGTCGTTCTTCTTCGACGCGCACATCGACTTCTTCGAGGAGATCGCGAAGTTCCGCGCGGCGCGCAGGATCTGGGCCCGGTGGCTGCGCGACGAGTACGGCGCCCAGACCGAGCGCGCCACGTGGCTGCGGTTCCACACGCAGACGGCCGGGGTCAGCCTCACCGCCCAGCAGCCGGACAACAACGTGGTCCGGACCGCCGTCGAGGCGCTCGCGGCCGTGCTCGGCGGCACCAACTCCCTGCACACCAACGCCCTCGACGAGGTGCTGGCGCTGCCCAGCGACAAGGCGGCCCAGATCGCCCTGCGGACCCAGCAGGTGATCGCCGAGGAGACCGGAGTGGCAAACGTCGCCGACCCGTTGGGCGGCAGCTGGTACGTCGAGGCGCTCACCGACCGGATCGAGGCCCAGGCCGAGGAGATCTTCGCCCAGATCCGCGAGCTGGGTGCTCGCCGGCATCCCGACGGGGCGCACCCCATCGGGCCGATCACCTCGGGCCTGCTCGCCGGGATCGACACCGGCTGGTTCACGGGGCTGATCGCCGACGCGGCCTTCGAGCACCAGCGGGCGGTGGAGGACGGTCGCAAGCGGATCGTCGGGATCAACGCGCACACCGACGCGATCGAGACGCCCCTGGAGATCCTGCGGATCTCCCACGAGGTGGAGCGCGCCCAGGTGGCCGCGCTCGCCGAGCGCCGGGCCGCGCGTGACGGCGCAGCGGTCGACAAGGCCCTTGCGCTGCTCGCCGAGGGGGCGCGCTCCGACGTCAACCTCGTGCCGCTGCTGATCGACGCGGCCCGCGCCGAGGCGACGCTCGGAGAGATGTGCGACGTCCTGCGGGCCGAGTGGGGCAGCTACCGCGAGCCGATCTGACCGACGGCGCGCGTCCCCAAGATCCCGATTCGATCCAGGTTTCGCCCGCCCTGAGCGGTTTCATCCACGTCTCGAGCCGACGCGAGGCCGCATTCCTGGCGCAGATCGGGATCTTGGCCACGCCCGGGCCACGCCCACGCCACGCCCGGGCCACGCCCACGCCACGCCCGGGCCACGCCCCTGCCCCCGAACCCCGGGGCCCCGCACCCGGGGTTCGGGGTCGGGGCCGCGTGGTCGGCCCCACCTCGCGGCGGATGGGAGAATGGTGCCCATGAGCAACATCCCTGCCTACGGAGCAGTCGACCTCGGAGCGCTGGCCGCGGCGCGCCAGGCCCAGGAGAAGGCCGAGCAGCGTGCCGCCGAGCGGGCCGCGGACCCCGACGCCCTGCCCGTCGTGGTCGACGTCACGGACGCCAGCTTCCAGGCCGACGTCATCGACCAGTCGAACCGGGTGCCGGTCGTCATCGACCTGTGGGCCACGTGGTGCGGGCCGTGCAAGGCGCTCTCACCCATCCTCGAGCGGCTGGCCGACGAGTACGGCGGCCGCTGGGTGCTGGCCAAGGTGGATGTCGACGCCAACCCCGCGATCGCGCAGGCCTTCCAGGTCCAGTCGATCCCGAGCGTCTTCGCCGTCATCGGGGGCCGGCCGCTGCCCCTGTTCCAGGGCGCCCTGCCCGAGCAGCAGGTGCGTGCGTACCTCGACGAGCTGCTCACGCTGGCCGAGGCCAACGGTGTGACCGGCACGCTCGGCGGCTCCGCCGAGCCGGGCGCGGCCCAGGCCGAGCCGCCCGCGGACCCGCGGATGGAGGCGGCATACGAGGCGATCGAGGCCGGTGACTGGGCGACGGCGCGTGCGGCCTACCAGCAGATGCTGGACGTCTCCCCGCAGGACCCGGTCGCCAGGGCGGGCCTGGCCCTCGTCGGGGTGTTCGAGCGGGTGGCCGGGGCAGACCACGCCGGGCTCCTCGCCGCGGCCGATGCAGCGCCCGACGATGTCGCCGCCCAGCAGCGGGCGGCCGACGTGCTGGTCCTCGACGGACGTCCGGTGGAGGCCTTCGCCCGCCTCATCGGCGCGATCCGGTTCTCGGCCGGCCCCGACCGCGAGCGCCTGCGCACGCACCTGCTCGACCTGTTCGAGGTCGTCGGCCCCGACGACCCATCGGTCGGACGAGCCCGCATCGACCTGGCCAACGCCCTGTTCTGAGCCGCCCGGGCCCCGCGTGAGCCGCCCGGGCCCCGCGTGAGCCGGCCCGGGCCGCCGCATGAACCGCCCGGGCCCCGCGTGAGCCGCCCGGGCGGCTGCGTGCAGCCGCAGCCGCGGGGGGTCCGACACCCGGGTCACTCCACGGAAGCTGCCAGCGATGCGTCGTCGGCGACCTCGTCGATCGGCTCGGGCTCGTACCGGAGCCAGACCGTGGCCAGCGGTGGCAGCGTGACCATGGCCGACGCGGGTCGTCCGTGCCACTGCTGCGCCTCGGCCGTCACGCCCCCGAGGTTGCCCACCCCGGAACCGCCGTAGGCCTCGGCGTCGGTGTTGACGACCTCCTTCCAGAAGCCCGTGTTCGGCAGGCCGACCCGGTAGTCGCCGCGGACCACCGGCGAGAAGTTCGTGATGGAGGCCAGCACCGTGCCATCGGATGCGTAGCGCAGCCACGAGAAGACGTTGCCGGACGCGTCGTTGGCGTCGATCCACTGGAAGCCCTCGGGGCTGTTGTCCTGTTCCCACAGCGCCGGGGTCTCCCGGTAGGCCAGGTTCAGGTCCCGCACGCAGTGCTGGACCCCGTAGTGGTCCTTGAACTCGCACAGCCACCACTCGAGGCCGCGCTCCTCGCTCCACTCCGAGGTCTGCCCGAACTCCGAGCCCATGAACAGCAGCTGCTTGCCGGGATGGGCCCACATGTAGCCGAGGTAGGCGCGCAGGTTTGCCATCTTCTGCCAGCGGTCCCCGGGCATCTTCTGGACCAGCGACCCCTTGCCGTGCACGACCTCGTCGTGCGAGATGGGCAGGACGAAGTTCTCGCTCCACGCGTAGACCATGGCGAAGGTCATCTCGTTGTGGTGCCACATGCGGTGGACCGGCTCCCGGGAGATGTAGCCCAGGGAATCGTTCATCCAGCCCATGTTCCACTTCAGGCCGAACCCGAGCCCACCGAGGTAGGTCGGGCGGGTGACCCCCGGCCACGACGTCGACTCCTCGGCGATCGTCACGGCACCGGGAACCCGCTTGTAGACCGTGGCGTTCATCTCCTGCAGGAAGGCCACGGCGTCGAGGTTCTCGCGGCCGCCGTACTGGTTGGGCAGCCACTCGCCCTCGTTGCGGGAGTAGTCCAGGTAGAGCATCGAGGCCACAGCGTCCACGCGCAGGCCGTCGATGTGGAACTCCTCCAACCAGTAGAGGGCGTTGGAGACGAGGAAGTTGCGGACCTCGGTGCGCCCGAAGTCGAACACGTACGTGCCCCAGTCGGGCTGCTCCCCGCGCCTGGGATCGGCGTGCTCGTACAGGGCGGTGCCGTCGAAGCGCGCCAACGCCCACGCGTCCTTCGGGAAGTGCGCGGGCACCCAGTCCAGGATCACGCCGATGCCCGCCTGGTGCAGCGAGTCCACCACGTGGCGGAAGTCGTCCGGCGAGCCGAAGCGGGCCGTGGGCGCGAAGTACGAGGTCACCTGGTAGCCCCAGCTCGGGGCGTACGGGTGCTCGGCCACCGGCATGAGCTCGACGTGCGTGAAGCCCATCTCCTTGACGTAGGAGACCAGCTCCTCGGCGATCTGGCGGTAGTCCAGGCCCACGCGCCAGGAGCCCAGGTGCACCTCGTAGACGCTCATCGGCGAGGTCAGCACGTCGGTCTCGGCGCGGGTGGCCAGCCACTGGTCGTCACCCCAGGTGTAGTCGGAGGTGTAGACCACCGACGCCGTCGACGGCGGGATCTCGGTCCGGAAGGCCATCGGGTCGGCCTTCTCTCGCCACACCCAGTCCTTGCCGAGGATCGAGAACTTGTAGGTGCTGCCGGCCCCGATGTTGGGGATGAACAGCTCCCACAGGCCCGTGGCGCCCATCGAGCGCATCGGGTGACCGGTGCCGTCCCATCCGTTGAAGTCGCCGATGACCCGCACGCCCTCGGCGCTGGGCGCCCAGACGGCGAACGAGGTGCCCGTGATCGAGCCGAACGGGCTGTCGTAGGTGCGCACGTGCGCGCCCAGCGTGCGCCACAGCTCCTCGTGGCGGCCCTCGCCGATCAGGTGCAGGTCCAGCTCGCCGAGCGTCGGCAGGTACCGGTAGGGGTCGTCGGCGGGGATGATGCCCTGGCCGTAGTCGACGTCCAGGGTGTAGGCCGGCACCGTGTCGCCGGGCAGCACCACGCGCCACACGCCGCGGTGCTCGTGCGCCATCGGGTGGCGGCCGTCCGGGGTGACGACGACGACCTCCTTGGCCATCGGCCGCAGCACGCGGATGGTCACGCCGCCGCCGTGCGGGTGCGCTCCCAGGATCGAGTGCGGGCTGTGGTGGGCCCCGTCGACGAGCCGGTCGATCTCCCCGGTGTCCACGGGGTGCGGGCTCGGGACCTGCGGGGTCGCCGCGGCTTCGGCTTTGCTCGCCTTGCCTGCCTTGCTCGCCTTGCCTGCCTTGCCCGGCCCGGTGGGGGCGGGATCGGAGGTGGAGTCGGTCGGGGTCATGGCATCCTCTCCAGGACTACGGCGTGTGCGCAGGTGAAGTTCGGGTCGTGCCGGATGTAGTTGTGCGATCCCCAGGCCCAGGTCTGCCCGGTGATCAGGTCCCTGGCCAGCACCTGGCTGGTGTCTGGGAAGCCCAGCGCGGCGAGGTCGAGGTGCAGCGTCCCGGCCTGCGGACCGTTCGGGTCCAGGACGCAGGTGACGACGAGGACCTCGTCGCCGTGGCGCTTGGAGAATGCGATGAGCTGGGGGTTGTCGATCTGCTCGAACCTCAGCGTGCGCAGTTCATGCAGCGCCGGGTGCTCGGCCCGGATGCGGTTGAGCAGCGTGACGTAGGGCACCAGGCTGGTGTGGGAGGCCGCAGCCCAGTCGCGGGGCCGGTACTGGAACTTCTCGGAGTCGAGGTACTCCTCCTTGCCGGGGGCCAGCGGCTTGTGCTCGTAGACCTCGAAGCCGGCGTACACCCCGTAGGTGGGGGCCAGCAGCGCGGCCAGGGTCGCCCGGATCGCGAACGCAGCCTTGGTCCCCGACTGCAGGAAGAACGGGTTGATGTCCGGGGTGTTGACGAAGCAGTTGGGGCGCATGTAGTTCGCCGCGTAGGTGCTCAGCTCGGTGAAGTAGGTCTCCAGCTCCCACTTGGTGTTGCGCCAGGTGAAGTAGGTGTAGCTCTGCTGGAACCCCACCGTGCCCAGGGTGCGCATCATCGCGGGCTTGGTGAAGGCCTCGGCGAGGAAGATGACGTCGGGGTCCGTGGCGTAGATGCGGGCGAACAGGACCTCCCAGAAGTGCACGGGCTTCGTGTGCGGGTTGTCCACCCGGAAGATCCGCACGCCCTTGGACATCCACAGCCGGAGGATCCGCTCGCACTCGTCGACGATGCCGTCGAAGTCGGTGTCGAAGTAGATGGGGTAGATGTCCTGGTACTTCTTCGGCGGGTTCTCGGCGTAGGCGATAGACCCGTCGGCCCGGCTCACGAACCACTCGGGGTGCTCGGTGACCCAGGGGTGGTCCGGGGAGGCCTGCAGCGCGAAGTCCAGCGCGATCTCGAGGCCGTTCTCGGCGGCCACCGACATGAAGTGCTCGAAGTCGGCCATCGTGCCCAGGTCCGGGTGCACGGCGTCGTGCCCGCCGGCCGCCGACCCGATCGCCCACGGCGAGCCCGGGTCGTCCGGACCGGGGGTCAGGGTGTTGTTGGGGCCCTTGCGGAAGGCGTGGCCGATCGGGTGGATGGGGGGCAGGTAGACGACGTCGAAACCCATGTCGCGCACCGCCGGCAGGCGCTTGGCGGCGGTGCGGAACGTGCCCGAGCGAGGCGGGTCGAGGGTGGCCCCCTCCGACCGCGGGAAGAACTCGTACCAGGCCCCGTAGAGGGCGCGCTGGCGCTCCACGCGGATCGGCCAGGGGCCGGAGAAGGTGGGCAGCTCGCGCAGCGGGTGGGCTGCCAGGGCGTCGCGTACTGCCGGGGCCTCAGCCGCGTAGAGCCGCTGCTCCGGAGTCTCAGCGGTGTCGCGCATCGCGGCGGCTGCCTCGGTGAGCACCTTGCGCGCGTGGGTGACGGCGGCCTGCGCGGCGGCGCGGTCGAGGACGCGGGCTCCCTCCTCGAGCTCGAGCTCCACGTCGATGCCCGCGGGGAGCTTGATCTCCGCCTTGTGCTTCCAGGTCTCGTAGGGGTCACCCCATGAGATGACGTAGTAGGCCCAGTCGCCCTCCGCGTCGAGCTGCAGGTCGACCGTCCACCGGTCCGGCTGCGTGGGCCCGACCTCGCGCATCCGCAGCAGCGGCCCGACGTCGTAGCCCGGCCCGGGCAGGGCCGGCTGCGGCTCGGTCCCCGGCGGGACGAGCAGGACCTCGACGCTCATGGCGTCGTGCCCCTCGCGGAAGGCCGTGGCCGAGACCGCCAGGGTTTCGCCGACGACGGCCTTCACGGGGTACCGACCGCCCTCGACGACCGGGTCGATATCGATGATGGGGAAGCGACCGATCACGTCGGCGACGCTACTACCCCCGGCCCGGCGAAGCCCGTTGGTGGATCTGGGCACCAGCCCCTGCGCCCGGGGCCGGCCGCCCGCCGACCCCGTGTTCCCCGCAAGCCGTGCGTAGGGTGCGCCCGTGGGAGCCACCGTCCGGGAGGTCGCGCTGCGCGCGGGCGTGTCCTCGGCGACCGTGTCACGCGCGCTGCACGGGCACAGGGCCATCTCCGCGGCGACCCGGGCGAAGGTCCTGCGGGCGGCCGAGGAGCTTGGGTACGTGCCCGCGCCCACGGTCCCCGATCGGGCCCGGGTCGCCGTGGTCACGCCCTACATCGACCGCTGGTACTTCGCGAAGGTCCTCGATGGGGTCGAGCGAACCCTTGCCGAGCGGGGGATCCTCGTGCTCGTCCACCGCCTTGCCGACCTCGACGACCGCCGGCGCGCGCTGCTCGGCGATGTCCCCCGCGTCGCGGCGGACGGGGTGCTGCTGATCAACGTCCCGCCGGCCCCGGACGAGGCGCGCTTCCTGTCCGACCGACGAGTTCCCCTGGTCCTGCTCGGGGCGAGGCTGGAGGGGGTTGCCAGCGTGGGGATCGACGACGTCGATGCCGCTCGCACAGCGACCGATCACCTGATCGGGCTCGGTCACCGCCGGATCGGGCTGATCTCAGGACGGCCCTTCGAGCGGATCCCGTTCACCGCCCCCACGGAGCGGCGCCGCGGGTTCCTGCTCGCGCACGGGGAGGCCCACCTCGCATGGGATCCCGACCTGGAGGGGGCTGCCGACTTCACGGTCAATGGTGGGTACGCAGGCTGCCCGGGCGCTGCTGGAGCGAGCCGACCCGCCCACTGCCGTTGTCGCCATGAGCGACGAGCTTGCCCTCGGCGTACTCGCGGCGGCCCGCGACCTGGGGATGCGGGTGCCCGAGGACCTGTCCGTGGTCGGCATAGATGACCATGACTTCGCGCAGGCCATGGGGCTGACGACCATCGCCCAGCCCGTGCGCACCCTGGGGGAGCTGGCGGCCCTGCAGCTGGCCGGGCTCCTCAGCCGCCATGCCCCCGCGGCACCGGCCGCGCAGCGGGTGGTCGTGCCCACGATGCTCGTGGTGCGGGGGTCGACGGCACCGCCCCGCGAGCGATCCCCGCGCTGAGCCGGGCTCCGGGCATTCGGGGGAGGCGTGTTACCGAATCGTTATCACTTGCACGGGGTTTGCACTGTGTCCGTGTTGATGGGGTGGGTCCGCAAGGGACAAGGTGGCAGGCAGGGCGGGCATCCGTCCCTTCGCACACAAGGAGACACATCTCTATGACCAGATCTCCCCGATCCCGCTGGCTGATGGCCGCGGCTGGTGCCTCCAGCCTCGCCCTCGTCCTCAGCGGGTGTTCCAGTTCGGATGACACGGCCACGGACGGCGGCAGCTCGGCTGCTGCCGCCGACTGCGCCGCCTACGACAAGTACGGTGACCTCTCCGGCAAGACGGTCAACATCTACGCGTCCATCCTCAGCCCCGAGCTGGAGATGTACGAAGCGGCCTACGTGCCGTTCGAGGAGTGCACCGGCGCCGAACTCAAGTTCGAGGGCTCGGGCGAGTTCGAGGCCCAGTTGAAGGTCCGCGAGAAGGCCGGCAACCCTCCGGACATCGCATTGATCCCGCAGCCCGGCCTCCTGGCCACGATGGTGGGCACAGGCTCGGTCGTGCAGCCCACGGCCGACGCCGTGACCAACATGGATGCCAACTGGCAACCGATCTGGAAGCAGTACGGGACCGTCGATGGCACGTTCTACGCCCCGCCGAACAGCTCCAACCTGAAGTCGCTGGTGTGGTACAAGCCGTCGATGTTCGCCGACAACGGCTGGGCGATCCCGACCACGTGGGATGACCTCAAGACCCTGACGCAGGCGATCGCTGACTCCGGCGTCGTCGACAAGCCGTGGTGCGCGGGCTTCGGCTCCAACGAGGCCACGGGGTGGCCCGGCACAGACTGGGTCGAGGACGTCATGCTGCGCATGCACGGCGTGGACGTCTACGACCAGTGGGTCAGCCACGAGATCCCGTTCAACGATCCCAAGGTCGTCGCAGCGCTCGACGAGGTCGGCTGGTTCCTGAAGAACCCCGACTACGTCAACGGTGGCTACGGTGATGTCAAGTCCATCGCGACGACGACGTTCCAGGACGGCGGCCTGACGATCCTCGACGGAACCTGCGCGCTGCACCGCCAGGCGCAGTTCTACGCGGGACAGTGGCCGGAGGGCACGACCATCGCCGCGGACGGCGACGTGTTCGCCTTCTACCTGCCGTCCATGGACGACACCACCCCGAACCTCGCCGGTGGCGAGTTCATCACGGCGTTCTCGGATCGTCCCGAGGTCCTTGCCGCGCAGGAGTGGATGACCACGGTCGATTACGCCAACAGCCTTGCAGTCAACAGTGTCGGACTGGCCAGCGCCAACATCAACGCCGACACGACGCTGTTCAAGGGCATCGCGCTGGTCGCTCGGGAGGCCCTGGTCGATCCCAACGCCCAGACCCGCTTCGACGGCTCGGACGCCATGCCCGCGGCCGTTGGGTCCGGGTCGTTCTGGGTGGGCATGACCGACTGGATCACCGGCAAGTCGACGCAGGACACCGTCGACTTCATCGAGAAGTCCTGGCCGACGTCCTGATGTACTGACCCGGTGGGGGGCCGTCCAAGTCGGGCAGCCCCCCACCGGAGCCCAACCGCAGCATCCGTCCGTTGAGTGAGCACCCCGGCTGGCCGGGAGAACTGCAGACAGGAGGAATGCGTCCCCGTGACGACCCCTGAGAAGTTCGTGCAGATGTTCCTGGCCATCGGTGGCTTCGTCGTCTTCTTCGGGGTCCTGCTGTTCATGGTCAGCCGGGTGCGGGGACGAGCCGGCGAGCCCCTGACGGCGATCGCCTTCATCGGTCCGACGTTGGCCATGCTCACGTTCGGGCTGATGTACCCCGGCGTACTGACCGTGCAGCAGTCGTTCCAGAACGCCGACAGCACGCAGTTCGTGGGCCTGGACAACTACGTCCTGCTGTTCAAGGAGCCCGAGTACCAGCGTGTGCTGGTCAACACCGGGATCTGGGTGCTGCTCGTGCCGTTCGTGGCGACGGCGATCGGGCTGGTGTACGCGGTCCTCGTGGACCGCACGCGGACGGAGTCGCTGTCCAAGGCGCTGGTCTTCATCCCGATGGCCATCTCCATGGTCGGCGCCTCCATCATCTGGCGGTTCGTCTACGACTACCGGCCCGACGAACGCCAACCAGATCGGCCTGGCCAACCAGATCCTCAAGTCGTTGGGCCTGGACACCTACCAGTTCCTGCTCAACGACCCGTGGAACACCTTCTTCCTCATCGTCGTGATGATCTGGATCCAGGCGGGCTTCGCCATGACTGTGCTCTCGGCCTCGATCAAGGCGATCCCGGACGACATCATCGAGGCTGCCAAGCTCGACGGGGTGTCGGGGCCGCAGATGTTCCGCCACATCACCATCCCCAGCATCCGGCCGGGCATGATCGTGGTGCTCACGACGATCGCCATCGGCACGTTGAAGGTCTTCGACATCGTCCGGACTATGACCGGTGGCCGGTTCAAGACCAGCGTCGTGGCCAACGAGTTCTACACACAGGCCTTCCGGTACGACAACGCGGGGCTGGGGGCGGCCCTGGCGGTCCTGCTGTTCATCCTGGTCATCCCGATCATCGCGTACAACATCGTCCAGCTGCGGAAGGCGGCCCACTGATGACGGCTGCGGATCCCGTCGCCACAAGGGATGTCGACGAGCCGGTCCCGTCAAGAAGGTCAAGGCCACAGAGGCGAGCATCGCCCTGCGCAAGAAGTCCGTCTGGGCCATCGGCCCTGGCGCGCAGTGATCGCGATCCTCTGGACGATCCCGACCGTCGGCCTGCTGATCACGAGCTTCCGACCGCAGGCAGACATCCGCAGCTCAGGTTGGTGGACGTTCTGGCAGGATCCCTCCTTCACGCTGAAGAACTACGAGCAGGCGCTCTTCAGCGGGACCACGAACCTGTCGACGCTACTTCGTGAACTCGCTGGTGATCACGATCCCGGCCGTGCTGATCCCGATCACCATCGCGTGCATGGCTGCCTACGGCTTCGCCTGGATGAAGCTTCCGGCGGCGCGGGGCTGCTGTTCGTCGCGGTGTTCGCGCTGCAGATCGTGCCGATCCAGGTCACGCTGATCCCGCTGCTGACGCTCTTCGTGCAACGTCGGGCTGGGCGGGACCTTCTGGCCGATCTGGATCGCGCACAGCATCTTCGCGCTCCCCTTGGCGATCTACCTGCTCCACAACTTCATGAGCGAGCTGCCCAGGGAGCTGTTGGAGGCGGCCAGCGTCGACGGCGCTGGGCACCTGACCATCTTCTTCAGGATCATGCTGCCGCTGATGGTGCCGGCGATCGCGGCGTTCGCGATCTTCCAGTTCCTCTGGGTCTGGAACGACCTCCTCGTCGGCCTGACGTTCGGAGCGAGCCCGGAGGTGGCCCCGCTGACGGTCCGGGTCGCTGACCTGGCGGGCAGCCAGGGCTCTGCAGTGGCACCTGCTGTCAGCGCCGGCGCGTTCATCTCGCATGGTCGTCCCGCTGATCGTGTTCCTGGCGTTCCAGCAGCGCTCTTCGTCCGCGGCCTGCTGGCCGGGTCGGTCAAGGGGTAGCGCCGGGCCATCCTGCCGCCCCGGGTTCGAGCAGCGTCTCGACCCCGGGGCGGGTCAGCGGGTCACGACGCGCAGCAGCTTGGCGCTGAATGGGGGCATCGGCAGCGCCGTCCCCTGGCTGCGCGGGTGGCCGTACTCGCCGGCGAAGCCGCCGACGGTGTCCACCACGACCTGGTACTCGGAGCCGAACGGCTCGCCCGGGAGCAGGAACGTCCCGCTGTGCGCCCCGCCGTTGAGGACCAGCAGGAAGGGATCGTCGACCATTGGCCGGCCATCCGGGCCACGGGTCCGCAGGTCGCCCGAGAGGTACATGCCGATCAACCGGTTGTCGCTGAAGTGCCAGTCGATCTCGGTCAGCTCGTGGCCGTCGCCACGCAGCCAGGCCAGGTCCTTGGGCCGGTCGGGGTCCGGTGCTGTGCCCTCGAAGTAGTACTTCCGCGCGAACGCCTGGTGGTTGCGTCGCAGGTGAAGCACCCCGGCGGTGAACAGGAGCAGGTCGCGCTGCCACGGCTCGAGGTCCCAGTCGACCCACGAGGTCTCGTTGTCCTGGCAGTAGGCGTTGTTGTTCCCGGCCTGCGTGCGTCCGATCTCGTCGCCCATGGTGAGCATCGGCACGCCCGTGCTGAGCAGCAGGGTGGTCAGCATGTTGCGGATCTGGCGCTGGCGCAGCGCGTTGATGTCCGGGTCGTCGGTCTCGCCCTCGACACCGTGGTTCCACGACCGGTTGTTGTCGGTGCCGTCCCGGTTGTGCTCGCGGTTGGCCTGGTTGTGCTTGCGCGAGTAGCTCACCAGGTCGCGCAGCGTGAAGCCGTCGTGGGCGGTCACGTAGTTGATCGACGCGAACGGCCGGCGTCCCTCGCTGGCGTACAGGTCGGCCGAGCCGGTCAGCCGCCAGCCCAGCTCGGACAGCGAGCCGAAGCCACGCCAGTAGTCACGCACGCAGTCGCGGTACTTGTCGTTCCACTCGGTCCACAGTGGGGGGAACTCGCCCACCTGGTAGCCGCCGGCGCCGATGTCCCACGGCTCGGCGATGAGCTTCACGGTCCGCAGCACCGGGTCCTGCTGGATCGTGGACATGAAGGAGCCCAACATGTCCACGTCGTGGAAGGAGCGGGCCAGGGCGCTGGCGAGGTCGAAGCGGAAGCCGTCGACGTGCATCTCGGTGACCCAGTAGCGAAGCGAGTCCATGATGAGCTGCAGGACATGCGGCTGCGAGGCGTCCAGGGTGTTGCCGCACCCGGTGTAGTCGGCGTACTGGCGGCCGTTGCTCAGGCGGTAGTAGCCCTCGTTGTCGATGCCGCGGAAGCTCAGCGTGGGCCCCTTCTCGTTGCCCTCGGCCGTGTGGTTGTAGACGACGTCGAGGATGACCTCGATGCCAGCGGCGTGCAGGGCGCGCACCATGTCGCGGAACTCGTTGACCTGCTGCCCGCGCGAACCGGCCGCGCTGTAGGCCGCGTGCGGGGCGAAGAAGCCCAACGTGTTGTAGCCCCAGTAGTTGACCAGGCCGTTGGCCAGGACGTGGTCCTCGCTGATGAAGTGGTGGATGGGCAGCAGCTCGATGGCCGTGACTCCCAGCCGGGTCAGGTGCTCGATCGCGGCGGGATGGGCCAGGCCCGCGTAGGTCCCGCGCAGCTGCTCGGGGATCCCCGGGTGGCGCATCGTGAAGCCCTTGACGTGTGCCTCGTAGATCACGGTCTCGGTCCACGGCGTGCGCGGGCGATGGTCGCCGCGCCAGTCGTAGTCCCGGTCGTCCACCACGACGCACCGCGGCACGAAGGGCGCGGAGTCGGCGTCCGAGCGGGCCGTGTCGTCGTTGCCGGAGTGGCCCCTGACAGCTGGGTCGGGGGAGTAGTCGCCCTCGATCGCGCGGGCGTACGGGTCCATGAGCAGCTTGGCGCTGTTCCACCGGTCGCCGCGCCAGGGGTCCCACGGGCCGCTGACCCGGAACGCATAGCGATCCCCGGCCCGCATCCCCGGCACGTACCCGTGGAAGGTGTGGAAGGTGGTCTCGGCCAGCGCGACCCGCCGCTCCCGGCCGTCGTCGTCGAACAGGCAGAGGTCCACGGAGTGGGCGCCCTCGGCCCACACGGCGACGTTCGCGCCGTTCTCGTCGAGGGTCACGCCCAAGGGGTTCCAGGTGCCCGGCAGGGCATCGGGCGCGCGCTCCGCGGACGCCCGAACCCGACCTACCGAGGCGGGGCCGTCGCCGGGGGCCCGATCGGCTGTTCCGTGCACGCGGGCAAGAGTACCGACTCCGGGCGCTGTGGGCCCCACCGTGGGCTCTGGGGCGCGTTGGCTAGGCTCGCAGGGTCGGGCGCAGGGTCGGCGCAGGGTCGAGGGAAGGGGTGATCGGGATGGCCGCGGAGGTGGTCGTGACCGGCGAGGTGACGCGTGTCGAGCTCGAGGACGCGGTGGCGGTCCTGAGGTTGGACCGCCCGCCGGTGAATGCCCTGAACCTGCAGATGCAGCGGGAGATCCTGGCCGCGGCACGCTGGCTCTCGGACTGCGCCGAGGTCCGCGCCGTCGTGATCCACGGCGGCGAGCGCATGTTCGCCGCCGGGGCTGACATCAAGGAGATGGCGGCCATGTCCTACCAGGAGATGGCCGACGCCTCGCGCCTGCTCCAGCAGTCCTTCGCGGCGGTCGCGGAGATCCCGTGCCCGGTCATCGCCGCGATCACCGGGTACGCCCTCGGCGGTGGCTGCGAGCTCGCCCTGTGCGCGGACCTCCGGGTGGTCGGCGAGCGGGCGAAGCTGGGCCAGCCCGAGGTCCTGCTGGGCGTGATCCCGGGGCTGGGCGGCTCCCAGCGACTGCCCCGGCTCATCGGCCCCTCCCGCGCGAAGGACCTGATCCTCACCGGCCGGCACGTCGGGGCACAGGAGGCCCTGGCGATGGGGCTGGCCGACCGCGTCGTGGAGGATTCGTCCGTGCTCGACGAGGCGCTGGGCCTGGCCCGGACGTTCGCGGCGGGGGCGCCACTGGCGCTGGCGGCGGCGAAGCGCGCGATCGACCACGGGCTCGACGTGGACGTCACCACGGGCTGTGAGATCGAGCGCCTCGAGTTCTCGGGGCTCTTCGCGACCGAGGACCGGACCCTCGGCATGGAGTCGTTCCTGGCCGACGGGCCGGGCCGGGCGACGTTCACCGGGAGGTAGGGATCGTGGAGATCACGGTGCTCGGCGCCACCGGCGGCACGGGGTCCCTGGTCGTCCGGGAGGCCCTGGCGGCCGGCCACGATGTGACGGTCCTCGTGCGCGACCCGGCAGCGGCGGCGGGCCTGGACCCGGGGGTGCGGGTCGTCGCCGGGGATGCCCGTGACCTCGATGCGGTCACCCGTGCCGTACGGGGGGCTCGTGGGGTCATCAGCGCGATCGGCACCCGGGAGACGGGGCGCTCGACCCTGATCACCGACTGCATGACCACGGTCGTGGCCGCCCTGCCCGCGGGGACCCGGCTGCTCGCCGTGAGCACCGTCGGCGCCGGTGGCACCGCGCGGCAGCTGCCGCTGCCGGTGCGCGCCATCGTGACGGGGCTTCTGCGCAATGCGATCGCCGACCATGATGGACAGGAGCGCGCCATCATCGGCAGCGACCTCGACTGGACGATCGCCCGCTGCGTCGGCCTGACCGATGCAGCGCCGACCGGGCAGGTGCACGTGCTCACCGACGGCCGGGTCGGGGGCTCACGGATCGCCCGTGCCGACGTGGCCCGCTGGCTGGTCGCCAACCTCGGCGACTCCACGTGGTCCCGGCAGGCGGTGACCCTCTGGTGAGGGTCGTCGGCATGGCCGTCCCTCCGGCTGGATCTGGCCACGTCCGGCGGCTCCGGCGGGGTAGGCTGACCGCCAATCGAGGCTGAGCGGGGCTTGGATGCAGGTGCAGCAGACGCAGGTCCAGACCGATCGGGTCTGGACGCTGCCGAACGCCCTGTCGGCGCTGCGGCTGCTGTCCATCCCGCTGTTCGTCTGGCTGGCACTGGGACCCGAGGCCGACGGATGGGCTGCCCTGGTGCTCGCGCTCGGCGGCATCACCGACTACCTGGACGGCATGCTCGCCCGGCGCTGGAACCAGATCTCCCGCGTGGGCCAGCTGCTGGACCCCATCGCCGACCGGCTGTCGACGCTGGCGGTCCTGGTCGTGTTCGTCCTGCGCGATGTCGTGCCCCTGTGGTTCGTCGTCATCCTGGTGGCCCGCGACCTGGTCCTCGCGGTGCAGATGGCCCAGCTCAAGCGGCACGGGGTGACCGGCCTTCCGGTGAACTTCATGGGCAAGACCGCCACCTTCAACCTGCTCGGCTCCTTCCCCCTGCTCATGTGGGGTGCGGGAGCCGGCTCCGGCCCCGCCGAGGTGGCCCGGATCGTGGGCTGGGCCCTCGCGCTGTGGGGCGCCGGCCTGTACCTGTACAGCGGGTGGTTGTACCTGCGCCAGGCCCGCGACGTGCTCGGCCGCGTCCCGCTGCCGGCAGGGGGGTAGCGCCATGCGGGCCGTCGTCATGGCCGGCGGAGCGGGCACCCGCCTGCGCCCGCTGACCACGAACGTCCCCAAGCCCCTGCTGCCGGTCGTCGGGGAGCCCATCATGGGCCACGTCCTGCGCCTGCTCCAGCGCCACGGGATCCGCGAGTCGGTGATCACCGTGCAGTACCTCGCGGCCAGCATCCGGTCCTACTTCGGCGACGGGTCGGACTACGGGATCGCCCTGTCCTACGCGACGGAGTCGGTGCCGCTGGGCACGGCGGGCAGTGTCAAGAACGCCGAGCGCGGGCCTCGGTGGCGAGCCCTTCCTGGTCGTGTCCGGTGACGCGATGACGGACCTCGACATCTCCGAGCTCGTCGCCTTCCACGAGCGCACCGGGGCGATGGTGACGGTCGCGCTGGCGCGCAAGCCCAACGTCCTCGAGTTCGGCAACGTCATCACGACCGACGACGGCCGGATCGAGCGCTTCATCGAGAAGCCCACCTGGGGCCAGGTCTTCTCCGACACCGTCAACACCGGGATCTACGTGATGCAGCCCGAGGTCCTGGACCTGATCCAGGCCGACGAGGTGGTGGACTGGTCCCGGGACGTGTTCCCGCGGCTGCTCGAGGCCGGCGAGCCGGTGTACGGCTACGTGTCCGACGCCTACTGGGAGGACGTCGGCACCATCGAGGCGTACCTGGCCGTCCAGCGCGAGGTGCTCAGCGGCCTCGTCGATGCGCGGATCAGCGGGTTCGAGGTGGCTCCCGGCGTGTGGCTCGGGGCCGGGGCGGTCATCGACCCCTCGGCCCAGATCGCGGGCCCCTGCTTCATCGGCGCCAACTCCAGCGTCGAGCGCGACTGCATCGTGGGACCCAACACCGTGCTCGGCAGCAACGTGATCGTGCGGCGCGGGGCCCGGGTGGTCGGATCGGTCCTGGACGTCAGCGGGTATGTCGACACCGGCTGCGAGGTGCAGTCCGCCCTCATCGGCCGGTCCACCGAGCTGCGCGCCCGCGTCCAGGTCGACCCGGGGGCTGTGATCGGCGACCAGTGCATCCTCGAGGAGGAGGTCGTCATCGCGGCAGGCGTGCACGTGTACCCGGCGCGCACGATCGAGGCCGGGGCCCGCGTCGAGGACAACGTCATCTGGGAGTCCAGGCGCACCGCACCCTGTTCGGGCCGCGCGGCGTGAGCGGGATCGTGAACCTCGACATCACCTCGGAGAAGGTGGTCCGGCTGGGTGCGGCGTACGCGACCCTGCTGCCCAAGGGCTCGACCGTGACGGTCGGCCGGGACCACTCGCGGGCGGCGCGCGCGATGAACCGCGCGCTGGCCGGGGCGCTGACCGCCACGGGGCTCAACGTGCGCGACCTGCGCGTGACGCCGCTGCCGATCGCCCGGTCGGACGTCGCGCGGTCCGCCGAGGGCGGCGTCTACCTGCGCACCACCCTCGGGCAGCCGGAGAGCCTCGACCTGCTCGTCATGGACGCCAACGGGCTGGACCTCCCCGTGCCGGAGCAGCAGAAGCTGGAGCGCATCCTCGTGCGCCGGGAGTTCCGACGGGCCTTCCCCGGCGACATCGGCGACATCCACACGCCGCACCGGGCGGTGGACGAGTACACGGCCCAGCTGGCGAGCATCGACACCAGCGGCGTGTCGGCGGCCAACCTGAAGGTCGTGGTCGACACCGGCCTCGGGGCGGCGTCGCTGGTGCTGCCGCGTGTCCTGACCTCCCTCGGGGTCACGGTGCTCACCGTGAACAACCGCCTGGACGAGGACACCCCGACCTCGACGCAGAGCTCGTACCACGCCGCGATGGCCAGCCTGGGGGAGCTCGTGGCCAGCTCGCGGGCCGACCTCGGGGTGCGCTTCGACCCCACCGGGGAGCGCCTGTCGCTGGTCGACGAGACTGGGCGGCCATTCGACCACGGCCGCGCCCTGCTGGTCATGCTCGACCTCGTGGCCGCCGAGCGGCGGGCGGGAGTGGTGGCGCTGCCGGCGCACACCACGCGCATCGCCGGAGGCGGTGACGGCCTACCACGGGGTCTCGGTCGAGCGTGGCGGCGCCTCCACGGCGTCGCTGAGCCGGTTCGCGCAGCGGCCGGACCTGATCTTCGCCGGCGATGGGCGCGGGGGGTTCATCGTGCCCGAGATGGGTGCCAGCGTGGACGGGATCGCGGCCTTCGTGCGCCTGGTCGGCCTGGTCGCCCGCACCAAGCTGACGCTGTCGGCGATCGACGGCCGCATCCCTGAGGCGCACATGGCCCGGGCATCCGTGCACACCCCCTGGGCGCTGCGCGGCACGGCGATGCGCCAGCTCGTCGAGGCCGCCGGCCCCCTGGTCACCGACACGGTCGAGGGCGTGCGCATCCGCGAGGCGGACGGCAGCTGGGCGCTCGCGGTGCCCGACGAGGTCGAGTCCGTGATCCGGCTGTGGGCCGAGGCGGAGTCCGACGAGGCCGCCGAGGATCTCCTCGCCCGCTGGTTCGGGGTCATCGAGACGGCGGTGGCCTGAGGTGGCCGGACCACCGGAGGCCCCGCCGGATGCGCCGCAGGGGACCCGGCGCGGCACAGGGGCTGCCCCCCGCTCGGCCCCGGCCGCCCGCGACCGGCTCAACCTGATCGAGCAGATCACCGCGGACGCCGTGGCCAGTGACTACGCCGGATCGGTGGAGCAGTCCTCGCCGAGCACGCGCCGGCAGAGGGTCCTGGTCGCCGCGCTCGCCCTCGGGCTCGCCGGGTTCGTGATGGCCCTGGGCCTCTCGGCGCGCATCCTCAATGCCCCGGTCGTGGCCGAGCAGCGGGTCGCGCTCACCGAGCGCGTGATCGCCTCGGAGGCCCGGCAGGACGAGCTGCTGGCATCCACGGCGCAGCTGCGGGCCGACGTGGAGGCAGCCCGGGCCGTGGAGCTCGAGCGGACCCTCGGTGGCGCCGCGCTGGCCGAGTCGATCGCCGCCCACGAGCTTGCGACCGGGTACGTGGCCGTCACCGGGCCCGGGGTGGTGGTGACCCTCGACGACGCCCCCGTGGCCGAGGGCCAGGAGCGCGACGATCTCGAGCAGGTCCTCGACAGCGACATCCAGCGGGCCGTCAACGGCTTGTGGTCGGCCGGGGCCGAGGCGATCGCCGTGAACGGCAGCAGGCTGACGGCCCGCACCGCCATCCGCTCCGCGGCCGACGCGATCCTGGTGAACTACCGCCCGCTGCGCCCGCCCTATCGCGTCGAGGCGATCGGCCCGGACGCCCTGCTCGAGCAGTTCCAGGCCAGCCAGGACGCCGCCGAGCTGCGCGGTGTGTCCGAGCAGTTCGGCATAGGCTTCGCCACGGAGCCCGCGCGGGACCTGCTGCTGCCAGCAGCGACCTCGGCGCTCCCGGACAGTGCAGAGGTCGTCGATCCGCAGGAGGGGGAGAGCCCGTGATCGCACTCGCTGGGCTGCTCATCGGGATCATCGCGGGTCTGGTGCTCGAGCCCACTGTCCCCGTCTGGATGCAGCCCTACCTGCCCATCGCCATCATCGCGGCCCTCGACGCCGTCGTCGGCGCCTCCCGGGCCCTGCTGGACGGCGTCTTCCGCGACCGGGTGTTCGTCATCTCCTTCCTCAGCAACGTCCTCGTCGCCGCGATCATCGTGTGGATCGGGGACCTGCTGGGCGTCGGCGCCCAGATGACGACCGGCGTGGTCGTCGTGCTGACCATGCGCATCTTCTCCAACGCGGCCGCGATCCGCCGGCACGTCCTCAAGGCCTGAGATGCAGGAACCGGACCCTCCCGCCCCCCGCACGCCGGCGAGCCTCGTCGAGCCGGCAGCCCCGGTCGATCCCGGCCCGGACGGCGCCGAGGCGCCCGCGGACCCGGCACCGGCCCCGCCCGGCGTCGAGTACCGGCAGAGCTCGCTGTGGCGCTGGCGTGGGCCGACCAGCCTGGTCGGCGGGGCGCTGTTCGGGATCCTCGGGCTGCTGCTGGTGGCAGGGGCGCTGGCGTTCCGGGGCGACGACGCCCTGGCCAACGCCCGCCCGGCCGACCTCGTCCAGATCCTGGCCAGCCTCGACTCCGAGAACGACCGCCTGGCCGCCGAGCAGCGGACGCTGCAGGCCGAGCTGGACGCGCTGCTGGCAGGCACCTCGGCAGAGGCCCTGGCCAGGTCGCGCGAGCGGCTCGAGTCCCTCGAGGTGGTGGCCGGCACGACCCCCGTGCGGGGACCCGGGATCCGGATGGTGATCCGCGACCCCGGCGACGTGATCGGCGCCGCCGACATCCTCAACGCCGTGCAGGAGCTTCGGGATGCCGGCGCCGAGAGCATCGAGGTGGCCCAGCGGCGGATCGTGGTCAACACGTGGTTCGCCGACCCTGCGGAGGACCAGGGACCGGGGATCCTCATCTCGGGGGAGCTGAAGGGCTCGCCGTACACGATCCTGGCGATCGGGGACCCGCAGACGCTCGGGACCGCGATGCAGATCCCCGGCGGGCTGGCGGACTCGGTGCGGACCGCCGGGGCCCGGTTCGAGCTGGAGGCCCGCGACGACGTCGAGATCTCCTCCACCGTGCCGCTGGCCACGCCGGACTACGCTGAGCCGGTCCCCGCGTCCTGAGACCCCACCGGGCCCCCACTTCCTAGAGGAGACTGCGATGTACCCCGACGACCTGCGCTACACCCCGGAGCACGAGTGGGTCCGCCGAGAGGCGCCGACCGTGCTGCGCTTCGGAATCACCGCGTACGCGGCCGAGGCGCTCGGGGACGTGGTGTTCGTCCAGCTGCCCGACGTCGGGGCAGGGCTCAGCGCCGGCCAGCCGTGCGGCGAGGTGGAGTCGACCAAGTCGGTCAGCGACATCTTCGCCCCCGTGGCGGGCACGGTCCGCGCGGTCAACGACGAGCTCGCCGACGCCCCCGAGCTGGTCAACTCCGAACCGTACGGCCGTGGCTGGATGGTCGACGTGGACTGCGGGTCGGCCGATGATGCCGACGCGGCCTGGGCCGGCCTGATGGATGCCGACGCCTACGCCTCCGGACTGTCCTGATCGGGGGTTGACCCCCCGCGGCGCGGCACCCTAGGTTTCTCCCGGGTGAACCTCGACCTCAGGTCGAGCCGTGCCAGGTCGAGTGGATGGAGTCCCGGTGGAGCGTACGTGCCAGCGGTGTGGTCAGGCGGTGGCCGACCTCGCGAGGTTCTGCAGCAGGTGCGGGGCACCGCTGGTCGACCTCTCGGCGGACCACCCGGCCGATGCGACGGGCACCCTGGAGTCACCCATCTCCAGCACGGGTCCCCTGTCGGCGGTCACCGGCGCCAACATCGTGGGGGTGGCCCCGGGGACCGCGATGCTCATCGTGCGGCGCGGGCCGAGCGAGGGGACGTCCTTCGTCCTCGACGCCGACGTCACCACGATCGGCCGTGGCGACTTCGCCGACGTCGTGCTCGACGACGTGACCGTCTCGCGCAACCACGCGGAGGTGCGGCGCACGCCCGAGGGATGGCAGCTGCGCGACGTCGGCAGCCTCAACGGGACGTACGTGAACCGGGAACGCATCGAGGAGGTCGTCCTCGCAGGGGGGGATGAGGTGCAGATCGGCAAGTACAGGTTCGTCTTCCTCGTGGGGGCCGGGGCATGAGCGCTGAGCCAGCCGCCGATGGCCTGCTGTCCATCGGCGAGGTCCTGCACCTGCTGCGGGCGGACTTCCCCGATGTCAGCATCTCGAAGATCCGCTACCTCGAGGGCGAGGGCCTCGTCGAGCCGGCGCGCACGCCGTCGGGCTACCGGAAGTTCACGCGCGCGGACGCCGAGCGCCTGCGCTACGTGCTGCGCATGCAGCGCGATCGCTACCTGCCCCTCAAGGTGATCCGCGAGCACCTCGACGCGATCGACCGGGGGCTTCAGCCGGCCCCGCTCGACGCCGAGGACACCGCGCCGCGCGCCCTCGTGTCGGCCGAGGGGATACCCGGGCCGGAGGACCTGGTCGCGGACTCCCAGGAGCTGCGCCTGTCCCGCCGCGAGCTGCTCGAGCAGGGGTGCATCACCAGCGAGGCCCTCCGCGAGCTCGAGTCGTTCGGCCTCATCGCGCCTGTCTCCGGTTCCGCGTTCTACGACGCGGCGGCCCTCCAGGTGGCCCGGATCGCCGCCCAGATGGCGGAGTTCGGCTACGGCCCGCGCCACCTGCGACCCTTCCGGCTGGCCGCGGATCGGGAGCTCGCGCTCGTCGAGCAGGTGGTCAAGCCGATGTCCCGAGGCCGCCAGGCGGGATCCGCGGAGCGTGCCGAGGAGACAGCCCGGGCCATCGCCACCCTGGCCACCCAGCTGCATGTCACGCTCGTCCGGACGGGCCTGCCCGGGACGGTCGGCCGCTAGCAGGTCTGCCGCCGCGGGTCTACGCTGGCGGCGTGGATGGGTTCGTGGCGGTCGAGGTCGTCGGGGTTCGCGTCGAGATGCCGTCGAACTCCCCGATCGTCCTGGTCCGAAGCCCCGGGGACCTGCTGCTGCCCATCTGGATCGGACCCAACGAGGCGGCGGCGATCGCCATGGCGCTGCAGGGCGTGACGGCCCCACGACCGCTCACCCACGACCTGTTCGTCGCCACGCTCGACCGGCTGGGCTCCCCGCTGACGAGCGTGCGGATCACCAAGCTGGAGGACGGCGTGTTCTTCGGGGAGCTGGTGCTGGGGGAGAAGGGCACCGTCGTCGATGCCCGGCCCTCCGACGCGATCGCGCTGGCCCTTCGCGCCGGCGCCCCGGTCCTCGTCGCCGACGAGGTGCTGGTGGAGGCCGGCGTCCCCGTGGAGGACGAGACGACCGGCGGGGACGAGGCCGAGGAGGTCGAGCGGTTCCGGGAGTTCCTCGACCATGTGGAGCCACAGGACTTCCAGTAGCACTCGAACCCCTGAGGGGAACGGGCTAGACCTCAAGTTGAGGTTGAGAGTTTGCCCCGGCGTGTCGTGCTCAGGTCCGTTGACGCCGGTCCGGCAGGGGCCTACGTTTCCCACAGGGAATACGACGCGTGTAACTACACGGCTCATCCAGCATCGGACGGAAGGCCGCCGGACATGGCAGCAGAGGGCACGAGCGGGTCGGACCACGAGGTGCAGGGAGCGCTGTTCGACGTCCCTGAGTCGACCCTGCCCGATGACGTCGGCTTTCGTGGCCCGGTCGCCTGCGCTGCCGCCGAGATCACCTACCGCCAGCTCGACTACTGGGCCCGCACGGGCCTGGTCGAGCCGTCGATCCGCCCGGCGACCGGCTCGGGCACCCAGCGGCTCTACAGCTTCCGCGACATCCTCGTGCTGAAGGTCGTCAAGCGGCTGCTCGACACCGGCGTCTCGCTGCAGAACATCCGGACCGCCGTGGGCCACCTGCGGGCCCGGGGGGTCGAGGACCTGGCGACCCTCACGCTGATGAGCGACGGCGCCAGCGTCTACGAGTGCACCAGCGAGGATGAGGTCATCGACCTCGTGCGCGGGGGCCAGGGAGTGTTCGGGATCGCCGTGGGCAAGGTGTGGCGCGAGGTGGAGGGCTCCCTGTCGAACCTGCCCGCCGAGCGCACGACCGGGGTGGCAGCCCCCAGCGACGACGAGCTGGCTGCCCGTCGTCGGCGCCGCCAGACCGGCTGACCCGGCCAGGCCTGGCGGCTGACCCGCGGCGCGGCCGTCCCGCTCCGGGTGGGCGGGCTGATCCACGACTATCGTTGCGATGTGCAGACGACTCCCGACGCCTCCGAGCTGTTCGCCCACCGTCACATCGGACCCGCCGAGGCCGATGTCGCCGCGATGCTGGCGGTCGTTGGGCACGACTCCCTCGAGGCCCTGGCGGCCGCGGCCATCCCGGCGAGCATCGCGTGGTCGCAGGGGCTGGACCTGCCCCCGGCGCTGACGGAGGCGCAGGCCAGCGACGCCCTGCGGCGCATCGCAGGGGCCAACACGCCCGTGGTGTCGATGCTCGGGCTGGGCTACCACGACACGATCACCCCGGCGGTGATCCGCCGCAACGTCCTCGAGGACCCGAGCTGGTACACGGCCTACACCCCGTACCAGCCGGAGATCTCGCAGGGCCGGCTGGAGGCCCTGCTGAACTTCCAGACGGTGGTCGCGGACCTGACCGGCCTGCCGCTGGCGAACGCCTCGCTGCTCGACGAGCCGACCGCCGCCGCCGAGGCCATGGCCCTGCTGCACCGGGTCGACCGCACCGGATCCATGCGCTTCGTGGTCGACGCCGACACCCACCCGCAGACCCTGGCCGTGCTGGCCACCCGCGCCGAGCCGGTGGGCATCGAGCTCGATGTCCGCGAGATCGGGGCCGGGCTGCCTGAGGACGGATTCTTCGGCGTCCTGGTCAGCGCCCCGGGCTCGCTGGGCGTCGTGCGCGACCCGGCCGTGCTCGGTTCGCTGGCCGACCAGGTGCATGCGGTCGGCGCGGGGCTGGTGGTCGCAGCCGATCCCCTCTCGCTGTGCCTGCTCACCCCGCCCGGTGAAGTGGGGGCCGACATCGTCGTGGGCTCCGCGCAGCGGCTGGGCGTGCCGATGGGCTTCGGCGGGCCGCACGCGGGCTACATGGCCGTGCGGCCCGGGCTCGAGCGGCAGCTGCCCGGCCGGCTGGTCGGGGTCTCGGTCGACTCGGCGGGCGACCCGGCCTACCGGCTGGCCCTGCAGACGCGTGAGCAGCACATCCGGCGGGAGCGGGCCACCAGCAACATCTGCACCGCCCAGGTCCTCCTGGCCGTCATCGCCGGCCTCTACGCGGCCTACCACGGCCCCGACGGGCCTGCGCCGGATCGCCGAGCGCGTGCACGGGCATGCCCGGTCGGTCGCAGCGGGCCTGGTGGCCGCCGGCATCGGGCTGCGGCACGACCGGTTCTTCGACACGGTGGTCGCCGTCGTTCCCGGGCGGGCCGACGCGGTCGTGTCTGGGGCCCGGGCGCTGGGGATCAACGTCCGGCGGGTGGACGCCGACCAGGTGGGCATCACCACCGACGAGGTGACCACCGACGCGCACGTCGAGGCCGTCGTGGAGGCGGTTCGGACGGCGGTCGGCGGTCCGGGCCACGGTCCAGGCGACGGTCCGGGCCACGCCACCGGCGCTGCCGGGGCTGTCGGGGCTGTCCACATCACCGACACGGCCCTGCCGGCCGGGTGGCTGCGCACGACGCCGTACCTCCAGCACCCGGTGTTCCACGACCACCACAGCGAGACCGACATGCTGCGCTACCTGCGTCGGCTCTCCGGGTACGACGTCGCGCTGGACCGCTCGATGATCCCGCTCGGGTCGTGCACCATGAAGCTCAACGCCACGACCGAGATGGAGCCGATCAGCTGGCCCGGCTTCGCGGGGATCCATCCGTTCGCGCCCGAGGACCAGGTCCAGGGGTACCGGACCCTGATCACGGAGCTGGAGGACCTGCTGGCCGAGCTCACCGGCTACGACGCGGTCAGCCTGCAGCCCAACGCCGGCTCGCAGGGCGAGTTCGCGGGGCTCCTGGCGATCCGGGCCTGGCACGCAGCCCGGGGCGAGTCCGGGCGCGACATCTGCCTGATCCCCTCGTCGGCACACGGGACCAACGCTGCCTCCGCGGTGATGGCGGGCCTGAAGGTGGTCGTCGTGGCCTGCGACGAGGCGGGCAACGTCAGCACGCAGGCCCTGCGCGGGGCCCTCGAGGCGCACGAGGGCCGGGTGGCAGCGCTGATGATCACCTACCCGTCGACGCACGGTGTCTACGAGGCGGAGGTCGCCGACCTGTGCGCGATGGTCCACGACGCCGGCGGCCAGGTGTACGTCGACGGGGCGAACCTCAACGCCCTGGTCGGGCTGGCCAAGCCGGGGCGGTTCGGCGCGGACGTGTCGCACCTCAACCTGCACAAGACGTTCTGCATCCCGCACGGCGGGGGTGGCCCGGGGGTGGGGCCGGTGGCCGTGCGCGAGCACCTGGCGCCGTTCCTGCCCGGCCACCCGCTGCGTCCGCAGGCCGGTCCGGTCGGCCGGGGGTTCGCCGACGGTGGGGTGGGCCCGGTCAGCGGCGCCCCGTACGGCAGCGCCGGGATCCTGCCGATCCCGTGGGCCTACATCCGGATGATGGGGGCCGAGGGGCTGACCCGGGCCACCCAGGTGGCCGTGCTGTCGGCCAACTACATCGCGACCCGACTCGGCCCGTACTTCCCGGTCCTCTACACGGGGCCGGGTGGGCTCGTGGCCCACGAGTGCATCCTTGACCTGCGCGGGATCACCAAGCGGACGGGCGTGACCGTCGACGACGTCGCCAAGCGCCTCATCGACTACGGCTTCCACGCCCCGACGATGAGCTTCCCCGTCGCGGGCACGTTGATGGTCGAGCCGACGGAGAGCGAGCCGCTGGCCGAGCTCGACAGGTTCTGCGAGGCGATGATCGCCATCCACGCGGAGATCGAGGAGGTGGCCTCCGGTGGCGTCGAGGTCGCCAGCAGCGTCCTGCGGGGCGCGCCGCACACCGCCCAGGCCCTCGTGGGGGAGTGGGACCGGCCGTACACCCGCACGCAGGCCGTCTTCCCGGTGCCCGGCCTGACGCGGGACAAGTACTGGCCGCCGGTGGGTCGCATCGACGGGGCCTACGGCGACCGGCACCTGGTGTGCTCGTGCCCGCGCCCCGAGGAGCTGGCTGCCGTCACCGTCTGACGCCGACCCCCCGGTCGTCCGGTCGTCCGGTCCTCCCGGGTCGCCCCAGTCGCCCCCGACCCGCCGGCTCCCTCGGGCGGTCCAGCCCGTCGCCATTTCGCGGTCCGGCCGCGCCGGCGGCCCGGGCGCGGGCTCGGATGCGGGCCCAGGCCGGCCTCGGGTCAGGCACTCGGGTGCGGGCCTCGGTGCGGCACTCGGGTGCGGGCCTCAGGTGCGGGCCTCAGGTGCGGCCCTCATCCTCCTGGATCTCGAACAGGACCTCCTGCGCCGAGGAGGTGTCTGCGGCACCCGGCGCGGAATCGGCGCCCGAGGTCGAGGTCAGCATCCACTGGGCGTGCAGCACGGGGAAACCCGCCTGGCGCACGGCCTGGACCACCGCGGCGTCGTCGTCGACGAAGGCCTCGACCCGGAAGCGCCGCGACAGCCGGCGCAGCGTGGCCACCTTGGTCATGCGCGCCGGTCTCCGGTCGGTGTCGTCGCGCATGTGGAGCTCCCCCCGGGGCAGGCCCTGCGCGGCGAGCCAGTCCAGCGTGTCCCGTCGGCAGCGCTCCGGTCGACCGGTGAGGTACATGACGATGTGACCGCCGCGGGCAGCCTCCGCTACCGCCCCGATCCCCTCAGCCAGGGGTGGATCGCGGGGGGCCTCGCCGAAGAACGCGTCCCAGTCCTTGGGCCGTGCTGCGACGTGGTGCAGCCTGTGGCGCACGTCGGCGAGCACCCCGTCGATGTCGAAGACCGCGACCGACGGCCGGGCGTCACCCTCGGTCGCTGAGGTCCCCTGGTCCATGCGCGCGACGCTACCTGCCCAGCGCGGCGGGCACCTGATGACGCGGCGGATCCGCCCCTCGGCGGGCGCCCCCCGGCCGGCGACGGGATGGTGGGGGGCGGGGGACTGGCCGTGGTGAGCCACGGGCCGGTCGATAGCCTCGACGCCATGGACTTCCACACCCTCGTCGCCCAGATGCCCCACGTCGTGCCCATGGTGGGGACGCTCGAGCTGGAGTTCCTGGAGCTGGACCCCCAGCGGGTCCTGCTGCGCCTCCCGGACAAGCCCGAGTACCGCAACCACGTGGGCGGTCCGCACGCCGGCGCGATGTTCACGCTGGCCGAGACCGCGACCGGGGCGATCGTGCTGGGCAACTTCGGCATGCTGCTCGACCGGGCCACGCCGCTGCCCGTGGACGCCAGCATCCGGTTCAAGCGGATCGCGATGGGCCCCATGTACGCAGAGGCGCTCATGCACGACACCCCCGAGTCGATCGTGGCGCGGCTCGACGCCGGCGAGCGTCCGGAGTTCCGCATCGACGTCACGCTGTCCACGGAGGATTGGACAGTCACCGGTGAGGCCACCTTCCTCTGGACCCTCAAGCCCGTCCGGCGCTGACCGCCCCCCGCCTCGCGCCGCGCCGCCCCGCGCCGCCCCGCCCCGCGCCGCGCCCCCGCCTCCAACGCAGACGCTCCAGCAACGCACGGATGCTCCGGTCCGGACCGGAGCATCCGTGCGTTGGCGGAGCATTGGCGAGGCGGCAGGGGCTGCCGAGCGCGGAGGGCCGCCCCCGATTGGGGGCGGCCCTCCGGCGTGCGGCGGTTGGTGCCGGGCGTGCGGCGGTTGGTGCCGGGCGTGCGGCGGTTGGTGCCGGGCGTGCGGCGGTCAGTGCCGGTCGCTCGACGCCTCGATGACCTTGCGGGCGATCTGGGCGGGCATCGGCTCGTGCCCGACGTACTCGCGCGTGAACGTCCCCGTGCCGTGGGACATCGATCGCAGCTCGATCGCGTAGCGGGTGAGCTCGATGTCCGGGACGTCGGCCCGGATCAGCGTGCGCCCGTTGCCGGCCGGCTCGCTGCCGGAGACCCGACCGCGGCGGCCCGACAGGTCGCCCATGACCGCCCCCACGTACTCGTCGGAGACCAGCACGCTGATCGCCGACACCGGCTCGAGCATCGCGATCTGCGCGGCCGCGGCGGCCTCCTTGAGGGCCAGCGACCCCGCCATCTGGAACGCCATGTCCGAGGAGTCCACCGAGTGCGCCTTGCCGTCGTAGAGGGTCACCTGGATGTCAACGACGGGGTAGCCGGCGGCCACGCCCTTCTCCATCTGGGCCCGGACACCCTTCTCCACCGACGGGATGAACTGGCGCGGCACGGAGCCGCCGACCACCTTGTCGACGAACTCGAACCCCGAGCCCGCCGGAAGCGGGGTGACCTCGATGTCGCACACGGCGTACTGGCCGTGCCCGCCCGACTGCTTGACGTGGCGGCCCTTGGCCTTCGCCGGGGTGGCGAACGTCTCGCGCAGGGACACGCGCAGCGGCTCGGACTCGACGGCCACCCCATAGCGGTTGCCCAGCCGGTCGAGCAGGACGTCCACGTGCGCCTCGCCCATGCACCAGAGCACGAGCTGCCCGGTCTCGGCGTTGCGGTCCAGTCGCATCGTCGCGTCCTCGGCGACGAGCCGGCCGAGGGCCTGGCCCAGCTTGTCCTCGTCGGCCTTCGACTTCGCCACGATCGCCACCGGCAGCAGTGCGTCGGGCATCATCCAGGGCTCCATGAGCAGCGGGTTGTCCTTGTCCGACAGGGTGTCGCCGGTCTCCGCGCGGGTGAGCTTGGCCACGGCGACGATGTCGCCGGCGATGCCCCGGTCGATCGTGCGCTGGACCTTCCCCAGCGGGCTGCTCAGGGCGCCGATGCGCTCGTCGAGGTCGTGGTCCTCGTGGCCTCGATCCTCGCCGAAGTGCCCGGACACGTGCACGACTGCGTCCGGGACCACCGTCCCGGAGAAGACGCGCACGAGCGAGAGCCGGCCGACGTAGGGATCGGTCGTGGTCTTCACCACCTCCGCGCACATCGGCCCCTCGGGATCGCACGCCAGCGGCCCGCGGGGGGAGCCATCCGGGGTGGTGACCGGCGGCAGGGGGTGCTCGAGCGGGGAGGGGAACCCGCGGCGGACGAGGTCCAGGACCTCAGCCGTGCCCAGGCCGTCGAGCTCGACGGCAGTGCCGAGCACCGGGTAGAACGAGCCGCGCGCGACGGCCTTCTCGAGGTCGTCGACCAGCGTCTCGACGTCGATGTGCTCGCCGGCCAGGTAGCGGTCCATGAGGGTCTCGTCCTCGCTCTCGGCGATGATCCCCTCGATCAGGCTGGCCCGCGTCGTCTCGATCAGCTCCCGATGGGTGTCCTCCGGCTCGCGGTCCACGCGGGAGCCCGACGAGTAGTCGTGGATCCGCTCGCTGATCAGGTCGATGAAGCCCGCGGGCGCCCCGTCGTCGGCGAGCATCGGCAGCATCAGCGGCATGACGCCCTCGCCGAACACGCGCTGGCAGATGGCGACGAGCTCGTCGAAGTCGGCCCGCGCGTGGTCGAGGCGGGTCACGACGACGGCACGGGGCATGCCCACCGCCGCGCACTCCTCCCAGAGCAGCTGCGTGCCGCCGTCGACGCCATCCACGGCGGAGACGACGAACAGCGCCGCGTCTGCCGCGCGCAGCCCGGCGCGCAGGTCGCCGACGAAGTCCGCGTAGCCGGGCGTGTCGAGGAAGTTGACCTTGACCCCGTCGACGCATCACCGGCGCCAGGGACAGCCCCACGGAGCGCTGCTGGCGGATCTCGGCCTCATCGAAGTCCGAGACGGTGGTGCCCTCCGTCGTTCGACCGGCCCGGGGGATGGTGCCGGTGGCTGCGAGCATGGCCTCCAGCAGCGTGGTCTTGCCCGCTCCGGACGGGCCGACCAGGACCACGTTGCGGATGTCGGCGGGGCTGGCCGGCGCGGAGACCGACCCACCCCCCGCCCCTGTGTTCGCTCCAGCCATGCTGATGCCTCTCCTCGTCGACGGGTGTGCCGGACCAAGCCTCGCAACAGGGACCTTCGTCCCACGCACCCGGGGGGCCAGTTTGTCGCTACGATCACCACGATGCTGAACAACGCGGACGCCCGAGGGGTCGTCGCCCCCGTCGTCGAGCCGGTGGCGCGAGGCCTGCTGCGCATCGGCCTGACCGCCGACATGGTCACGATCATCGGTGCGACGATCACCGTGGTCTCAGCGCTCGTGCTGATCCCGCAGGGCCGGTTCGTCCCCGCGCTGGTCATCCTCGGGTTCTTCATCGCCGCCGACGTGCTCGACGGCACCATGGCCCGGATCTCCGGAACGCAGGGTCCGTGGGGTGCCTGGCTCGACGCCACCCTGGACCGCGTCGCCGACGTCGCCGTCTTCGGCGGCCTGCTGTGGTGGGCCGTCCGGAACGCCGACACGCCGACGGTGGTCCTCGCGTGGATCTGCCTGGCCGGCGCCGTGACGATCAGCTACGCGAAGGCCCGGGCCGAGGCCGTCGGGGCCACCGCGAACGGCGGGCTCGCCGAGCGCGCCGAGCGGCTCATCGTCGTCGGGATCGGCGCCATCCTCTACTCCCTGGGCCTGGACTGGGCCATGACGGCTGCACTCGGGATCCTCGCCGTGCTCGTGGTGGTCACCGTGATCCAGCGCGCAGTCGACGTCCGGTCCCAGCTGCGGCCGGCGGCCTCGCCCGCGGGCTCGCCGCCCCAAGCGGCCGAGGGGACCGATCCCGAGGCCCGGCCCGGCGATGCCGTGCCGGGTGCCTAGCCGGGGCGACCCGCGATGGTGAAGGACTCCGCCACGTACCTGGCCTATGCGGCCGGCTGGCGCGCGATCCGGTTCATGCCGGAGCGCGCGGCGTACGGGCTGTTCGAGCAGATCGCCGACCGGCTCTGGCGGGCCCGCGGCTCGGGGGTGCAGCGGCTGGAGGCCAACCTCGCTCGGGTCCTCGGCCCGGTGCCCGACTCGGAACTTCGGGCGGCCTCCCGGGCGGGCATGCGCTCCTACATGCGGTACTGGTGCGATGCCTTCCGGCTCCCCGGCTGGGACGGCGCCCGGCTCGACACGTTCGAGCTGCGGCACGCCGAACGCCTGAGCGATCCGATCCACGGTGGCCGCGGCGCGGTGCTGGCCCTGCCGCACATGGGGAACTGGGACCACGCGGGCGCCTGGGTCTCCCGGAACCTCACGCCCATCCACTCGGTCGCCGAGAAGCTCGAGCCGGAGAAGCTCTACGACGCGTTCCTGGGCTACCGGGAGAGCCTGGGGATGGTCATCCACGGGCTCGGCGACCCCGGGGTCTTCGACAAGCTCGCGCAGACGTGCCGCGAGGGTGGGGCGGTCGCCCTGCTGGCCGACCGTGACCTGTCCGCCAAGGGCATCGAGGTCCAGTTCTTCGGCGAGGCGACGCGGTTCCCCGCCGGTCCGGCCGCGCTCGCGGTGGACACCGGTGCCGCCCTGCTGCCCGCGCACCTGTTCTGGGACGGGCACAACGTTGCCGAGATCCAGCCGGAGATCGTCCTGCCCGCCGAGGGGGACCGCGCCCAGCGCATCCGCGCGGCCACCCAGGCGATAGCAGACTCGCTCGAGGCGGGGATCCGGGAGCACCCGGAGGACTGGCACATGCTGCAGCGGCTCTGGCTGGCCGACCTCGATCCCCAGCGTCTGGCTGCCCGGGACGCGGAGGCATCCTGATGCGCGTCGGACTGGTCTGCCCCTATGCGTGGGACACGCCCGGGGGCGTCGCGGCGCACGTCAACGACCTGCGCACCGCCCTGATGCAGCTCGGCCACGAGGCGGTGATCCTCGCCCCCGCCGAGGACGAGGACGCGCTGCCGGACTTCGTCACGAACGGCGGCAAGCCGATCTCGATCAGCTCGAACGGCTCCGTCGCGAAGATCAACTTCGGCCCCGGCCCGGCGGCCCGGGCCCGCCGGTGGGTCCGGGACTCCGACCTGGACATCCTGCACGTGCACGAGCCGGCGGGCCCCACGCTCTCGCTGCTGTCGATCTGGGTCTCCGAGGGCCCGGTGGTCGCGACCTGGCACTCCAGCCTGGTGTCCTCGCGCAGGGACATCGCGGCGTGGTCGCCGATCATCCGCAGCGGGATGGAGAAGATCCGGGCCCGCATCGCGGTCAGCGAGTACGCCCGGCGGTCCCTCGTCGAGTACACCGGTGGCGACGCGATCCTGATCCCGAACGGCGTCGACTGCAGCGCCTACGCCGGCGACGAGCCCCTGCCGGGCCGGGCTCGGGGATCCAACACCCTGATGTTCCTCGGCCGCATCGACGAACCCCGCAAGGGGCTTCCGATCCTCCTGGCGGCACTGCCCCTCGTGGCGCGGGCCGTCCCGGACGTGAACGTCCTGATCGCCGGGCCGGGCGACGTCGAGCAGGTGCGCGCCGGGCTCGACCCGGAGATCGCCGATCGCGTCGAGTTCCTTGGGCTGGTCAGCGAGCTGGACAAGGCCCGAGCCCTGCACTCGTCCGACATCTACGTCGCGCCCAACACGGGCGGGGAGTCCTTCGGGATCATCCTGCTGGAGTCCATGGCCGCGGGGACCCCGGTGGTCGCCAGCGACATCGAGGCCTTCCAGCGGGTCCTGGCCGAGGGCCGGGCCGGGGTGACGTTCCGCAACGGCGACCCGGCCGACCTGGCCACCCAGCTGATCGAGCTGCTCGGTGATCCGCAGCGGCGGGCCCGGCTGCGGACGGAGGGGGCCGTGCGCGCCGAGGAGTTCGACTGGTCGAGCGTCGCCCGGCGGGTGCTGGCCGTCTACCAGAGCGTGCGGCAGGGCGGGGAGAAGGTCGAGGCCGACTTCTCGCGCCAGTTCTGGGGCCGGCTCCCGCTGCGTCGCGGTGGTGGCAGCGGGGACGCCGAGGAGACCGAGGCATGAAGGTCGACCTGTTCTGGATCATCGTGCTCGGGTTCGCGCTGGCCTTCACCATCTGGCGCCTGAGCGCCCTGGCCTCACGGATCGACCGCCTGCACCACAGGATCGACCTGGCCCGGGCCTCGCTGGACACCCAACTGGTGCGCCGGGCCCGGGCTGCCGAAGCGCTGGCCCTGTCGGACCTGCTGGACCCGGCCAGCGCTGTCGTGCTGGCCCGCGCGGCGGGCAACTGCCGGAACGCCGATCCCGCGGACGCGGCCGAGTGGGGTCTTGTCGAGTCCGAGATGTCGCGCGACCTGCGCGAGGTGCTCGTCGATCCCGAGGGCATCGATGCGCTGCGGGGGACCATCGACGGGCGTGAGCTCGTCGACGACCTGGCCTCCGCGTGCAACCACGTCATGCTGGCCAGGCGGTTCCACAACGACGCCGTCCAGTCCGCCCGGCTGCTGCGGTCCGGTCGCCTGGTCCGGCTGTTCCGGCTTGCGGGCAACGCCCCGCTGCCCGACATGGTCGAGATGGACGACGCCATGCCACCTGCACTGGTCCCGTACGGTTGACCCGTGCCGGTGGACCGCCGCCGGTGGACCGCCGCCTTGGTGGACCGCCGGCCGGCGTCCGGAGGGCATCGATCGTCACCCGGCCCAGGCTCCCGGGCACCGAGCGAGACCTGTCCCGCCGGTGGCCGGCAGGTGAATCCCGCTCGCCATGCGCGTGCCTGCGACCGGAGGATCCCGATGGGCGCCTACCCTAAGCGCCGTGACTCACTCCGTCCCGGCCGGCCGGACCGGCCCAGTCGTCGCGCTCCTGCTGTCCGTGGGCCTGGTCGCAGCCTGCACCGGTGGACCGGCGCCACAGGCCGACGTCCGTTCGGCGAGCAGCCCGGCGTCGCCCTCGGCCAGCCCGACGCCCACCCCGAGCCCGACGCCCACGACGTCCCCCTTGAGCGGGCGCGAGGGTGGCGTCGGGACGCCGGTGGTGGTGGTCAAGCTCGACAACACGCCGTCGGCCCAGCCGCACCGGGGCCTGACGAAGGCCGACATCGTCTACGTGGAGCCGGTCGAGTGGGGGCTCACCCGACTGGCGGCGGTGTTCTCCACCAGCATGCCCGAGACGGTGGGCCCGGTCCGCAGCGCGCGCATCTCCGACATCCAGATCTTCGCCCCGCTCGGCGACATCGCGTTCGTGTACTCCGGCGCCCAGCACCGGCTGTGGCCAAAGCTGGCGGCGGCGGACTGGAAGCAGGTCTCCGAGGACGTCGACAGTGCGGGCTTCTACCGGGACCGGACCCGGCCGGCTCCCTACAACCTGATGGCGCAGCCGAAGACCGTCCTGGCCACCTCCGGCGCGTCGGCCACGTCGCACGACATGGGCTGGGTCTTCGACGAGGAGCCGCCCGCCGGGGGCAGCCCGGCGAAGGTGATGACCGCCCGCTGGGACAACGCCACGATGCAGTTCCGGTGGCGGGCGAAGAAGGGCCTGTACGACATCTGGATGGGCGGCTACCAGATGCGCGACACGGACAAGCCCGGTGTCCAGCGGGCCAGCACGGTGATCGTGCAGTACGTCAAGGAGACCGACTCCGGCTACGGCGACAAGTTCGGCGGGCGCACCCCCCTGTCCACGACGGTCGGGTCGGGCAAGGGCCTGCTGCTGCGGAACGGCGCCGCGTACCCCATCACGTGGCGGCGGTTGAGCGCCGAGGAGCCAACGCGGTACCTCGATGCGGACGGCCAGCCGATCGCCTTCGACCCCGGGCAGCTCTGGATCGTGCTCAAGGACCGGACCAAGAAGGTCACGGTCGAGTAGGGGACCGGTGGTCCCGAGCCGGCATTTCGCGACCTCGCCGGTGGGGACGTACCCTGTGGCTATCGTTCTGACGGGCACAGGAGATGTCGTGAGCAGCACCCCCGAGACCACTGGATCCACGCTGGGCACCGACCGCGTCAAGCGCGGCATGGCCGAGATGCTCAAGGGCGGCGTCATCATGGACGTCGTCACCCCGGAGCAGGCCCGGATCGCCGAGGACGCGGGGGCCGTCGCCGTGATGGCTCTCGAGCGCGTGCCTGCCGACATCCGCGCCCAGGGCGGGGTCTCCCGGATGAGCGACCCGGACATGATCGACGGGATCATCGAGGCCGTCTCGATCCCGGTCATGGCCAAGGCCCGGATCGGGCACTTCGTCGAGGCCCAGGTCCTCCAGTCGCTGGGCGTGGACTACATCGACGAGTCCGAGGTGCTCACCCCGGCCGACTACACCAACCACATCGACAAGTGGCAGTTCACCGTGCCGTTCGTGTGCGGTGCCACGAACCTCGGTGAGGCGCTGCGCCGGATCACCGAGGGCGCGGCGATGATCCGCTCGAAGGGCGAGGCGGGCACCGGCGACGTCTCCAACGCCACCACCCACATGCGCGCCATCCGTGGTGAGATCCGCAGGCTGGCCTCGATGAGCCCGGACGAGCTCTATGTGGCCGCCAAGGAGCTGCAGGCCCCGTACGCGCTGGTCAAGGAGGTCGCCGAGCGCGGCAGCCTGCCCGTCGTGCTCTTCACCGCCGGGGGCATCGCGACCCCCGCCGACGCGGCGATGATGATGCAGCTCGGCGCCGACGGCGTGTTCGTCGGCTCCGGGATCTTCAAGTCCGGCAACCCGGCCGAGCGGGCCAACGCGATCGTGCAGGCGACCCTGCACCACGACGATCCCGGCATCATCGCCAAGGTGTCGCGCGGCCTCGGCGAGGCCATGGTCGGGATCAACGTGGAGGAGATCCCGCAGCCGCACCGCCTGGCCGAGCGCGGGTGGTGAACCGACCCACGATCGGGGTCCTCGCCCTGCAGGGTGACGTGCGCGAGCACGTCGCCGCCCTGGCGGACGTCGGGGCGCTCCCCGTCCCCGTGAAGGACGTCGACGCGCTCGCCTCGGTGGACGGCCTGGTGATCCCGGGCGGCGAGTCGACCACCATCTCGATGCTCGCCGTGCGCTGGGGACTCATGGAGCCGCTGCGCACGGCCGCGCGCAGCGGCCTGCCGATGTACGGCTCGTGCGCCGGCATGATCCTGCTGGCCGACACGATCCTGGACGGTCGGGCCGACCAACAGCCGATCGGCGGGATCGACATGGTCGTCCGCCGCAACGCCTTCGGCCGCCAGGTCGACTCGTTCGAGTCCGATGTGGACTTCCCGGCGATCGGGGCGCCACCCATCCGCGCTGTGTTCATCCGCGCCCCCTGGGTGGAGTCGGTCGGCCCCTCCGTGGACGTTCTCGCCACCGTGCCCACGGCCGCAGACGATAGGATCGTGGCTGTTCGGAGCGGGTCGCTGCTGGCCACCTCGTTCCATCCCGAACTCACCGGGGACCATCGGGTGCATGCGCTGTTCGCCGACATGGTGCGTGGCGCCGCCTGACCGACTCGAAGGAGCAGCATGTCCGGCCACTCCAAGTGGGCGACCACCAAGCACAAGAAGGCCGCCATCGATGCCAAGCGCGGCAAGCTCTTCGCCAAGCTGATCAAGAACATCGAGGTCGCCGCGCGCACCGGCGGTGGCGACCTCGACGGGAACCCGACCCTGTACGACGCGGTCCAGAAGGCGCGGAAGAACTCCGTGCCCTTGGACAACATCGAGCGCGCGGTCAAGCGCGGCTCCGGCGCCGACGCGGGAGGTGCGGACTGGCAGACCATCATGTACGAGGGCTACGGCCCGAACGGCGTCGCGGTCCTCGTCGAGTGCCTCACCGACAACCGCAACCGGGCCGCCACCGAGGTTCGGGTGGCCATGACGCGCAACGGCGGGAGCATGGCCGACCCGAACAGCGTGTCGTACCTGTTCAGCCGCAAGGGCGTCATCATCGTGCCCAAGGCCGACGGCGTGACCGAGGACGACGTGCTCATGGCGGTGCTGGATGCCGGCGCCGAGGAGGTCAACGACCTCGACGAGGCGTTCGAGGTGATGACCGAGGCTACCGACCTGGTCACGGTGCGCAAGGCACTGCAGGCCGCGGGCCTGGACTACGAGTCCGCCGACACCGAGTTCGTCGCGTCGGTGGAGGTGCCTCTCGACGCCGACGGCGCCGCGAGGATCATGCGCCTCGTGGATGCGCTGGAGGACAGCGACGACGTCCAGAACGTCTACACCAACGCCGACATCCCCGCTGAGGTGCTCGCGGAGCTGGAGTGAGCGCGCACGCCTGACATCCCCATGCCTGCAGGCGGTACCGTGCCGACATCCGGCCAGTAGGAGTGACGACGTGCCAGACCAGGATCAGGTGAGCGCCAACCCGGCAAGCGACGCGGGAGGAACGCCGACCGGGCCAGCGGCCCCGGCCACCAAGGCCCCGGCGAAGAAGGCCCCGGCGAAGAAGGCCCCGGCCACGAAGGCCCCGGCCACAAAGGCCGCGGCGAAGAAGGCCGCCCCGGCGAAGGGGGCGGCGGCGAAGAAGGCCGCCCCGGCGAAGGGGGCGGCACCTGCCAAGAAGGCCGCCAAGAAGGCTCCGGCGAAGGCCGGGGCGGGGCATCCGCGAAGCCCTCCGCGCCCGAGGCGCCGGCCACGTCGGGCCGCAAGCGCGCAGCCGCCAAGCGGACGGCCCGATCAGTGGGGGCCGTTGCCGGGGCGGCGGTCGGACGGGCGTCCACGGCGGTGGACTCCGCGACGACGGCGGCACGCGGCAACGCCGAGCCGGGGACCGTGCCGCCGCGGCGGCTGTCCGGGTTCGACTTCGCCACGTGGCGCACCGCCTCGGCGGACCCGACCATGCGCTCGCCGATCATCGGCCTGATCGCCCTGGACCGCAGCCCGGACTGGGCCCGGCTCGTGGACAGGTTCGATCGGGCGAGCCGGGTTGCGCCGGTCCTGCGCCAGAAGGTGCTCGAGGGGCCTGCTGACATCCTGAGCCCGCGCCTGGTGATCGACCCCGACTTCGACCTCAGCTTCCACATGCGCCGCTTCCGCGTGGCCGACCCGGGCGACTGGGATCAGGTGCTCGACGAGACCCGCCGCCAGTCCATGACCGACTTCGACCTCGCCCGTCCGCTGTGGCGGGTCACCCTGCTGGAGGGCCTCGAGGGGGGCCGGGCGGCGCTGATCGTCAAGCTGCACCACGCCATCGCGGACGGCCAGGGGGCCATGATGCTCGGCGCCACGATCATCGACCTGACCCCGGCTGACCAGGACCTCGGCCCGATGCCGGCGGCCCCATCGGCTGCGCCGATGGACTCCGCGGCCTTCGTGGGCAACGCGGTGGCGGATGCCTCGTCGTTCCTGGTGCGACAGGCGAAGGAGGCCGCGGACGCGGCCCTGCCGATCGCCACCCGTGCGCTCACCGACCCGGTCGGCGCGCTCGAGGACGTCCTGAACGTCCTCAGGTCGGTGTCCAGGTTCGTCGCCCTGCCCTCGCGCCCGATGTCGCCGGTGATGACCGGGCGGTCGATCAACTACCACTTCGTCACGTTCGACGTGCCGCTGCGCGAGCTCAAGGCTGCGGCCAAGGTGCATGGCCTGAGCCTCAACGACGCCTTCATGGCCGGTGTGACCGGGGGCCTGCGCATCTACCACGAGCAGCTCGACGAGCCGGTGGCCACGCTGCGCTGCAACATGCCGATCAGCCTGCGGGATCCGCAGCGCCCGGCCCAGAACGCCGTCACCATCGCCCGATTCGAGGTCCCGGTGGGGATCAAGGACCCGGTCGAGCGCATGCGCCAGATCCACGACATCGTCGATTCGTGGCGCAAGGAGCCCGCGCTGCACCTCGTGGACCCGCTGGCCGAGGTCGGCACCCGCCTGATGCCGCTGGAGATCCTGGCCTCGGCGGCGCAGAAGAGCGACTTCACCGCCAGCAACGTGCCCGGGGTCCCGATGCCGGTCTACATGGCCGGTGCCCAGGTGACGTCGATGTACCCGATGACCGCCACGATCGGCGCGGCGACCAACATCACGCTGCTGTCCTACAACGGCAACGCGGGCCTCGGGGTGTCCATGGACGATGCGGCGATCCCGGATCGCGAGCTGTTCGCGGCCTGCCTCGGCCAGGGCTTCGCCGAGGTGGTCGGGCATCAGATCCTGCCCAGCGACCCCCTGGTCGACGCCTGACCCGGGCCGGCCACGGGGGCATGGCCGGCGCCGAGCCGGGGCGGGGCGCCGCGTGTCGTGAGGTCCCCGTCGTCGCCCGCCGGGCTAGGGTACGAACACCTGTTCGCATGCCGGGAGGTTGGCTGTGCTCGTGCTCGGGGTGGACCCTGGCTTGACCCGGTGCGGGCTCGGCCTCGTCGAGGGGGCGGCCGGCCGGCCGCTGGTGCTGCGGCACGTCGAGGTGGTCACCACCCCCTCGACCCAGCCCCTGGCTGATCGGCTCCTGCACCTGAGCAGCAGGATCCGCGACCTCCTGTCCGACCAGCCGGCGGACGTCGTGGCGGTCGAGCGGATGTTCAGCCAGCACAACCTGCACACGGTGATGGGCACGGCCCAGGCGTCCGCGGCCGCGGTGCTGGCCGCGGCGGAGGCCCATGTAGTACACGACCACCGCCGCGATGAGGTAGTTCAGATATGTGAGGTCGATGACCGGCATGCGGCGCCCTACCTCCCCATCCTTGGCGTCAGCCAGATGCCATTGGAGCTAACGCCGTGCTTGAGGATTCCGAGGTATGTCGTCTGGGTGAACGACGGCGCCCGAACATCGATGCGGGTGTCACTCCAAGAGACGAATCAACGCTCGAGTGTGCCGCCAAGAACGACCTTGCTGGTGGGACGCAGGCTCCGAATCCCCAGCCGAGGATGGTGAGGTCGCCCTCGTTCACGCCGTTGTCGCCGGGCGACACGGACGTGATGTCGGCGGGGGTCTCGACGACCACCCAGATGCCGTTCGAACACGCGCTGCGTGTCCCTACACCCACATAGCCCGAGGGAGCGCTCTGTGGTACACGCACCGTGATCGCAGAGTCGGACCAGCTTGTGACGGCTATCTCGGAACCGCCGACGTAGACACGGCGATCGCCCTGGGTCGCGCCGAACGCGACGCCGGTGAGGGTCAGCTCACCGGTCGGCCTGGTCCACCAGCGCGACACCGACACGAGACGAGGCGCCCATGGCACCCACACGCCGTTCGAGGTCCACGCGTCGCCACGCACCACGCCCACGTAGCCACCCTTGAGGTCACGCGATACCGTGAAGCGAGACGTATTCGGTGGCTCCACGAATCGGGCGTCACACGCCTGCCGCCGACCACAACCGTACCGCGCTTGGTGCCGAAGCCACGCCCGCGCAACGTCACGGTCCGGTCGGGCAGCAGGACCCGCGCCGATACCGACGTGACCAGCGGCGCGCCCAGTGGCCCGTACAGGACGCCGTTCGAGGTCATGCCGTGCGCGACAACCCCGGCATACCCGCTCGTGGCGTCGCGAGGAACGATGACTCTGATCGCGGTATCGCTCCACGACGCGACCTGGGCGGTCGAACCGGCGAATGTGACCCAGCCGTCCTGCTGCCTCTTGCCGAAGTTGCGGCCCCTCAGCGTGACGGTCGTGCCGGGAACCCCTTCCCGGGGCGTGATGCTGGTGATGATGGGCGGGGTGAACGGCGAGAAGTACAGGCCGTTCGACGGTCGCTTGCGCTTGACCACTCCGACGAATCCTTGCTTGGTCATCCTGGAGGGGACCTTGAACAGGATGCGTCTGTCACTCCAGCTTACGACCTTCGCTTTCGCGCCGGCACACGTGACCCAGCTGGTTCCCGCTTTGCGACCGAAGCCCGAGCCCGTCAATGCGACCACAGTGCCCGGCGCCCCCAGTAGCGCGACAGCGAAAACACGCGGGGGGAGGTGGCGGCCGTACCAAGCGAAGCGCCTGTTGCCGCCGGATCGCGGTGCCGATGGAGTCGCCAGACGCTGCCACTAGACCGGGTGAGTCGTTGTCGCCGCTCGGCGCGAATACGACTTCGTCGATGATCAAGGTGGCCGTCTCGCCTATTGGCGTGACCACGAGTTGGACCCTAGCCTCGCCACGCTCGGGCAACCGCTCGGCGGCGGCAACGGAGACCGAAGCCAGTACCCTCTTGCCGCTGAGCTGATCGGTTATCTGGCCCTCGGGATATGCCACCTCCCGGCTGCGAACCCGGGCTTCGGGATCGATTGGCTCGACGTTTCCGATATCGGCGTCGATGAACTCTTCTGCCCCCGGTTCTTCCACCCGTGGGTCTTTATCTCGGCGGTCAGCACGATCGGTCGGTCGGCGAGCGACTTGATGTATAGGGTGGGAGCGTTTTGCGGCGCAGGCTGATCCGCTGCGACTATGCGCTGGGGCACCACGTTGGCACGGGCAGCCCCAACCTGCTCTTGATCGCTCGGAGCGCCAAGCGAGTGGAGGGCGAATACCATGACAGCGACGACGATGAACGACGCCGACGCCAACGAGCCCACGCCGCGCAGCTGGCGCTTGGCCCAATCCGCGACTACGTGACGACTCGTCATCCTAGCCACCCAGCGCCTTCTTGATGGCCGAGAGTACCCGCGAGTCTATCGAGGAGGTCGTGCCGATCACATGCACGCCGTCGATGCGGTAGCGTGAAGCAGCAAGCCTCGCACGCGTCGCCGTCGGCAACCTGGTGCGAGTCGAGTACAAGACGATCGTTCCGATCCGACCAGCCATGACCGCACCGCATATCGGCCTCGGTGGGCCTCGCGATGTTGACGACGGTCACGCCCTCCCATGTATGGCGCAGGCTGACGCTCTTCTTGGCGACCGCGCTCGCGGTCAGGTAGCGATTGGTGCCGCTCAGCCGGCTCACCCGGGATCTGCCCAGCCTGCGCCTGAGACTCGTCTCGACCGACCGAGGCACCGAGCCCCTTCCGCCAACGATGATCGCGGACTTCGCGCCAGACGGCAGCCTGTAGCGACGCGTCGCCGGGTTCACGAAGACGATCGGTCGCCCGGTAGCCGCGGCGAGCGGAACAGCAGCGATCGAGGCCTTGTAGCTCGCGCCGCTGACCACGAGCACCGTCCCGCTCGAGCCCCTGCCCTTGAGACTCATGACGCGCGACGCGACGGCGTTGGCGACCGAATACCCGTCGCCCGAGCCGACCCGCTCCACGCCCGAGGTACCAACGATGCCGGCAAGGCGAGAGGCTACTGCGCTCGAGACGGCCCCTGTGCCGCCGACGACATATACCCGGCTAGCCTTCAGACGGACGATCTCGTCCCGCGTGACTGCGGGAAGCGTGTACTTGCTCACATACAGTATCGGACCGCGTACCGTGCCCGCCAACGACGAGCCTGCAATCGCCGAGCGCCAGTCGGATGCGCCGACTACCACCACGGCCCTCGCGCCATAGGGTGCCTGACGCTTGGAGGCCTGCACAGCCGTCGCATAGACCGAGCCGCCCTGGACACGGCTGGAGACGCGGCCACCCCAAGCGGCCATGAAGATGTCGCTGCGGCTGTTGCGATCGCTCGAAACCAAGTTCGAGGCCGCGGACTGGTAGACCAGGCGGTACCCATCCGACGACAGAACTGCGCCACCGCTCGATGCGTTGGCCTGAGCTCCGGGTGGGATGCTGACCCGTATTGTGTTTCCCGAGCTGAGACTGCGCACGAAGACGTCCGCGCGGCCGTTGGTGTCCTTCGAGACCAGGTTGCTCGAGGACGAACTGAAAGCGACCCGGGTCCCTGTGTGAGAGAGCGAGGGCTCGCGGGACTCGGCGAGGCCCTGTCGACCGGAGGAGCTCACGCTGGCTCGCACGGTGGTCCGCGAGATCAGATCGCGCACGAACACGTCGCGCGCGCCGTTGGTGTCCCTGGTCACGAGATTGGTCGCGAGGGACTCGAAGGCGACCTTGCGTCCGTTGCCGGAGATTGACGGCGCG
>CAVOXP010000014.1:0-95988 GCA_963700455.1 uncultured Actinomycetes bacterium
AGCAGCACCGCAGCGGTATTTGTGGTAATCGCTTTTTGAATAGCGGAAATATCACCATAGGCAACATTGATAAAGCCAGCGTAAAGGGACCGTAATCTTTGCGGTAAAGTTCTTCAGATGAAAATGAAACGATTGTTACCGTTCTGCCGTGAAAATTACCATTTGCAACAATAATTTCAGCCTTGTCCTTCTCCACTTTTTTGGTTTGGTACGCCCATTTGCGTGCAATTTTTATTGCAGTTTCAACCGCCTCTGCGCCGCTATTCATTGCGATGGCCATTTCATATCCGGTCAATTCGCAAAGTTCTTTATATAAGAAGGGAAGTTGGTCATTTCGAAAAGCGCGTGACGTTAGGGTCAGTTTTTGCGCTTGTTAGACCAAGGTTTTCAAAATTTTTGGGTGCACATGGCCCTGGTTTAGGGCGCTGTAGGCGCTTCGAACAATCCAAATAACGCCTGCCTTCGATATCATAAACCCAGACGCCTTCACCTCGCTCAATGACTACATCAAGCGGTTTGTAGTTTTGAGCACCAAATTTCTCGGATAATTCAATATAATCCTGTGTTTTCCATATTTATTTTTAGGCTAACAACTTGACCAAAATAGCTTTTTGAGCATGCAGGCGATTATGCGCCTGCGGAAATAGCGCTGAATGAGGTCCATCAGCTACCTCATCAGTGATCTCCTGCCCGCGGTGGGCAGGCAGGCAGTGCATCACAATTGCATCCCTGCTTGCCATACCAACCAGATCAGAATTAACCTGATATGGTTGAAAAACCTTTTTGCGTTTTTCTGTTTCTTCTTCCTGGCCCATACTGGTCCACGTATCCGTATAAATTACATCAACACCAGCAACGGCCTTTTTGGGGTCTCGTGTTTCAACTAATTGAGATCCACTTGAAGCAGCAAATGTTTCTGCCTTTTTCCAGGCTTCCTGATCAATGTCATAGCCTTCGGGTGAGGCAATGGAAAAATCGAGGCCGAGTTTGGCACAAGTATGCAAAAGCGACAGGGCTACATTATTACCATCCCCAATAAATGCGACTTTGATTTTCTTCAATTTTCCAAATTTTTCATAAATTGTCAGGACATCGGCCATTGCCTGGCAGGGATGATTGTAGTCACTTGGCACCCGTTGACAACTGGGACAGTTGACCATTTAGCCATTTCGGTCACATGGGAATGGGCAAAAACGCGGGCCATGATTCCCTGAACATATCCAGACATTACCCTGGCAACATCTGCAATAGATTCACGCTGCCCCAAACCGATTTCAGCGGGGGAGATGAACAAGGCATCGCCGCCCAAATGGCGCATAGCCATGTCAAAGCTGATCCGTGTCCTTAAGCTGGGTTTATTCTGAAACCATACCCAAAACCTTGCCGCGTAAAATCGGCTGGTTGCCCTGCTTGAAATACTCTTTTTTTCAAGTCAGACGCCAGATCAAGCATTACTTTTGCATGCCGGTGAATAATCAGCGACAGCAATAAAATCTTTCTTCATCAACATACCTCTCCATTGGAATGATTTCTTCTGTAAAAGTATAGCATTGATGAAGGAAAATAAAGATTGTGTAAGTCAGGAATTTTGGGTGAGGAAAAGTATATTTAATCTAGAATTTCTTTTTTTAATAACGATGTTGCATATTTATAAATAATTATGTCAAGCAAGGGTGCTATAAAACCAGCAATAATTCCCTCAAATCCAAAAAGAATTCTGAATTTCTTTTTTCGTATCCCGGAAATAATAAAATCGGCAGCTTTGCTGCAGAAACTGTTCTACTGGACCAAAAATTTTATTAAGAAGTTGATTGATTTTTTTGGGAATATCTGGTAAATGGCTTCGTTCAAAAGCTAACTGGGGTGTATCTGTATCTTGAGGCAGAACAACTGACACATCAATACCATAAGCCTTTAATTCTTGTCGAAGGGTGCGTGAAAAACCACTTACAGCATATTTTGGTGGTGCATAAGCGCAGTATCCATAAAATCCAGCCAGTACTGCTGCAGATGAAATATTTACAATATATCCTGATTTCTTTTCAATCATTTGGGATTATCAATTTCGTTAGATATACAGTACCAAGATAATCTGTGTCTATAAGTTTTTTGAAAACCGAATGATCCATATCAACAAATCTTCCAGGATAGGCAATTCCCGCAGAATTAATAAGAATATCGTATGATGTTTTGTCTGATGATAAAGCATTTTGTAATTCCATAAAATGGCTAACATCAGCGGAAATATATTGAAATATTTGGTCAGGTGATAATGCAGACTTTTTTATCTCAGCTAAAGCTGACTCTAATCGTCCTTTATGTCCTGCCAAAATTGATACATTTGCGCCTAATGAAGAAAATTTTTTACCCAAAGCAAGTCCAATGCCGCTTGATCCTCCTGATATCAGAATATTTTTGTTTATAAATTCCATGTTTACCTCAATGTCTGCATGATGAACAAGAACCACCAGCGCAGCTGCTGCAGCCGCTTTTGGAACTTGTTGAAACCGTTTCGTTAAAGTTTCGTAAAAAAAGTAGAGAGCAAGCGTTTTGAGTCTTCTGAAGGCATCGGGGGCATTCTATCGACTCATCAGCAGCTTGTGATGATCGCAAAGCATCAAAAGAATTACCGCAGTTATTACATTTGTATTCGAATATAGGCATATTTTTATCCAGTATTTTTTAAACACAGAATTTTAACAGTAGTTATGAGATTATGCAAATATCTGGTTCAAACGGTTATAATGAGTATAAATATTCAAACTATGAATAATATAAACGATTTGGAAATTTCATTATTGGGTTTTATCAATAAAGAATCCATACATGGCTATGACCTATTCAAACAAGTCACGGATCTATCAGGTTTTGGTAATGTGTGGAAAATAAAAATCGGTAAACTTTACGCGATGCTTAAGAAACTTGAGCATGCAGGTTATCTGGTTTCTACTATGATGCAAGACGGCAATCGACCTGCAAAAAAATTGCTTTCAATAACGAAATCTGGCAAGGACTTTTTTGATTCCTGGCTCCTAACACCCATTAAACATGGCAGGGACTTTAGAATGATTTTCCTTTTGAAGCTCTACTTTCTAATTCAAAACAGGTTTCTGGATGCTACAACCCTAATTAATTCGCAATTAGAGGTATGTAAAAGTTGGATCTCTGACAGAGTGGTTTTCAAAAAAGATGGCAGTAAATCAAAAAGAATTAATAAACCCGATTTCCCACAAATAGTAAATAAATATAGAGAAATTCAAATTCAGAGTTATATTGATTGGCTGAATTGGTGTAAAACAAAAATAAATTAAGGTGAACATGAATAAATTTATAATCTCTTTCATCATATTGCTTTTCGGATTGACCAGCTGTAACACTGCTACCCAATCAGTTGGAACCACAAGGACCATTAAGGACGCATTAAATCGACCTGTCGAAATAGGAGTGGAGCCTTCACGGATAGTTATCGCTGGCAAGCAGTCACCAATGTTAATTAATTTTCTTTATCTGTTTGAGACTGCCGAAAATAAAATCGTTGCGCTTGAAAAAAGAAACCAGTCCAATGAAGAATTTATGAAATTGCTGGACAAGAATATCCCGGAAAAATATATCCTTGAAAAAGGCGCAGGTGCTGAACAAATTTCCCCCTTTAATCCCGATTTAGTGATTATGAAATCCTCTATGCGGGATTCAATTGGCAAACCCATGGAAGATATTTCTATTCCGCTTGTTTACGTCGAGTTTGAGAATATCGATCAAATCTATCGTGATATTGGCATTTTTGCATCAATAATGAATGAACAAAAAAGAGGCGAAGAACTGGTAAATATGTATCAAATTATGAGTGAACCAATTAAGGAAAAAATAGAGTCCAATAGTTCTGCGAAAAAGCCAACTGCATTAATAATTCAGGCTGAGACTCCCCGATCAAAATTATGTATTCAGTGTGCCGGCAGATAATTGGCTCCAAACCGCGATGGTTGAGGCTGCCGGCGGTGTTGCAGTCTGGAAAGAATCAAATTTGGGTGATGGATGGACTGAAATTGATGTTTGAACAGATTTTCCAGCTGGAATCCCGAAATGATTTTCCTGGTAAATTATCAGGGAAAAGCCCCTGAAATTGTTACCCGATTGAAAGAAGATCCGATATGGCAAAACCTAAGGCAGTGAAAAGCCAAAAGGTATTTGCTTTTCCTTATGATTACCAAAGTTGGGACCAACCTGATCCGCGCTGGATTTTGGGGTATGGTTGGCTGGCAAATAAATTGAACCCTCTTGCCTTCTCACCAACTGAAATCGAATCACTGATTGTAAATTTTTACAGAGATTATTATTTTCTCGATGATGAGGTTATTCAGCAAGCGATCATCCCTAAAATTGTGGGTTTCAAACAATAGGATGAAAAGCAGTTTAATTTATTGTTTAATAATTTGTCTCATTCTGGCGGCGATAGCTTCAGTCTTTATTGGCCGCTACCCTAACGGTTCAATTATTAATCTCTTCAGCCAAGAAACGCTCTTTGGCCAACTTTTTTTTCGCTTAAGAATTCCCAGAGTTCTAACTGCCTTGCTCATAGGCTCAGGGTTAGCGCTTTCGGTTTGGTGATGCAAACAATTTTTAAAAACCCATTGGCGGATAGCAGCATGTTGGGGGTGAGCCAGGCAGCCAGTTTTGGCGCTGCAGCAGCAATTCTGCTTTTTGAGGGAAAAGTGGTATGGATGCAGTTATTAGCCTTCATTTTTGGCATCATAGCCCTTTTTCTTTTCAATATTCATTTCCGGTAAAGTAAGAGGAAAATAAAATCCTTTCTCTAATATTGGCTGGCATTGCTGTTTCAGCAGTTTTTTCAGCCGGGGTTGGCATCCTTAAGTGGCTGATCCTGTGAATGAATTGCCGGCAATCGTATTTTGGCTGCTGGGCAGTTTGGCAGGTTCAACCTGGCCAGTTTTCCTTCGCTTACTCGGGATTACATTCCCGATAATGATGCTTTTGGTTTTACCGTTGGCGTTTGAATTTGAATGCCATGGATGCGCCAACTGCCTTTTCATTGGGGCTCCGTAATAAATTTGAATTATGGTTGCCGATGTTTTTGCGAGTGTTCTTTTGACCTCATCGATTATTTCGATATCAGGCGTTGTGGGATGGATAGGCTTGATCATCCCAAACTACGCGCGCCTCATCGCGGGTTCGGATACCACCTATTCTTTGCCTGTTGCAGTCTTATTGGGTGGAATTTTTGCGATGATCTGTGATGATTTGGCCAGAGCTTTACTGCCTGGCGAAATTCCTTTAGGAATTTTTACAGCGCTTTTAGGAGCCCTTATGTTTATTGGTTTGTTGGTTAGGAGAGAAAAGATGGTATGACTGGGAATAAAACCGCGATTTATTTAGATAACTTATCTTTTACCTACCCTGGAAAGAAAACAAGCATCATAAAAGATTTGAATTTAAGAATACCGATACAGAAGTCCACAGCATTATTAGGTTTGAATGGGACCGGAAAAACAACCCTGTTGCTGCTTTTACTTGGATATATAAAACCAGACCATGGCCAGCTTTATTTGGAAGACGAGGGGGAAAAGGAAGGCATTGTTTCAGAAAATGGTTTCATGGGGTATCTTGCACAGAGTGAAAATATTCCCTTTGATTATAAAGTCGAAGAGTTTTTATTGCTGGGCAGGGCACCCCATATTTCAATGTTTAACACACCTTCAAAAAAGGATCTGGAATTTATCGATCAAGTTATTGATACCCTGGACCTTATACATTTAAAAGACAATAAATTAGGCGAAATCAGCGGTGGGGAGCTGCAACGGTGCGGATCGCGAGAACGCTTGCGCAGGATCCAAAGATAATTCTCATGGATGAACCGATGACTCATTTGGATCTGAAAAACAAGAATTTTTGAAACAAATTGATCATCAAATTAATAAAAATGGGGAAAACTGTCATATATTCAACGCATGATCCGTTAGATGTTTTAAATTTTAGTGATCATTGCATCATCATGGGTAAAGAAAACCAATATATTGCTGGTAAAATTGAACAGATTATTACAAGCAAAGTACTTAGTAATTACTTTGAAATACCAATTACTGTAATTAAGAATAACGGGAATAAATCCATATTTATAAACTAATCATATGAACGTTAAAGGGAAAGTATTTATTATTACAGGGAATAGCAGGTGAGGGAAAAACGCAGCTTGTATCGAATCTGATTATTGAATTATCAAAAAACAAAGTTGATGTGAAAGGATTAATTTCACCAGGTCGTTTTGAAAAGGGTATCAAGACAGGTATTTTATTAAGAAACATCGCAACCCAGGAATCTCGCCTTTTTGGCATTTACCAACCTGGCTGGGATGCGGCCCATGCCAAAACGGGAATGGAAGATGGATCTGGAGATTTTGGAATGGGGTGATGAAATTCTAAAGAATTCCGTGCCTGCCCAAGTATTAATAATCGATGAATTAGGTTTTTTGGAATTTGAAAAAAATCAGGGGCTTATTTCCGCATTTGAAATCATTGAAAGGGGTCTTTTTAATATTGCCTTTGTGGTTGTCAGAAAATCACTTTTGAATTTGGCAGTTAGAAAGTGGAAAAATGTAAACATAATTGAAATTGGGGAAAATTCTGGTCATGCGGAAATTACTGAATATCTTAGTGATCAGGCTTTAGATGTATTAGATAAGTGATAGGCAGCAATTCCAAACGCAACACTCACGTTATAAGATTCCTTTTTTCCCAGCATCGGTATGGCAACAACCAAATCGCTTGTTTCAAGGATATCAGGATCAATTCCCAAATTCTCATTACCGACTACCAGGCAAATTTGACCCTTAAACGTTTGTCTATCAACCCGTGTTATCGGAATGGCACCAGAAATATTTTCCAAAGAGACAATCTGGTAACCGGATGTTTTTAATTCAAGAATTTTATCAAAACCATTTTTCGCAGATTGCCAATTTATTAAAGGGATGCTCCCAAGTCCAGTTTTATTCATGCGCGGGTGGGTGGGGGGCGGGGTTATACCCGCCAATATAATGTCCGAAAAACCAAAGCCCTCACAGGTTCTGAAGATTGAACCGACATTGTAGACGCTTCGCAGATTGTCCAGGAAAGGGATTATTCGGGCACTTTTATGTGTCTCGTGATTGGGTTGAATTTCAGGATTAACAATTGATGTGATATTTGCACGTTCTCCGCAGATCGGACAATACCCTGTTTCATATCTGATATCCTGATCAGGGTATCTGAATCTGCATTCCGGGTTTGAACATTCGCGAAAGAAACCTGTAGCCATGACTAGGAATTGAAATTAGTGCGAATTCGTTCAATTTTGCAAAGCGCAGGGTCAATGCCGATTTCATTTAGAAACTCATCTGGCCGTCCGGTTGAACCTGGTCGCGCGAGCAATTTTAAATGGAGTTGACAACGTAAATTTGTGCAATCTCCGATTCCTGCGGAAAGAATTAGAGGTCGCAGGTCATAAGTCTTTTTATTTTTTGGTGCGCTCAATTGTTTTTTTCTCCAACATATCATGTATAAATTTGTTCAGATTATTACGATTGCATACTTCATCATCAATGACAATAATATATTCCGCGGATTCAGACAAACTATTCAAAGCTTTCTGATTTTCAGAAATTTCCTCAATTGAATAAACTTCAATGCCTTCAGGAAGAAAATGATTTAGTTTGGATAATATTTCATCCTTGCCATAATGTTCACAAAACCAAACATCAATAATCTCTGCCCGCCCCTCATATCCCAAGGGGAGTGGCACCGCAAGTTGTATTTTCGGTTGGGGATGGAACCCTTCGGAGTATTTAACCAGCAAGCGCGCGCGTTTGAGGGATCTTTCCCAAATTTTTTGGAGGTCTAGAGCGCTGGTATAAACAGATGCCCCACCTTTTCGGAAAAACAAGCGGCAGCGCATTTAATTACAACCTCGTATTTCCTTACAATTTATCGCAAAGTTTGCCTGAATTCCGCAGGTTAAGGCATTTGGAATTGCAGTCTGCGGATGTCTCCAGTGTTATACTTTTTTGGAATTCATTTGCTAAAAATTCTTTTGAAACTCCGCTATCAATATGATCCCAAGGCAAAATCTCATCTAAATTGCGCTGGCGGTGAGAATAAAAAAATGGATCAATGCCATTTTCATTAAAGGCTTCCAACCATAAATCAAAATTAAATTGCTCCTGCCAGGCATCAAATTTTGCGCCTTTTTTCCAGGCTGTTTCGATAACATCCGACAATCTTCGATCGCCTCTTGAAAACCAGGCTTCAAAAAAGAATTACGATAATCCGGCCAATCGGTCTTTATCCTGGCTTTTCTCAACCCGTCTCGGATAACGCGGTACTTGTTTTCGATATTATCTTTTTCCTCCATTGGCGCCCATTGAAAGGGCGTATGCGGCTTGGGAATAAGCGTGTTAATGCTGACATGTACCTCAGCTCTGCCATGTAATAATGCTTTGGCTATGTGGATGACTTCTTGGCATATACCCACAATTTCTTCAGCATCCTCCAGGATTTCACCAGGAAAGCCGATCATGAAGTAAAGTTTAAGGTTCTTCCAGCCCATTTGAAAAATATTTTCAACTGTGGCAAAAAAATCAGCATCCGAGATGGGTTTATTTATCGATTTGCGAATGTTTTCTGAAGCCGCTTCCGGTGCTAATGTAAAATTTCCTTTCTTCTTGCCGATCATCGAATTCACAAATTCAGAATCGAAGGATTCAATGCGCAAGGAAGGCAGCGAAAAATTGAACTGCTTTTCCCTGCTCATTTCGCCAATACCAACCAGCAACTCATTAATTTCCAGAATGGTCCGAGGTACTTAATGACAAAAGGGATACTTCTTCATAACCCGTGTGGTCAAGTGCTGAATCTATGGCGTTGAGGATTTCTTTGACAGGTCGTTCACGCACCGGACGATTAATCATCCCTGCTTGGCAAAAACGGCAGCCCCTTGAACAACCGCGCATTACTTCAACTGCGAACCTGTCATGCACAATACTGATATTCGGGACTATTAGTTGGACAATCCCTCGGGCGATCCGGAGCCCGGGGCAAAGCAGGCCCTCAGCTGGTTCTCGCAGGCAGCACCAAACTGTCTGGGGCGGTGGGCAGCCTTCAAGATCCGCTTCTGGGATGTCCCAAGTCAGCGACACCCGCCCCCTGTGCCTTCGTACCCAACCTGGACCCCATCCCGACGCCCAACGGCCCCGTCCCTCGATCAGTGCTGGTCCAGCAGACGCTCGTGCAGATGGCGGCGGGGTACGCCGGCGACGGGACTGCGGGGAATCCGGGCATCTTGAATGCCCTCACCGCCGTGATCGCCAAGATCGGGAGCCCCGCGAGACACCGAACGCTGCCCTGAATGCCCTCGCCCGTCTCGTTGCGGGCATCGGACAGCCGGACGACTTCCCCGGCACCAGTGGCACCCTCTACTACGGATTGGAGGGAATCCGTACGGGGCTGACCAACCCGAAGTGCGTTCCCGAGAAGCCGCAGGATCCCGAGAACCCCTGTGGAATCAAGGAGATCCAGGGTCTGGTGTCGGCCGGCATCGACCAGCTTGTCGCGGGCATCTCCGCGGAGCTGCTCAAGGGCATCGGGACCACGCCGGTGAACCCCGCGACCTGTTCGCCCACCACGCTGACCTGCGCCTCGGCGCAGTTGGCGGTCGGCGCGAAGCAGCTCGCCGGTGGAACCACGCAGCTGGCAGACGGAACCGAGGAGCTCAACTCCCAGGTGCCGACGCTCGCCAGTGGTGTCGCGCAACTCGACGATGGCGCATCTCAGGTCGCCGACGGTGCTGACCAGCTCGCTGGCGGCCTGGGCGCGGCTGCGGACGGCTCCGGGCAGCTGGCCGATGGCCTGGGTCAGGCGGAGCCCGGTGCCGGCCAGATCGAGGAGGGCGCCGGTCGGCTCAAGACGGAGGGCTCCGACCAGCTGGTGCAGGCGGGCAAGGACGCGCAGATCGGGTTCGCCCGCAGCGTGGCCCAGCTCGAGTCGGCCCAGCAGACCGGCCTCGAGGGCCAGGGCATCCCGTTCGGGCCCGCGGAGGGAACCGACGTGGTGACCTCAGCGGCCTACGCGGTGTACCTGTCCGGGGTTGCCGCCGACACCGAGAACAACGCGGTGAAGTTCGGCCTCGGTGCCGCGCTCATCGCCGGCGCGGCGGGCGCTGCCTACGCCGGGATGCGCCGGAGGGCCCTGGCCTGACGGTGACGCGCTGATCACGGATTCGGCCCGGTCCGCCTCGCGGTGGACCGGGCCGATCCGCGTCTCGGCGCCGGTCCCGAGTCTCCGCCTCACGACGCCCGGCAGCCGAGGATCAGGGTGCCGGGCAGGTGCCGGCCGCGCAGCGGGCTCCAGCCGCCCCAGGTCGCGTCGTTCCACTCGGGCCACTCCGGCTCGAGCAGATGCTCGATCGCGAACCCCGCCAGACGCAGCGCCGCGACGTACTCACCGGTCGTCCGGTGGAACTCCGCGTACACCGCCGCCCCGGTCTCGTCGCGTTCCACGTACGGAGCGCGGTCGAAGTACGAGCCGGACACCGACAGGCCGGCCGGGCCCGGATCGTCCGGGAACGCCCAGCGGACCGGATGCGTGACGGAGAAGACCCACCGCGCCCCGGGCCGGAGCACCCGGCGCACCTCCGCCAGCAGCCGCGGCAGGTCGGCCACGAACTGGATCGCCCCGTAGGAGGCGAACGCCGCATCGAACGACGCCGCCCTGAACGGAAGGGCGGTCGCACTGGCCGCAGCGACTGCGAGGGTGCCGGCCCCTCGCACACCCACCGGCTCCCCGGCTTGTGTCATCCCAGCGGTCACCAGATGGCCGTTGGGATGACACGACGCGGGGGAGGAGGAGGGCCGGCCGCTGGAGTGCCGCAACTGGTTCACTGCGATGTCGATGCCGATCGCGCGTACCCCGCGCTGGGCCAGCCACGCCGAGCACTGCGCTGCCCCGCAGCCGACCTCGAGGATCCGCAGCCCCGCGAGCTCCGCGACCGGCCCGAGCAGCCCCGCATCCTCCTCGGCAAGCCCCTCGGGACCCCACACGAACCCGGCCTGCCCGCCGGTCGTTCCCGGCGGCCCTCCGGTCGTTCCCGGCGGCCCTCCGGTCGTTCCCGGCGGCCCTCCGGTCGTTCCCGCCTGCCCGTCGAGGCCGGCCGGCACCCCGCCGGCTGCGGCCACCTGACGCGCTCCGGCCAGGAACGCCCCGTGCTCAGCCTGGTAGGCGTCGGCCTCGGCCTCCCAGTACGTGCGCGCAGCCCGGTCGACCTCGTCGGGGCCGACCGCCCCGCGCCCTGCTGAGCCGACGACCTCCCACGCGCCCGATTCGCCGGGATCGTCCGGTCGTGGCGGTGTCGAGATCACGTGGGGTATCCTGTCAGGGCGCTGCGGGCCTGCATGCGCCTCAGACCGAGCAGGCTCGTGCCGTTCATGTCGTCGAAGTCCCGGATCGCACCGGCCATCGGCAGGTGAACACGGGCCCGTGGATGCATACCGCCTGACCCACATCCACCGGAGCGAACGCACTCCATGACCATCACCCCGACCGCTGCGCCCCAGGTCGCGATCAACGACATCGGCAGCCGCGAGGACTTCCTGGCCGCGATCGACGCGACCATCAAGTACTTCAACGACGGCGACATCGTCGAGGGCACCATCGTCAAGGTCGACCGCGACGAGGTCCTGCTCGACATCGGCTACAAGACCGAGGGCGTCATCCCCTCCCGCGAGCTGTCCATCAAGCACGACGTCGACCCCAACGAGGTCGTCACGGTCGGCGACGCGGTCGAGGCCCTCGTCCTCCAGAAGGAGGACAAGGAAGGTCGGCTGATCCTGTCCAAGAAGCGCGCGCAGTACGAGCGCGCCTGGGGCACGATCGAGAAGATCAAGGAAGAGGACGGCGTCGTCACCGGCACCGTCATCGAGGTCGTCAAGGGCGGCCTGATCATCGACATCGGTCTGCGCGGCTTCCTGCCCGCGTCGCTGGTCGAGATGCGTCGCGTCCGCGACCTCCAGCCGTACGTCGGCAAGGAGCTCGAGGCCAAGATCATCGAGCTCGACAAGAACCGCAACAACGTGGTGCTGTCCCGCCGCGCCTGGCTCGAGCAGACGCAGTCCGAGGTGCGCACGATCGTTCCTCAACCAGCTGCAGAAGGGCCAGATCCGCAACGGCGTCGTCTCGTCCATCGTCAACTTCGGCGCGTTCGTCGACCTCGGCGGCGTCGACGGTCTGGTGCACGTCTCCGAGCTGTCGTGGAAGCACATCGACCACCCGTCCGAGGTCGTCGAGGTCGGCGACGAGGTCACCGTCGAGGTGCTCGACGTCGACATGGACCGCGAGCGCGTCTCGCTGTCGCTGAAGGCGACGCAGGAGGACCCGTGGCAGCACTTCGCCCGGACCCACCAGATCGGCCAGGTCGTGCCCGGCAAGGTCACCAAGCTGGTGCCGTTCGGTGCGTTCGTCCGCGTCGAGGAGGGCATCGAGGGCCTGGTGCACATCTCCGAGCTGGCCGAGCGCCACGTGGAGCTCCCCGAGCAGGTCGTGACCGTCAACGACGACATCTTCGTCAAGGTCATCGACATCGACCTCGAGCGTCGCCGGATCTCGCTGAGCCTCAAGCAGGCCAACGAGGACATCGACGGGCGCCGGCTACGAGGAGTTCGACCCCTACCTGTACGGCATGGCCCCGTCCTACGACGAGGCCGGCAACTACATCGACCCCGAGGGCTTCGACCCGGAGACCGGGGAGTGGAAGGTCGGGCTACGAGACCAGCGCGCCGAGTGGGAGCGCGCAGTACGCCGAGGCGCACGCCCGCTGGGAGCCGCACAAGAAGCAGGTCGAGGACGCCAAGCAGGCCGACCAGGCCGCGGCGCTGGAGACCGCCGAGGGCGTCGGGAGCTACAGCTCCACCGCCCCGACGCAGGAGGATGCCGGCGGCACGTTGGCGACCGACGAGGCCCTGCAGGCCCTGCGCGAGAAGCTGACCGGCGGCGCCTGAGCCGGCTGCTGCACAGCACGTTCGGAGGCCCCGGACCCCTTCGCGGGGGACCGGGGCCTCGGCGTTTCGCGTGCGCCCGCGGGGCGCGGGGCGCGGGCGCGGGGCGCCGGGCGCGGGGCGCGGGGTGGACCCAGGCCCTACTCCCAGGGCGCCGGGAGCGGCTCGTCGTCGCCGACGACCTCGGCGCCGGGTGGCGGGCTGGTGCGGGCCCAGGCCAGGCCCGCCAGGGCCACGGTCCAGGCCACCGCAGCCGAGCAGGTAGCCAGCGCCGCGATGGAGGTGCCGACGGTCAGGCCCAGGGCGACGAGCCCGGAGACGCCCGCCCAGAGCAGGAGCGTGGCACGGCGGTCGTGGTGGGCCATGCGTGCGTAGAGCAGCACCTGCACGACCCCGAACCCTGCCCCGGCGAGCGCGAAGATCCAGATCTCGTCCGCCACCTCGAGGAACGCTGCACCGGACATCATCCCGACGATCAGGCGGGGCGCGAGCGCCACGACCCCGGTGGCCACCAGGCCCAGGGCGGCGACGGCGATCACGGCCTGGCGCTGGGCGTTGCGGGCGCCGGCGACCATCCGGGGGAACGCCGCGATGAGGACCGCCTGCGGCAGGAAGAACACCGCCCGTGCCACCAGCGCGCCGGCGGCGTAGAGCCCGGCGTCGTAGGGCTCGAGCTTGACCCTCGCGAGCAGCACGTCGAGGTTGGTCAGCGCGTAGAGCGCGATCAGCGCGTGGGCCGCGTGGAACACCTCGACGAGGAACTCCCGGGCGCCCTCCTCGCGACCGCCCCAGGTCGGCAGGCCGGGCAGCAGCAGGAGCTGGCCGAGCAGCGCCCCGAGCGTGGCGCCCAGCGCGAGCCCGAGCGTGGTCGTGCCCGCGGTGCCTCCGACGGACGCCCCGATGATCGCCCCGGACACCCGTGCTCCTGTGGCGATCACGTAGAGCGCACCGAGGCGCCTGTGGCGCTCGGCACCCTGGAGCAGTCCCAGCTGGGCGCCCGTGATCGTGAACGGGACGAACGTCGCGCCCACCAGCAGCAGCGATGCGACGCTCGAGAGGTCCAGGACCCGGCTGAGGACGGGGGTGACCGCGGCGGTCAGGGCGAACGTCGTCACGCCCACGACCAGGATCGGGCCGGTGCCCACGTGCCGGTCGCCCCGGCCCGAGGCGACGTGCCGGGCGATCACCACCTGGGTGGCCGCCATCGCCGTGCTGCCGAGCAGCAGGATCACGGCCAGGGCGCCGAACACGCCGAACTGCTCGGGGCCCAGGAGTCGGGACACCACGAGCATCTGCACCATCGCGATGACCTGGGAGATGACCAGCCCGAACCCCACGATCGCGGTGCCCTGAACGGAGAGCCCCTGGGCCGGTCCCGCTCGCCGGGGCGGGTCGGCGGGCAGCCGGCCCGGCGGGGGGCCCGGCGGGGGCCCGGGCGGGGGGCCCGGCGGGGGGCCCGCGGAGGGGGCCGCGTCCGCCTGACCCGGGGGACCGGCGGCGCCCGTGGGCTCGCCCGGTCCTCGGGGGTCACGCGTCACGGGCACATCCTGCACCCCGGTGGCTCGCGCGCCGAATCGAGGCCCAGCGGGGCAACCGGGAGTTGCACGGGGCCCCGGATGCCCGACTCGGCGAGCATGCTCGCGGCGGTCGGCGACCGCCGCGGCGCCCGCGCCCGCCACATCGACCGGGCACTGGCATGCTTGCGGACGTGATCAGGGTGGGACTGACCGGCGGGATCGGCTCGGGCAAGTCGACGGTTGCGCAGATGCTCGTCGAGCGCGGCGCCGTCGTCGTGGACGGCGACCAGATCGCCCGCGACCTGGTCATGCCCGGCTCCCCGGCCCTGGCCGCGATCGCGGAGCGCTACGGCCAGCAGGTCCTCCACGAGGACGGGACGCTGGACCGGGCGGGGCTGGCCGACATCGTGTTCCCCGACCCCGACGCCCTGGCCGACCTCGACGCGATCATGCATCCGCGGATCGCCGCGCGCGCCGCCGAGATGCTCGACGAGGCCGAACGGACCGGGGCGGCAGCCGTCGTCTACGACATGCCCCTGCTCGTCGAGGGGGGCCAGGCAGACGAGTTCGACGTCGTCGTGGTGGTGCACGCGCCGGTGCCCGTGCGACTGGCCCGGCTGGCGGTCCGGGGGATCCGCGTCGACGATGCCCACGAGCGGATGCAGCGGCAGGCCACCGACGAGCAGCGCGCCGCCGTCGCCGACATCCTGATCGACAACGGCGGGGACGAGGAGCAGCTGGCGGCGCAGGTCGACCGGGCCTGGCACCTGATCCTCGCAGCCATGGCCGAGGGCACACCCGACGAATCCGCGGACTAGGCGGCCGACCTCGCCGCGCGCGAGCCGATGTCGGACCCCCGCCGTACCGTTGCCCCATGACCCGACCGATCACCGACCTGACCCGTCGCGTGGCGCCGTTCGAGGTCGTCAGCGACTTCGAGCCCGCCGGCGACCAGCCGCAGGCGATCGCCGAGATCGCCCGCCGGATCGAGGCGGGCGCCAAGGACGTCGTGCTGATGGGCGCCACCGGCACGGGCAAGTCCGCGACCACCGCGTGGCTGGTCGAGAAGCTGCAGCGCCCGACGCTGGTGATGGCCCCGAACAAGACGCTCGCCGCGCAGCTGGCCAACGAGTTCCGCGAGCTCCTGCCGAACAACGCGGTCGAGTACTTCGTCTCGCTACTACGACTACTACCAGCCCGAGGCGTACATCCCGCAGACGGACACCTACATCGAGAAGGACTCCTCGATCAACGAGGAGGTCGAGCGGCTGCGGCACTCGGCGACCAACTCGCTGCTGACCCGGCGCGACGTGATCGTGGTCGCCACCGTGTCGGCCATCTACGGCCTCGGCACGCCCCAGGAGTACGTCGACCGCATGGTCCGGCTGCGGGTGGGCGAGGAGGTCGAGCGCGACGGGCTGCTGCGGCAGCTGGTCGAGAATCCAGTACGCGCGCAACGACCTGTCGTTCGAGCGTGGCACGTTCCGGGTCCGGGGCGACACGATCGAGGTCTTCCCGGTCTACGAGCTGCATCCGGTGCGCATCGAGATGTTCGGCGACGAGATCGAGCGGCTGATGACCCTGCACCCGGTCACCGGCGAGGTCCTGACCGAGGACTCCGAGGTCTACATCTTCCCCGCCACGCACTACGTGGCCGGTCCCGAGCGGATGGAACGGGCCATCGGCGGGATCGAGGCCGAGCTCGCCGAGCGGCTGGCGGAGCTCGAACGGCAGGGCAAGCTGCTGGAGGCCCAGCGCCTGCGGATGCGCACGTCCTACGACATCGAGATGATGCGCCAGGTCGGCTTCTGCTCCGGCATCGAGAACTACTCCCGCCACATCGACGGCCGCGAGCCCGGCTCGCGCCCCCAACTGCCTGCTCGACTACTTCCCGGAGGACTTCCTGCTCGTCATCGACGAGTCGCACGTCACCGTGCCGCAGATCGGGGGGATGTACGAGGGCGACATGTCCCGCAAGCGCACGCTGGTCGACCACGGGTTCCGGCTGCCCAGCGCCGCCGACAACCGGCCGCTGCGGTGGGAGGAGTTCGTCGAGCGGATCGGCCAGACCATCTACCTGTCCGCGACGCCGGGGCCCTACGAGCTGGCCAAGGTCGACGGCGACGTCGTCGAGCAGGTGATCCGCCCGACCGGACTGATCGACCCCGAGATCGTCCTGAAGCCGACCAAGGGCCAGATCGACGACCTCATGCATGAGATCAACCTCCGCACGGAGCGTGATGAGCGCGTCCTGGTCACCACCCTGACCAAGCGGATGGCCGAGGACCTCACTGACTACCTGCTCGAGCGGGGGATCCGCGTGCGCTACCTGCACTCCGAGGTGGACACCCTGCGCCGCGTCGAGCTGCTGCGCGAGCTGCGGATGGGCGTCTTCGACGTGCTCGTCGGGATCAACCTGCTCCGGGAGGGCCTCGACCTGCCCGAGGTGTCGCTGGTGAGCATCCTCGATGCCGACAAGGAGGGGTTCCTGCGTTCGGAGCGCAGCCTCATCCAGACCATCGGTCGGGCGGCGCGAAACGTGTCCGGCCAGGTGCACATGTACGCCGACACCATCACCGAGCCGATGCAGACGGCGATCGACGAGACCAACCGGCGGCGGGCGATGCAGGTCGCCTACAACGAGGAGCGGGGCGTCGACCCCCAGCCGCTGCGCAAGAAGATCGTCGAACATCACCGACCTGCTGGCGGCCGAGGACGCCGACACCGAGGAGGTGCTCGCCACCTGGAACTCCATGGGCTCCGGACGGTCCCAGTCGCGGGGCCGTGGGGGAGCCCGCCGGCAGGGGACCGCGGGCATGGCCGCCGAGCCGGGGCACGTCCCGGCTCGCGCAGACCTCCCGGCCACGGAGCTGGCGGCCCTCATCCAGGAGCTGACCGAGCAGATGCACGCGGCGGCAGCCAACCTGCAGTTCGAGGTGGCCGCCCGGTACCGGGACGAGGTCTCCGACCTCAAGCGCGAGCTGCGCGGGATGGTTGCGGCGGGCCCTGGCGGCTGACCGGGCGGGCCGGGGCTGCGGGCGCAGCGCCTGTGGCAGGGAACGATCGGCCCCTGCCATCGCGTGACACAATGGTCAGCGATCCCGTACCTGCGGCTCGGCGACCGGGCCCGGCGGGGGCGACGAACCCGTGGGAGGCCATCGGTGGAGGTGTCGGCAGCCCTCTGGGGCATGACGATCCTCGCCATGATCGGGATCATCGTCGTCGACCTGATCATCGTCGACCGGCGCCCGCACCCGTACACCGCCAGGGAGGCCACCCGCTGGGTCATCTTCTACATCGCCCTGGCGCTGGCGTTCGCAGCATTCGTGTGGGTGACGTTCGGCAGCGCGTACGGCGGCCAGTTCCTGGCCGGCTACATCACGGAGTACTCGCTCAGCGTCGACAACCTGTTCGTCTTCATGATCATCATGTCGTCGTTCGCCGTCCCCGAGGAGCACCGCCACCGGGTGCTCACGGTGGGCATCGTCATCGCGCTGATCCTGCGCGGCATCCTGATCGTCCTCGGCGCCGCGGCGATCGAGCGGTTCGCGGCCACCTTCTTCCTCTTCGGCGCGTTCCTGCTCTACACCGCCATCCATGTCTGGCGCAGCGGCGACGAGGAGGCCGACCCCGAGGGCAACAGGCTGATCCGCCTGGTCGAGCGGCGCGTGCCCACGACCCGCGAGTACCACGGGACGAAGCTCACCGTGAAGATCGACGGCCAGCGGCTGGTCACGCCCATGGCGCTGGTCATGCTGGCCATCGGCACCACCGACCTGCTGTTCGCGCTGGATTCGATCCCCGCGGTCTTCGGGCTGACCCAGGAGGCCTACCTCGTCTTCACGGCCAACGCGTTCGCCCTGATGGGCCTGCGCCAGCTGTACTTCATGCTGCACGGCCTTCTCGACCGGCTGGTCTACCTGTCCAAGGGCCTGGCGATCATCCTCGGCTTCATCGCGGTGAAGCTGCTGCTGCACGCCCTGCACGAGACCACCGACCTGCCCGTCCCTGAGGTCTCGATCGCGTTCTCGCTGGCCGTCATCGTCGGGGTACTGGCAGTCACCGCGGTGGCGAGCCTCATCGCGGTGCGCCGCAACCCCGCGCTGGTGGGCACGAGCCCGGAGGCGCTCGCCGAGCGTGAGGCCAACGACGTCGAGGGGGAGGCCCTGCGTGAGCTCCCGCCGGAGCGCGAGGCCTGAGCGGACCCGACCGACCCCCGGCCCGGGCGCCCCGCGGGCTCACCCGCAACGGCCGGAAGCCGATGTCAGGGCGCTGGCCTAGGATCTGCGCGTGGACCTCACTGAGCACCATCGCGACCGGTTGACGGTCCGAGGTGCCCGCGAGCACAACCTCAAGGACGTCTCCGTGGCGATCCCGCGCGACGCGCTGGTCGTGTTCACCGGGCTGTCCGGGTCCGGCAAGTCGAGCCTGGCCTTCGACACGATCTTCGCCGAGGGCCAGCGCCGCTACGTGGAGTCGCTTGAGCGCCTACGCCCGGCAGTTCCTCGGCCAGATGGACAAGCCCGACGTCGACTTCATCGACGGCCTGTCCCCGGCGGTCTCGATCGACCAGAAGTCGACGTCGCGCAACCCCCGGTCCACGGTCGGCACGATCACCGAGGTCTACGACTACCTGCGCCTGCTGTTCGCCCGGATCGGCAAGCCGCACTGTCCCTCGTGCGGCCGACCGGTGGGCCGCCAGACGCCCCAGCAGATCGTCGACCAGATCCTCGACCTGCCCGGAGGGCACCCGGTTCCAGGTGCTCGCCCCGGTCATCCGGGAGCGCAAGGGCGAGTACTCCGACCTGTTCCGCCAGATGCAGGCGCAGGGCTTCAGCCGGGCCCGAGTCGACGGGGTCGTCCACCCCCTCACCGAGCCGCCGACCCTGAAGAAGCAGGAGAAGCACACGATCGAGATCGTGGTCGACCGGCTCGCTGCCAAGGCCTCGGCCCGCCGCCGGCTGACGGACTCCATCGAGACGGCCCTGCGCCTGGCTGGAGGGGTGGTCAGCCTCGAGTTCGTGGACGCCGACGCGGACGACCCCGAGCGCGAGCGGCTGTTCAGCGAGCACCTCGTGTGCCTGTACGACGGCCAGTCGTTCGAGGAGCTGGAGCCTCGGTCGTTCTCCTTCAACTCCCCGTTCGGCGCCTGCCCCCAGTGCACCGGCCTGGGCACCCGCATGGAGGTGGACCCGGAGCTCGTCGTGCCGGACCCCGACCTCACGTTGGCCAAGGGTGCGATCGCGCCCTGGGCCAGCTCCGGGACCCTGTCCGAGTACTACGGCCGGTTGGTCACCGCGCTGGCCCAGGAGTTCGACGCCGACATCGACACGCCGTTCCGGGACCTCCCCGAGGCCCTGCGCGACGCCCTGATGCACGGCTACAACCACCAGGTCCACGTCCGGTACCGCAACCGCTACGGCCGGGATCGCTCGTACTCGACGGGCTTCGAGGGCGCGATCCCGTTCATCCAGCGCAGGCACGCCGAGTCCGAGAGCGACGCCGCGCGCGAGCGGTACGAGGGCTACATGCGCGAGGTCCCCTGCCCCGCCTGCGACGGCGCCCGGCTCAAGCCGGTGTCCCTGGCCGTGACCGTCGGTGGCGTGAACATCGCCACCATCGCCGAGATGCCTATCGGCGAGGCAGCCCGGTTCCTGGCCGAGCTCGACGTCTCCGACCGGGACGCCCAGATCGCCGCGCGCGTCCTCAAGGAGGTCAACGAGCGGTTGGCGTTCCTGATGGACGTGGGGCTGCACTACCTGTCGCTGTCCCGACCCGCGGGAACGCTCGCCGGGGGCGAGGCGCAGCGGATCCGCCTGGCCACCCAGATCGGCTCCGGCCTGGTCGGCGTGCTGTACGTCCTGGACGAGCCGAGCATCGGCCTGCACCAGCGCGACAACCACCGGCTCATCGACACCCTCGTACGGCTGCGGGACCTCGGCAACACCCTGATCGTCGTGGAGCACGACGAGGACACCATCCGCACCGCCGACTGGGTGGTCGACATCGGCCCCGGGGCAGGGGAGCACGGCGGCCAGATCGTCGTCTCCGGCCCGGTCGAGGAGCTCCTCAACCACGCCGATTCGATCACCGGGCAGTACCTGTCGGGGCGTCGCCGCATCGAGGTGCCCCGCCAGCGGCGGGCCGTCGATCCCGCCCGCACCGTGGTCGTGGAGGGCGCCCGCGAGCACAACCTGCCAGAACGTCACCGCGGAGTTCCCCCTCGGCTGCTTCGTGGCGGTGACCGGCGTCAGCGGGTCGGGCAAGTCGACCCTGGTCAACGACGTCCTCTACACGGTGCTCGCGCGCGACCTCAACGGTGCCCGCAGCGTGCCGGGTCGGCACCGGCAGGGTCACCGGCCTCGAGCACCTGGACAAGGTCGTGCACGTCGACCAGAGCCCGATCGGACGCACCCCGCGCTCCAACCCGGCCACGTACACCGGCGTCTTCGACCACGTCCGCAAGCTGTTCGCCTCCACCCAGGAGGCCAAGGTGCGCGGCTACCTGCCCGGGCGGTTCTCGTTCAACGTCAAGGGGGGTCGGTGCGAGGCGTGCACCGGCGACGGCACGATCAAGATCGAGATGAACTTCCTCCCGGACGTCTACGTGCCCTGCGAGGTCTGCCACGGCGACCGCTACAACCGGGAGACCCTCGAGGTCCACTTCAAGGGCCGGACGATCGCCCAGGTCCTGGACATGCCGATCGAGGAGGCGCTGGAGTTCTTCGCCGCGGTGCCGCCCATCGCCCGGCACATGCAGACCCTGGTCGACGTCGGCCTGGGCTACGTGCGGCTCGGCCAGCCTGCGCCCACCCTGTCCGGCGGCGAGGCCCAGCGCGTGAAGCTGGCCAGCGAGCTGCAGCGGCGCAGCACCGGGCGCACGATCTACGTCCTCGACGAGCCGACGACAGGCCTGCACTTCGAGGACGTCCGCAAGCTGTTGGGCGTCCTGCACTCCCTGGTGGACAAGGGCAACTCGGTGATCGTGATCGAGCACAACCTCGACGTGATCAAGACCGCCGACTGGGTCGTCGACCTGGGCCCGGAGGGTGGTTCGGGGGGCGGGAGCGTGGTCGTGTCGGGGACCCCGGAGCAGGTCGCCGAGCACGAGGCGAGCCACACCGGAAGATTTCTCCGCGCACTTCTCGCCACGGGCCTCGTGCCTGCGTAGTCTGGCCGACGACGACGACGACGACGGAGGTAGGGCTGATGGCTGAGGGCACATGTGCATGCGGATGCGCCGCGGCAGGCAGCGCCGCGCTCGACGCCGGCATGGAGGGCGGGAACGCCCGCAAGGCCAGCGTCAGCGGGCCTGCCGCGATCAGGCTCGGTGACGACCTCGGGGCGGTGACCCGTCGGGGGGTGCTCACCGGGTCGGCTGCCGCGCTGGCAGCGTTGGCGCTCGCGGCGTGCGGGAGCAGCAACGACACCGGGGCGGCTGGCGCCTCGACGACGGGGGGAACCCCGAATGGTGACGGTGCGACCCCCGCTGAGTCCCCGTCGGGGTCCTCGCCGGCGCAGGGCGGCGGCGCGGCCACTGGCGAGGTGCTGGCCTCGACCACCGAGTTCCCAGTCGGGGGCGGAAAGGTCGTCACGGTCGGCGGTTCGGTCGTGGTGGTCACCCAACCCGCCGACGGTCAGTTCGAGGCCTTCAACGGCACGTGCCCGCACGCCGGCTGCCCGGTGGCTGAGGTGACCGAGAACACGATCCGGTGCCCCTGTCACGGCAGCACCTTCGACGGCTCCACCGGGGATCGGCTGGAGGGGCCGGCGCCGCGGGGCCTGGAGCCGGTGGCCATCACGGTCGAGGGCGACAGCATCCGCCTGGCGTGAGGTGAGCCCAGACTTCCGACCCGCACCCGGCCAGATCCCCACCGACCCGGGGGTCTACCGGTTCCGGGACGGGCACGGTCGCGTCATCTACGTTGGCAAGGCCAAGAACCTGCGGGCCCGGCTCACGTCCTACTTCCAGGACCCGTCCGGCCTGCATGCCCGGACCCGCTCGATGGTGTCGTCAGCTCGCGACGTCGACTGGGTCGTGGTCGCCACGGAGGTCGAGGCGCTGAGCCTCGAGTACGCCTGGATCAAGGAGTACGACCCGCGCTTCAACGTCCGGTACCGCGATGACAAGTCCTACCCCTACCTGGCGGTGACCGTCGCCGAGGAGTTCCCCCGCGCGATGGTCATGCGCGGCGAGAAGCGCCCCGGCGTGCGCTACTTCGGCCCGTACACGCACGCGTGGGCGATCCGCGAGACCGTGGACCAGCTGCTGCGCGTCTTCCCCATGCGAACGTGCAGCCGCGGGGTGTTCCGCCGCGCGCAGGCCTCCGGGCGGCCCTGCCTGCTGGGCTACATCGACAAGTGCTCCGCGCCGTGCGTCGGCTCGGTCACGCCGCAAGAGCACCGGGCGATCGTCGACGACTTCTGTGCGTTCATGGCCGGTCACTCGGCCGGGTTCGTGCGTGCCCGCCAGGAGCAGATGGCCGCCGCTGCCGCCGAGCTGGACTACGAGCGGGCCGCCCGGCTGCGCGACGACCTCGCGGCGCTGGAGCGGGTCCTCGAGCGCAACGCCGTCGTGCTGCCCGATGGCACGGACGCCGACATCGTGGGCCTGGCCGCCGACGAGCTCGAGGCCTCCGTGCGGGTGTTCCACGTGCGCGACGGCCGGATCCGCGGCGAGCGCGGCTTCATCGTGGAGCGGGTCGATGACGCAGACGAGGGCCAGCTCGTGGCGACGCTGCTCGAGCAGATGTACGGCGAGCCCGACGCGGACGTGCCGCGCACCGTGCTGGCGCCCGCCCTGCCCCCCGAGGCCGAGGTCGCGGTCCTCGCCCAGTGGCTGGGCCAGCGACGCGGAGGCCCCGTCCGGGTCGCGGTTGCGCACCGTGGCGACAAGCGCGCGCTGATGGAGACCGTGACACGCAACGCCACGCAGTCGCTGGCCTCGCACAAGCTCCGGCGCTCGGGTGACCTGACCACGCGCAGCCAGGCGCTCACCGAGCTCACCGACGCGCTCGACCTGCCCACCGCCCCGCTGCGGATCGAGTGCTTCGACGTGTCCAACCTCGGCGCCGACGACGTCGTCGCGTCGATGGTCGTCTTCGAGGACGGCCTGCCCAGGCCCTCGGAGTACCGGCGGTTCGCGATCAAGGGCTTCGAGGGCCAGAACGACGTCGCCGCGATCGCGGAGGTGATCAGCCGCCGGTTCCGCCGGCTGGCCCGCGCCTCCAACGGCCCGGACCCGGTCGACGGGATGGGCGCTGGCCCGGACGGGGAGGCTCTGCCTGAGTCACCGGCCGGGGCCCCGCCCGAACCGCTCGGGGCGGACCAGCCGACCCCGGGCCGCGCGACGAGGTTCGCCTACCCGCCGAGCCTGGTCGTGATCGACGGTGGCGCGCCGCAGGTCGCCGCGGCAACCCAGGCCCTGGCCGCCCAGGGCCTGACCGGCATCGCCGTCGTCGGGCTGGCCAAGCGGCTCGAGGAGGTGTGGCTGCCCGACGAGGAGGATCCGGTGATCCTGCCCAGGACCAGCCAGGGGCTGTACCTGCTGCAACGGATCCGCGACGAGGCCCACCGCACAGCCATCCGCTACCAGCGGCAGAAGCGCTCCACCCGGATGACCGCCAGCGCGCTGGACGACATCCCCGGGCTCGGCCCCGCGCGCCGCAAGGCCCTGCTGGCCCGGTTCGGCTCGGTCAAGCGGATCCGGCGGGCGACGCCGGACGAGGTCGCCGAGGTCCCGGGCTTCGGCCCCGCGCTGGCGCAGCGCGTCCTGGCCGCGCTGCTTGCGACCGACGCGCCGGCGGTCAACCTGACGACCGGGGAGATCATGGGGGACGATGGGCCGGTGATCCAGGAGCCAGCACGGTGACGGCGGAGCAGGCGGGCGGCCAGCGGTTCGGCGGGTTCGAGGTGCTCCTGGTCTCCGGGATGTCCGGAGCAGGGAGGTCCAGCGCGGCGCGGGCACTCGAGGACCTCGGCTGGTTCGTCATCGACAACCTGCCGCCCCAGATGCTCGGGCCCACCCTCGAGCTGCTCGGGCACCGTTCGGACATCGACCGGGTGGCCGTGGTGGTCGACGTGCGGGGCGGCAGGCTGTTCGACCAGGTGGAGTCGGCCGTCAACGAGGCCCTCGCCCACGGCGCGGACCTCAAGATCGTCTTCCTGGAGTCCAACGACGACGCGCTCGTGCGCAGGTTCGAGTCCAACCGCCGACCCCACCCGTTGCAGGGTCCCGGTCGCCTGCTCGACGCGATCCACCGCGAGCGCGAGCTGCTGGGCAACCTGCGCGCGACGGCGGACCTGGTGATCGACACGTCGAACCGCTCGATCCACGACCTGCGGCGGGCCATCGATGCCGCGTTCGAGTCGGGGGAGCCGGTGCGCCTGCGCGCCACGGTGATGTCCTTCGGGTTCAAGTACGGGATCCCCATGGACGCTGACTTCGTGGCCGACGTGCGCTTCCTGCCGAACCCGTACTGGATCCCCGAGCTGCGTGAGCTGCGGGGCGTCGACGCCCCCGTCAACGACTACGTGGTGGCCCAGGAAGGCGCCGCGGAGTTCCTCGACCGCTACGCCAGCGTCGTCGACCTGGCCACCGACGGGTACCTGCGCGAGGGCAAGCGCTTCGCCACCGTCGCGGTCGGCTGCACGGGGGGCAAGCACCGCTCGGTGGCGATGGCCGAGAACCTGGCGGCGCGCCTGGTCCACGCCGGGCTCGAGGTGAACGTCGTGCACCGGGACCTGGGTCGCGAATGATGCCGGGCGGCACGGGGCGCCGGCCGGGCGGCACGGGGGCCCGGGTCGTCGCGCTGGGCGGCGGCCACGGGCTGGCGGTGTCCCTGCGGGCCCTGCGCGCGGTCACCGACCAGCTCACGGCTGTCGTCGGCATGGCCGATGACGGCGGCTCCAGCGGTCGGCTGCGCCGGGAGATCGGGGTGCCGCCACCCGGCGACCTGCGGATGGCCCTGGCCGCCCTGTGCGGCGACGACGTCTGGGGCCGGACCTGGAGCTCGGTGGTCCAGCACCGGTTCTCCGCCGGTGACGTGGCGGGGCACGCGGTGGGCAACCTGCTGATCACCGCGCTCTGGGAGCAGACCGGGGACCTCGTCGCCGGCCTGGACTGGGTGGGCTCCCTGCTGGGCGCCCACGGCCGGGTGCTTCCCGTGACGCCCCTGGGACTCGAGATCGTCGCCGAGTTCCGCGACATCCCGGGCGCCCCCGGGCTGTCCACCGTTCGCGGCCAGCACAACGTGGCGATCACGCCGGGCCGGGTCGTCAGCATCGGCCTCGACCCAGCCGACCCGCCCCCCTGCCCGGAGGCGGTCGATGCCCTCCAGCGGGCCGAGGCCATCGTCCTCGGGCCCGGGTCGTGGTACACGTCCGTCATGGCCAGCCTGCTGGTGCCGGGGATCCGCACGGCCGTCACGGAAGCCGCCGCGCAGCGGATCCTGGTGCTCAACCTGATCGCCCAGCCGGGGGAGACCACGGGCTTCAGCCCCCAGAACCACCTGCACGTGATGGCCGAGGCGTTCCCCGACGTGCGGCTCGACGCGGTGCTCGCCGATCCCGACCACGCGCCGGATGTCGGCCTGCTGCGTGAGGCCTGCGCGCAGTTGGGCGCCGAGCTGGTCCTGCGCCCGGTGGCCGATCCGCGGGCCGGCCCGGGGCACCATGACCCGATCTCCTGCTGGGGAGGGCCCTCGGGGAGCTCATCGGGCATGGCAGTATTCCGGCATGGCGATGACGGCGGGTGTCAAGGACGAGTTGAGCCGACTGCCGATCACGAGGACGTGCTGCCGGAAGGCCGAGGTGTCCTCCCTGCTCCGGTTCGCCGGCGGCCTGCACATCGTCGGCGGCCGGGTCGTCGTCGAGGCGGAGCTGGACACCGCCGCGGCCGCCCGGCGGGCCCGGGCCAGATCGCTGAGTTTCGGCCACGCGGCGACGCTCACCGTCGTGCAGCCCTCCGGGATGCGCCGCGGCAACCGGTACGTGCTGCGGTGGTGCCCGGAGGGCCAGCCCTCGCCAAGCAGACCGGACTTCTGGACAACACGGGCCGGCCGGTGCGCGGGCTGCCGGCCGTGTGGTGAACGGGGCATCGAGGACGCGAAGTCCGCATGGCGGGGGGCTTCCTGGCCCACGGGTCGTTGACCGAGCCCGGGCGCTCGCAGCCGTTGGAGATCACCTGTCCCGGCCCGGAGGTGGCCCTTGCCTTCGTCGGTGCCGCCCGCCGGCTGGGGATCTCGGCGAAGGCCCGGGAGGTCCGCGGCGTCGACCGGGTCGTCATCCGCGACGCAGAGGCCATCAGCGCGATGCTGACCCACATGGGCGCGCACTCCTCGGTGCTGGCGTGGGAGGAGCGGCGGATGCGCCGAGAGGTCAGGGCCACCGCCAACCGGCTGGCCAACTTCGACGACGCCAACCTGCGCCGCTCGGCCCGGGCCGCCGTGGCCGCCGGCGCCCGCGTCGAGCGGGCCCTGGAGATCCTGGGCGACGACGTGCCCGACCACCTCGCCGCGGCGGGCCGGCTGCGGATCGAGCACCGGCAGGCCAGCCTGGAGGAGCTCGGCGCCTCGCCGACCCGCCGCTGACCAAGGACGCGATCGCCGGCCGGATCCGGCGGCTGCTCGCGCTGGCCGACAAGCGCGCCGCCGTCGAGGGCGTCCCGGACACGGAGGCGGGATCACCGCGATGACGGGTGCTCGACGGCGGCCGTGCCCGCTCGGCCGGCGCCCGGGAGGTGAATCCGGCGCATTCACGGGCCCGCCATCCGCGGCCCGCTCTCGGCATAGCGTCCCGCCGAACCGCTTGGGCTCTGACCCGCAAGGCGGCGCACGTTCACCCACAAAGGGAGAGCGAAGCAGACATGCGATCTGGATGTTGCCGGCAAGCGGGTACTGGTCAGGGCGGACTTCAACGTGCCGCTGCAAGGACGGCCTACGGGACGCGCGTGATCACCGACGACGGTCGCATCAGGGCGCAGCCTGCCCACGATCCAGGCCCTCATCGAGGCCGGGGGGCCAAGGTCATCGCCGTCGCGCACCTGGGGCGGCCCAAGGGCGTAGGCGAAGCCCCGGGTCCCTGGCGCCCGTCGCCGACCGGCTCGGCGAGCTGCTCGGCCCGGACGTGCGCCTCACCTCGGACGCGACCGGCGAGTAGGCGACGGCCGTCGTGGCGGAGATCAGCGACGGCGACGTCGTCCTCCTGCAGAACGTCCGCTACGACCCGCGCGAGACAAGCAAGGATGAGGCCGAGCGGGCCGCCCTCGCCGCTGAGCTCGCCGACCTGGCCGACCTGTACGTCACCGACGGCTTCGGCGTCGTCCACCGCAAGCAGGCCTCCGTCTACGACGTCGCCGAGCTGCTGCCCAACGCCGCCGGCCTGCTCGTGGAGAAGGAGGCCACGTCGTTCCAGAAGGTGCTCACCGACCCCGACCGGCCCTACGTGGTCGTGCTCGGCGGATCGAAGGTCTCCGACAAGCTCGGCGTGATCAACAACCTGATCGCCAGCGTCGACCGCCTGCTGATCGGCGGGGGCATGTGCCTTCACGTTCCTCGCCGCGAAGGGCTACAACACGGCAGGCGACTCGCTGTTCGAGGCCGATCAGATCGAGGCGGTCAAGGGCCTACCTGGCCAACGCCATGAGCGCGGCGTTGATCTCGCTGCTCCCGGTCGACACCGGCGTCGTGGCCTTCCCCAGCAAGGAGGACGGCGGAGAACAAGACCGTCCCGGCCGCGAGATCGAGGACGGCTGGATGGGCCTGGACATCGGCCCGGCCACGATCGACCTGTTCACCGGCAAGGTCGCCGACGCCAGGACGATCGTGTGGAACGGCCCGATCGGTGTCTTCGAGATAGTCGCCTTCGCCGCCGGCACGCTGGAGGTCGCGCAAGGCGATCCGGCTCCGGGGCGATCACGGTCGATCGGCGGCGGCGACTCCGCCGCAGCGGTCCGCATCCTCGGCCTCGGAGGACGGCTTCTCCCACATCTCCACCGGCGGCGGCGCGTCCCTCGAGTTCCTTGAGGGCAAGGTCTGCGCCGGTCTCGCGCATCCTGGGAGGAGCACGACACATGGCACGCAAGCCGTTGATGGCCGGCAACTGGAAGATGAACCTCAACCACCACGAGGCCATCGCACTCGTCCAGAAGGTCGCCTTCGGACTGACCGACGAGGACTTCGAGGCCGTCGAGGTCGCCGTCATGGTCCCGTTCACCGACATCCGCTCGGTCCAGACCACCGTGGACGCCGACAAGCCTCGAGGTCGTCTACGGCAGCCAGGACATCTCGGCGCAGGACAAGGGCGCCTACACCGGCGAGATCTCCGGTCCGATGCTGACGAAGCTCGGCTGCACCTACGCGGTGATCGGGCACAGCGAGCGCCGGCAGTACCACGCCGAGGACGACGCCCTGGTCAACGCCAAGGTCAAGGCCGCCTACAAGCACGGCCTCTCCCCGATCATGTGCATCGGCGAGGTCAAGGAGGAGCGCGCAGGCCGGCATCCAGGAGCAGGTCACCCTCGGCCAGCTCGACGGCGGCCTGGCCGACATCCCGGCGGAGGAGGTGGCGACGATCGTCATCGCCTACGAGCCGGTCTGGGCGATCGGCACGGGCGTCATGGCCACGCCGAGGACGCGCAGGAGATGTGCGCGGCGATCCGGCGCCGCCTGGCCGAGCTGTACGGCGCCGGAGGTCGCCGAGGCGATCCGCATCCAGTACGGCGGCTCGGTCAAGGCGGCCAACGCTGTCGAGATCATGGCCGGTCAGGATGTCGACGGTGCGCTGATCGGCGGCGCCTCGCTGGACGCCGACGAGTTCGTCGCCATCTGCAAGTACCGGCTCGCCTGAGCCGTTTCCGCCTCCGCGGCCCCGCCCCTGCCGGACCGGCAGGGGCGGGGCCGCGGGTCGGTCAGGTCGGCCCGGGGCGCGCCGTGGTCGGTGTCGGCAGCAAGGTGCGTATCCTTCGCCATCGGTGAAGGGACACGTTCGTGCACTCGCTCTGCAGATAGTGCTGTCGTGCTCACCATCCTCGTCATCGTCCTGATGCTGCTGCACAAGGGCAAGGGAGGCGGCCTGTCGGACCTGTTCGGCGGCGGCGTCTCCTCCTCCCTCGGCGGAACTTCCGTCGCCGAGAAGAACCTCGACCGCATCACGGTCGCGTGCCCTGCTGATGGGTGGCGAGCATCGTCGCCCTCGGGCTGGCGATGTAGGGTCCCTGCGAGGACGAACCCGTACAACTCGGTGCATCGGAGGGCGACGTGGCTGGTGGCAATGCGATCCGGGGGAGCCGGGTTGGTTCCGGACCCATGGGGGAGGCCGAGCGCGGCGATGCTGCCCCGCGGCACCGGGTGAGCTTCTACCGCGCCCGCGGGCACGAGACCACGCCGAGCTTCGCCGACGACGCCGCCATCCCGGAGCTCTGGGACTGCCCGACCTGTGGCTACCCGGCCGGGCCCGACCCGGGAGAACCCTCGACGCCGGCCAAGGTGGAGCCCTACAAGACGCACCTGGCCTACGTGAAGGAGCGTCGCTCCGACGGCGATGGCGATGCGATCCTGGCCGAGGCACTGGAGCGCCTCAAGGGCCGGGCCTAGCCTGCTGGTCGGGCCTTGTCCCGCGCTGGTCGGTCCGCGTGGGCAGGCCGCCGCAGATGATCCGTCGGCGACCTGCCAGCCGATCAGCTGATCCGGGCCAGCACCTCGCGGGCGACCCTGGCGACGTTGTCGCCGGTGAAGCCGAGCTTGGCGAACAGCGCAGCGCCCGCCGCTGACTCGCCGAAGTGCTCGACGGACACGCAGGCGCCGTCCGAGCCGACGTAGCGCCACCAGCCCTGCGCCGACCCGGCCTCCACGCTGACCCGCGCCCGCACGGCGGAGGGCAGCACGGATTCGACGTATTCGGCCGGCTGGGCGGCGAACCACTCCAGGCAGGGCATGGAGACCACGCGGGTCGGCACGCCCTCGCCCTCGAGGATCTCCCGGGCCGCCACCGCGACCGCCACCTCCGAGCCCGTGGCAAGCAGCAGCAGGTCCGGCGAGCCGGTCGAGGCCTCGGCCAGGACGTAGGCGCCCCGTCGGGCCTCGGTCGCCGGCGCACCCGCGGCCCGGTCGAGGACCGGCACGTCCTGGCGGGTCAGGATCAGCCCGGTCGGCCGGCCGGACTCCAGCGCGGCGGCCCACACCTGAGCCGTCTCGTTGGCGTCCGCGGGCCTGGCCACGGCCAGTCCCGGGATGGCGCGCAGCGCCCACAGGTGCTCGATCGGCTGGTGGGTCGGGCCGTCCTCGCCGACACCGATCGAGTCGTGCGACCACACGTACAGCGTTGCGAGCTCCATCAGCGCGGCCAGCCGAACGGAGGGGCGCATGTAGTCGCTGAAGACCAGGAAGGTCCCCCCGAAGGCGCGGGTCAGGCCGTGCAGCGCGATGCCGTTGAGGATCGCGCCCATGGCGTGCTCACGGATGCCGAAGTGCAGAACCCGTCCGTACGGATCGGCGTCCGGGACGGGGGAGCCGGCGGGCAGGAACGAGCCGCCGCCGGCGATGGAGGTGCCGTTGGACTCGCCGAGGTCGGCAGATCCGCCCCACAGCTCGGGCAGGACTCCGGCCAGCGCGTTGATGACCTTCTGCGAGGCCTTGCGCGTGGCCACCGCCGTGCCCGGCTGCCAGGTCGGCAGCGCGTCCTGCCAGCCCTCGGGCAGGGCCCCGGTCGAGAGGCGGTCCAGCAGCGTGGCCCGATCGGGATTGCGCTCGCGCCAGGCGGTGAGGTCCCTGTCCCATTCGGCGCGCAGGGCGGCACCCCGGTCGCCGACCCTGCGGGCGTGGGCGAGCACGTCGTCAGCGACGGCGAACGACTGCGCGGGGTCAAGGCCCAGGGCCACCTTGGTGGCGGCGACCTCGTCAGCGCCGAGTGCGGCACCGTGCGCCGTCCCGGTGTCCTGCAGCGTGGGCGCGGGCCACCCGATGATCGTGCGCAGCTGGACCAGCGTCGGGCGGCCGGTCTCGGCGCGGGCGCCCTCCAGCGCCAGGGCCAGGCCGGCGACGTCGACCGACCCGTCGGCCGCGAGGTCGACCCTGCGCACGTCCCAGCCCTGGGCGCGGTAGCGCGCGGGCACGTCCTCGGTGAACGACACGGCGGTGTCGCCCTCGATGGAGATCCCGTTGTCGTCCCACACCACGATGAGGTTGCCCAGGGCCTGCGTCCCGGCCAGGGAGGCGGCCTCGGCGGAGATTCCCTCCTGCAGGTCGCCGTCCGAGGCCAGCACCCACACCGTGGCGTCGAAGGGGCTCCGCCCGGGCGGAGCCTCCGGGTCGAGCAGCCCGCGGCTGTAGCGCATCGCCATGGCCAGGCCGACCGCCGAGGACACGCCCTGGCCGAGGGGACCGGTGGTCATCTCGATGCCCCGCGCGGGGTCGTGCTCCGGGTGGCCGGGGGACTGCGAGCCGAGGGTCCGGAACGACTCGAGGTCCTCGAGCGAGACGGGGTAGCCGGCCAGGTACAGCTGGATGTAGAGCGTCAGGCTGGAGTGCCCGCAGGACAGGATGAACCGGTCGCGGCCCAGCCAGGTTGGGTCCGCGGGGTCGTGCCGCAGGAACCGCTGGAAGATCAGGTACGCCGCCGGGGCGAGGGCCATGGCCGTGCCTGGATGCCCGTTGCCGACCTTCTGCACCGCGTCGGCGGCCAGCGCCCGGGCGGTAGCGACGGCACGCTCGTCGAGGTCGGTCCAGTTCGTCATGCGCCCTCCAGGCTGGGATGTCCGGGCTCAGGCTAGTCGTGGGCCGGTCCGAGACCGCGCAGCACCCCGCTAGGATGTTCAGGTGACCGCAGTGCAGTCGGGGCGTGCCGGCGCCGGGTCCCGCGACCGGGATGTGCCCAGCTGGCGGGCGTACCTCGCGCTGACCAAGCCCCGTGTGATCGAACTGCTGCTCGTCACGACGGTCCCGGTCATGTTCCTGGCCGCCGGCGGCTTCCCTCCCCTGTCGACGGTGCTGCTCACCCTGCTGGGCGGGAGCATGGCCGCCGCGGGCGCGAACGTCATCAACCAGGTCTACGACCGCGACATCGACGCAGTGATGGTGCGCACGCAGCATCGGCCCCTCGTGATGGGCCACATCTCCACGCGGTCCGCCCTCCGGTTCGGGATCGGGCTCAGCGTGCTCTCCGTCGTGCTGCTCGGCACGACCGTCAACTGGCTGTCGGCCGCGCTCGCTGCTGCCGCGATCGGCTTCTACGTCTTCATCTACACGATGCTGCTGAAGCGCCGGACCGCCCAGAACATCGTGTGGGGCGGTGCCGCCGGGTGCTTCCCGGTCCTCATCGGCTGGTCGGCCGTGACCGGGTCGCTGGCCTGGACCCCCTGGTCCTGTTCGGGATCGTGTTCTTCTGGACCCCGCCGCACTACTGGCCCCTGGCGCTGCGGTTCCGGGCGGACTACCAGGCCGCGCGGGTGCCGATGCTCCCCGCCGTGGCCGACGGACCGGCCGTCGCCGGGGCGATCGTGCGCTACTCGTGGGCGATGGTGGCCACCTCGCTGCTGCTGACCCCGGTGGCTGGCATGGGCTGGCTGTACACGGGGACCGCGATCGTGCTCGGCGCGGCGTTCCTGTACGAGGCCTACGCCCTGCGCAGCAGGGTGCGCCGCGGTGCCGTCGAGCCGGGGGCCATGCGCCTGTTCCACGGGTCGATCTCGTACCTGTCGCTGCTGTTCCTGGCGATCGCAATCGATCCGTTCCTCGGCTGACCGCGCGGCGCCGGCCGTGACTGCCTGAACCGCCGTCCCGCCCCCTCGGCCGGGATGGACGGCGGCCACCCCGGGCGGTCAACCGGACGGCGTCGCCGGACCCGCGGGCTGCAGGTACATCCGCACGCGGGCCCCTCCCGAGGCGGCGGAGCCGAGCTCGATCGTGCCGCCGGACCGCTCGGCGACCCGGCGAGCGATGTCCAGCCCCAGCCCGGTCGAGCCGGAGTCGGAGAGCCCGCGCACCAGCACGTCGGCCTCCGGCATCCCGGGCCCGTCGTCGCAGACCTCGAGCCACGCCAGGGGTCCGGTGCTCACGCCGATGGAGATCTGGAAGGCGACGCCCTCGGCGGTGTGCGAGAACACGTTGCCGATCAGCGCGTCGAGGGCGTCCCCGAGGTCCCGGGCGTCGCAGGCCACGAACAGCGGCGTCCGCGGGACGTCGACGTGCATGTCCCGGTCCTGGTCCTCGGCCAGGACGGCCCAGAAGGCCGTCCGCTCGAGGGCGACCCGGCACAGGTCCGCGGTCGCCGGCGCCTGCTCCCGCAACGGGCGGCGGGCCTCGCGGATGACCTCGTCCACCATGCGCTCGAGCTGGTCGACGTCGGTCCGCAGGCGCTCCGTGGGCTCGCCGGTCGGCAGCGACTCGGCGTCGAGCCGCAGGGCGGCCACCGGGGTGCGCAGGCGATGCGCGAGGTCGGCCACCTCCTCCCGCTCGAGGCCCAGCAGCTCGACGATCCGGTCCGCCATCCGGTTCAGCGCGCGCCCCGCGGTGTCGATCTCCCGGATGTCGCTGGCTGGGACCCGTGCGGACAGGTCGCCGGCGGCCAGCCGGCCGGCGGTGCTGCTGAGCTCGCCGATCGGTCGCAGGAACGCGCGCGCCAGCAGCAGCCCCAGACCGACCGACAGCGCCAGCAGCAGCAGGCCGAGCGCGACCAGCGTGATGCGCGCCCGGGCGACCGCCCCGGTCAGCTCGGACTCGGTCACGAAGACGCGCAGGACTGCCTCGCCGGCGTCGGTGTAGATCGGCACGAGCAGGTCCCGACCGCCCGGGACCTCGGCGAAGAATGCCCCCTTCTCACGCGCGAGCTCGACGGCGGCATCCGGCGAGCGGGGGACGCCGATCGCGGTGTCGTCGGCCAGGTAGAGCGTCGCCGGGCGCTCAGTCCGGGTGGCGAAGCTCGTGACGAGGTCCTCGAGGTCGGTGTCGTCGACGACGGGGATGCGGGAGACGAGGGGCTGGATCTCCAGGACGACCTGTCGCTGGGCGCGGTCCACCGACAGGTCACCGATGATCACCATCAGCGGGACGAGGAAGGCGATCAGGACGATGGAGGTCGAGGCCAGGAGGGTGAGCAGGATCCGTCGGCGCACGCGCCTCAGGGCTCCATGAGCTTGACCCCCACGCCCCGCACCGTGTGCAGGTATCGGGGCTGCTGCGCTGTCTCACCGAGCTTCCGCCGGAGCCATGACAGGTGCACGTCGATGGTCTTCTCCCCGCCGCCGTACGACACGCGCCAGACCTCGGCGAGCAGCTCCCGCTTGGTGATGACCTCGCCGGGGCGGGCCATGAGGTAGGCCAGCAGGTCGAACTCCCGGGGACTGAGCTCGAGCGGCTCGCCTGCCAGCTCCGCGATCCGACCGCGGGTGTCGAGGTGCAGGTCGCCGACCACGAGGTCGGTGGCGGGGCCGTTGGCGTGCGTCCGGCGCAGCACGGCGCGGATGCGCGCATCGAGGGTCGCGGCGGAGAACGGCTTGATGACGTAGTCGTCGGCACCGGCGTCGAGGGCGCTGACGACGACCTGCTCGTCGTCGCGGGCGGTCGCCACGATGACCGGAGTGGCGCTCACCGCGCGCAGCATCCGCAGCAGCTCAACGCCGTCGAGGTCGGGCAGGCCCAGGTCGAGCACGACCAGGTCCGGGTCCCCGCTCACGGCCTGCTGCAGGCCCTGCATCGCGTTCGGAGCGGAGTCCACGGCATGGCCGTGATCCGTCAGGGCGTGGATCAGCGCCGACCGGATCCCCGGGTCGTCCTCCACCACCAGCAGTCGCGACATGCCCCCACGGTAGCGCCCCATCGGGGCAGGTCTCGGGAGGACATCCAGCAGAAGTCCGACGCCTTATCCCCGCGTTAGGTGTCCAAAGGGGCACAATGTGGGACATGACACCGCGGTGGATGCCGATGGCTGCCTGGGCAGCGGTGGCCGCCGGGGCGGCCGGCGTGGGGCTCGCCTCCGTGGGTGCGGTGCGAGAGGTGGTGGCCGACGAGCCGGTGCAGGTGCTCTCGGCGGCGGACGTCGACCGGATCCTCGCCCAGCCGGAGGCCGAGCTCGAGCCGTTCCCGACCCTGGCGGCTGCGCCGTCGGTCCCGCTGGTGGGTCAGGACAGCGGCCCGGCCGGAGCAGGCGCGCCTGGGGCACCGACGACGCAGGCGACCCGCACGGTCCTCCTGGGGAGTCGTGGAACCACGAATGCCGACGATCAGCCGTCCGACCTGAGCGGCGACCCGCGGCCCCTGAGCGATTCGACCGGTGGGCAGCTCGGTGCGAACGGGACGAACGAGCCCGGGACGAGTGCGTCGCCGTCCCCCGACCCGTCCGGGTCGCCATCGCCGAGCCCCTCGGAGTCCCCGTCGCCGGCCCCGTCGCCCGCCCCGTCGGAGTCCCCCGGCGGCACTCAGGCCCCCAGCCCATCGACGTCACCGTCCCCGAGCGCGCCGCAGTCGCCGAGCCCCAGCTCGGCCCCCAGTGCCAGCGGCTCGGCGAGCCCGACCACGCCGGCGTCGCAGAGCCCTGCGCCGTCGGCGTCGCCGGGCCCGACGGCGTCGGCGTCGCCACCAGCCCCCCCGAGCGGGGCGCCGACCGTCCTTCCGTAGGTCAGCCCCGGGCGCGCAGGCTCAGGTGGTTCTTCAAGGTGGCGACCCAGACCAGGCACGCCAGGAGCATGTGGACGGCCACGAGCGCCCACGGCACCCCGGTGAACCACTGCGCGTAGCCGACGACTCCCTGGACGACGGCCAGGCCGATCAGCGCCCGGGTCCATCGGCGCGCAGGAGCCGGTCCGTCGGTGAGGCGCAGCGCCAACCACATCCCGAGGATGAGGCCGACGAACAGCAGGACCACGTCCGCGTGCAGCCAGGCCAGGGTCCGCACGTCGAACGGGAGGCGGTTGTCGATGTCGGCATCCCCGGAGTGCGGCCCGGCGCCGGTGACCAGCGTGCCGAGCACGACGACCACTGCGCAGGTCGCCACCAGGACCAAGGACATGGCCCGGATCTCCGGGCGGACCAGCCGGACCAGCGGCTCGTCCCCGGGCTCCGCGGCGCGGTGGACGAGCACCACGCAGCCGGCGATGACGGCGATGGACAGCAGGAAGTGCGCCCCGACCAGCAGCGGGTGCAGCTCGGTGAGCACGGTGATGCCGCCGAGCACGGCCTGGGCCAGGGTCCCGACCAGCGGGACGGCCGCCAGCAGCAGGATGGGCCCGCGCGGCTGGGCCCCCTCGGCCCGCCAGCGCGCGCGCTGGCGCAGGGCCACCGCCACCGCCGCGATCGCGAGGAACGCCAGCACGAACGTCAGCAGCCGGTTGCCGAACTCGATGAACTTGTGGAACTCCTCAGCCTGCCCCTCGACGGGGACCAGCGAGCCCTCCACGCACTCCGGCCAGGTGGGACAGCCGAGCCCGGATCCCGTGACCCGGACGAGCCCGCCGGTGAGGACGATGCCGATCTGGGCGATCAGGTTCGCCAGGAAGATCCGCTGTGCGCCCGGGCTGACGGGGGAGGGGGCAACGTCTCGCTCGGTTCGCAGGGGGCTCTCGGAGGCGACCACGGCAGAAGCCTAGCCCGGGTTCTGCGGCGCCCCAGCGGCCGGCGGGTGGTCGGCCGGCCTACTCCCAGCGGAAGGTCCGGATCGCCACCGCGGTGCCGGTGACCGCCCAGATGGCGAGGACCACGAGATCCCGCCACGGCTGCCCGGCGCCGGCCAGGGCGGGGTCCAGCAGGGCGCGCAGGGCATCCCCCAGCGCGGCGCTGGGCAACAGCTCCACCACGGCGGCCAGGGGCCCGGGCAGGCGTCCCGTCGGCAGGACGGTCCCGCCCGCCAGCATGAGCAGCAGGAAGATGCCGTTGGCCACTGCCAGCGTTGCCTCCGCGCGCAGGAGCCCGGCCAGGGCGAACCCCCAGGAGCCGAGGGCGGCCGTTCCCAGCGCCACCGTCAGGAGCAGCACCGGGGGCGAGGCGGCGGCCGGCTGCCAGCCCATCAGGGCTGCTGCCCCGCCGATCAGCAGCAGCTGGACCACGATCACGGCTGCCGTCGCAGCCACCTTGCCGACGAGCAGCCCCGAGCGGGACAGCGGCGTGGAGCCGAGGTACTTCAGCACGCCGGACCGTCGCTCGAACCCCGTGGCGATCGCGGTCGCGGTGAACGCGCTGGACAGGACCGCCAGGGCCATGACGCCCGGCGTGGCAGCGTCGAGGTCGGCCAGGCCGAGCTGGGTGACGGCCACCAGTGCGACCAGCGGGATGACGAGGGTGAGCAGCACCTGCTCGCCGTTGGTCATCAGCAGGCGCCACTCCAGCGAGGTCTGGGCCCGCCAGCGCGCGAGCCGCGGGGCGGGTCCGGGCGCCGGGGCCAGCGGCAGGCTGTCCTGCGGGAGGCCGGGCTGGGGCGCGGGGGCTGCGGCGCTCATGCGGACCTCTCCGCATCGGCGGTCAGCGTGAAGTAGGCCTCAGCCAGCGACGTGCCGGTGGTGCTCAGGTGCAGGGGCATCTCCCCGGCGCCGGCGCACCACGACGTGACGGCCGCGACCGTCCCCGGGTCGATGGGACCCTCGACCCGGTACTGGCCGGGGGAGGTCTCCGAGGCCACGAACCCGCCGGGCAGGGCAGCCTGGAGCGCGGCGACGTCCAGGCCGGGACGGGCCCCGAACCGCAGGGACGGGCCGGAGGCCGTCAGCTGCGCGACGCTGCCGGCGGCCGCCACGCGCCCGCCGACGATCACGACGACGTGGTCGGCAAGGGCCTGCGCCTCGTCGAGCAGGTGGGTCGTCATGACGATGCTGACCCCTGACTCGCGCAGCTCGCCCAGGAACTGCCACACGGACAGGCGGGACGCCGGATCCAGCCCGGTCGTCGGCTCGTCGAGGAAGGCCAGCTCGGGTCGGCCGACCACCGCGCAGGCCAGCGCCAGCTTCTGCTGCTCGCCGCCGGACAGGCGCCGGTAGGGCGTGCTGGCCACCTGGGTGAGGCCGAGCCGCTCGAGCAGGGGACCGGTGGGCAGCGGCCGGGCGTAGAGGCGCGCGACGTGCGCCAGCATGTCGGCGGCCCGCAGCGAGGGCCAGACGCCGCCCGACTGGAGCATGACCCCGACGCGTGGTGCCAGCCAGGCCGCATCCCGCCGGGGCTCCCGGCCGAGCACGCGGACCGTGCCGGCCTGCGGGGTGCGGAACCCCTCGGCCGTCTCGATGGTCGTGGTCTTGCCCGCACCGTTCGGGCCCAGGACGATCGTGATTGATCCCTGCGGGGCCGCCATGGACAGTCCGTCGACGACGGCGCGGCCCGCGTAGCGCATGGTCAGGTCGGTGATCTCGACGGCAGCTCCCGGCACGGCCTCGAGTGTAGGTGGGTCCCGGGGCAGCGGTGACGGACGCCTGGGCGCCACCTCCCTCCACCGCGGATGCTCCACCTGCGCGCGTCTGCTCCGGTCCGGGCCGGAGCACCTGTCCCCAGCCGGAGCACCTGGTGGCGGGCGGCGGCGGGGCGGGCGGCGGGCGGCGGGCGGCGGGCGGCGGCGGGGACCCGGCGGGGACCCCGGATGTTGCGGATCCGGAGAAATACGCAACAATGTGGTTGTGGAAATCGTCCGGGGTGCCCAGGAGCGGGTTGCGCGAGCCTTGCTCGAGGGTGGTCCGGCGACGGTGGCCGATCTCGCCGAGCGACTGGACCTGACTGGTGCGGCCGTGCGCAAGCACCTCGATGAGATGGTCGCCGGCGGCCTGGTCGACTGCACGGACCGCCCGCCCTACGGGCCGGACAATCGCCCGCGCGGCAGGGGCCGGCCGGCTCGCTACTACCACCTCACCCAGGCCGGGCGGGACAGCTTCGAGACCGACTACGACGACCTGGCTGTCGGGGCCCTGCGGTTCCTGGCCGAGACGGGCGGCGACAACGCCGTGATGGAGTTCGCCCGCCGTCGGGTCACCGAGCTGGAGCGCCGCTACGCCGACGTTCTGGACCTGACCGAGGCCCCCGAGGAGCGGATCGAGGTGCTGGCCGACTCGCTCACGGCGGCCGGGTACGCCGCGGTCGTCGTGCCGACCGGCAACGGGACGCAGCTGTGCCAGCACAACTGCCCCGTCGCCCACGTCGCGCAGGAGTTCCCGCAGTTCTGCGAGGCCGAGACCGAGGCGTTCGGTCGCCTCCTCGGCACGCACGTGATGCGCCTGGCCACGCTGGCCCACGGCGACGGCGTGTGCACCACGCACATCCCCACGGCAGTCGGGCACAGGACCGACGCCGTGGCCGATGCGCAGCCCGGCGAGTCCCCCGACGGAAGGACGCTCCCATGACGGTCAACACCGAGCAGCTCGAGGGCCTCGGCACCTACGAGTACGGCTGGTCCGACTCGGACGCGGCGGGTGCCACGGCCAAGCGGGGGCTCTCCGAGGCGGTCGTTCGCGACATCTCGTCGAAGAAGTCCGAGCCCCAGTGGATGCTGGACATGCGGCTCAAGGGCCTGAAGCTGTTCGGTCGCAAGCCGATGCCGCCGTGGGGCGCGGACCTGTCGGGGATCGACTTCGACAACATCAAGTACTTCGTGCGCTCGACCGAGAAGCAGGCGACCAGCTGGGACGAGCTGCCCGAGGACATCAGGAACACCTACGACCGGCTGGGCATCCCGGAGGCCGAGAAGCAGCGCCTGATCGCCGGCGTGGCCGCCCAGTACGAGTCCGAGGTCGTCTACCACAAGATCCGCGAGGACCTCGAGGAGCAGGGCGTCATCTTCCTGGACACCGACACCGGCCTGCGTGAGCACGAGGAGCTGTTCAAGGAGTACTTCGGCTCGGTCATCCCCGTCGGGGACAACAAGTTCGCCGCGCTGAACACCGCCGTGTGGTCCGGGGGGTCCTTCATCTACGTGCCCAAGGGCGTGCACGTGGAGATCCCGCTGCAGGCCTACTTCCGGATCAACACCGAGAACATGGGCCAGTTCGAGCGCACCCTGATCATCGTCGACGAGGACGCCTACGTGCACTACGTCGAGGGCTGCACCGCTCCGATCTACTCCAGCGACTCGCTGCACTCGGCGGTCGTGGAGATCATCGTCAAGAAGGGCGCCCGCTGCCGGTACACCACCATCCAGAACTGGTCGAACAACGTCTACAACCTCGTGACCAAGCGGGCCGTGGCCCACGAGGGCGCCACCATGGAGTGGATCGACGGCAACATCGGCTCGAAGGTCACGATGAAGTACCCGGCCGTCTGGCTGATGGGCGAGCATGCCAAGGGCGAGACCCTGTCGATCGCGTTCGCCGGCGAGGGCCAGCACCAGGACGCCGGCTCGAAGATGGTCCACGCCGCGCCGTACACGTCCTCAGCGATCGTGAGCAAGTCGGTGGCGCGTGGCGGTGGGCGCACCTCGTACCGCGGCCTCGTGCAGGTCCTGCGAGCAGGCGCACCACTCGAAGTCGACGGTGCGCTGCGATGCGCTGCTCGTCGACGACATCTCGCGCTCGGACACCTACCCGTACGTCGATGTCCGCAACGACGACGTCGCCATGGGCCACGAGGCGACCGTGAGCAAGGTCTCCGAGGACCAGCTGTTCTACCTGATGAGCCGCGGCATGACCGAGGAGGAGGCCATGGCCATGATCGTGCGCGGCTTCGTCGAGCCGATCGCGCGCGAGCTGCCCATGGAGTACGCCCTCGAGCTGAACCGCCTGATCGAGCTGCAGATGGAAGGGGCCGTCGGCTGATGACGACCACGATCGAGGAGCGCGAGGTCAGCCTCACCGCTCCGGCACATGACCGCGCCCCGCGCGTGGTCTCCTTCGAGCCGGCGGACTTCGCCGTGCCGACCGGACGCGAGGAGGAGTGGCGGTTCACGCCGATGTCCCGCCTCGGCGGGCTGCACGACGGCACCCACGGCGCCGGCAGCGACCTGGCCGTCGAGTCCGCGGCAGCGCCCGGTGTCGAGGTGGCCCTCGTCGAGCGCACCGACCCGCGGATCGGGTCGATCCACACGCCCACCGATCGGGTCGCCGCTGCGGCGCACGCCGGCACGACCCGCGCCGTCGTGGTCCAGGTGCCGGCCGACCTCGAGGCGCAGGGCCCGACGACGATCACCCTGCGCGGCACCGGCGGAACACAGTTCGGCCACGTCCTCGTGCGCCTCGCGGCGAACTCCTCGGCCACCGTGATCCTGGAGCACGTGGGTTCGGCAGTGGCGGCCACGAACGTGGAGATCGAGGTCGGCGACGGCGCGCGGCTGACGTTCGTCAGCGTCCAGCAGTGGGACGACGACGCGGTCCACCTCGGCCAGCAGCACGCGCGACTGGGCCGGGATGCGAGCTTCCGCTCCGTCGTGGTCACCCTTGGGGGCTCGGTCGTCCGGCTCATGCCGTCCGTGGAGTACACCGGACCCGGTGGCGACGCCGAGCTCGTGGGCGTCTACTTCGCCGACTCCGGCCAGCACCTCGAGCACCGTCTCTTCGTCGATCACTCGGTGCCCGACTGCCGCAGCGACGTCATCTACAAGGGCGCGCTGCAGGGGCAGTCGGCGCACACCGTCTGGATCGGCGACGTCCTGATCCGTGCGGCCGCGACCGGCACGAGCACCTACGAGCTGAACCGGAACCTCGTGCTCACCGAGGGCGCTCGCGCCGACTCGGTGCCGAACCTCGAGATCGAGACCGGGCAGATCGAGGGCGCCGGGCACGCCTCGGCCACGGGCCGCTTCGACGACGAGCAGCTGTTCTACCTGATGAGCCGCGGGGTGCCGGAGTCCGTGGCGCGCCGGCTCGTGGTGCGCGGGTTCTTCGCCGACGCCATCAACCGGATCGGCGTGCCCGAGGTCGTCGATCGGCTGCTCGCGGCCGTCGACGCCGAGCTCGGCGCCCTCGACCCGAAGTACGACTTCGATTCCGTGGACGGGGAGGGCCCGTGAGCGCCCTGCCCGCCTGTACGGTCGCCGAGGTGCCCGAGGGCACCGCGCACCGGGTCGTCCTCGACGGCACGCCGATCGCCGTGGTCCACACCGAGGGCCAGTGGTTCGCCATCTCGGACGTCTGCTCGCACGCCGACGTCTCCCTCGCCGAGGGCGAGGTGGACGGCTGCACCCTCGAGTGCTGGCTGCACGGCTCGCGGTTCGACCTGAGGACCGGCAACCCGAGCGGCCCGCCGGCCACCACCCCCGTCCCCACGTACCCCGTTTCCGTTGAAGGCGACACCGTCTTCGTGACCGTCGCCTGACCGGCGAGAACTGGAGCACCCGATGTCCACCCTGCAGATCCGCGACCTGCACGTCACCGTCGAGGCCGACGGCGGCACCAAGGAGATCCTGACCGGGGTCAACCTCACCGTGAACTCCGGCGAGACCCACGCCCTGATGGGCCCCAACGGGTCCGGCAAGTCGACGCTGGCCTACGCCGTGGCCGGCCACCCCAAGTACACGATCTCCTCGGGCACCGTCACCCTCGACGGCGAGGACGTCCTCGAGATGAGCGTCGACGAGCGTGCCCGGGCGGGGCTGTTCCTGGCGATGCAGCACCCCGTCGAGGTGCCCGGGGTGTCGGTGTCGAACTTCCTGCGCACGTCGGCGACGGCGGTCCGGGGCGAGGCGCCGAAGCTGCGGCTGTGGCTCAAGGAGATGAAGGGCGCCATGGAGCGCCTGCAGATCGACCCGTCGTTCGCCCAGCGCAACGTCAACGAGGGCTTCTCCGGTGGGGAGCGCAAGCGCAGCGAGATCCTGCAGCTCGAGCTGCTCGCCCCGAAGGTGGCCATCCTCGACGAGACCGACTCCGGCCTGGACGTCGATGCCCTGCGCGTGGTCTCCGAGGGAATCAACCGGGTCCGCGAGACCGGCGACACCGGCGTGCTGCTCATCACCCACTTCACCCGGATCCTGCGCTACGTGCGACCCGACTTCGTGCACGTGTTCGTCGACGGCCGGATCGTCGCCGAGGGCGGCCCGGAGCTGGCCGACGCGATCGAGGCCGAGGGCTACGTGGGCTACACCGCGGCGGCGGCGACGGCGTGACCCTGCTGGACCCGGGTCTCCGGGCGGACTTCCCGATCCTGTCGCGCACCGTGCGCGGCGGGCGTCCGCTGGTGTACCTGGATTCAGCTGCCACCTCGCAGAAGCCGGTCGCCGTGCTCGACGCCGAACGGGCCTACTACGAGACCACGAACGCCGCCGTGCACCGCGGCGCTCACTTCCTGGCCGAGCAGGCCACCGACGCCTTCGAGTCCGCCCGGGCGACCGTCGCCGGCTTCGTCGGGGCCCGCCCGCAGGACCTGGTCTTCACGCGCAACGCCACGGAGTCGATCAACCTCGTCTCGCACGCATTCAGCTCCTCCACGGCGAAGGCCGCGCACGGCGTGCGGCTGGCCGACGGCGCCGAGCGCTTCGTCCTGCGCCCCGGCGACGAGGTCGTGGTCACCGAGCTGGAGCACCACGCCAACCTGGTCCCCTGGCAGGAGCTGTGCGACAAGACCGGCGCGACGCTGCGCTGGATCCCGCTGGCCGACGACGGCCGGCTCGACCTCGCGGACCTCGACCAGGTGATCACCGAGCGGGCCCGGGTGGTCTCCTTCGTCCACCAGTCGAACATCCTGGGAACGATCACCCCGGTCGCGGCGATCGCGGCCCGGGCACGGGAGGTGGGGGCGCTCGTCGTGCTCGATGCCTGCCAGTCCGTGCCGAACATGCCGATCGACGTCACCGCCCTGGGCGTGGACCTCGTGGCCTTCTCAGGCCACAAGATGCTGGGGCCGACCGGGGTCGGCTGCCTGTGGGGCCGGGCCGAGGTGCTCGCGGCACTGCCGCCCTTCCTGACCGGTGGCTCGATGATCGAGACGGTCACCATGGAGCGCTCGACCTTCGCCGCACCCCCGCAGCGCTTCGAGGCGGGCACGCCGAACGTCGCCCAGGCGGTCGGGCTGGCCGCAGCCGTCGAGTACCTCGAGAAGGTCGGGATGACCGCGGTGGCCGCGCACGAGCACGCCCTCACCGAGCTGGCGCTGGCCGCCCTCGAGGAGCTTCCGGGGGTCCGGGTGATCGGCCCGCTGGAGGCACGCGACCGGGGCAGCGCGGTGTCCTTCGTGGTCGACGGGCTGCACCCGCACGACGTCGGCCAGGTCCTCGACGACGACGGGGTGGCGGTCCGCGTCGGCCACCACTGCGCGTGGCCGGTCTGCCGCCGGTACGGGGTCCCCGCCACGACCCGGGCCAGCTTCGCCCTCTACAACCAGCCCGAGGAGATCGACGCGCTGGTCGCCGGGATCCGCCGGGCACAGGACTTCTTCGGGGTCGCCTGATGGACAGCCTCTACCAGGAGATCATCCTCGACCACTACCGCAACCCGGTCGGGCGTGGCCTGCGCGAGCCCTACGAGGCCCAGACGCACCACGTGAACCCGACCTGCGGCGACGAGATCACCCTTCGCGTCCACCTCGAGGGGCAGGGCGGTGGGGCCAAGGTGGCCGACATCTCCTACGACAACCAGGGCTGCTCGATCTCCCAGGCCAGTGCCAGCGTGATGTTCGAGCTGCTGGTCAACCGCACGGTCGACGAGGCGATGGGCACCGCCGAGGCCTTCCTGGGCCTCATGCAGTCCGCCACCGATCCGACCGCCGACGAGCCGGACGAGGAGGTCCTCGGTGACGCCGTGGCCTTCTCCGGCGTCGCCAAGTACCCCGCGCGCGTCAAGTGCGCACTGCTGTCCTGGATGGCATGGAAGGACGCCGTCAGCCAGGCCCTTGCCGAGGGAGGATCCCGATGAGCACCGCAACCGACGAGGACGTCCTGGAGGCCCTGCACGACGTGGTCGATCCCGAGCTGGGGATCAACGTCGTCGATCTGGGCCTGGTGTACGGCGTGCACGTGGACGACAGCAACGTGGCGACCCTGGACATGACGCTCACCTCCGCGGCCTGCCCGCTCACCGACGTGATCGAGGACCAGACCCGCGCCGCCCTGGACGGCATCGTCGACGACTTCCGCCTCAACTGGGTCTGGATGCCCCCGTGGGGCCCGGACAAGATCACCGACGACGGCCGGGAGATGCTGCGCGCGCTGGGCTTCAACGTCTGACCCACCCCGGTCGGGGGCGACGGCTCCTGCGGTGACCCGCTACACCGCTGAGCCGTGCGTGACGAGCAGGACCACGACGTAGGCGATGTAGACGGCAAGCAGGGCCAGGCCGCGCACTGGGGCCAGCCGACCTGACCGTCCCGGGATGATCAGGGCCACCGTCACGATCCCGGCCAGCACGGTGAGCCGGAACTCGTCCCAGATGATCGGGATCGGTGTGATCGCCGCGGCGACGCCGACGACCAGCAGGCCGTTGAAGATGTTGCTGCCGAGGACCGTCCCGGCGCTCACCTCGTCGTGGCCGCGCAGCCGGGCCATGACGACCGTTGCCAGCTCGGGCACCGACGTGGCGATCGCCACGAGCACGGCCCCCACCGTGAACGTGTCCCACCCGAGGATCTCGCCGAAGTCGCCGGCGGCCAGGACGATGAGCCGGCCGGCGACGATCAGCAGGACAAGGCCGAGGATCCCGTCCCTGGCGATCCGCCACGCCGTGGTGTCCGCAGCCACCTCCGCGATGGCGCTGCGCTCCCGTGCTGCCTGCACGATGGTGAAGATCAGCCATCCGGCGAAGCCGGACAGCAGCAGGACGGCGTCCAGGCGGCTCAGCTGCCCGTCCATGCCCAGCGCGAGGATCAGCAGCGGCGCGCCCAGGGCGGGCGGGATGTCCCGACGCATGTCCCGACGCCGCGGCCGCAGCCCGCCGAGCAGGATCGCGATCGCCAGGACGAGGCCGATGTTGACCACGTTGCTCCCCAGGACGTCGCCCAGCGAGATCTCCGGCCGGCCGGCGGTGGCCGAGTTGACCGCGACCGAGAGCTCCGGGCTGGAGGTCGCGAACGCCGCGATCGTCGCGGCGATGATGCCCGGCGACACCCGGGCCTTCGCGGCGGCCCCGACGGTGCCGCGCACGAACAGCTCGCCGCCCCCCGCTGCGGCCAGCACTCCGGGCAGCAGCAGGTAGGCCTCACGCATGCACGCATTGTCCCGTTCCGCAGCAGGCGATGACCGGCCGCCCCCGCCAGGCGCCCCGACAGGCGCCCCCGCCAGGCGCCCCGCGGGCGGCCGCGGGTGGTCAGGGTGCGGGCGCTGCGTGGGAGGCGGCCCGACCCGCGGCGTGTCTGCGCCCGGGGGCCGGGGCACCGCCGTAACGTTGCACCTCCGCTGTTCGCGACCTTCCCCGCGCGAGCCCCTGATCGGAGGCTGCTCGTGGAGGATCGACCCCGCCCCCTGACGATCGACCCGGCCCAGCAGGCGCTGTTCGCGATCCCGGACCCGGATCCCGCGTCCGGCGTCGGGTACCGCGGCCCGGTCGCCGCGGGAGCGGCGCGGATCACCTATCGGCAGCTGGACTACTGGGCGCGCACGGGGCTCGTGGAGCCGTCGGTGCGGGTGGCCTGCGGCTCGGGGACCGCTCGGCTGTACTCCTTCCGCGACATCCTCGTCCTGCAGGTGGTCAAGCGGCTGCTCGAGACCGGGGTCTCGCTGCAGAGCATCCGGGCTGCGGTCGGCACCCTGCGAGGTCGCGGGGCGGACGACCTGGCCGGCATCACGCTGATGAGCGACGGGATCAGCGTGTACGAGTGCACGAGCGACGATGACGTGGTCGACCTCGTCCGGGGCGGCCAGGGCGTCTTCGGGATCGCGATCGGCGCGGTGTGGTCCGACGTACGCGGATTCCTCGAGTCCGTTCCCTCGGAGCCAGCGGGCGCCCCGGAGGAGGCCGGTCCCGGGTCAGGACGCCGGTGGCTGCGCCCCGTCGGCTGATCGTCGCTCGGAGACCCGCAGGTGACCTGGTGGTCGCGCCAGGGGTCTAGCATCTGGTGTGGGCAGACCCACCAGGAGGAACCATGCACACGCTCTCGTCAGCTGCCGGCCGCCTCGCAGTGCTCGGCGCCGCGGGGCTCCTCGTCCTCGGGGCTGCCGGGTGCAGCTCCGACAGCGACACGGCGGAGCCGGCGAGCTCGGCGAGCGCCGTCGAGTCCACGGCCAGCCCCGCAGCGGGGGTCTGCACGGAGGTCCAGGCCGCCAGGACCTCGTTCCAGCAGCTGACGGGAACCGAGATCCTCAAGGAGGGCACGAACGTCTTCCGGGAGCGCTACGCGGCGTTCCAGACGTCGGTCGATGCGCTGCTCGTGTCCGCCCAGGCCGAGTTCAGCCCGGAGGTGGACGCCGTCAAGGCGTCGCTGACCGACCTGCAGACCGCGGTCGCCGGGCTCACCGACTCGCCGTCCCTGGCCGATGCCGCCGCGGTGAAGGACGCCCTGAAGCCGGTGGGGGACTCGCTGACAGCCCTGACCGACGCCGTGTCCTCCGTCTGCTGAGCCAGCCGCTTCCCCGGACCGCCCCACCACGGTTGGGCCCGGGCGCCCCGCGGTTCAGCCGTTCGTCGAGTGCTCGTCGATCGGGACGAGGTCGGCGTACTCCGGGTTGCGCGCCACCCAGCGCGCGACGAACGGGCAGTCGTTGACCATCGGCCGGTCGGTCCGGCGGATCAGGTCCAGGGTCCCGCGGACGAGCCGCGATCCGTGGCCCCGGCCCGCGAAGGCCTCGTCCACCTCGGCGTGCACGAGCACGATCCGGTCCCCGTCGACGGTGTACCGGATGTGGCCGGCCACCTGGCCGTCGGCGACCAGCTCGAAGCGCGAGCGCGCGGGGTTGTCGATGACATGGGTGTCGTCGGTCATGCTCCGATCGTGCCGGTGCCCACCGTCCCCGGCAAATCGCCGGCCGGTGCGACGGGCCCGGCGGCCCGCCCGGATGTGCGGTGCCTGGGGGCAGGGCCTACCGTCGTCGGTCATGGACGTCGTCATCGTCGGGGCAGGTCTGGCCGGGCTCCGGGCCGCGCGGCTGCTGGTGGACGCGGGGCTTGAGGTCGAGGTCCTCGAGGCTGCTGACCGCGTCGGCGGGCGGGTGGCGACCGACCACGTCGACGGCTTCACGCTCGATCGTGGCTTCCAGCTGTACAACACCGCCTACACCGAGGGCGCTCGTGCCCTCGACCTGGCTGCGCTCGACCTGCACGGCTTCCGTGCCGGCGTCGAGCTGCTCGTCGAGGACGGCTCGCGGGTGGTCCTCGACGACCCCCGCCAGGCTCCGGGGCGGGTGCCGGCCCTGCTGGCCGCCTCGATCCGGTCGCGCGCGGGCCTGCCGTGGGAGCTGGCCGCCCTCGCCGGCTATGCGGCCCGGTGCGCAACCCTCCCCGAGGACCGGCTCGCCGCACGCCCGGACGTCACCATCGGTGAGGCGCTGGGCCGGGCCGGCGTGCGCGGACGGGTCATGGAGCGGGTGGTCGCCCCGTTCCTCGCCGGGGTGTTCGCCGACGAGTCGCTGCGGACCTCGCGCCGTGTCGCCGACCAGGTGCTGCGGACCTTCGTGACCGGGACCCCCAGCCTGCCCTCGAGCGGCATGGCGGCGATCGCCGAGGACCTCGCCGCAGGGCTCCCGGACGGGGTCGTGCGCCTGTCCGCGCCCGTGAGGTCCGTCGCCGCCGGGTCCGTGGCGGGGCTAGCCGGGACCGTGCGCGCGCCGGCCGTCGTGATCGCCACCGACGCGACGGCGGCCGGGACGCTGCTGCCCGCGCTGGAGGTCCCTCGGATGCGCGCGCTGACCACCTGGTACTTCGCCACCGGCGCCCTGGCACCGGGTGCCCACGGCCGGCTGCTGCTCGACGGGCGCCAGCGGCGCTGGCTGGCCAACGTCGCGGTGCTGACCGACACGGTCGCGCAGTACGGCCCGCCCGGTGCGGGCCTGGTCGCAGCGTCCGCCGTGGGGCATCACCCCGACGGACCGGCCGCGGACCGGGCCAGGCGGGACGCGGCCGACCTGCTGGGAGTCGGGGCGCAGGACCTCGACGAGCTGGCCCGCTACCCGATCCGGGCGGCCCTGCCGGCCCACGCCCCGCCGCTGCCGCTGCACCAGCCGGTCGACCTCGGTGATGGCGTCTTCGTGGTCGGCGACCACCGGGCCACACCGTCGATCCAGGGAGCCCTGGCCAGCGGACGGCGCGGCGCCGAGGCTGTGCTGGACCGCCTGCGGACTTCCCGGGGCTGACCCGGCCCCGGGGCCGGGCGCCGGGCGCCGGGCGCCGGACGGTCCGGGGGACCCGTCGGGCCCGGGTACCCTCATGCGGTGATCGCGACGTCGGGACTCGAGGTGCGGGCCGGGGCCCGGCTGCTGATGTCCGACGTCACCGTGCGCATCGGGGACGGCGACCGGGTCGGCCTGGTCGGTCGCAACGGGGCGGGCAAGACGACACTGATGCGCATCCTGGCCGGCGAGGCGGTCGCCGAGGCGGGCACGGTCACCCGCTCGGGGACCATCGGCTACCTGCCGCAGGACCCGCGCACCGAGAACATGGACCAGACGGCCCGGGAGCGCATCCTCGATGCCCGCGGGCTGCGCGACGTGGTCCGCCGGATCCGCCGGTACGAGGATGCGATGGGCGACGCCGACCCCGCGGCCCGTGCCGAGGCGATGCGGCGCTACGACCGCGCGCAGGCCGAGTTCCTGGCCCTCGACGGATACTCCGCGGAGGCCCAGGCGGCCTCGGTCGCCGCCGGGCTCGGCATCACCGAGCGCAGCCTCGGCCAGCCGCTGCGCACCCTGTCCGGCGGGCAGCGGCGGCGCGTGGAGCTGGCCCGGATCCTGTTCGGTGAGGCCGACACGCTGCTCCTCGACGAGCCGACCAACCACCTCGACGCGGACTCCGTCGTGTGGCTGCGCGGCTTCCTCGCCGGCCACAAGGGGGGACTGGTTGTCATCAGCCACGACGTCGGGCTCCTGGACACCGTGGTGACCCGCGTGTTCCACCTCGACGCCAACAGGTGCGTCATCGACGCCTACAACGTCGGCTGGGCGACCTACCTCAAGCAGCGCGAGACCGACGAGAAGCGCCGGCACCGGGAGCGGGCCAACGCCGAGAAGCAGGCGGCCGCGCTGCAGTCGCAGGCCGATCGCATGCGCGCCAAGGCGACCAAGGCGCGGGCGGCCCACTCCATGGAGCGCCGGGCCGAGCGCCTGCTGTCCGGGCTCGAGGAGCAGCGGGCGGCCGACCGGGTCGCCAAGCTGCGGTTCCCGGACCCGGCGCCGTGCGGCCGGACGCCGCTGCGAGCCTCGGAGCTGAGCAAGTCCTACGGCTCGCTGGAGGTGTTCGTCGACGTCGAGCTCGCCGTCGACCGCGGCGCCCGGGTCGTGGTGCTGGGCCTCAACGGGGCGGGCAAGACCACGCTGCTGCGGATCCTGGCCGGCGTCGAGCAGCCGGACACCGGCCAGGTCGAGCCCGGGCACGGCCTGCGGCTGGGCTACTACGCGCAGGAGCACGAGACCCTCGACCCCGACGCGACCGTGCTGGCCAACATGGTGCGCTCGGCCGGCGACCTCAGCGCCACCCAGTGCCGCAGCGTCCTGGGCCAGTTCCTCTTCACCGGCGACGACGTGGACAAGCCGGCCCGCGTGCTCTCCGGCGGCGAGAAGACCCGGCTGGCCCTTGCCACGCTCGTGGTGTCCGGCGCCAACGTCCTGCTCCTCGACGAGCCCACCAACAACCTCGACCCCGCGAGCCGGGCGGAGGTGCTCGCCGCCCTGGCCGGATACGCCGGCGCCGTCATCCTGGTCACCCACGATGAGGGCGCCGTCCAGGCGCTCGGGCCGGAGAAGGTCCTGCTGCTGCCCGATGCCGTCGAGGACCTCTGGCGCGAGGACTACCTGGAGCTCGTCGCGCTGGCCTGAGCCCTGCCGTGCGCCAGGAGGGACCCCCCGCGATGCGATCTTGAACCGGGGTCGCCACAATGGGCTGGCAGTCGGCACTTGCCGACCAGACGGAGGGGTGTGACACATGGTGGGCAAGGCGCGTGCCACGCGCATAACGGGGGACGCTCGTGATGCGCTGGCTCGGGAGTTGGCAGGGCGGTACCGGGCCGGGGACAGCATCCGGGAGATCGCCGAGAGCACGGGTCGCTCGTACGGCTTCGTCCACCGGTTGCTCAGCGAGTCCGGCGTCCAGCTGCGCGGACGAGGTGGGGCCACCCGCGATCGAGCCGCCAGGTTGGCTGCTGGTTGACTGCTCGCATGACCGATGCGAGCGCCCTGGCCACTGACCTGTCCGACGGGATCCTCACGGTCCGGCTGAACCGGCCGGAGTCGCGCAACGCGCAGGGGCCCGCGCTGTGGCGCGACCTCGCGGCGATCGGGCGGGACCTTGCCCCGGACGTGCGGGCCGTGGTGCTGTGCGCCGAGGGGCCGTCGTTCTCGGCCGGGCTCGACCGGCGGATGCTGACCCCGGAGGGGATCCCCGGTGAGGGATCCATGCTGGAGTTCGCCCAGATGGCCCCCGAGGAGCTCGACACCCTCATCGCCACCTTCCAGGAGGCCTTCACGTGGTGGCGCCGCAGCCGCGTCGTCACCGTCGCGGCGGTGCAGGGCCACGCCGTGGGAGCAGGCTTCCAGCTGGCCCTGGGGTGCGACGTGATGGTGGTCGCCGACGACGTGCAGCTGGCGATGAAGGAGCCGAGCCTGGGGCTCGTGCCCGACCTCGGCGGCACGCTGCCCCTGGTCGAGGCGGTCGGGTACTCCCGCGCCCTGGAGCTCGTCGTCTCCGGTCGTTGGGTTGGTGCCCAGGAGGCGGTCCGGATCGGCCTCGCCCTGCACGCAGTGCCCCGCGACGAGCTCGAGGCGAGCGCGCGACAGGTGGCTGCCTCGTGCGCGACGGCAGCCCCTGGTGCTGTCGCGGCGACGAAGGCCCTGCTGCGCGACGCCCTGCACCCGGCCGGCTGGGGGCCGGCCCATGACGCCCAGGTCGCCGACGAGCGCGCGGCGCAGGGGGAGCGCATCCGCGAGCTCGCAGCGATGTTCCTGCCGCGCTGACCGCGCGTCGTCGGGCCCGGGGCGAACGCGGCGCGCCACCACACGGCGCCCCACCGCGTGTGGAGGCAGTCGTGGGGAACAAGCAGCGCCCGTCCGGTGTTCGAGTCGTGGATGGGCGGTGGGCCGGCCGGACAACAGCTGACGTGGCATGAGAGGAAGACCGGATGTCGATGGGGATGGGTGGCGCCGGTCCCTGGCAGACCTATCGGTCGTTCACCCGGGATCGATCGGTCGCCGACCAGCGGATCAGCCGGGCGACGGTCCGTCGGATCCTGTCCTTCGCGGCCCCGTACCGGTCGCCGATCGGGTGGTTCCTGCTCACCCTGGTGATCGGATCGCTGCTGGTGGTGGCCCAGCCCCTGCTGTTCCGGCGGATCGTCGACCAGGGCATCACGCCCGGCAACTCGAGCGTCGTGACGGTCTCCGCGGTGCTCGTGCTCGTCCTGGCGCTGGCGGACGCCGCCATCGGCCTGGTCGGGCGGTGGTTCTCCGCGCGGATCGGCGAGGGACTGATCTACGACCTGCGCACGCAGGTGTTCGGGCACGTCCAGGCCCAGCCGCTCGCGTTCTTCACGCGGACCCAGACCGGCGCGCTGATCTCACGGCTGAACAGCGACGTCATCGGCGCCCAGCAGGCCTTCACGTCCACCCTGGGCGGGGTCGTGGGCAATGTCATCAGCCTCGTGGTGGTCCTGATCGCCATGTTCGCCCTGTCCTGGCCGATCACGCTGATCAGCCTCGTCCTGCTGCCGCTGTTCCTGCTGCCCGCGCGCTGGATGGGCCGTCGGCTCCAGGCCCAGACCCGGGAGCAGATGCAGCTCAACGCGGACATGAGCGCGATGATGACCGAGCGGTTCAACGTCTCCGGCGCCCTGCTGGTGAAGCTGTTCGGCCGACCCGCGGAGGAGCAGTCGAACTTCTCGGGGAAGGCAGCCCGGGTCCGCGACATCGGGGTCCAGATCGCGATGTCGAACCGCTACTTCTTCACCGCCCTGACGCTGGTGGCCTCGGTCGCCACGGCGATCACCTACGGGGTGGGCGGCAACCTCGTGATCAACGGCACCCTGACCATCGGCACGCTCCTCGCGCTGACTGCCCTGCTCGCCCGGCTCTACGGCCCGCTGACGGCCCTGAGCAACGTGCGAGTCGACGTCATGACCGCGCTGGTCTCCTTCGAGCGCGTGTTCGAGGTGCTGGACCTCGAGCCGCTGGTCGCGGAGGCGCCCGATGCCGTGGCCATCCCGCCCGGCCCGGCGGGCGTCGAGCTGCGCGACGTCCACTTCACCTACCCCGGAGCCGACGAGGTGTCGCTGGCGTCGCTGGAGTCGACCGCCCGGACCGATGCCCGCGGGCGCGGCGAGCCGGTGCTCAACGGGATCGACCTGCGCATCGAGCCGGGGCAGATGGTCGCGCTCGTCGGACCCTCCGGGGCGGGCAAGTCGACCATCACCGCGATGGTGACCCGGCTCTACGACGTGACCTCCGGGGCGGTGCTCGTCGGGGGGGTGGACGTCCGTGACGCGACGCTGGCCAGCCTGTCCGGGGCGATCGGGGTGGTCAGCCAGGACGCCCACATGTTCCACGACACGATCCGGGGCAACCTGACCTACGCCCGGCCCGGCGCCTCGGACGAGGACCTGCTCGCGGCCTGCCGCGACGCGCAGATCGGTGAGCTCGTCGCGTCGCTGCCGGAGGGCCTGGACACCGTCGTGGGGGAGCGCGGCTACCGGCTGTCCGGTGGCGAGAAGCAGCGCCTGGCGATCGCGCGGCTGCTGCTGAAGGCGCCGGCTGTCGTCGTCCTGGACGAGGCGACCGCGCACCTGGACTCCGAGAGCGAGGCAGCCGTCCAGCGCGCGCTGGCCACCGCTCTCGAGGGTCGCACGTCGCTGGTGGTGGCCCACCGGCTGTCGACGATCCGGGCGGCCGACCAGATCCTGGTCATCGACGGCGGCCGGGTCGTCCAGCGCGGCACGCACGAGGAGCTGCTCGCCGCGGGGGGGCTGTACGCGGTGCTGTCGCGCACGCAGTTCGGCATGGAGCCCATCGTCGCCGGCTGACCTCCGCACCCGCTCAACCTGGTGCCGTGGAGACCATAGGAGGTCGGCACGGCACCAGGTTCCGCGAGCGAGGGGTGCCGGGTTCGGTGGCCGGCGGGCGGCGGCTGCGCCTCAGAGGCTGCGCAGGGCGCCGCCGTCGAGGGGGATCAGGCTGCCGGAGATGAACGAGGCAGCCGGCGACAGCAGGAACGCGGCGACCCGGCCGAACTCCTGCGGGTCGCCGTACCGGCCCAGCGGGATCGCCGCCTCGTTGCGGCGCCGGTTGACCGCGGCATTGCCCTGCGCACCGTCCAGGGCGACCGTGCGGTCCGTGGCGATCCGTCCGGGCAGCACCCCGTTGATCCGGATTCCCCGCGGCCCGAGCTCGTCGGCGAAGTCCTTGACCAGCATGCCGAGGCCCGGACGCAGGCCGTTGGAGACGGTCAGCCCCGGGATGGGCGACTTCGCGGAGGTGGACAGCACCGCGAGGAGGGCCGGGCCGGACCCGGGCGGCGCCTCGGGATCGACCGTGGCCGCGGCTGCGACCGCCCGGATCATGCGGACCGCGCCCAGGAACACGGACTCGAAGCCCGCCCGCCACTGCTCGTCGCTGACGGTCATCGGCGTCCCGGTCGGAGGGCCGCCGACGCTGATGAGCGCACCGTCCAGCCGGCCGAACCGGGCGATCGTGCCGGCGACCAGGCGCTCGGCGGCTGCGGGATCCGCGAGGTCCGCGGGCAGCGCGACGGCGCGATCGGGGCCGACCGCTGCGATCGCGTCGGCCAGGGCGGACTCGTCGCGAGCGATCATCACGACCCTGGCTCCCTCAGCAGCCAGGGCCAGGGCGGCGGCCAGGCCAAGCCCGCGGGAGGCTCCGGTGATCAGGTAGGTCCGTTCGGCCAGTCCGAGATCCATGACGGCATTGTGCCGCAGGGGCCGTCGGGGTCGGCCTCCGCCGCGCCCGGTGCCCGCCGCACCCCGTGAGCCCCGCGCTCGAGCACCCGCGCCACCCCGCGCCTCGAGCACCCCGCCGCCCGGTGCCCGCCGCGCCCGGTGCCCGCGGCGCCCCGAGCACCCCGCGCCCGCCCGCCCCGCGTGTCCCGGCGCGTCCGTCACGCCGGCGCGGCGGGGGCCACCTCCCAGCGCGGGGTCGCCTCGGCCGCCCGGCCGCAGGAGGCCAGCACCTGTCGGCGCACCCGTACGAGCGCGACCTCGGCGCTGCCAGCGGGCAGCCCCACGGATGCGGTCGCGTGGTCCGGGCCCGCGCCCGGGCGCACGTCGACGGGCAGCGGCGCGAGGCCCACGTACCCGGTGCTCTGGCGCGCCCAGGCCTCGGCGACCTGGGCGGCCTCGGCCTGGGCACTGAAGCCGCGCAGGCTGGCCGTGGGCGTCTGGCCCCGGGTGGCCAGGTCCAGCAGCCGTTCGGCGGAGTCCGGGTCCAGCCGGCCGTGCAGGACGCCCCAGGGCAGCAGCAGCGCCGTCGGCGCGAACCGGTGACCGCCCAGGTGGGTGCTCGTGAGGACCCGCGCCCCCCAGCGTCCGGCGCGCAGCCGGTCAGCCAGGCGGCCGCCGTCGTGGCCGCAGCAGCGGTCCCGTCGGCCGTTGGCGCACACGAGCAGCAGCGGTGCGGGGTCCGGGCGGCCCCAGCCGAGCAGGGAGCCGCCAGCGACCTCGGCCAGGTCCCAGCCGGCCACGTCTGCCGGGTCCGCAACGGTACCCTGCCTCAGCGTGGGCGTGGCACCGGCCTGGGCCACCCACACGCGGGTCGGCCCACTCCGGTCGCGTTCCCCGCGCACCATGACCACCCGGACCCCGGACGCGGACCGGGCCAGGGGTGCATCCCCCCAGCCTTCCGGGTGCTCGACCGCGATCCAGGCCTGGGCGTGCGGGGCCGAGCCGGGCATCGGCTCGGCGGCCGACCGCGCGGCGTCGGAGCAACGGATCACACGACCGCCGCCACCGCCGCGGGGGCGCTGGCACAGGGCGCGCCCGAGCCGTCGCGGCGCAGGTCCGGCTCCGGCAGCTCGACCGGCTCCCCGCTGGCAGATGCGGCCACGGCCGGCCAGGTGGTCAGCCATCCCCGGCTGAGCACGTCCTCACCCTTCAGGAACCTGTGGGCGCGAACCCCGCCGGTGGCCCGGCCCTTGGCGGGGAAGGCCTCCGCCCGGGTGATCTTGAGCGAGCCGCCGGCGTCCAGCAGGGCCGCGGAGTCGGATGCCAGCGAGATGACCACCCCATCGGATCCGGGTGCCCAGACGCCGAGCGCGACCACGCGGGCGCCCGTGCCGAGCTTGATCCCCGCCATCCCACCGGCTGCCCGGCCCTGCGGCCGGACCGCCGAGGCGGGGAAGCGCAGCAGTTGCGCGTCGCTGCTCAGCAGGACGAGCTCGTCTGCATCCGCGACCGGCGCGGCTCCGACGACCACGTCGCCGTCCGCGAGCCGGATGACCTCCCAGGCGTCCCTGGCCGGGGCCGGCTCCGCGGCCACCCGCTTGATGACGCCGCCGGCGGTGGCCAGCGCGAGCGTGGGTGCGTCGGCCAGCAGGCTGGCCAGGCCCACGACGGTCTCCCCACGCTCGAGCGTGAGGAAGGCGCCCAGGGGCACCCCGCCCGCGAGGCTCACCTGCCCCGCGGTCCCGGGCATCGCCGGCAGGTCGACCACGTTGACCCGCAGCACCCGGCCCGCGGAGGTGACCACGCCGACGTGCCCACGGGCGGTCGCCCGGGCGCGCCCCACGACGACGTCGTGCATCCCGCGCGGGGCCCCCGGCGCCGGCGGGGCGACGGCGCCCTCCGGGTCCTCGGCGATGGCGCGTCGGGCCATGAGGCCCGTGCTGGACAGCAGGACCTCGCACGGGTCGTCGGCGACCTCCAGCGGCGCAGCCGCGGCGGCCGAGGACCGCGTGGGGGCGGGCCCCTCCAGGAGCACAGTCCGGCGTGGCGTGGCATGCGCGGCCGCGACCTCGGCGAGCTCGGCGGAGACCAGGTCCCGCAGCGCGGCCGGGTCGTTGAGCAGGCGGTCGAGGTCGGCGATCGTCCGGTTCAGCTCGTCGCGCTCGGCCTCGAGCTCGATGCGGCTGAACCGGGTCAGCCTGCGCAGCGGCATCTCGAGGATGTAGTTGGCCTGCACCTCGCTGAGGTCGAAGACCGTCATCAGCCGGGCGCGTGCCGCGGCGGTGTCGTCGCTGGAGCGGATCACGGCGATGACCTCGTCGATGTCGAGGATCGCGATCAGCAGGCCGTCGACGAGGTGCAGGCGGTCGGCGGCCCTCCCGCGCCGGAACTGGCTGCGCCGACGCACGACCTCGAGGCGGTGGTCGAGGTAGACCTGCAGCAGCGCGCGCAGGCCCAGCGTCTGCGGCTGCCCGTCCACGAGGGTCACGTTGTTGATGCCGAAGGACTCCTCGAGCGGCGTGAGCCGGTAGAGCTGGTCGAGGACGGCCTCGGGGACGAACCCGCTCTTGAGCTCGATGACCAGCTGCAGGCCCTTCTCGCCGTCGGTGAGGTCGGTCACCCCGGCGATCCCGGCGATCTTCTTCGCGTTGTGCAGCTCGCGGATCTTCTCGATCACCTTCTCCGGGCCGACGTTCCACGGCAGCTCGGTGATCACCAGGCCCGAGCGCCGGGGCGTGATCTGCTCGACGCGGGCCGTGGCCCGGATCCGGAACGTGCCACGGCCGGTCTCGTAGGCCTCGCGCACGCCGTCGAGGCCCACGATCCGCCCGCCGGTGGGCAGGTCGGGGCCGGGCACGAACCGCATGAGGTCCTCGACGTCGGCGTCCGGGTGCGCCAGGAGGTGCCGGGCGGCGGCGACCACCTCGCCGAGGTTGTGCGGGGCCATGTTGGTGGCCATGCCGACCGCGATCCCGGAGGCGCCGTTGACCAGGAGGTTGGGGAAGGCTGCCGGCAGGACCGTCGGCTCGAGCTCGCGGCCGTCGTAGTTGGGGGCGAAGTCGACGACGTCCTCGTCGAGGCTCAGGACCATCGGCAGGGCCGCGGCGTCCATGCGGCACTCGGTGTACCGGTAGGCGGCCGGCCCGTCGTCGGGCGAGCCGAAGTTGCCGTGGCCGTCGACCAGCGGGATGCGCAACGAGAAGGACTGGGCCATCCGGACCAGTGCGTCGTAGATCGCGGCGTCCCCATGCGGGTGCAGCTTGCCCATGACCTCGCCGACGACGCGGGCGCTCTTGACGTGCGCGCGGTCGGGGCGCAGGCCCATCTCGCTCATCGTGTAGAGGATCCGGCGCTGGACCGGCTTGAGCCCATCGCGCGCGTCCGGAAGGGCGCGGGAGTAGATGACCGAGTAGGCGTACTCGAGGAACGATCCCTGCATCTCGGTGGTGATGTCGATGTCGACGATCTGGTCGGCGACGGGTTCGCGCGGCGGGGACGTGCGTCGGGCCATGGTGCTCCTCGATCTGTGGCAGGCCCCCATTGTCACCGACGCGGGGCCGGGCGGGGTCGACCGCCGTTGTGTGGCGTCCTAGGGTGTTGCCCGTGCCCCCCGCCTACCCGGCCCACTGGGAGGCCGACGTGGTCCTGCGCGACGGCAGGACCTGCCACGTGCGGCCGATCACGCCCGAGGACGCCGACCGGCTCGTGGCCTTCCACGCCAGCCTCTCCGCCGAGACGATCTACTTCCGGTTCTTCGCGCCGTACCCCGAGCTGACCGAGCGGGACGTGCAGCGGTTCACGACCGTCGACCACGACGACCGGGTCGCCCTCGTGGCCACCGAGGGCGGCGAGCTGATCGCAGTCGCCCGCTACGACCGCCTGAGCGGGCGCGACGCCGAGGTCGCGTTCGTCGTCCGCGACGCCCACCAGGGCCGCGGCCTCGGGGCGGTCCTGCTCGAGCACCTCGCCGCCGCAGCCTGGGAGCGCGGCGTGCGACGGTTCGTCGCGGAGGTGCTGCCCAACAACCGCAAGATGCTGGCCACCTTCAAGGAGGCGGGGTACGCCGTCAGCCAGCGCATGGAGGACGGGGTCTTCCACGTCACCTTCGACCTCGAGCCGACCGAGCAGGTGCTCTCCGTCCGGGCCGCCCGGGAGCACCGCAGCGAGGCCCGCTCGGTCGAGCGGCTGCTGAACCCGAGGGGGGTCGCGGTGATCGGCGCGTCCCGGACGCCCGGGCGCATCGGCCACGAGCTGCTCAGGCACCTGCGCGACTACGGCTCGGCCGGGCCCCTGTACGCGATCCATCCGGAGGCGAGCACGATCCTGGACGTGCCGGCCTACCGGCACATCACCGACGTGCCCGAGCCGGTCGACCTCGTCGTGGTCGCCGTCCCGGCGGAGAGCGTCCTGGACGTCGTGGCGGAGTGCGGGGAGGCCGATGTCGGCGGGCTGGTGGTCGTCTCCGCCGGGTTCGCCGACACCGCGACGGACGAGGGCCGGGCCCGGCAGCGCCAGCTGGTGCGCACCGCGCGTGAGTCGGGGATGCGCGTGGTCGGGCCCAACTGCCTGGGCATCATCAACACCGACCCGCGGGTGAGCCTCAACGCGACCCTGTCGCCCATGGTCCCCGGGCGGGGCCGGGTCGGGCTGTTCTGCCAGTCCGGTGCCCTCGGGGTCACCGTGCTCGAGACCGTCGCGAGGCGCGGGCTGGGCCTGAGCAGCTTCGTGTCGGCGGGCAACCGCGCCGACGTCTCGGCCAACGACCTCCTGCAGTACTGGGAGGCCGACCCGGCGACCAGCCTCGTGCTGCTCTACCTGGAGAGCATCGGGAACCCGCGCAAGTTCACGCGGATCACGCGCCGGCTCAGCCGGGTCAAGCCGGTCGTGGCCGTCCGCAGCGGCCGGTACAGCCAGACGCTGCCCCTGGGGCACCAGGTCCGGCGCACCACGCTGCCGCCGCAGGCCGTGGACGCCGTGTTCGAGCAGAGCGGCGTCGTGCAGACCTCCTCGCTGGGCGAGCTGTTCGACGTGGCATCCGTGCTGGCCTACCAGCCCCTTCCCCGGGGCGACCGGGTGGCGGTGCTGGGCACGTCCGCGGCGCTGGAGATCCTGGCGGCCGACGCGGTCGAGGCCGCGCGCATGACCGTGTCGTACGGCCACCCGAGCCTCGCCCAGTCGGCCAGCGCCGAGGAGATCCGCGCTGCGCTGCGCGGCGCCACCGAGCATCCGGCATGCGACGCGGTGGTGTTCGTCCACATCCCGAGCATCGGCGCGGACCAGGCCGACGTGCACGAGGCCATCACCGAGGTGAGCATCGACTCGACCAGGACCGTGATCGCCGTGATGCCCGCTGCCGACGGCACCGGGCTGATCCCCGCCGGGATGGGCCTGCTGCCGGTCTCCGGGGCCGATGGCCGCCCCGAGCATGGCTCGGTGCCCACCTTCTCCAACGTCGAGGACGCCGTGCGCGCCCTGTCGCTGGTGCGGGGCTACGCCCGCTGGCGCGACACCGAGGTCGTCGACGTGCCGGAGTTCCCGGACGCCGATCCGGCCCGGGCACATGCCCTGATCGGCCAGTGGCTCGATGGGGCCGGCGGGGACACCACGGCCGTGATCCAGGTCGAGGCCGAGCTCGGCGGGGCGCACGACCCCACCGACCCCGGGGTCGAGCTGGCGCCGGCCCAGGTACGCGAGCTGCTGGCCAGCTACGGGATCCGGGTGTGGCCCGCCGTCGGCGTGGACTCGGAGGAGGCGGCGGTCACCGCTGCCGAGGAGCTCGGCTACCCGGTCGTGCTCAAGACCACGGCGCCCTGGCTGGCCCACCGGGTCGACCTGGGCAGCGTCCGGATGAACCTCGAGTCCGGCCGCGCGGTGCGCACCGCCTACCTGTCGATGGTCGCCCAGCTCGACGAGATGGCCGGGCGCCGCCTGGTCGTGCAGTCGATGGCGCCGCCGGGGGTCGCCTGCGAGCTCGCGGCGGTGGACGACCCGCTCTTCGGTCCGGTGGTCCGCTTCGGGATCGGCGGTGTCGCCTCCGACCTCCTGGGCGATCACGCCTACCGGATCCCGCCGCTGAGCCTGACCGAGGCCCGCCGCCTCGTCGCGTCGCCGAAGGCCGCGCCGCTGCTGCGCGGGTACCGCGGCGCCGAGCCGGTCGACACCGAGGCGCTCTGCGAGCTCGTCGCGCGCGTCGGCCTGCTCGTCGACGAGGTGCCGTCCCTGGCCGCCCTGGAGATGAACCCGATCGTGGTGTCGGCCAACGGCGCGGCCGTGCTCGGTGCCTCGGCGCGCGTCCGGGCGCGCTGGGACCGCGTCGACGTCGGGGTCCGTCGGCTCCTCGACGGCTGACCGGATCGTGGGAGGATTGGCCGGTGAACCCGAACTCCGACCTCCGTGCCGAGATCTCCGCCTCGGGGTACTACCCCGAGCTCGTGTCCGACACCATGGCCACGGCGCTCGCTGGCGAGGAACCCCTCAGCTACGTGATCCAGCACGAGGCCACCTTCGACCGTGACGAGCTGCGCCGGCACATCTCGCTGCTGCTGCTGACCCCGACCCGGCTGCTGGTGCTGCACATCGACGACTTCCCCCCGGACGAGAGCTGCCCGGTGCCCTACGCGTCGGCGAACTCCGAGGCCGTCCGGCTGTCGGACGTGCGGTCGGTGGTGGTCAACCGGATCGTCGGCAACCCCGCGCACCACACGCCCGGCGGCTCGGTGCGCGAGGTCATGCTGACGATCGGTTGGGGCGCGGTCGCGCGCCTCGACCTGGAGCCGGCCACCTGCGGGGACCCGGAGTGCACGGCTGACCACGGCTTCACGGGGAGCTCGTCCAACGACGACTTCTCGGTGCGCGTCTCGGAGGCGGGGGACGGCGCGGCGGCCGTGGCCCGCACCCTGGAGTTCGCCGCTGCGCTCACGGCGGCCGTGAGCCGGCAGGCCGGATGAGCAGACGGCCCCTGGCCGACGTGCTGCCCGCCGTCGCGCACGTGCTCGGGGTTCCGGGGTTCGAGCAGCGAGGTGCCCTGCTCGAGGGGGTCCTGGGCCAGCAGCGACCCCGTCACGTGGTGGTGCTGCTGGTCGACGGCCTCGGCGCCCAGCAGCTGGACCAGATGCAGGCCGACGCCCCGGTCCTGGCCGGCATGCGGGAGCTCGGCCCGCTGGCAGCCCCCTTCCCCTCGACCACGTGCGTGTCCCTGACGAGCTTCGGGACGGGCCTGCCGCCGGGCATGCACGGGATCGTCGGGACGTCGTTCCGCCTCGACGGCCGGGTGCTCGCGCCCCTGAGCTGGGGCGCGGACCCGAACCCGATCGCCACCCAGCCGGAGCCGACGGTCCTGGAGCGCGCGGAGTCCGCCGGCGCCCTGGTCGCCTCCGTGGCCCCGGGTCCGCACCGGATGAGCGGACTGACCCGGGCGGCCCTGCGGGGTGGCGAGTATGTGCCCGCCGGCACCGCCGACGAGCGGATCGCGGGCGTGGCTGCCGTGCTGGGCCGGGCCGAGCAGGAGGGCCGCGCGTGCCTCGTCTACGTGTACTGGCCCGACCTGGACAAGGCCGGCCACATCTTCGGGGCGGCCTCGGCGGAGTACCGGGCGGAGCTGCAGCGGGTCGATGCGCTGGTGGCGGGCCTGCTCGGCACGCTAGGGCCGCAGTCGCTGCTGCTGGTGACCGCCGACCACGGGCACGTCGACGTGCCAGATGACCGGCGGATCGACCTGGAGGCCGATCCAGCGCTGCGGGAGGGGGTCGAGATCATCCTCGGCGAGCCCCGGGTCCGGCACGTCTACGCGCACCCCGGGCGGGCCGAGTCGGTCCGCGCGACCTGGGCCCGGGTGCTCGGGGAGCGGGCCGAGGTCCTGTCCCGCGCGCAGGCGCTGGCCCTGCTCGGGCCGGTGGACCCGTGGTACGAGGACCGGGTGGGCGACGTCGTGGCGATCGCGCGCGACGACTGGGGCCTGGTGTCCGAGCGGGTGGACCGGATCGTGTCCTCCCTGCGTGGCCAGCACGGGGCGCTGACCGACGCGGAGGTGCTCGTGCCGCTGCGGATGGCGGTCGGCTGAGCAGGGGGCCGAGGCAGCCACCGCCGCCGGGCCACCCGGATCAGTGCTGGGGGCCCGGACCGAACAGGATGTCGTCGAAGCTGGGGACCGCCGGCCGGCCGGCCGGGCGCTGCTGCGCAGGCGGCTCGGGGGTGTCGAAGAGGGGGACGTCCTCGGCGTCGACGGTCGGGCCGGTGGTCGAGGCGTCCGGCGCCTCGTCGCCGTCGACATACTCCTGCGCCCCGATCGACCCGTCCGGATCCTCCGTCTCCTCGAGGCCGTCATCCACGGGGAAGTCCAGGGCGTCGTCGTCCGGGTCGTCCAGCTCCTCCAGGGCCTCCTCCGGATCCGGCAGGCCCTGCGGGTCGGTGGACAGGTCTGCCAGCTCTGCGAGCTCCTCGGCGCCAGCTCCTCGGCGCCCAGCTCCTCGTCGACGCCGACGACCGCGGCAGCGGGCTCGTCGGGGACCTCAGCCGGCCGCTGCTCGTTCGCGTGGGCGTGCTCCCGCGTGGCCCGCACGGACGGGTGCCCGATCGGGCGGATGATGGCGGCCGGCTCATCGTCGTCGTCGTCGGCCAGGGGTGCCACCGAGGACAGCGCCGGGCGGGTCGCCACGAGGTGCAGCGGCTCATCGGCGGTGATCGCCGAGAGCGCCCGCGCGTTGTCGTCGGCCACGGTCATCGTGCGGCTGCCGCTGTCGTAGCTCCACGTCGCAACGAGGGTCCCCTGCCCGACGGGGAACGTGGCGATCACCACCCACAAGCCGTCGTCGCGGCGCCATGCGTCCCAGGCGATGTCGGCCGGGTCGACGCGCTCGCCGGCCAGCCGCTCGGCGACGAGGTCGCCCAGCTCGATGTCGCCGCCCGGGCGGCGAACCTCGGTGGACTGGGCCTGCTCGGCCACCCAGGCGCGCTCGGTGAGGACCGGGCCCTCGAACCGGCGGATGTGCTCCAGCGGCAGGCCGCTGGCAGCGGCGACGTCCTCCGCCGTGGCGCCGGCCCGGATCCGGGCCTGGATCTCCCGGGGCCGCAGCACGCCGGCCTGCTCGATCTCGACCTGCCCGATCCGGGCGCGGTCCCGCCGCACCGCGGCCTCGAGCCGCTCGTCGATCACGACCGTGTACTTCTGGCCGTCCTTGCCGGCCAGAACCAGGCGGCTGCCGTCCGGGGACAGTCCGTCGAACCTCAACTCGCGCATGGGACTCCTCACGTGGCGCTGGGCCGCCGATCGGGGCACATTCTGCCCCACAGGGGAGCCGAGGTGGCCGGTGTGTGGCGCGTCGGGGAGGATCGATCCCGTGGACGCGCTGCTGATCGTGTCGTTCGGCGGGCCCGAGGGCCCCGACGACGTCGTGCCCTTCCTCGAGAACGTGACCCGGGGGCGGGGCATCCCGCGCGAGCGCCTCGTCGAGGTCGGGGCGCACTACGCCCGGTTCGGGGGGGTCTCGCCGATCAACGCGCTCAACCGGGACCTGGTGGAGCGGGTCCGCGCCGAGCTGGTGCGCCGCGGTGAGCAGGTGCCCGTCCTGTGGGGCAACCGCAACTGGGACCCCTACCTCACCCGCGCGCTGCGGGAGGCGCGCGACCTGGGCGTGACCCGGGTGTTCGCCTTCCTGACCTCGGCCTACTCCTCGTACTCCGGCTGCCGGCAGTACCGGGAGAACCTGCACGACGCCGTCGCCGAGGTGCGCGCCGAGGACCCGTCGTGGCAGCCCGAGGTGCACAAGCTGCGCACCTACTTCAACCATCCGGGCTTCGTGGCACCCGTGATCGATGCGACCCGGGCCGGCCTCGCCGGGCTGCCCGACGGCAGCCGCCTGGTGTTCACCACCCACTCGATCCCCACCGCCGACGCGCAGCGCTGCGACTACGTCGCCCAGCACCGGGACGTGGCGGCGACCGTCGCCGCCGCGCTCGGCCGGGGCGACGAGTGGGACCTCGTGTACCAGTCGCGGTCGGGCGCCCCGCACATCCCGTGGCTCGAGCCCGACATCAGCGAGCACCTCAGCGGCCTGGCGGCGGCCGGCGCGCCCGGCGCGGTGATGGTCCCGATCGGGTTCGTCAGCGATCACATGGAGGTCATCTGGGACCTCGACACGGTGGCGGCGGAGACAGCGCGCGAGGTGGGCCTGCCGGTCGCGAGGGCCGCGACCCCCGGCACGGACCCGCGCTTCGTGGCCATGGTCGCCGACCTGCTGGCCGAGCGGCGGGCGGCGGCCGACGACCGGGCCACGACCGAGCCCGTCGTGGGATCGCTGGGCCCACGGGCCGTCCCGTGCGCTCCGGGGTGCTGTCCCAACCCGCGCGGCCCGCGGCCGGCGCTCTGCGGCTCGGACGCGCCGTGAGCACCGGGGGCCGGGAGTTGCCGGCGGGGCTGGAGCATCCCCTGCTGCCGTTGGCCTGGCGCGCGGCGCGGGCGGCCGGTGAGCTGCTGCTCGCTGGCCGGCATGAGGCGCTGACCGTGTCGACCAAGTCGACCCGGACCGACGTCGTGACCCAGATGGACACCGCCGCCGAGGCCCTTGTCGTGCAGGCCATCCTCGCCGAGCGCCCGCAGGACGGGCTGCTGGGGGAGGAGGGCGCCGACCGGCCGGGATCGACCGGTGTCCGGTGGATCGTCGATCCCCTCGACGGCACTGTCAACTACCTCTACGGCCTGCCGAGCTGGGCGGTCAGCCTGGCGGTCGAGGTCGAGGGCGTCGTCGAGGTGGGCGTCGTGGACGTCCCGGTGTTCGCCGAGACGTTCGTCGCGGTCCGCGGCCAAGGTGCGTTCCGGGTCGTCGACGGGCGCGACGAGCCGCTGGTCCCCAACGACCCGCAGGACCTGGGGCAGGCGCTGGTCGCCACCGGCTTCGGGTACTCGGTGGCACGTCGGACGGCCCAGGCCCGGACCCTGGCGCGCGTGCTCCCGGAGGTCCGCGACATCCGCCGCGGCGGGGCCGCCGCGGTGGACCTGTGCTGGACGGCGGCCGGGCGCACCGACTGCTACTACGAGCGGGGGCTCAACCCCTGGGACCTGGCCGCCGGCGTCCTCGTGGCGACCGAGTCCGGGCTGGTGGCCGGTGGTCCGGCGGGTGGCGAGCCCTCACCCGAGCTGGTCTGGCTGGCTCCGCCCCGCCTGGCCGAGGCGTGGCGCGCCCTGCTGGCCCTGGCCGGGGCCGCCCACGACTGACCGCCCGGGCTCGCAGGGCCCCCGGCTGGCGGCGGTAGCGTTGGGCCCATGGCGCAGCGACCTGTCGACGCGGGGGAACGGGCGCAGTTCTGGGAGCGCGTGCACACGGGCAAGGAGCCGGTGGGCGTGTCCTGGTGGCAGGCCGTCCCGGGGCTCTCCCTGGACCTGGTCGAGCGGTCGGGGATCGCAGCAGCGGATCCCGTCGTGGACGTCGGCGGCGGCTGGTCGACGCTCGTCGACCACCTGCTGGAGCGTGGATTCGGCGACGTCACCGTGGTCGACCTGTCGGCCACAGCCCTGGCCACGGTCCGGGCCCGGCTGGGCGACGCCGGCGCCGGGGTGACCTTCGCGCAGGCCGACGTGCTGACGCTGGACCTCGGCCGGACGTTCGCGCTCTGGCACGACCGCGCGGTCTTCCACTTCCTGACCGAGCCGGCGCAGCGCGACGCCTACCGCGCTGCCCTGCGCCGCTCGTTGCGGCCCGATGGGCAGGTCGTCGTCGCCACCTTCGGTGCCGAGGGGCCGACGGCGTGCAGCGGGCTGCCGGTGGTGCGCTACTCGCACGCCCAGCTGGCCGAGGAGTTCGCCGATGACTTCGACGTGGTGGCCGAGTCGGGCGAGGACCACTCCACCCCCTGGGGCGCGACCCAGCAGTTCACCGCGCTGCTGCTCCGCCGCCGCGGCTGAGCCGCTCAGCCGAGCCGGCGCAGCTCGGCGTTGTACCAGTGCGCGTTGGCGATGTAGGTGCTCACCGAGGACTCGATCATGGCCCTCGGGGCGGCATCCACGCGGATCCTGGCGGGCACGCCCATCGCGATCGCTCCTGAGGGGACCTCCGTGCCGGGGGAGACCACCGCGCCGGCGGCGACGAAGCCCCCGCTGCGCACCACCGCGCGGTGGAGCACGATCGACCCGGAGCCGACCAGGCTGTCGTCCTCGATCGTGCACCCCTCGAGGTGCACCCTGTGACCGATCACACACCGATCGCCGATGAGGGTGTCGACCTCGGACGTGCAGTGCACGATGCTGCCGTCCTGCACGGAGGTCCCCGCGCCGACGACGATGCGTCCGGAGTCCCCGCGCAGCACGGCCGTGGGCCAGATCGACGACTCCGGGCCGACCGTGACGTCCCCGATGACGACCGCGTCGGGGTGCACGAACGCACGGGGATCGATCCTCGGGGTGCGCTCACCGATCGCATAGAGGGGCATTCGGGCCTCCTGGAGGTCGTGTCGTGCTGCTCATCGGCGCCGGATGGGGGACAATCTGCCGTCGGCTCGGGCATGCTGCCGCGCCACCTGGTGTTGTACCGTTCCGATTCACCCGATCCCATCATGGGGGGAGAGCACGACTGATGGCCACCGACTATGACGCGCCGCGCAAGACCGACGACGACGGGCTTGCCGAGGACTCCATCGAGGAGCTGAAGGCGCGCCGCGTGGACAAGTCCGCGTCGACCGTCGACGTGGACGAGACCGAGCTTGCCGAGAACCTCGAGCTGCCCGGCGCCGACCTGTCCGACGAGAGCCTGAGCGTGCGGGTCCTGCCGCGCCAGGTCGACGAGTTCACCTGCGGCTCCTGCTTCCTCGTCCACCACCGCAGCCAGCTCGCCGGCGAGCGCAACGGCCTGCCGATCTGCAGGGAGTGCGCCTCCTAGGGCGCTCGGCCACCGATCAGCGGACTGATGGCGGACCGCGGGCCCGCCGTCAGTCCCCGGTGTCGAGCAGCTGCGTCACGGCGACCTCGATCAGCGCGATGATCCCTGCCATGGCGGCGGCCCAGAGCACCTTCGACGCGAGGGACGCCTCGCGGGAGTAGACCACGGGAGCGGGCTTGCCGGTGCGTGCCTCGTAGGCCGAGATCATGCCCTTGCGGACCGCCCACGTGGCCCCCATGGTGATCAGCGGCGCCGAGGCGCGCAGCAGTGCGCGGTTCGATGAGGTGGTCGCGGGGCTGCTCATGGCGCAAGCCTGCCACGCTCGCTCGCTGATCGCGCGCGCCAATCCGTGCGGGTCGCGCGTCGCGAGCAGCCATGTCCGGTGTGGGTCGACAGGGTCGGTGACCTCGACGACCACCGAGCCCGGGCCGACGCCCGGACGCGTGAGCAGGTAGGCGCTGGGGTCGCCCCGCGGCCCCCGGGCGATCCGTGACTGCTCGGGGTCGAGGACCAGCGCCCGGCCGGTGAACTGCCACGGGAGCAGGGCGCGCCCGGCATGCAGCCCGTCGGCGTCGACCACGATGCGCGTGGCGGAGCGCACCACGAGGCCCAGCACGACGACCGTGCCGACCGCCGCGACGACGGCGCCCGCGATCGGGCCGAGCGCGGAGCGGTAGGCGGTCGCCAGCGCCGCGACCCCGACGAGCGCCACGATCCACACCCACGGGCTGGGCCAGAGTCGTTCCGAGTAGGTGGGATGGGCCGGCGGGGCTGTCACGGGAACACTGTCGCACCAGGCTGCGGGCAGGCCCGCAGGGGGCTGGTGGCGAGTGCGTGCGGCGACGCGGGGTCGGGCGCCGGGGCTGATGGCGGGCGGACGGATCGGACCGGAGGGGCCGCAGTAGGGTCGGGACGTGAGCTCCCCCCAGCCCGCAGGACCCGCGACCACCCCGGGTCCGCACGCGATCGTCCCCGAGCGGCACCCACTGGCGGCTGCCCCCGGCACGGAGATCGGCTCGCACTACCGGAACTGCTATGGGTGCGGCGAGGACCACGTGTCGGGCCTGCACATGCGGGTCCTGGCCGATGAGGGGCTGAGCCTGCGCGCGACCTTCGAGGTCGGAACGGCGCACCAGGGCGCTCCCGGACTCGCCCACGGCGGTGTCCTCACCGCGGCGCTGGACGAGGCGCTCGGGGCGCTCAACTGGCTGCTGATGCACCCGGCGGTCACGGCCCGCCTCGAGACGGACTTCCGGCGGCCGGTCCCGGTCGGGACGCTCCTGGCGATCGAGGCGCGGATCGTGGCCGTGGACGGGCGCAAGGTGTACACCGCAGCCATCGGGCGGCTCGGTCCCGACGGACCGGTGGCCGTCGCTGCGTCCGCGCTGTTCCTGCAGGTCGAGCTCGAGCACTTCCGGGTGCACGGGCGCGCCCGCGAGGTGGCCGAGGCGATCGTGCCCGGTGGCACGCGCCCCGCGGTGGAGCTGAATCCGTGACGGGCTGGCCGGGCGTGGGCTCCCGGGCGGACGTGCTGATCACGCGACTGGACCCCGAGGTGCCCCTGCCGTCCTACGAGCATCCGGGGGATGCCGGCGCGGACCTGGTGACCACGGTGGACGTCACGCTGGCACCGGGGGAGCGGGCGCTGCTGCCCACCGGCATCGCGATCGCGCTGCCGGACGGCTACGCCGCCTTCGTCCACCCCCGCAGCGGCCTTGCCGCCCGGCACGGGGTCTCGCTGGTGAACGCGCCCGGCACGGTCGACGCGGGCTACCGCGGCGAGATCCGCGTCAGCGTGATCAACCTGGACCCCGTCGCAGAGGTCACGTTCCGGCGGGGGGACCGCATCGCCCAGCTCGTCATCCAGCCCGTGGTTCGTGCCCGCTTCCACGAGGTCGAGCACCTGCCCGGGTCCGCACGGGGCAGTGGCGGCTTCGGTTCCACGGGCGGTCACGCCGCGGGGTAGCCTGAGCGGGTTGTCCTATCCCGGGAGGCCCTCCATGGCACTGTTCCGCCGTCGCAGCACGTCCGACGAGGAGCCGATCGACGACCTCGCGGGTGGGCCGGAGCTGGACCTGGCCGACGAGGAGGCCGGCGTGGACCCCGGCGACGACGCCCCTGGGGCGCGGCCCAGCGGGGTCGACGAGCGCAGCGGGGGGCCGTTCGACGAGGCCGATGCCGAGCTCGCCGACCAGTCCCTGCCGCGGCTGGACCTGGGTTCGCTGCTGGTGCCGGGGCTGCCCGGGATCGGGGTGCAGGTGGAGGCCGACCCCAACACCCAGGAGGTCCGGGCCATCACCGCAGTGGGCCAGGAGGCGGCGGTCCAGGTCCAGGCCTTCGCGGCCCCCCGCTCGGAGGGCATCTGGGACGACATCCGCGCTGAGATGCTCAGCGAGCTGTCCGCCACGGCGGGTGCCACGGTCACCGAGCACGACGGGCCGTTCGGACCGGAGCTGCGCGCGGTCATCCCGGCGCGCTCGCCGGAGGGGGCCCAGGTCATGCAGCCGCTGCGGTTCACCGGGATCGACGGCCCGCGCTGGTTCCTCCGGGCCGTGTTCCTGGGCCGGGCGGCGGTCGAGCCGGATCCCGAGGACGACCTGCACCGGGTTGTGCGCGAGCTGATCGTCGTGCGCGGCCCCGAGGCACGGGCGCCCCGAGACCCGCTGCCGCTGCGCCTGCCCGAGCAGCCGCCGGAGGGCATGGCCACCGAGGGCGAGGCCACCGAGGCCCCGGGTGCCGGCGACGACGACATCGATCCCGACGACGGGCCCGGCTCGCGCTACGCCGACATCGACCCGTTCGAGCGCGGCCCGGAGATCACCGAGGTCCGCTGACCGACGCCGGCCTGTCGCCGCGCGGGTACCCTTGGGTCCGTGAGCACCACCGCCGACGAGCGACCCGGCGCCCTGCGCCGCTGGGCCGCATCCCTTGCGCAGAGCAAGGCCGACCAGCATGCCGAGGCGGTGCGCCAGGAGGCCCAGGACACCGGTGCGACGCCGATCCGGGCCTGCACAGCCGGTGAGCCGGCCACGGTCGCCGGAGTCCTGCGCTCGGTCACCCTGCGTCCCCGGGAGGGTGTTCCCGCGGTGGAGGCCGAGCTGTTCGACGGGACCGGCCGGATCCTGCTCGTCTGGCTGGGCCGGCGACGCATCCGGGGGATCGAGCCGGGCCGGCGGATCGTCGCCCACGGGCGGATCACCGGAAACACGGAGAAGCCCACGATCTTCAACCCCCAGTACGAGCTGCGCCCGGCCAGCGGCGGGGCGGGCTGATGGCCGCGGGAGGCCGCCCCGGCCCCGAGCAGCTCGGGGTCGACCGGGAGATGCTCGACCGCGCGATCGGGGGTTGGCGCGGACTGATCGACTCGGGGCTGCCCACGGCGCTGTTCCTGGTCGTCTACGTCGCGACAGGACAGCAGCTGCGGCCCTCGTTGATCGCCGCCGTCGCCAGTGGCGTCCTGATCGCGGTTGTGCGACTGGTCCGTCGCGAGTCCCTCCAGCAGGTGCTCGGCGGGTTCTTCGGCGTGGCGGTCTCGGCGTACGTCGCCTCCCGCACGGGTCGGGCCGAGAACTTCTTCCTGATGGGCGTGCTGATCAACATCGGCTACGGCCTTGCCTACCTGGTCTCCATCCTCGTGCGGTGGCCGCTGATGGGCGTGATCGTCGGCTACTTCAGGGGCGACCCGACCGGCTGGCGCAACGATCGCGAGCAGTACGCCGCGTACGCGACGGCGTCGTGGATCTGGGTGGCGATGTTCGGCCTGCGCCTGCTGGTGCAGGTCCCGCTGTACATGGCCGGCGCGGTCGGACTGCTCGGCACGGCCAAGCTGGCGATGGGCTGGCCGATGTTCCTGCTCGCCGCCTACCTGACCTACCGGGTGATCCATCCGGTGCTCAGCCGGGCCGACGAGCGTGCCGCGCTCGCGGGGGAGCACGCCGATCCCGGGGGGCTGGAGCCCGAGGCCCCGTGAGCCGCCACGGCGGCTGCGCGCGCACGCGCTGAGCGCAGGCCGCCGGCGGGCGCGCTGGCCCACCCCGACCCGGCGGCGGGGTCACCCCAGGGGCGCCGCGCTCACCCGGAGGCCGACAGCAGCTCCTGGATGGACTCCTCCTGGTCGGGCGTGGAGACGAACAGCAGCTCGTCGCCGCTCTCCAGCGAGTCGTCGGGCGAGGGCGCGAGCACCTGGCCGCTGCGCAGGATGGCCACCAGTGAGGTGTCCGTGGGCCAGGCGACGTCGCCGACCCGGCTGCCCACGACCGGGGAGTCCGCGCCCAGGGTGAGCTCGACGAGGTTCGCGTTGCTCTGGCGGAAGGTGAACAGGCGCACCAGGTCGCCGACGGTGACCGCCTCCTCGACGAGGGCCGACAGCATCTGCGGGGTCGACACGGCGACGTCGACGCCCCAGGCCTCGTTGAACAGCCACTCGTTCTTCGGGTGGTTCACCCGGGCGACCACGCGGGGCACCCCGTACTCGGTCTTCGCCAGCAGCGACACCACGAGGTTCACCTTGTCGTCGCCGGTTGCGGCGACGACCACCTGGCAGGTCTGCAGGTGCGCCTCGTCGAGGGCCGAGATCTCGCAGGCGTCGGCGCACAGCACGTGCGCACCCTGCACCGCGCCGACGCGCGCGATCTCCGGGTCGCGGTCGATGAGCAGGATCTCGTGGCCGTTGTGCAGCAGCTCGCGGGCGATGGCCTTGCCGACCTTGCCCGCCCCTGCGATGCAGACCCTCATCGGTGGACCTCCGGTGCCTTGGTGAAGACCTCCTGGATGGCTTCCTCGTCGGAGCGCATCAGCAGCACGTGCACCTGGTCGCCGTCCTGCAGGACCGTCTCCCGGGTGGGCAGCAGGGCCTTGCCGTAGCGGGTCAGGAAGGCGATCCGAGCGCCCGTGGTGTCCTGCAGGTCGTGGACGAGTCGGCCGACCCAGTCCGGGTGGACCTCCATCTCGGCCAGGGCCACCGTGCCGCTCGGGTCGGTCCACTCCTCGGCCGTGCCCATGGGCAGCAGCCGCCGCAGCATCTGGTCGGTGCTCCACGCCACGCTGGCCACGGTCGGGATGCCCAGGCGCTGGTAGATCTCGGCGCGGCGGGGGTCGTAGATCCGGGCCACGACGTTCTCCACGCCGAAGGTCTCGCGGGCCACCCGGGCGGCGATGATGTTGGAGTTGTCACCGCTCGAGCAGGCGGCGAACGCCTGTGCCCGGGCGATGCCCGCCTCGATCAGCGTGTCCCGGTCGTAGCCGATCCCCACCACGGTCTGACCGCCGAAGTCCGGCGAGAGGATGCGGAAGGACTCGGGGTCCTGGTCGATGAGCGCCACGGAGTGGCCCTGCCGGTCCAGCGTGTGTGCGAGGGCCGAGCCGACGCGTCCGCAGCCGAGGATGACGATGTGCACGGAAAGGAACGCTACACGCGCAACAGCGTGGGCCGCTGCGCCGTACCATGGTCGCCCGTGGGTACATTCGCCGATCGCCTCGAAGCGCGTGCGTCTTCGGGCGGGCACTGAACACCAACCAACTCGGCGAGACCCTGCTGCCCAAGCGGATCGCGCTGCCGGTCTTCGCCTCCGATGCGCTGTCGTCCAACGCGTACGCCACGCAGGAGATCATGCTCGTGCTGTCCCTGGGCGGCGTGGCGTTCTTCGCCTACGCCCCGTGGGTCGCCGCCGCGGTCGTGTGCGTCTTCTTCGTGGTGGTCGCCTCGTATCGGCAGAACGTCCACGCCTACCCCTCCGGCGGCGGCGACTACGAGGTCGTGTCGGCCAACCTCGGCCCGCGTGCCGGGGTGTTCGTGGCCAGCGCGCTGCTGGTCGACTACATCCTCACGGTGGCGGTGTCGATCTCCTCGGCGGTGGCCAACATCGCCTCGACGTTCGAGCCGGCCCAGCAGCACAAGGTGGCGCTCGCGATCGCGCTGGTCGTCCTGCTCGCCCTGATGAACCTGCGCGGGGTCCGGGAGTCGGGGACTGCGTTCGCGATCCCGACCTACGCCTTCATGTTCGCGGTGTTCACGATGCTGATCTGGGCGGCCGTGCGCCTGTTCGCCAGGGCGACGAGCTGCTCGCCGAGTCGGCGCAGTGGGAACTGGTCGCCCAGAACTCCTACGCCGGACTGGCCCTGGCGTTCCTCATCGCCCGCGCGTTCTCGTCGGGCACCACGGCGCTCACCGGGGTCGAGGCGATCAGCAACGGCGTGCCCGCCTTCCAGAAGCCCAAGAGCCACAACGCCGCCACGACGCTGCTGATGCTCGGCGTGATCTCGATGACGATGTTCGCCGGCATCACCTGGCTGGCGCTGGAGACCGAGGTCAAGGTCGCCGAGGAGCAACGACCTCCTGATCGGCATCCCGGAGGGCGCCTACGCAGAAGACCGTGATCGCCCAGGTGGCCGCAGGCCGTGTTCGTCGACTTCCGCCGATGGCCGTGTTCGTGTCGGTCGTCACGGCGCTGATCCTCGTGCTCGCGGCCAACACGGCCTTCAACGGCTTCCCGGTGCTCGGCTCGATCCTGGCGCCGCGACGGCTACCTGCCCCGCCAGCTGCACACCCGCGGCGACCGGCTGGCCTTCAGCAACGGGATCATCTCGCTGGCCGCGCTGGCGGTCGTGCTGATCTGGTCGTTCCGGCGCCAACGTCTCGAACGCTGATCCAGCTGTACATCGTCGGGGTCTTCGTCTCGTTCACGCTGAGCCAGATCGGCATGATCCGGCACTGGACGCGCCTGCTGCGCGACCGAGACCGACCCCGCGCGAGCGCGCGCGCATGATGCGCAGCCGGGTCGATCAACGGCATCGGCTTCATGCCTGACCGGGACCGTCCTGGTCGATCGTGCTGGTGACGAAGTTCACCCGCGGGCGCGTGGATCGTCTGCATCGCGATGCCGGTGATCTACCTGCTGATGCAGGGCATCCAGCGCCACTACGACCGGGTCGGCGTCGAGCTCGCACGCCGGCGACGCCGAGGCCGTCACGCTGCCCAGCGCGGGTCCACGCCATCGTGCTGGTGTCGCAAGATCCACAAGCCCACGCTCCGGGCGCTGGCCTACGCCCGGGCGACCCGGCCCACGGTGCTCGAGGCGCTGACGGTGGACGTCGACGAGGACGACACCGTAGCGCTGAGCGCGGAGTGGGAGCGGCGCGACATCCCGGTGCCGCTGAAGGTGCTCGACTCGCCCTACCGGGAGATCACCCGGCCGATCGTCGAGCTACGTCCGGGGCCTGACGCGCAGCAGCCCGCGGGACCTCGTGTGCGTCTACGTGCCCGAGTACGTGGTCGGCCAGCTGGTGGGAGCAGCTGCTGCACAACCAGAGCGCGCTGCGGCTGAAGACCCGGCTGCTCTTCTCGCCCGGGGTGATGGTGGTCAGCGTGCCGTGGCAGCTGCTCAGCAGCGAGCGGATCGCAGACGAGCCGGAGGCCTCCGCCCCGGGGGCCCTGCGTCGTGGCGAGCCCGACTCCGAGGCTGCGGAGGAGTTCGTGGCCCGCGAGCAGGGAGCCGGCACATAGTCCGCCCGAAGGGGCCGCGGGGTCCGGTCCGCGCCGAGCCGGTCGAGGGCCTGGCGGTGGGCGACCGGGTCACGGTCGAGGTCGGCGCCGTCGCGCACGGCGGCCACTGCGTGGCCCGCCATCGGGGTCAGGTCCTGTTCGTGCGCCACGGGCTGCCGGGGGAGTCGGCGGTGGTCGAGGTCACGTCCGTGGGGTCCGGTGGGCGGTTCCTCAGGGCCGACGCCGTGGAGGTGCTCACCGCGAGCCCCGATCGGCGCGTGCCGCCGTGCCCGGTGGCGTCCCGGTGCGGGGGCTGTGACTGGCAGCACGCCACCGTGGCCGCGGCCCGCGCCCTGAAGGCGGACGTCGTGCGTGAGTCGATTCGCCGCTTCGCCGGGATCGACCTGCCCGACGACTTCCGGGTGCAGGAGGTCCCCGACCCGAACGCGCACCGCTCGACCCCGGAGGGGCTCGGCTGGCGGACCCGGGGGACGCTGTCGGTGGATGGGCAGGGGCGGGCCGGGTTCCTGGCGCACCGCTCCCACGAGGTGGTCGTGGCCGGCGGATGCCCCCAGCTGCACGGCCGGCTCGAGGCCGCGGGGCTGTTCACCAGCACCTGGGGCCCGGGGCAGCGGATCGGCTTCGTCGCACCCGCGGAGGGACCGCCGCAGGCCTTCGGCGCCGACAGCCCGCCGGCCGAGCCGGTGCGGGAGCGGGCCGCCGGGCGCGCCTGGGCGGTCGCGCCGGACGGCTTCTGGCAGGTCCACCCGGGGGCAGCCGATGCGCTGGTGGGGCAGGTGCTCGCCATGCTGGCGCCGCGGCCGGGGGAGCGACTGGTCGACCTCTATGCCGGGGTCGGGCTGTTCGGCCTCAGCGCCGCGGCTGCGACCCCGGGGGTGGAGGTGACCCTCGTGGAGGGCGACCGGCGCGCCTGTGCCCTCGCGCAGCAGAACGCCGGCGACCTGCCGGCAACGGTGGTCCGGGCCTCCGTGGACAGGTTCGTCGCCCGGCCCGGCGCCCTCGCCGGCACGGACCTGGTCGTGCTGGACCCGCCCCGGACCGGCGCCCGCGCGGCCGTCGTCACCGCCATCGCGGAGGCGCGGCCGCGGGCCGTCGCCTACGTCGCCTGCGACCCGGTCGCCCTGGCCCGCGACCTGGGCACCTTCGCCGGGCACGGGTTCCGGCTGGACGGGCTGGTGGCGCTCGACCTGTTCCCCACGACCCACCACGTCGAGTGCGTGGCGCACCTGGTCGCGCGGCTGATATCTTGATGTCAAGATAAATTGCCTCGGGGGGAACGCGCGCCGACCCGGCGCGATAGCCTTCACCGGTCTGCGGCGAGGAGTAGGAGCAGGAATGGCGAGCATGGACAGCTTCGGGGCCAGGGGAACGTTCGAGGTCGGCGGCACGAGCTACGAGATCTACCGGATCTCGGCGGTGCCGGGGTCCGAGCGCCTGCCGTTCACCCACAAGGTCCTGCTGGAGAACCTGCTGCGCACCGAGGACGGCGCCAACGTCACCGCGGACCAGATCCGCGCGCTCGGCGCCTGGGACGCTGCTGCCGAGCCGACGCAGGAGATCCAGTTCACGCCCGCCCGCGTGATCATGCAGGACTTCACCGGCGTGCCGTGCGTGGTCGACCTGGCGACGATGCGCGAGGCCATGAAGGACCTCGGCGGCGACCCGGCGAGGATCAACCCGCTGGCCCCGGCCGAGCTGGTCATCGACCACTCCGTCATCGCCGACTTCTTCGGCACCCGACCAGGCGATCACGCAGAACGTGGAGCTGGAGTACCAGCGCAACCGCGAGCGCTACCAGTTCCTGCGCTGGGGCCAGTCGGCGTTCGACGAGTTCAAGGTCGTCCCGCCGAGCACCGGGATCGTCCACCAGGTCAACATCGAGGCCCTGGCCCGCGTGGTCATGGTCCGCAACGGCCAGGCCTACCCGGACACCTGCGTCGGCACCGACTCGCACACCACCATGGTCAACGGCCTGGGGGTGCTGGGCTGGGGCGTCGGCGGGATCGAGGCGGAGGCCGCGATGCTCGGCCAGCCGGTGAGCATGCTGATCCCGCAGGTGGTCGGCTTCAAGCTGACCGGGGAGCTGCCCGGCGGGGCCACGGCCACCGACATGGTGCTGACCATCACCGAGATCCTGCGCAAGCACGGCGTGGTGGGCAAGTTCGTCGAGTTCTTCGGCGACGCCGTCGCATCGCGTGCCGCTGGCCAACCGCGCCACGATCGGCAACATGAGCCCGGAGTACGGCTCGACCGCGGCCATCTTCCCGATCGACGAGGAGACCCTGCGCTACCTGCGCCTGACCGGGCGCACCGAGGAGCAGGTCGCTCTCGTCGAGGCCTACTGCAAGGAGCAGGGCCTCTGGCACGACCCGTCGGTCGAGGCCCGGTACACCGCCGTCATCGAGCTCGACCTGTCGACGATCGTGCCGTCCCTGGCCGGCCCGAAGCGCCCGCAGGACCGGGTGGCGCTCACCGATGCCAAGGTCGGGTTCCGCTCCGCGCTGGACTCCTACACCGCCGAGCCCGGGGCCACCGCGAGCCTGAGCATCGAGGAGCAGGAGGTGACCATCGGGCACGGGGCCGTGGTCATCGCCGCCATCACCTCGTGCACCAACACGTCGAACCCGTCGGTGATGGTGGCCGCCGGCCTGCTGGCGCGCAACGCCGTCGAGCGGGGCCTGACCCGCAAGCCGTGGGTCAAGACCACGCTCGCGCCGGGATCCAAGGTCGTGTCGGACTACTACGACCGCTCCGGGTTGACGCCGTACCTGGACAAGCTCGGCTTCGACATCGTGGGCTACGGCTGCACCACCTGCATCGGGAACTCCGGGCCGCTGCCGGAGGCGGTGTCCGCGGCGGTGAACGCAGCTGACCTCGCGGTGGTCTCGGTCCTGTCGGGCAACCGCAACTTCGAGGGCCGGATCAACCCCGACGTGAAGATGAACTACCTGGCCTCCCCGCCGCTGGTCGTCGCCTACGCGATCGCCGGGCGGATGGACGTCGACCTGACCACTGAGCCGCTGGGCACCGACCCGTCGGGCGCCCCGGTGTACCTCAGCGACATCTGGCCGTCGCCGGCCGAGGTCCAGTCGGTGATGGACGCGTCGATCGACGCCGAGATGTTCGCCTCCCGGTACGCCGACGTGTTCGCCGGCGACGAGGCCTGGCAGTCGCTGCCGACCCCGACCGGCGACACGTTCGCCTGGGCCGAGGACTCCACCTACGTGCGCAAGCCCCCGTACTTCGACGGCATGGGCGCCCGGCCCGAGCCGGTGACCGACGTGGTGGGCGCGCGGGTGCTGGCCAAGCTCGGCGACTCCGTGACGACCGACCACATCAGCCCGGCGGGCTCGATCAAGCCCGACAGCCCGGCCGGCCGGTACCTGGCCGAGCACGGCGTCGAGCGCAAGGACTTCAACTCGTACGGCTCCCGACGCGGCAACCACGAGGTGATGATCCGCGGCACGTTCGCCAACATCCGGCTGCGCAACCAGCTGCCTCGACGGCGTGGAGGGCGGCTTCACGCGCGACTTCACCGTCGAGGGCGCCCCGCAGGCCACGATCTACGACGCCGCGCAGTCCTACGCCGCCGCCGGCATCCCCCTGGTGGTGCTGGCCGGCAAGGAGTACGGCTCGGGCTCGTCGCGCGACTGGGCCGCCAAGGGCACCGCACTGCTCGGGGTGCGCGCGGTCATCGCCGAGTCGTACGAGCGGATCCACCGCTCGAACCTGATCGGCATGGGCGTGCTGCCGCTGCAGTACCCGGCCGGGGCGACCGCCGAGTCCCTCGGCCTGGACGGCACCGAGGTCGTCTCGATCTCCGGGGTGACGCAGCTCAACGAGGGCGTCACCCCGCGGACGGTGGCCGTGCGCGCCGAGCGGGCCGACGGCTCGGTCGTCGAGTTCGACGCCGTCGTGCGCATCGACACCCCCGGGGAGGCGGACTACTACCGCAACGGCGGCATCCTGCAGTACGTGCTGCGCTCCCTGGTCTGACAGCCGCGGCGGGCTGCACGGGGGCCGCGCACCGGACGCACCCCGGCCACCGCCGTGGCCCGGGGCGCACGTCGCTCAGGCCGGGTCGTGCCCGGGGGACGGCTCGACGTCGACCACGACCTCGTTGTGGCGCAGGAACGGCGGGATGAACGGCGCGTTGAACCGGGCCAGCCGCACGGGACCGACCGCCGACCAGCCCGACCCCTCGAGGCCGGCGAGCAGCTCGGCGCCCCGGCGCTGCAGGTCCGAGGCATTGCCCCAGCCGGAGAAGCGCAGGGCGGCTGCGGTCTGCTCGGGGATGACCCGCAGGTGCACGGCCGGGTCGGCGGGTTCGGGCAGCGACTCGACCGTCCGGCCCTCGGGCATCACGAACGCCACGGCGTTCCCCGCCTCGCCGGGGGTCTGCACCACGGGTGCGGTCATCGCGACCCCGCCGGACTGGATGTAGCCGAACAGCGGGCGGAAGCCGCGGTTGCCCGAGCGATCGAAGTCGGCGTCGACGACGACCTCGGCGATCGTGTGCTCCGGGTAGCGGCGGATCTCGACGGCCCCGCACGTGTCGACCACGTCGTACGGCTGCTGCTGCGTCATGGGTCCAGTGTCCGGCGTGACGGGGCCACCCGCACCCGGGTGGGGGATCGGGGTCCGGGCCCGGTCGCCCGGCTACATCTTCGGTCGCCAGCGACGGCCCTGCAGGGCCTCCTCGACCAGGCCCACCTCGCGGACCTGCGCGGCCAGGCGGGCGCCCTCGTGGCTCAGGGCCACCAGCGTCTCGTCGATGGCCTCGGGGGGCACCCGACCCGCGAGGTCGCGCCGGGCCCCGGCATAGGCGGCGCGTGCGGCGCCCAGCGACGCCTCGGCGTGCAGGGCGCCAGCCGGGCGAGGATCACCGGGTGGCGTCGCAGCACGTGGTGGCCGCGGTAGTCCGGCGGGCACAGGTCCAGCAGCCAGCCCACGACGCGGTCGGCGAACTCAGGCGACTCCGGATCGGGGACGGCTCGCGGCCATCCGGGTGGAGCGGTCACCCCGGAATCGTAGGGCGGGCCGGGGACCGTGTGCCGGGTGCGCGTCCGCCGGCCAGCACGGTCGTGACGCCGCGTCGCGTCGCAGGGGTGCTGCGGGGGTGCGTGGAGGCCCATCCCTCCTAGACTGGGGCGACGACCATCGAGGGTGGAGGCGCATGCCGTGGGCGTGCTGGAGGACATCGAGTCACCCGCGGACCTGCGCGCCCTGAGCCGGCGGAGCTCGCCGAGCTGGCCGAGGAGATCCGCGACTTCCTGGTCGACCAGGTCAGCCGCACCGGCGGCCACCTCGGACCGAACCTCGGGGTGGTGGAGCTCACGATGGCCCTGCACCGGGTGTTCGACTGCCCCGGTGACGTGCTGCTCTGGGACACCGGCCACCAGGCGTACGTCCACAAGATCCTGACCGGCCGACGCGACGGGTTCGACCACGCTCCGCCAGGAGGGCGGGCTCTCCGGGTACCCATCGCGCTCCGAGAGCGTGCACGACGTCATCGAGAACTCGCACGCGTCCACCGCCCTGTCCTACGCCGACGGCATCGCCAAGGCGTTCGAGCAGGCCGGGACGCTCGGGCAGCGCCACGTCGTCGCGGTGGTCGGCGACGGCTCGCTGACCGGCGGGATGTCGTGGGAGGCGCTGAACAACATCGCCGGATCCGATCGCCAGGTCATCATCGTCGTCAACGACAACGAGCGCTCCTACGCGCCCACCATCGGCGGGCTGGCGCGGCACCTCGACACGCTGCGCACCACGCGTGGCTACGAGCGGTTCCTCGACTGCGGCAAGGACGTGCTCGGGCCGGACCCCGGTTCGGGACCGCCGCTGTTCGAGGCGCTGCACGGGGTGAAGCGCGGCATCAAGGATATCGTCGCTCCGCAGGGCATGTTCGAGGATCTCGGGCTGAAGTACCTCGGCCCGGTGGACGGCCACGACGTCGCGTGCGGTGGAGTCCCTCCTGCGAGCGGCCCGGGGCTACGACGGACCGGTCATCGTGCATGTGATCACCCAGAAGGGCCGCGGCTACGCCCCCGCGGAGAACGACGAGGCCGACCGCTTCCACGGCGTCGGCGTGATCGACCCCGAGACCGGCGATCCCGTGGGCGACGCTGGCCCGACCTGGACAGCTGCGTTCGCCGACGAGCTGGTGACGATCGGCCACGAGCGTCCCGATGTCGTGGCGATCACGGCCGCGATGCTCTGCCCGACGGGGCTGGACCGGTTCGCCGCGGAGTTCCCCGATCGCACCTACGACGTCGGGATCGCCGAGCAGCACGCGTTGACCTCCGCGGCAGGCATGGCCTTCGCCGGGCTGCACCCCGTCGTGGCTGTGTACGCGACCTTCCTGAACCGGGCCTTCGACCAGGTGCTGATGGACGTCGCCCTGCACCGGGCCGGCGTGACTGTCGTCCTGGACCGCGCCGGGGTCACCGGTGATGACGGCGCGTCGCACAACGGCATGTGGGACCTCTCCATGCTCAACCTCGTGCCCGGCATCCGGTCGCGGTGCCCCGGGATGAGGCAACGCTGCGCCAGGCGCTGCGCGAGGCGGTGGCGGTCTCCGACGGCCCGACGGTCGGTCAGGTTCCCGAAGGGACGGCTCGCCGAGCCGCTGCCGGCGGTGTCCCGCAGCGGCGGCGTGGACCTGCTGCACGCCGACCCCGACCCCCAGATCCTGCTGGTGGGGCTCGGCAGCATGGCCGGCTGTCGCCAAGGAGGCTGCGGCCAAGCTGGCCGCCGACGGGATCGCTGCGTGACCGTGGCCGCACCGTTGTGGGTCACCCCGCTTCCCGCCGGCGTGGTCGAGCTCGCCGGCGAGATCGGGCGAGTGGTGACGGTCGAGGACAACGGACTGGTGGGTGGGTTCGGGGCCTCCCTCGTGGCGGCCGTGCCCGACGCGGGGCTCCCGTGCGCGAACGGCTGGGCATCCCCCAGGAGTTCCTCGACCAGGCCAGCCGACCCGCCATCCTCGATCGGATCGGCCTGACAGCCCAGGGGTGCGTCGCGGCCGGCGCTCGGGCTGCTGGCCGACCGGGCCTGAGGCGGGGATGGGCGTCCTCGACCTCCTGCCCCTCGCCATGCTCCGGGCCGAGCGGACGGCCGCGGGCCGTGGACGGTCGTCACCGACGCCAACGCCGCCGCGCTGCACCTGCTCGGGCTGTCGCGGGCCGAGGCGCTCGGCAGCACGGTGGGTGCCCTGCTCGGCACGGATGAGGCCATCCCGGTCGGCGGTGCCGGTGTCCAGGTCCGCACCGCCCACGCCGCGACCGGCCCGGGGACGGCTGGCTGGCGGACTCCGCGATGCCGATGCCGCCCGGGTCGCCGGACGCGACACCCGGGCGGCGACGACGACGTCCTGGTCGTCCTGCACGACATACGGCGCACAAGGCCGTGGAGGCGCGGCTGGATCGCGCCGCGCGGCACGACCCGCTCACCGGCCTGATCAACCGCGGCGAACTCCTTCGGCTGCTCGCCGCCATCGACCCGCACGACGACGGTCCGCACGTCGCCGTGATCTTCCTGGACCTCGACGGCTTCAAGCTGGTCAACGACACCCGCGGCCATCAGGTGGGCGACGAGCTGCTGGTCGCGGTCGCCCGCCGGATCCGGGCGGCGGTCCGCCCGGAGGACTCGCTGGCCCGGCTCGGGGGGGACGAGTTCGTCGTCCTCTGCCCGCGCCTGGCCGAGCCGGCCGACGCGCGGGCGGTCGCCGAGCGCGTGCGCGCCACGCTGGACCCCCGGTCAGCATCGAGGGCAGCGGACGCACCGGATCAGCATGAGCCTGGGGATCTCCCTGGCCAGGTCGGGCCGGCGTCGACCCCGCCGATCTGCTCCGGCAGGCCGACATGGCGATGTACCGGGCCAAGGACGCCGGGCGCAACACCGATCCGGATCCACTCCGCGGAGATGGACGAGGAGCTCGCGGCCGCCGAGCAGCTGGTGCGTGACGCGCTCGGGGCCGCGCTGGCGGCCGGGGTCGGCCCCGGCCGGGCTGGCAGCGTCGCCCCGGGACCGGCCCCAGATGCCGGTCGGGCTGGTCCTGCACTACCAGCCGATCGTCGAGATCGACACCGGGCGGCTCGCCTACGTCGAGGCACTGACGCGGCTGCGGGCCGCCGAGGGCAGACTGGTCTACCCGTCGCCAGTTCCTGCCCGTCGCCGCCCGCGCCGGGCTCAACGGGGCCCTGAGCGAGCAGGTCCTGCGCCTGGCGCTGCGGCAGCGGGCGCACTGGCGGGCCGAGGGGGTCGACGTCCCGATGGGGCTCAACCTGGCGCGGGGCCAGGTGTACTCCGGCTCCTTCGCCGGGGACGCCCTGCGGATCATCGCGCGAGGAGGGCCATGTCCCCTCGGCGGTCGTGTTCGAGATGGGGGAGTTCGGCCTGCTCGAGGCGACCGGGCCGGCGCAGCTGACCCTGAGGCGCCTGCGCGACCTCCGGGATCGGGCTGGCCATCGATCACTTCGGGACCGGCTACTCGTCGCTGGGTGCGCTGCGGTTCCTCGGGCCGCACCGGGTGAAGATCGACCGGTCGTTCGTCTCCAGCATCACCGCCAGCGCGGCGGACCGGGCCATCGTCACCGCGGCGATCTCCGCGGCCCACGCCCTGGGCCAGCGCGTGGTCGCCGAGGGCGTGGAGACCCGGCCCAGCAGCTGCGACGTGCTCGCCGACCTCGGCTGCGACGAGGCGCAGGGGTTCCTCGTCGCCCAGGTGCTGCCCGCCGCCGAGCTGGACCTGGCGGCGACCCGGTGGGAGCCGGGCACGCTGCGCCGGGTGGGCCGGTAGGCGGGTCGGTCAGCTGCCGGCGGCGGCCTGGGCCACGATTGCTGCTGCGAGCAGATCTGCGGTGAGCTCCACCTGCCACGCGCGGGCGCCCATCCCGGTGAGCACCTCGGCGATCTCGCCCGGCCCGGGCTCGCCGTCGGGCGGCTGCCACATGACTCGTCGGACCAGCTCGGGCGTCAGGAGGTTCTCGACGGGCATCCCCACCTCCTCGGCGCGCGCGCCGAGGGCCGCGCGCGCCCGCTCCAGCCGGGCCGCCGCGACGGGGTCGCGCTGGGCCCACGTGCGCGGCGGCGGGGGTCCGTCCCCGCGGTTGGCCGCCGAGGGCAGGTCCGCCTCCGGGACCGCCCAGGCGGCCCGCAGCGCACCGGCCCACGCCTTCCGGTGCCGGACGGCCCCGCGCCCGTGGAAGTCCTTGAGCGCCAGCAGCGCCCCCACCTCGCGCGGCTGTGCCGAGGCGGCGGCCACCAGGGAGGAGTCCGGCAGCAGCCGCCCCGGTGCGGTGTCGGTCTCCCGGGCGATCCGGTCGCGGGCCTCCCACAGCTCGGCCACGATCGCCAGGCCCCGGCGGGAGCGGACCCGGTGGATGCCGGAGGTGCGCCGCCACGGGTCGATGCGCGGTGGCGGGGGCGGAGCGTCGCGGACCGCGGCGAACTCCTGCTCGGCCCACTCGAGCTTCCCGGCCTCCTCGAGCCTGTGGTGCAGGATCTCGCGCAGCTCGACGAGCGGCTCGACGTCGAGTGCGGCGTACTCCAGCCAGCTCTCCGGGAGCGGGCGCCTGGACCAGTCGGCGGCGCCATGCCCCTTGGCCAGCGAGCGGCCCAGGACCTCCTCCACCATGGGGCCGAGCCCGACCCGGGGCATGCCCAGCAGGCGCCCGGCCAGCTCGGTGTCGAACAGGCGGGTCGGCCGCAGGTCCAGCTCCGCGAGGCAGGGCAGGTCCTGGCTGGCCGCGTGCAGGATCCACTCGGGTCCGGCGAGCACCTCGGCGAGCGCGCTCAGGTCGGGCACGGCGATCGGATCGATCAGGTACGTGGCGGACCCCTCGCGGCGCGCCTGGATCAGGTACGCGCTCTGGCCGTACCGGTACCCGGAGGCGCGCTCGGTGTCGATCGCGATCGGGCCCGTCCCCGCGCGCAGCCCCGCGACGGCCCCGGCGAGCCCCTCGGGCGTGTCGGTGAGCCGGGGGAGCCCGTCGCGCAGCGTCAGCGGCGGGGCGGGCGCCGGCTCGGGAGCCGTCGCTGCGGCATCCGGTGCGCCGTCCTGGGGTGGCGCGGCTGCGATCCCGGCGTCGGCGCCCCGAGGCGCACCGGCGTCACGTGCGGGCTCAGCGGGCATTGGTGCACAGTACCCGCCCGTGCGGGAGATCCGGGTCGGACGGGAGCCGCGTGCCGGTCCAGGCGTCCGGAACCGACCGGCTGCGCAGCCGGTCGGCGAGGCGTGCCGGTCAGGCCGCGACGATTCCCTGGCGGATCCCGATGGCGACCATCTCGGCCCGGTCGCCGGTGCCGAGCTTGCGCGCGATCCGCGCCAGGTGGCTCTTCACGGTGAGCGCCGACAGGGAGAGGTCCTCGCCGATCTGGCGGTTGGTTCGGCCCTCGGCGACGCCCTGGAGAACCTGGATCTCGCGCTCGGAGAGCGCATCCGGCGACGTGTGCCCGCTGCGGGACGGTCGAGGGGGTGCGACCGACATGGGGGCCGGTCGCATGGGCGGGACGACGCAGGAGCGGGCTCCGCTGGCCATCGCGACCCGGACCGCCTCAGAGCGGGGGGCCACCACGGTGACCCGGCGCCAGCCCAGGGCGCGCAGGCCGCGCAGCTCGTCCTGGAGCACCAGCATCGGCGCGTCGAGGACGCAGACGTCGTGCGGGCCGACCGGCTGCGGGATCTGGCCGTTGCGGGCAGTCGTGGCATTGTGCACCGCGGCGGCGCCCAGGCTGCGCAGCCGGGGCGTCAGCCCGATGAGGTGGTGCGACTCGTTGCCCACCGTGAGGGCCGAGAACCGGCCCCGCGGGGCGGGGATGAGCGGGACGGCTGTGCTCTGCGCGACCGTGATCATGGCACCTCCTCGTCCGGCGGCCGCGTCCCGGCCCCCGGCATCTGGATGCGACATCGGACCGCGCCGGGCAGCGCTTGAGCAGCGCAACACGATCGAGTGAAGGGCGGGCCCTCGGGCGCGCGGCGTGAGGCGGCCCGTTGCGTGGCGGATCGCCGGCGCGGACGGTCAGGCGCGCGGGCGGGGCAACTGGGCGACGCCTGGTGGCAGCGGCATCAGCCCGGCGGCCTGCGCGAGCACCTCTGCCCACGCATGGGCATGCGGGCCCAGGTGCGGGTCCAGCGGCGTCCACGAGACCCGGATCTCGATCTGGCCCTCCAGCGGCCGGTCGGCCAGGCCCCCGAACGACTCGGAGGTGACCCGCGTGACCGTCCCGGAGATGCTGTCGTAGGTCGCGCCGTTGGCCTCCAGGGCCTCGACCAGCCAGGACCACCCGACCTCGGCGAGCAGCGGGTCGGCGGCCATCTCCGGCTCCAGGGTCGCCTTGACGAAGGCCACGATCCGGAAGGTCCCGGACCACGCCTCCTGGCCCTCGGGGTCGTGCAGGACCACGAGCCGGCCGTTGCCGAGGTCCTCGTCATCGACCACGACCTCGGCGCTCAGCGCGATGGCGAAGGGGGCCAGCCGCTGGGGCGCTGGGGCCTCCTCCACCTGGATCTCCGGGCGCAGCCGGATCTCGCGCAGGGACGACAGCGCGACGCGGAAGTCGGCCGCCTCGTCGCCCACGATCGCGTTCATGTGCCGCAGGCTACGCCCTGCACCGGAGGATCGGGGTCAGGTCGGCGGTGTTGCCGGCTGTAGCCTCCGCAGGTGCCCGCCCTCCTCGCCCTGCTGTCGAGCGGCATGTGGGGGACCGCCGACTACCTCGGGGGCCGGCTCTCCCGTTCCCGGCACGTGCTCGTGGTCCTCGGAGGGACGCAGACGGCGGGCCTGGTGGCGATGCTGCTGGCGGCGACCATCACCGGCGCGTGGGGCGCCCCGACGGGCTACCTCGGCTGGGCCGTCGTGGCCAGCCTGACCGGCGCCAGCGGGCTCGGGCTCTACTACCGTGCCCTGTCGATCGGGACGATGGGCGTCGTGTCGCCGATCGCCTCCCTCGGGGTGCTGGTCCCGCTGGCGGTCGGCGTCGCCGACGGCGAGCGACCCTCCTCGGTCCAGGTGCTGGGCATCGTCCTGGCCCTGCTCGGCGTGGTCGCCGCCAGCGGGCCGGAGGTGCGCGGCGATGCGGGGTGGGAGCCCGTGCTCCTGGCCGGGGCCGCTGCCGGGCTGCTGGGCGCCTCGCTGGTGGCGATCTCGCGGGGCAGCCAGGTGAGCGTGGTCATGACGATGACGACGATGCGCCTGGTGACCGTCAGCCTGATGGTCCTCGCCGTGCTGGCGCTTCGCCGGGCGGTGGCCGTCTCGGCGCGGGAGGTGCCCGGATTCGCCGCCGTCGGGATCCTCGACGTGGGGGCCAACCTCGCGTTCGGGGCGGCCTCCACGATGGGCCTGCTGTCCCTGGTCGCCGTCCTGGGCTCGTTGTACCCGGTGGCCACGATCCTGCTGGCCCGGTGGCTGGACCATGAGCGGCTGCGCACGATCCAGCTTGCCGGCGTCGGCCTGGCCCTGGCGGGGGCAGCCGCCATCAGCGGCGGCTAGCCCGAGGTCGGGACCTGCCGGCCGCCGGGGCTGCGCACCGAGCGAGCCCTGCCGAGCGAGCCCGGGGAGCCCAGCCGGCCGCCTACCCGGCCGCGGCCGCGAGGGCGCGGCGCTCCAGGGCCAGCTCGCGGATCCGGGCGAGGTCCTCTTCGCTGTAGACGCCGTTGACCCCGGAGATCGAGGACAGCCTCATCCCGTGCCTGAGGCCGATCCGGTAGATCTCCTTGACCTTCTCCCACTCGATGTTGCGGCCCACGGTGAAGGTCTCGAACCGACCCTCGAGGGCCAGGACGATCGTCTCGGCCAGGCAGGCGTAGGCCACCCCGGGCGGCAGGCCGATGTTGCCCATGCGCACGTCGCCGGGCAGCTCGATCTCGCCGGACTCGATGACCAGGACGTCGGGGCGCTTGGCCACGTCCTCGGCGGACAGGTCCAGCGGGCGGGCCACGTCGGTGATCACGCAGCCGGGCTTCACGGCCATGATGTCGAGCACCTTCTTGCCCGCCCCGGAGGTGGCCGTCACGATGATGTCCATCTCGGGCAGGTGCTCGCCGGGCGTCGCGGAGACGTGGATGGTCGCCGCGGGTGGTCCTTCTCGATCTCGCCCTTGAGCGCCAGCAGCTTGGCCGTCTCCGGGGAGACCAGGTACAGGTCGTCGCTGGCCAGCGCCAGCAGCCGGGCGCACACCGAGCCGATGGCACCGGTGGCGCCGACGACCATCGCCTTGCCCGTGATGCGACCCTCGTCGTCGAACTCGGCGAGGCCCAGCCGCTCGAGCGCGTCGTGCGCGGCCCACAGGGCGCCCGAGGCGCTGTAGCTGTTGCCGGTGGTGATCGGCAGCGGGGCCTGCTTGGCCACGGTCACCCCGGCGTCGCCGACCACCTTGGTGAAGGCCCCGAGGCCCATGATCTGGGCGCCCAGCCGCTTGGCCTTGTCGGCGGCGGCCAGCAGGCGGGTGTAGGTGAACTCGGGGCTGTGCGCCATGAGCTCCTTCGGGGTCCCGCCGACCGTGATCAGCCAGCCCTCGGCCTCGTCGCCGGTGGGGGAGGTGACGCCGGTGACGCGGCTGTGCATCATCGGCGGCATGTAGGCCACGACCTTCTCGAGGACGTCCATCGCCGGTTGCGGGGCGAACCTCTCGATGGTCGAGAAGGGCTCGACGGTCGTGATGTAGCGCTGCGACAGCGGGTGGATGACGAAGGCGAACCGGCTGCGGCGGCGGTAGCCGTTCGGGTACAGCAGGCGGGGCTCGAGACCTGCGGAGACGATCATGTCGAGCAGGTCGTCGTTGGTCAGCCGGCCCAGCGGGCTCGACGACGCGGCGACCATCATCGCCTCGAGGACCGCGGCGGTGATGGTGAAGTCGAACGGCTGCGGGGTGGAGTCCAGGACCATGTCGACGTCCAGCGACGCGAGGTACGCAAGTCGGTCGTCGGAGATCGCGGTCGAGACCACGGACTTGCCCCGCAGGTCCTCGATGCCGAAGGTGGACAGCTCGTCGTACGTGCCCACGATGACGTGCGCGTCCTTCACGGCGCGCCGGGTCAGTGCCTCGCTGACCCGGTGCCCCGGTGACCGCAGCTGCGACTTGACCACCTTCGGCAGGTGCTGGACCGGCCAGGTGCCGGCCGTGGCCGCCATGCCCAGGACCGGATTGCTGTTGACCCGCCCGGGCAGGTCCAGGCGCATGACCGGGTCGGCGAAGTCGAAGTTCTGCGTGTACTCGCGCAGGATGCCCACGGTGCGCGCGTGGTTGGTCCCGCCGAGCACGACCACCCGGGCGTTCGTGTAGTACCCGGGCATCAGGGTGTTGACGTGGCGGATCGACCACTCCTGCAGGACGGCCCGCAGGGCGTGGCCATCGGTGACGGGGATCATCCGCGAGGCGCGCTTCACCCGCTCGACGTGCTCGAGGTCGCCGTCGTAGAGGCCGGCCTGGCGAGCCTCCCGGATCCCGGTGACGGCGATGACGTCGGCGTCGTCGGCCCACTTGCGGACGAGGTCCTCCGCTGCGGCCACATCGCCGCTCGTCCCGAGCCTGCGCAGGTGGAACTCGCGCTCGAGGAAGGTGACGTGCTCGTCGTAGTCCCGCGACGAGTCGGCGAGGCTGACGTTGACGACCACGAGGGGCCTGTCGTTCACGAGCGTCTCCTTGGTGGGCGGGTTGGTGGGCGGGCCGGGGATGGCGGGGTGGGATCAGGTCATCGCCGAGGCGTCGAACTCGGGGTGTGCGGCCATGTAGTCCAGGAGGCGCTCGGCGTAGCTGGCGAACGGCGGGCACTGGACGCCGGTCCCCTCGAGGTCGGCCACGGCGTTCGTCGTCGAGTACGTCGTGTGCGAGGCGAGGTAGTCCAGCGCCTCCGCGGGCAGGCCGAGCAGCTTCTCCAGCCCGGGGACGTGCGCGATGACGGCACGGGTCAGGCCGAGCGGGAGCGGGACCTTCACGGGCTTGCGGCCCAGGTACGCGGCGAGGATGTCCACCACCTCGCCGGTGGTCGGCGGGTTGGGGTCGGTGAGCGCGTAGGTCCGGCCGCTCGACTTGTCCATCACGGACAGCACGTCCATGGCGTCGATGACGTAGTCGCGCGGCACCAGGCCGGCCCGGACCACGTCGAAGTCGCCCACGCCCGGGATCAGCGCAACACCGGGGATCCTGCGCATGTAGGTCGCGTACATGTACGGGCCGTCGTACTTCTGGGTCTCGCCGGTCGTCGAGTCGCCGACCACGATGCCCGGCCGGTAGATCGTCGCCGGCAGCCCGGCCCGCATGGCGCGGCGCACCAGCACCTCCGCCTCGAACTTCGTCGACTCGTAGTGGTTGAGGAAGCCCTGCCCGAGGTCGAGGTCGTCCTCCGGGAACTCCCCGTCGTAGTCGCCGGAGACGTAGCAGGTGCTCACGTACTGCAGGCGCGCCAGGTCGGCCCGGGCGAGGCAGAACTCGATCACGTGCGCGGTGCCCTCGACGTTCACCCGGGTGGCCACGGCCTCGGGCACCGCCAGGTCGTACACGGCGGCCAGGTGCCACACCTCGGTGACACCGGCCAGGCGCGCCCGGTCGGCGTAGTCGATGCCCAGGCCGGGCTCGGTGATGTCACCGACGATGAGCCCGATCCGCCCGGCGACGTCCGGGTGGGCCTGCTCGAGCTGGCCGATCCGCTCGGTGGCGAGGTCCTGGTAGTGCGACTGGACCAGGCAGTGGGCGGTCGCTCCCTCGCGGCGGGCGAGAAGCCTCGGGAGGAGGGCGGATCCGAGGAAGCCGGGGAACCCGGTCATGAGAAGGTCACCCACGAGTGACGAACCTCCTGCAGAGGCGGGCATGTGCCCGAGTCGGAACGGACGCGAGCGCGGCCGTATGGCTAGGAATCCTACCGACGAGTAACAAGGGATGGTCGGGCCTTTGGTCCGTCCCCGGCGGCCCGATGGACCTTGGCCGATCGCCCGCCGCAGCACCCCGTGGGGCGTCGGTGCGGGTCGGCCCACCGTGCGACGATTGGCCCGTGACGCAGACCCCGGCCCTCCCGCTGCTCGGCCCCGACCACCCGATCACCGCCGGCCGCACGGCTGGCGCGCCCCTGCTCGAGGCAGCCCGCGGCCGGGCCGTGCCGCACACGCCCGTCTGGTTCATGCGCCAGGCGGGGCGGTCGCTGCCGGAGTACCGGAAGCTCCGCGAGGGGACCGGGATGCTCGAGGCGTGCTTCACGCCCGACCTCGTCGTGGAGATCACCGACCAGCCGGTCCGGCGGCACCACGTCGACGCGGCCATCCTGTTCTCGGACATCGTCGTGCCCCTGCGCGCGGTGGGCGTGGACCTCGACATCGTCCCCGGGGTCGGGCCTGTCGTGGCCGAGCCGATCCGCGACCGGACCGGCGTCGCCAGGCTGCGCGAGCTGACCGAGGGCGACGTCGAGCCGGTGCTGGCCGCTGCCCGGGAGCTGACCCGCGCCGGGGGCCCGCTCGGGGCGACGCCGCTCATCGGCTTCGCCGGGGCCCCGTTCACGCTGGCCAGCTACCTGATCGAGGGCGGCCCGAGCCGGGACCACGCGCACACCAAGGCGCTGATGTACTCCGAGCCGGGCCTCTGGAACGACCTCGCCGGCCGGCTGGCCCGGATCTCGGGGCAGTTCCTGCGCCTGCAGCTGCTGGCCGGCGCCAGCGCGGTGCAGCTGTTCGACTCCTGGGCCGGGGCCCTCCCGCCCCGGGACTACGAGGAGCTCGTGCTGCCGCACGTGCGGTCCGCGCTCGCTGCGGTGGACGACCTCGCCGCCGGGCACGGCATCCCGCGCATCCTGTTCGGCGTCGGGACCGGCGAGCTCCTGGCGACCATGTCCGGGGCGGGCAGCGAGGTGATGGGCGTGGACTTCCGGGTGCCCCTCGACGTGGCAGCCGGGCGCGTCCGGCCCGGGGCCGCGCTGCAGGGCAACCTCGACCCGGCCGTCGTGATGGCCACGCCGGACGCGGTCCGCACCCGCGTCGACGAGGTCCTCGCGGCCGGCCGGCGCAGCGGGCGGGGCACATCTTCAACCTCGGCCACGGGGTGCTGCCCGAGACCGATCCCGACGTCCTGACGCGCATCGTGGAGCAGGTCCACGCCGCCGGGCCGGTGCCCGCGGCGGGGTAGGGCAGCAGCGGCACGGGGCAGGGGTGGTGGGGGGCCGCGCGGCGCCGCGCGAACCCCGGGGTCCGCGTGCAGGACCCGTACCCGGGAATGGCACAGTGTCCCCGTGACCGCCAAGAGAGCATCCGGCGATCCCGGCCCCTCCGCCGGTTCGCCCAGCGCAGCGCAGGGCGCCGACGTCTCACCGCACGTCGTGGTCGTCGGCGGCGGGATCTCCGGCCTGGCCGCGGCGTGGTACCTGATCCGCACGCACCCCCACGTGAGCGTGACCGTCCTGGAGTCGACCGCCACCCTGGGCGGCAAGCTCGCTGTCAGTGACGTGGCAGGCATCGCGGTCGACGAGGGTGCGGAGTCGTTCGTCGCCAGCCGGCCCGAGGCGCTGCAGCTGGCCCGCGACGTCGGGCTGGAGACCGAGCTCGTGGCCCCGGCGGTGTTCCGCGCCGGCGTGCACAGCCGGGGGCGGGTCCGACCCATGCCGCGCGGTCAGTTCATGGGCATCCCGACCGACCTGCGCAGCCTCGCGGCCAGCGGCCTCATGTCCCCGGCCGGGCTGCTGCGAGTGCCGCTGGATCGCACGCTGCCGGCCACCGACCTCGCCGACGACATCTCGGTGGGCAGCCTGGTCTCGGCCCGGATCGGCCGCGAGGTCGTGGACCGGATGGTCGAGCCGCTGCTCGGCGGGGTCTACGCCGGCCGGGCCGACGACCTGTCCATGGCGGCCACGATGCCCGCCCTGTTCCGCGAGCTGCGCCACGAGCGGTCGCTGCTCACGGCGACCAAGCGGGTCGTCGGCGGCGGCATGGAGGCGGCCGGTGCGCGCCGGGGGATCCCGTTCCGCGGTGTCGTGGGCGGGGTCGGCCGGGTGCCCGGTGCGATGGCCGCCGCGCTGGTCGGCAACGGCGTGCAGATCCGCACCCGCACGACCGTCCGCTCGCTGCAGCAGGCCGAGGACGGCTGGCAGGTCGAGGTCGGGCCGGCGTCCCATCCCGAGCTGATCCACGCGGACGCCGTGATCGTGGCCACGCCCACGGCTCCGGCTGCGCGGCTGCTGGCGGACGCGGCTCCCGCGGCGGCCATGGAGCTCTCCGAGATGGAGGCCGCCAGCGTCGCGGTGATCGCCATGGCCTTCCGGGCCGAGGACATCACCGCCACGTTGTCCGGCTCGGGCCTGCTCGTGCCCCCCATCGAGGGCCGCATGGTCAAGGCCGTCACCTACCTGGACCGCAAGTGGGGCTGGCTCGATCAGGCCGCCGAGCGGGAGGGGCTGCGCCTGCTGCGTGTCTCGCTGGGCCGGTTCGGCGAGCACGGCGTGCTGCAGCGCTCCGACGAGGAACTCGTCGCGCTCGCCCGGCTGGACCTGGCGCTGCTGCTGGGGATCCGCGGAATCCCCGTCGACACGCGGGTCACGCGCTGGGCCGGCTCGCTTCCCCAGTACGCCGTGGGCCATCGGGCGCGCCTGGACCGAATCCGGTTCGGCCTGCGCGACGTGCCGACCCTGGCCCTGTGCGGGGCCGCCTACGAGGGGGTCGGCGTGGCGGCGTGCGTCGGGACGTCCTACGAGGCAGCCGCGCGGGTCGCCCGCGGGCTCGAGCTGCATGCCGGAGAGCCCCGTGGCTGATCCGGGGGCCTCGGGCAAGCGGCCCGGCCAGGGCAAGGCCGCGCGCGACCTCAACGAGCTCGTCCGCTACACGATGTGGTCGGTCTACCGGGTCGTTCCGGGCACGCCGCCGCCGGTCGGCGAGCTGGCCGCGATCGTCGAGGAGGCTGCCGGCCGGGACGTCGTCCTGCGCGGTGCCTACGACGTGGGCGGACTCCGGGCCGACGCCGACGTCATGCTCTGGTGGCACGCCCCGAGCGCCGAGGCGCTGCAGGGGGCCTACCGGGCGGTGGCCGAAGCGGTCGGCGAGCGGCTTGCGCCGGTCTGGTCGCAGATGGGCCTGCACCGCCCGGCGGAGTTCAACCGCTCGCACGTCCCGGCGTTCCTGGCCGACGAGCGAGCCCGGACTGGGTGTGCGTGTACCCGTTCGTCCGCTCCTACGAGTGGTACCTGCTGGACGAGGCCGAGCGGCGGGCGATGCTCGTCGAGCACGGCCAGATGGGCCGGGACTACCCGGACGTGCGTGCCAACACGGTCGCCGCGTTCGCGCTGGGCGACTACGAGTGGCTCCTCGCGTTCGAGGCCGACGAGCTGCACCGGATCGTCGACCTCATGCGCCACCTGCGCGGCTCGACGGCGCGGCGGCACGTCCGCGAGGAGATCCCGTTCTACACCGGCCGGCGCGTGTCACGCGGACGTCGACGCCCTGCTCCGCGGCTGACCCCCGGCCCCCCGGCCCCACCCCACCTCGCCCCGGCCCCGCCCCGACGTCGACGCCCTGGCCCCGCCCCGACGCCGACGCCCCGCGCCCCGCCGCCCCGCCCCCCAGCCCCGCCCCAGCCCCACCGACGTCGGCGCCCTGGCCCCACCCCACCTCGCCCCGGCCCCACCTCGCGTAGATGCTCCGCCCGAGTCCAGTTGCTCCGGTCTCGACCGGAGCAACCGGATCCAGCCGGAGCATCGGGGTTCTGGGGGGCCGGCCGGCGGCCAGAGGCGACGCGCAGGCCCGTGACTGGGGCGACGCTCAGGCCCGTGACTGGGGCGACGCTCAGGCCTCCGGCTCGAGGCGCAGACTGATCGAGTTGATGCAGTAGCGGAGGTCCGTGGGGGTCCCGTAGCCCTCGCCGGCGAACACGTGCCCGAGGTGCGAGCCGCACGACGCGCAGCGGACCTCGGTGCGGGTCATCCCCAGCGACCGGTCCTCGACCTCGATGATGGAGTCGCCGGCAAGGGGCGAGAAGAACGATGGCCAGCCGCAGTGCGAGTCGAACTTGGTCTCGCTGCGGAACAGTTCGGCACCGCACGCCCGGCACGAGTACACGCCCGCCGTCTTCGTGTCGGTGTACTCGCCGGTGAACGGCCGCTCGGTGCCGCCGCCCCGGAGCACCTGGCGCTCCGCCTGCGTGAGGCGCTCGGCCCACTCCTCCTCGGTCAGCGAGACCGAATAGGGGGTGCCGTCCGGACGGGTCGGGGACACGTTGTGGCGCATGCGTCAACGGTACGTGCGGCGCGGGGTTCGCGAAACCGCAGAGG
>CAVOXP010000015.1:0-206616 GCA_963700455.1 uncultured Actinomycetes bacterium
GGGGCCTCCACTCGCACCGCGCCGGTCGCTCCTGCGGCCACCGCATACCGGTTCTTGTGCCCCGGGATCTGCAACGGCCGATGCGGGTCAGCCCGGGCCCGCAGGACAGCCTCAACCAGAGGTGCTTCGCCGTGAACCATGTCGCCCCCGAACTGGATCGGTGCCGGCGCGTCCCCGACCCCATCGGAACGAACGATCCGTGATCACACAGCGTAGCGAATGAGGCTCGCCTTCTCGACCCTGTCCCCGCCCCCCAATCGGACGTGAATCATCGAGACCGGGCCGGGGCATTCGGCCCGATCGCAGTCGGGCGTCACGATCGACGACCACGGCACGGTGTTCCGCCGGCTGGGGCACCCAGCTGGGGGTGGCCATCCGCGACCCCCGTGGGCCAAGATGCCTGAATGTCTCTCGATCCCACCAATCCGTTCGCGTCCCGATCGACGTTGCCGTTCGAATTGCCTGACTTTGCTGCCATCGGCACCGAGCACTACCTGCCGGCGATCGAGGCCGGCATGGCGGAGCAGTTGGCGGAACTGGCCGCGGTGGCCACCAACACCGAGCTGCCGACTGTGGCCAACGTGATCGAGGCATGGGAAGCGTCAGGGCAGCTGTTCACTCGCGCGCTGAAGGCCTTCCAGGCAAAGCAGGTGGCCGACACAGACGATGAGCTGGACGCCATCGAGGCGGCGATCGCGCCGCAGCTGGCTGCCCACGCGGATGCGATCCGCTTGGACCGGGCGCTGTACGACAGGGTGGTCGCGCTGGCCGCCCGCCGGGACGCGGGGGACATCGTGCTCGACTCGCAGGACGCCTTCTGGCTGGAGCGAACGCAGCTCGCCTTCGAACGAGCGGGGGTGAACCTGGGCGAGTCGGATCAGGTGACCGTCCGGGCACTCAACGCGCGGATCGCCGAGCTGCAGTCGGTGTTCGCCCGGGAGGCCACGGCTGGACGGATCGCGGGTGCGGTGCTGGTCACCGACGTTGACCAGCTCGTGGGCCTCAGCGACGCCGAGATCGAGGGTGCCCGGGAACGGGCCGCCGCCCGTGGCCACGAGACCGGGTGGCTGATCGATTTGGACAACCCGACGGGCCAGCAGGTGCTGGGCACATTGGGCGACCGCGGGTTGCGCGAACGGATCCACCGGGCTTCGGTGGGCCGGGGCCTGGGCGGGGAGCATGACACGCGGGCGATCGTCGTCGAACTCGCCCGGTGCCGTGCGCAGCGGGCCGCACTGCTGAGCTTCGCGCACCACGCCGCCTACGTGGCCGCTGACGGCTGCGCCGGCACCAGCGCAGCGGTCTGGGACCTGCTCACCGGGCTGGCTCCCGCAGCGGTGGCCAACGCCCGCGCCGAGGCCGCCGCCATGGAACCGGTCTGGCACCGGATCGAGCCGGAGGCACCTATGGCCCCGTGGGACTGGGCGTACGTCAGCGAGCTGCTGCGGACCGAGGAGTACGCCCTTGATGATTCCGAGCTCCGGCCCTACCTGGAGCTGGAACGGGTGCTGCACGCCGGGGTCTTCGCGGCGGCCACCATCCTGTACGGGATCACCTTCAGCGAGCGCAGTGACCTGGTCGGCTACAACCCCGAGGTGCGGGTCTTCGCGGTCGACGAGGCCGACGGGACCCCAATCGGACTGTTCCTCGCCGACCTCCACACCCGCCCCGGAAAATCGGGTGGGGGCTGGTGCGACACCCTCGTCGACCAGAACCACCTACTCGGCCAGGGTGCGGTGGTCGTCTTCAACCTCAACCTGGCCGAACCGTCCACCGGCCAACCCACCCTGATGACCTGGGACGACCTCATCGTTCTGTTCCACGAGTTCGGTCACGTCCTGCACTCGCTGCTGTCACAGACCCGGTACCGGTCAAGGTCAGGCGCCGAGACGCCACGGGACTTCGTTGAGTACCCGTCACAGGTGAACGAGATCTGGGCGCTGGACCCGACCCTCCTACCCAACTTCGCGATCCACTACGAGACCGGCGAGCCGATGCCCACCCAGTGGGTGGACACACTGCGGACCTCTCGACAGTTCAACCAGGGCTTCACGACAACTGAGAAGGTGGCCGCCTCCCTGCTCGACCAGGTGTGGCACTGCACCCCGCTCGACGAACTCCCCACTGAAGCCGACCAGGTGTCGGAGTTCGAGGCGTCGGCGCTCGCGCGGGTGGGGCTGGACTTCGACCTGGTGCCACCCCGGTACCGGTCTGCCTACTTCGGGCACGTCTTCGCAGTTTGGGGCTACGACGCGAGCTTCTACTCCTACCTGTGGTCCGAAGTGCTGGCCGCCGACACCGCCGCCTTCTTCACCGCCAACGGCGGACTGAGCAGGCAGAACGGCGAACGCTTCCGCCACAGGCTCCTGGCCCACGGAGGATCCATCGACGCGATGGACGCCTACCGCGACTACCGCGGCCAGGACCCCGACCTCACCCACCTACTCAAGCGACTCGGCCTACGCTGAGGCGCCCCTGGGGGAGGGTCCGACCTCGTGTCGCTGAGCTGCGGGACGCCAGCCTCGCTGCCGCTCGGGGCGCCATCTGTGCGGTGATCGGTGCGAGCTCGACTCGACCTGCAGTCGTGGCCGCATGTCGCGCAGGCGTCTGCGCCCAGTAGGACGCGATGGCTCCTGCATCGGGTCTGCGACGCGGCGCCCGGCGAGATGGGCCGCGCGACGGACCGTGAGCGTGGCTATGCGGAGGCCCTCAGGGGCTCGAGGGCGGCCAGGACGAGGTCGAGGCCGAAGATGAACTCCTCCGCCGGGTCGTAGCCGGCAGCGAACGAGCACCGCGGCGGACTCGTTGAGGTAGGGGAACTCGTCAGGAGGAAGCTGGGGCAGGAAGACGTCCTCGGCCATGTCCGCGAGCTCATCGGCGGTGTCGAACGGCAGGCTGGCTTCCTGCAGGGCGAACCCGTAGACGTAGCTGTCGAGCAACCAGTTGGCGTGCGTCGCCATCAGGACCGAGAAGCCAGCCCTGCGCAGGCAGGCGGTGACCGCTTCGCGGTGGCGGAGGTTCGCGGGACCCGGCGAGGTCCGCGACTCCATCAGGCCGATCGCCCACGGGTGGCGTGCGAGAACCTCTCGGGCGGATACCGCCCGCCGTCGCATCGCCGACTGCCAGTCGGTCTCCTCGGCGGGGAGCTCGATCTCGTCGAACACGACGTCGATCATGGCGTCCAGCAACTCCTCCTTGTTCGCCACGTAGTGGTAGAGCGACATCGCGCCCGCGCCGAGCGCGCCCGCCAGCCGGCGCATGCTCAGCCCATGGACCCCCTCAAGGTCGGCCAGCCGGACCGCCTCGACCACCACCCGCTGCTTGCTCAGCCCCGCGTCTGACGAGACCTGGCGTCGTTCCCTCGCGGACACAGATCGTCTCCTCGCTCCCTCGAACGGCTTGACAATCGTACAGCGTACGGACATAGTACGGCGTACGACGTACAGTGTACGAAACGGAGAGGGAGCAACACATGAGAACCCAGACAGCAGAACCCACCCTGCTGGAGGACCGGCAGGTCCCGGTCCAGTCGAAGCTCGCAGCGGCGTGGACGAGCTTCATGTTCCTCTACATCTATGTCGACTACCTCGCCCTGTACAAGCCCGGTTTCGTCGACGACATCCTGGCCGGCACCGTGCACGAGTTCGACACCGGTCCGACCTTCGTCTCCCTTGCGCTGACGCTCATTGCCATCCCGAGCCTCATGATCCTGCTCTCCATGGCGCTGCCGGCCCGCCTCAACCGCACCGTCAACCTCGTCGTAGCGACGCTCTACATCCCCGTCTCGATCTACAACGCGGCAGGGGAGTCCTGGTCCTACTCGTACTTCTACGGCCTGTCCATCGGGCTCGAGGTGCTGCTCCTGGCGTTCATCCTGCGGTCCGCCTGGACCTGGCCCCGCAGGCCCTCGTCGTCGATGCCAGGCCTCAGCGAGCGCGACCGATCGCAGATCCCGATGGAGCGGTAGGTCGGTGGCCTCGATCCGGAACGGCGGTCTGGCCAAGGAACCTCGGTAGATGCGGTTCCGCCGTGGTGGGGCGGGACTGCGTGTCAGCGGGCGCGGGCTCGGTTGTTGCGGGGGTTGTGCTCGAGCTCGATGTGGCCGAGGTGCTCGAGCAGGGGGGGCAGGTACATCCCGAACCTGCCGCGATAGCCCTTGCGCTGGCCGTACCAGCCGCCGATCGGGTTGCTCGCTGACCGCGCCCAGGCCTCGATCGTTCCCTCAGCGGCGGGCTTGTTCTCGTCGGCAGCGCCCAGGGGCATCCAGTCGCCGTGGGTGACGAGCATCTCGCGCAGGTCCTCGATCGCGCGAAGCAGGTAGGTCAGGCGCGTCGAGCCCACCTGGCAGACGAGCAGGGGTGGGTCGGACTCGGTGTCGGCGTACATCGTGTACTGCGAGGTTCCCGGCGCCGTGGTGAGTCGCCAGGGGTCGTCCTTGGTGCCGGCCTCGGTCATGATCCCTCCTCACCCGGGCGGCCGCCTTCGCCTGGGCGGCGTGGTCGCCGGGACCCCAGTGTCAAGGCCAGGGCCCGAGGAGTCCATCCCCCGCGGCTCGGGAAGCTCCGTTCCCCGTGCGGCAGCGGTGCCCACTGAGCGTGGCATGATTGTGGCATGAGTCGCACACGATTGAGCACCACGGTGGACGCGGACCTGCTGGACAGTGCCCGGAAGGCGTCCGGAAAGCCGGACTCCGCGCTGATCGACGAGGCGCTCGCTGCCTGGGTCGCTCGGCATCGCGCCGCCGAGGTGGACGCCAGCTACGCCGCCTACGACGCGCACCCGCTGGACGAACCGGACGAGTGGGGGGACTTGGCCTCCTTCCGGCGTGCGGCTGCGGCCTCGTGACGGACCTACCCACACGCGGGGAGGTGTGGTGGTGCGAGATGCCTGAGATCGGGCGCAGGCCCGTGGTCGTGCTATCTCGGGACGCCGTGATCCCGCGCCATCGCCGCGCGCTGATCGCACCGTGCACGACCACCATCCGACACCTGCCCAGCGAGGTCATCCTCGAACCCGGCGAGGACCCGGTGCCGCTTCGCTCCGCAGTCAACCTGGACTCGGTCGAGAGCGTCGCAGTCGCGATCCTCGTCGAACGTCTGGGCCGGGTGGCCGACCATCGAATGCGCCAGATCTGCGCTGCCCTCGCCATCGCCGTGGGTTGCTCGGACTGAGCCCCTGGCGCGCACGCATCTCCCCGAGGGTCGCGGCTGCCGTCGTCCCTGCCAGATCCTCCTTGACGTCGGGTCTCGGCCGGCTGGCGGCGCACGGGACCGGGCACGGTCAGTCCAGCGGGTGGCTCAGGTCACGGGGTCATCCACCCGGACCGGCCCCGTTGCCCCAGGGCTGCGAGTCGGATGTCGGCAGTGGCTGCAGCGCCTGACCCGCGGAGGCACCACCCCAGCGCTTGCGCATGGCCACCACCCAGGCCCACCCGGCCAGGCCGGCGGGGATCTCGATGAGGTAGGTGTAGAAGTAGAGGACCAGCACCGCGGCCGCTGCGGCGGGGGCCGGCACGCCCAGGAACACGAGAAGGGCGGCCGTTCCGGCCTCGGAGACCCCGGTCCCTGACGGGGTGATCACCGCTGCGGTGAGGACCCTGGACAGGGCGAACGCGGCCACGACCCCGGTCCAGCCGAGGTCCGACCCGAGGGCGCGCAGGGCGACCCCGAGCATCAGCGCCTCGGTCACGTAGTACCCGACCATTCCCGCGGTGATGCCCGGCCAGCCGGACGCCAGCACGCTGCGCGATCGCTGCTGGAGGACGGCGAACCAGCGCCGGGCGCCGGCTCGTTGGGGGGACCTGCCTGCGATCCGGCGCACCCATGCGGTCGCGACGTCCAGCGCATTGTCCGCGGCACCGGCGAAGCGGGAGCTTGCGAGGGTCGCCACGAGGACGGCGACCGCCAGGCCGAGGACGGTGATCGTGACGATCAGGCCCCGCTGGATGCCGGCGGGCAGGACGGCGCCCGTGGCCAGGGCCGCGGCCAGCCCGCCCAGCGCCAGGACCAGTCGGATGCCCAGGTTCGCCAGCCCGCTCACCAGGACCATCAGCGACGTCGCGTCGTTGGGATACCCCCAGGACCGGGTCAGGCCGTAGGTCGTGGCCACCCCCGCCGCGCCCCCGAACGGCAGGACGTTCGAGACCAGCGAGCCGGTGAGGTTCAGCGCCAGAGCCTTGGTGTGGCTCAGCCCGGGCAGGGAGCAGGTGTAGACGTAGGTGTAGAGCAACAGACCCGCCGCCCACAGCGCGGTCATCAGCACCACCTCGGCCCACCCGAGGCCACCGAGGGCCCGAAGGGCGACGTCCCAATGCGTCCCCGCCGCCCATGGCATGACGAGCACGAGCAGCAACGCGGCCAGGGCCAGGGAGGCCGCCGAGGCAACGATCCGGCGCCACCCGGGGTTCTGCAGGCGGACACGAGTCATGCGGGCGCCCCCGGCGGGGTGGGCGGCAGGGACTGCAGTGGGTGGCGGTACCACCGGGAGAGGGGGTTGGCCGGCCCCACGAACCACTCGGTGCCTGCGACGACCTCGAACAGCGGCCCGGGCAGGCGCAGCAGCAGGTCGATGGTTCGCAGCCCACCCGACGCCTGGGACGTGTGTGCCATCAGCGCCTCGTGCTTGGCGGCGAGCACGGGACGGACATCGATCCGGTGGGTCAGCTCACGTCGGCGACGGTAGGCCGTCGTCCACGACCGGATCGCGGCACCCGGTATCGCGGGCACCAGCCGGGACCCGAACTGGGCAGCTCGGCCCACGGTGCGGAACACCTCGCCGGGCAGGCTGGCCTCCAGGAGCAGGGGTGTGCCCGCGATGTCCACGGCTCGACGGGCCACCCGGTGCACCTGCAGGTGGTCCGGGTGTCCGTAACCGCCGGCGGCGTCGTATCCGACCAGGCACGCCACCCGCTCCTCGTGCAGGATCTCGGCGACCCGCGAGGCAGCCTCCTCGACCGGAACCCCGGCGAACACCCGGCCGCCGGCGGCGGCCAGACCCGGCGTCGAGGAGGATCCGACCCCGTCGAGGCCGGAGTCGGCGTACCCCAGGTGCGTCACCCCGACGGCCCCCAGCACACGTGCCGAGTGCGCGAGCTCCGCGCGACGGATGACCGCGACCTCGTCGGCATCCTGGGCAGAGGCCGGGGACACGAGGCCGGCGCCACCATCGGTGGCCGTGACGATCAGCACCCGGTGGCCCTGCCCGGCCAGCCGGGCGATCGTGCCGCCGGTGAGCAGGGCCTCGTCATCCGGGTGCGCGTGGAGGAATGCTATGGTCCGGCGCACCGGCACAGTCTGACGCATTCAGGAAGCGCCGGTGCGCCCGATGCGCGGTTCAGGGATGCACGCAGGGAGACTCGGCCATGCGGATCGCTCATGTGTCGGACTGCTATCTGCCGCGTACAGGCGGGATCGAGACCCAGGTCCGCGGGCTGAGCCAGGCCCAGCGAGCACGAGGCGACCAGCCGCTGGTGGTGACCGCCACTCCCGCCGAGCGCGGCAGGGCGGTCATCCAGGGCGAGGTTGATGATGGGGTCCCCATCCATCGACTTGCCGTGAACCTGCCTGCAGGGCTTCCCGTCACGCCTCACGTGGGCCGGAGGCTGAGCTCGTTGCTCACCGACAGCGCCGACGTGGTGCACATCCACGGCGGCCTGATCTCCCCGTTCGCGTGGCCAGCACTGGCCACCACGGTCCGTAGCAGACTGCCATGCGTGGTCTCCGTGCACTCCATGTGGGACGGCTGGAGCACGGTCATCCGGATGGCCAGCCGAGCTGCACGCTGGCACAGCCTGCCAGTGGTCTGGACCACCGTGAGCAGGGTGGCCGCGCAGGCCCTGCGCGCGGCGCTGGGCCCCCGCGTCGAAGTGCGCCTCCTGCACAACGGCATCGACCTTGACTACTGGCATTCCGGACCGCGCCCTGCTCCGGACGCCACCGTCTTCACGGTCGTCGCCGTTACCCGCCTGGCCCAGCGCAAACGGCCCGATGCACTCGTCGACGTTCTGGGAGGCGCACGGGCCCAGGTCCCGGAGCACATCCCGATGCGCGCCCTGGTGGTGGGAGACGGCCCCGACCGCGCCCACCTCGAGAGGGTCATCCGCTCCCGGGGGATGGACTGGGTGAGACTGCTCGGCTGGCGCAACCATCAACAGATCCGCGAGGTGTTCGCCCAGTCCGACGCGTTCCTGTCCGCCACCCGCCTGGAGTCCTTCGGGATCGCGGCGCTGGAGGCCCGGACGTTCGGCCTACCGGTGGTGGGCCTCGCGTGCAGCGGGATCAACGAGTTCATCACCCACGGACGCGAGGGGCTGCTCGCCGCCGACGACTCCGGCCTGGCCACGGCGATCGCCGAGCTGGCGACCGACCCCGTGCTCGCGGCCAGGATCACGCAGCACAATCGCAGCTCCGACCCGGCGTTCGGCTGGCCGGCGGTCGTCACACGTGCTGAGGAGCACTACCGATTGGCGATCCAGCGGGCATAGGTGCCAGTGCCACCGGGGGGACCGATCAGACTGTGCCCGTGACCACCCACAGCGACGCCGCCATCGCCAGCGCAGACCGTGAGCTGGCGGGCACCATCGTCACGGCCGGTGTGCCCAGCGGGGCAGCCGTGCTGTTCGTCCACGGGCTGGGCAGCAGCCGGGCCACCAACGTGGAGCGGGCCGAGGCCCTGTGCCGGCGCACCGGCGCGACCTGCCTGGCGGTCGACCTCGGCGGACACGGTGACAGCTCCGGGCGGCTGACCGAGGTCACGCCCCGCCAGAACCTGGCGGACGTCGTGGCCGCCTTCGACGCCCTGGCCAGCACCCCCGGTGTCGAGCCGTCGCGGATCGGGGTGTGCGCCGCCAGCTACGGCGCCTACCTCGCAGTCCTGCTGTCGGCACTGCGGCCGGTCGACCGGATGCTGCTGCGGGCACCCGCGCTGTACGCCGACGACTGCTTCGACAGCGGGCTCGCCCAGCGCAGGCCCGGGGACGCGACCTCGGCGTCCACGCCGCTGGCGCACCTGGCCCTGTTCAGGGGGGCGGTGACGGTGGTCGAGTCCGAGCACGACGAGGTGATCAGCCGGGCCACCATCGAGGCCTACCTCGCCGCGCGGCCCGGCGCGGACCACGTGATCCAGCCGGGGGCGCGCCATGCCCTGACCGAGCCTGCCTGGCGGGCGGACTTCCTGCGGGTGGTGCTCGAGTTCTTCGCCGACCTCTGACCGGGACGGCCGATCAGGACGACCCGGCAGCCTTCGCCGCGGCCTTCTGCGCCTGCTTGAACTCCCGGACCCTGGCCAGGGAGTCCGCGTCCACGACGTCGGCCACGGAGCGGTACCCCTCCAGCGCGTAGTCCCCGGCGACCGCCTGCCAGCCGTCGGGGCGCACGTCGAGCTGCTTGGCCAGCAGGGCCACGAGGATCCGGGCCTTCTGCTCCCCGAAGCCGGGCAGCTCCCGGATCCGGCCGAGGAGCTCGCGCCCGGTCCGCGGCTCGGTCCACAGCCGGGTGGCGTCGCCGTCGTAGCGGGTCTCGATGACGGCGGCGAGCTCCTGGAGCCGGGCGGCCATGGCCTTCGGGTACCGGTGGATCGCCGGCGGCTGGCTGCACAGCGCGACGAACTCCTCGGGGTCGGCAGCCGCGATGGCGGCCGGTTCGAGGGTGCCGAACCTGTCGAGGACCTTCCACCCGCCTCGGAAGGCGTGCTCCATTCCGTACTGCTGGTCGAGCATCATGCCGACCAGCACCGCGAACGGGTACCGGTCCAGGACGTCGTCGGCCTGCGCCATCCCGGTCAGCTGGAATCCCACGACGTGATGGTCCCACGATCTGCGCTCGGTGGCTGGGCCGACGGGGCCGCCACGGGCCGCCAGGGAGCCGCCGCGGGGCCGCCACGGGGCCGCCACGCAGGGAGGCGGCTGTCCACCTCGCTCGTGCCGGCCCGGGCGCGTAGCCTGCGGCGCGGACCGAACCGCTGCACGCAGTGCGACGTGCCGCCCAGCATCGGCATGACCTCGAGGAGGAATCGAGATGGCGAAGGCAGGTGCCGACGACGGGTTCACCGCCGACGAGCGCGCCGCGATGAAGGAGCGCGCCGCCGAGCTGAAGGCCTCGGCCCGCCGCGGGTCGGGCGCGACGAAGGCCGCGGCCGACGCCCAGGACTGCCTGGCCAGGATCGCCGACATGCCCGACGCGGACCGCGCCATCGCCGAGGCCCTGCACGCCATCGTGGCGGCGAACGCCCCCGACCTGGCACCGAGGACCTGGTACGGCATGCCCGCCTACGCGCGCGAGGGCAAGGTGCTGGTCTTCTTCAAGCCAGCCGCCAAGTTCAAGGTGCGCTACGCGGAGGTCGGGTTCAACGAGTGGGCGAAGCTCGATGACGGTGACATGTGGCCGACCGCCTTCGCGGTCACCGCGGTCAATCCGGCCGTCGAGGCTGCGCTCACGGACCTGGTGCGCCGGGCGGCCAGCTAGCCCGGGGCAGCTGCCCGGTCCCCTGGCCGGCAAGCCGCGCACGAGGGTCAGGCCGTGCTGGGGGCCTCCCACAGGTTGATGCCGCCCTCGACCGCATGGACGTCGATCGCCGCGAGCTCGTCGTCGGTGAAGTCCAACCGGTTGACGGCTGCGACGCTGTCCTCGAGCTGGGCGACGCTCGAGGCGCCGATCAGCGCCGAGGTCACGCGCGGATCGCGCAGCACCCAGGCGATCGCCATCTGGGCAAGGGTCTGGCCGCGCCCGGCGGCGATGTCGTTGAGGGCGCGGATATGGCCGATGTTCTCCTCGGTCAGCAGCCCGGAGGACAGGCTCTTGCCCTGGGTCAGCCGGGAGCCCTCCGGGACACCGTCCAGGTAGCGGGAGGTGAGCATCCCCTGGGCGAGCGGGGAGAAGCCGATGCAGCCGACACCGGCCTCGCCCAGCACGTCCAGGAGCCCGTCCTCGACCCAGCGGTTGAGCATCGAGTACGAGGGCTGGTGGATCAGCAGCGGGGTCCCCAGCTCGCGCAGGATGCCGACCGCCTGCTGCGTGCGCGCCGCGGAGTACGAGGAGATGCCGACGTAGCGGGCCTTGCCCTGCCGGACCGCGTGGTCCAGGGCGCTGAGGGTCTCCTCCAACGGGGTGCTCGGGTCGAAGCGGTGGTGGTAGAAGATGTCGACGTGGTCCAGCCGCAGCCGCTGGAGGGACTGGTCCAGGGAGCTCAGCAGGTACGAGCGTGACCCGAGGTCGCCGTAAGGTCCGGGCCACATGTCCCACCCGGCCTTGGTGGAGATGACCAGCTCGTCGCGGTGGCGCCGGAAGTCCTCGGCGAGGATCCGCCCGACGTTGATCTCCGCGGAGCCGTACGGCGGGCCGTAGTTGTTGGCCAGGTCGACGTGCGTCACCCCGAGGTCGAAGGCGCGGCGCAGGATGTCGCGCTGCCGCTGGATCGGGGTGTCGTCGCCGAAGTTGTGCCAGCAGCCCAGGGAGACCGCGGGCAGCTTCAGCCCGCTGCGCCCGGTCTGGCGGTAGGGCATCCGGTCGTAGCGATCCGCTGCCGCGACGTACTGGTCGAGCATGCTCACGGTGACCCTCCTGCGACGTCTGCGCCCTCGGCTGGGAGGGCAGATGTCGTCACGCTGCCACGTGCGGGGCCGGGCACGCGCGCCGGTCAGGTCCGGCACGGCGAAGGGCGCCCGGGGCAGCGCATGTGCCGCCCCGGGCGCCCCCCCACGGTTCACGCCAGCTCGAACCGGTCGAGCATCATGACCTTGTCCCACGCGGCGACGAAGTCGCGCACGAGCTTCGCCGCCGGCGTCAGCGCTGGCGTAGACCTCGGCCAGGGCGCGCAGCACCGAGTTCGAACCGAAGACCAGGTCGACGCGGCTGCCGGTCCAGCGGACCTCGCCGGTCGCCCGGTCGCGGCCCTCGAACGTGTCCTGCGACTCGTCGAGTCGGCGCCCACACGGTGCCCTGGTCGAGCAGGTTGACGAAGAAGTCGTTCGTCAGCATCCCCGGCCGGTCGGTGAGGACCCCGAGCGTGGACTGGCGCGCGGTCGCGCCGAGGGCCCGCAGGCCGCCCACCAGCACGGTCATCTCCGGGCGCGGTCAGCGTCAGCAGCTGGGCCCTGTCGACGAGCAGCTGCTCGGCACGGCCGGTCGTGGCCCTTGCCGAGGTAGTTGCGGAAGCCGTCCGCGGTCGGCTCGAGGACCGCGAAGGAGTCCACGTCGGTCTGCTCCTGCAGTCGCGTCGGTGCGGCCCGGGGTGAACGGCACGGTGACCTCGAACCCGGCGTCCTGGCGGCCTTCTCGACGGCAGCGGCGCCCACCGAGCACGATGAGGTCGGCCAGCGAGACCCGCGTGCTCCGCCGGCTGGCGTCGTTGAACTCCTGCTGGATCGCTCTCCAGAGTCCGCGAGCACGGTGGCCAGCTCGGCCGGGTCGTTGGCGTCCCAGCCGTTCTGCGGGGCCAGGCGGATGCGCGCTCCGTTGGCGCCGCCACGCTTGTCGGTGCCGCGGAACGTCGAGGCCGACGCCCACGCGGTGCGTGACCAGCTGGCCACGGACAGCACCGGAGGCCAGGATCGTGTCCTTGAGTGCGGCGACGTCGCTGCGTCGCGATCAGCGTCGCTGCGTCGACCGCGGGAACGGGGTCCTGCCAGATGAGTTGCTCGGCCGGGACCTCGGGCCCGAGGTAGCGCGAGATCGGTCCCATGTCGCGGTGCGTGAGCTTGAACCAGGCCCGGGCGAACGCGTCGGCGAACTGCGTCGGGGTTCTCGAGGAAGCGCCGCGAGATCGGCTCGTACGTCGGGTCCATGCGCAGCGCGAGGTCGGTGGTGAGCATCACCGGCGCGTGCCGCTTGGTGGGATCCTGCGCGTCGGGCACGGCGTTGGCGGCGGCCGGATCGGTGGGCTTCCACTGCCATGCGCCGGCCGGGCTCTTGGTCAGCTCCCACTCGTAGCCGAACAGGGTCTCGAAGTAGCTGTTGTCCCAGGTGATGCGGGGTCGGGGTCCAGGCGCCCTCCAGGCCGCTGGTGATCGTGTCGGTGCCGCTACCGGTGCCGTAGGTGTTGTTCCAGCCCAGGCCCATCTCCTGCAGCGGGGCGGCCTCGGGCTCCGGGCCGACGTTGCACGTCGGGGTCAGCCGGCACCGTGGGTCTTTCCGAAGGTGTGGCCACCAGCGATGAGCGCCACGGTCTCCTCGTCGTTCATCGCCATCCGGGCGAACGTCTCGCGGATGTCGGCGCGGCGAGCAACGGGTCGGGGTTGCCGTTGGGGCCCTCCGGGTTGACGTAGATCAGGCCCATCTGGACGGCCGCCGAGCGGGTTGTCCAGCTCGCGGTCGCCGCGGTAGCGCGCGTCGCCGAGCCACTCGGCCTCCGGCACCCCAGTTGACCTGCTCGGGCTCCCAGACGTCCTCGCGGCCGCCGCCGAACCCGAACGTCCGCAGGCCCATCGACTCCATCGCGACGTTGCCGGCCAGGACGATCAGGTCGGCCCACGAGATCTTCCGGCCGTACTTCTGCTTGATCGGCCAGAGCAGGCGGCGGGCCTTGTCGAGGTTGCGCGTTGTCGGGCCAGCTGTTCAGCGGCGCGAACCGCTGCTCGCCGCTGCCGGCACCACCGCGACCGTCGCTGGTGCGGTAGGTGCCCGCGCTGTGCCAGGCCATCCGGATGAACAGCGGACCGTAGTGGCCGTAGTCGGCGGGCCACCAGTCCTGCGAGGTCGGTCATCAGCTCCCGAGGTCGCGCCTTCAGCGCGGCGAGATCGAGGGACTGGAACTCCTCGGCGTAGTCGAAGTCCGCGCCCATCGGGTCGGCCGCGGGCGGGTTCTGGTGCAGGACGCGACGTCCAGCTGGTTGGGCCACCAGTCACGGTTCGACGTCCCGGCGCTGGTGTGCACGACCGGGCACTTGCTCTCGTTCTCCACGTGTTCGCTCCTTCGACTGCGGGGTTGTCAGGCACGGTAGTCCTTCGTGGTGCGGGGGGTCGCGGGGGTGTTCGCTCCGCGGTCTGGTTGCATGACGGGGCACTGCCCCCAGTAGGTCACTTCGGCCTCGTCGATCGAGAAGCCGTGGTCGTGGATGCCGTCAGGCACGGGGTGTGGTCGACTGCGCAGTCGACGTCGGCGATGGCGCCGCAGGATCGGCACACGAGGTGGTGGTGGTTGTCGGCGACTCGTGACTCGTAGCGGGCCACCGAGCCGGCGGGCTCGATGCGACGCACGAGGCCCGCCGCCGGTCAGCGCGCGCAGCACGTCGTACACGGCCTGCGTGGACACATCGCCGAGTTCAGCGCGAACGGCCCCGATGATCGTGTCGGTGTCGGCGTGCGGGTGGGCGTACACGGCGCCCAAGCACCGCGATCCGCGGTCGGGTCACCCGCAGTCCGGCCCCACGCAGCAGGTCCTCCACGTCGACGGGCTCGGGCACCCTGCGAGTCTTTCGAATCATCTGGAACGAGTCAAGATTTCGGGAGGTGGGCGCCCGCCAGGGCCCCGTCACCCTGGGCCGGCACGACGACCTGCCATGGGCGAACCGCGAGGCCGCTGCGCGACGTCGAGGCCGCTTCGGGGTGGGACGACTAGCATCGCAGCCGACCTGCACCCGAGGAGCCGCCGTGGAGGACTCACGTCGCGGGGTCGGCGCCGACGGCGCCGGCACCCGCGTGGGGGTCCGGGGCCGCTGGGTGTGGACCCTGCTGGCCGGCCTGCTCCTGCTGGCGGGGGCGGTCGTGCTGGTGACGGCCTCCGGTGATGTGCGCCGCGAGTCCGCGCTGGCCGGCAGCGTGCCGGTGCGTGTCGTGTCCTCGCCCGACGATGCGCGGGCGCCGGCACTCGTGCTGTCCCACGGCTTCGCCGGCAGCGCGGCGATGATGGATCCGATGGCCAGCGCCCTGGCGCGCGCGGGCTACGTCGTGCTCCTGCCGGACCTGCCGGGCCACGGCAGCAACGCGGACCCGCTCGCCGAGGGTGTCCTCGAACCCGCGGTCGGTGCGGCGGTGGCGCTCGCGGCCGAACGGACGGGCGGGGCAGTCGCGGTCGCCGGGCACTCGATGGGCGCCGGCGCGGTGACCGCCTGGGCCGCCGGCGAGGGGTCCGCGACGACGGCAGCCACCATCGCGATCAGCCTGCCCAGCGCCGAGGACCTCCCGGCCGATCCGGCCCGTCCACCGAACCTGCTCCTGCTCTGGGGATCCGCCGAGCAGCAGCGGTTCGTCGATGCCGCGCTCGACGCGCTGGCGCTGGGGCATCCCGATGCGCGGCCGGGGGCGACCTACGGCTCGGCCGCGGACGGCACCGCCCGGCGTGCGGTCGAGATCGCCGGGGCCGAGCACATCGCGGTCGTCTACCGCGACCAGTCGGCACGGGAGATCGCGGCATGGCTGGGCGGCGGGAGCCCGCGCGGTGACGCCCGGTGGATCGGCCTGGTCCTGGTGCTGGTCGGCGGCGTGGTGCTCGCCCGCCCCTTGCTCGTGGACCCGGTGGCAGGCGCGGCGGGCTCCGCGGGCCGGGTCGGCGAGGGCGCCGGCGGCGCCGGCCCCTGGCGGGCAGTGGGCTGGCTGGGTGCCTGCACGGCGCTGGCCGGCCTGGGTGCGGCGCTCCTGCAGGGCATCCTCGAGGCTGTGCCGGTGGCGGTCGCCGGGTACCTCATCGGGTGGTTCGCGTGCGGGGCGCTGGTGCTGGTGGTCGCCGCCGGACGGGTCGGCTCGCCCGCTGGAACCCGCCTGGGGCTGGCCCGGGGAGCCCTCGCCGGGGCAGCCCTGGCGGCCTCGCTGGCGCTGCCCGCGCGGCTCACGTGGGCGGAGTTCGCGCTGGTCGGGCCGCGGCCGTGGGTGCTGTCCCTGCTGCTGGGCGTCCTCGGCGCGTGGTTCTGGGGCGAGGCCGGCATGCTCCACGGGATCGACCGGTGGCGGCGCGCGGCCGTGCTCGCCTGCAGCCGGGTGCTCGTCGTCGCGGGGTTGCTGGCCGCCGTCGTCCTCCTCGACGCGCCGGGCTTCCTGACCCTGACGGTTCCCCTCGTCATCCCGATCCTCGGGCTCCTGGCCGTCGTTGCCTGGTGGGCCCGCGACCCGGCGGCGGCCGCATCAGCGCAGTCCATCCCACTGGCGCTGGCGATCGCGGCCACGTTCCCCATCGTGGCCTGAACGGCCGCGACACGGGCGGCCGGGATTCCGGCGATGTCGCAGGGGTCACCTACACTCGACGCAGCATGAGGGGCCAGCGGCGGCTCCAGGGGAGGCATAGCGATGGAGCTGGGCGGGAACGCGTCGACGGCCGCCGCGGGCGTTGCGCCCGGCGCCGGCGACCTCAGCGAGCGCGACCTGCGGATCCTCGAGTTCGAGCGCCAGTGGTGGCGCTACGCAGGGGCCAAGGAGCAGGCGATCCGCGAGCTCTTCGACTGCTCGGCGACCCGCTACTACCAGCTGCTCAACACACTGATCGACAGCCCGGCCGCGCTGGCGGCCGACCCCATGCTGGTCAAGCGCCTGCGTCGGATGCGCTCGGCCCGGCAGAGGGCCCGGTCCGCGCGCCGCTTGGGCATCGAGCTCTGAGCAGGCGGGTCAGCCCCCGGCGACGGCCGGGATGATCGAGACCTGCGCGCCCTCGGGCGTGGCCGTGTCCAGGCCGCCCTCGAAGCGCACGTCCTCGTCGTTGACGTAGACGTTGACGAAGCGGCGCAGGGCGCCCGCGTCGTCGAGGACGCGGGCGGACAGGCCCGGGTAGGCCGACTCGAGCGCGGTCAGGGTCCCGGACAGCGTGGGCTCGGCCGGATCGACGGCGACCTCGGCGGCACCACCGGTGTACGTGCGCAGGATGGTCGGGATGCGGACGGCGACGGACATGGCGGCTCCTCGGGGCGCTTGCGGCCCGGTCTTGCCGGGACCTCGGGCCCAGTGTGCGCCACCCCGGGGGCAGCGGGGAAGGCAGACCTGCCATCTGTCCACGATGCGGACGCCGCATCTCGGGGAGTGGCCGCCGGTCACGCACCCAGCGCGGCGCGGAACTCCTCGAGGCTCGGGGCGATCGTGGCCGACGGCCCGACCTGCGGGGCCACGGCGTCGAGGGTCTTCAGCCCGTCGCCCGTGTTGTAGACGACCGTCTCGGCCTCGGGGTCGAGCTGGCCGGTCTCCAGCAGCTGGCGCAGCGTCGCGACCGTGACGCCACCGGCGGTCTCGGCGAAGATGCCCTCGGTCCGTGCCAGCAGCCTGATCCCGGCGACCACGTCCTCGTCGGAGACGTCAGCGATCGCCCCACCGGTCCGGCGGGCGACGTCGAGCGCGTACGGGCCGTCGGCGGGGTTGCCGATCGCCAGGGACTTGGCGATCGTGTGCGGCTTCACCGGGCGGACCACGTCGATGCCGGCGCGGAAGGCCTGGGCCACCGGCGAGCAGCCCGTGGCCTGGGCGCCGAAGACCCGGTACGGGGTCGGCTCGACCAAGCCCAGGGTCCCCAGCTCGCGGAAGGCCTTGTCGACCTTGGTCAGCAGCGAGCCGGACGCGACCGGGATCACCACCTGCTGTGGCAGCCGCCAGCCCAGCTGCTCGGCGACCTCGTAGCCCAGGGACTTGGAACCCTCCGCGTAGTAGGGCCGCAGGTTGACGTTGACGAAGCCCCACGTGTCGGTCAGGGGATCGCCGATCAGCTCCGAGCACAGCCGGTTGACGTCGTCGTAGTTGCCCTCGACGGCGACCAGGGTGCCCCCGTAGACGGCTGTGGTGATCACCTTGCCGGCCTCGAGGTCGGCGGGGATGACCACCACGTGCCCCATCCCCGCCCGCGCTGCTGCGGCTGCGACCGCGTTGGCGAGGTTGCCCGTGGAGGCGCACGACAGCGTCGTCAGCCCGAACTGCTGGGCCGCTGCCAGGGCCACGGCGACCACCCGGTCCTTGAACGAGTGCGTCGGGTTGCCGGTGTCGTCCTTGATCCACAGCCGCCGCATGCCCAGCTCCCGGGCGAGGTTGTCGGCGCGCACCAGCTTCGTGAACCCCGGGTGCAGCCCCGGCAGCTCGGTGATGTTCGCCGGGACGGGGAGCAGGGCCGCGTAGCGCCAGATGCTGGGGGGACCGGCGGCGATCTGGGCCCGGGTGGGTGAGCCCAGCTCGTAGCCGACCTCCAGCGGGCCGAAGCACTCCATGCAGGCGTAGGCGGCACCCAGGGGGTAGCGCTCGCCGCATGCGCGGCAGGTCAGGTGGCTCGCCGGGCCGAAGTCCAGTGTGGTTGCGGTGCTCACTGCAGCTCCTCGTTCGCTCATCTTCCCCGCGCCGGGGCGGGACGGACGGGGCACCTGGGCGATGGCCTGGTTGCCGGGGCGTCGACGGGCCGTATCCCTCAACCCCTCTGGATGAGTGCATCCTTGCCTTGCGGGGGCCACTGTATCCGCACCGCCGACGACGGGAGGAGGGGCCGGGTGCGCACGGTACACAGGCTGCGGGCAGCCGCCAACTGGATCAACCTGTCGACCCCCGCCGGGCTGCTGCTGGCGCGACTGGCATCCGGCGCCCCACGGCGGGCCCGCAACGGGCTGCTGGTCAGCCACGGCTATCGCCCGCCGATCCCGGCGGCCGCGGCCTTCACGCTCGGCAACGTGGTGCTGGTGCGCGCCGAGTCGCCGCCGGGCCGCGACCCGATCGGCTCGATCCGGGTGCCGCTGCTGTCCCACGAGGAACGGCACTGCACCCAGTACGCCCTGTGCGGCGGGATCGCCATGCCGCTGCTGTACGTGGCCGCCTGCGGCTGGTCGTGGCTGCGGACCGGCGACATCGCCTCCCGCAACGTGTTCGAGCGTGGCGCCGGGCTGGTCGATGGCGGGTATGCCAGCCCATCCTCCGGTACTCGTGGTTGACCAGAACGCAGAGCGTGAGCGCCGCGGACACGGGGACCACCACAGTGGGGAGGAACGGCGCGGCGGCCGCCAGCGCGAGGCACACGACGTGCGACCGCGCGGGGCCGTGACCACGAGTGGTCCGTGCGCGACCGGAACGCGAGGTGCCCGATCAGGTACAGCGCCACCCCGCCGGCCAGGCCGATGGCCGCCAGGGGCTTGACCTGGCCCCACAGGTCCACGCGGCAGGTCCGAGGCGGCGGCGCCGATCGCCACGATGGAATCGCCCGGGGCGATGAGCCCGAAGGGGCGGCCCCGGGTGGGACCGCCCCTTCGGGTCGATCAGGAGGTCGACAGGACGTCGACCGGACTGCTGCGGACTAGAAGTCCATGTCCCCGCCGCCGGGCATCGCCGGCGCCGCGCCCTTGGGCTCGGGCTTGTCGGCGATCACGGCCTCGGTGGTCAGGAACAGCGCAGCGATGGAGGCGGCGTTCTGCAGGGCGGAACGGGTCACCTTCGCCGGGTCGATGATGCCGGCCTTGAGCAGGTCGACGTACTCGCCGGTCGCGGCGTTCAGGCCCCACCCGGGCTCCAGGTGGCGCACCTTCTCGACCACGACGCCGCCCTCGAGGCCGGCGTTGATCGCGATCTGCTTCAGCGGAGCCTCCACGGCCACCTTCACGATGTTCGCGCCGGTCGCCTCGTCGCCCTCGAGCTCGAGCTTCTCGAACGCCATGTCGGCGGCGTGGATCAGGGCCACACCACCACCGGCGATGATGCCCTCCTCGACGGCGGCCTTGGCGTTGCGCACGGCATCCTCGATGCGGTGCTTGCGCTCCTTGAGCTCGACCTCGGTGGCCGCGCCGGCCTTGATGACCGCAACACCGCCGGCCAGCTTGGCCAGGCGCTCCTGCAGCTTCTCGCGGTCGTAGTCGGAGTCCGACTTCTCGATCTCGGCACGGATCTGCGAGACGCGGCCGGCGATCTGGTCGGCGTCGCCGCCGCCGTCGACGATCGTCGTCTCGTCCTTCGTGATGACGATCTTGCGGGCGGTGCCCAGCAGGTCCAGCGTGGTGCCCTCCAGCTTCAGGCCGACCTCCTCGGAGATGACCTGGCCGCCGGTGAGGATCGCGATGTCCTGCAGCATGGCCTTGCGGCGGTCGCCGAAGCCCGGGGCCTTCACGGCCACGGAGCGGAAGGTGCCGCGGATCTTGTTCACGACCAGCGTGGACAGGGCCTCACCGTCGACGTCCTCGGAGATGATGACCAGCGGCTTGCCCGACTGCATGACCTTCTCGAGGACCGGCAGCAGGTCCTTGACCGCCGAGATCTTCGAGTTGGCGATCAGGATGTAGGCGTCCTCGTAGACGGCCTCCATGCGCTCGGGGTCGGTCACGAAGTAGCCGGAGATGTAGCCCTTGTCGAAGCGCATGCCCTCGGTGAGCTCGAGCTCGAGGCCGAAGGTGTTCGACTCCTCGACCGTGATCACGCCCTCCTTGCCGACCTTGTCCATCGCCTCGGCGATGACCCGGCCGATCTGCTCGTCGGCAGCCGAGATCGAGGCGGTCGAGGCGATCTCCTCGGTGGTCTCGACGTCCTTGGCCATCTCGAGCAGCTGCGCGGCGATGGCCTCGACGGACTTCTCGATGCCCCGCTTGAGGGCCATGGGGTTCGCGCCGGCCGCGACGTTGCGCAGGCCCTCGCGGACCAGCGCCTGGGCCAGGACGGTCGCCGTCGTCGTGCCGTCACCGGCCACGTCGTCGGTCTTCTTGGCGACCTCCTTGACCAGCTCGGCGCCGATCTTCTCGTACGGCTCGTCGAGCTCGATCTCCTTGGCGATCGAGACTCCGTCGTTGGTGATGGTGGGGGCGCCCCACTTCTTCTCGAGGACGACATTGCGCCCACGCGGCCCGAGGGTGACCTTGACCGCATCGGCCAGGGTGTTCATGCCGCGCTCGAGGGCCCGGCGGGCCTCCTCGTCGAAAGCGATGATCTTCGCCATGTATGTGGTTCCTTCGCACGTTGTGCTGGGACGCCGGTGCGCCTGCCCGCGACGGACGGCCCGCTCGGGGTGGTTCACGTCACCGTCCCCGATGGACCTCAGCCGCACCGACCTGTCGGTGCCCCGGAGCGGGACGGGGGACGACACGCATCGCGCATTGTCACTCGACCCGTCCGAGTGCTAACCAGATTCTGGCACTCGTGCCCCGGGAGTGCAAGTGCCCCCCGGGCGGGCCGGCGAGACCTGAGTACGGGGTCCGGGCACTTTTCAAGGCCCTTCGGCAGAGCATTCCTGCCGTTGCATCGGCGTGGGCCTGCTCTAGTGTGTAGGCACGGGTGGAAGCGGCCCAACGGAAGGAGCCAGGCCATGACTGACTACGAGCGATCAGGTCAGCCGTGGAAGGACGACCCCGCCTCGGAGCTGATCGACGCCTACCACCACGAGATCTCCGAGGAGTTGGGCACCGACGGGCCGGAGGAGACCTTCGGCCATCCGGACGAGACGCGGATCGGACACCTGGTCGAGGAGGACGAGGGCGTCCGTGCCGACGAGACGGCCGAGGTGATCGCCTTCGACACGCACGACACCGAGGACCTCGCCGCCGAGGAGCTGGCCATGCACTACGTCGACGAGGAGCTCGACTCCCTGCCCGGCGAGAACGACGACCTGCCCGAGGAGCTGCGCGCCGCCCTGGCCGAGTAGGCCGCCCGCCCCCACCTCACAAACCCTCCGTGAGGTGCCAGATCCTCCCCATGCTGACGGAGGATGTGACACTTCACGGAGGGTTTTCGGGGTGTGGGGGTCGGGGTGGGCTGGCGCGGGTGGGCTGGCGCGGGTGGGCTGGCGCGGGCAGATCTGGGCGGTGGGCGGTGGGCACCCCGGACGTGGGGGACAATCATCGGATGACCGACGGGCCCCTGATCGTCCAGAGCGACAAGACACTGCTGCTGGAGGTCGCCCACCCGACCGCCGAGGACGCGCGGCGCGACATCGCCCCGTTCGCCGAGCTGGAGCGTGCGCCCGAGCACATCCACACCTACCGCATCACGCCGCTGGGCCTGTGGAACGCGCGGGCCGCCGGCCATGACGCCGAGGGCGTGGTCGACGCGCTGATCCGCCACTCGCGGTTCCCGGTCCCGCATGCCCTGCTGGTCGACGTCGCCGAGACGATGGATCGCTACGGGCGGCTGCGCCTGCTCAAGCACCCCGTCCACGGCCTCGTTCTCGAGTCCTCGGATCGCGCGGTGCTCACCGAGGTGCTGCGCAGCCGGAAGGTCGCCCCGATGGTCGGCAGCCGCCTCGACGAGGACACCGTCGTCGTGCATCCGAGCGAGCGGGGAGCGCTCAAGCAGGTGCTGCTGCGCCTGGGCTGGCCGGCCGAGGACCTCGCCGGCTACGTCGACGGCGAGGCCCACCCGATCGACCTGCGGGAGGACGGCTGGACGCTGCGCGACTACCAGCGCCAGGCCGCCGAGGGCTTCTGGCACGGTGGGTCCGGCGTGGTCGTGCTGCCCTGTGGCGCCGGCAAGACGCTCGTGGGCGCCGCCGCGATGGACCTGGCCAAGGCCACCACGCTGATCCTCGTCACCAACACGGTCTCCGCCCGGCAGTGGCGCGACGAGCTGCTGCGCCGCACGACGCTGGGCGAGGACGAGATCGGCGAGTACTCGGGGTCGCGCAAGGAGGTCCGCCCCGTCACGATCGCCACCTACCAGGTGATGACGACCAAGCGGAAGGGCACCTACGCCCACCTCGACCTCTTCGACGCCCGGGACTGGGGCCTGATCATCTACGACGAGGTGCACCTGCTGCCCGCGCCCGTGTTCCGGTTCACCGCCGACATCCAGGCGCGCCGCCGGCTCGGGCTCACCGCGACGCTCGTGCGCGAGGACGGCCGCGAGGGCGACGTGTTCTCCCTCATCGGGCCGAAGCGGTACGACGTGCCGTGGCGCGAGATCGAGGCGCAGGGCTGGATCGCCCCGGCGGACTGCGTCGAGGTCCGGGTCACCCTGCCCGATGCGGCGCGGATGGCCTACGCGATGGCCGAGCCGGAGGAGCGCTACCGGATGGCCTCGACCACGCCGGAGAAGCGGGGCATCATCTCGACCCTCGTGGCCCGGCACCCCGACGAGCAGATCCTCGTGATCGGGCAGTACCTCGACCAGCTGCATGAGCTCGGCGAGCTGCTGGGCGTGCCGGTGATCACCGGGGAGACCTCCGTGAAGGAGCGCCAGGAGCTGTTCGACCTGTTCCGGACAGGCCAGGTGTCGACGCTGGTGGTCTCCAAGGTCGCGAACTTCTCCCTGGACCTCCCCGAGGCATCCGTGGCCATCCAGGTCTCGGGGTCGTTCGGCTCCCGGCAGGAGGAGGCCCAGCGGTTGGGCCGGATCCTGCGGCCCAAGGCCGACGGGCGCGGGGCCAGGTTCTACACGGTGGTCACCCGGGACACGGTGGACGCGGACTTCGCGGCACACCGGCAGCGGTTCCTGGCCGAGCAGGGGTACGCGTATCGGATCGTCGACGCCGAGGACGTTCTCGACGGGATGGCCGACTGACCGGGCCACCCTCGCGTCCGGTCCCGACTTGCGCCACGTTCGGGGCCGAGGGGCGGCCCGAGAGCTGGACGGAGTCGGATCCGGCGCCCGAGACTTGGATCAGGTCGGGGTGGCGGCTCAGGCGGGCTGGACGCCGGTGATCCGGGCGATCGCGAACGACTGGATCGCCTCGGTCCGCAGGTCGAGGGCCGTGAGGTAGCCGCCGGCCAGGCGCAGGGGCTCCACGCGCCGGTCCCCGGCGACGCCGCTCGGGTCGGCGTACCCGATCCAGACCGGGGCGTCGGCGGCGATGGCCGACCGGAGGGCTGCCATCACCTCGGCGGGGGTCGCCGTGGGCACCGGATGCCCCGCCCCACCCCCGGAGCCTCGCCGCTTCGCCCGGGCTTCCGGCCCGCCGCCCGGCCCGCCCCCGGCCCGGCCCGCCGGGCCCGCCGCCCGGCCCGCCGGCCCGGCCCGCCGCCCGGGCCGCGGTCGTTGGCCCGCATCGCGCGGACCGCCGCGGCTGCCAGCGCCGGGGTCACGGGGGAGGCAGTCGGCTCGACCGTCGGGCGTCCCCGGGCCCGACGGGGCCCCCTGGCCGTGGCCAGGCCCGACTCCGGCTGCGGGTGGTGCCCCAGCCGACGCAGGGAGTCCAGGACGTGCTCGGGCGCCTGGGGGGAGGCGAGCACCGTCTCCGACAGCGCGACCAGGCCCAGGCCGGCGGCGGCCGGGTCGGCGAGGATGCCGGCCAGGATCACCGGGTCGTCGCAGCGCAGGTAGGTCGAGGCCGATCCGATGCGCAGGGCAGCGTGGCGCCGGGCCACGTCCTGCACCAGGTAGGCCAGCGGCTGGGGGACCTGCCCCCGACGGCCGAGGTCGCCAAGCAGCTCGGCGGCCGACCGTCCGGCGTCCAGCGCGCGGCGCACGCTCGCATCACTGAACCGGTAGACGCTGGCCGCACCGGTCGACTCCGGATCGGCGACCAGTCGCATGAGCGCGTCGAGCTCTGGCGTGGGCAGCCCCGGGACGACCGCTGTCAGGTCGGCCTGCAGGACGAGCGCATCGACCTGCGCGGGCAGCGCCGCGGCCAGCGCAGCGACGATCCCGGGTCGGTCGACCGGCGGCCAGGGCCCGGCCGGCCTCCGTCAGGGTTCCGGCCACCAGAACCCCGAGCGTGCGCAGCTCGGCGAGCGACCTCGCGCACCAACGGCCCCCGGGCCGGGTCGTCGCGCCGCGGCGCCCACCAGGCGACGGCGTCGAGCAGCTCGTCGTCGGTCCAGCCGCCGGGCGCCGTCGTCAGGGCGGCGAGCACCTCGCGGCGCAGGTCCGGCAGGCCCGGTGCCGCGCGGTCGGGCTCCAGGGGCCGGGCCTCGGGACCGACCCGGCGGCCCATGTCCAGCCAGGCGAGCAGCAGGTCGGCGTGCCGGTCGGCGGGCAGCCCGTCGCGCCAGGCGTCGAACCGCGGGGTCGGCAGGACGGTGACCACCTCGTGGGCGTCCGGGGCCAGCAGGCCGGCCGCCGAGGCGACCTCCACCAGCAGGGCGGTCGTGGACTCGGAGGTCCCGATCGCACGGGCGGTGCGGGCCAGGTCGCGCTGGGCGATGCTGCCCGAGCGCAGCCGCCCCGGCGGGGCGTCGGTCCACAGGATCCCGAGCTCGGTGAGGGCGTGGAGGACGTCGAGGACGGCGCCGACCGCGCCCTGCTCGACCCTCTGCGGGTCCGGGCCCGGCGCCGCGGGGGCCGGGGGGAGCAGCCGCGGCGCGGAAGGGGGCTCGGTGCCGCGCAGCATCGCGGCCACCTCCGCCGGTACCACGGCGCGGCTGTTCCCCAGCGGGACCAGCAGGTGGTGGGCCAGCAGCCAGTCGACGGGGCTGCGCTGGGGGTCCGGTGGGCGCCGCGCGTCCACGACGGTCCCGATGACCGGCCCGGTGATCAGCCGGTCGAGGGCGGCCCTGGCGCCGTCGGGCGCGGCCGCGACGAGCCCGTGCAGCGACGCCGGGTCGCGCGCGTACGCGGCCACGACCGGGTCCAGCGCGGCCACCCGGGGTCCCCGATCCGGGGGGACGAGCAGGTCGCGGGCCCCCCCGACCAGGTGCATGGCCCGTTCGGTCCCCCACAGCAGGCCCTGCTCGCGCAGCCGATCGACGATGGCCCGCACCCGGGTCCGGGCCTCCCGCTGCGGGAGGCCGCCGGCCAGCGCCTCCGCGACCTGGGCCACGAGCGTGCCTGATGGGACGGGATCGGGGGCCAGCGCCGCGGCCAGCACGACGTGCAGGGAGAGCTGGTCGAGCCCACGAAGGGCGGCAGCGATGCTCGACGGCGACCCGGCCCGGGTGGCCAGCGCGGCGATGTCGGCGGGCACCGGGTGCACGAGGTCGGGCCGGGCGGCCACGAGCGCCGCGAGCTCATGGTCGGCACGCCCGCGCAGGTCGTCGGCGAGGCTGCGCGCAGGGGTCGCCGACACGGCTCAGTCGGCCGCTGCGGCACCGGGGCGAGCGGCGACCTGGGCGTGCGCCCGCGCGCGTCCCTTGCGCGCCAGGCCGAGCAGGATCAGCCCGAACCCGACGCCCACCAGCATGGACAGGGCCCAGAACATGCTGGGCAGCTCCAGGTCGGTGACGAGGGGGAGCAGGGCCACGAGGGCAACGAGGATGCCCGCGACGCTCACGCCCACCCCGACCCTGATGAGGCGGTCGCCGGGGGCGGCGGCCACCTCAGGCATCCAGGTCCGAGGCCACCGCGCGCAGCACCGCCGCGGTCTTGGCTGCCTTTGCATCCGCCGGGTAGCGGCCGCGCCGCAGGTCGTTGCCAACGTCGTCGAGCAGCTTGATCAGTGTCTCGACGATGATGGCCATCTCCTCGGCCGGCTTGCGGGTCGCCTTGACGACCGACGCGGTGGGCTCGATCACCTTCAGCGACAGGGCGGTCTTGCCCTTCTTGCCGTCGACCACGCCGAACTCCACCCGCGTGCCGCCCCGGAGAGTCGTGACGCCCGAGGGCAACGAGTTGCCGTGCACGAACACGTCCTCGCCGTCGTCGGAGACCAGGAAGCCGAAGCCCTTCTCCGCGTCGTACCACTTGACCTTGCCGGTGGGCACTGTGAACTCCTGTGTGTCGATCGAGCAACGCCCAAGCCTACCCCCGGGGGGGTGTCGCGCCCCAATCCTCGGGCCCGCCCGCGGATGGGCACTCGACGGCACCGACCGGCGCCCGGCGGACGGAGACCGGGCTCAGCGGGGGACGAGCTGGAAGAACCAGTACCCGCGGCTGCCGGTGCCGGCCGACGCCGCGATGACCTGCAGCGTGAAGCCCGGGCCACCGGCCGCGACCTGCTCGGGGAAGGTGAACCGGTAGTAGGTGTCGGTCAAGCCTGTCGCCAGTGTCTGCCCGGCGATCTGGACCGACCAGCCCGAGTCGGCGACCACGGGATCCACCGAGATCCCGACGGTCTCGCCGGGCGAGACCTCGAGCCGGGTGATGCCCTCCCCGGATCCTGCCTTCTGCAGGACGTCCTGCGCGCACTCCCGGTCGCCGAGGGGGGTGCCCTCGTCGTGCTGCCAGCACAGCGCCTGGACGTGCTCGCTGTTCGTGCCCGACCACACGGTCACCCCGGGGTTGGGCTTCTCGCACCCGGCGAGGACGAGGGGGGACAGGGCGACCAGCCCGATCGCCAGGGCTCGGAGCGGCGACGTCATGGGGGTAGCCTATCCGCGTGGTGGTGCCGCAGCCCCACCCGGCCGCATGCCGGATCCCCGTCCTGGAAGCCTGATGACCGAGACCCTGCCCCCCCGCGCGCGACGTGCCGCCGTCGACGCCGTGTGCCGCGACGCGGTGGAGCTCGCCCGAGCGGCCGTCGTCGCCGTGGCGCCCGCCGAGCACGTCGGGGAGCACCTCGGCGTCGTCGCCGAGGACGAGCGCCTCGTCACTCACCGCTTCGCATCCGCCGCGCCCGGCTACCGGGGGTGGCAGTGGGCGGTCACCGTGGCCCGCGCGCCCCGCGCCCGGACCGCCACGGTCGACGAGATCGCGCTGCTGCCCGGTGCCGAGGCCCTGGTGGCACCGCCCTGGGTCCCGTGGAGCGACCGCGTCGCCCCCGGTGACCTCGGCGTCGGCGACGTCCTGCCCACGACCGACGACGATCCCCGGCTGGCCCCGGGCTGGTCGGGCCTCGACGACCTTGCCGCCGCCTCGGACGAGCCCGGGCTGCGCCCGACCGGCTGGGAGCTGGGCACCGGTCGGCGCCGGGTGCTCTCGTCCGAGGGACGCGACGACGCCGCCGAGCGCTGGCTGACCGGGGAGACCGGTCCCGGCACGGCGATGGCCCGGTCCGCCCCGGGCCCGTGTGGCACGTGCGGCTTCCTGCTGCCCATCGGGGGACCGACGGGCAGCGCGTTCGGGGTGTGTGCCAACGGGATGTCCCCGGCGGACGGTCGCGTCGTGTCCCTTGCCTACGGGTGCGGTGCCCACTCGGAGGCCGCACCGGAGCGGGCGCGGACCTGAGCGATGGATCCCCGGGCCCGCCGGTTCCTCACCCTGGCCGTCCTCATCGGCCTGGTGGTCGTGACCGCGATCGCCGCGCTCCGCTGAGCCGGACCGCGGGTTAGGGTGATCAGCATGTCCGGATCCGTGCAGCCGCCGATCGAGCCGGTCGACGACGACGGCGTCCGCGCCATCAGCGTCGGACTCGTGCTGTGGGCGCTGGCGGGCGCGGTGCTCCTGCTGCTGCGGGACGACCTGGCCGAGCGCGGTGCCCAGTGGTGGCTCTGGACCGTGCTCGCGGGCCTTGCTATCGGGGTCGGCATGCTCCTGTTCACCCGTCGACGCGCGGCCGTCTACCGGCAGCACCGGGCCGCGGCGCGGACGGGGCACGGCTCTGCCGGAGCCACGCGTTCGGAGCCCGACACCAGGTGAGGGCACGGGCTGCCCTCCTGCTCGCGGCCGCCGCCGTGGTGGGCCTCATCGGTCCCGCCGTTGCTGCCGCCGCACCGGCCGGGCTCGCCGCCGCTGCCCTCGCGGCCGGGCCGGCCGCCGTTGCTGCGGCCGCCGTCCCCGTCGCGGACCGGGTCCGGTGCGAGTTCGACACCGGCGTGCTGCCGGAGCTCAGCGGGCTGGCGACCTCCATCCGGCATCCGGGGATCGTCTGGGCCACCAACGACTCCGGTGGGGGGCCGTACCTGTACGCCCTGGACTCCGACACCTGCCGGATCCGTGCCACGCTGCGCCTGCTCGACACCCCCGCACGTGATCACGAGGCGCTGGCCGTGGGTCGCGACGCGCAGGGCCGGGCGGTGATCTGGGTCGGCGACATCGGCGACAACCTCGGCACGTGGCCCTATGCCCGGATCCACAAGGTCGTCGAGCCGAAGCGGCTGCGCGACGCCGACGTCCCGGTGACCACCTACCGGTTCACCTATCCCGGCGGACCGGTGAACGCAGAGGCGCTGCTCGCGGCCCCGGACCGGGAGCAGCTGTGGGTCATCTCGAAGGAGGCGGGGGTGGGGTCGGTGTTCGAGCTGCCCTCCCCGATGAGCGACTCCCTCGAGCCGATGCGGGCCACGGAGGTGGGCACGGCGCGCTCCAGCGTGACCGACGCCGCCATGGCGCCGGACGGCTCCCGCTACGTGGTGCGCGACTACCTCAGCGCGGAGGTGTTCTCCGGCGAGCCCCCCGGGACCGCCGAGGCGCGGTTCGGCCTGCCCCTGCAGCTGCAGGGGGAGGCCGTCACCTGGACCGAGGACGGCCGCTCGCTGCTCGTGGCCTCGGAGGGATCCGGGGACCTGGTCGAGGTGGACGTCCCGCAGTCCGCGCTGGGCACCGACGAGGGCATCGCCGCCGCCCTGCCCCGGGTCGCCGGGTTCGACATCTATCCCTACGTCCGGGTGGCTGCAGTGGCCCTGGCGGGTCTGCTGGCCCTGGTGCTGCTGCGACGCGCGGCCCGCCGCCGCCGGCGACGCGTGCGCTGACGGCCAGTCGCCGCCGTCAGGCCAGCTCGGCGACCACGTGGTCGATGCAGCGGGTCAGGGCGGCCACGTCCTGCGGCGAGATCGCCGGGAACATGCCGATCCGCAGCTGGTTGCGGCCGAGCTTGCGGTAGGGCTCGGTGTCGACCACGCCGTTGGCGCGCAGGACCTTCGCGACCGCGGTTGCATCGATGGTGTCGGCGAAGTCGATCGTCCCGACCACGTTGCTGCGCAGGGCGGGGTCCTCGACGTAGGGCACGGCGAAGTCCGACGCCTCGGCCCAGCCGTAGAGGGTCCGCGCCGACTCGGCGGTGCGCGCCGTCGTCCAGCCAATGCCTCCCTGCGCGTTGAACCAGTCGACCTGCTCGGCCATCATCAGCAGCGTGGCCAGCGCCGGCGTGTTGTAGGTCTGGTCCAGCCGGGAGTTGTCCAGCGCGACCTTCAGGTCCAGGAACGCCGGGACCCAGCGGCCGGAGGCCGCGATGGACTCGATGCGCTCGACCGCTGCCGGGCTCACCAGGGCGAACCAGAGGCCGCCGTCGGAGCCGAAGCCCTTCTGGGGCGCGAAGTAGTACACGTCGGCCTGGGTCGGATCCAGGGCAAGGCCGGCGGCCGCGGAGGTCGCGTCGAAGACCATCAGGGCGTCGGCGTCCGCCCCGGCCACCCGGGTGGGCGTGATCGCCACGCCGGTGGAGGTCTCGTTGTGCGGGGTGGCATAGACGTCGATGCCGGCCTCGGCGACGAACTCGGGGGCACCGCCCGGCTCGGCGGCGATGACCGTGGGGACGCCCAGGTGCGGGGCGTCCTTGGCCGCCTTGGCGAACTTCGAGCCGAACTCCCCGAAGCTGAGGAACTGCGCGCGGTCGCGGATCAGTCCGAACGTCGCCGCGTCCCAGAACGCGGTCGAGCCGCCATCGCCGAGGATGACCTCGTAGCCGTCCGGGAGCCCGAACAGCTCGGCCAGGCCGGCCCGGACGCGGCCAACCAGCGACTTGACCGGCTTCTGCCGGTGCGAGGTGCCCAGGATCGACGTGGCCGCACCGCGCAGGGCGTCCACCTGCTCCAGGCGGACCTTGGAGGGTCCGCAGCCGAACCGCCCGTCCTGGGGCAGCAGGTGGGCGGGGATGGTCAGGGCCTGGTCGGGGGTCGTGCTGCTCACCGTGGGTTCCTCGATGCGTGGGGTCGGGTGGGGGTCGAGTGGGGGTCGAGCTGTCGGGCTGCCCGCTCAGGAATCGGGCATCGCCGGGGTGTTCTCGTACAGCGGCGGCAGGTCGCCGTCGTACGGGAAGAGCATCGAGTCGTTCCAGCCGGGCACGTCCTGCGGGATGCGCGGCCCGGCGCCGACGTAGCGGGCTGAGGGCCGGACCAGCCGGCCGGTGCGCTTCTGCTCGTGGATGTGCGCGCTCCATCCGGCCAGGCGCGCGCAGGTGAACATCGCCGGGAACATCTCCGCGGGCACCTCCGCGAAGTCCAGGATGATGGCGGCCCAGAACTCCACGTTGGTCTCGATCACGCGGTCGGGTCGGCGCTCGCGCAGCTCGGCGAGGGCGGCCTCCTCGAGCGCCTGGGCCACCTCGTAGCGGGGCGCGCCCAGCTCCAGGCAGGTGCGACGCAGGACCCGGGCCCGGGGGTCCTCGGCGCGGTACACCCGGTGCCCGAAGCCCATCAGCCGCTCGCCCCGGTCGAGGATCCCCTTCACGTAGCCGCGGGCGTCACCGGAGCGCTCGATCTCCTCGATCATCCCGAGCACGCGGCTCGGGGCGCCGCCGTGCAGCGGCCCGGACATCGCCCCGACGCCGCCGGAGATGGCCGCGGCGACGTCGGCGCCGGTGGAGGCGATGATGCGCGAGGTGAACGTCGAGGCGTTCATGCCGTGCTCGGCTGCCGAGACGAAGTAGGCGTCGACGGCACGGATGTGCACCGGGTCCGGCTCACCGCGCCAGCGGATCATCATCCGCTCGACGACCGTGCGGCCCTTGTCGATCTCGGACGTGGGCACCATGGGCTGGCCGAGGCCGCGGGCCGCCTGGGCCGCGAACGACATGGCCATCACCGAGACGCGGGCGAGGTCCTCCCGGGCCTGGTCGTCGTCGATGTCCAGCAGGGGCTTGAGGCCCCACGCGGGGGCCAGCATCGCGATGGCCGACTGCATGTCGACCCGGACGCTGCCGGAGTGGACCGGGATCGGGTAGGGCTCGGCCGGCGGGAGCCCGGGGTTGAACTCATTGTCCACGAGCAGGCCCCACACCTGTCCGAACGTCACGCGCCCGACGAGGTCCTCGATGTCCACCCCGCGGTAGCGCAGCGACGAGCCCTCCTTGTCCGGTTCGGCGATCTCGGTCTCGAACGCGATGACCCCTTCGAGGCCCGGGGAGAAGTCGGTCATGGATCACTCCTGGCTGCGGCGGACACGTGGCCGCGCCCATTGTCCCCGATGCCGCGGGCGCGCGCCGACGCGCCCCGGCAAACCGGCGGCGCCCGGGCACCGGGGCAGGGCCGGTCGGGCGGGCTGCCGGGCACCGGGGCGGGATACTGGGAGCATGGTCGAGCAGTTGCCGGTCGAGCGCATCGAGTACCTGAGCATGCCCATCGAGGGGTTCGAGGTCGACCAGGTGCCGCCCGATCCCCTGGCGCTGTTCCGCGCGTGGCTGGCCGACGCCGTCGCGGCCCGGGTCCCCGAGCCGAACGCGGCGGTCCTGGCCACGGCCGACGGCCGCGGCCATCCGTCGGCGCGCGTCATGCTGGTGAAGGTGGTCGATCGCACGCGGGTTCTGCTTCTTCACCAACTACGCCTCGCGCAAGGGCCGCGAGCTGGACGCCAACGCGAGCGCCGCGCTGCTGTTCGACTGGCACGGGATCCACCGGCAGGTCGCGGTGCGGGGCCGGGCCGAGCGACTGCCGCTGGCCGAGTCGGAGCAGTACTTCGCCTCGCGGCCGCGTGAGGCGCAGATCGGGGCGTGGGCCAGCCGGCAGAGCGAGCTGGTGTCCCGCGACGGCCTCGATGCACGCGTCGCGTCGCTGACCGAGCACTTCGCCGGAGCCGAGCGGATCCCGATGCCCGACCACTGGGGCGGCTTCGTCCTCGTGCCCGACGCGGTCGAGTTCTGGGTCGGAAGGCGCTCGCGGCTGCACGATCGGGTCGAGTACCTGCGGGTCGCACCGGGTGGGCTCGACGACGGCGCCGCCTGGCAGCGTCGCCGGCTGTCGCCCTAGCTGATCGACTGGGGGCGACCTACAGCCGCTTGAGCAGCTCGGCCTTCTTGGCCTCGAACTCCTCGGCCGTGATCGCGCCGGAGGCACGCAGGTCGGCCAGTCGCTCGATCGTCGAGGTGATCTCCTCGGCCGTGGGTCCGGCTGGCTCGGCGGGCGCCGCCGGGGCGCTGACCTGCGGGGTCTGGCGCACGGCTTCGGCGATGGCCCGCGCGTCGCCCTGCTCGAACTCCTGCTTCTGGTCGAGGATCTCCTTGCGGAACACCATCGGATCGCGCATGGCCGTGTAGTTCAGGTTCGACTCGTCGGCCGCGGTCAGGACGCTCAGCGTCCCGTAGTCGAGCCACCGGCCCAGCAGTGACTGCGAGATCGTGATGTCGTTGATCTTCTCCAGCGCGGAGCCCTCCGCCGTCTTCTTCAGGATGCCGCTGACCTTCATCACCTTGTGGTTGGTGACGACATACTCCTCGGACCACCACTCGACGAAGGCCTTGCCCAGCATGGCCAGGCCGACCAGCAGGGCGCCCAGGCCGCCCCAGAGCATGACCCCGCTGTCGAGGAGCCCGCCGCTGGCGAAGAGCTTCGTGAACAGGGCCACGATGCCCACCGCCGTGAGCAGCGTCCCCGTCACGGTCGCGAACAGGGGTGCGATCCAGTGCTTGCGCGTCCGGTACACGACCTGCTCGTTGCTGGCCAGCAGGTCCTCGACGTAGCCCATCGTCCCCTCCTGCGTCGGGATCGGAGGATCCGTCCCGAACGGAGCGTAGCGCGCCAGCGGCAGGCCGCGGCGGTGCTGATGCCGGTGCCGGACGGCGCGCCGGGCCGCCGCGCCGGTGCGAGACTTGCGCCCGTGGCAGGTGTGCTGGCGGTCGAGGGCCTGGCCCGGTCGTTCGGCGACCTGGTCGTCCTGCGCGACGTCAGCTTCGCCGTCCAGCCCGGCCGGATCCTCGGGTTCCTCGGTCGCAACGGTGCGGGCAAGACCACCACGATGCGCTGCATCTTCGGCCTCATGGACCCCGATGCGGGTGCGGTGACCTACCGGGGCCAGGCGCTGACCCGCGCCACGCGTCGGCCCTTCGGCTACATGCCGGAGGAGCGCGGCCTCTACCCGAAGATGGCGGTGCAGACCCAGCTGGTGCACTTCGGGCGGCTGGCGGGGCTGGGCCGGACCGAGGCGAGGGCGGCGGCGCTGCACTGGCTCGAGCGACTCGGCCTGGCCGACCGCCGTCGGGAGACCCTCGAGAAGCTCTCGCACGGCAACCAGCAGCGCGTGCAGCTGGCCGCAGCCCTCGTCCACGACCCCGAGGTCCTCGTCCTCGACGAGCCCTTCTCCGGCCTCGACCCGGTGGGCGTCGGGGAGATGGGCGACGTCCTGCGTGAGGCAGCCGGCAACGGCGCGACGATCCTGTTCTCCTCACACCAGCTGGACCTCGTCGAGGGGCTCTGCGCCGACGTGGCGATCATCAACGCCGGGCGGATCACGGCCTCCGGCGACCTCGAGCGGATCCGGTCCCGATCGCCCTACCGCCGGCTCGAGGTGGCTGTCGACGGCTGCCCGTGGGTGCCCGGGGGAGTCGAGGTCACCCACGTGGGTGGGGAGCGCCCCCACCTGCTCGTGCCGGCCACGGTCACCGCCGGCGCCCTGCTCGAGGCCGCGCAGCCGCGGGCTCGGTCACGGCGTTCCGGTACGAGCCGCCATCGTTGTCCGACCTGTTCCACGAGGCGGTCGAGGCCGCCCCGGCCCGGCACGTGGGCCCGGGCGTACCCGCAGGTGGGCCGGCGCATGGCTAGTGGGGTCGGCCTGATCGCGCGCCGGGAGTTCGTGGAGCGTGGGCGCAGCCGGGTGTTCCTCGGCGTCCTCATCGGCTCGATGGTGCTCATCCTGGCCGGCATGTTCGCGGTGTCCCTGGTGGGCCGGCCGGCCCCGTCGGCGACGGTGGCACTCGGCGGCGACTACCCGACCACCCTCCCGGCCGACGTGGCCGACGTCGCCGCGTCGCTGGGCATCGACGTCGTCGTGGTCGCCGGGCAGACGGCCGAGGAGGCGCGTGAGGCGGTGGACTCCGGGGCCGTCCAGGCTGCGCTGGTCGACGGCGACACGCTGCTGGCCGTGGCTCGCCGCCGGCGTCCGTCGAGGCCGTCCTGCGCGGGGCCGCGACCCGCTCGGCACGCGTCGAGGTGGCCGGCGAGATCGGCCTGTCGCAGGATCAGGTCGACACGGTCCTCACCCCGGTCCAGGTGGAGGTCGTCGACGTCGGCCCGGCCGGCCCGGCCGACCCCCTGGCGCCGGCGCGGGGGGCGGCGGCCTTCGCCAGCGTGGTCGTCCTGTTCATCCTCGTGATGGCCTTCGGGCAGTTCGTGGGCTCGGCTGTGGTGGAGGAGAAGCAGACCAGGGTCGCCGAGCTGGTCCTGGCGAAGGTGTCGACGGCCGGCATGCTGGTCGGCAAGGTGGTGGGGATCGGGGGCCTCGGCCTGGTCCAGCTGGTGATCCTGGGGCTGACCTACCTGCTCGGCCTGGGCCGTTCGGGCGGACTCCGCGGGGCTCGACCTGTTCCGGCTGGGGTTCGGCTCGTTGGCATGGCTGTCGCTGTGGTTCGTGATCGGCTACGTGATGTACAGCTTCGTCTTCGCGACCATGGGGGCGACCGTCTCGCGACTGGAGGACCTGCAGTCGCTGACCTACGTGCCGTCCGTGCTGCTGCTGCCCGCCTACGCGGTCGCGGCGGCCTCCCTGGCCGGAGGGACCAGCCCGCTGCTGGCCCCGATGTCGCTGGTGCCCGTCTGGTCGCCGCTGCTGATGCCGTTCCGGATCGTCACCGGGGACGCCGCGTGGTGGGAGGTGGTGGTCGCGCTCGCCGGATCGGTCGCGTTCATCGCGCTGCTCGTGTGGTTCGGCGCCCGCGTGTACCGCGGGGCCGCGCTGCGCATGGGGGGGCGGGTGTCTCCGCGAGGCGTGGCGGGAGGGCTGAGCGCCGAACGGGGCGGCGCTGGTGGCAGGATCGGGCCGTGCTGCGATACGCCGTGGTTGGGTCCGGGGCCGTCGGCGGGTTCTACGGGATCCGGCTGGCGCATGCGGGTGCCGCCGTCCAGTTCCTGTTCCGGCGATGCCGGTGCCGACGCTGTGCGCACCCATGGGCTGGACCTCCGGTCGCCGGACGGTGACCTGCACCTCGAGCGACGTCCACGTCGCGCGTGACTGGACGCAGCTGGATCCGTGCGACGTGCTGGTCGTGGCCGTGAAGGCCACCTCGAACTCCGACGTGCTGGCGCACCTCGCCGAGCACACCGACCGGCTCCTCGCCCCCGACGGTGGGATCCTGCTCGTCCAGAACGGGATCGGCGTGGAACCCGGCTTCGCGGCCGTGGTGCCGGGTCGGGAGGTGCTGGGTGGGCTTGCCTTCCTGTGCTCGCACCGGGTCGGCCCCCGCCAGATCGAGCACCTCGACTACGGCACCCTCACGATCGCGGCGCACGCGGACGAGGAGGCGCCGGCCGGGGTCACACCGCTGATGCGGGCGATCGCTGCGGACCTCGACGCCGCCGGCACCCAGGCCGTTCTCGATGAGGACCTCGTCCGGGCCAGGTGGCGCAAGCTGATGTGGAACATCCCGTTCAACCCCCTGTCGGTCATCCTCGACGCCACCACCGACGAGCTCGTGGCCGACGCGGCCACCCTCGACCTGATCCGGACGCTCATGGCCGAGGTCGCGGCCGCGGCGGCTGCCGAGGGCCGGGCCCTGCCCCACACGCTGATCGACGACCTGGTCGCGGCCACCGCGCGAATGGCTCCCTACGCCACGTCGATGAAGCTCGATGCCGACGCCGGGCGGCCGATGGAGGTCGACGTGATGATTGCCGAGCCGCTGCGCCGGGCGGCCAGCGCGGGGGTGGCCATGCCCAGCGTTGCGGTGCTGCACAGCGAGTTGGACTTCCTCGACCGTCGCCGGGAGGGCAACCTGTGACCGCAGCCGCGCCGGTCCGCCTGGTCGCCGTCGACGTCGACGGGACGCTGCTCACCAGCGACCATCGGATCACCCGGGCGGTGGCGGCGGCGCTGGAGCGGGTGCGGGCGCGGTGTGGTCGTCTGCTGACCACGTCGCGGCCCCCCGCGCGCGCTGTGGCCGATCCTGGCCGAGCTCGGCCTGGTCGAGCCCGGGTGTTCGTCGCCTCCCAGGGAGCACTGACCGGCAGCTACACCGAGGGCGGCGAGTTGCGCGTGATCGACCGCCGGCCCATGCCGGTCGAGCTGGCCCGGGCCGTGGTGGCCGCGGCCAACGCCCATCCGGACGTGCTGGCGGCCGCCGACCACCTCGCCCCCAGCAATGACCACGACGCCGTCGCGTGGGTCGTGGACACCCTGCTCTGACCGAGCATGTGGGGGCCGCGGTCCACCCCGGGCCGCGAGGGGTTCGGCGCGTCGCAGCACCGTCGGATCCCGCGATGGCCATGATGCGTCCAGCGGCCGCCGACGGCGTCCGGGGAGGAGTGCCGATGACCGCCGTGACGGGAGAAGACGTCACCCGGATGCGGGACGCGCTGTACATCAGCTCGGGGCTGCGCAGCCCGTCGTCGACGAGGTTCTGGGTGCTGCTGGTGCTCTCGGCCGTGATCGCCACCTCCGGGGTGATCGCCGACTCGACGGCCACGGTGATCGGGGCGATGATCGTGGCCCCGCTGATGACCCCGATCCTCGGAACGGCGCTGGCGGTGGTCCTGGCCGACCGGTCCAACCTCGTGCGCAGCGTCTCCCTGGTCGTCCTGGGCGCCGTCGCCGTCATCCTGATCGGGCTGCTCATCGGCAGCCTGGGCAACTCGCTGGACGAGTACGCCGGGAACACGCAGGTGTCGGGGCGCATCAACCCGGGGCTGATCGACCTGCTCGCTGCCCTGGCCACCGGGACGGTCGGCGCGTTCGCCCTGGTCCGGTCCGACATCTCCGACACCCTGCCGGGCGTGGCGATCGCCATCTCGCTGGTGCCCCCGCTGGCCGTCGTCGGCCTGCTGATCGGGGTCGGCCGGTACCAGGACGCCGCCGGCGCGGCCCTGCTGTTCGCCACCAACTTCGCGGCCATCGTCGCCACTGGGACCGTCGTCCTGCTGGCCTACCGCGTGCGCGAAGCGGCCCAGTCCGGCGGGCTCCCCGTCGGCGAGCTGACCGGCCGCACGCTGGTCGTGGTGGTGGCCGGGGTCATCCTGGTGGCCGTCCCGCTTGCCGCCGGCAGCCTGTCGGTCGCCCGGGACGAGCGGTTGGCCTATCTCGCAGGACCGATCGCCCAGTCCTGGGCCGACCGCGCCGGCTGGCAGGTCGCGACCATCTCCGCCAGTGCGGGGACGATCAGGGTGACGGCGCTCGGCCCGCCCCCGGAGGCTGACACCGCCGCCCTGCGTGCCGAGCTCGATGATGCGGGCCTCGAGGACGCCGACGTGATCATCCGGCTCGTCGTCGGCGGGACGAGGTTGTGCGCGGCGGGCAGCACGCAGTGCGTGGTGCCGGGCGCCGGGGGCTGAGGCTCCCCGCCGCGGGAGGCGTCGCCCCCGGGTGGCCGTGCCCGCTGCGGCACGCCGGTCACCGCTGGCTGCCCACTCCCCGTGCGGTGGGTCCGCCGACCGGTGCCGAGGCCGGCCCGTGCGCAGCATCCCTGCCAGCGTGCCTGCCGCGCACCAGCCGGAGCCCGGCCGGGCCGATCTCCGTGAGGCTCAGGGCGACCATGATCCCAGCCACCAGCGACAGCAGCGCCGTGGCACCGGAGGTGCTGAGCTCGGCGCCCAGCGTGAGCATGGCCAGTGCGCCGAGCACCTCGCCACCGGTGGCCATCGCGGTGTAGGCAAGGGCGCGGCGTCGCGACCCCCCGGCGGCGATCACGGATGACGCCACCGCCATCCCCTCGGGGATGTTGTGCAGGGCGATCGCGATCGCCGTCATCACGCCGGTGCCGATGCTCACGATCGATGCGGCGAACACCACCGTGCCCTCAGGGATGTTGTGCAGCGCCAGCGACAGCATCACCAGGAAGGCGGTGCTCTCCAGCGGGCTCAGGCTCGGGACCAGCCGGTCCATCAGCCGGCTCAGCAGCGGCACTGCCAGCAGGCCCACGGCGAAGGCGACGATCGTGGCGGTGCGCAGCTGGGGGTCGCGCAGGCCGGGCGGCAGCAGCTCCAGCACGCTGATGACGATCATGGCGCTCGCCGAGGCCAGGAGCGCCCAGCCGATGTGCGGGGTGGTCCAGGTCCGCTTGAGGGCCACGAGCGCCCAGCCCAGCAGCGTCGCCGAGGCGGCCGCCGCGGCGAGCAGGAAGGCGACATGCTCGGGCGCCACGCTGTCGAGTGTAGGGCGGCGCGGTTCCACGTCGGGCCGCGGGGACGCGTCCTCAGCCCGCCGCCAGCCTCCGCTGCCTTCTCTCCAGCGTCCGGATCCGCTGCGGGTTGCGTTCGTCGGGGACGGCCCTGTTGGCCTTGAGGTAGGCCTCGGGGGTGACCAGGAGCAGCTCGTCGTCGAGCATCCGGACGGTGTCCACGGTGGCGCGACCCTCGACGAGGGCCAGGATCCGCGCGTCGGGGGTCGCGGGCAGCAGCGAGGTGAGCGCCGCCTCGGAGTCCAGGTGCATCTCGCGCAGCAGCTCGAGCATCCAGCCCAGCCGACGCGGGGTGCTCGGGGCTGCCGGGTAGCGCGCGCCGAGGAACTCGGCCAGGGCGGCCTCGTCCATGGGGGCGGCAGCCTCGCGGGTCGGCGCGGCGATCGCATCGGTGGGACGGGCCTGGGTGTCCACCTGCCAGGCGCGCAGGTCCTCGAGCTCGCGCTCGGCGAGCTCCAGGAGGCTGGCGGCCAGGACGAACTGCCGGCTGCGTGCGGGCGGCAGCTCGGCGCCGCCCTTGTACCGCAGCTCGTGCTCGAGTGAGGCCCACAGATCGGCCGCCCGCGTGCGCACCTGGATCTCGGCGGCCTGGGTCTCCAGCAGCTCCGGCAGCCCGCTGCCGGGTTGGGCCCGCACGTCGAAGTGGCGCCCCCGGTAGCCGGGCGTCTCCTCGCGGCCGCGCTCGTCACGGACGTCGACGTCCTTGTCCACGCGGAAGAGGCGGTGCAGCTCGTCGGCCACCACCTCGATCTCGCTGCCCAGCCGCACGACGATGCGGACCCCGACGAGGTCGGGCAGGTCCTCGTAGCCCGAGTCGCGCCCGGGCTCCGCGCGGTCGCGTGCCCGGAGCTTCTGCTCGACGGAGCGCACCTCCTTGGCCCGTCCGGACACGAAGGCCTCGATCTCGTCGATGTCCTCCAGCCGGGCCTGCAGCATCGAGACCAGGGCTGCCGTCGCGCTGGCGTACGCGCGACGCTGGCGGCGGTAGCGCTGGGCCTCCCGGCGGGCCCAGCTGCGGGGCCGCGGCTCCCCGGGGGTGGCTAGCGGCGCGGCGGGCGGCGGCGCGGCGGGCGGCGGGGGCATGGTGTCCGTCCGAGCCGGGCTCGACCCCGTCAGCCCACCGTCGCCGCGACCACGACGTCATCCTTGAGGGAGACGTTCACGCGGTCGGGACGGTAGTCCATCGTCACCGCGCGCGGCTGTCCGTCGACCATGACCACCCGGTAGGTGAGGCCGGCAGCCTCGGTGGCGGCCTTCGCCTCCGCGTCGGACTTGCCCACGATCGTGGCGGCGAACTCCTCGGTCTGGGCCGCGACGGCGTCCATGTCCTGGGCCTGCGGCTGCGATCCGTGCGCCTCACCGGGCTGCTCGACCGGTTCCACGACGGCCTCGCCGTCGGCCGGCTCCCCGGTGGTCGTCAGCTCCGCGCACCCCGCGGTCGCCCCGAGCGCCAGCACCATCGCCAGCGCGGCTGCGTGTCGCCTCATGTTCCATCCCCTCTGCTTCGGCCAGGCGGCCCGGTTGGTGTCCTGCGTGTGCCCTGTTGGCTGCTCAGCTGTCCAGCCACGCGCGCAGCAGGGCGGTGACCACATCGTCTGGATCCTTCTTGGTCGACTTGACCGCCTCGCGGAACTCCTTGCGCAGCGACTTCGGGACCTTCACCGTGAGCTCGACCGACTTCTCGGGCCTGGTCCCCGTCTCGCGGCGTCGGCCGCCGCCCTTCCGGGGGCGAAGGCTGTCGCTGGTGGTGCCCCCGAGCGGGCGGGTCAGGCGATGCCCCGCGGCGGGGGCTCCCGCAGCACCCGCAGCCACGGCAGCGGCGGCGGCCTGCTCGGGCGAGGGGGCGGCGGGCTCGGGCGTGACCGCCTCGTCGGCGTCCTGCGCCTGGCGGAGTCCGCGCGGGGAGTGGCCCGGGGCCGCCGGGTGGATGTGGGCGTCGGCGGCCTTCTTCAGCGCCGGTCGCGGTGTCGGTGTGCTCACGTCAGGGCCTCCTCGATGCTCGCGGACAGCGCGGCGAACAGCTGGGACAGGTCCTGCGCTCCGCTGGTCCGCAGGGACGTGATGGGCACAGCCGCGCCCTGGGCCGCTGCCATCGCGGCGCGGTCGGGGATGGGCGGGTCGAGCACGAGGTCGGGGTAGGCCCGCCGAAGCTCCTCGAGGCGGTAGGCGTGCTCCGAGTTGCGGCGGACGCGGTTGACCACGATCCCGGCCGGGCGCAGGCCCAGGTTGGTGGCATCGCGGGCGATGTCCACTGTCTCCAGCGCCTGCTCGGCGCCCTGCAGGGCGAAGTACGAGGGCTCCGTGACGATCAGTGCCGCGGGGGCTGCGGCCAGGGCGTTGCGGGTCAGCTCGCCCAGCGACGGCGGGCAGTCGATGAGGACGGTGTGGTAGCGGTCCAGGGCCCCGGACAGGGTCATCCGCAGGCGCAGGGCGGAGTCGGGCCCCTCGGCGTGCGCGCGGTGCTCGAGGGCCCGCTCGCCGGGGAGGACATCGATGCCCGGACCCCATCCGCTGGGCACGATCGCCTCGGCGGCGATCCCGGTGCGCCCGTCGGCGAGGATGTCGTTGGTCGTGAACTCGTACGGGGCCGGATCCAGGCCCGCGGTCGCGTTGGCCTGGGGGTCCAGGTCGATGACGAGGGTCCGGTGGCCCGCGTGCCAGGCCGTGGCCGCCAGGCCGAGGCAGACGGAGGTCTTGCCGACTCCCCCCTTGAGGGAGATGACTGCAAGCATGGCCACGTCGGCCAGTCTGCCATGCAGCGCCCCGGTGACTCCGGTCGCCGCGCGACCGGGTGGCGAGCCCCCGCGGCGTCCCGGGCTCACGGTTCGCCGATCCGGCGATCACTTGATGGCCGCGTAGCGGCGCAGGGCCTCGTCGCGCTCCTCGCCGTGGTCGACCAGTGGTTCGGGGTAGCCGTGCGCATACCCGTCGAGCACCCGCCACGGCTCGTGCGCGGCAGTCCCGGCGAGGTGGGCCAGCTCGGGCACGTAGCGGCGCACGTAGGCGCCGTCCGGGTCGAACTTCAGCCCCTGCAGGACCGGGTTGAAGACCCGGAAGTAGGGGGCGGCGTCGGTGCCCGACCCGGCCACCCACTGCCAGCCGTGCGCGTTGGACGCGGGGTCGCCGTCGATGAGCCAGCGCATGAACTCCCGCTCGCCGCGCCACCAGGGCAGGTGCAGGTCCTTGACCAGGAACGAGGCCACCACCATCCGGACCCGGTTGTGCATCCAGCCCTCCGCCCGCAGCTGGCGCATCCCGGCGTCGACGAAGGGGAACCCGGTGCGGCCCCGCGTCCAGGCCTCGAACGCCTCGTCCGCGGCCGGTCCCGTGTCGTGGACCATCCGGTCGTAGGCGGGGTTGAGGTTCGCCGTCGTGCTGTCGGGGTTGTGGAACAGGACGTCGGCGTAGAACTCCCGCCAGGCGAGCTCGGCGACGAACCGACGGTCCCGGTCGGGATCGAGTCCGGCCAGCAGCGAGCGGGGATGCAGCTCGCCCCAGCGCAGCGGGATGGACATGCGGCTCGTTGCCGGCAGGTCCGCGCGATCGCGCAGGGTCCCGTAGTCGGCAAGCCCTGATCGGCGGAACTCGACCCAGCGCTCCCATGCGGCCCGCTCGCCGGCCGGGGGCACCGCGGTGACCGGCCCGTCGTGGTCGGTGCCCGGGCCCGCGCCCGCGACCGGCTCGCCCGGAACGTCGGTGCCGCCGGGCAGGTCCAGCAGCCGGATCGGGGCCGGCCTGGCCAGGGGCTGGGGCCAGTCGTGCTCGAGCCATGCCCGGTGGAACGGCGTGAAGACCCGGTAGGCCGATCCGTCGGGCTTGCGGACGCTCCCGGGCGCCACGGCGTAGTTGCTGCCCGTCGCGACCAGCGTGGAGCCCGATGCCTGCAGCGCAGCCCGGGCCCGGTCATCACGGGCCTGGCCCCCCGGGGTGTGCGCAGCGGTGACGTGCACGGTGAGCGGGCCGAGCTCCCCGGCCAGGCCGGTGAGGACCTCGGCGGGGTCGCCGACCCGGACGTGCAGCCCGCCGAGGTCCGCCCGAAGGGCCGTCAGCGAGTCGGACAGGTAGCGGCGCGCGGGAGCGCCCAGTCGTCCCCAGGGCTCCGGGACGTGGATGTACAGGGGCAGCACGGCCTCCCCGGCGGCCTCGGCGACCGCGCGCACGAGGGCGGGGTGGTCCGTGGTGCGCAGGTCACGGCGGAACCACATCACCTGCTGCATGGCCCGACCCTAGGGCCGGCCCAGTCCGTCCGCAGCCGGACGGATCGGCGGGCAGGTGGCGGGTGCGGCGCGGCGCCCGGGGCGTCGGGTCGGCCGCCGCGCGGGATGTGGGGGACAATGGGCGCGTGAGCGACCTGATCGACACCACCGAGATGTACCTGCGCACGATCTTCGAGCTGACCGAGGAGGGGATCCTGCCCATGCGGGCGCGGATCGCCGAGCGGCTCGGCCAGAGCGGGCCCACGGTGTCCCAGACGGTGGCGCGCATGCAGCGTGACGGCCTCGTCGAGCTCGACGAGGACGACCGCCACCTGGTGCTCACCCCGAGCGGTGCTGCGCTGGCGACCCGGGTGATGCGCAAGCACCGCCTGGCCGAGTGCCTGCTCGTCGATGTCATCGGGCTTCCGTGGGAGCAGGTCCACACGGAGGCCTGCCGCTGGGAGCACGTGATGAGCGAGGCGGTCGAGCGTCGCCTCCTCGACGTCCTCGATGCCCCGGTCGAGTCCCCGTTCGGCAACCCGATCCCGGGTCTCGACGAGCTCGGCGCCACTGCGGTCGCCGGGTCCGAGCCGCGGGGCAGCGTGTCGATCGGTGCGGCCGCCGGGGAGGATCCCAGCACGGTCACGGTCGTGCGCATCGCCGAGACCCTCCAGGCCGACGAGGCCGTCATGGGCCTGCTCCGGCGCGCCGGCGCCGTCCCGGGCGGCGCCGTCGAGGTGCAGCGGGTCCCCGACGGCGTGCGCATCAGCGGCACCGACGGGGCGCTCGAGCTGGCCCCAGCGCAGTCCGTCCAGGTGATCGTCGCAGCGCCGGTCGCCGGCTGAGCCCCGCTGCGCAGGCAGGTTCTCACCGGGCGGGTTCCGCCCGTCGTGGTGCGCGGCTACCCTGTGCCGGCAGGTACCCTCTGGGGTACGCCGGATCGGAAGGATGCACATGCAGATCGATGAGTCGTGCCGCAAGGACGTCGTGAACCGGCTGCGCCGCATCCAGGGCCAGGTCGCTGGCATCGTGACGATGATCGAGGAGGGGCGCGAGTGCAGTGACGTGATGGTCCAGGTGGCCGCCGTCTCGCGCGCCATCGACCGGGCTGGCTTCAAGATCATCAGCGCGGAGCTCCAGGCCTGCGCCACGGCCACCCAGAACGGGTCCGAGCCGCCCATGTCCATGGAGCAGCTCGAGAAGCTCTTCCTCACGCTCGCCTGACCGCGGCTCGCGCCGTTACCCCACGCCCCCCGACGGCCCGTCCGACCGCCGATCACCGGCGTCGGTAACCGTCGTGACAGCTGTTCTTCCTGTGGTGGGAGTCGGAAGTGTCCGAATCTGCGGCCTGAAACGACCTCCAGACGAGACATTTGTCACACGGGAGGATCCTGCGACACGTTTGCGACATTCCTGTGACATTGGGTACCGTCGTCGAGTCCCACCAATCCGGAGGGATGGAGCAGGCGGCGCCGAATCCCGTTCACGTCCTGACTCCCCGCGCCTGGCCACGAGCCAGCTACGCATCAGGTGAACGGGAGCGGGGGACCCATCAGTGGTCCCACCAGCCCGAACGGCGTGGGTCCTTGGGGTGAAGCCGCAGTCCGCGGCCGGGTGTCCTCGCCCGAACCCGACAGCTCACCTCGCAGGCGTCGGAGGAGACACCGTATGGCTCTGCTCAACCGTGCCCGGAACATCGCCCTCGCGGGTGCGACGGCCCTTGCCGTCGCCCTGCCCGTCTCGCCCCTCATCGCGCCGGCAGCAGCCGCCCCCGCGCCCGGTGCCACCACCTCGGCATCGGGGGTCTCGGCATCGGTGGTCTCACGGGTCGACGCCAGCGACCGCAAGAAGAAGTCGTCGCGCAGCTCGCGCTCGTTCGCCGTTCGCTCGGCGAAGGTCATGCGCACCGGCAAGGCCCTGCGCGGCGTGCCCTACCGCTACGGCGGATCCACCCCTCGCGGCTTCGACTGCTCCGGGTTCACCTCGTACGTCTACCGCAAGGCCGGCGTGCGCCTGCCGCACTCGGCCACCGGCCAGATGCGCAAGGCGCACCGGATCTCGCGCAGCAAGGCCCGCAAGGGCGACCTCGTGTTCTTCCGCAGCGGCAGCCGCGCCTACCACGTCGGCATCTACGCCGGGGGCAACAAGGTGCTGCACTCGCCGCGCCCCGGCCAGCGGGTGCACACCTCGCGGATCTGGACGCGCAACGTGACGTTCGGCCGCGTCCTCTAGCAGGCGCGACCCCCGTGCCCGGGCCGTGGTGATCACCGCGGCCCGGGCACGCCCATGTCGGCGCCACCAGCGCCGGAGCGGAGGTCCGGCAGCCGGTCAGCCGACCTCGGCGAACAGGTCGGCGAGCTCGTCGTCCAGGGCGGCCACCAGGGTTGCCACGTCGGGGATGACGGAGCTGTCGGCCTTGAACCCGACGCGGATCTGGCCGTTGTAGCTGAAGATGCATGCGCCCAGCGTCTGGTTCGAGGCCGCGGGCACCCAGCCCAGCACCCCGACCATCTCGCGACCTGCGAAGTACCGGGCCGACGTCGGTCCGGGGACGTTCGTGGTGACGCCGAACGCCTTGTTCCCGAAGAACGAGATCATCTGCCGGGAGACGGTCGCGGTCACGGCACCCACGGACCCGATCGCGTGCGCGAGGCCGAACGTGAGCAGGGCCTCGGGCCCCTGCTTGATGATGTCCATCCGGGCCTTGGCCTGGGCCAGCCGGGCCGTCGCCGTCGGCGCGGCCAGGGGCAGCTCGAAGGCCACGAGGGCGAACTTGTTGCCCAGGTGCTCGGGCAGGGGCGCGTCCCACGGCCTGAGGTTGACCGGGATCATCGTGACGACATCGCGGGGGACCTCCCCGTGCGCGATCACGTACCGGCGCAGGGCGCCGCCCAGGGCCGCCATCATCACGTCGTTGACGGTCGCGCCCCGCGCCCGGGCCACCCGCTTGACCTCCTCCAGCGGATAGGGCGGCCCCCAGTCGGCCGCCTTGCCCACGCCGGGCCTGCCGTAGGGCAGCGCGTCGGGTGCGGTCCCGACGAGCAGCTTGTCGACGGCGTCGGCCGTCCCGCGCGCCTGCTCGGCCATCCTGTTGACGAGGCCCCCGTGGTCCGGGTTCAAGGTCGTCACGAGGTCGACGGCGCTGTTCGTCGCGGCGACCCCGGCGGCCAGGGGCCAGGTGACCAGGTGGCTCAGGGCGCCGACCGCGCGCTCGCGGCGGCTGTGGTGCGCCCGCTGCCCGAGGGGCGCCTCGACGGGGGTGGGCGTGCGGTCGACCCCGGTCAGGCGCACCCCGTTGGTGCCGGTGGGCGCCCCGGCGGTCTCCGGGTCCACAGCGCCGTGAGCCGGCTGCCCGTCGCCGTCGGGGTGCGCGGTGGTGAGGTCCAGCAGCACCCGGACCAGCGCGGTCCCGTCGGCGATGGCGTGGTGGAACCGCATGACCACGGCGTGCGCGCCGGCCCCGGTGAGCACGTGGGCGTGCCAGAGCGGGCGATCGTGCGGCATCGGCTGCGACATCGTCCGTGCCAGGAACTGCTGGATCGCCTCGTGCCCGTCGTCGCCGTCGAGATCGTGGAACGTGACGTGGCGCTCCAGCGAGAAGGAGGGGTCGCTCACCCAGTGGTCGAGGCCGCCCGGGCCGGAGGCGAACTCTGGGCGCCATGTGAAGACGGGATAGCGCGCCAGGAGCCGCGTGCGCAGCGCCTCGAGGACCGCCGGCGGATCCAGGGGCTCCTCGAACCACATGATCGACTCGATCACCATCAGGTTCTCCGGCGTGTCCATGTTCAGCCAGAGGGAGTCGTTCGGGGACAGGGTGACGCGTGCGGTCATGGCCCCATCGTGCCCGGCGGCCGGGGTTCGGGCGCGCGCGGGAGGGGCGTGCTGCGCCAGCGGCAGCTGCGCGTCACTCCGGCGGTGCCAGGGCCAGCAGCTCGTCCATCTCCTCGGCGTAGGCCGCCACCAGGTTGGTGATGTCCGGGATGACCTTCGCATCGGTCTTGAAGCCCACCCGGATCTCGCCGTTGTAGCTGAAGATGCACACGCCGATCGTCTGGTCCGCCGCGCCGGGGACCCAGCCGAGGATGCCCACCATCTCCTGGCCGGCGAGGTAGCGCGGGTGCTGGGGTCCAGGGACGTTGGTGGTCACGCCGATGGCCTTGGTCGCGAAGTACTCCTGGATCGTCCGCGAGACCCGCGACGTGTAGGTCCCGACGACGCCGAGGGCACTGGTGATGCCGAAGGTCAGCAGGACCTCAGGACCGGCCTTGATGACCTCCATGCGCTCGTGCGACGTGTCCAGGCGATCGACCGCGTGAGTCCTGCTCCAGGGGCAGCATGAACGCCACGAGGGCGAACCGGTTGCCCAGGTACGGCGGCATCGGCTCGTCCACCGGGCGCAGGTTGACCGGGATCATCGTCATGACGTCGGCGTACGACTCGCCACGGGCCTCGAGGTAGCGGCGCAGGCCGCCGGCGACTCCGGCGAGCATGAGGTCGTTGACCGTCGCACCCCGGGACTTCGCGGCACGCTTGACCACGGTGAGGTCGTGGGCAGGCCCCCAGTCGGCGCGCTTGTCCACGCCCGCCCTGCCGAACAGCGCCAGGGGAGGGGCGTTGCCGACCACGAGCTTGTCGAGCGCGTCGGCAGTCCCGAGGGAGTTCTCGGCCACCTTGGCCACCATGCTCCCCTCGCGGTCGAGGTCGAGCATCTCCAGCAGCTTCGCCGCTCCCGTCGTGGCCTTGACGCCTGCGGCCACCGGCAGCGTGGCCGCCTGGGTCACCGCCGCCAGCGCCCGGTCGCGCTTGCGCCGGCGGTCCTTGTCGGTGGCGAGCGGCTCGACTGCGCCGGGGGCGTCGGCGGGATGCACCCGGTCCTCGGGGACCTCGGGGTGATCGTGGTCGCCCTCGGGCTCGTCGGTGGTCATCTCGATGAGCACGCGCGCCAGCGCCGTGCCGTCGGCGATCGCGTGGTGGAAGCGGATCATCAGGGCGCCGAAGTCGGTGCCCTCGAGGATGTGGGCGCGCCACAGGGGGGCGTTGTGGTCGATGGGTTCGGCCATGCGGGCCTCGAGGAACGCCTGGAGCTCGGCCCTGCCTCCGGCGCCGCCGAGCTCGTGGACGGTGACGTGGTTGCGGATGTCGAAGTCGGGGTCGTCGACCCACTCGTCCCGGGCACCCGGAGAGCTGGAGAAGCGCGGCTTCCAGTGGAAGATCGGGTAGCGGTCGACGACCCGCTCCTGGACCTGCCGGATCACGGCATCCGGGTCGAGTCGGTGGTGGAACCACATGACGGTCTCGATGACCATGAGGTTCTCGGGGCTGTCCATGTTCAGCCACAGGGAATCGTTGGCCGACAGGTCCATCTCAGCAGGCAGCATCTCGGTCATGGCCGAATCGTGGACCAAGCAGGGCCCTCGTTGCCCAGTGGCGGACGCATCTGCGCCGCACGCCGGAACCTGCCGGTCTCAGTCCGCCGGGCGGACCATCCGGCCGGCAAGGAGCCGCTCAGCGGCGCTGACGTCGATGCGGCCGGCCGCGAGGTCGGCCAGGACCGACCCCGCCGGCGGCACGGGATCGCCCTGCACGAAGTGTCCGGCGTCCACGGCGGGTGCGTCGGTGATCCCCGGCTCGGGACTGCCCAGGCCGAGCCTGTCCAGCACCTCGACAAGCCGGGCGCGCGCCGTCGGGTAGGAGACCTCCAGGTGGCCCTGCACGTCGCGGATGTTCCCGCGGCTGCGCAGGAACACCTCGAGGAGGTCCATGTCGGACTGGTCGAGCCGGCAGAACCGGCAGGAGTCGAAGTGCCCGGACACCTCGGTCCCGCACGAGGCGCAGCCCAGGCGCAGGGTGATCAGGGAGTCCGAGCAGACCGGGCACGTGGTCGGCGGGCGGTGGGTCCTCATGCCACCGAGACGACCAGCGAGCCCAAGCGTGACGTGACGTTGAGCCGGCCGTTCCCGGCGCCGACGAGGACCGGCGGGTTGCCGGCGGGCGAGGCCTTGATCGAGGTGCCGTCGGCGAGCCGGATGGTCGCCATGCCCAGGGTGGCCTCGGCATTGATCGCGACGTCCGAGCCGGGCAGCACGGTCACCCGGGCTGAGCCGAGGTCGGTGCTCACCGAGGACTCGCCGTGGAACTGCCAGTCGACCTCAGCGCTGCCGCTGGCCACCGACAGGGCCAATGACCCGGCTCCGTCGTGCAACTTGGCGGAGCCGGCCTCGACGCCGACGGAGGCTGGGGCGCGCATGCCGCTGAGCTCCAGGGAGCCCGCGATGTTGAGCACCTCGAGCGGGAGCCCGGGGTTGACCCGGACGCGCAGGGTGGAGCCGGCGCGGTTGACGTTGCCCAGCCACGTGGCGAAGGCCGAGCGGGGTGCCTCGGTCTCGTACTCACCGGCACTGAGGTCCGAATGGATGGTCAGGGCGTCGCCGACGTGGGAGACCCGATGCGGGCCGTCGGCAACGGCGGTGTCCACCGTTGGATCGGCCACGACGATGAGCCGCACGGCGCTGCCGCGCACGCTGATGCGGCGCACGGGCTCCGGTGGGGCGGTCTCGGTGGTGGCGGCCGTCGCCCCGGTGGACGCGCCCTTGGGGGCGGCGTCCGCGAGGCGGGCCTGGGCCTCCTCGGGGGAGATCTCCCCGGCGGCGACGCGGTTCAGCAGGTCCTTCAGTTCATCGCTCATGGCTACATAGTAGAACTTCAATTGCCATTATGGCAAGATCGGGTTTCCACTAATGATCCGCACTGATCCGCTCTGATCCAACTGCCTGCCGCGTGGCCCCAGCGCGCCTGACCATCAGCCCGCCGCCGACCATCAGCAGGATCGCCGCGAGAGCGTTGAGCGGCACGCCGGCGAACGTCGTCACGCGGCTGGGGAACCCCGCAAGGCCGGTGGCCGAGAGCATCAGCGTGCCGATTCCGATCAGCGCGGTCCCCGCGGCGGCCAGGGCCGCGAGCGATCGAGTCGATGCGTCGGTGCGTGCCGGACGGTCCCAGCCGGGCAGGGGGCCGACCTCCGCCGGCCACATCAACCGCACCACGCCGACGACCAGGAGCAGGAACACCGCCAGGAACACCAGCGACCAGGCCCAGTAGCCGGGCCCCGGGACCGGGTCGCCCGACGGGGTCCAGGTCACCGGACGGTCCAGGCCCAGCACGTGGGACACCGCGATGAGCGTGATGAGGACCGGCAGGTGCCAGAGGTACAGGGTCATGGCGGTGAGGTTGACCGCCGTGCTGCCCCACCAGACCCGGCGTCGCCGTGCGAGCGCTGCCAGCGCCGGCCGTGCGGCACCCACCAGCCCGGCCAGGACGATGGCGTGCAGGGCGAGTACCAGGCTCGGCGGGGCCATGTTGCTGAAGCGCTCACCCGGGGATCCCCCCACCATCGACAGGGGGTAGGGACCGAGCCCGACCAGCAGGAGGTTGGCCGTCAGGGCCGTTGCCGCCGCGCCGAGCCCGCGCCATCCCCGCAGCGCGCCGGTGTCGAGCAGGAGGCCCAGGGCGGCGGCCAGGGCCCAGACCAGCACGAACGTGAGCAGGCCCACGGGGGCGACGCCCAGGCCGATCCGGACCCAGTCGACGAGGGCGGTGGCGGCCAGCAGGACCGCGGGGGCCAGCAGCGGGTGCACGTCGTGGCCGCGGACCAGGACCGGCGTCAGGGCGCACACGACCACGTAGACCCCGATGAACCAGAGCAGCTGGGTCGCAAGGCCGAGCAGCTCGGTGGCCCACGTGTCCGGCAGGACCAGCGACAGCAGCCCGCTGGCCGGGGCCACGACCAGCAGGTAGACCCACACCGGGCGCAGCAGGCGCTCCACGCGCCGCCAGAGCCATGGGGCATACGCGACCTGCGTCGCGCGCCACGACCGGGCGTTCGCTGCGCCGCCTGCCACGAAGAACAACGGCATGATCTGCAGCAGCCAGGTCGCCCACGACGCCCACGGGTGGTAGGCGTCCAGCGCGGTCGCGACCCGTGGCCCGGCCTCGTCCCAGCCGATGATGCCCATCGAGCTGTGGCCAAGCACCACGACCACCAGCGCTCCGGCGCGGATCAGGTCGAGCACGCGGTCGCGGTCGGGCGGCGTCGCGGCCACGGCCCGATCGATCGGAGGTGCCGGCGGGAGCCTCACACGTCGACGGTACGCCGCTCCGCCGGGAGGTTCCTGCTCCGCCGGGAGGTTTCTGCTCCGCCTGGGCGTTTCTGCTCCGCCTGGGCGTTTCTGCTCCGCCTGGGCGTTTCTGCTCCGCCTGGGCGTTCCTGCTCCGCCCGGGCGGTTCCTGCTCCGCCTGGGCGTTCCTGCTCCGGTCCAGACCGGAGCATGTGTGCCGACGCGGAGCATCGGCGCGGGGGAGGCGCGGGAGGCGCGGGCGCGTGGAGGCGCGGGGGGCGGGCGCGCGGGAGGCGCGGGCGCGCGGGAGGCGCGGGGGAGGCGCGGGGGAGGCGCGGGGGAGGCGCGGGGGACGGGGCGGCGACGAGTTCGGCCCCGCCCGCTCCCCTCGGGAGCCGGGGCGGGGCCGAAGCAGCGTCGGGCAGGATCAGATGAAGAGCAGCTGCGCGCCCTCGGTCATCTCGATGAAGTTGCTGGCGTTGATGATGTCCTCGACGCCCTCGTAGAGGTCGTCCATGTCCACCTTGTTCATGTCGGCGCTCATCTGGCAGCCCCAGAGGTGGCCGCCGGCGCCGACGATCTGGTCAAGGAACTCGCGGACCGACGGGATGTCCATCGCCTCGAGCTGGTCCTTGAGCATCTTGGTGGCCATGCTGGTCATGCCGGGCAGTGGCATGACGGCCTGCGGGATGCGGATCTCCTTGCCCTTGACGGGGAAGTGCATGGCGGTGTTGCCCGCCGGGGAGAACTGCAGGTCGTCCATGCGGCTGTCGATGATCATGTCGAAGCCCCAGAACGTGAAGAACAGGTGCGTCTCGATGCCCTCGCCGAGGGCGGCGTTGGCCAGGACCAGGGCCGGGTAGGCCATGTCGAGGTTGCCCTTGGAGCAGATGATGACGAACTTGCGGTCGGTGTCCTCATCGTCGAAGTTCGGGATGACGGTCATGTACGTCTCTTTCTTCCGTGGTGGTCGGGTCCGGTGGGGCGGTGTCGGGGATCAGACGCAGCCCTTGGGCTTGGGGACACCGGCGATGTAGGCCATCTTCTTGGCGGGCTTCTTCGGGAACATGGTGAACTGCTGCTTGGTGGGCCAGCCGCCCACGGTCTGGACGCGTCGGGTCGTGGCGGTCTCGCCCTTCTCCTTGTAGTCCTCGCGCAGCCACTTGATGAGCTTCCAGTGCTCGTCGGTCATCTCGACGTCGATGTTCTTGGCGAGCTCGGCGGCGATGTCCTCACTCCACTCGTCGTACTCGGTCAGGAAGCCCTCGTCGTTGACGTGCACGTCCTTGCCGGCGATGGTGGCCGTTGCCATGGTCGTTTCCTCTCTTCGTGCTTCTACTTGGTGGGTGAGGTCGGCTGGTTCTCCTCACCGACCGTGTGCAACATGGACAGGACGCGGGCCAGCCCGCGCCTGGTCTGGGGGTCTCGCATCGACTTCATCAGGGCGAGCATGCTCGGGGGCTCCATGGGGGTGTCCTCGACCTCCTGGATCGTCAGCGCCGTGCGGTTGAGCAGGGCCATGACCTCGGGCTGGGTGAGCTCCTTGACCGCGTTGATGATGGTGATGACGTTGTCGCCGAGGGCCCGCACGTCCTCCTCGGAGTAGGTCGTGACGATCTTGTCCGCGATCGCCGCGCCCTCCCGGGCGAACATGAAGTAGCCCCTGTCCTCGGCCGTCTGCAGGACGTCGGTGAGCTTGGCGACGCCTGCGCCGCTGATGGACGTCACCTCGGAGCCGAGCTCCGAGAAGCTGCCGAGCTGGCTCAGCAGCGAGGTCAGCTGGGGAACCGACCGCACGCTGGTCCGGGCGAACCGGGTCACGTCGTCGATGGTGACGTCCTGCTCGAGCTCGGCGAGCTCGCGCGTGGCCATGTCCATGGCGTCGCGGGTGACCGGGACCAGCGTCTCGATCAGCTCGGCCCACTGCTCGCGGGCGGCCGCGGCCTCGGCGACCTGCTCGGCCATCACCTCCATGCGGGCGTTCATGGCGTCCAGCCGGGCCAGGATCGCCGCGTTGGCGTCGCCTGTCGCGGCGCTGCTGAGCGCCCCGACCGGCATGGGGTCGGCGGGTGCCGCGGTGGCATCCGTGGGGTTCGTCGTGTCGCTCATCGCAGGTCCGCCGTCTCCTTGCCGGCCATCGACATCAGGGCCGGGAGGGGCAGCTCCTTGCCGGGCAGCAGGATGTTCCAGTACATCCACCGGAACATGACCTTGCCCCAGTGGTTCATCTCGGTCTCCTTCAGCAGGGAGAACGGTCCGAAGCCGGGCAGCGGGTACTTGCCCGGCAGGGGCTCGGTCTCGTAGTTGAAGTCGATCAGCAGGCCCTTGCCGTGACCGGTCTCGATGAAGCAGTTGGCGTGCCCGTCGAACATCTCGGTCATCTTCAGGCCCTGGATGTGCCGCAGGAAGTTGTGCGGGAACAGGTCCATCGCGAAGTGGGCGACCGATCCGGCCTTGGAGGCCGGGATGTCCGAGGCGTCGCCGACGGCGAAGATGTTGTCGTGCTCGGTGGACAGCAGGGTCTGCTTGTCGACGGGCACGTAGTTCAGGTCGTCGCCGAGGCCGGAGCGGGCGATGTAGTCCGCGCCCATGTTCAGCGGGATCGTCACCAGCAGGTCGTAGGGCACCTCGCGCTCGTCGAAGCTGATCAGCTTCTGCTCGTCGGGGTCGACGCTCTCGATCATGAAGTCGCCCTCGAGCTTGATGTGGCGGTCATCGAGCATGTCGCCGAGGTACTTGCTGGCCACGGGCTTGGTGAACGCTCCCTCGAGCGGGGTCACGTAGGTGATCTCCACGTTGTCGCGGATGCCCTGCTCGGTGAAGAAGGCGTCGGCCAGGAAGGTGAACTCCAACGGCGCGACCGGGCACTTGATGGGCATCTCGGTGATGTGGACGACCAGGCGGCCGCCCTCCCAGGTGCGCAGCTTCTCGGCCAGGGCCACCGCCCCGGGGTAGCTGTAGAACTCGTGCACGTTCCCGCCCATGTCCTCGGCCATGCCCGGGGTCTCCTTGGGCCGCGGTGTCGTGCCGGTGGCGATGATCAGGTAGTCGTAGGGCAGCTCGCTGCCATCCTCGAGCAGCACCTTGTTCTCCTCGGCCACGACCCGGTCGATCTCGCCCATGATCAGGTCGACCCCGCTGGGGATGAACCGTGCCTTGGGCTTGACGACCTCCTCGGGACGGTAGATGCCGAACGGGATGAACAGGTAGCCGGGCTGGTAGTAGTGCTCGGCGTGGGCGTCGACGACGGTGACGCTCCACTCGTCGCGGGGCAGCAGCGGGCGCAGCTTGTTGACGGCCATGGTTCCGGCTGTGCCGGCGCCGAGGACGAGCAGCCTCTTCATCAGTTCTCCTTCATGGCAGCGCCCGATGGCGCCGGGGTGGCAGCGCCCGACGGCGCCGGGGTGGCAGCGCCGGATGGCGCCGGGGTGGCAGCGGCCGAGTGCGGCGGTGCCTGGGTGGGCGCCGCCCCGGGATGGGGCGACGAGGTCGAGATCGCGGCTGCGATCCGGGGCAGTGCGGCGAGCACGCGCTGGCGCGCGGCTTCATCCAGGTGGTACAGGTCCGGATCCACGTCCGGGGACGTCGACGGGCTGACCCCGCCGGCCAGGACCATCCCGACCAACGTGCTGCCCCGGCGGATGAAGGCCCGGGCGCACTGGAAGCCCATGGCGCCCTGCTGGAACCGGGGGGTCAGGTCCGGGTGGTCGGCCATGTCGTGCCATTCCGCCACGCAGCGCTCGAGGACCGCGGGGTCCTGGGCGTTGCGGACGAACCACGGGCACTGGTGGGCGACCTCGGTCATCGGCCGGCCGTGCATGTCGGTGACCACCATCATCACGCCGAGCAGGTCCGCGGCGACCTCGACGACGGCCGCGGCGGCCGCGGCGTTCACGGGCTCGCCGATGGCGCTCGTGCTGCGCTGGTTGGGCAGGACGGGGCCGGGCGGCGTGCTCCACGTTCCCGTCGCCGGGGCGTGGGCGTCATCGGCCGCTGGGCCGGCCGGCGCTGGGCCTGCCGGCGCTGGGCCGGCCTGGTCGTGCTGGCGGTCGGTGCCGACGGCGGTGCTGGCCCCCGACAGGTCATCGAGGCGGTGGCCCCCCTCACCCGCGCCGAGCATCGCGTCGATCCGTTCGGCCGGGAAACGCCACGAGCGGCCCACGCGGATCGCCGGCAGGCGACCGTCCTCGGCCATGCGGTAGATGGTGGAGCGGTCGATGTGCAGCAGGTGTTGGACCTCGAGCGCGGTGAGCAGCGTCCGCGGGTGATTCTGGGACTCCTGCATGTTCTGCACACTATGCCGAGCCTGCATATGCATGCGTGGGTCGAAGGTCCCGAATCCATGGGACGAGCGGCACGACCGGACGCACGTCGGCTGCCCGGGCCCAGACCCGTAACGCGCCGGTAACCTGCCGACATGGACCGGTCACAGGCGTATGGGCAGGATCGCCCCGTGCACCCCTGGGACGAGATGTATGACGCCGAGGGCGCCATCCGTCCCGGTCGCGAGGGCCTGGCCACCGCCCTGGGCGACCTGGGGCCGGACGGCCTGCTCGCCCGGGCCCGGCTGCGCGACGCGCACCTGAGCGCCCAGGGGATCACGTTCACGCTGTCCGGCCGGGAGCGTCCGCTGCCGATGGACCTGGTCCCCCGGATCGTGGACGCGGCCGAGTGGCAGGTGATCGAGGCGGGGGTGTCCCAGCGGATCCGCGCCCTCGAGATGTTCCTCGACGACATCTACGGGGCCGGCGAGATCCTGCGCGACGCCGTCATCCCGCGCCGGCTGATCACCTCGTCGGCGCACTTCCACCGCCAGGCGCACGGGATCAGGCCCGCCAACGGCGTGCGGATCCACGTCGCCGGCGTGGACCTCGTCCGGGACGACGAGGGCGCGTTCCGGGTGCTGGAGGACAACCTGCGCTCCCCGTCGGGTGTCTCCTACGTCCTGGAGAACCGCAGGACGCTGTCGCACGTGGTCCCGGAGCTGTTCACCGGCTACCGCCTGCGCGGCGTCGAGGAGTACCCGACCCGCCTGCTCGCCGCCCTCACGGCGGCGGCACCGCGCGGCGTGGCCGAGCCGACCGTCGTCGTCCTGACGCCCGGGGTGCACAACGCGGCGCACTTCGAGCATGCGTTCCTCGCCCGCCGGATGGGCGTTGAGCTGGTCGAGGGCCGGGACCTGTTCTGCCGCGACGGGGTGGTGCGGATGCGGACCATCCGCGGCAGCGAGCCGGTCCACGTCATCTACCGCCGCATCGACGACGAGTTCCTCGACCCGGTGCACTTCCGGCCCGACTCGGTCCTCGGCGTGCCCGGGATCCTCGGTGCCGCTCGCGCCGGCGCGGTCACCATCGCCAACGGCGTGGGCAACGGGGTCGCCGACGACAAGGCCGTCTACCCGTACGTGCCGACGATCGTGCGGTACTACCTCGGCGAGGAGCCCCTGCTGCCCAACGTGCCGACCTTCGACCTGCGCGACCCCGACCAGCGCGCCGAGGTCCTGCCCAAGCTCGACCAGATGGTGGTCAAGCCGGTGGACGGCTCCGGCGGGTACGGCATCGTCGTCGGGTCGCGGGCCACCGATGCCGAGCTGGCCGAGGCCGCTGCCGCCATCCAGGCCGACCCTCGCGGCTGGGTCGCCCAGCCGATCGTGGCCCTGTCCACGAGCCCGACGGTCGTCGAGGGCGGCCAGCTCGCGCCGCGGCACCTCGACCTGCGCCCATTCGCCGTGAACGACGGCGAGCGGGTGTGGGTGCTCCCCGGGGGGCTGACCCGCGTCGCGCTCAACGAGGGCAGCCTCGTGGTCAACTCCAGCCAGGGCGGCGGCTCGAAGGACACCTGGGTCATCGACTCCGGGGAGGACGAGCTGCTGCGACCGCTCGAGCCGGCGCTCGTGGTGGACGACTCCGGCCCCTCGTACTCCGCCGCCCAGCGCCGGGCGGCGTACGAGGCGCGCAGCCGGGTCGACCAGCCCCTCGTGCACTCCGAGCGGATGCGCCAGCAGGAGGAGCAGCAGCAGCAGTCGGCGGGGGTGGCGCCGTGCTGAGCCGGATCGCCGAGGCGATGTTCTGGATCGGGCGCTACGTGGAGCGCGCCGAGGCAACCACCCGGCTGCTGGCCGAGCACCACCAGCTCCTCGTCGAGGACACCCGTCTGGATCCCGCGGTGGGGGTCGAGGCCATGCTGCGCCCGCTCGCGCTGATGCCGCTCGAGCCGGATCCCGCGCTGACCCCGGCGACGCTGGTCAGCATCGCGGTGGGTGAGTCGCTGAACCAGTCGACGATCCTGGGCAGCGTGGCCGCCGCCCGCGAGAATGCGCGGACCATCCGCGAGGCCCTGCCCGCCGACATGTTCGAGCGGCTCAACGCGACGCACCTGCGCCTGCAGTCGGGCATCTCGTCGGTCGTCCCCGGCATCCCGCTTCGCGGCCTGCTCGACGAGCTGGCTGTGGTGACCGGCATCATCACCTGGCAGATGCCACGTGACGAGGGGCTGGTCTTCCTGCGGCTCGGCGCCGCCCTGGAACGGCTGGACATGACCTCGAGGCTGCTGGACATCGACCACGAGTCGCTCTGGCCCCAGGCCGGGGCGGCGACGACCCTGCGCGCCGCGGGAGCGCTCAACCCGTTCCTGCGCACGCAGCGGGCGATGACCGGCGAGCAGGTGCGCACGTTCCTGGTGCTGGACCCCACCTACCCGCGCTCCATGCTGCAGTGCGCGGTGCGCGCCGAGCGCCAGGTGCGCCAGATGGCCACCTACGTCAGCCCGGCTCAGGTCTCCAGCCTGCTGCGTACGGTCGGCATCCTGCGCGCCGAGCTGGAGTTCGCGTACGCGACGCCCACCCCGGCGGACCTCGACCAGCTCAGCGAGCGCGCGCGCATCGCGGCCTTCGAGGCCAGCGACGCCGTCTCGGTGGCCTTCTTCCGCCAGGCCGGCACGATCGTGTGGAGCCACTGATGACCCAGCGCCTGTCCGTCATGCACTCCACGCGGCACCTGTACGCCGGCAACGTCGTGGCGTCGTTCAACGAGGCGCGGATGACACCGATGAGCACGTCCGGCCAGCTGATGCTGCGCCACGAGCTCATGGTCAGCCCGGCGGCCCGGATCCAGCGCTACACCGACTACTGGGGCACGGCTGTCGAGGCCTTCGACGTCCACCTGCCGCACCAGGCGCTCACGGTCGTGAGCACCTCCGTGGTCGACACGGTGGCGCGCTGGCGCCAGGCGCCGGGGGTGAGCTGGGAGCAGCTGCGCTCCGAGGACGTGGTGGACCGGTGGTGCGAGTTCCTCGAGCTGAGCACCTTCGTCGACGACGCCGCCGCCGACCCGGCCCGCGCCGAGGTCCTCGAGGCCGTGCGGCGCGCCCCGACACCGCGCGCGGCCATCGGCGTCGCCATCGAGGCTGTCCGCCAGCAGATCGCCTACACGCCCGGCGTGACCCACGTGCACACCAGCGCCGGCGAGGCCTGGTCCGATGGCCGCGGCGTGTGCCAGGACTTCAGCCACAACACGCTCTCGCTGCTGCGCGCCGCCGGGATCCCCGCCCGCTACGTCAGCGGCTACATCCATGACGAGGAGGCCGAGGTCGGCGTGCCCGGTGTCGGGGAGAGCCACGCGTGGATCGAGGCGTGGAACGGCGGATGGGAGGCGCACGACCCGACGAACGGCCGGCCCGTCGCCGCAGCGCACGTGCTCGTCGCCCGGGGCCGCGACTACCGCGATGTCTCCCCGCTGACCGGGATCTACGCCGGGCCGTTGAGCCAGGATCCGGAGGTCGTGGTGGAGGTCACCCGCCTGGAGCGCTAGCCGGCGCGGGTGCGCCCGGCGGCGGTCCCCGGCCTCCGGATTGAGCGGGGAACCTACGGTCCCGTAGGATCGCGGGATGGACAAGCGGGCGATCGGGGCACGGGCGCTGCGGATGCGCGGCTGGACGATCGTCGGCGAGCCTCCGCCCCCCGACCCGGTCGTCGTGATGATCGGCGCGCCGCACACGTCCAACTGGGACCTGTTCCTCATGCTCTGGTTGTCCTGGTCCTACGGCGTCGAGCCGCGCTTCCTCATGAAGAAGGAGGCGTTCAAGGGGCCGGCGGGGCCGTTGATGCGCTCGCTGGGGGGCATCTCGGTGGACCGGTCGAACCCGGCCGGCATCGTCGATGACCTGATCGCCCACGCAGGGACCGCCGAGCGCTTCCAGATCGTGATCGCTCCCGAGGGGACCCGGGCGAAGAAGGAGTACTGGAAGTCCGGCTTCTACCGAATCGCGGAGAAGGCGCAGGTCCCGATCGTGCTCGGCTGGAACGACGGGGCGAGCATGCAGGTCGGCTACGGGCCGTCGTTCCTGCCCTCCGGCGACCTCCGGGCGGACATGGACCGGATCCGGGAGTTCTACGCCGACAAGGGCGGGGTCAACCCGCAGAACAAGACCATCGCGCGGCTGCGCGAGGAGGACGAGCCGCAGCCCTGATCCCGGGTGCGGGGTCGCGGGGATCCGCCGGGCCGTCAGTCGTTGCGCGGCTCGCCCGAGCCGCTGGATCCCGGGCCGGGCCGCGGCTCGACCCGCTCCGGCTTGGGCTCGGGCAGCGGCAGCGTCGGCTGCTCGGTGAGGAACCCCCCGCCCCGGTGCACGCCGATGCCCGGGCGCGGCAGGAACCGGGTGGACAGCTCGCGGGCCCGGTCGGTCAGGCCGGCCGCGAGGTACAGCGCCACGGCGTGGGCCAGGTCCCGCTCGGCGGCAGCCACCCGCGGGCCGTTGCGCGCCGGGAGCCGGGACTTGCCCCGGATCTCGTAGAGCTCGGCGCGCTCGGCGACGAGCTCGGCGTCCTCAGCCAGCCCCAGGCCCTCCTCGGCAGCGCGGGCCGCCATCGCGCGACGGCCGGTCGCCAGCAGGGCACGGGCCCGCAGCGCGGCCGCCTGGACGCGCGCGGACTTCTCCAGGCGGTCGGGATCCTGCTCGTCGAGCACGGCCAGCGCGTCCTCGGGCTGGCCCAGGTCGATGAGGTTGCGGGCCAGGTGGTTGCTGATGTCGCCGAGCAGCCAGGTGATCCCGGCCGCCAGGGCGCGGTCGATCAGCGCGCGGTTGAGGTCGGCGGCGTCCTGCAGGCGGTCGGTGCGGGCCAGCAGCACCGCCCGGTTCGCGTCGCTGAGCACGACCTGCGAGTCGTGGCCCAGGGCGTCGAAGACCGCGCGGGTGCGCCGGTAGAGCTCCTCGGCCTCCTCGTACTGGCCCAGGGAGGTCAGGGCGTTGGCCGCCTCCAGGTCGCACCGGGCGCGGCCCTCCAGCTCGTCGAGGTCGTCGAACAGCTCGGCGGCCACGCTCAGGTGGCTCAGGGCGTCCTCGAACTGCCCGACCAGCCGCAGCGTCCAGCCGAGCCGGTAGTGGGCGTAGGCGATCCGGGGCACGTCGCGCTGCGCCTCGCGGACGCTCAGTGCCGCCCGCAGCCGCTCGAGCGCCTCGTCTACCCGGCCGAGGTCGATCAGCGCGGCGGCCGCCCGGTCGTCGGCCCACGGCACGGCGCCCGGCTCGTCGGTGCCGCGGAACAGCGCGCGGGCATGGTCGAAGGTCTCCAGCGCCTCGACGTTGCGCCCCAACCGGCCCAGGGCCTCGCCGAGCGACATGTACATCCGGCCCGCCTCGTTGGGCTGCTCCTCGCTCTCGAACAGCCGAGCGGCGCTCGACCAGTGCTCGAGCGCCGTCGTGTCGTCGCCGAGGTCGCCGTACGCGGCCGCCACCATCCCATGGCACTCGGCGATCTCCGCGGGCTCCCCGTTGGCGCGCAGCAGGTCGGCGGCCTCGAGGGCGACGTCGATGAGCTCCTTGGTGCGGCCGAGCCGGCGCAGGCCGGCGGCCTGGCCGAACAGGCTGCGGGCGGTGAGCAGCTCGTCGCCGGCCTCCCGGGCCTGCACGGCCGCGGACTCGGCGAGGGCGACGGACTGCTCGAACTCCTGGTCGGCGAACGCCCGGCCGCCGAGCTCGTGCATGATCCGGGCGCGGTCCACCCCGGTGGCCATGTCCAGCATCTCCCAGAGCTCGTCCTCGGTGGCGTCATCCGGGGTCAGGTCGTCGTCATCCATCACGGCCAAGCATCCCCCACGTGCGGCGTCCATGCGGCCATTGGGGGGAGAATCGGCCCCGTGACTCAGGACAGGGCCCAGGAGCGGTGGCTGGTCAGCGGTGACGAGCGGCTGGCTCTGATCCGCTCGTTGGTGCGCGACGTCCCCGACTTCCCGAAGCCGGGGATCCTGTTCCGCGACATCACGACCGTGCTGCGCGATCCCGTCGCCTGGCGGGCCACGGTCGACCAGCTCTGCGATGCCGTCGATGCCTGGGACTTCGACGTGGTGGTCGGCATCGAGTCGCGCGGGTTCATCCTCGGCTCGGCGCTGGCCTACCAGCTCGGTGTGGGGTTCGTGCCCGTCCGCAAGCCCGGCAAGCTGCCCGCCGCCGTGCACACCATCGACTACGCCCTGGAGTACGGCCTGGACTCCCTGGAGATCCACCGGGACGCGCTGGTGTCGGGGAGCCGGGTGCTCGTCGTCGACGACCTGCTCGCGACCGGGGGCACGGCCACCGCGACCGCTCGGCTGGTCGAGACCTGCGGGGCGGTCCTGGCGGGTGCGGCGTTCCTCGTCGAGCTCGAGGCGCTGGGTGGCCGGGCTCCGCTGGCGCAGGCTGCGCCCGCCGCCGAGATCACCGCGCTGCTGAGCTACTGAGCGGGCGCCGCACCCGTGGGCGCGGGGGCCCACCGACCCTCAACTGCCGATGCCCAGCATCCCGGTGATGCGCTCCCAGAGGCTGCGCGGTGCCGGGACCTCCGCGAGCGTGAGGACGTAGGCGACATTTCCGATGGCCCCGGCCGGGGGTCCGTAGGGCAGGGCGTCCGCGGCGCGCGCCGAGGCCGCGGCGAGCCAGGCGTCGGCGAGGGCGGGCTCGGTGGAGGCCGACAGGACCCCCTCGGCCGCCGGCGCCGTGCCCTTCTCCTGCAACGATCGGGCGCCAGAGGCGGCTTGCGCCCCGGCCTCGGCAGCGGCCCCCGCGCCGTCGGCCAGGTCGGCCAGCCCGCCGGAGAGCCCATCGGCTCCGGCTGCGGCCTGGTCGGCGCCCTGCGCGAGCCGGGCCGAGCCATCGGCCAGGGCCTGCGCCCCCTCCTCGGCGGCGCGTGCTCCATCGGCGAGGCCGGCCGACCCCTCGGCAAGGAGCCCGGCTCCGGAGGCGGCCCCGTCGATGCCCACGGCGAGGTCCTCGGACCCCGCGGCCAGCGCGGAGAGGGACTCGGTGAGCTGCTGCTGGCTGGTCGTCAGCTGGGTCGCCAGCCCGCGCAGGCCGGCGTTGAGCTGCGCCATCGCGGTGGCCAGCCCGGGGGAGCCTCCGGTGCCGGCGCCCACCGCCGCCCCGATCTCCTCGACCCCGTCGAGGAGCCGGTTGGTCGAGGCCAGCGCATCGGTCAGCGCGTCGAGCAGGGCGCCGGCTTGCGCGTCGAGGGCGGCGAGCGCGGCGATCAGCTGGTCGATGACGGGGCAGCTGCTGCTGCCCCTGCTGCGGCGGAGGCCGCGGCATCCGCCACTGCCTGCAGCCGCGCGCAGGAGGCCGGGTCAAGGGTGGGTGTCGGCCCGCAGACGTCCGCGAGGAGGTCGGCCGCCCCCTGTGCTGCCGTCGTGATGTCGGCCCCGATCGACTCGAGGTCGGCGATCAGCTGCGCGATCGCCTCGCGCGCCGCGTCCGCACGCCCGGCCAGGGCCTCGGCGGCGGCGACGACCGCCGCCAGGCCGTCCCGCAGCGCCCGCACCCCTTGGTAGATGGTCACGCAGTCGTCGTCGGGGGGCGCCGTCCCACCGGGCGGGCACGTGGTGTCCTGATCGGGCGGCACCGGTGTCGAGGGGTCCAGGACCGGGTCGCTGGGCGAGCCGATCCGGGCCGAGGCTGCCAGCAGGCCGGCCTCGATCTGCTCGCCCCCGGCCAGCAGGGGCTGGAGCTGGTCGGCGGGTGACCCGGCCGGTGGCCTGCGCCAGCGCCCGGGTCGCCTCGGCCAGGCTGGTCGCACCTCCGGCGGCCGTCCCGAGCGCCCCGGCGAGCTTGGCCGTCCCGTCCGCCACGTCGCTGGCGCCCCCCGACAGCGCGCCGACGCCGTCGGCGAGGTCGCGCGTGGCGTCCGAGGTGAGCGCGGCACCGTCGGCCACCCCACCGACCCCGTCCGCGAGCGCCGACGCCGCACCGGACGCGGTGTCCGTGCCGTCCGCCAGGCCGACCAGGCCGGTCGAGAGCTCAGCCGAGCCCAGCGCGAGCCTGCCGGCAGCCGCGTCGAGGGCCGCCAGGCCGTCGTACAGGGACTCGTTGCCCGCAGTCGCCCCGCCGAGGAGGTCGGCGGTCACCCCGGTGCCGGGGTCCTGGTCGGAGGTCGCGGGGGTCAGCTCCACGGTGACCGCCGGGACGGCCGCGCGAGTGGTGCGCATCGTGAACCCGATCCGCTGGATCGGTGAGCTGATCGGCGGGTAGAGGGCGACGTTCCAGCGGGCCACCGTCCGGCCCTGCTGATCGGTTGCCAGCATGGCCCCGCCGTCGTCGATCAGCTGCGCACCCGCGGGGAGGGTCACCGTCGCGATGCCCTGGAAGGGCGCGAACACCGGCTGGTTCGACACCTGCGGCGCCCCGGAGGCGTCGGTGTAGGCCAGGTCGGTGCGGGTGGCGGTCGTGTTGGTCAGGGTGTACGTGACGCGGACATCCCCCGGCGCGCCGGGGATGTCCGCGGCGGGGACGACAGCGCCGTCGAGGGCGTACTCGGCGTGCAGGGCCACCGGCAGGGGCTTGTCGAAGCGCGCCTGGGTCAGGGCGCTGGGCCGATCGCCGCCCACCGTGAGCAGGACCCCGTCCGGCCCGACCTCGGGCCGGCCGAGGCGATCGAGGTAGCGCACGTTGGTCAGGCTGGCCGGGTCGGTGACCTCGCGCGGCGGGCCCGTGGCGGTGACGCGGCTGATCAGCAGGGCGCGCTCGGGCAGTCCGGTCGGGTCGAGGGTCGCCAGGGCGACCTCGTCGTTGACCAGGTCGGGGCGGCCCCGTCGGTTGTTGGGCCCGCGGCAGCCAGTCGGGCGAGGGCGGCGTCCACGGCCGGGGCAGCCGCCGTCGTCGGCCCGACGGTGCCGAGCAGGAGGGCCCCCGTGGCGAGGCCGACCACGGCGCTTCGGCGGGCACGGTGCGTTCCGGCGGAGCTCATGGGCGCCCCGATCCCACCGGGTCCGGAGCCGCGGGCACGGTGCCGGGCACGGTGGCGGGCACGGTGCCGGGGGCGTCGCCGGGCACGTCGTCCGGGGGCCCGGCGACGGGGTGCCCGGCGCCGTTCGCGCCGCCTGCGCGGTCCCCGGGTCGGATGGCCCGGCCGATCTGTCCCGCCAGGCGGGTGACCACCGCAGCCGTCAGGGCCGGAACGGCCACAACCTCGAGGGCGGGACCGCCGCCGGCCGCCATCGCAGCGACCATGGCCAGGATCCCCATGCCCAGGGGGATGGCGAAGCGCCGCAGTGGCGTGAGCGCGACCACGGCCAGGGGGACCAGCAGCGCCACGCCCGACTGCAGCAGCGCGTCCTGATCGGTCGCCGGGGTCAGCCCGCCCACGAGCAGGTACAGGGCGGCGCTGCCGATCGCCCCGGCGAGCATCATCACGAGCCGCACCCACAGCAGGCCGTCGGCTCCCCTGGTGCTGCGCGGCAGGTGGGCCAGCGCGGCGCCGGAGGCGGCGGCGAGCGCGATGGCGGCCCCGGTTGTCGGCGAGCCCGTCGTAGCGGCCGCTGCGCCCGCGACCCACCCGGCCAGCGCTCCGCCGACGAGTGCGAGAGGACCGGCGCCGGGGCGGGCATCGGCGGGCTGGACCGCCCGCGGGGCGCCGACGGTCTCGAGCTGGGCGGGATCACCCTCGACGTTCAGGTGGGGCAGGGCCCGGTCCAGCCAGGACGGCATCCACCAGGTCCAGCGCGCGGCCAGCACCATCAGGCTCGGGACCAGGATGCAGCGCACGATCGTGGCATCGACGAGCACCGCCGTCGCCAGCCCGACGCCGAACATCTTGACCACGGCGTTGTCGGGCAGGATGAACGAGGCGAAGACCACGACCATGATGAGCGCGGCGGCGGTGATCAGCTGGCCGGTGTCGGCCAGGCCGCGACGAACGGCCGTCGTGATGTCGCCGGTCCGCTGGTAGTGCTCCGTGAACGCCGTCAGCAGGAACACCTCGTAGTCCATCGACAGGCCGAAGAGGACGGCGAACATCATCATCGGCACGTAGGACTCGATCGGCACGGGTCCGTCCAGGCCGATGAGTCCGGCCCCCCAGCCCCACTGGAAGATCGCCACGACCACGCCGTACGCGGCGGAGATCGACAGCAGGTTCATCGCGGCCGCCTTGAGCGGGATGACCAGGGACCGGTAGGCCACCATCAGCAGCAGGAAGCTGAAGCTGGCGACCCCGAGGATGAACGGCAGCAGCCGGTCGGCGATCCGCAGGGAGAGGTCGGTCCGGGCTGCGGTGATGCCCCCGACGTAGGCGGTCATGTCCGCGCCGTCGGTCGCCTTGGGCAGGACGGTCGTCCGCAGCTCGTGGACCAGCGACTCGGTGGCCTTGTCGGAGGACCCGGTGGTCGGGATGGCCCGCCAGATCACCACGCCGCCGTCGGTGCTGACGATCGGGTCGCCGACCTCGGCGATCCCCGGCGTCGCCGCGAGGTCGTTCGACACGGCGGTCAGCCGGGGGTCACCGGTCCGCGGGTCGCCCTGGCCCGCCGGCTCGGAGCCCCCGACGGAGGGCGCCTGCGCGTCGGGCGCCTGCGCGGTCCGGTGCAGCTGACCGACGACCGCGAGCGGCCCCGCGTAGCCGGGCCCGAAACCGTCGCTGATCATCACGTAGGCCTGGTGGGCGGGGGTGTCGTCGGGCAGGGCGGTGGCGTCGACCTGCTGGAAGGTCATGGTCAGCATCGGGGCGGCCATCACGAGCAGCACCGACGTGGCGGCGATCGCCCAGGGCCACGGCCGGCCCGTGACCATGTTCGCCAGGCGCGCCCAGCCGCCTCGGTCGAGCTCCGCGTCGGACTGGGCGCTGGTCAGGCCCTCGGACGCCTCGCCGCCAGCCCCCGCGGCCAGCGCCCGCTGGTCCGAGCGGCGCAGCACGCGGTGGCCCATCAGGCCCATCAGGGCCGGGACGAGGGTCAGGGCGGCCACCAGGGCCAGCGCGACGACGATCGCTGCCGAGTACCCCAGCCAGGCCAGGAACGAGATGCCCGTGAGCGACAGGCCCATGACCGCGGCCAGCAGCGTGGCGCCGGCGAACACCATGCCGGCCCCGGCGGTCCCGGCGGTCCGCCCGACGGAGTCGGCCACGGGGAAGCCGCGGCGGAGCATGTTCCGGTGCCGGGTGACCAGGAACAGCGCGTAGTCGATGCCCACCCCGAGCCCCAGCATGGTGCCCAGGGTCGGGGCCTCATCGGGGATGTAGACCAGGCGACCGAGCAGGCTGATGACGGCCAGGCCGATCCCGACCGCCACCAGCGCCGTGGCCAGCGGAATGACGACAGGCCAACCGCGCCGCAGGGTGAACAGGAGCACCAGGACAGCCAGGGCCATTCCGAGCGCCTCGGAGGGGCGGGTGTCGGTGCGCGAGATCTGCTGGCCGAGGTAGCCACCGAGGGCGACGCGGGCGGTCGGTGAGGTTGCGGCCGCGGCTTGGCCGGCGGTGCTGAGCACCTCCTCGCCCACCACCTTGTCCGCGGCGGCGCGCTCGGCCATGGTCAGTTGGAGGATGACCGTGCGGCCGTCCGCGGAGGCCAGGGTGGACTCCTCCCCGGGGCCGCGTACGCCGTTGACGCCGGCCACCTCGGCGACCGCGGTGGCGACCGCATCGACCGTCCTCGCCCCGGGTCCGGTCGTGAGGTCACGCTCGTCGGCCACCACCAGGGGGACCGGCTCCGAGGCGGCCCCCGGGAAGGCGCGGTTGAGCAGGGTCTGCGCTGAGGCGCTGTCGGTCCCCGCGAGGACGAACGGGTCCAGCGCGGGCGGGGGCAGCAGCCGGTCGGCCAGGCGGGCGCCGCCGAGCAGGGCCAGCCACAGGACGAGGACCAGCACGGCGTGGGCGGCGCACCAGCGCCCCAGCGCGTAGAGGACCCTCGTCACGCCTCCAGTCTCCCCCCGCCGCCGGCAGTCGGTCGCGCGGGAGGGTCGCGCGGAAGCCTGGGCGGAAGATGGGGTTTTGGCCGGGTGCGGCGCCGGTGGTTCAATGACGGCCCCATGAGCAGCTCGAGCTCCGACGCGCCCGCGCCCCGGCAGCCTGCGTTCGCCCGGACGTCCGGGCACTACGCGACCGTTGTCGCGATCTTCTGCGGGCTGCTGATCATCTCCAACATCGGTGCCACGAAGCTCATCGCAGTCGGCCCGCTGATCACCGACGGCGGGGCCTTCCTGTTCCCGCTGGTCTACGTGGTCGGCGACGTGCTCTCGGAGGTGTACGGCTGGCGTGCGACGCGGCGGGCCATCTGGTTGGCGTTCGGCCTGTCGGCGCTCGCGGCGCTCACGTTCTGGCTCGTGCAGCAGGCGCCGCCCGCCGACGACTGGGCCAACCAGGAGGCGTTCGAGGCCGTGCTCGGGTTCGTGCCCCGGATCGTCGCGGCGAGCCTGGCGGGGTTCCTCGTCGGCCAGATGCTCAACTCGTGGGTGCTGGTGCGGATCAAGGCGCGGACCCAGGAATCGCGGCTCTGGCTGCGGCTGCTGGGCTCGACCGCCGTGGGGGAGTTCGCCGACACCCTGGTCTTCTGCACCATCGCCTTCTACGGCGTGATCACCGGGTGGACCTTCGTCAACTACGTGGTGACCGGCTACCTGTACAAGGTGGCCGTCGAGGTGCTCGTGATGCCGGTCACCTACCGGGTGATCGCACTGGTGAAGCGGCATGAGCCGACGTATGGCGTGCCGGAGTCGTCCGACGATGTGCCCGTCGGTCCAGCCTGACGGGTGGGGTGATCCCAGGAGCGCCACCCCTCACATCCGCCAGCGGGTTCGGGGGGTGCCGACGATGGTGAATGGGGCACCGTTGTTGGCAGGCCACGCAGTGCCCCGTGGGGCGCCGGCCATGGCCGGCCCGGTGGGACGCCCCGGGGTGATCGTCCACATGTGCAGGTCAACCTGTCGGTGGTGTGCCCAACAGAGGCTGACGAGGTTCGCCAGGTCGGTGGACCCGCCATCGGCCCATTCCTGCAGGTGATGGACCTGGCAGGCCTCGGCGGCCACCCCGCAGCCGGGGATGACGCAGCCGCCGTCACGCGTTGCCAGTGCTCGGCGCTGGGCTCCGGTGGCCGTCCGGGCCGTGCGCCCGACGTCCAGCGGGATCCTGGTTCCGAACAGGGCGCTCGCCAGGGCCGCGAGGCGGTGCGCAGGCGTGGCCCGCGCCGACCCGGTGCGGCCGTACCCGGGAACCTCGCCCAGGTCAGGCACGACGGGACCGGCGCAGGCTGCGCCGGTCGCGACCGCGATCGGGGTGACGCTGGCATCGCAGGCCGCGAAGCGTTCCTCGGACGAGGTCAGCAGGTGCCCACGGCTGCTTCGCCACACCGGGTCGCCGGCGTCGGTCGTCGTCAGGGTGACCGACACCGAGACGGGAAGGCCGCCCCGGGTCGGCAGGACGTCGCGGGCATGGGCGTCGTTCACCAGCTGGACGAGGGCATCGGCGCGGCGGGCGCCCGGCGGGGTGTGGTCGGCGGTGCTGCGCAGCCGCTCGGCGATCGCGTCGATCGCGGCGATGACCAGCTCGCCCTCCATGCGGGGCAGGACTCCGGAGAGGAGCACCGAATCGGAGGTCAACGAGAACGACAGGTCGCGTGCCTGGTAGGCCTCCAACTCCCCGGGCTCCGGGTCGTCGGGAGGGTGCAGGAGACGCAGGGCGGCCTCGACGAATCGGGTCACGGCAGCTGGCGACACCGTGCCGAGCAGTGGCAGCAACTCGTCGATGACCGCCGCGAGCTCGGCCCCGGTGAAGCGGTCCGCGCGGCGGGCGATCGGGTCGAGGTGCTCACTCGTGACGACGCCGGCAGCCCACGCCTCGGCCAGGCGCGGATGCGCGGACGCCAGCTGGCCGGCTCGGGCCAGGCGCCTCGCCCAGGGGGATCCCCAGCCTCGCGCGGTCAGCATCCCGCCGGGGCCGGCGATCGGCAGCGCCCCGGCCACTGCCGCCGCGTGCATCCTGGTCGCGAGCGTGTACTCGACAGATGCCAGCGCGCCGGCGAGGACCTCGACGTCGGCTGCCGGCCGGTCGCCTGCGGCGAGGCCCATGGGCTCAGGGTCGCAGTGGGCGCTCGCCTGGGCAGCGGGCCACAGCGCTGCGACCTCCTGGGATGCGCAGGCGAGCATGCCCGCCGCTCGCGCATCGCGAGGACCGATGAGCGCCTTCACGTGGACCCCCGTCCGTTAGAACATGTGTTCGAACTGACCTCACGGTACAGCCGGGCTCTGACATTCGGAACGACTTCCGAGCACGTTGTGGACGGGCGGGGCCCGGACGGGCGGGGCCCGGGGCGGGGCCCGGCGGGGCCCCGGCCCCGGCGGGCGAGGCCCCGGCGCTCAGGCCTGCCGGCTCGCGGCGTCGCGGCGCGCGTAGTACCGACCGAGGAAATCGGCGCGGAAGTCGTCGAAATCGCCCGACTCGAGGGTCGCGCGCATGCGGTCCACGAGCGAGACCACGAAGTGCACGTTGTGCAGCGTGGCCAGCGTGTGGCCGGCGATCTCGTCGGACTTGGCCAGGTGGTGCAGGTAGGCCCGCGTGTAGTGCGCGCAGGTGTAGCAGCCGCAGTCCGCATCCAGCGGCTCGAACGAGCGGCGGTTGGCCGCCGTCACGATGTTGTAGCGGCCGTCGGCCGAGAGGATCGCCCCGTTGCGCGCCACCCGGGACGGCATCACGCAGTCGAACGTGTCGGCGCCCGCCGCCACCCCGGCGAACAGGTCGTCGGGCTCACCGATCCCCAGCAGGTGCCGGGGCCGGTCCTCGGGGAGCTCCTCGCTGACCCAGCCGACGATCGCCTCCAGCCGGGACTTCTCCAGCGCCCCGCCGATGCCGTAGCCGTCGAGCTCGAGTCCGGCGAGGTCGCGGGCGGCTTCGCGGCGCAGGTCCTCGAACTGGGCCCCCTGGACGACTCCGAACAACGCCTGGGGCGGCCGGTGCTGGCGCTCGGCGGACAGCGCCGCGTGGGCTGCCACGCACCGGCGCGCCCACGACGCCGTCCGCTCGACGGAGCGCTCCTGGTAGCCGCGGGTGTTCATCAGGGTCGTGCACTCGTCGAACGCGAACATGATGTCCGCCCCGATCTGGTGCTGGATCCGCATGCTCGACTCAGGCGTGAAGCGGTGCTTCGAGCCGTCGAGGTGCGAGACGAACGAGACCCCGTCGTCGTCCACGTGGGCGAGCCGATCCTTGCCCGGGGCGATGACGTCGTCGGCGGGGGTGTCGACCTGCATCGACAGGACCTTCTTGAACCCCACCCCGAGGCTCATCACCTGGAACCCGCCGGAATCGGTGAAGGTCGGCCCGCGCCAGTTCATGAACGAGCCGAGACCGCCCGCCTCGTCCAGGAGATCGGCGCCGGGCTGCAGGTACAGGTGGTACGCGTTGGCCAGGATGGCCTGCGCACCAAGCGACGCGGTGGCCTCGGGGAGCAGGGCCTTCACGGTGGCCTTGGTCCCCACCGGGATGAACGCGGGGGTCCGGATCTCGCCGTGCGGGGTCGTGATGGTCCCGGTCCGGGCCAGCCCACGCCGGGCCCCGAGCGCGAAGCTCAGGGCGCCGGGGGACATGCGCCCATTCAACACCGGCCGCGTTCAACACCGGCCTGCGGCCGGGCGGTGGGGCCTTGCGATGCTCAGCGGCGTCGGACCCGGGCGACCAGCCAGCGCCCCGCGAACGATTCACCTGGTCGTCGGGCACAGGTCACGTCGCCGAGGGCCTGCGTGCACATGGACCGGCCACGCTGGGCGCCATGGGAGATGACCTGATTCGCGACCGGATCCACGGAGCCGGCCCGGGCCCGGTGCCGGACCTGACCGGCCGGCGCCTCGTCCGCGCCGACCTCGCCGACCTCGACCTGCGGGACGCGCGCTGCGACCGGGCCAACCTCCGGCAGGCCCGGATGGCGGGCGTGCTGGCGAGCCGAGCCTCGTTCGCCGGGGCCCGCATGGTGCGCGCCGACCTCACGGGCGCGCGCCTGGACCTCTCCGACCTGCGCAGCGTCGACCTGTCCGGCGCATGCCTGCGGGGAGCCGACCTGTCGGGCGCCGATCTCACGGGCGCCAACCTGTTCGGGGCGGACCTCAGGGAGGCCGACCTGACCGCTGCCGTCCTGCAGCGCGTCACCCTCGAGGTGGCCACGCTGCGCCGGGCCGTCCTGTGCGGCGCGGACCTCTCGGACGCCCGGATGTCGACCGCCGACGTGCGTGACGTCGACGCCGACGAGGACACGATCTGGCCGGCGGGGATCCCGTGGCCGCGCCGCAACGACTCGGTGCGCATGTCCCTCTGGCGGTGAGGTCCGCCGACGGGTCACCGGGGGTCGTGCGATGCCACGATGACGCTCATGGCAATCGCGACCCAGAACCCGGCCACGGGCGAGATCATCCGCACCTTCGAGCCGCACACCCGGGAGCAGGTGCAGGCGGCCATCGGGACCGCCCATGACACCTTCCACACCTGGCGGCTGACCACCTTCGCCGAGCGCGCGGTGCTCATGCGCACGGCGGCCGACCTGCTCGACGAGGACAACGAGGCGATCGCCCGGACCATGACCCTCGAGATGGGCAAGACCCTGTCGGCCGCACGTGCGGAGGCCGCCAAGTGCGCCAGGGGCATGCGGTACTACGCCGACAATGCCGAGCAGTTGCTCGCCGACGAGCCGGCGGACCCCACCGCCGTGGGTGCCTCGAGCGCCTACGCGCGCTACGCCCCGCTCGGCATCGTGCTGGCGGTCATGCCGTGGAACTTCCCCCTCTGGCAGGTCGTGCGGTTCGCCGCGCCCGCCCTGATGGCCGGGAACGTCGGGTTGCTCAAGCACGCCTCGAACGTCCCGCAGTGCGCCCTGTACCTCGAGGACCTGTTCCTGCGCGCGGGCTTCCCGCAGGGGGCCTTCACGACCCTGCTGGTCGGTGCGCGCGAGGTCGAGCCGATCCTGCGCGACCCGCGGGTGCGCGCCGCCACCCTGACCGGCTCGGAGCCCGCCGGGCAGTCGGTGGCGGCCATCTGCGGCGACGAGATCAAGAAGACCGTGCTGGAGCTCGGCGGCGCGGACCCCTTCATCGTCATGCCGTCGGCCGACGTGCAGCGCGCTGCCGAGGTCGCCGTGACCGCCCGCTGCCAGAACAACGGGCAGTCCTGCATCGCGGCCAAGCGGTTCATCATCCACGAGGACGTGTACGACGAGTTCGCGGCAGCCTTCGTCACCAGGATGGCTGCGCTCGTGGTCGGCGACCCGATGGACGAGGCGACCGATGTCGGCCCGTTGGCGACCCAGGGCGGGGTCGACGACGTGGTCGCCATGGTCGAGGACGCCCGCAGCAAGGGCGCCTCCGTGCTCTGCGGCGGCCGCGTCGTCGACGGTCCGGGCTGGTTCTACGAGCCGACGGTCGTCGGGGACCTCACCCCCGACATGGCCATGTACGCCGAGGAGGTCTTCGGCCCGGTCGCCGGCCTCTACCGGGTCGGCTCGCTCGACGAGGCCGTCGAGGTGGGCAACGGCACGACCTTCGGACTCGGGTCGGTGGCGTGGACCGACGACCCCGTCGAGCGGGAGCGGTTCATCCGCGACCTCGACTCCGGCGCGGTCACCATCAACGGCATGACGATCTCGTACCCGGAGCTGCCGTTCGGCGGAACACGGCGCTCGGGGTACGGCCGTGAGCTCAGCGGCCACGGCATCCGCGAGTTCTGCAACGTGAAGACCGTCTGGGTGGCCTGATCCCGGACATTCCGGGGCGTACTGGCGAGTCAACCGACCCCTGAGAAACTTGTGCACTACTTGTGCATCCGGCGGGGCAATGTGGGCCGAATAGGGAGGTGAGAGCCCGAACGGGTCGGGCCCCACCCCCCAGGAGAACATCATGCGCAAGCTCGTCACCGGAATCGCCGCCGCCTCAGCCCTCGCCCTGACGATCGGGACCGCGGGCCCCGCCACCGCCGCAGAGGGCCTGGGCACCAAGTCGCTCGCAGAGGTGCTGACCTCCGACGGCAACTCGTTCGACCGGAACTGGAAGGACTACGACATCGTCACCGAGGCCGTCCTCGCGGTCCTCGCGGCCAAGCCCGGCTCATCGGTCGGCCTGCTCGCCGACGGCACTAAGGCGGCGACCGCGTTCGTGCCCGACGACAGGGCCTTCCAGAAGCTGGTCAAGGACCTCACCGGCAAGAAGTACAAGAAGGAGAAGACGGTCTTCAAGAAGCTGGTCAAGGCCGTCGGCGTCGACACGGTCGAGGCCGTCCTGCTGTACCACGTCGTGCCGGGCGCGACCATCGACGCCGCCACGGCCGTGCACGGCCAACGGTGTCAAGCTGGACACCGCGCTGGAGGGCAAGACGTTCAAGGTGATCGTGAAGGATGGCGGCGATCCGCCTGCGCGACAAGGACTACAACTCGCGCAACCCGCGGGTGAAGGTGATCGACATCAATGACGGCAACATGCAGATCGCGCACGGCATCGACCGGGTCCTGCGCCCCATGGACCTGCCCCCGCTGAACAGCCACTGAGCCGGTAGGCACCCCAACTGGGTGCACCAGCCAGGCACGACTGCGGCCCCCGGAACCTCCGCCGGGGGCCGCAGTCGTGCCTGCCCTGCGTGCGGTTCGATCCGACCCCGTGTGGTGGCCCCCGGTGGCGGTCCGCGTCGGCCGGCGGGGCTACAGCCCGGGGCCGAACTGGCGCGGGCTCGCCAGGAACTCGCGCACGGCCGCTCGACCGGTGCCGCGGATCTCCGGCCCGTGGGTGAAGGCGGCGGTGGCGTACTCGAGGTCGGCCAGGGTGCTGGCCGTCTGCTCGGTCAGCGCCGCGTTCGTGCAGAACGCCAGCACCGGCCACGTGCGCCGCGAGCGCATGTTCCAGATCGCGTCACCGGTGATCAGGGTCCCGGACGGCTCGTGCAGCAGCGAGCAGTGCCCGGGGGTGTGCCCGGGGGTGTGGTGGACGCGCAGCCCGCTGCCCTCGAGGAGCTCGCCGTCGACCATCGTCCGGGCCACCGGCGCGGAATCGAACGTGCTCGGCATGCGGCGCAGCAGCCGGCCGAGGCGCAGGGACTCATCCCGGGGTGGCGAGGCGCCGGTCCGGACGTACGACGCGTCCTCCTCGTGCACGGTCATCCCGCGACCCGTGCTGCGCGCCAGCTCGGCTGCCCCGCCGGCGTGATCGGGGTGCGCGTGGGTGAGCACGATCGTCGTGACGTCCTGCGGGCCGCCGCCCACCTCGGCGATCGCGCTCAGCAGCCGGGCCGGCGCCGACTTCAGGCCCGTGTCGACCAGGGTCAGCGACCCGTCGTCCGAGCGGACCAGGAAGGAGTTCACCAGGTCCCAGGGCGTCGTGGGGATGCGCCAGAGGTTCGGCGCCAGGGGGATGGCCGCGGTCATGCCGGCCAGCCTAGGGGTCGTCGGGCCCGCACGCGGGAGGGTGCCGGCCGGGGAACGGGCGGCGGCCGGCCTCAGGTCTCGAGGATCCCGCGCATCAGGGAGTTCTTCGAGTGGCTGGGATCACCGTCGTAGCTCTCCAGCGAGATGTCGACGACCGGGTAGTCGGCCAGCGAGAGCCCGGGCGGCACCGTGAACGTCCCGATGGACCCGGCCGGCAGCGCGCCCAGGGCCACGAGCTTGGTGGCGTCGGCGTCGAGCAGCCAGACCTCGTAGAAGCCGTCGTTGGCCGGCAGGGCAGTTGCGTCCACCCGGACCACCTGCCCGTCGGGGCTGTCCAGGACGGTGGCCTCGCCGGGTGCCGACACGGCGTCGGTCAGCGGGGCCAGGACGGCCTGGGCGACGAGCTGCTCCGTCGTGGCCGGCCCGGAGCCGCCGCTCTCGGAGGCTGCCCACACCACGGCGCCACCGAGGATGGCGCCCGCGGCTGCCGCGACCGCGGCCACGCCGAGGACGCGGCTTCGCCGTGGCCGGAGGGGCACCACCGGGGCCGGCGCGTCCTGCTCGCGCCCGGCCTGGGCCGGGGTCGTACGGGGGGAAAGGGTGGCGATGGACGCGAGCCGGTCGGTGCCGTCCGGGGCGCCGCCCAGGGCGAGTTCGCGCTGGATCCCCGCCCACACGTGGTCGGGGACCTCCGGCAGCTCGAGCGGGGCCTCGCGGCCCACGGTCACGACCTGTCCCAGCTCAGCGGCATCCGCCAGGCATGTCTGGCAGGACTCCAGGTGGGCTGCCTCATCAGCGGGGATGTCCTCGCCGAGGGCGACCAGCGCCAGGGTCATCGGGTCACAGTGCGACATCATCCACCTCCATCCTCGTGCGCAGCCTCTCCAGGGACCTGCGTATGTGGCTCTTGACTGTTCCGATCGGCATCTCGAGCCGCTCGGCGATCTGCGTGTGGGTCAGGTCCTCGTAGAACGCCATCCGGACGATCTTCCGTGCCGGATCCCCCAGGCGGTCGAGCTCGTCGGCAACCACCATCTGTGCGGCGATCCGGTCGACCTCGGGAGGCTCCCAGTCGGCGACCGGCTCGACGGCCTCGACCGCCGAACGGATCCGGGCCTCGCGCGAGCGCGACTCCCAGTGGTCGGCGATCCGGCGTCGCGTGATGGTCATCAGCCACCCCGGCAGCGACCCGGCCTCCGGGCGGAAGCCTCCGCGGCCCCGCCACGCGCCGACGAACACGGCCTGGGTGATGTCGGCCGCGTCCTCGGCGTTCCCGGTGGACCGCAGGGCCGTCGCGTGCACCAGGCCCGACCAGCGCCGGTAGGCCTCCGCCAGGGCATCGTCCAGTCCCGCGGCGAAGTCCGTCGCGACGTCCATATCGGTCAAGTCGGACTGCACACGGTCGATACTGCCAAACCGGGGTGCCGGGAGGCTACCCCGGACCCTGTCGGAGGCCGTCGCAGGCAGCGGCCAGGATGGCCGGTACGCCGGCATCGTCTGCACCGACATGGTCGATCCCCTCCTCACCGCGTGCCCGGCCGACTCGCCCCCTCGCTCGGCCCACTGACTTCCCTGACCATTCTTCGGTCCGGGCGCCGGTTTCGGATGCACCTGCTCGAACCGGGTGGATCGGGCGCGGTCCGGGCGGGAGGATGCCGCCCATGCCGCCCATGCCGCCGATGCCGCCCACGAACATCACCCGTGCCGAGGCGGCGGAGCGCTCGCGCCTGATCCGCGTCGGGGCCTACCGCATCGAGCTGGACCTCGGCGGGGCATCGGGATCGCCCACCTTCCGCTCGCGGACCACCGTCCAGTTCGACTGCGACCAGCCCGGCTCGGCGACCTGGATCGACCTGGTCGCCGAGGCAGTGGAGTACGCGACCCTGAACGGCCGTGCCCTCGAGGTCGCCGGATTCGACGGCGCGCGGCTGCCGCTGACCGACCTCGCCGCCGAGAACGAGCTCGTCGTGGTGGCCCGGTGCTGGTACATGACCACCGGCGAGGGCCTGCACCGCTCGACGGATCCGGCGGACGGATCCATGTACCTGTACACGCAGTTCGCCACGGCCGACGCGCGGCGGGTGTTCGCGTGCTTCGAGCAGCCGGACCTCAAGGCGCGGTTCACGTGGGTCACCACCGTCCCGGAGGGGTGGCTGGTCGCATCCAACGCCGCGCCAGCCGGGCCCGTCGAAGTCCGGGAGGGCCTCGCGCGGTGGGAGTTCGCGCCGACGCCGCCGATCTCCACCTACCTGGCCGCCCTGGCCACGGGGCCGTTCCACGTGGTCGAGTCCGAGCACGTCGGCGCCGGGGGCACCTACCCCCTGCGGCTGCTGGCCCGTGCCTCGGTCTCGGCGCACGCCGACGCCGACGCCGACGAGATCCTGGCGATCACGCGTGCCGGCCTGTCTCACTACGAGCGGGAGCTCGTCGTCGCCTACCCGTTCGGCGGCTACGACCAGGTCCTCGTGCCGGAGTTCAACCTCGGGGCGATGGAGAACCCCGGCATGGTGACGTTCCGGGAGGACCGCTACCTGTTCCGGTCCCGCGTCACCCGGGCGGCCCGGGCGGAGCGCGCCACCGTGATCCTGCACGAGATGGCCCACATGTGGTTCGGCGACCTCGTGACGATGCGCTGGTGGGACGACCTGTGGCTCAACGAGTCCTTCGCCGAGTGGGCCGGGCACCACGTCGCGGCCGAGACGGTCGGGTTCGCGGATTCCTGGACGACGTTCGCCCTCGGGCGCAAGGGCTGGGCCTATGCGCAGGACCAGCGGCCCTCGACGCATCCGGTCGCCGCCGACATGGTCGACCTCGAGGCCGTCTACCTGAACTTCGACGGGATCACCTACGCCAAGGGTGCCTCGGTGCTCAAGCAACTGGTCGCGTTCGTGGGCTACGAGGCCTTCCTCGCTGGGCTCAACCGCTACTTCCTGGCGCACGCCTGGGGCTCGGCGACGCTCGAGGACCTGCTCGTCGAGCTCGAGGCAGCCAGTGGCCGGGCGCTGGCTGACTGGGCGCACGTCTGGCTGCAGGAGCCGGGCGTCACCACCCTGGTCCCGGAGGTGGAGCTCGACGCGGACGGCCGGTACGCGCGTGTCCGGATCGCGCAGCTCCCGCCGAACCGGCCCGAGGGGGTCTCGCCCGTGCTGCGCCCGCACCGGATCGCCGTCGGCCTGTACCGGTGGGCTCCGCAGGGCGGCACCGGCGCATCCCAGCGGCTGGTCCGCGACGCCCGGATCGAGGTGGACGTGCACGGGTCCGGCGTCGAGGTGCCCGAGCTCGTGGGGGTCCCCGCGGCCGCCCTGCTGCTGGTCAACGACGACGACCTCACCTACGCGAAGGTACGGCTGGACCCCGCCAGCCTGGCCGTGGCCACGAGGGGGATCGGGGCGATCAGCCCCTCCCTGCCGCGGGCGCTGGTCTGGGCGTCGATGTGGGAGCAGGTCCAGGACGGGCTGCTGCCGGCCCAGGAGTACGTCGAGATCGCCCTGACCGGCCTGGCGCTCGAGGACGTCATGGGCATCATCGACACCGTCCGACGTGACCTGCGCCGGGCGGTGACCGAGTTCGTGGCACCCGAGCTCCGGGGGGCGGTCGCGAACCGCCTGTGCGTGGCGACCGCCGGGCTGCTCGCTGCCGCGCAGCCGGGTTCCGATCGGCAGCTGGCCCTGGCCCTGGCCCATATCGAGTCCGCTGCCACCCCGCAGCACCTGGCCCGGCTGCAGGGGCTGCTTTCCGGATCGGCGTCGATCGAGGGACTGGACCTCGATGACGACCTCCGGTGGCACGTGGTCCTCAGGCTGGCCGCCCGTGGGGTCGCCGACGCAGACCTGATCGACCGCGTGCTGGCCGGCGACCGGACGTCCAAGGGCCGGCAGTACGCCGCCCGAGCCCGGGCCGCCCGCCCGCAGGAGGCTGCGAAGCAGGCCGCCTGGCGGGCGGCGGTCGGGGGAGCCGACCAGCCGAACGCCGTCCTGGCGGCCACGGTCGCCGGCTTCGCTGATCCGGACACGCCACCCGCGCTCCTCGAGCCCTACCGGCAGCGCTACGCCGAGGTCATCGCGTCGATCTGGCAGTCCCTCCCGTCGGCCGAGGCGCAGGTGCTGGCGCGGGGGCTGTTCCCGCCGGCCAGCCCCGAGGCGCTGGTCATGGTGGACACCCTGCTGTCGCAAGCCGACCTGCCGTCCGGCCTGATCCGGGTGCTCCGGGAGCATCGGGCCGACGCGGCCCACGCGCTGCAGCTGCAGGCTGTGTCGCGCGCGGCGGGGTGATCTGCCGGCGACCCCGATCCGCGGGTGGGAATACCGCGACCCTCACGCTCGTTCCCTATATAGATGATTCTTCAACTATCTAGGAGATGCGATGACGTCGATCCAGCAGGAGACGACCCACGCCGGGACCGGTACCGGCCCCGGTGCCCGCCCGCACCTGGCCCTCGTCGACCTGGGCGGCAACGGCCCCGGCGGGCCCGACACCCCACCGGGTCCGGACCTTGACCTCCCGATCGGCGACGAGGCCGCCGACCTGCTGTTCCGCGAGGCGCGAACCGCCTACCGGTTCACCGCCGAGCCGGTGGGCGAGGACCGGATCCGTGCCCTGTACGACCTGGTCAAGTACGCCCCGACTGCGATGAACGGCCAGCCCCTGCGGGTCACGCTGGTCCGCTCGCCGGAGGCCCGGCGGCGGCTGTTGGCCCGGCTGTCCCCGGGCAATCGCGCCAAGTCGGAGTCGGCACCGCTGATCGCGATCCTGTCCTACGACGTGGACTTCCACGACACGCTGCCGGAGGTGCTGCCGCACGCGCCGAGGGCCCGCGACGGGTTCGCCGAGGAGGACTCCCGGATCGCGTTCGGGCAGTTCAACGGCGCCCTGCAGGCGGGCTACTTCCTGCTCGGCGTTCGCGCCGTGGGGCTGTCGGCCGGGACCGATGGGCGGGTTCGACCGGGCCGGCGTGGATGCGGACTTCTTCCCGACCGGCCGGCAGCGCTCGTTCCTGGTGGTCAACATCGGCCATCCCGCGCCGGACGGCACCTTCCCGCGCAGCCCCCGGCTGCCGTACGAGCGGGTGGTCTCCGTCGCCTGATCGGCTGGCGAGCGCCGGCCCGCCGCCGGCCGTCGGCGCCGGCCCGCGACCGCACCGGTCACCGGCACCTGTCACAGGTCCCGGAGGATCGCTCGCGCCTCATCGACGCCGGCGCGCACGGCATCCAGCGAGGACGTGAGGTCGGCAACGATGTGGGAGGCCTCCGCGCTGTCGTGGCTTGCCGGCCCGAGGGCGACGAGCTCGCCGGAGCGGGCGGCCAGGCCCTCGAGGCCGACAGTGGCGGACTGCATCTGGGCCAGGAGGGTGTCGCGACGGCGCAGCAGCCGATCCACGGAGTCCGCCTGGCCGTCGAGGGCGGCCAGGGTGCGCTCCTGCTCGGCCAGCACCTCCGCGTCCGCTGTCCTGGCCATCCGCTGCTGCAGCTCGGCGATCTCCCGGGCCAGGCTCTCGGGCCGCGCTGCGACGATGCTGTTGTCAAGGATCGTCACCCGGCCGGCCATCTCGCGGACGGACTGCACGAGGGGCCGGCTCTCGTCGAGCACGGCCCGCACCTCGCCGGCCAGCCACGGGTCCGCGGGTCGTCCGGCCAGGTCGCTCATCCGGTCGACGGCGGCCCGGGACCTCTCCTGAAGGTCCGCCTGGACGCTCCCGCGGGGGGCGTCGGGGAGCCGGTCGCGGGGGCGCTCCCGCCCGGCGCCGTCGTCGGCGGAGTCCCCGGGGCCGCTACGAGCCGCGCCCAGGGCCACCTTCGTGCCCAGCACGACCGCCCCGATCCCCGCGCCCACTGCGATGGCGACCGGACCCGTGGCAGCGCCGGCGAGGACGGCCCAGCCGAGGCCTCCGCTGACCCCGGCGACCAGCCAGCCCCAGGGGTCGCGCAGCTCCTCCCGGACCGACATGGGACCAGTCTGCACTGCACAGGCCGGAATGGGCGCCCGTTGTGTCCGTGCGCAACGACCGGCTCGGATCAGAAGTTGGACAGCACGCTGGTCAGGACCTTCTCGATGCTGGTGGGGTCGTTGGCCTCGTAGTAGGTGCCCCGCGAGGCGTCGGCGATCGCGGTGAGGGCGGCGGGATCGGCACCCTCGCCGTACCCGATCGTGAACACCCGCACGCTGGTGTCGACGCTCTCCCCCTCCAGCTGGGCGAGCAGGCTGCTCAGGTCGTCATCGGGCGGGTACTCGTTCTTGCCGTCCGAGAGCAGGATGATCGCATTGATCCGGGCGGTGTCCAGGTCGGACAGGACGTCGGCCTGGGCCCGGCGCAGCGTCGCGTACAGGGCCGTCCCGCCGTCGGCGACCATTGCCGCGATCGCCGACTTCATCGGCGGCACCGACTCCGCGGCGGGGCCCACCTCCTGCAGCTGCGCCCACGGCTCGCCGGCCGGTCCGCGGTCGGTCGAGAACGCCCACAGGCCCACCTCGTCGTCGGCGGCGAATCCGTCGATCGCGCCTATCGCTGCCTCCTGGGCAAGCGCGAGCTTGGTGAGCCCGGCCGATTCGACCACGCCGCCCATCGAGCCTGAGACGTCCATCACGAACAGGACGTGCGCGCGCTTGCGCAACTCGTCCCAGGACTTCTGCACCTCTGCCAGCACGGAGGGTGCCGGCGGGTCGAGGATCGCGGTCGGCCCCTGCGGCAGCATGCCGTTGGCCGGCGTGATCGGCGCCCCGGGCTTGCCCTCGAAGGTCCGGAACCCTGCCCCGGTGAACACGGCCTGCTGCTCGGGCTGCTGGAGCCAGGCCAGGAACTCGGCGGCGGCCTGACTGGTCGTGGCGTCGACCCACTCCGCATCGAGGATGATCCACGGGTTGTCCGACAGCAGGGTCCCATCGGACGGGTAGACGGCCGCCAGGGGGATCGCGGGGGGCGGCTGCTGCCCGAGCGTCTCCGGGTCGCCGGTGGGGTTGCCCTGGTTGTAGTCCAGGACTGACTTCTCCTCGACGGTCACGGCCGAGACGTAGGTCAGGCCCTGGCCGGCCGCGGCCTCCCGGGCCATGTTGTCCAGGAACGTCAGCGTCGTGTCGCCGTAGTGCACGACGGAGGACTCGAGCTCCCGGACGAACTGGCGCGTCTCGGGATCGGCGACCTGGGCCTCGGTCAGGTCGCTGGAGACGCCGGTGGCGGCGAAGTACGACGCGATGGTCGCGTTCAGCCCGGAGGTCGAGAAGTAGGGGTTGGTCTTGCCGAGCTTGAAGCGGCCCCACTCCGGGTGGCCACGCGTGGCCCACCCCCCGTCGGCGCGGGCCACCTCTGCGAGGTCCGACCAGCCGATCGCCTCCTCGGGCCAGCCCAGCGCCTCGGCCATCGGCTGCGGCATCGCGATGACCAGCGGGGTCTGCACCAGGGAGGGCCGCTCGTCGGGGATCGGGCTGGGTCGATCGAGGTCCGTGGCGCCCTGGTCCACCAGGACCGCCCAGGAGCTCGACGCAGGCGACCAGACATCCGGCCGGGGCCCGTCGACCCGTTCGTCCCACCCCCGGGCCAGGGCGGTCGCCGCCGCGCCGGAGGCCTTGGTCGAGACCGTCATCCACACGCACGTGCCCGCCACCTCCGGGCCGCGGGCGTTGTAGGCCCCTGCCAGCGTCCCGAGGATCCCGGCCTTCTCGCTCGAGGCCACGATCGACACCTCGGTGCAGTCCGACGGCGCAGCGGTGGAGGTGCCCGACGAGCCCTCCCCGCCCGGATCCCCGTCATCCCCGCCACCGAACAACTGGCGGACGCCGACGATCAGCAGGACGCCGAGCAGGGCGGCGACCACCAGCGGGAGGACTGAACCTCGACGTGCAGCCATCTGGGCCCCTCCCGTTCTGGATCCGACCTGTCCTCATCGAACACCACCGGTGCGACATGGAACACCCCGGGACGGCGGCCCGGCCCCAGCGCCCGGCGCCTCAGGGCCTGCGCGCCACCCACAGGTCCTCGACCGGCCAGCGCGCCGCCCAGGCCGCATCGGCGATGCCGTAGGCGTCGGCACCCGGGTCGGCAGCGACGCCGGGTCCCGCGTCGGCCGTCGGCGAGCCGCCCGGCCCGGTCAGCTCGTGCAGGGCCTCGACGACGAGCCCGTGCGCGGCGAGGACGTCGATCCAGGCCCCGTGCGTCGGATGGTGCTCGACGCCACCCCCCGGCCAGCGGATCTCCGCCAGGTCCGCGGGACCGCGCAGGAGGCGGTCGCCGGCCGGGCCGCCCTCCGCGGGCACGCACATGGCCGACAGGGGACTGTTGGTCAGGAAGGCCAGGCGCCCGCCGCGGCGCAGGACCCGGGAGGCCTGTGCGACCCACGCCTCGGGCTCGCACCAGGCCGCCACTCCATGCTCGCTGACGACCAGGTCGGCGCTGCGATCGGCCAGCGGCAGGTGCTCGGCATCGGCCTGGACCAGCGGGAACCGGGGCGCCGGCCCACCGCCACCCGGTGGCGCCTGCTGGGCGCCTCGCGCGGCGGCGAGCTGGGCCCAGGAGAGGTCGACGGCGATGACCCGGGCGCCCTGCCGGACCAGGTGCGCCGACAGCGGGGCGACCCCGCACCCGAGCTCGACGACGGTCCGCCCGGCGACCTCGCCGAGCGCGCGCAGGGCCGCCTCCGGCGTCCCGGACAGCCCCCAGCGGATGCCGTCCCCGTGCCATCGGTCGAGGCCATCGGCGGCCGACACCATGCCGCTGAGCTGGTCCCACAGCTCCCGGTTGTGGGCAACGTCCTCAGGGCGGGTCACGGCGCCATCCTCGCGCACCCGACAGCCGGGTGCCGCGGCACCGCGAGTGGGGCCAGGAGCCGCCCAGCCAGCGCCCGGGCCGGGCGCGGCCTACATTGGCCCGCATGGCGCCGACCGCCCAGCTGGCGACCCCCGAGGGGGTCCCGATCTCCGCGGTGGTGGAGCAGTTCGGCCTCGAGGTGATGACCGACGCAGGGGTGGACCTCGCACGACGCCTGGTCAGGGAGCCGAAGGTGAACCGCCCCGGCCTGCAGTGGGCCGGCTACTCCGAGCACTTCCCGACCACCCGGGTCCAGCTCATCGGCCGAGCCGAGGTCGGGTACCTGCTGTCGCTGGAAGCCGACGTGCGGTTCGCCCGCCTCGAGCAGTACGCACAGCTCGGGATGCCCGCGGTCATCGTCGCCCACGGGCTGGAGTTCGACCTGCGCGCCCTGGCCATCGCCGACACGTACGGGATCCCCGTGCTGCGGACCCAGGCCCCGACGACGGACTTCGCCTCCGAGCTCACCTGGTTCCTGGCGCTCGAGCTGGCTCCTCGGATGGTCATCCACGCGGGACTCGTCGACGTGGCCGGGGAGGGCGTGCTGATCCTGGGCCCCCCCGGCATCGGGAAGTCCGAGACGGCGCTCGAGCTGATCCGGCGCGGGCACCGCCTCATCGCCGACGACACCGTGGAGATCCGGCGCCCGACGGACCACGACCTGATCGGCCGGGCACCGGGACGGGTCCGCTCCTTCATGGAGATCAAGGGCATCGGGATCGTGAACCTTCGGCTGATGTACGGGATCGGGTCGGTCAAGGCGACGGGGGACATCTCGATCGTCGTGTCGCTGAAGTGGCTGGATGGGGAGCGGGACTTCGCCGCTGAGCCCGACCGGATGGACATCCTCGGGGTGAGCGTGCCGATGGTGACGATCCCCGTCCGCCCGGGCCGCAACTCCGCAGTCCTCATCGAGACGGCAGCCATGGACATCCGTGCGCGTCGCATGCTGCGCCCGGACGCGGGGATGCGCGAGCGGTCCACCGTGCGCCAGTCCGCGCTGGGGGGCCTGCCATGAGCAGGCGCATGGACATCGAGGGAACGGCCAACTTCCGGGATGTGGGTGGGTACCCCGCGCGCGCGGGCGTGACGCGCCGTGGCCAGCTCTACCGCTCCGATGCCCTGAACGCGATCACCCCGACCGGGGCGGCTGACCTCGCCGCGCTGCGCATCGGCGTGGTCGTCGACCTCCGCTCGGACCTCGAGTTCGCCCAGGACGGCTCCCGGAACGTCCTGAGTGGTGCCACGCTGGTTCGAGTGCCGATCGAGACCGGGTCGCCGGCGTCGATCGTGGAGGGCGACCACGTCAGCCTCGAGCTGCTCTACCAGCACCTGCTGACCCAGGCGGGCTGGTCGCTGACCGCCGCCGTCTCGGCGATCGCGGAGGCCGGCCACTCCCCGACGCTGGTCAACTGCACCGCGGGGAAGGACCGGACCGGCCTGGTGATCGCCCTGACCCTCGAGGCGACGGGGGTCGAGCGGACCGCCGTCGTGGCCGACTACACGCAGAGCGCGCTGAACCTCGACGGGGAGTGGCTGGACCAGACCCTGTCGCTCCTGGTCTCCAACGGGGTGCCGGTCTCCCCGGCGCTCATCGAGGCCATCGGTGGCTCGCCGGACCGAGCCATGCGGCACGTCCTCGAGTGGCTCGACGAGCAGTACGGGTCCGTGGTTGGGTACCTCGAGGCCCACGGCCTGGCCGAAGGCGCCGTGGACGCCCTGATCGGCAAGCTGGTGGGCTGAGATGGCGGACGGGAGCGGTGCGGTGCAGGGTCGTGGACCGGGGCAGCGGACGGGCGGCGCGACGGCGGGCGGCTCCGGACCCGGCGGGCGCGGACCCGGCGGGCGCGGACCGCGGGGACCCGCTCACCCCCACCCGGTGCCGCTGTCCGCGATCGTCGAGCGGATGGGCCTGATGCGCGTGGCCGGCGGCCATGTGGACCTCACCCGGATCCCGGTCGCGACCGCCGAGGTGAACCGGCCCGGGCTGCAGCTGACCGGGTACACCGAGCACTTCAGCTCCGACCGCCTGCAGATCATCGGGTGGACCGAGACGGCCTACCTCTCCGGGCTGGAGCCCGAGCTGCGCGCGAAGCGGCTCGACGACTACTTCGCCCTGGGGTTCCCCGCCCTGATCGTGGCCAGGGGCCTGCACGTCATGCCGGACATGGTCGATTCCGCCAACCGCCACTCCGTGCCGGTGTTCGCCACGGATGTCGTCACCAGCGAGTTCGCGGGCATGCTGACCTGGCGGCTGATCCACGCGCTCGCCCCCCGGACGGTGATCACCGCCGGCCTGGTCGACGTCAGCGGCGAGGGCGTGCTCATCTTCGGCCGGGAGGGGATCGGGGCCTCGGAGACCGTCCTCGAGCTCGTGCGCCGGGGGCACCGCCTGGTCTCCGACGACCAGGTCGAGGTCCGCCGCATCTCGGAGGACCACCTGCGCGGCCGACCGCTCGAGGGCATCAGCCACCTCATCGACATCCCGGGCGTGGGCCAGGTGGATGTCGAGGAGCTCTACGGGATCGGGGCGATCATGCCTGACGCCCGGGTCACCCTGGTCGTCGAGCTGGAGCCGCGGGACCCGGACCGGGAGTACGAGCGGGTCGGCATGGTGGACAACGTGGAGGAGGTCTTCGGTGTTCAGCTGACGACCGTGACGATCCCCGTGCAGCCCGGCCGCAACCTCGCCGTGATCATCGAGGCAGCGGCCCTGAACAACCGGATGCGCGCCCTGGGCTACAACGCGGCTGCCGACATCACCCGGGGCTGAGGGCTCGCCCCGAGCCGGTCCCGGCCGGCCTGCGCATGCGGGACCTGCCGGCGCCGGCGGATGGGTGCGGGCTGGCCCACACCCGGTCGAGGCGCGCTGCGTCGGCTTCGGACAGGGGGTGCACCGCGGCGTACAGCTCGGCCCAGGGCGTCTCGGGCACCCGGGCGGCGAGCTCGGCCACGGCGATCCGGTCGTCGATCGGCAGGAGGTGCCCCCACTCGATCAGGATGTGCCGGGCCAGTGTGCCCGGGCGGGTGGCGTCGGCGGCGCGGAACGGCGCGGAGCGGACGACGCCGCGGCCGACCAGGCCGCGCACGCTGCCCTGCAGCATGAGGTGGACCTGCGTCCCGGAACTGGGCGCCGGGCCGACGGCGATCGCCCACGGCGTCGTGATCGTGGTCGAGGAGGAGATCGCCGCGAGGGCATGCTCGTAGGGCGGCACCCATCGGGTCCCGCGCTCGAGGTCCCAGCCGAGGACAACCGTGTCCATGCGCCATTTGTACCCGAGGTGGATCGCCGGAAACGCCCATGGGGTGGGCAATTCCGGCGATCCGTGTGGGTCGTGTGGCGCCGGGCCCGCGCTGCCGTCGGCAGGGGGCTCGGCCAGCTCAGAGCCCCCGGGTCCGCAGGGCCGCGGCGAGGTCGACGTCCGTACGGATGTCCTCGGTCACGAAGCGTGCCCACGGATCGCCCTGGTCGGCCCACGTTGCCGTTCCGACCGCAGGAAGCCCCAGTGGGCCGACGGTCGGACCGGGTTCGGTGGCGGCGATCCAGAGGATCTTCTCCGGGTCCGACGACGTCCGGTAGCGCCACGTCTCCATCGAGCGCATCGCCCCGGTCACCGGATCGAACCGGACGGTGAACGAGTCGCGGGCCTGCGCACCGAACGGGACGTCCAGGTGCGCGGTCTCGGCGTCGATCTCGCGCCAGGTGACCCGTGGATCGGTCACGAGCACGCTGGGGGCCGCGGCGGCGAGCTCGGCCCACATCCCGAGGTTCGCCGCCTGGTCGACCCTGGGTCCCTGGTCCGTGCCCACCACGGGGATCTCCATGCGGGCGCGGCCGTCGAGGTAGCGCTCGTTGACGGTGATCACCGGGCGGCCGAACAGGGTCGCCTCGATGTAGTGGCGGTAGCCGTGCCCCGCCAGGTGCAGGAACCGGAAGCGCCCGGGCAGCCAGAAGCCGAAGGGGCGCATGCGTGCCCGGCCGGTCACCACGACGGTCCCGACCACGGGGACCCGGTCGCCGTAGGTGCCGTGCAGCCATCGATGGACGGGCTCGGGCAGCCCGGTCGGCAGGGGGATCTCGGCGCGGGGAGGCCCCGAGGGGGTCGGGAAGTCCGGGAACGGGTCGGGCTCCACCCGCACCCCGGCAGACGCCGCGGCACCGAGGGCGGCCGCGGCCGAGGCGAGTCCCACGAGGGCAGCATGCGAGCGGCGCATCGGGCACCTCCGCCGTTCCGGGGTCAACTGGTGGATCGCGCGCACCCGACGGTACTCGGCCGGCCGAACCGGCGGATGGCGGGGCCAGTGCGGGGGTGCGGCGGGAACCGACCCACCCCCGTCGGTTCGGTTCCCGCCGTGACCACCGGGGCTGGGCCCCGCGGGACCTCGTGCCATCCCTCGAGCGCCGGGCACAGGCGCCCGCGGATGAAGCCTAGGCGACAGCGGAACACGGATCAAACCCAGAGATCAATCGCACATCGTAGTTGCACATTTGACCCCCGGATCGGTACGGTCCGCAGGTGGCCACCTACATCCGGACCACGCAGCGCAAGGCGCTCGCCAGAGGCGCGGCGCGGGAGTTGCTCGCGTCGGGAACACCGTTCCAGGACCTCACCCTGCGTGCGGTCGCCGAGCACCTGGGCTGGTCGCTGGGGACCCTGCACCGGGCGTACTCGATCACCTCAGCCCTGCTCAACGACATCCTCCTCGAGTACGAGGATGCGACGGTCCACGCGGTCTACCGCGTCGGGGACCGCGGCCTGGCCGAGGAGCTGACGTCGCAGGCGCACGCGATGCGCGAGTGGATGGCCGATCCGGTCCACGAACAACTGATCCGCTACCAGACCAGCCTGGCGGTCCGCTCCGAGATCCCGCTCGAGCTGGCCCTGCAGCACTCCCGCGGCACGTCGTCGGAGTTCCACCGCGAGGTGCTGGCCACGATCGGCGCATCCGCGGGCGAGGAGTACTCCGACCTGGACCGGCTCGCCTCGCTGGTCGCGGCCTTCCGCGACGGGCTGACCCTGCAGTACCTGTCCCACCGAGATCTGGACCAGTGGCTGGCCGACACCCTCGCGGCCCTGCCGCTGGTCGTCGCGTTCGCCCGGCCCCGACGTGCGCGCAAGCGTGCGGTGGTCGCCGACCGCCGGTGGATGGCCGACGAGTAGCGCGAGGGGTGGGCCGCGGACGCTCCCCGGTCCGGCGGCGCGCCGCCGGACCGACCAGGACCGACCCGGACCGAGTACCGTGGGACGCGCGCCGCGCTGACGCCGCGATGGGCGCAGGCCGGGGGATCCCCGACCACACGAGCGCCAGGGGCGGGCACCCGCTATGTGCCCGCCCCTGGTCCGTGTGACAGGCACCCGCTATGTGCCCGTCAGGACGTGTTCCGTTGTCGGTCGGTGCTGAGCCCGGGCTCAGGCGTGCACCAGCTCCCTCTCGACCTCGACGTCCGCGCCGCCCCTGCCCTTGGCCATGGAGACCAGGACGGCGGCGACCACGGTGCCGATCGCGATGGCGGCCACGTACAGCGGCCATCCGCCGACCAGGCCGAACACCCACACTCCGCCGTGCGGGGCGCGCAGGGTGTTGTCGAAGGCCATCACCAGGCCACCGGTGAGGGCGGACCCGACCATGATCGACGGGATGACCCGCAGCGGGTCGGCAGCGGCGAACGGGATGGCACCCTCGGTGATGAACGACGCGCCCAGCAGCCACGCAGCCTTGCCCTGCTCCTTCTCGGCCTCGTTGTAGAGCTTCGGCCGGAGCACCGTGGACAGGGCCATCGCCAGCGGCGGGACCATGCCGGCGGCCATGACGGCAGCCATGATCTTGAACTGCGGTGCGTCGCCGGTGGAGGCTGCGGCATCGGCAAGGCCGGTGACCGCGAAGGCGTAGGCGACCTTGTTGACCGGGCCACCCATGTCGAAGGCCATCATCAGGCCGAGGATGACGCCCAGGATGATGATGCTGCCGCCGGACAGGTCGGTCAGCCAGCTGCTCAGGGCGGTGGCCACGGAGGCCAGCGGCTTGCCCACGAAGGTCAGCATCAGGACGCCGTTGACGAAGGCGGAGACCAGCGGGATCACCACGACGGGCATGACGCCGCGGATGCCGGCCGGGACCTTCAGCTTGGAGAACCACAGGGCGATCGCGCCGCCGAGCAGGCCACCGACGATGGCGCCGAGGAAGCCGGCGCCGATGGTGCCGGCCGCCCAGCCGCCCACGAAACCGGGCACCAGGCCTGGCCGATCGGCGATCGCGTAGGCGATGAACCCGGCGAGGATGGCATTCAGGAACCCGAAGGTCGCTGCACCGATGATGAACATGATGCCGGCCCAGTCGTAGAGCGACGTGAAGCTGAACGCATCCAGGAAGTCGGGGATGCGCCCGTTGACCTCGACGATCTCGTAGCCGCCCAGCATGAAGCTCAGGGCGATCAGGATGCCGCCCGCGGCGACGAACGGGATCATGTACGAGACGCCGGTCATCAGCCAGCCGCGGATCTTGCCGCCGAAGGAGGCGCCCTCCTCGTTCTTCGTGGCCATGCTCGGAGCAGCGGCCGCCGAGATGTCCACGGCCGCCCCGGCGATGCCGCCGGCCGCGGCGAGGCGCTCGGCCTCGGCGATCAGGGCTGGGGCGTCGTTGATCGCCTTCTTGACGCTGACCGCGACGGTGGGCTTGCCGAAGAAGCGGCCCTTGTCGCGGACCTCGACGTCGGCGGCGAAGATCACTGCGTCGGCCTCGGCGATCGTCCGTGCCTCCAGCGGGGTGATCCCGCCCGAGCCCTGGGTCTCGATCTGGATCGAGTGGCCTGCGCGTGCGGCCGCCTGCTCGAGTGCTTCAGCAGCCATGTAGGTGTGGGCGATGCCCGTGGGGCATGAGGTGACACCAACGAACTTCATCGACTCCCTCTCCTTCGGTGCGGCCGCCGGGGCCGGCGCGGCAGGTGCCGCCTCGGCATTGATCGTGTCGACCACGACCTGGGGGTCGGTGGCCTTGAGCAGGGTGTCCCGGAACTCGGGCTTCATCAGCGCGCGGGACAGGCTGGCCAGGATCTGCAGGTGCTCGTCCCCGGCTCCCTCGGGCACGGCGATCAGGAACAGCAGCTGGGCCGGGCCATCGGCCGCGCCCCAGTCGATGCCCATGCTGGAGCGTCCGAAGACGACCGTGGGCTGGGTGACACCGGTCGAGCGTGCGTGCGGGATGCCGATCCCGCCCTCGATGCCGGTGGACATGAGCTCCTCGCGGGCTGCGACATCAGCCCGGAGCGCGACCGGGTCAACAGCCCGGCCGGCGGACGCGGCCACGGCCACGAGCCGGTCGATGGCTGCGTCCTTCGTTGTTGCGCTGGCGTCGACATCCAGGTCGACGAGCGCGTGGGTTGTGACGTGCATTTCCGACACCTCCATGGGGAGTTGGGTCTTGCATGGGGAGTTGGGTCTTGCGGGATCTGCGGGGGACCTCGGTCAGTGCGGTGCCGTGTCGATGGCGCTCACCTCCACGGCTGCCGGGTCGATCAGCCCCGCGGGCGGCACGCCCGTCCCGGGGGTCTGGACTGCGGCGGTCGCCCAGGCGACACCGAGGCGCAGCGCCTCGGGGCCTGAACCGCCCGCGTGCAGGAAGCCCGAGAGCAGGCTGTCGCCCGCCCCGACGGTGGACAGCACCGGGACGCGCGGGCCGATGGCGCCCCACCGCCCGGCGTCGTCGACCAGGACCGCGCCGTCGGCACCGAGGCTGCAGATGACGGCGCCGGCACCGCGCTCGCGGGCCTCGTCGCATCCGGCCAGGACCTCCTCCAGCGTGGTCAGGTCGCGACCGAGGACCTCGCCGAGCTCCTCGCTGTTGGGCTTGATCAGGTCGGGATGGGCGGCCAGGCCGTCGGCGAGCGCCGCACCGCTGGCGTCCAGGGCGAACCGGGCGCCGGCCGCGCGGGCGACCCCGGCGATGCGCCGGACGACCGAGGTGTCGAGGTCCGCGGGCAGGCTGCCCGCCACGACGACCCATCCGCCGGCGGTGGCCAGCTCGGCCACTGCCTGGACGAGGCGATCCACCTCGGCGTCGGACAGCGCGGGGCCGGGCTCGTTGAGCTTCGTGGTGGTGCCGTCCGGCTCCACGACGGCGACGTTCTCCCGGGTCGTCCCGGCGATCAGGATGGCGCGGTGCGGGATCCCAGCCTCCTCGAGCAGGCCGACGAGGCCGCGCCCGATGGAGCCGCCGACAGGCAGGACCGCGACGGACTCCGTGCCGTGCTCGCACAGGAAGCGCGTGACGTTCACGCCCTTGCCGCCCGGGTCTGCGATGGTCGAGTCCGCGCGGATCACCTCGCCGCGGACCAGCTCCGCGACCGAGAGCGTGCGGTCGATGCTGGGGTTCATCGTGACTGTGACGATCATGCGCGCACCACCTGGGGTCCGGCCGCCTCGAGCTCGGCGACGGCATCGTTGGGCATTGCGGAGTCGGTGACGATGACCTCGACCTGGCCGAGGTCGGCGACGTGCGCGAAGTGGTCCGAGCCGTACTTGGTGTGGTCGGCCAGCACCACGCGGCGCCGCGCGCTGGCGACCAGCGCGGACTTGACCGCGGCCTCGGCGCTGTCCGGGGTGGTCAGCCCGCGCGCGACGGACAGCCCGTTGGTGCCGAGGAACGCCACGTCGACGAACACCGTGCGCAGGTAGTCGACGGCGGCGCTGTCGACGGTCGCCAGCGTTCGGCCGCGGACCCGCCCGCCGACGAGGTGGACGGTCAGCTCCTTGCGGGCGGCGAGCAGCGAGGCGATCGGCAGGCTGTTGGTCACCACTGTCAGCTCGCGGCCCACCGGAAGCAGCTCGGCCAGCCGGAAGGTGGAGGAGCCGGCGTCGAGTGCGATGGCGCCCTCCTCGGGGAGGAACGCCAGGGCTGCCTCGGCGATCCGGCTCTTCTCCTCGGTGTTGACCGTCTCGCGGACCGACAGCGCGGGCTCGAAGCCGAACAGGTCCGCGACGATCGCGCCCCCATGCACCCGGCGCAGCATCCCGGACCGCTCGAGGGCGGACAGGTCGCGCCGGACGGTCTCCGGGGTCACGGCGAAGGCCTCCGCGAGCTCGGCCACCTCGACCCGGCCGTTGGCGCGGGCGCGGTTCACGATCGCCGCCTGACGTTCTTCCGCGTACATCTGGTTCCCTCCGTTTCTGTCTGTTTGGTTGTATTCAACACCCGTGAGTCTCGCGTTGTCAACACATGCGGAAGGAAACCAACAGAAGCAAAACCACCCGGACTCGGCCACCGGGCAGCGCCTCGTCGTCGGGGCGGGCCTCGGGTGGTCGATCCGGTCGAGCGCCCGGGCCCGGTGCGCGACCTTCGGCCGCGGGCAGGCGTCGGCGCCTCCCGCTGGCTAGCCTCGGCGCATCCGGTCCGCCGGCCCCGCCCGACGAGGGGAACGCATGACCCGCATCTCCTGGCTGTACGACGCGTCCCTGCCGCCGGTCGCGCACGAGCCTGGCAGTCCGGCCGAGGCGATCGCGCTGCTCGACTCCGGCAACGCGGAGTTCGCCGGCCTGAACCCGACGGCTGACGAGCCGCACGTCCACCGGGTCAGCGCCGAGGAGCTCGGGTTCGGCGCCGTGCCCGGGGTGGCCCCCCTTCAGGCGCCGTTCGCCGCGATGCTCGGCTGTGCCGACGCCCGGGCTCCCCTCGAGCTGGTGTTCATGCAGTCGGCGAACGACCTGTTCGCGGTGCGGGTGGCCGGAAACGTCCTCGGCGGCGAGTGCGTGGGCAGCCTGGACTACGCCGTCGAGCACCTGCCCAGCGTGCGGCTGCTCGCGGTCATCGGACACACGGGGTGTGGAGCAGTGAGTGCGGCAGTCGACGCCTACCTGGCTCCCGCGAACTACCTGGGCGTATCGGCGAACCTGCCGCTGCGCGCCATCATCGATGCCATCTTCCCCGCAGTACGGGCCGCGGATCGCAGCCTGCGGGCGGCCCACGGGTCGGCGGTGACCAGACGGCCGGGGTTCCGCGCCGCGCTCATCGACAGCGCCGTGGTGATCAACGCCGCGGGTGGGGCAGAGGCGCTCGCCCAGCTGTTCGCGGCGCACCTCGGGGAGAGCCTGGGCGTTGCCTTCGGCGTGTACGACCTTGCCAGCCGCTGGGTCGGCCTGCCGGCCCCTGACCAGGGCGGCACGGGCTGGCAGGCGGGCCTCATGCCGCCCCCCCGGCCGGAGGACTTCCCGGACTTCGCCGCCGGCGTCGCCCTCTCCGGGTACGTGCGCGCCCTGCTGGACGGCCCGGCGCCGGGGGCGCGCTGACGGTCGGCGGCCGGGATCGAGGGAGGAGCTGGCCGATGGCGGGTGACATCCCCGTGCGCGGGGCCGTGGTCATCTCCGGCTCCGAGGTCGCGTGGCGGTTCTCCCGGGCGTCGGGCCCGGGCGGGCAGGGGGTGAACACGACCGACTCGCGGGTCGAGCTCGTCTTCGACCTCGCGCACAGCCGCAGCCTGCCCGAGCACCTGCGGGACCGGGCGTTGGCCCGCCTGGCGCCGCGGCTGGCCAACGGCGTGCTGACGATCGTCGTCGACTCCGAGCGCAGCCAGCTGCAGAACCGCTCGGAGGCGCAACGACGCCTGGCTCGGGTCATGTCCGAGGCGATCGCCCCGCCGCCGCCTCCGCGCCGGCGCACCCGGCCGACGCGAGCGTCGGTCGAGCGCCGGCTGCGGGCCAAGCGGCGGCGCAGCGACACCAAGCGGATGCGCCGCACCGGTGATCCGGACTAGTCGCCGCTAGTGTCCGGCCCCGTCGTCGAGGACCAGGACCCGAGCGTGCAGCATCGGGTCGCCGGGATCGCCCAGTGCCGCTCGAAGCGCCCGGTGCAGGCCGTCCTCGAGGTAGAGCTCGCCGCGCCATTGCACGACGTGCGCGAAGAGGTCGCCGAAGTAGGTGGAGTCGTCGACCAGCAGGCGCTCGAGGTCCAGCTGGCTGCGCGTGGTCACCAGGTCGGCCAGCCGGACCTGCTCGGGGCGGATCCGGGCCCAGTCCCGCGTCGTCAGGCCGTGCTCCGGGTAGGGGCGCCCGTCGCCGACCCGCTTGAAGATCATGGTCACAGTCTGCCCGCACTCTGCCTGACCCGCCCCCCAGCGCGCCCGTCCCGGACCGCCCGGGCCCGCCGGGGCCCGCCCCGATCCCCGGTGGGCCCTGCTCCGGCGCGGCGCATGGGCCACAATCGGTGCATGGACCATGTCTCGAACCTGTCGATCCCGGCCCCGCAGACGTGGCAGGAGCTCACCAGCGAGCCCTTCCTCAGGGACTTCGCGACCGAGGTGGGGGTGGAGGTCCACGACCTCGTGTGCCAGGAGCAGGACGACCTCGCTGTCGCGTCGATGGACTGGAAGCTTCGAGACTGACCGGCCCGGCATCCCCGAGCTCGCGAAGAAGTTCCTGCCCCGCGACGTGCGCCTGCGCTGGAGCCAGTCCTGGGCGCCGTTCGACGGCAGCGCAGCCACCGGCCGGCTCGACGTGGAGCTGTCCGGCCGTCCCTCGGCGACCTCCCTGGGCGAGAGCCGGCTCATCGTGGCCGAGTCGGGCAGCCGGCTGACGACCAGCACCAAGACGTCGGCCGACCTGCCGTTCCCGGTCCGGCGCGGGGTCGAGTCGATGATCGACAAGGAGCTCGTGGGCTGGATCCTCTCGGTCCAGGCCCGGGTGCTGGTCCGGCGCAACCCGGGCTGATCGCTCAGGACTCGTGCCCGGGGCGGCCAGCGGGGCCGCCAGCCGTGCCGGCCACCGTGCCGCCAGCCGGGCCGGCCACCGGGCCGCCAGCCGGGTCGGCAACCGGATCGGCCACCTGCACGAGCTCGAAGCTCCAGATCGTGCTGCCGGTGGCGGCCCGGCGCTCGGAGTCGGCGCGCGCACTGGCCTGGCCATGTCCGCCGGCGAACGACTGGGACGTGGTCCAGGCCTCGAAGTCCGATCGGCTGGCCCAGCGCGTGTAGACCAGGTAGGCGTCGGTCCCCTCGACGGGGCGCAGCAGCTCGAACCGCTCGAACCCCGCCGCCCGCTCGACTGACCCGGCCCGGCGGGCGAATCGGTCCTCCAGGGTGGACCCGGACCCCTCGGGGACGGTCAGGACGTTGATCGCGACGAAGGCCATGGGCCCATCGTGGCCCGCCCGCCGCGATGGCGCATCCGACACCGCGCGCCCCCCTGCCCCGGCGCCCCGCCGGGGGCATCGGCTGCGTGACCCGGCGCCACGCAATACGCTCGGCAGCAGCGGCCGGGTGGCCGGGATGGGTCGGCGTTGAGGAGGGCATGGGGTGGACCTCGTCGGCTACTACGTGCGCTACCTCGCGATCTACCTGATGTTCGGCCTGACCATGGCGGTGTCGAGCATCGAGAAGCTCACCGACCCCGTGCCCCGGTGGTTCTCCGACCAGTTCGGCGGCACGTTCGTCGCCGACGTGCCGGGCCTCGACCTGGCTTGGCGCCTGACAGGCGCGCTGGAGGCGGTCGTGCCGTTGGTGCTCCTCGTGAGCCTCGTGACCCTCGAGACCCTGCCCAAGCGGCGCAAGTCGTGGCTGAAGCTCGGCCTCGGCGTGGCGGCGCTCACGTTCGCGGTGCTCGCGGTCGGCCGGAGCATCACCTCGGAGCTCGACGGGGCCGCCGGCCTGTTCCTGTACTTCGGCGCCGCTGTGGGGGCGCTGCTGCTGGTCATCTTCGACGAGTCCACCTACCGGGAGCCATAGGGCTGGGGGTCGAGCCCGCCCGCCGCCCCGCGGGTGCGCCTCGGCGCCCGTGGAGCCCGCCCGGGGCGCGAGACTGGGGCCATGCGCATCCCCTTCGTGACAGCCGACGTGTTCACCGACACCCGGTTCGGGGGCAATCCCCTCGCGGTCGTGCCCGATGCCCGGGGCCTGGATCCCGAGCAGATGCAGGCCATCGCGCGCGAGTTCAACTACTCGGAGTCGACCTTCGTGCTCCCGCCGGAGCGGGGTGGGGACCGCCGGGTCCGGATCTTCACCCCGGCACGGGAGGTGCCCTTCGCCGGGCATCCGAACGTCGGCACCGCCGCGGTGCTGGCCGCCCTCGGCGCCTTCGGCGACGTCGGCGAGCCGATGACCGTGGTCTTCGAGGAGGTGGCCGGCGACGTGCCCGTCGAGATCGCGCCCGCGGGGAGCGGGCAGTTCTCGTGCGAGCTGCGTGCCCCGGAGCCGCTGACGCTGGGGACGGAGCTGCCGGTCGATCTCGTGGCCGCGGCACTGGGACTTGCATCCTGAGGACGTCGTGACAGCGGCACACCGACCGCGCGTGGCCTCCGTCGGGCTGCCCTTCATCGTGGTGGAGGTGACCGGCCTCGACGTGCTGGCCCGGGCGCGGGTCGATGCCGCGGGGCTCGAGCGACTCGGTGCCCTCAGTGCAGTGACCCCGGACGTGCACGTCTACACCCGGGTTCCGGCGAACCAGGCTCCGGTCGGCTCGGCGGCTGTTCCCGGCCTGGCGCCTCCGGACGTGCGGGCCCGGATGTTCGCCCCGTTCGACGGCGTGCCCGAGGACCCGGCGACCGGCAGCGCGAACGCCGCGCTCGCGGGGCTGCTGGCCGACCTCGACCCACGCGCCGACGGCGAGCTGCGCTGGACCATCGCCCAGGGCGTGGAGATGGGGCGGCCGAGCCGGATCGAGGCACGGGTCGCGAAGCAGGGCGGGACGGTGTCCGGGGTGTGGGTCGGTGGGCGGTCGGTGCTGGTCGCCGAGGGCACCCTCGAGGTCTGACTCGGCTGGTCCGACCCGGCTGGTGCTGGCCCGGCTGGTGTGGCCCGACCGGGCGGGCCCCGCTTCGGGCGAAGCTAGAGCGTGGCCGCCAGGCGCGTGGCCTGGTCGATCGCCCGCTTGGCGTCGAGCTCGGCGGCCTCGGCCGCCCCGCCCACCACGTGGACCGGGATGCCGGCCTCGGCCAGCGGCTGCTCAAGGTCGCGCAGGGACTCCTGCCCGGCGCACAGCACGACCGTGTCAGCCTCGATGAGCCGCTCGTTGGCACGCTGCTCGCCGAAGGACACGACCAGGCCCTCCGGCGTGATCCGCTCGTAGTTCACGCCGGGGATCATCGTCACGCCCTTGGCGTGCAGCGCTGCACGGTGGATCCACCCGGTGGTCTTGCCCAGGCCCGCGCCGAGCTTGCCCCGCTTGCGCTGCAGCAGCGTCACCTGACGGGCAGCCGGCGCGGGCCTCGGCTCGACCAGCCCGCCGCGCGCCTCCGCCGGGTCCGCCACGCCCCACTCCTGTCGCCACTCCTTGATGTCGGCCGACGGTGACTCGCCGGGTGGGACGACCAGGTACTCGGCGACGTCGAACCCGATCCCGCCGGCGCCGACGATCGCCACGCGCGACCCGACCCGGGCGTCCCCGGCGAGCACGTCGACGTAGCTCACGACGTTGGGCCCGTCCGACCCCGGGATCCCGGGGTCCCGGGGCGTGACGCCCGTTGCCAGCACGACCTCGTCCACGCCGAGCTCCACGAGTGCCTCGGCCGTCACCGGGGTCGACAGGTGCAGGCGGACTCCGGTGTCCTCGATCCGGGTGGCGAAGTAGCGCAGCGTCTCGTGGAACTCCTCCTTGCCCGGGATCCGCTTGGCGAGGTTGAACTGCCCGCCGATGCTCGTCGGCGGCGTCGAAGAGGTCCACGGTGTGGCCGCGCTCGGCCAGGGTGGTGGCGGCGGCGAGCCCGGCCGGTCCGGCGCCGATGACCGCGACCGACCTCGGCTGCCGGGTCGGGGCGATCTCGAGCTCGAGTCTCGTGGCACGCGCGCGGGTTGACCAGGCAGGACGCACGGGTGCCGGAGAACACGTGGTCCAGGCAGGCCTGGTTGCAGCCGATGCAGGTGTTGATCCGGTCGGCCCGGCCGGCCTGGGCCTTCACCACGAAGTCCGGGTCGGCCAGCAGCGGGCGGGCCATGCTCACCATGTCGGCCGCACCCTCGGCGATGAGTTGCTCGGCCACCTCGGGGGTGTTGATCCGGTTCGTCGTGACCAGCGGGATGTCGATGCCCTCGGAGCGCAGCTCGTCGCGCATCTTCTGGGTGACCCACGTGAACGCCGCCCGCGGCACGCTCGTGGCGATCGTCGGCACCCGCGCCTCGTGCCAGCCGATCCCCGTGTTGATGATCGTCGCACCTGCCGCCGCGATCGCCCGGGCGAGCTGCACCACCTCCGGCCACGTGCTGCCCTCGGGGACGAGGTCGAGCATCGACAGTCGGTAGATGAGGATGAAGTCGTCGCCGACCGCCTCGCGGGTGCGCCGGACGATCTCCACGGGCAGGCGCATCCGGTTCTCGTAGGACCCGCCCCACTCGTCGGTGCGCTTGTTGGTGCGCGCGACGAGGAACTGGTTGATGAGGTAGCCCTCGGAGCCCATGATCTCGACGCCGTCGTAGCCGGCCTCCCGGGCCAGCCCGGCGCACCGGACGAAGTCGTCGATCTGGCCCTCGACCCCGCGGGAGGACAGCGCGCGCGGGGTGAACCGGGAGATCGGGCTCCTGACCCGCGACGGCGCCACGGCCAGCGGGTGGTAGGCGTAGCGACCGGTGTGCAGGATCTGCATCGCGATCTTGCCCGCCCTCGTCGTGCACGGCGTCGGTGACGAGTCGGTGTCGCGCCGCCTGCGCGGGCGTGGCCAGGAACCCCGCGAAGGGGTAGGTCCAGCCCACGATGTTCGGCGAGAAGCCCCCGGTGACGATCAGGCCCACGCCGCCGCGGGCCCGCTCGGCGAAGTAGGCGGCCAGCGGCTGGGAAGTGCTCGCGGCCGTCCTCGAGCCCGGTGTGCATCGAGCCCATCAGGACCCGGTTGCGCAGGGTCGTGAACCCGAGGTCGAGGGGGGCGAGCAGGTGCGGGTAGGTCGTCTCGGTCGTCACGCTCCCAGTCTGGACCCCGGAGCACCGTGGGTGGTCGCCCGGGTCCGGCGGTCGTCCGGGTGGGTCGGGTCTGTCCTTGCGCCCGTTGGGCCGCGCCGGTTCCGCCTCGGCCGGGCTGGCCCGGGTCCCCCGTAGGGTCGGGACATGCCTGAGCCGCACGTGCCACCGCAGGAGGACCCCCCCGCGCAGGCGGGAGCGGGGCAGGCCGCCGATCCGGGCCCCCGCGCCGATCCGGGCCCGCAGGACGGGCCGGGCCCGCAGGACGGGCCGGGCCCCCGCGCCGATCCGGGCCCCTGCGCCGATCCGGGCCCCTGCGCCGATCCGGGCCCGCAGGACGGGCCGGAGCCACCCACCCCGCACGAGCGAGCCGGGGATCCGCGCAGGACGCCGGACCCCGCGCCGTTCTACGAGCCGTGGCACGACCCCGGGGCGGGACTACTCCGCAGGTGCGCCCCCGACCTCCCACGTCGGCGCCGCGCTCGAGGTCGAGAGGCGGGTCCTCGGGGCGAGTCGCCTCATCGATCGCCTCCAGTCCCGGTTCGCCCCGATGGCCTTCGGCTACGGGGTCTTCAAGAAGTACGCCGACGACGAGGGCAGCCGACTGGCCGCCCTGCTGGCCTACTACACCTTCCTGAGCATCTTCCCGCTGCTGATCGGCGGCCTGGCCATCCTCAACCGCATCCTGGTCAACCAGCCGGAGGCCGTGCTGCGCGTCGTCGAGGAGGTCGTCCCCCCCGACCTGCAGGCCCAGGTGATCAGGGCCTACGAATCGCTGCCGTCCAGTGGGGTGGCGTTCCTGGTGGCGATCGTCGGACTCCTGCTCTCCGGCACCGGGGGCGTCTTCTCCCTCTACGCCATGGTCAACCAGGTCTACGCGGTCCCGTACCGGCATCGGTTCGGCTTCGGGCCCCGGTACGCGCGCGTGCTGCTGCTGGTCCTGCTGCTGGGCGTGGGCACGCTCGTCGTCGCTGTGGGGTCGGCGTTCCTGGCCACGTACAGCGACGTGCCGGGGATCCAGCGGATCGCCGGGTTCGTCCTCATCTGGTTGGTCGCCTCGGGGCTGCTGTACACCGGGGCCACAGTGCTGACCCGCCGGCCGCTGGGGTTCGGCGAGGTGGGGCTCGGTGCCGCGCTCGGTGGCTTGTCCACCACGGTCTTCCTGAGCCTCGGCAGCGTCATCCTCGGCGGCTTCATCCAGACCTCGTCGGCGATCTACGGCGTGTTCGCCACCGTCGTCGGGAGCATCACGCTGCTCTTCCTGGTCTCGAACGCGATCGTGCTCTGCTTCGAGGTGTCCGTCGTGCGCGCGTGGAGGCTCTGGCCGCGGGGCGTGGACATCAACCTGCTGTTCCCGGGCGACGACCGGGCGTACGCCCTGCTGACCCTCATGGACGAGCGCATGCCCTCCCAGCGCAACGGCGTGGCGTTCGACGCGACCGGGCATGACGACCCCCGCCGCCCGGACTGGCGCACGTTGACCACCCGACCCGAGGGGATCCCCCGGCGCCCCTACGACGTGGCCTGAGCCCGGCCCGGCGGCAGTGGGGGCTGCGATCAGCCCGGAACGGCCGACCCGGATCGCTAGGGTCGCCGGTGGAGGGCGGCGACGCCCGGAAGCGGAGGTCGCAAGATGGAGCCCCTGGACGTCCTCGGGTGGATCAGCTCAGTGCTGGTGGTCGTGTCGCTCATGGTGGCGCGGGTGCTGCGGTTCCGCCTGCTGAACCTGGCCGGTGCTGGGCTGGCGACGGTCGTCAACGCGCTGCTGGGCATCTGGCCCTTCGCCGTCATGAACGGGGCGATCGCCGTCATCGACGCGTACTGGATCTGGCGGCTGCTGCGCGAGCGCCACGACGTGAACGCCTACGAGGTCGTCGAGGTCGACCTCGACGACGCGTACGTCCGGCACTGGCTGGACCTGAAGGCCGGGGGAGTTCGCCCGAACGCATCCCAGCTTCCGGTGCCCGGGGCCACCGATGCGGCGGACCGGTCCGGGTTCCTGATCATGCGCGGTGACGAGACGGTCGGCATGGTCGTCGTGCGGGACGCAGGCGCCGGCGTGGGCGAGGTCGGGCTGCGACTTCGTCACCCAGCGGTTCCGCGACTTCACGCCGGGGGAGTTCGTCTACCGGCAAGCCGGGGGTCTTCCCGGCCCGGGGCTTCACCCGGCTGCGCCTCGTCGATGTCCTCGCCGCCGAGCACCCCTACTACGAGCGCGTCGGGTTCCGCCCGGTCGACGGGCACTGGGAGCGCGAGTTCGAGCCCGCAGCCTGAGCGGTGCGCCGGTCACGGGTCCGACGGCCGGGTCTCCGCGGCCCACAGGGGGTGATAACGCTGGGCCCAGCGCCGCGGGACCAGCCCGGTGCGCAGGCCCCGGCGCGCCACCGGGTCGCCGATGGCCATCCACAGGTGGCCGGCGGCGACCACCACGACGGCCGCGCCGAGCAGGTCGTGCACGAACGTGATGCCCGTGCGGATGTCGTCGGGGAACACCGCGAAGAAGTGCAGTCCCAGGCCGGTGAGGAACATGACGACGACCGCGCCGAGGACGAACGCCGAGTTCAGCTTCTGCCCCGCGTTGAACTTCCCCGAGGGGTAGCCGCCGCCCCGTCGATCGCGCGCGCGCAGCCACGCCCAGTCGCCGGGGAGGAACCTGTTGAGCCGTGCCACGTCGTCGCGGAAGGCGGCCGAGGCGAGGTACCCGACGATCAGCGGCAGTGGCAGCAGCAGCCCGCTCCACAGGTGCACCGTGGCGACCAGGTCGCGGCGCCCCACCGCGGCGCTGAGCGGCCCGATGTAGAGCAGCGCCGCCGTCACGATCAGCATCCCCATCACCGTGGCCAGGGCCAGGTGGATCCAGCGCTCCCCGGCCGTGAAGCGGCGGATCGGATCCGGGCCGGCAGGCCCCTCGTCGGCCGCCGGCTCAGGTGATGGCGTCATCGGAGCGCCCGTTCGACTGGCCCACCCACGCGTCCTCGTCGTAGCCGCGGACCTCCCAGTAGCCGGGCTCGACGGCCCGGGCGACCGTGATCCGGTCCAGCCACTTCAGCGACTTGTAGAAGTACATGGGGGCGACGTACAGCCGCACCGGTCCGCCGTGGTCGTGCGTCACCGGGCCACCCAGCATGCCCGTGGCGACGAGCACGTCCGGGCGCAGGGCCTGCTCCATCGTCAGGGACTCCGTGTAGAGGCCGTCCGAGGAGCCGAAGAGCACGGCGCCGGCATCGGCGGCAGCGCCGGCGTGCGACAGCAGGTCCGACAGCAGCACGCCGGACCACTGCACGTCCTCGACCCGCCAGCCCGTGACGCACTGGACGTCCTTGGTCATCCCGGTCTGGGGGAGCGCGGCGAGTTCCTCGAGGGTCAGTTCCATCGGGCGCTCCACGAGGCCCTCCACGCGCAGCCGGTACTCGGCCGGCGGCACCTCGTCGACCCCGGACACGACGGAGTAGAACCGGAACCGCCCGCTGCCCGGGATCAACCCGGTGAGCCCGGTGGGGTCCTTGGCCGAGAGGGCTGTCAGCGCGGAGTTCACGCGGCTGCCGAGCACCACCCCGAGTCCGCCGAGGGCCACCATCCCGAGCACGACCCGACGGCCGACGGGAGTGCCGCTCGCGGCGTCGGCGGGCTGCGTCGGGGGTCCGGTGGGCCGCTGCACCCACCCCACCATGGGCTGCCCGCGCCCGACGCGCAAGCCCGCCCGGCCATCGTGGGTGGACCCGTGGCCCGCGCCGGCGGCAGGATGACTCCTCGTGGACCCCGTCTTCCTCTCCCATGTCCGCGACCAGCTCGCCGACCTCGCCGGCCAGGGTCTCTACAAGCATGAGCGGGTCATCACGACCCCGCAGGGATCGTGGGTGGAGGCCGACGGCCGACGGGTGGTCAACCTCTGCGCGAACAACTACCTGGGCCTGGCCAACCACCCCGAGGTGGTGGCCGCTGCGGCCGACGGGCTGCGCACCCACGGCTTCGGCCTGGCCAGCGTGCGGTTCATCTGCGGCACCCAGGACATCCACGCCGAGCTGGAGGCGAGGGTCAGCGCCTTCCTCGGCACCGAGGCCACCCAGTTGTACTCGAGCTGCTTCGACGCCAACGGGGGCGTCTTCGAGCCACTCCTCGGCGAGCAGGACGCGGTCATCTCCGACGCCCTCAACCACGCCTCGATCATCGACGGGATCCGCCTGTGCAAGGCCCGGCGGTTCCGGTACGCGAACTCGGACATGGCCGACCTCGAGCGGCAGCTCGCGGCGGCCCGCGAGGGCGGGGCCCGGTTCGTGCTGGTCGTCACCGACGGCGTGTTCAGCATGGACGGCTCCATCGCCGACCTCCCGGCGATCTGCGACCTGGCCGACCGGTTCGGGGCGATGGTGATGGTCGACGACAGCCACGCGGTGGGGTTCGTCGGGCAGACCGGGCGCGGGACCCCCGAGCACCACGGCGTGGCCGAGAGGGTCGACATCCTGACCGGGACCCTGGGCAAGGCGCTCGGCGGTGCCAGCGGCGGCTACGTGTCGTCCCGGGCGGAGGTCATCGACCTGTTGCGCCAGCGGTCGCGGCCGTACCTGTTCTCCAACTCCGTCTCCCCCGCGGTGGTGACCGCAAGCCTGCGCGTGCTCGAGCTGCTCGGATCGAGCGGCGACCTGCGGGCGACCCTGCGCGCGAACGCCGCGCACTTCCGGGCGGGCATGGCGGCCGCGGGATTCGACCTGCTCCCCGGCGAGCACCCGATCATCCCGGTGATGCTCGGCGACGCGCGCCTGGCCGCGGACCTGGCGGCCGGGCTGCTCGACGAGGGGGTGTACGTGACGGCGTTCTCCTTCCCCGTGGTCCCGAGGGGCCAGGCCCGCATCCGCACGCAGATGTCGGCGGCGCACACCGTCGAGGACCTCGACACGGCCATCGAGGCGTTCGCCCGGGTCGGCCGCACGCTGGGGGTGGTGGCATGAGCGTCGGCCCGCCGCTCCCCGCGACGATGCGCGCCCTGGTCAAGGCCCGGCCCGAGCAGGGTCTCTGGATGGAGCAGGTCGCGGTCCCCGAGATGGGCCACAACGACGTGCTCATCCGCATCCACAAGTCGTCGATCTGCGGAACCGACGTGCACATCTGGAACTGGGACCACTGGAGCCAGCGGACCATCCCGCTGGGCATGCACGTGGGCCACGAGTACGTCGGGCGGATCGCCGCGGTCGGCTCCGAGGTGACCGGGTACTCGGTCGGCGATCGGGTCACGGGGGAGGGCCACATCGTCTGCGGGCACTGCCGACGGTGCCGGGCCGGCCAGCGGCACCTGTGCAAGGACGCCGTGGGGGTGGGGGTCAACCGCCCCGGGGCGTTCGCCGAGTACCTGAGCCTGCCGGCGAGCAACCTGTTCCGGGTCCCCGAGGCGGTCACCGACGAGGTGGCCTCCATCCTCGACCCGTGCGGGAACGCCACCCACACCGCGCTGTCGTTCGACCTCGTCGGGGAGGACGTGCTGGTCACCGGCGCGGGGCCGATCGGCGCGATGGCGGTGGCGATCGCGTCGCACGTCGGCGCCCGCAACGTCGTCGCGACCGACGTCAACCCCTACCGGCTCGGGCTGGCCCTCGCGATGGGCGCCACGCGCAGCGTCGACGTCTCGACCGAGGACCTGCGCGCGGTCATGGTCGAGCAGGGCATGACCGAGGGCTTCGACGTGGGGCTGGAGATGAGCGGCAACCCGTCGGCCTTCCGGCAGATGCTGGACACGATGGCGCATGGGGGGCGCATCGCGATGCTCGGCATCTTCACCGACGAGGTCGCCATCGACTGGACGCAGGTGATCTTCAAGGGCCTGCGGATCAAGGGGATCTACGGCCGGGAGATGTTCGAGACCTGGTACAAGATGGCTTCGCTGATCCAGGCCGGCCTGGACATCACGCCGGTGATCACCCACCGGTTCGGCATCGACCAGTTCGCCGAGGCCTTCGAGGTGGCCTCCGGGGGCAACTCCGGCAAGATCATCCTCGACTGGGGGGTCACGGCCTAGGGGCGTCGGGACCCGGCCCAGGCGCCGCCCTCGGGGGCCGTCACGGTGATCGTCACGGTCTCGGTCGTGCCGTCCGCGGCGACAAGCCCCGCCGCGCGGGCGCCGCCGCCGTGCTAGCGTGGGGCAGTCGGTTCGCTCCGTTGAATCGATTCGTGGCATTGCCCGCCCGGGCCGTCGCCCCGGGGATGACGACCGGCCCCGCATGATCTCGGCAGCGCCACTGCTGCACTGCAGCATCCTCAGCGAAGGGCCCCCGATGGCCGTCAGCTTCGGCATCCTCAGCACCTATCCACCCACCCAGTGCGGTCTGGCGACCTTCACCAAGGCCCTGGCGACGAACCTGGCCGGCGTCGGTGCGGAGGTGGGGATCGTCCGAGTCGTGGACTCCGTCCAGCCTGACGAGCCACTGGTGGCCCATCAGCTGGTCACCTCCCAGCCGGGTGCTGCACGGCTGGGCGCGGCGAGCCTGAACGCCTTCGATGTCGCCGTCATCCAGCACGAGTACGGCATCTTCGGTGGTCGTGACGGCGCTGACGTCCTGACCGTGCTGGACGACGTCCGGGTGCCTGTCATCTCGGTGCTGCACACCGTGCTCATGAGGCCGACCCGCCAGCAGAGGCGGGTCCTGGCCGGAGTCATCGACGCCTCCGACGTGATCGTCACGATGACCCACACAGCCCGATCGCGTCTCCTCGCCGGCTGGGACGTCCCGCCCGAGAAGGTGGTGGTGATCGCTCACGGGGCCCTGGACACCCGGGTGGATGGGGATGCCCACGGGCTCGTCCCGGCGACGGGCGGCGCCCGGCCCGTCATCCTCACCTGGGGCCTGCTCGGCGCAGGCAAGGGGATCGAGTGGGCGATCCGCGCCATGTCGGACCTTGCGGACCTTGCCCCCCAGCCGATCTACCGCGTGGTCGGTCAGACCCATCCACGGGTTGTCGAGCGGGAGGGCGAGGCCTACCGCGAGGGGCTGGCGGCCCAGGTTGCCTCACTCGGGCTCTGCGACCTCGTGGCATTCGACAACCGGTACCTCGACGGGCCATCCCTGCGAGCGCTCGTGGGGTCCGTCGATGTCGTCCTGCTTCCCTACGACTCGCGCGACCAGGTGACCTCGGGGGTGCTGGTCGAAGCGGTCGTGGCCGGCAAGCCGGTGGTCTCCACGCGGTTCCCGCACGCGGTCGAGGTGCTGTCCGGCGGTGCGGGACTGCTCGTTCCCCAGCGGGACCCGGACGCGATCGCCTCCGCCCTGCGCCGGATCCTCACCCAACCGACCCTGGCCGCCTCGATGGCCGAGACCGCCAGGGCGCTGGCCCCGGGCCTGCTGTGGTCGGCCGTGGCGGGGGAGTACCTCTCGGTGGGCCAGGACCTGCTCGTCAAGCGGACGGAGTCAGTGGCCTGATGATCCCCGAGCCCCGATTCGACCACCTGGTCCGGATGACGACCCCCTGGGGCCTCTATGAGCACGCGTTGCACAGCGAGCCCCGCCCCGAGCACGGCTACTGCCTGGACGACGTCTCCCGTGCGCTCGTCGTCACCGTCCGCCAGCCTGCTCCCACCGATCAGCTGCAGCAGCTGATCGGGATCTACATGCGCTTCACCGCTGCCGCGCAGGACAGCGGAGGCGCGTTCCGCAACAGGCGCGGGGACGATCGCGCCTGGTCGGACCAACCAGGTGTGGAGGATCACTGGGGCAGGGCCGTCTGGGCGGTCGGCGCGGCCGCTGCGAACACGCGGGGGGAGGTCCGCGCGCGCGCGGTGGAGATCGCGGCGCGTGGCATGCAGGTGCGCTCGCCCTGGCCCCGGTCGATGGCCTACGCAGCCCTCGGGGCGGCCGACATCCTGCGGGCCCGACCCGGGGACGGCGCCTCGCTGCGGCTGCTCGCGGACGCCCGGACCCTCCTGGACCGGCCCACCGTCGACCGGTCCTGGCCGTGGCCCGAGCCGCGGCTGACCTACGCGAACGCGGTCCTTCCCGAGGCGCTGATCGCCATCGGAGTGGCCCTCGGGGACGTGCCCCTGCGTGATCGGGGACTGGCCCAGCTGCGCTGGCTCGTGGAGCTGCAGACCTCCCCTGCTGGGCATCTGTCCGTCGTGCCGGCCGGCGGCCGGGAACCCGGGGACGCCCAGCCCGGCTTCGACCAGCAGCCGATCGAGGTCGCTGCCCTGGCCGAGGCCTGCTGGCGGGCCCATCAGTGCACAGGCGATCGTCGCTGGTTGGCCGCGACCCAGAGCTGCGCGGACTGGTTCCTCGGGACCAACGACGTGGGCCTGGCGCTCTACGACCTCTCGACCGGTGGGTGCTCGGACGGCCTGCACCATGATTCGGTCAACGCCAACCGGGGGGCCGAATCGACCCTTGCGGCGCTGTCCACGCTCCAGATCTCCCGGCGCGCGGTGCTCGTGGCGGCCGCGTGACCGATCCGCTGGTGAGGCGGACCGACCACGTCCTGCGTCCCGATCCCAGACGCGTGGTCACGCTGCTGTTCCTGCCCGGCCAGGAGCGGCTGACCGTGGGAGCGTCGCGTGCCAGCACGGTCCTGGACCGCGTCCTCGGGCTCACCGACGACGACGTGGAGCGGGCCCTGGGGCAGGCCCTCCGGGCATTCGGGACCCGTCATCGGGACCTGGAGGGCACGTTCGAGCGCCGCTTCCTGATGATCGCGCACAGGCTGGCAGAGCCCCGGGCGCTGTCCCGGAGCCGCCGCCTGCTGGCGGGTGCCTACTTCAGCCAGGAGTACGCCCTCGAATCGGCAGCACTGTTCAACCCCTCGATGGTCGCCCACCCGGACCAGTCCGACCTGCCGGACGGCGCCACGCGGTTCGTGATGAGCGTGCGCTCGGTGGGTGAGGGGCACATCTCCAGCATCGGGTTCCGCACGGGCGTGGTCGATGCGCGATCCAGTGTCCAGTTCGACGAGCCGCGACGTCCACTGGCCCAGGGCGAGCCTGTTCCCCTCAGCTACTCGAGGGCGCAGTTCGTCCGGCAGCTGGGCCTGCGCGCCGAGGACGACAACGCCGCCGGCGCATTCGTGCTCGCCGGGCTGCCGGAGACCTTCGACCGCCCCGCGCTGGACCGCGCCATCGCCACCCTGCGCAGCCAGAGCCTCACCCGCGGGTATGCGGCCGTCGCGATCGAGCGGCTCGAAGCCGTCGCCGCGTCGCACTACTGCCTTGAGTTCCCGGCCCGATCGGCCCTCGACGAGCGGGTCATCCTGCCCACCGCCCCCGGGGAGAGCCACGGCCTGGAGGATCTCCGACTTGCCAGGTTCACGGGGGTGGACGGGTCGGTGTCCTACCGGGGCACCTACACCGCGTACGACGGCGTCAACGTCGCACCCGCGATGCTCGAGACGGCCGACTTCCGCACCTTCCGCAGCCAGTTGCTCAGCGGGTCCGCCGCTCACGACAAGGGGATGGCGCTGTTCCCGCGCGAGGTCGGCGGCCGGCTGCTGGCCCTGTCGCGGTGGGACCGGGAGAGCACGAGCCTCGCCGAGTCGTCCGACGGCTCGCACTGGGAGGTCCGCACCGGGCTGCAGCAACCGCGCCGGCCCTGGGAGATCATCCAGGTCGGCAACTGCGGCCCGCCCCTCGAGACACCCGCAGGATGGCTCGTCCTCACCCATGGGGTTGGCCCGGTCCGGCAGTACGGCATCGGCGCGATGCTCCTGGACCTGACCGATCCCAGCATCGTCCTGGGCAGCCTCGCCGAGCCGCTGCTCACACCGCGCGACGACGAGCGCGATGGGTACGTCCCCAACGTGGTGTACTCGTGCGGGGCGATGATCCATGGCGGCACCCTCGTGCTGCCCTACGGGTGCAGCGACTCCGTCATCCGGGTTGCCCTGGTGGACCTCGATCGGCTGCTGGCCGAGCTGGTGGCCCAGTAGGGGTCGGGGGCCCCGGCACGCGGGGCCGGTGCGAGCCATCGATTCCTCCTGCGGCCGGCGCAGCCAGCCCGGGCTCTCCGGTCCCGGTGGGAGACAATGTGCGCCATGCGGACTGTGGTGATCATGGGCGCGGGCGGGCGGGACTTCCACGTGTTCGCGACGGTGTTCCGCGATGACGCCGACGCGCGGGTCGTGGCCTTCACGGCGACCCAGATCCCGGGCATCGACGATCGCACGTACCCGTCGTCGCTGGCCGGCCCGCTGTACCCGGACGGCATCCCGATCGTGCCGGAGGATCGCCTGGTCGCGCTGATCGGCGAGCAGTCCGTCGACGAGGTCGTCTTCGCCTACTCGGACGTGGCGCATGTCGACGTCATGCACGCCGCCTCGATCGCGATGGCCGCCGGCGCGGACTTCCGGCTCGTCGGTCCGGCGGCGAGCATGCTGCCCAGCATCAGGCCGGTGGTCGGCATCGGGGCGGTGCGCACCGGCTGTGGCAAGAGCCAGACCACGCGCGCCGTCGGGCGGCTGCTGCTCGACGCCGGGCTGCGGGTGGCGCTGATCCGCCACCCGATGCCCTACGGCGACCTGGTGGCCATGCGCGTGCAGCGGTTCGCGTCGTTGGCGGACATCGATGCCAGCGACCCGACCGTGGAGGAGCGCGAGGAGTACGAGGTGCCCGTCGAGATGGGCATGGTGATGTACGCCGGGGTCGACTACGAGGCGATCCTGCGGGCGGCCGAGGCGGAGGCCGACGTGATCGTCTGGGACGGCGGCAACAACGACTTCCCGTTCGTGCGCCCGGACCTGATGATCACCGTCGTGGACCCGCTGCGCGCAGGGCACGAGTCGGCCTACCACCCGGGCGAGACCACCCTTCGCCTGGCCGACGTCGTCGTCGTCAACAAGGTGGACACCGCGCAGCCGTCAGACGTCGAGGCGGTCGTCGCGGCGGTGGGCGCGATGGTGCCCGATGCGATCGTCATCCGCGCGGAGTCGCCGGTCACCCTGGAGGGGGAGGGGTCACTGGCCGGCCAGCGGGTGCTCGTCGTGGAGGACGGCCCCACCCTGACGCACGGCGGGATGCCGTTCGGCGCCGGCACGGTCGCGGCGCACCAGGCCGGCGCCGCCGAGATCGTCGACCCCCGTCCCTTCGCGGTCGGCTCGATCGCGACGACCTACGAGAAGTACCCGGCGACCGGTCCGGTGCTCCCGGCCATGGGCTACGGCGCCGCCCAGCTCGACGACCTCGCCGAGACCATCCGGCGTGCGCCGGTGGACGTGGTCGTCTCCGGCACGCCGATGGACCTCGGCGCGGCTGATCGACCCGGGCCACCCGATGCGCCGTGCGCGCTACGTCCTGCGCGAGGTCGGCTCACCCACGTTGGCCGACGTGCTCGCGCCCCACATCGCGACGTGGCAGCAGGTCCAGTCCCGGTGATCCATCTACGGTGAGGCGCATGGAACAGGTCAACGGCGGTCAGCACGTGGTCGACGCCGCCCGCGCGGCGGGTGTCTCGACGCTCTTCACGCTCTCCGGCGCGCACATCTTCCCGGTCTTCGACGCCGCGGTCGGCGGCCAGGCCGGGGTCGCGCAGGCGGGCGACCCCCGCAGCGGCCGAGCGCGCCGGCCCGCTGCGGCTGGTCGACACGCGCCACGAGCAGACCGCCGCCTTCGCCGCCGAGGCGATCGGCAAGCTGACCCGCACGCCCGGGTTCGCCGCCGTCACCGCGGGACCCGGGGTCACGAACGCGGTCAGCGCGATCACGTCCGGATGGTTCAACGGCTCACCGATGGTCGTGCTCGGCGGACGCTCGCCGGACATGCGGTGGGGCTCGGGCGCCCTGCAGGAGCTCGACCAGCCGCCGATCCTGTCCAGCGTCACCAAGCGGGCCCACACCACCCACGACCCCGCCTCGATCCGGGCTGACGGCGACGGCGCATTCGCCCTGGCCGGCAGCGCCCACATGGGGCCGGTGTTCTGGGACATCCCGATGGACGTGCTGTTCCCCCCGACGCCCCGCGGCGGCACTGACCCGCGGCCCACCGACCGCGGCCCGGACCCGGATCCCGACGCCCTCGCCGAGGCCCGCGCCCTGATCGACGCGGCGGTGCGCCCGGTCCTGGTCCTCGGGGGCGGGGTGTGGATGGCTGCCGCCGTCGAGGCGGCCCGCGCCGTGGTGGCCGGGCGCAACCTGCCCGTGATCAGCAACGGGATGGGGCGCGGAGTCATCCCGCCCAGCGACCCGCACCTGGTGACCCGTGCCCGCGGGGTCGCGTTCGGTGGCGCGGACCTGGTCATCGTGGTCGGGACCCCGCTGGACTTCCGGCTCGGCTTCGGCGTCTTCGGCGCGCCGCCCGCGAAGGTCGATCCACCTCGTCGACGTCGAGGGGCAGCGGTCGAACGCGTCGACCGTGACCTGCACCGTCGTCGGCGACCTGCGCTCCAGCCTGGCCGGCCTCGCCGAGGGGACCCCGGCTGACGCGGGCTGGGTGGGCACCCTCCGGGATGCGGCCACGGCGGCCGTTGCGAAGGACCGCCCCGCCCTGTCCTCCGACAGCGACCCGATCAACCCCGCCAGGATCTACGGTGAGCTGCTGCCGCGGCTGACCGACGACTCCGTCGTGATCGGGGACGGCGGCGACTTCGTGTCGTTCGCCGGCCGCTACATCGAGCCCGCACAGCCCGGCCGCTGGCTCGACCCCGGGCCCTACGGCTGCCTGGGCACCGGCCCCGGCTACGCGCTGGCCGCGGGGATCGCGCACCCGGGCGCCCCGCTGTTCCTGCTGATGGGCGACGGCGCCGCGGGCTTCTCCCTGATGGACGTCGACTCGCTGGTGCGCCACGGCATCCCCGCCGTGATGATCGTCGGGAACAACTCCGGCTGGGCGCTCGAGAAGCACCCGATGCGGATGCTCTACGGCTACGACGTCATCGCCGACCTGGCGCCGACGAGGTACGACGAGATCGTCATCGCGCTTGGTGGCGGCGGTGAGACCGTGACGGACCCGGCCGAGATCGGCCCGGCCATCGACCGGGCGATGGCCGCCGGGATCCCGTACCTGGTCAACGTCATGACCGACCCGGAGGCTGCCTACCCCCGCAACACCCTCGGGATCTGAGATGGCGGCCCGGCCCGCTGGCTCCAGCATCCAGGAACGGCTGTACCCGCAGCTCAACTGCTTCGGCTGCGGGCATGCCAACCCCAAGGGCCTGCACCTGCGCAGCTACCCGGACGGCGACGCGGTCGTGGCCGAGTTCCTCCCGTGGCCGGAGCATGGCAACGGGTTCGGCTTCCTCAACGGCGGGATCATCGCGACGGTGCTCGACTGCCACAGCGGCGCGGCGGTCTTCCACGAGGTCGAGGTGGGCATCCCCGGCGTTGGTGTGGACAGCCCGCCGTTGTTCGTCACGGCAGGCCTGGACGTCCGGTACCTGCGCCCCGTCCCGCTGGACCAGGAGCTCCTGCTGCGCGCCGTGGTCACCTCCGCCGACCCCGACCTGGTCGTCGTGGAGGCCCAGATCGAGTGGGACGGCAAGCCCCGCGCCGTGGCGACCTCCGACTGGCGGCCCTGGCGGCCGCGGCCCGCGTAGCGGATCGGACCTGTCCCGCTGTCCGCCCGGGCCTCCGCCCGGCTGTCCGCCCGGCTGTCCGCCCGGCTCGGACCGGGCTCCGGCCCGTTCCGGCCGGCTGCGGATTCCGCTGCGTGATCGCAACATGGCGTACGAATGGCGAAGGCGAATGGCACCGATTCGACCGGATCCGAAGGATCGGCCATGTCTCGGACTCGTCATCGGAGCCCTCGTCCGGGTACCCTCGGTCCGTTGGCCCCCGCCCCGAGCCCACTGGAGAGCGCCCATGACCCTCGACTCCGCGCCGAGCACCCACGCTGCCGCCGCGTGGCCGGCCCATGACCCGGCCACCCGCCGGACCCTGCCGACCACGTGGACCCCGCTGGACCCGGGCCGGGTCGAGCAGCTGATGGCCGCGGAGTGGGAGAGGTTCACCGCCCAGCACCCCGGTTCGGCTGCCCATCACCAGCGAGCCCTCGGCTCCCTGCCGCTGGGCGTCACCTCGTCGTTCCAGCACTGGGATCCGCACCCGATCGCCATCACCTCGGCGCGTGGCGCCTGGCTGACCGACGTCGACGGCCGTCGGCTGCTGGACCTGTCGATGGGGTTCGGCGCGATGCTGGTCGGCCACCTGAACCCGGCCGTGGTCGACGCCGTGACGGCCGCGATGGACGTCGGCACGCTGTTCGTCACGCCGTCACCTGCGGCGACGGGCGTCGCGGAGAGGTTCCAGCAGCGGTTCGGCCTCGACCAGCTCCGGTTCACCAACTCCGGCACCGAGGCGACCATGTATGCGGTGCGCACCGCCCGGGCCTACACGCAGCGGCACGCCATCATCAAGCTCGAGGGCGGCTACCACGGCGGCTACGACGCGCTGTCGGTGTCGGTCAAGCCCGACGTCGCCGAGGCTGGCCCTGAGGACGCCCCGACGCCCGTGGTGCCCTTCGACGTCGAGGCGGGCACCGTGCACGTCGTGCCCTACAACGATCTCGACCGGCTGGAGGCGATCCTCGCCGAGCATGCCTCGCAGATCGCGGCCGTGGTGATGGAGCCGGTGATGGAGAACATCTCCATCGTCCTGCCCGATGCCGGGTACCTGGCCGGCGTGCGCGAGGCCTGCGACCGGCACGGCGTGCTCCTGGTCTTCGACGAGGTCAAGACCGGCCTCACCGCCGGCTACGCGGGCGCCTCGCAGCGGCTGGGCATCCGCCCGGACCTGATCGCCCTGGCCAAGAGCGTGGGCGGCGGACTGCCGCTGGCCGCGTTCGGCGGGCGCGCGGAGGTGATGGCCGTCGTCGGGGACAACCGCATGTGGCACTTCGGCACCTACAACGGCAACCCGCTGGTGATGGCCGCTGCGGCCGCCGTGGACGAGGTCTGCACCGAGCAGGCCCTGGCCGATGCCGAGCAGGTGAACAACGAGGCCCTCGACGCCCTCGACGAGCTGATCGCCCGCTACGACCTGCCCGCCCACACCGTCGGGTTCGGCGTCAAGGGCGCGGTCACCTGGGCGCCCGGCCCAGTGCGCAACTACCGCGACTACAAGCGCACGGACTTCGAGGCTGCCGAGCTCAGCTGGCTCTGGGGGGTCAATCGCGGCATCCTGACCCCGCCCGGGCTCGACGAGCAGTGGCTGGTGTCGCTGGCCCACACCAGCGACGACATGGGCCTGCTGGTCGGGGCGTTCGCCGAGCTGGCCGAGGCGCTGCGCGCCTGACCGGTGGGAAAGATCACAGGCTGCGGGATTGTGCCGGCGGCTGGGCATCCCTAGCGTGGGGCCGGCCCCGGGGTGCCGTGCCGGGGCCGTGACCCGCGCGGCCATGCGCCTGCGGCGGGGACCATCCGGCCCGAGGGGAGCGTCATGAGCGAGCAGCAAGGTGCCGAGCGAGGCGTCGGGTCACCGGGTGATCAGGCCGGGGTGTCCGACCGGCACAGCCGCTCCGGCATCCGCCTGCGCCGCTGGCTGGTCCCCGCGCTGATCGTGATCGGCTGGCTGGTCCTCGGCTCGATCGCCGGTCCGTTCGCGGGCCGGCTGGCCGAGGTCCAGGAGAACGACTCGGCGACGTTCCTGCCCGCAGAGGCCGAGTCGACCCGGGTGCTCCAGCTCCAGGAGGACTTCAACCCGTCCGCGAGCATCCCCGCCGTCGTCGTCTACGAGTTCAGCGAGCCCTTCGACCAGGCCGCGCTGGGCGCCGTGGCGGCCGACATCGAGCGGATCAAGGAGGTCCCCGGGGTCCAGCCCGACGTCGCCGGCCCGATCCCCAGCGAGGACGGTCAGGCGATCTCGGTCATCGCCAGCATCGTGGTCCAGGACGACGCGGAGCCCGGCGCCGAGATCGCCGAGATCCGCGCGGTGCTCGCCGACAGCGCCGCCCGGGACCTCGGCGCCGCGGTCTACGTCACCGGACCGGCGGGCTTCCTGGCCGACTTCACCGAGGCGTTCGGCGAGATCGACGGGCTGCTGCTGCTGGTGGCGCTCGGGGTGGTGCTGGTCATCCTCCTGATCGTCTACCGCAGCCCGATCCTGCCCTTCGTCGTGCTCACCACCTCGCTGTTCGCGCTCAGTGCCGCGTCGATGGTCATCTACCTGCTGGCCGACAACGGCATCATCACGCTGAACGGGCAGGCCCAGGGGATCCTGTTCATCCTCACCATCGGTGCCGCGACGGACTACTCCCTGCTGGTCGTCTCCCGGTTCCGGGAGGAGCTGCGCAGGACCGAGTACCAGGTCGACGCGATGGGGCGCACCCTGCGGGGGACCTGGGAGGCGGTGGTCGCCTCCGCGGGCACCGTGGCACTCGGCGTGATGACCCTGCTGCTCTCGGAGCTGAACGCCAACCGTGGCCTGGGCCCGGTCGCCGCGGTCGGCGTCGTCTTCGCCATGATCGCCACGCTGACGTTCCTGCCGGCCGTGCTGGTCATGCTGGGTCGGCGCGCCTACTGGCCGGCGAAGCCGAAGCTGGACATGGCCGACCCGCAGGCGCAGGTGCGCGGCTTCTGGGCCCGGGTCGCGGGGTTCGTCGACCGGCGCACCCGCCTGGTGCTGGCCGCGTCGCTGGTCCTGCTGCTGGGCCTGTCGGCCTTCCTGCCCGCGTTCAAGGCCGAGGGGGTGCCGACCTCCGAGTTCTTCCTCACCGAGGTCGAGTCCACGCAGGGCCAGGACGCCCTGGCACGGCACTTCCCGGCCGGGTCGGGCAGCGTGACGGTCATCATCGGGCCGGCTGAGGAGCTCGACGCGATGGTCGAGGTGGTCTCGACGAACCCGGGCGTGTCGGCCGTGCTGCCGGTCACGGCCGGGCCGCCCGGACCGGGTGCCGAGCCCCTGGTCGTGGACGGCATGGTGCAGCTCCAGGCGACGCTGACCGACCTGGCCGACTCCGCCGAGGCCGAGCGGACCGTCGAGCAGCTGCGGACCGAGCTCGATGCGGTCAGCACCGAGGCGCTGGTCGGTGGGACCACGGCGACGGCCCTGGACACCAACGTCGCGACGCAGAGCGACCTGCGGGTGATCATCCCCGCCGTGCTCCTGGTCACCTTCCTGGTCCTGATGGTCCTGCTGCGGGCGATCGTGGCACCGTTGCTGCTCATCGCGACGGTGGTCCTGTCGTTCGCCGCCACCCTCGGCCTGGCCGCCATCGTCTTCTACGGGATCATGGACCTCCCGGGCGCCGATGCCTCGGTGCCGCTGTACGCGTTCGTCTTCCTCGCCGCGCTCGGCGTGGACTACAACATCTTCCTGATGACACGGGCGCGCGAGGAGACGATCAAGTTCGGGAACCGGGCGGGCATCCTGCGCGCCCTGGCCGTGACCGGCGGGGTCATCACCAGCGCCGGTGTCGTGCTGGCCGCGACCTTCAGCGCCCTGGGCATCCTGCCCCTGCTGTTCCTGTTCCAGATCGCGTTCATCGTCGCCACCGGCGTGCTGCTGGACACCATCATCGTGCGCTCGCTGGTGGTCCCCTCGGCCGTGATCCTGATCGGCCCCCGCACCTGGTGGCCGAGCAGGCTGGCCCGGCACGAGGACCTGAGCCCGGAGGAGGCGCTCGAGGTCGCCACGACCGGGCATGCGCACGAGGACCAGTGAGCCCGCGACCCGGCCGGTCAGCGCCCCGAAGGGAGTCGGCGCATGATCCACGTCGCCCTGCTCAGGGGGATCAACGTGGGGGGCAACAACGCCCTGCCGATGGGGGACCTGCGCCGTATCTGCCAGGAGCTGGGCCTGCTGGACCCGGTCACCTACATCAACACCGGCAACGTGGTCTTCGCAGCCGGGCCGACCGACCACCTGGCCCTGGCCGACCGGATGGAGTCGGCGATCGAGTCCGAGTTCGGGTTCCGGCCGCGGGTCCTGGTCCGGTCCGGGGCCGACATCGAGGCCATCGCCGCGGCGATCCCTGCGGACTGGACCAACGGCCCGCAGATGAAGGCCGATGTCGTCTACCTGCTCGACGGGGTGGACCCGGCAGCGGCCAGCGCCGAGCTGGAGCCGCAGGACGGCCTCGACCACGTGGTCCTGGCCCCCGGAGCGTTCGGTTGGATGGTGGCGCGCGCCGATGCAACGCGCAGCGGCCTGCAGCGCATCCTCGGCACGCCGCTGTACCGGCAGTCGACGGTCCGCAACGTCAACACGGCCCGCAGGCTGGCCGCACTGGTCGCCCAGCACTCCGGCGGCTGAGGCCGCACGGCCGGGGCACCGCGGATCACGGCAGGGCCGCGACCTCGCGCCGAGCCGCGTGCCGGGCCTCGTCGCCGAGGTAGCCCACGATCGCGCGCCAGCGCGGCAGCCCCGGGTCGGGGTCCCGGCCGTCGGCCATGCGGGCCATCTGCAGCCCGTACCAGCCGGCCTCGACCAGCGCGTCCATGGTCGCCCACCGCGAGCCCGGCACCGCGACGGGACTTCGCTCGACTGCGCCTGTGATGAGGCCACGCGGCAGCGCGGGGTCGAGGGCCAGTGGCCGGGCCAGGCCGATCACGTCGACGGTGCCCGCCGCGAGCAGGCGGCGCATCACCGCGGCCGAGCGGATCCCCCCGGTGAGCATCAGCGGCATCCGGACCTCGGCGCGCAGCCGGGCTGCGAAGCCGACGAAGTAGGCCTCGGCGTCCTCGTGGCCCAGGCCGTCGGCGATCCCCATCAGGGCGGGGGACTCGTAGGTGCCCCCGCTGACCTCGAGCAGGTCCACCCCCTCGGCCTCCAGCCAGGCGACGACCTGCGCCGCCTCGTCCTCGCCGAACCCGCCACGCAGGAAGTCCGCGCTGTTCAGCTTCACCGCGAGGGCCGCGGACGGGCCGATCGCCGCCCTGGTGCGGGCCACCACCTCGAGCAGGAAGCGGGCGCGGTTGGCCAGCGGCCCGCCCCAGCGGTCCGAGCGCAGGTTGGCCAGCGGGGAGAGGAACTGGCTGGCAAGGTAGCCGTGCGCGGCGTGGACCTGGACCCCGGCGAAGCCCGCCCCAACCGCCATGCCGGCGACGGCCGCGTACCGGTCGGCCAGGTCCTCGACCTCTGCGTCGGTCAGGGGACGCGGGGTCGCGAACGCCCCCAGCGTGCGCAGGCGCACGGCGGAGGGGGCCACCGGGTGGCGGCTGACGAACACGCTGCACTGGCGGCCGGGATGGTTGACCTGGACCAGTGCCGGCACGCCGTCGGCCTGGGCGGCCCGTGCCCAGCTCGCCAGGGCGCCCCGGTCGGTCCGCTCGTCGAGGACCACGTTGGTCGTGCGCTCGAGGTAGCGACGGTCGACCATCACGTTGCCCGTGACCGACAGGCCCGGGCCGCCGTCGGCCCAGCGCCGGTAGAGCCGCACGTGTCGGTCGTTCGGGTCGTTCGTGCGGGGGTCGGCCAGGCACTCGGTCATCGCGGCCTTGGCGATCCGGTTGGGCAGCACCAGCCCGCAGGGCAGGCACAGCGGGCTGGCGAGGTCCGGCGCTTCACCCGGGGCCGGTGTCATCGCAGGGCGTCGACGAGCTGGTCGACGGTGGGGCTGCCGGCCGGTCCAACCGGCGTCGGGTAGATGCGGCAGGCCAGCCCGACAGCCGGGTCCGCGGCGGGGAAGGCGTCCGCACCGTCGAGCAGGATCGACGGCGAGCCGCGGAAGCCCAGGGAGACGGCGTGCTCGTGGGTGGTGACCTCGACCAGCCGGATCGGCTGGTCGACGCGACCCGTGCGCTCGAGCGCCGCCCGCAGGTTCGCGTGCGCCGTGCGCCACCCGGCGCAGTCGTCGAAGTACTGGAGCTCCACCTCCATGGGTCCATCCTGCGCCCCGGCGCCCGGGGTTCGCCGGCCGGCCCGGCCCGTCGCGCGCAGCCGGGCGCGGCTCAGTCCCCGAGGCTGCGGCGAAGTCCCTCCACCGTGGTGACGGGCAGGTCGCAGACGAACCCCCGGCACGGATACGCCGTCGGACGTCCGTCGACGATCGGGCGGTCGGCGAGCAGGGGCACCCGGCTGGTGCCGGCCAGGCCCGCGGCCACGACCAGCCCCGGGGAGGTCGACCCGAGCGCTGCCCGGTGCAGGGGGTCCAGCGCGGCCGGGGCCTCGGGCATCACGGGGGACACCTGCGCCTGGCCGAGCATCGCGACCGCAACGGCAGCCAGCGTCGAGGCCCCGAGCCGCGGATGGGAGGGATCGGTGGGCAGGGCCACCGCGACCTGGGCCGGACCGGCCATGGCCGCGACGGCGGCCGACCAGGCCCACCCCGTGAACCGGGGCGTCGCGCGGGCCAGGGGCATCAGGGGGCCGAGCGCCTGCTCGGCCGCGGTGCGGGCGCCCGGATCCCCGGTCAGCGCCGACATGGTCAGCAGGGCCTGGGCCGCCCCCGAGGCCCCCGAGGGGGTCACGCCGTCGCTGGGATCCCGGGGCCGGCGCACCAGCGCCGGGGCATCGGCAGCCGTGTCGAAGAACCCGCCGGCACCGTCGGCGAACTGCTCGCGCACGACGTCGAGCAGCTCGGCCGCGGAATCGAACCAGCGCTGCTGCCCGGTCACCTGGTAGAGGGCCAGCAGGCCCTCGGCGAGGTCGGCGTAGTCCTCGAGCACGCCCGGCGCCTCAGGTGCGACGGCCCCGGCCAGGGACACCCGGGCCAATCGATGTGCCCCGTCGTCCCAGTGGGTCGTGCGCAGCAGGTGGGCGCACCCGACGGCCGCGGTGATCCACTCCGGGACGTCCAGCAGGGCCCCCGCCTCGGCCAGGGCCGCGATCGCCAGGCCGTTCCAGGCGGCCACGACCTTGTCGTCGCGCGCCGGCTGCTCCCGCTCCGCCCGGGCGCGGGCCAGGCCGGTCCGGCACCGTTCCCATCGAGCGATGTCGTCGGGCTCCGCGCGCAGCTGGAGCACCGAGGTCCCCTGCTCGAACGTGCCGGCGGCCGTGACCAGGCACAGCCCGGCGACCCAGGCGCCGTCCGCCGGGCCGAGCACTGCGTCGAGCTGGGCGGCGGTCCAGACGTAGAAGGCGCCCTCGCGGCCCTCGCTGTCGGCATCAAGGGAGGAGGCGAACCCGCCCTGCGGGGTGCGCAGGTCCCGCAGGAGGAAGTCGGCCGTCTGCTCGACCACCCGGCGGGCCAGCGGGTCCCCGGTCGCCCGCCACCAGTGCAGGTACGCGCGCAGGAGCAGGGCGTTGTCGTAGAGCATCTTCTCGAAGTGGGGCACGACCCAGTCCGCGTCGACGCTGTACCGGGCGAACCCCCCGCCGAGCTGGTCGTACATCCCGCCCCGGGCCATCGCAGCCATGGTGGTCGACGCCATCTGCAGCGCGCGCGGATCCGGCGTGCCGGCGCGGGCGAGCAGCGCGTCGGCGCGCAGCAGGAACTCCAGGACCAGGGAGGGCGGGAACTTCGGGGCGCCGCCGAAGCCGCCCCGGACCGAGTCGAAGTCCGCCTCGAGCTGGTCGAGGGCGTCCACCACGTCGCCGTGGGTCGGATCCGGGCCGGCCGGGAACGCGTGCTCCGCGTTGCGGAGGGCCTCGTCCAGCCGTGCTGCCGCCGCGTCCACCCGGGTGCGCTCGGTGCGCCAGGCCCGGTCGATCCCGAGCAGCAGGTCGCGAAACGACGGCAGGCCGTGCCTGGGTCGGGGCGGGTAGTACGTGCCCGCATGGAACGCCCGCCCGTCATGGTCCAGGAACACCGTCATCGGCCAGCCGCCGCCGCCCGAGAGGGCCTGGGTGGCCTGCATGTAGACCGCGTCGATGTCCGGCCGCTCCTCGCGGTCGACCTTGACCGCCACGACCAGCTCGTTCATCAGCGACGCCACGACCGGGTCCTCGAACGACTCGTGGGCCATCACATGGCACCAGTGGCAGGCGGCGTACCCGACCGACAGCAGGATCGGCACGTCCCGGCGCCGGGCCTCGGCGAACGCCTCGTCGCACCACGGCCACCAGTCGACCGGGTTGTCGGCGTGCTGGCGCAGGTAGGGCGAGAGGGCGCCGGCGAGTCTGTTGGGCATGCACCCACCATGCCCCACACGTCAAGTGATCACGAGTGACCGCCCGCCTGTGCGCCGTGGTGTCCTCGACACCCGGCCACGGGACTCCCACATGAGCGCCACGGGTTTCGCCGGCCGGCCACGGGGTAACAGGTGCCCATGAGCACCCCTGATGACATGACCCCTGCCCCGCAGGACCTGACCCCCCCGCCCACCGAGGCCGTGACCCCGCCGCCGCCCCCGCCGGCCCCCGTGACCCCGCCGCCGCCCCCGCCGGCCCCCGTGACCCCGCCGCCGCCCCCGCCGGTCGCCTACGCGGCTCCGATGGCGGCGCCCGTGGCGACGTTCCCGGACGGCAAGCCCATGTACGACGCCAGCGGCCGCCCGGCCAGCCCGAAGAGCCGCCTCGCTGCGGCGATCCTCGCCTGGTTCCTCGGCATCCTCGGCGTCCACCGCTTCTACGTGGGGAAGGTCGGCACCGGCATCCTGATGATCGTGACCCTCGGGGGTCTGGGCATCTGGGCGCTCATCGACTTCATCGTCATCCTGGTCGGGTCCTTCAAGGACAAGCAGGGCCGCGTCCTGTCCAACTGGTAGCCGACGCGCCCGACCGCACCGCAGCCCCCGCCACGATCATCGGCGGGGGCTGCGCCATGCCGGGGCCGGTGCTTCGGGCCGGCGGCGGTCAGGCCAGGCCGTGGCGTTCCCGGCTGCTGCTTCTCCTGGGCGCGGAACTGGCCGAACCGCGGCAGGAACTTGTCCCAGTCGATGATGTGCGAGTCGATCTCCGGGCCGTCGATGCACGCGTGCTTGCGGATCATCTTGCCGTCGATGACCACCGGCACCATGCACGCCCCGCACATGCCCGTGGCATCGACCATGATCGAGTTGAGGCTGGCCACGCAGGGCGTGCCGAACCGCAGGCTCAGGTCGCTGACCGCGCGCATCATCATCGGTGGGCCGATCGTGACGACCTCGGCGACCGTGCGGCCCTCGCCGCGCTGGTTGGCCTCGAGCATCTCCTGCAGCGGCCCGGTCACGAACCCGGGGACGCCGAACGAGCCGTCGTTGGTCGTGTAGATGACGTCCAGCTGCTCGCCGAACTCGGCCTGCAGCCGGCCCGACGCGCTCGTCGGGTCCGGTCCAGAACATCAGGTCCGCGCTGCGGAAGCCGGAGATCAGCGTCACGTGGTTCCCGCGCCGCAGGTGCTCGCGCATGATCGGGTACACCGGCGGCAGCCCGAGGCCACCGGCGGTGAACACCACGGTCTCGTCGGCGGCGTACGAATGGATGTCGCTGGGCCGGCCCAGCGGCCCCGCGATCCCGGTGAAGGCGTCGCCGACCTCCATCGCGTTGATCTCGATGCTGCTGACGTGCCCACTCCCTGGACGACCAGGCAGATGGTGCCGGCCTCGACGTCCCAGTCGGCCAGCGTCAGGGGGATCAGCTCGCCGTCGGGGCGGGGGAGCAGGCGCACGAACTGCCCGGCCTGGGCCGCGGCGCGCGACCAGCGGCGAGCTGACCGTGAACTCCTCGATGCCCTCCGACAGGTGCGACCGGGCCAGGATCCGCTGCGCCGTGGTGCCCAGCTCGGTGTACTCCAGGGCGCGGGCGACCATGTCGCGCACCACCTCGGGCGGCAGCGAGGCCTCGCCGAGGATCTCGTTGGCCGCCGCCCGCCCGTCACCGGCCGCCGCGATCGCCGTGGATCCACCGCGCGCCGCGTCGCCGCCGGTGAAGACGCCCTCGAGCGTCGTCTCCTGGGAGCCCGCGTGGTCCAGGACGATCGTGCCCCACTTGGAGGTGTTGAGCCGGGGCTCGGAGTCCTTGATGATCGGGTTGGCGGCGTTGCCCAGCGCCATGATCACCAGGTCTGCGTGCATGGTCTCGGTGCGGCCGGTGGAGATGGGTCGCCGGCGCCCGGACTCGTCGGGCTCGCCGAGCTCCATGATCTCCAGCGTCGCGGCGGTGACGAAGCCCGTCCTGTCGTCGCCGAGGAACTCCGACGGGGCGCACAGCTCGCGCAGGGCGATGCCCTCCTCGAGGGCGTGGTGCAGCTCCTCGACGCGGGCGGGCATCTCCGAGCGCGTCCGGCGGTAGACGATGGTGACGTTGCCGCCGAGGCGCTGGGCGGTGCGCGCGGCATCCATCGCGGTGTTGCCGCCGCCGATGACCAGCACCTCCTTGCCCTCGGTCTCGGGCAGCGGGGTCTCGTAGTCCGCGCGCAGGCCCTGCATGAGGTTCACGCGGGTCAGGAACTCGTTGGCGCTCATCACGTTGAGCAGGTGCTCACCCGGGACGTTCATGAACCGCGGGAGCCCGGCACCGGTGCCGACGAAGATCCGGTGGAACCCGGCGTCCTTGAGGTCCTGGATCGTGGCGGTCTTGCCGACCACGAAGTTCTGGACGAACCGGCCGCCGAGCAGGCGGATCTTGCCGACCACGTCGTCGATCAGCTCGTTGGGCAGCCGGAACTCCGGGATGCCGTAGCGCAGCACCCCGCCGAGGGCGTGGAACGCCTCGAACACCGTCACGGGGAAGCCCTCGGAGGCCAGCAGGTAGGCGTTGATCAGCCCGGACGGCCCGGACCCCACGATCGCCACCGGAGGCTTGGTCGCCGACCGCCAGGGGTCCGGTCGCCCGGAGAGGGCAGCAGTGGCGCCCCCCGGGTTGACCAGCTTCTCGCGCTGGGGCAGGAACCACTCCAGCTGCCCGATCGCGATCGGCAGCTTGTTCTGGACGCACACGCCCTGGCACTGCAGCTCCTGCGGGCAGACCCGGCCGGTCACGTCGGGCAGCGGGTTGCATGACTCGATGAGCTGCAGGGCCTCGCGGAACCGGCCGTTGCCGACCAGCTCGATCATCTCCGGGATGTGGATCTGCACCGGGCAGCCGCCGGTCGGCTCCTTGCACTCGGACAGGAAGATGCCCAGCTCGCACGGCTTCTCGGCGCACTGCTTGTCGCGCAGGGCCTCCAGCCACACGAACAGGTCGACGTCGCGGGCGGTGTAGCCGATGTCCATGTAGCCCAGGTAGCCCTTGTTGACCAGCTCGAAGTCGTGCGACCGGCCCTCGGGGGTGCGGATGTAGGGCGGGATGCTGTTGCCCGCCGGCCAGTCGGTGGCCAGCCCGTCGAACATCGGGTAGCGGTCGGACAGGTGCGCGTCGAGGGCGCGGATGAACGTGCGCTTCCTGCCCAGCGGCAGGTTCCAGATGAAGCGCATGAGCACCGTGCTGGCGTCGTCGTCGCGCAGCAGCGTCGACCACAGGGTCCGGGTGAACTGCGCCGACAGCTCGGGCTGGCCGAACTCCCAGGCGATCGCCTGCATGCCCTCGGAGATGAACAGCTCCCGGAACGCGCGCGGGTCGCTCAGCAGTCGCCGCTTGAGCAGGTCGAGCTGGTGGGTGTAGGCCTCCACCGACTCGGAGTGCTCGAGCACCTCCACCTCGGCGCGGCTGCTGCGCAGCGTGTCCGCGGCAGCCACCCAGCGCTGCAGGTCGTCGGGGCCGCTCATCGGATGATCTCCGCGTCGCACGTGGCCTTGACGCGCTCGATGCGCTTGGCGATCTCGGGGGTCACCTCCACGCCGACGAGTGCGCCGGGGACCATCCGCGCGACCTGTCGGGCCGCCCCGTCGATCACGACGGTCACCTGCTCGAAGAGCTGGGGAAGCTCCTGGTAGCACGTCCCGCAGTCGGTGCACAGCGGCTCGTCGGACGGGTCGAGCCACACCGGGCCCTGGGCAGCCGCGCCCGGCTCGGCAGCGGCCGCGGCAGCACCGGCAGCGGGGGCCGGCCCGGGCGCCGACAGCCGCCACCCAGGCCGCCGACGCCGGCCGGTGCGCGGCTGGCGGTGGCCAGCTCGGACATGGCCCGGGCGATGTCGTCCAGCGTGCTCTCGCGCTGGGCCATGGCCTGCTCGTACTTGGCGCGCAGCTCCTCGAGGTCGGACCTGTGCAGCGACGTCAGCTGACCCTCGTGCACCCCGGAGAGGTACTGCAGGGTGTGCCAGTACCGGCGCCGGTCCTCGACCAGCGCGACGATCGACTCCGAGCAGGCGACCTTGATCAGGTGCCGCTCGTCGTCGGTGGCGTACAGGAACGGCACCCTGCCGTGGCGCTGGTCGACCGGCAGCTCGACGTACTCGTCGATGGGGATGCCCGCACCCTCCTCGTCGGGGCGCAGCCGGTGGAACTGCTTCTTGAACCGCACCTCGCCCAGCGCGAACTCCGCAGGGGTCAACGGCGTGGTCAGCAGCTGCACGGTGCCCTCGTCGTCGAGGTACTGCAGCGTGCTCGTCGTCCAGGTCCGGCCCGACGTCCGGGTTGCCGTCGAGGGTGAACCAGTCGTGCAGCGTGTCGCCGCGACGCGGGTCGTGGACGAACAGCGGGTGCATCCGGCTCTCGACGGCCAGCCGCGCCCGGGCGTTCGACGCGGACTCCGAGACCCCGTGCTCGGAGCCGCAGGGGGTGTAGACGTCCATGATCGCCGGCGCCGGGTAGTCCAGCATCTGCATCGTCGCGCCCAGGAAGTGCCCGTGCATGGCGGTGCTGGTCGCGCACGCGAACGTGTTGGGGTGGAACGAGGCCAGCAGGCCGAGCTCCTTGCGCGTCTCGTGCTTGCCGTGGTGCGCCCCGCCGAACCGGGCCAGGTCGGAGTCCTGCCCGGTGAAGCTGGAGGTCGAGGCCTGCCCGCCGGTGTTGGAGTAGGCCCCGGAGTTCAGCACCAGCATCTTGATCGGGGTGTCGCTGGCGAGCACCCGCGACATCGCGCCGAAGCCGATGTCGTAGCTCGCGCCGTCCCCGCCGATGGTCAGCACCGTGGGCAGCAGCGACAGCTCATCGGGCGTGAACCCCTCCCAGCTGAGCATGCGCAAGCGCGAGGTCGTCGCGGTCCGGGTCCGCGGCGTCCTCGAGCTCGAGCCGGGCCAGGCGGATCGCGCGGACGTCGGTGACGGTCTGCGCGCAGATGCCCTCGAAGATGCCCTTGGCCAGCGGCTGGGTGTCCTGGAACAGGCTGTTGACCCACGGGTCGAGGTAGGAGTTGAACGGCATCGTCGAGGCGTAGACGCTGCTGCAGCCCGTCGCGTTGGCGATCACGGTCGACGCCGGGCCGTTGCCGGTCGGGCCGCCCTCGTAGAGGTACAGCCGGCGCTCGAGGACCTCGAGCAGGCCGTCGATGCGCGTGCGGCGCTCGGCCTCGGCGGGATCGAGCCCGTCGCGCCTGGCGGCCAGCGCGTCGACCAGCGCCGTCAGCTCGCGGACGTGCTCGCGGCGGCGCTCCTCGCCCTTGGCGTGGCTGGTGGCCATCACCAGGCGGATCGCGGTGACCTCGCCGCACCCCCGGCACGCGCCGTGCCCGCCGGTGGTCGCGTAGAAGTTGGGCAGGTCCAGCAGCAGGCGCTTGCGGTCGCCGTCCGGCGCGGTGGCCGTCTCGTAGAAGCGCTTCGGGGTGCTGGGCAGCGCGGACATGAACTCGAAGCGCTCCTGCACGTGTGCCAGCACCTCGGCGTCCTGGTCGACCGGCGTCAGCGCGCCGGGCCCGCACACGTCGATGCACTCGAGGCAGCCGGTGCACTTCCACGGGTCGATCGTCGCGGCGAACAGCGCGCCGGTGCCGGGGGTGGTGCGCTCCATCGCGTCGAAGAACGGCCGGGTCCGGGCGACCGGGAAGCCCGCCAGGGTGGTGACCACCGAGGCGAGGTTCCGGCGCAGCGATCGGCTGGTCGGTGTCGATGTCGGCGGCGGCAGCCGCGACGACCTCGTGGAACGGCGCGTCCGACCCGCCGTCGCGGTAGGCGGCGCGGACCTGCTCGGCCAGGCCGTACACGTGCGCCCGGAGCACCTCCCGCTGCGCGTCGGTGGCGTCGATCTCGCGGATGGCCGTGAGCAGCAGGTCGTGGATCTCGTGCACGGTGTTCGGGATCGCCGCGTCCGGGCAGGCCAGCGCGCACTCCATGCAGCCGGTGCACAGCGCCTCGTTGAACGCCGGCACGGTCAGCCGGAACAGGCCCTTGTCCTTGGCGGCGGCGGTGCCCGCGGGCATGAACATGCCGATGCCGGGAAGCACCGGGGCCTCGGCGATGGTGCCCTCGCGGAAGGGCCGGGCCACGAGGTCCTCGTAGTAGGCCGGGTCGAACAGCGCGCTCGCGCTCGACGAGTGCGGGCTTGCGCACAGCTCGGCCGACGTCGCGACGCTGTGCAGCATCCGCAGCGCGGTGCCCTCCTCGTCGATGGCCAGGAACTCGGGGGTGTCGTAGTCGACGACGTGGGTGGCCTGCATGCCCTCCTTGATCACGGCCATGTTGCCCTCCACGACCGCCGCGCCCTTGGAGCCGAACTTCTTGGCGATCTGCGCGCCGACCTTGTCGTGGATGGCCTCGGCGGAGGCCCCGCCGGAGACGCGGTCCACGTGGCCGGCCACGGCGCCGATGAACGCGATCCCCATCATGCGCAGCTCGAGGTCAGGGGTCGGGGCGTGCCGCCGGGCGACGCTGAAGGCGTCGACGACCAGGAAGCGGATCCGCCTGTCCCGGATGGTCCGCCGGGCGTACCGGGGCAGCTCGCGCCAGACCTCCTGCGGCGACAGGTCCGACTGCAGGATGAACGTGCCCCCCTCGACCAGGCCCTTGAGCGGGTTCGTGTGGATGAACGCCTTGTGGTCCGGGGAGATGACGACCTCGACGTCCTCGAGCTCGGCGTTCGTGATCAGGACCGGCTCGGGGCTCAGGGTGATGTAGTAGTTGGTGGGCGCACCGCTCTTCTCCGAGCCGTACTTCGGCGCGGACTTCGAGTGCATGCCCAGGACGCCGGCGAGGATGTCGGTGAGCAGCTTGCCGGTCGCGATCGTGCCGTAGCCGCCGACCGAGTGGAAGCGGATCCGCATGGCCGTGGGCGGAAGCAGGACCGGGTTCGGCTCGGTCTGCAGCGCCATCAGCTCGGTCTCGGGGTAGGCCGCGCGCAGCTTGTCCTGCAGCTCGGCCATCTGCGGCGACGGGTTGCTGGTGAAGAACTGCGAGCCGAGGAACACCAGCGGTGCGCCGGCGCCGTCGACCATGTGCTTGAAGGCCGCGATGATGTGGCGGGGCTGCACGTCGTGGCCGCCGAGGCCGAAGATCGCCGTCGTCAGGCGCGGCTGCGCGCCCAGCGCCGGGATGCCCTCGTACTGGGGTGCGTCGGCGTTGGCCCGCGCCTTGAACATGGCCTGCGTGACGAAGCTGGTCAGGGCGGTCTGGTCGGATCGCTCCAGGACGGTGACGGCCCGCGCGCTGCCGATGGCCTCGATGAGCTCGGCCTCCGGGAACGGCTGCAGCAGCTTGACCGAGACCACTCCCACCTTGAGGCCCTGGGCGCGCAGGTGCGGGAGCACCGCGCGCACGTCGTCGGTGATCGAGCCCAGGCCGACCATCACGTAGTCGGCGTCCTGGCAGTCGTAGGCGATCACCGGGGAGTAGGCCCGGCCGGTCAGCGTCGAGTACTCGGCCATCGCCTGGCGGGCCAGCGCGGGCACGGCGCTGGCGAAGTGGGTGCGATGGTCGACCGCGCCGGCCTGGAAGTCGGGCTGGTTCTGGACCGGCCCGGTCAGGCCCGGGTTGTGCACGTCGACCATGGCGGGGACCAGCTGCCGCGTGCCCTTCTCCAGGGAGTTGAGCCACTGGCGCCGCCACTGGCCATGGAGCTCCTCGGGGACCCAGGCGAGGGTCGCGGAGAGCAGCGCGCCGGAGGAGTCCCGCTCGATCGGGTCCGCCTCGGCGGCCAGGTGGGCGCGCAGGGCGGCGAGGTCCTCGGGTCGGAAGTCGGCGTGGTGGCGGTCGAGGTAGGAGCCGAGCTGGGCGATCCGGCCCTTGGCGCCGTAGAGCAGCTCCTGGGCGACGGTGGGGCAGGGGATCCGCCCGGCCGGGTCGCCGAGGTACTCGCGCAGCAGGTCCGGCTCGGGCAGCAGCGCCTCGGAGAGCATGTGGCTGGTGGAGAACCCGTCCATCGCGTTGGCCACGGGGATCAGCGACAGCGCGGAGGTCCGGTACGAGATCGCGGCGAGGTCGGCGGCCTCCTGCGGGTTGGAGCCGAACATGATCGTGTAGCCCGCCGAGAGCAGCGCGTACACGTCGTCGTGGCCGGCCATGACGTTCAGGGAGTGCTTGGACACGACGCGGGCGGCGACCTGCAGCACGAAGCCGCCGGTCTTCTTGCCGACCGTCACGTAGTGCGACTCCATCGCGTAGAGGATCCCCTGGCTGGAGGACGCGTTGGAGATGAACTGGCCGCCGGTCAGCGCAGCGCCGAGGGCGCCGCTCTGGGCCGAGTGCTCGCCCTCCGGCTCGAAGAAGAAGGGGTGCTTGCCCCACACGTTGACCCCGCCCTCGGCGCGGGCGGCCTCGAACAGCTCGGAGATCTCGGTGGAGGGGGTGATCGGGTAGCCGATGACGCCGCCGCACACGTGGCGCATCACATGGGCCACGGCGCCGTTGCCGTGGATCACCGCCGGTGTCCCGGGGTAGCGGGGCTTCCCCGCGCTGCTGGATCCGGCGGGCTCGGCGGACACGTCCGCCGTCGCCGTCTCGGTGGGGCTGCTGTCGACTACCTGGGTCATCGCGTTCCTCACATCCGCAGCGGGCGCGGCCAGAGTAACCCCGCGCGGAACCCCCCCGGGTGTGACGATCGTCCCGATCCGGGCTGTCGAAGTACCCCCGCTGGTGCCGCGGCCGCCCCTGCCGGGTTCGGCGGGGACGTGCGCGCCCGGGATACTCGGCGTCGTGATCCTGCTCCGAACGCCCGTCACGTGGGCCATCTACGGGCTCAACGCGGCGTGGGCCTCGGTCATCTACCTGGTGGGTCCGATCAGCCCGGTCCTCGCCGACGACCTCGGCGTGCCGCAGTCGGCGGCCGGCCTGCTGGGCACGGCCCTGGCCGTCGGGCTCACGACGGTCGTCCTGCTCGGCCCGGCGGCCGTCCGGCGGGTCGGCCGCGACGGCGCCATGCGGTGGGGGCTGGCTGGCGCGTCGGTGTTCCTGGCCGGCGTGGTGCTGGTGCCCGTGGTGCTCGACGGGGCCGCGGCGTTCGCCGCGGTGCTGGGCCTGGTCCTGGTCGTGGCGGCGTTCGGCGGCACCGCGCTGAACGCCGGGACGGCCCGGCTGGCGCAGGCGCACCCCCGGCACAGCGCCACCGTGATCACGGAGTCCAACGCCGCGGCCGCCTGGGTGGGGTTGTTCTCCCCCCTGGTGCTGGGTGCCGCGCTCTCGGCGGGCCTGGGCTGGTCGGTGGGGGTGGCCGCGTGCCTGGCCGCCATGCTGCTGTCCCTGCTCGGCGTGGTGCTCGCCGACCGCATCGAGGCGACCGGGGAGGCCCGGGGGGAGGTGGCGCCGGCTCCCGGGCCCGCATCTGCCGGCTCGGACCCGGCCGACGAGGGGATGGCTCCGTTGCCGGACGTCGGGCGGGGCCGGCTGCCCGGCACGTACTGGATCGCGATGGCAGCCCTGTCCGCGGCCGTGGCCACGGAGTTCACCGTCAACTTCTGGGGATCGACGCTGATCAGCCAGGCCACGGGCGCCCCGGCGGCATCGGCGACCGCGGCCATGTTCGCCAGCGTCCTGGGCGTGGCCATCGGCAGGACCATCGGACCGTGGACGATCGGCCGACTGGGCACGCACCGGTCGATGCTGGTCGGCTTCGCCACGTCGCTGGTCGGCTTCGCGCTGCTGTGGTCCGCGGGCGTCCTGGTGCTCTCGGTGGCCGGGCTGCTGATCACCGGATTCGGGCTGGCCACGTTGTTCCCGCTGCTGCTGGACCGCGGGATCGTCCTGTCCGAGGGCCGACCCGACCTGGCGATGTCCCGGGCGTCGCTCGTGCTGGGGCTGGCCGTCGGGACCGCGCCGCTGCTGCTGGGCTGGCTGGGCGGTTCCACATCCGTGCGTGTCGCCCTGCTGCTGGTGCCGGTGATGATCGTCGCCGGGCTGGTGGCGGTCGCGCGCTCACGCCCCGCAGCGCGCCAGCCCGCGTAGACCACCGGTCCGCGCGATCCGGCTTGCCTCCCGGACGGCCGGGGTGGTGCGGCCGCGTCAGCCGCCGGCCTTGCGGCGGAACTCGCGCGCACCGCCCTCCCGTGCGTGCTCCCCCCGGGCGGCCTGACGGCCCTCGAGGTGCGCCTGCCCGGCCTGCTCGGCTGCGTGCTTGCGGTCGAGGGCCTCGCGCATGCGCGCGCGCAGGTCGTCGATCGCCTCGTCCGATGCCTGCTCGGCGGCTGCCTTCTCGTCTTCACCCATGCCGGCAGCCTACGCGCGTGCGGCACCCTGTCGCGGGGCGACGGGTGGTCGCGGCGGCGCAGCGGCGCCGCGACCTCAGAACTGCTGCGACAGGGCCTTGGTGGCGCCCTTGAGCGTGTCCTTCAGGGTCTTCTTCTGGACGAACCCGGGAAGCGGCAGCGACGTGTCGATCGTCAGCTGCATGGTCGCCTCGCAGGTCGCTCCCTTGTCCACGACCGTCCACGAGCCCTCCTGGGTCTTCTGGACCCTGGTGGGCTCGGGGAGGATCCAGGAGAACCCGTCGGCGGAGTGGGTGTAGTCAAGGACGAACTCGTCCTTGGCCACCTTCACATCGTTGACGAGGCGGGCCTTGGTGGGCAGGCCGGCGTCGTCGCGCTCGAGGACCTCGGAGACCGTGTTGCCGGGGAACCAGTTCTTCTGGTTGTCGATGTCCCGGAGGAAGGTGAGGACCTGCTCGGCAGGTGCATTGACAGTGACGCTCAAGGAGTCGGTGACAGCCATGCGTGGAAGATACGGTGCTGCCGTGCGCGTTGCACGCTGAGCGCGCCTTCGCGTCGGGTTGGGCTCAGGCCGACTCTCGCACCACCAGGCTCACCGGCAGGACGATGCGGTCCACCTCGCGCACGTCGGGGATCTCCTCGTCGGCCTGGATCGGGATGTCCGGGCGGTGCTGGCTGAGGTACAGCCGGACCATCTCCCGGCCCTGCACGACCGGAAGCTGGCGGACCGTGGTGAGCGGCGGGTCGGCCGACCTGGCGAACTCGTTGTCGTCGAACCCGACGACAGCGACGTCCTCGGGGATCCGCCGGCCCGCCCTCCGCAGCGCGTCCATGGCTCCGACGGCCATGAGGTCCGAGGCTGCGAACAGCCCGTCGAGGTCGGGCACGCGGGCGAGCAGCCGCTCGGTCGCGGCCTCGCCGCCGGCCCGGGTGAAGTCCCCATGCTCGACCCAGCTCGCCCGGTAGCGGCGCCCCAGCCCGCCTCGGAACCCGTCGAGGCGGTCGATACCGGCCGACATGTCCCGCGGCCCGGCGACCGTGCCGATGACCTGCCGCCCGATCCCGGTGAGGTGACGTGCGGCGAGGCGGCCCCCCAGGACGTTGTCGTTGTCGACGTACGGCACGTCCAGGCCCGGCTGCATCGGCCGACCGCCGACGACGAACGGGATGTTCGCGTCGATCAGCAGCACCGGCTGCACCTTCCCGGCCCAGTGCTCGGAGATGAGCAGGGCCGCGTCGACCGCCCCGGAGCGCAGGAACCGGCGGACCCGGTCCAGCTCCTCGGGCGTCGGCCCCATCGAGCAGCACCAGCTGCAGCCCAGCGCGGCTGCACTCCAGGCTCACGCCCCGCACGATCCCGCTGAAGAACGGGTCCGCGAACACCCGGACGTCCGGCTCGGGGACGACCAGCGCAATGGAGTCGCTCCGCCGCGTCATCAGGGCGCGGGCCATCTGGTTGGGCACGTACCCGAGCTCGACGATGGCCCGGTCGACCCGGTCCCGAAGCTCGGGGGCGACGCTGGCCTGCCCGTTCACCACCCGGGAGGCGGTCGCCCGCGAGACTCCGGCCAGGGTGGCCACGTCCTCGAGGTTGGGTCGGGGCGCCCCGACCTTCGCGCGTGTCACGGGCCCGCCTCGGTCCGCTGCGGTCCCCGGCCCTGCCCTGTCGGCGGTAGGTGGCCCGAACGTGCCGTGCGGGCCAACCAGTGCGCGCTGTCCTTGGGGTGGCGGGCGAGCGTGGTGTAGTCGACGTGGACGAGGCCGAACCGCTTCGCGTACCCCTCGGCCCACTCGAAGTTGTCCAGCAGCGACCAGGCGAAGTACCCGCGCACGTCCGCCCCGCGGGCGATCGCATCGTGGACGGCCGCGACATGCGCCTCGAGGTAGGCCTGGCGCTCGGGGTCGTGGACATGGCCGTCGGGCTCCAGCACGTCGGGGTAGGCCGCGCCGTTCTCGGTGACGACAAGCGGGATGCCGTAGTCGGCGTGGAGGCGGACCAGCAGGTCGGTCAACGAGCCGGGTGAGGACTCCCAGCCCATGTCGGTGAGCGGTCCCCGCGGGGGGAGCATCCGCAGTCCGGCCGAGCCGGGCTGCTCGCGGCTCCCGGGCGCCGCCGGGTCGGCGGCCACCCGCAACGGGGAGTAGTAGTTGACTCCGAGCATGTCCAGCGGCTGGCTGATCAGCGCCAGGTCGCCGTCGCGCACGAAGCCCCAGTCGGCCTGGCTGCGGGTCGCCTCGACGACGTCGTCGGGATAGGCGCCACGGAGCACCGGGTCGAGGTACGAGCGGTTCTGGAGCCCGTCGAGGCGCTGGGCCGCGGCCAGGTCGGCCGGATCCTCGCTGGCCGCGACGACAGGCGACAGGTTCAACGTGATGAGGAATCGGTGGCCCTCGCGGGCCTGCTGGCGCATGGCCTGCACGGCCAGGCCATGCCCGAGGAGCAGGTGGTGCATCGCCGCCAGGGCGTCCCCGGCGTCCCGGCGACCCGGCGCGTGCCACCCGGACATGTAGCCGAGGTTCGCCGAGCACCATGGCTCGTTCAGGGTCGTCCACAGGTCGACGCGGTCGCCGAGTGCGGCATGGACGAGTTCGGCGTACTCGGCGAACCGCAGGGCGGTGTCCCGCTCAGGCCAGCCGCCGGCGTCCTCGAGCGCCTGCGGCAGGTCCCAGTGGTAGAGCGTCACGACCGGGGCGATGCCCCGCTCCAGCAGGGCGTCGACAAGGCGCTGGTAGAAGTCCAGGCCCGCGGCGTTCACCGGCCCCCGGCCGGTCGGCTGGATCCGGGGCCACGCGACCGAGAACCGGTAGGCCGAGAGCCCGAGCATGCGCAGCAGGTCGGCGTCCTCGAGGTACCGGTGGTAGTGGTCGGTGGCGACGTCGCCGGTGTCGCCACCGACCACCCTGCCGGGGGTGTGGCTGAAGGTGTCCCAGATCGAGGGACCCCGTCCGTCCTCCTGGACGGCGCCCTCGATCTGGTACGAAGCGGTGGCAGCCCCCCAGAGGAACCCCTGGGGGAACGTGCGCGGCCGGCTCATCCCTTGACGGCGCCCGCCATGATGCCGGACACCAGCTGCTTGCCCGCCACGATGAACAGCAGGATCAGCGGGACGGTCGCCAGGACGACGCCGGCCATGATCAAGGAGTAGTCCTTGAAGTAGGAGGCCTGCAGCAGCTGCAGGCTCACCGGCAGGGTCGGGTTCGTGGACCCGAGGACGATGAACGGCCAGAAGAAGTTCGTCCACGAGGCCACGAAGGTGAACAGGGCCAGCATCGCCGCTGCCGGCTTGGCCGCGGGCAGCGCCACGTGCCAGAAGGTGCGGATCATCGAGCAGCCGTCGACGCGCGCAGCCTCGATCAGCTCGAACGGCAGCGACTCCTCGAAGTACTGCGTCATCCAGAACACCCCGAACGCGGTGACCATGCCCGGCACGATGACCGCGACCAGCTTGCCGGTCCAGCCCAGCTCGGACATCAGGATGAACAGCGGGACCACGCCCAGCTGGGTCGGCACCGCCATGGTGGCGATGACGAACACGAGCAGGCCGCGCCGGCCGCGGAACCGCAGCTTCGCGAAGGAGAAGCCCGCCAGCGTCGCGAAGAGCACCACGCTGATCGAGGTGATCACCGCGACGATGATGGAGTTCCACAGCGCCTGCCAGAACTTGATGTCCGAGTTCAGCACGCGCGTGATGTTGTCCATGAAGTTGCCGTCGGGGATCAGCGAGGGGATCGGGTTCTGCGCGATCGTGGGGGCGTCCGACGATGCCAGCAGGAACGTGTAGTAGATCGGGTAGAAGGAGATCAGCAGGACGATCGTGAGGAGGGTGTAGGTCACCCACCCACCCCTGCGGTTCGAGCCAACGCCCATCTTGTTGCGCCGCCGGTGGTACCGGGCCGCGCCCTTGCCTGCGGTCTGCTCGACCATGCCGACGGAGCTCATTTCTTCGCCACCTTCTTCTCGGGTGCCGAATCGGTCCCGGATATGCGTTGCGTGAGCATGAAGTTGATCGCGCCGATGACGAGGATGATCACGAAGAGGATCCACGCCACGGCAGATGCTCGGCCGAAGCTCTTCTGGGCCCCCCAGCCGAGTTCGTAGAGGTACATCGTGACCGTCATCCACTGGCGGTCCGAGCCGCCCTGGCCTGTCTGGTCGAACATGCGGGGCTCGTCGAAGACCTGCAGGCCGCCGATGGTCGAGGTGATGATGACGAAGATCAGGGTGGGCCGCAGCGAGGGGATCGTGATGGACACGAACTGACGCCACCGGCTGGCGCCATCGACGACTGCCGCCTCGTACAGGTCACCCGGGATCGCCTGCATGGCGGCCAGGATGATCAGCGTGTTGTAGCCGGTCCAGCGGAAGTCGATCATCGTGGCGATCGCGATATGGCTGGCAAGCACGTCCGCGTGCCACCGGATCGGCTCGATGCCGAAGTTGGCCAGGATGGCGTTGGCCATGCCCGACTGGTCGGCGAAGATCTTGGAGAAGATCATCCCGACGGCCACGGGCATCACGACGTAGGGCAGCAGCACGCCCATGCGCCAGAAGGTCTTGGCGCGCAGGTTCGCATCCAGCATGGCGGCCAGGAAGAGGGCGATGATGACCTGCGGCACCGATGACAGCAGGAAGATGCTGAACGTGTTGCGCAGGCCGCGCCAGAACAGCGGCTGCTGCAGGACGGTGCTGGTAGTTCTCGAGGCCGACGAAGGCGCCCTTGCCGCCGATGAGGTTCCAGTCGTGCACCGACACGTAGGCCGTGTAGACGAGGGGGAACAACCCGACGAGGGCGAAGATGATGAAGAAGGGGGAGATGTAGAGGTAGGGGGAGAGCTTGACGTCCCAGCGGCTGAGCCGCTGGCGCCGGACGAATCGGCGCTGCTCCTTCTCGCTGAGCTGGTCCTGCTGCGGAGCGATCACGGCCATCGTGGATCCTCGCTTGCCGAAGGGTGGCTGGGCGATCGGCCTGGCGCGGCACAGCCCAGTTCAGGGAGCGGAGCCCGGGGCAGATGGTCGCGGGACTCCGGGGGATCCCGCCCGCCCGGCCCTGGGGGCCGGACGGGCGGGACGCCGGATCAGCCGAGCTGCTTGACGGCTTCCTCGAACTTCGCCCAGGACGAGTCGGGGTCGTCGGTCTTGTCGACGTCCACGCGGGCCAGTGCCTGCTGCATCGCGTCATTGACCGCGAAGTAGTTCGGGCCCTTGTAAGGCGTGACCGTGACGGCGTTGGCGCGGTTGGCCAGGATCTCGCCGGTCGGCGCGTCGTTGAAGAACGCGTTGGTCTCCGAGAGCAGGTCAGGCGAGCCCAGGGCCTCCTTCTGGCTGGGGAACGTCCCCTTGGCGAGGAAGGCCTTGATCTGCTGCTCCGGAGCGGTCAGCCAGTCGGCCAGCTTCTTGGCCTCGGCCTGGTTGGCGCCCATCGCCGGGACGGTCAGGAACGACCCGCCCCAGTTGCCGCCGCCGCCGGGGAAGACGTCGGCGATGTCCCAGCCCTCGACGCCCGCGGAGTTGCCCTCGATGACACCGAGCATCCAGCCCGGGCACTGCATGGTGGCGAAGCCATCCTTCTGGAACGACGCAGTCCAGTCCTCGCTCCACTGGCCGAGGTGGGCCGACTGGGTCTTGGAGGCCGCGAGGATCTGGTCGTAGATCGCCCGCACCTCGGGGTTCTCCAGCGCGATGATCTTGCCGTCCGCGTCCTCGTAGGCGTTCTCGACCTGGTTGATCATGCCCTGGTAGACGGCGCCGGCGCTGTCGAACCAGGCCGACCCGGTGTTCGCAGCGGTGAACTGGTCGCCCACCTCGAAGTACTTGTCCCAGGTCGCGGCGTCGCCACCGAGGAGCGTCGGCGACCTCAGCCCGATCGGTCGGCAGGCCGGCCTTCTCGAACAGGTCGGCGCGGTAGCAGATGCCCTCCGGGCCGATGTCGGTGCCGTAGCCGATGCAGCTTGCCGTCAGGCGTCGTCGCCTGGGCGACCTTCCAGGCCAGCCAGCGACCCTCGACGGACGGGTCGTTCAGGTCGACGAACTTGTCCGGGTACTGCGACAGCTCCGGCAGCCAGTCGACCTCGATGGCCTCGATGTCCGATGCGCCGGAGCCCGCAGCCAGACGCGTGTTGAGGTTGTCACGGGCCTCATTGGAGGTCGCGGCCTTCTTCGCCTCGATCGTCACGTTCGGGTTCAGCGTCTCGTACTCCGTAATCAGGTCCTCGTACCCGAACTCGTTGAACGTGGCCAGCGACAGGGTCACCGGCTCGGTGCCCGTAGCCTCGGACGCGGTGTCGGTCGCCGTGTCGACTGCCGCTCGAGCAGCCCGAGGCCACGAGAGCCAAACCCGCGAACGTCGCCGTGAGGGCTACCCACGACCTCCTGTTAGTACGCACATCCACTCCCTGTGTCGATCGCCCGACGACCTCGCCGAGCGGTCTACGCTGGCCTCGGGGTTCCGCGACCTCGGCCTAATCAGACGCTCAGTCCGCTGCCTCCGCGGGGGCTCGCGGCCCGCGCCCATCCCCGGAGAGGAGTGCTCTCTGGAGAGCGCTCTCGCAGCATCTACCCACGCTGATCGCGTGTCAAGACGACATTGCGGAGGTTATCAGGTTGTGACATTGTCAGGGGAGAGCGCTCTCTGTGGACTCCGGGCCGCCTCGGTGATCCACTTCTCGGTGCGTCACATCAGGAGGCCAGCCATGCTCGAGCACGGTCGCCAGGAGTCGAGCGCCGACCGGCCGGGCCGCACAGGCCGACGAGGGCTACGTGGAGCTGCTCGGCCGGCGGTTCTACCGGATCGACGACTACGACCGGATGGCGCCGTTCTTCATGACGGTCGTCAGCGCCGGGGATCCGTGGCTGTTCGTGTCCAGCACCGGCGGGGTGACGGCCGGACGAGTGCCGCCCGACTTCGCGCTGTTCCCGTACTACACCGACGACAAGGTCGCCGAGAGCGCCGGGCGGACCGGCGGGCTCAGCCTGCTGCGGGTGGGCCGGGGCGAGCAGTCCGTCGTCTGGGAGCCGTTCACGGCAGGGCCCGGCAGGCGAGATCCCGCGCAGCGCGCGCTCTACAAGGACGTCGCGGGCACCTCGCTGGTCTTCGAGGAGACCCGGGCCGACCTGGGCCTGCGGATGCGGGTGACCTGGGAGACCGGCGGCCGGTTCGGCATCGTGCGCACCAGTGAGCTGACCAACGTCGGCGACCGGGCGTGTGAGTCGAGCTCCTCGACGGTTTCGTCAACGTGCTGCCGGCCGGGGTCGACGTCGACGCCGCAGAACCGGTTGAGCAACCTGCTCGACGCCTACAAGCGCACGGAGCTGGACCCACGCACCGGGCTCGGGCATGTTCTGGTTGAGCTCCCGGCTCGACCGACCTCGCCGAGCCGAGCGAGTCGCTGTCGCGAACGTCGCCTGGCACGTCGGGCCTGCCGGACGTCGACCACCTGCTGTCGACGCGCCAGGTGCCGGCAGTTCCGCCTCGGCGGTGACGTGCAGGCCGAGCAGGACGTGCGTGGCGAGCGGGGCGCCTACCTGGTGCACGCCGCGATGGCCCTCGCGCCGGACGAGCAGCGCACGTGGCGCGTCGTCGGCGACGTGGCCCAGGACGCGGCGAAGGTGGTCGGCCTGCGCGAGCTGCTGCTGCGGCCGGCCGAGGCCTGGCGACCTGCTCGAGGCGGACCTGCGCGCGAACCGGGCCGAGCTGGAGCGGATCGTCGCCTCGTCCGACGGCCTGCAGCGCACCGGCGACGAGCTGGCCACCGCCCACCACTTCGCCAACGTGGTGTTCAACGTCATGCGTGGCGGCATCCCCGTCGACGGCTACCGCATCGAGGCAGCGGACTTCCGGGCGTTCCTGGCCGAGCGGAGCCCGCCAGGCCGCCCAGCGGCTGCCCGAGGCGTGGGCAGACATGCCCGAGCAGCTGACGATCGACGAGCTGCTCCGGGGTGCGGCCGCGACCGGGGACCCCGACCTGCATCGGATGGCGCTGGAGTACCTGCCCCTGACCTTCAGCCGTCGGCACGGGGATCCCTCGCGGCCGTGGAACACGTTCCAGATCGTGCTGCGCGACGAGCACGGGGCCCCGCGGCTGAACTTCCAGGGCAACTGGCGCGACATCTTCCAGAACTGGGAGGCGCTGGCCTGGTCGTACCCCGAGTACCTCGAGTCCATGGTGGCTGTCTTCCTCGATGCCACCACCGCCGACGGGTACAACCCGTATCGCATCTCCCGGTCGGGCATCGACTGGGAGGTGCCCGAGCCGGACAACCCGTGGGCCAACATCGGCTACTGGAGCGACCACCAGATCGTCTACCTGCTGCGGCTGCTGGAGACCTCGGCGCGGTTCCACCCGGCCGGCCTGCGCGCGCTGCTCGACCAGGCGCTGTTCACGCACGCCGACGTGCCGTACCGGATCGACACCTACGACGAGATCCTGCGCGACCCGTACGACACGATCACGTTCGACGAGGAGCGCGCGCAGCGTGTCGAGGCCCGGGTCGGCGAGCGGGGGGCGGACGGACGGCTGGTGCGCGGGCCCGGATGGTGGCGTCCTGCGCGTCACGATGGCCGAGAAGCTGCTGCTGCTCATGCTGGCCAAGATCGTCAACCTGGTTCCCGACGGCGGGATCTGGATGAACACCCAGCGCCCCGAGTGGAACGACGCCAACAACGCGCTCGTGGGTCGCGGACTGTCCGTGGTGACCCTGGCCCAGCTGCGCCGCTACCTCGACTTCATCGACGAGCTGCTCACCGACGACATCCACGTGACCGAGGAGCTCGGGGGGCTGGCAGCGGCAGTCGCCGACGCCCTGTCCGCGCACGCCGGCGACCTCGAGGCCGGGTTCACCGACCGGACCCGCCGGGCGTTCATGGACGAGCTCGGGCGGATCGGCAGCGACTACCGGCAGCGGGTGTACGCCGGGTTCAGCGGCCGCACGGTCGTGCTGCCGGCCGGGCGCGTGAGCGGGCTGATCGCGGCGGCCCGCGAGTTCGTGGGCGCCAGCCTGCAGGCCAACGCTCGGCCCGACTCCCTCTACCACTCGTACAACGTGCTCGACCTCGGCGATGACACGGCCGGGATCCGGCGCCTGTCCGAGATGCTCGAGGGCCAGGTGGCCGTGCTGTCCAGCGACCAGCTGGGGGCCGCGGAGGCGCTGTCCCTGCTCGCATCGCTGCGCTCCAGCGCCCTGTACCGGGCCGACCAGCACAGCTACGTCCTCTACCCGGACAAGGACCTCGCCGGGTTCCTGTCCCGCAACCGATTCACCGCCGACCGGGCGCAGGCCTGCCCGCTGGTGGCCGCCCTGGTCGAGTCCGGCGACCGCAGCCTGGTCGTCGGCGACGTCAACGGCGACCTGCACTTCGCCGCCGGGATCCGCAACGCCCGCGACGTACGGGACGCGCTCGACGGCCTGGCCGCCGACCCGCGCTTCGCCGGGCTCGTCGCCGGGAGCAGCGCCGAGCTGCTGGCGATCTTCGAGGAGGTGTTCACCCACGCGGAGTTCACCGGGCGCTCGGGGTCCTTCTTCGCCTACGAGGGGCTCGGCAGCATCTACTGGCACATGGTCTCCAAGCTGCTGCTCGCGGTGCAGGAGGTGCTCGAGCGCGCGGTCGCCGAGGGAGAGCCCGCCGAGGCCGTCGCCGCCCTCGAGGAGGCCTACGAGGACATCCGGGCCGGGCTCGGCTACTGCAAGCCGGCCACGGTGTACGGGGCGTTCCCGACCGATCCCTACTCGCACACGCCTGCCGGCCACGGCGCCCGCCAGCCGGGCATGACCGGCCAGGTGAAGGAGGAGGTGCTGACCCGCCTCGGCGAGCTCGGGCTGCGCGTGGAGCAGGGCCAGATCGTGGTGCGGCCGTTGCAGCTTCGGGCCTCCGAGTGGCTGCCCGCACCGAGTGCGTTCCAGTACCTCGACGTGGCTGGCTCCGCGGGCGCCCTGGACCTTCCGGCCGGGTCGCTTGCCTTCACCTTCTGCCAGGTCCCGGTCATGCTGGTGCGCTCCGACCGGTTGGAGGTCCGCGCGCACCTCGCGGATGGCACGTCGGTCGACTGCCCCGGTGGTGTCGTCCCGGCTGGGCTCAGCGCGTCGGTCTTCGCCAGGGATGGTCGAGTGGCGCGGATCGAGGCACATGTCCCGGCCGGCGCAGCCACCGGCCGATAGCCGGGGTCGGACTCCGCGGGACACCGTGATGCCCGGGCGCCAGACTGGCCGCGTGCTCCAGGGCAGCGGCCTGACCCGGGTCGGTGATTCGCTCGAGGTGCAGTTCCGTCCCGAGGAGGGCGGCCGCCTCGCCGCGCTGCGCTACCGCGGGATCGACCTCGTCGTGCCACCGGGGCAGGTCCCGGGGTTCCACGGCGACACGTTCTGGCCCAGCCCGCAGTCATTGTGGGACTGGCCCCCGCCTCGGGTCCTCGACTCCGCGCCGTACGAGGTGCTGGAGGCCACCGACGACGCCCTGGTCGTGCGCAGCGCGCCCGATCCGGGCCTCGGCCTCCAGGTCGAGAAGCGCTACGTGGTGGGCCCTGATTACGTCGACTTCTCCTTCGAGCTCACGAACACGGGGCCGTCGGCGCGTCCGGTGGCCCCCTGGCAGGTGACGCGCGCCCACCGGGAGGGCCTCGTGGTCTGGGCCCCGGGGGAGCAGTTCCGTGACGGCGACCGGGTGGTCAAGCACCGGGAGGACCCCGGGTGCTGGTACTGGCACGAGCAGCTGCCGATGTTCGAGGGGTACGCGCAGGCCGACGGGTGGGCATCGATCCACGTGCCCTCCGTGACGCGTACCTCGAAGTTCTTCACCGACGCGCGGGGGTGGTCGGCGCACGCGCACTCGGGAGTCGTCCTGCTGCGCGTGTTCCCCGACCTGGGACCGGAGCAGATGGCCCCCCGGCAGGCGGAGCTGGAGCTGTTCTTCGGCGTCGAGCGGAACTACATCGAGCTGGAGAACCAGGGCCGCTACGAGACCCTGGCCCCGGGTGCATCCCTGGCCTACCAGGTCCAGTGGCGCATGGCCGCGTTGCCGGCCGGCATCCCCACGGACAGGCTGACGCCGGAGTTGCGCGCGCTCGTCGAGGACCTCCGACGGCGCCCGACCCCGCGCGTCGCGCCGTGACGGACAGGACCCGGCCCCGGCAGTAGAGTGACCGCCGCTAGCCGAGCCGGGCTCGGGAGGTGGACCGGGAGCGAGGGCCGAGGATGTCCGCAACGGGGCAGCGGCGTGCCGGTCCTGCGGTCGCCGCGCTCGTCCTGGCGGTGCTCGTGGCACTGCTGCCGGCTGGTCGAGGTGACGCGGTGGCGAACGGCGGGCGCGTGGCGCACCCGGAGCGGACCGTGCCGTGGGTGGTCACCCTCTACCTCGGCCCGGGCGGCGGCGGGGCCTCGCCGGAGGACCTGGTCTGCACCGGGACGGCCCTCGACCCGCGCACCATCCTCACGGCCGCCCACTGCCTCGAGGACCTCGGTGCCGACAAGCTCACTGTCGGGTACGGCGGGGCGACGCTGGCCGCGCAGCAGCAGGTCGAGGTCGTCGCCCAGGTGATGCACCCGGCCTACGATCCGTGGCAGGTCGTGCACGACCTGGCGGTGCTGCGCACGGCCGCGCCCATGGCCATCGACTCCTTGCCCATGCTCCCCACCGCCCGAGAGGCTGCCCGGGCGCGCGCATCGTCCGCGCGGTTCACCCTCTACGGGTGGGGCGATGTGCTCTCCGGCCGGGTCACCGGCCGGCTGCACCTGGCGCGGATGGCCAACCGGAGCCGCCAGGCCAAGCGGATCTGGGGTTCGGACTTCGGGTACAAGCGGCAGCTGGGCGCCGGGCGGCTGCCGCACTCGGCCACGAAGTCCTACCCGGGGGCCTGCGCCGGCGACAGCGGGGGACCGCTGGTGATGGCCGTGCGCGCGGCGCCCGTCGTGGTGGGCGTCACCTCCTACGGCGTGCGTCGCTGCGGCGCCGCGTCCCCGACGATCTTCACCGCAGTCGGCCACTACACCGGGTGGATCCGGGAGACGGCGGCGGCCCTGGCGACCTCCGAGCCGGTACCCGCCGACCCTGCCGGCAGCGGCCCGCTGCCTGCCGACCCGGACCTGGTCGCCGGGCTGCCCTGAGCCGGATCAGCCCTCCCGGGCGCGGGGAGCCGCGGACGGGGCGGTCCGGCCCACCGGGGTGCTTGCCTCGCCTGCCTGTCGGTGCAGGCCTAGTCTGCAGCCAGGCGAGGAGGCCGGGATGACGGGTGGCGACGTGCGTGGCGGTTCGGACCCGGCTGGCTCCCCGCGCTGGGACGTCGGCAGGAGAGCCCGCAAGGCCGTTCCCCGCTCGGCGCTGGGTGCGTGGTCGGCACCCGAGGGCCGCGCCGATCCCGTGGACACCCTGCAGGCCCAGGCTGCCGATCGTCTCGCGGACCTGGTCCCCCTGCGTTACGAGCGCATGCTGGCCTCGCCGTTCGCCTTCTACCGCGGGGCGGCGGGGATCATGGCCCTCGACCTCGGTGGACGCCCGACGACGGGCCTCCAGGTCCAGCTGGCCGGGGATGCGCACCTGGCGAACTTCGGGGGGTTCGCCGCTGCGGATCGCTCGATGGTCTTCGACCTGAATGACTTCGACGAGACCCTGCCCGGGCCGTTCGAGTGGGACGTGCAGCGCCTGGTGGCCAGCTTCGAGGTCGCCGGACGTCACAGGGGCTTCACCCCGGCGCAGCGCGCGGAGGCCGTGGGCAAGGTGGTCTCGACCTACCGGCAGGCAGTGCGTGACTTCGCGGCGGCGAGCCGGCTGGACGTGTGGTACGCGCGCATCCAGGCCGACGAGATCCCCGCCCGCTGGGGCAGCGGGATGGACCAGGCGGGGGTCGCGGCGTTCAGGAAGGCGATCGACAAGGGACGGCGCAAGACCGGGCAGAGAGCTGTCTCCCGGTATACGCACGTCGGCGCCGATGGGCAGTTGCGGGTCATCAGCCAGCCCCCGTTCGTGGTCCCGCTGCGTGACCTCATGGGGATCCGCGAGGCGGACGTCAGGGACCTGGCGATGCAGGTGCTCGACTCGTACCGCTCCACGTTGGCCGACGACCGCCGGCTGCTCATGGGCGGGTTCGAGCCCGTCGACGTCGCGCGCAAGGTCGTTGGGGTGGGGTCGGTGGGCACGCGCTGCATGATCGTGCTGCTCGTGGCCGTCGACGACCCCGCCGACGATCTGGTCCTGCAGGTCAAGGAGGCGTCGGCGTCCGTGCTCGAGGCGGTCGCGGGGCCCAGCACGTACGACAACCACGGTCGTCGCGTGGTCGAGGGCCAGCGACTCATGCAGGCCTCCAGCGATGTGCTGCTGGGCTGGACCCGGATCGAGGGGTTGGACGGCATCGAGCGGGACTACTACGTGCGGCAGATGTGGGACTGGAAGACATCGGCCGACCTGGAGAGCATGGATCCCCAGGCCATGGCGGTGTATGCCTGCATGTGCGGATGGACGCTGGCGCGCGCCCATGCCCGCACCGGGGACCGGCACGCGCTGGCTGCCTACCTGGGCTCGGGCAGCGCCTTCGACCGGGCCATGCAGGAGTTCGCCGCCTCGTACGCAGACCAGAACGAGCGCGACTTCGCAGCCCTGCGGGCGGCCGTCGCGGAGGGCCGGGTGACGGCCAGCACCCTCGAGTCGCACGGGGCCCCCTGATGGCCCTCCTGGCGGGTCTGCAGGGGATGTCGGCCCGCAAGGACGTCATCGCGGGCATCACCGTCGCTGCCATCGCGATCCCCGAGGGACTGGGCTACGCCAAGATCGTGGGCCTGCCCGTCCAGACGGGCCTGTACTGCGCGCTGCTGCCCCCGCTCCTCTTCGCGCTGTTCGGCTCGTCGCGCCAGCTGGTCGTCGGCGCCGACTCGGCCACGGCCGCCCTGGTCGCCGCCGGTGCCGCCGCGGTGGCCACCGCGGGCAGCGCGCAGTACGTCGACGCCGTGGCCGTGCTGGGGATCATGACCGCGGTCTTCCTCGTCCTGGTCGTCCTCGCCCGCCTCGACTTCCTGGCCGACCTGATCTCCCGCCCCGTCCTCGCCGGCTTCCTCTCCGGGGTCGGCCTGTCGCTGATGATCGGCAAGCTGCCCGGGATGCTCGGCATCGAGGCCAGCGGCTCGACGTGGGACAAGCTCACCGAGACGGTGACGAACCTCGACCAGGTCAACTGGGCCTCGGCCCTGCTGGGCGTCGGGACGGTCGTGGTCATGCTCGTGCTCGAGAGGCGGCTGCCCAAGGTGCCCGCCGCGCTGGTGGGGCTCGCGTCGGTGAGCATCGTCGGGGTGCTCATCTCCGCCCAGGACCGCGGCGTCGCGATGGTCGGGACGCTCCCCGCCGGCTTGCCGGTCCCGACGTGGCCGGACCTCGACCCCGGTGAATTGGCTCGGATGACGGCGACGGCCGCCTCGATCGCGATCGTGATCCTCGCCCAGAGCGCGGCGGTGTCGGGCAGCTTCTCGCTCAAGCGCAAGTACCCGGTGAGCATCCGCCAGGACATGCTCGGCCTGGCGATGGCCAACGCCGGGAGCGCCGTGACGCAGGGCTTCGCCATCAACGGCTCCCCGCCGCGCACGGCCGCGGGGGACTCGGCCGGTGGGCGCTCGCAACTGGTCAACATCGCGCAGGCGGTCACCGTCGGCCTGGTGCTGGTGTTCCTCACCGGCCTGTTCGAGTACATCCCGTCGCCCGTGCTGGACGGCGTCGTCTTCGCCATCGGCGTCGGGCTCATCAAGGTCCAGACGCTGCGCGAGGTGGGCCGGGCCAGTCGGGTGGAGCTGGGCGTCGCGCTCCTCGCGCTCGTGGTGGTGGCCTTCGTCGGCGTCGAGCAGGGCATCCTGCTCGCAGTCGTGGTCGCCCTCATCGACCGGCTCCGGCGCCAGTACCACCCGCACGACGAGGTGCTCATCATGGACGGCCGCGTCGTGCCCCGGCTGCGGCACCGTGTGGAGGTCCCCGAGGAGAGGCTCCAAGGCATCCTGCTGTACCGGTTCGACTCCTCCCTGTTCTTCGCCAACGCCCCGTTCTTCGCCGAACGCATCCGTGGGCTCCTCGGCAGGTCCGCGACGCCGGTGACGCACCTGGTGATCGACGCGGCGTCCATCGACGACGTGGACTACAGCGGCGCGGAGACCCTGCGCGACCTCGGTGTGCAGATGCGCGAGGGCGGTGGCGTGCTCATCCTCTGCGAGGTGTCCGCCGCGACCCAGCGGATGCTGGACGTCACGGGCCTGCAGCCGACGGTCGTCGTGGTTCCGCGGATCGAGGACCTGCTGCCCTACATCGAGACGACAGGGGTCGTGAGCGACCCGGCCCCCGAGCCGGACCGACCGACCTGACGGCGCTGGGCGCGCACGCGCAGGAGGCCCCACCGATCGGTGGGGCCTCCTGGACGTGTGGAGTGTCGCGTCAGATGGCGCGGACGTTCTCCGCCTGCGGGCCCTTCTGGCCCTGCGTGATGTCGAACTCGACGCGCTGATTCTCATCGAGCGAGCGGTACCCATCGGCAACGATCGCCGAGAAGTGGACGAACACGTCCGGGCCGCCGCCGTCCTGCGCGATGAAGCCGAAGCCCTTCTCGCCGTTGAACCACTTGACTGTGCCTTGTGCCATTGTTCTTCGATCTCTCTTCTGTGATCTACAGGGCCAACGCTGTGCCAACCCCTGCGCTGCTGCGTTGGTCGTCGTCCACAAGAGTAGAGACGCCCAGCGGATGATCCGCGGGCGTCTGTCAGAACGGGCGAAGTCTGCTGCTACAGCCCTGCAAGGGTAGCACGGCACGGGTGGATCCCGGACCTCGTCCTGGCTGCGGGTCACCAGCAGGCCGGAGTCGGCGAACGGATCGACGGTCGGCCCAGTGGGTCAGATGGTGATCGCGATCTTGCCGCGGGTGCGGTGGGTGGCCAGCGCGTGCAGCGCTGCGGGCACCTCAGCCATCGGGAACGTGCGCTCGACGAACGGGGTGACCTCGCCCGCCTCGATGAGCGCGGTGAGCTCGGCGATGCCGCGGTTCGGCGTGGCCGAGACGACCACGAGCCGCTGCGGCCGGGCCGACCGTGCCCGAAGCGCGACCCCGGCCATTGCGGGCAGGGGCCCCAGCGGGCCGCCCTCGCCGGGTCCGGTGGCCGGGGTTGTGCCGACCGACAGGTACGCGCCGGCCGGGGCCAGGGCCCGGCGGGTCTCGGCCAGCGGGTGGCTGACGACGGCGTCGACGATGACGTCGTACTGCTGGCCGAGTGCGGTGTAGTCCCGGGCCCGGTAGTCGATCACGTGGGCTGCGCCGAGCTGGGACGCCATCGCCGCGTTGCCCCCGCTGCACACGGCGGTCACCTCGGCGCCCTGCGCCCGTGCGACCTGGACCGCGAAGTGCCCGACGCCGCCGGAGGCGCCGTTGACCAGGACGCGCATGCCCGGCTGGACCTGCACGCGCGCCAGGGCCTGCCATGCGGTGAGCCCGGCCAGTGGGACGGTGCCCGCCTGCGCCATCGTCAGGTTGGTGGGCTTGCGGGACAGGCTCGACTGGGCCACGACGGCGAACTGCGCATAGGCCTGCCCGGCCTCCCCGTACACCTCGTCACCGACGCGGAACCCGGTGACGGCGGGGCCCACGGCCGCGACCACGCCCGCGATGTCGCGGCCAGGGACCGCCCTGCGCGGGCGGCGCAGCCCCGACGCAAGCCGGACGAGGCCGGGTCGCCCGGTGACCACGGCGAGGTCGGCCGGGTTGACCGAGCTGGCGGCGATGCGGACGAGGACCTCCTCGGCGCGGGGAGTGGGGACCTCGACCTCGCCGACGCGCAGGACGTCGGCCGGGTCGCCGTAGGCGGCCTGCAGCACGGCACGCATCGTGCGCGGGGCCGTGCCGGGTGCGTGGTCTGCGGGGCTCGGTGTCGAGGCGTTCATGGGGACCTTCCCTGCTACTGTGCGGACCGTTCCGTACGTTGTATGGTACCCGTACACTGTACGGAGGTCAAGGGGGTGACGTGGTGGTGGCGGAGTCGACCGGGGTGGCCGCGGAGCACCGGGCCCCGCTGACGAGGGCGCGCATCATGGCGACCGCGGTGCAGCTGGCGGACAGCTCGGGCGTCGAGGGCCTGAGCATGCGCAAGCTGGCCGCCCAGCTGGGGTTCGAGGTGATGTCGCTCTACACCCACGTGTCGGGCAAGGGTGACCTGCTCGACGGGATGGTGGACGCCGTCGCCGCGGAGATCGCGCTGCCGGAGCGATCGACGTTCTGGCGCCGGGACCTGCGGGAGATCGCCATCGCCACGCACGCGTCCCTGGCCCGGCATCCGTGGGCGGCGCCGCTGTGGGCGACGCGGGCTCCGGGGCCCGCGCGCCTGGCGCACATGGAGGCGCTCCTGCGCGCCCTCGCCGGGGCTGGCCTGCCCCCGGAGGTGGCTGATCGCGGGTTCCATGCGGTGGTCAACCATGTCCTCGGCCACACCATGCAGGAGCAGGCCTTCGTCTTCGAGGGCGACCAGGACGCGGCGGCGGCGGAGTTCCTGGCAGGGCTCGACCCCGCCGAGTTCCCGCACCTCATCGAGCACGTCCGGGCGCACCTGTGCCGGGCAGGCCCCGGACGTGGGGTTCGAGTTCGTCCTCGACCTGATCCTGGACAGCCTCGAGCGCGCGGCGCAGCACTGATCCGGGGCGCGCGCCCTCAGCGCCCGTCGGTGGCCCGCGTCGCGCCGGCTCAGTGCACGGCGCCGGCGTCAGGGACGCCGATGATCGAGTAGCCGCCGTCCACGTAGATGGTCTGGCCGGTGATCATGCGGGCCCCGTCGGAGGCCAGGAACGCCGCGCAGTACCCGACGTCCTCCTGGGTGACGTCGGCGCGCATCGGCGAGACCTCGCGGTTGTACTCCAGCATGCGGTCGATGGAGCCGATCCCGGAGGCCGCCAGCGTGCGGATCGGCCCGGCCGAGATCGCGTTGACCCGGATGCCCTCCGGCCCGAGGTCGACGGCGAGCTCGCGCACGTAGGCCTCGAGGGCGGCCTTGGCCACGCCCATCACCTTGTAGTTCGTCGCGACCCGGACGCCGCCGAGGTAGCTCAGGGCGATCACCGAGCCGCCGTGGGGCATGTGCTCATGGGTGTGGCGCATGAGCTTGGCCAGGGAGTGGGCCGAGACGAGCAGTGCGGTCGTGAAGTCCTCGTCGCTGGTCTCGATGATGCGGCCCTCGAACGCCGCCGCCGGCGCGAACGCGATCGCGTGGACGACGATGTCGATCGGGTGCGCGACCTTGTCGAAGAACGCCGCGATCTCCTCGTCCTTGGTGATGTCGCAGCGTTCGTAGGCGACCAGGTTCGGCAGCGTCGGGGCGAGGTTCATGATCCGGCTGTGGAACCGGAACTGGTAGCCCAGGATCACCTGGGCACCCTGCCGGGAGAGCTCCTTGGCGATCGCCCACGCGATGGAGTCCTCGCTGGCGACGCCCATGACCAGGGCGGTCTTGCCCTTGAGCGGCTTCTTGATGGTCATCTCGGCCTCCGGGTCCGCGCGCCCACTGCGGGATCCTGATCGTAGGGGCCGTGCGGGCGACGTTGCCTGTCCGCCGCGGACGTGGACCGGGGCGGCTCAGGGCAGCAGCAGGACCTTGCCGAACACCTCGCCGGACGCCAGCATCGAATGGGCTCGGCCGGCCTCGGCCAGGGGCAGGCGGGCGTGGATGACCGGGCTGAGGCGACCCTCGGCCAGCAGCGGCCAGGCCTGGGCCGTGGCCTGCGCGACGATCGCGGCCTTCTCGCCCGCGGGACGCGAGCGCAACGTCGTGCCGTGGATGCTGGCACGCCGGGCCAGCAGGAGGCCGAGGTCGACCTCCCCGCGGCGGCCCTGCTGGAGACCGATGATGACCAGCCGTCCGCCGGTGGCCAGGGCTCGCAGGTTGGCGGTCAGGCCACCGGCGCCCAGGACATCGAGGATGACGTCAGCGCCGCGCCCGTCCGTTGCGTCCCGCAGGGCCGCCACGATGTCGTCGGTGCGGTGGTCCAGGCCGATCTCGGCGCCGAGCTCCACGCACCGGTGCACCCGGTCGGGGCCGCCGGCCGTGGCCGCCACCCGCGCACCCAGCGCCGCGGCGACCTGGATCGCGACGGTACCGACCCCGCCGCTGCCGCCCTGGACCAGGACGGTCTGGCCGGCTCCCAGCCGGCCGACCATCACCAGGTTCGACCACACCGTGCACACCGCCTCGGGGAGCCCCGCCGCATCGATCAGGTCGACGCGCTCGGGAACGCGCAGCAGCTGGGCGGTCGGCGCGACGGCGAGCGAGGCGTAGCCGCCGCCGTCGAGCAGCGCCGCCACGCGGTCCCCGACCCGCCACCCCGTGACGTCCCGGCCGACGGCGGCCACGACCCCGGAGCACTCGAGGCCGAGCGTGTCCGGTGCCCCGGGCGGCGGCGGGTAGTGGCCCTGGCGCTGGAGGATGTCGGCGCGGTTGACCCCGGCTGCGGCGACCTCGATCAGGACCTCGCCGGGACCCGGCACCGGATCGGGGAGGCTGGCCAGCTCGAGGGCTTCGGGGCCGCCGGGTGAGGTGATCGTCACGGCGTGCATGGGGCCGAGGATAGGGGGGCGGGCCGAGGCTGCCCGACCTCGACGCATCGTCCTGGCCACGCGTCGGGGCACTTCCTACAATCAACGCATGCCGACCTACGAGTTCCGCTGCCGGACGTGCGGCAGCACGTTCACCGAGGCCCGCCCGATGAGCCAGTCCTCGACGCCGGCCGCCTGCCCCGCGGGGCACGACGACACCGTCCGCCTCCTGGGGGTGGCCGGTGTCATGCGTTCCGGGTCCGCCACAGCCACGTCGGCCCCGGCCGCCTCGGGCGGGTGCTGCGGCGGCGGCTGCGGCTGCGGCTGAGCTCGGCCCGCCCCGGGCCCTCGCCGGTCAGCCGATCATCGCGGCCAGGCCACGCAGCGGGATGCCGACCCAGTCGGGGCGGTGGTCGAGCTCGAAGCGCAGCTCGTGCAGCGCCTTCTGCAGCTCGAACATCGCGATGAAGGACCAGTCGGCGTCGAAGGCGCGCAGGTCCGCGTACAGGCCGGCGGCGATCGACTCGTCCCGGTAGCTCTCGAGGAATGCCTGCCGGGTGGAGTCCAGCCAGGCCGAGGCTGCTGACGCGAGCCGCTCGAGGTCGCCCTCGTGCTGCGTGGCCTGGTCCATCGCGGCGCGCCGCGCGTAGTCGAAGCTGCGCAGCATGCTGGCCACGTCGCGCAGCGGCGAGGTCTTGCGCCGCGCCTCGGCCAGCCCAACGCCCTGCTCGCCCTCGAGATCCATGATGACCACGTCGTTCTCGACCAGCATGACCTGGTCCAGGTGGTAGCTGCCGTGGATGCGTGACTTCACGCCGGCCGCGGGGTGCCGCGCCCAGGCGTCGATCCTCGAGCGGAGCTCCGGCTCGGCGGCGAGGATCATGCGCGCCACGGGCTGCAGGGCGGGCGGAAGGTCCTCCATGTGCTGGTCGAGCGAGGCCGTGGTCATCGCCAGGTCCTCGCGGGTGCGCTCGGCCCAGCCGGCGACGTCCGCCTGGGTCACGGGCTCGGGGTCGAAGGCGGGATCGCCGGTGCGCAGGGCGAGGGCCGCGTGCAGCTGGGCCGTGCGCCGACCCAACGTGCGGGCCAGCGGGCGGAAGCCCTCGACGGTTCCGGGCTCGGCGCTGGTGATGATCGGGATGGCCGACGTCGTGCTGACGGCCTCCGACGGGGTGCCCTCGGCCGTCGACGGCGCCGGGGTCCTGGGCGTGGACGCGGCGGCGGGGGCGGTCAACGAGGCCTGCAGCTGGCGGGTGAGCTCCTCGACCGCGTAGGTCCAGACATCGCCCTGGTTGGGCACGTAGGCCTGGAGCATGGCCAGCGTCATGACCGCGCCGTTGCGATCGACGAACTCCATGTGCCCGGCCACGGGCACGCAGTGCGGGAACCGGGCGACCTCGGTCAGGAACGTGCCGACCTCGACCTCGGGGTTCAGCCCCATGCGCAGCCGCCGGAACGTCTTGAGGAACAGCGCCTCGCCCAGGATCGTGTTGCTGTTGCTGCCCAGCCCAGGGAGGCGGTTGGGAGCCAGGTCGTCGGTGGCGCCGTCGACCAGGTCGGCGAACCCACCTGCGGGGATGAACCGGATCTCCCCGTCCCCGGTGGGCAGCGTGCGCCCGTCCCGCATGCCCCGGATGATCGCCCGGTACCAGGCCTCGTCGTAGACGGCGTCGGCGAGCAGCCCGATGTTGGCCTGCTGCCGGACGCGGGCGAACGCGCCGCCGGCGATCGCCTTGATGCGCTCCTCCTCGGTCTCCTCCCAGCCCAGGGCCAGCGGCAGGAAGTACAGGTCGGCGTGCCCCGCCGACTGCACCTCGGTCAGCGCCAGCAGCCACGTGTGGCCGTCGTCGTCGAGCAGGGCGTGGTCGGAGACGACGACGCGCTCGACGGGATCGGTCCTCGGGGTGTGCCAGCGGGCCCGACCCACGAATGCCGGGAGCAGGTCGTTCTCAACGGTCGCGCGCACCTGGTCGGCCATGGCGCCGCGCCAGGCGGGCGCGCGCTCGCGGAACAGGCTGGACCAGCCGTCGAACAGCACCAGCACCGGCAGGGACTCGAGCGCGGGCCGGTCCTCATGCCAGTTCGGGGCCTCGACGTCGGTCATCAGCTTGAACCAGAAGAAGCCGTGCGCCGGGAGGGTCAGCACGTAGGGCAGGTGGGTGATCGGCGGGAAGGCGTTGCGCCCGAGCATCTCGACGGGGACCCGGTCGGCGAAGTCCGACAGGTCGAGCTCGACGGGCTGGGCGGATCGGCTCACGTTGGCCACGCAGAGCACGACGTCGTCCTCGAACTCGCGGATGTAGGCCAGCACCTTGCGGTTGCCCGGATGCAGCAGCGTGAAGGTCCCGCGGCCGAAGGCGTGGGAGGTCTTGCGCACCGCGAGCATCCGGCGGGTCCAGTTCAGCAGCGAGGCGGGCTCGCGCAGCTGCGCCTCGACGTTGATCGCCTCGTAGCCGTAGATCGGGTCCATGATCGGCGGCAGGTACAGGCCCTGCGGATCGGCCCTGGAGAACCCGCCGTTGCGGTCCGGCGTCCACTGCATCGGCGTGCGCACGCCGTCGCGGTCGCCGAGGTAGAAGTTGTCGCCCATCCCGATCTCGTCGCCGTAGTAGATGAACGGCGATCCGGTCATCGACAGCAGCAGGCTGTTCATCAGCTTGATCCGCTCCGGATCGTTCTCCATCAGCGGCGCCAGCCGTCGGCGGATCCCGAGGTTGATCCGGGCCCGGGTGTCCTCGGCGTACGTCGACCACATGTAGTCGCGCTCCTTGCTGGTGACCATCTCCAGCGTGAGCTCGTCGTGGTTGCGCAGGAAGATGGCCCACTGGGTGGACTCGGGGATGTCCGGGGTCTGCTGCAGGATCTCGACGATCGGGTGGCGGTCCTCCTGGGCGATCGCCATGTACATGCGCGGCATCAGCGGGAAGTGGTAGGCCATGTGGCACTCGTCGCCGTCGCCGAAGTACTCGCGGACGTCCTCGGGCCACATGTTGGCCTCGGCGAGGAACATCCGGTTCTCGTGGCTGGCGTCGAGCCCGGCGCGCAGCTCCTTGATGACCTCGTGGGTCTCGCGCAGGTTCTCGTTGCTGGTGCCGTCCCGCTCGATCAGGTAGGGGATGGCGTCCAGGCGGAACCCGTCGACCCCCATGTCCAGCCAGAAGCGCAGGATGTCCAGGACCTCGGCACGGACCTGTGGGTTGTCGAAGTTCAGGTCCGGCTGGTGGCTGAAGAAGCGGTGCCAGTAGTACTGCCCGGCCTCCTCGTCCCAGGTCCAGTTCGACTTCTCGGTGTCGGTGAAGATGATGCGCGTGCCCGCGTACAGCTCCGGGTCGTCGCTCCAGACGTAGTAGTCGCGTTCCGGTGAGCCCTTCGGTGCCCGGCGCGCCGCCTGGAACCACGGGTGCTGGTCGGAGGTGTGGTTGATGACCAGCTCGGTGATCACGCGCAGGTTGCGCTCGTGCGCCTGCCGGACGAACTCGCGGAACTCCTCCAGCGAGCCGTAGGCGGGGTGGATGTCGCGGTACTCGGCGACGTCGTAGCCGTCGTCGCGGAACGGGGAGGGATTGAACGGCAGCAGCCAGATGGTGTTGACCCCGAGGTCCGCCAGGTAGTCGAGCTTCTGGGTCAGGCCGGCGAGGTCGCCGATCCCGTCGCCGTTGGAGTCGAAGAACGCCTTGACGTGCAGCTCGTAGACGACCGCGTCCTTGTACCAGAGCGGATCGGCGGCGGGCTCATGGGTCGCGCTCGTCCGGGCAGCCTCCTCGGCCGTCGTCGCGGGGGCCGGGTCCACGTCTGCTGCGCGTTGCTGCATGGCTGCTCGTCCTGTTCTGGGGCGCCGGCATCCGTCCCGCCGCGGCGGCTGCCGGTCCCGGGTGCGTGATGCGCTCGATCCGTCGCAGAGCCTAGCCACGCGGGCGGTCCGAGGCCGCTCGGCGGCCGTGCCGGATCGGGAGGCGTGGCCCGGGGCGCTGTGGGGTGCGCACATGCCGCCTGGGCGTGGTACCCAAGGGGGGTGGACGGCGACGGCAACGGGTGGGCGCGGTGCGACCGGGGCCACCGGCACTGGGGCCGGTTCGGGGCGGCCGGGCTGCTCCTGCACGCCGTCGACGACTCCGGTCGGCTCCGGGTGCTGCTGCAGCACCGCGCGGCGTGGAGCCATCACGGGGACACGTGGGGGCTGCCCGGCGGTGCGCGCGACAGCCACGAGGACGTGGTGGCCGCGGCCCTGCGCGAGGCGGCCGAGGAGGCGGGCCTCGACGCGGACCGGATCCGGACACGGCACGTGGTCGGGGACGACCACGGGGGCTGGGGCTACTCCACGGTGCTGGCCGACGTGCCGGCCCCGGTGGTGACGCGCGCCAACCGCGAGAGCCAGGCGCTGGCCTGGGTGCCGGTCGACGAGGTCGGCGGCCTGCCGCTGCACCCGGGCTTCGCGCGGTCGTGGCCCGCACTCACGGCGCGGCCGGCGGTGCTCGTCATCGACGCGGCCAACGTCGTGGGGTCGCGCCCCAACGGTTGGTGGCGCGACCGGGCCGGGGCGACGGCCGCCCTGCTGGCGGAGGTGGCGGGCCTGCGCGCGGTCACCACCCGCACGCCCGCCGGGCAGGCCGTGGTCGTCTCCGGCGCCGTGGCGGTCCTCGAGGGTGCGGCGACGGCGGTCCGGGGCCCCGCCTGGGTGGAGGTGGTGCGGGCCGGAGGTGGCCCCGGGCAGGGTGGGGACGACCTGGTGGTCGACACGGCCCGGGCGATGGATCCGGATGGGCCCGAGGTCCTCGTCGTGACGGCGGACCGCGGGCTGCGCGCCCGGCTGGCCAGCCACGTCCAGGTGGTCGGCCCCCGGTGGTTGCTGTCGCTGGCCGGTGCCGGGCCCCGGACCGGGTGACCTCCGGGCCCGCCCGCGCGACCCTTCCGCGCCGGGCCCCGGGGCCGCTAGCCTCTGTCCGTCATCGGGGACGATCCAGGAGGGGGCTCCATGAGCGGCTCGGGTGCGCCGGCCACGGCCGACGTCGACGGCGGCGGTGCCGGGTGGCTCGACCGCCTGCTCGGCGGGATCGAGCGGGTCGGCAACCGGGTTCCGCATCCGGCGATCATGTTCCTCGCCCTGTGCATCGGCGTGATCGTCCTGTCGCAGCTGATGATGTGGGCGGGCGTGGGTGCCACGTACGAGGTGGTGCGGCCACCGGACCAGTCCGTGCCGACCTACGACATCCCGGGGTCGATGCTGCCCGGCGAGGGGCTCCCCGCAGAACCCCCGGACGCCAGCGACTACGAGGTCGTCACCGAGACCGTCTCGATCGAGGGGCTGCTCACCGCCGATGGCATCCGGTTCCTGTTCACCTCGTTCGTGCCCAACTTCATGGGGTTCACGGCGATGGGGATCATCCTGATCGTGATGATCGGCGTGGGGGTGGCCGAGCGCTCGGGGCTGATCGCCGCCCTGATCCGCAAGCTGGTGGCGTCCTCGCCGGCCGGCGCGCTGACCTACATCATCGTGTTCCTCGGCATCATCTCCAGCATCGCCTCGGACGCCGGGTACCTCGTGCTGATCCCCCTCGGTGCCGCCGCGTTCGCCAGCGTGGGCCGCCATCCCCTCGCGGGCATGGCCGCCGCCTTCGCCGGTGTGGCCGGTGGCTTCGGCGTCAACCTGCTGGTGACCCCCACCGACGCGGTGCTGACCGAGATCACCAACGAGTCGATCCAGCTGGTCGACCCGCAGGGCTCGATCGACCTGACCGCCAACCTGTGGTTCGGCATCGGGTCGACGGTGCTGCTCACGGTGCTGCTGGGGATCGTCACCAGCCGCGTGGTGGACAGGCGGTTGGGGGCCTACGACCCCTCCGTGGCGCCCGATGCCGACGCCACGCAGATCCAGGCGGCCGACGATGCGCCCGACGTCGACGCGGCGGCGGAGCAGCGCGGCCTGCGGCTGTCCGGGATCTACTTCCTGGCGACGCTGGCGGTGATCCTGCTGCTGACCCTGCCGCCCGGGGCCCCGCTCCGGGACCCGGAGACCGGCAGCATCATCGGCACCTCGCCGTTCATGAACAGCCTGATCCCGATCATCTCGCTGCTGTTCCTGGCCGCCGGGCTGGGCTACGGGCGGGGGGCGGGGACGGTGCGGGGCAACGCGCAGGTGATCGACGCGATCACCAGGTCGTGGGCCGGGCTGGCGGGCCTGCTGCTGCTGTTCCTGCTCATCGCGCAGTTCATCGCGTACTTCAACTACTCGAAGATGCCGCAGGTCGCCGCCGTGAAGCTGGGTGACCTGATCGAGCGCGTCGACCTCGGCGCGGGCTGGCTGCTGCTCTTCGCGATCGGGATCACCCTCGTGGTCGGGATCATCCTGCCCGCAGGCCATCGCCAAGTGGGCCCTGCTGGCCCCGATCTTCATCCCCGTCTTCCTGCGCCTGGGCGTGCGAGCCCGAGGCGGTCCTGGCCGCCTACCGGGTGGGTGACTCGCCGATGAACATCGTCACGCCGATCATGGCGTACTTCCCGCTGATCGTGGTCTTCGCAGCCCGCTACGACAGGCGCTCGGGCATCGGGACCGTCATCGCGCTGATGCTGCCCTACTTCGTGGCATTGTCCGTGGTCTGGACCGCGTTCTTCATGGCGTGGTACCTGCTGGGCCTGCCCTGGGGGTTGTGACCCGACGGCTGCCCGGTCGGGCGGGGCCGGCTCAGAGGGCCCGCGGCAGGCCGCCCATCAGGAGCAGGACGCCCAGGACGGCCAGCACTCCGGCCGACAGGGCCACGGAGTTGCGCAGCAGCCAGACCCGGCTGCGGTCCAGCGTCGGGGCCGTCCGGGCGCCGAGCGCGGCGTGCGCCAGCACGGGCGTGCCCACGCCGAGGGACCCGATCAGCACGAAGGCCACGACGCCCGAGGCGGTGGCAGCCGGGCTGTCGGCGAGGACCGCGATCTCGACGCCGGCAGCCACCGCCATCGCCAGGTTCTTGGGGTTGGCGCAGGCCAGCAGGGCTCCGAGTCGCGCCGACCGCGCGGGGGAGTAGGAGTCCAGGGCGGACATCCACTTCGGGGGGGCCGGGGGTCTCGCCCCGGGCGGGGCGATGCCGCCACTTCGCCGCCGCCATGATCAGGAAGACGGTGCCCGTGGCCACCTGGATCCAGCCGATCCCCTCGTCCGTCGGCGGCCCCGGGTCGGCCGGGCGAGCCAGCCACGCGGCCAGCGCCGTCAGCGAGGTCAGGCCCACCACCCAGGCCGCGAGGTAGGCCGGGCCGTTGACCCGGGCACGGGGGGTCAGCAGGAGCAGGACGGCCGGCAGGATCCCCACCGGGCTCAGGCCCACCACCAGCGCCAGCGGCAGGACCGTCCCGACCATCCCGGTTCACCTGCCCTTCGGCCGCGCGGGCGAGAGTGCCCGGCGCTCATCCTGCCCATGGCGGCCCCGGGAGGCGCGGCGGTCGCACCGACCCGGGGGCTCAGTTCGGTGCGGCGTCCACGATCACCGGCATCCGGCCGCGCCAGCGCTGCCAGGTCGCGTCGTCGGTGACGAGCTCGCACATCAGGTGCGCGACCTGGGCGATCCGGGTGCGCTCGGGCCGGAAGATGCTGGCCACGAGCGTCTCGTGCAGGGCGTACTCGCCGACGTCGCCCTCGACGAGGGTGTCCGGGCGCACGGCCACCCACTGCAGGCGCGGATCGTCGCGGCCCACCTCACGGGCCAGGAAGTCGGCGGCCCGCTGGTTGTCCCGGGCCGGTGGCAGGACCACCCGCAGCCCGCCGAGGTACGCGCGCTCGCCGGCGCCCCGCCTGCTGTCCGCACGCTCGGGCAGGTTCACCGAGACGCTGCTCATGAGGACCAGACGCACGGGGTCGGCCGACGGGCGGACCCCGACCGCTTCATGGACCCGGCGGACCGCTCCCTCGACCAGCAGCCGGGGGGACCCGAAGATGCCGCGGGCGCTGATGGTGTGGCCCAGGCACGAGATGACCGTGTCGCAGCCGTCGAGGTGACCAGCCAGCTGCCCGATCGGGAGGGCGAGCAGGTCGGCCTCGACCACCTCCAGCCGCGGGTTGCCGGCAGCGCCGGCGGGCAGGCGGTCCGCGGAGCGCACGATCGCGCGCACGGCGACCCCACGCTCGAGCAGCTGGGTCAGCACGAGGCTGCCCGTGCGCCCCGTGCCACCCAGGAGCAGGACGCGGTGGTGGGTGCTCATGACTGCTCCTCGGGATAGGCGAAGACCTCGTCGAGCGGCGTGCCGAGTGCGTGGGCGATGCGGAACGCGACCTCCAGCGAGGGCGAGTACCTGCCCTGCTCGATGGCGATGATGGTCTGGCGGGTGGTGCCGACCCGGTCGGCGAGCTCGGCCTGGGTCATCTCCGCGGCGGCGAAGCGCAGGGCCCGGATCTGGTTGGTGACGCGGGTGGGGCGGACCATCAGAAGCCCCGGCGGTAGGCGCGCAGCTTCACGATCCCGCCGACCACGCCGGCCAGGGCGAACGACAGGTAGAGGGTGTTCGCGATCCAGAAGTGCTCGTACTCGAGCATCGTGATGATCAGTGCGGCGACGGCTCCGACCGAGGCGACGTAGTAGCTGACGACATCACCGCGCCTGCCGATCTGGACGTCGCGCTCGTCCTTGCGGTCGATGTCGTCGACCGAGCCCGTCCCGGTGATCTCGGCGCCGACCGCGGTCGCGATCGCCATGGCGATGGCTCCGGCGATCGTCAGGACGATCGATGCGACGACGGAGATCACCAGGGCCGGCTGGTAGGCGATCTCGGCTGCCGCCGTGTCGCTGAGCTGGGGCAGCACGACGGCGACGTAGGTCAACGGGACCAGCAACCCGACGACGACGCTGACCCACGTCATCTTCTCCTCGAACGGCATGTCGACCCCTCCTCGGCTCGGTGATGTCATGTTTGTTTGACATGACCAAAGTAAAGCAGAGACGACTCAGTGTCAAGAGTTCTTTACATCATGGGTCAGGTCGGGGCGCTGGTCCCCACAGTGGTTCGATGGAGGGCGTGGATCCCTCCATCATCGCCGCGCTCGGCGGGGCCAGCGGGCAGATGGCCGTCAGCCTCGACGACGGCGTGGCCACGATCGAGCTGCGCCGGCCGGACAAGCACAACGCGATCTCGTACGCGATGTGGCAGGCGTTCGGCCGGCTCATGCCGGTGCTGGCAGCCGACGACGCGGTGGAGGTCGTGCTCCTGCGCGGCACCCCCGGCGGGCCGTTCAGCGCCGGCGCCGACATCGCCGAGTTCCGCACGTTGCGCGCCGACCCGGAGGGCGCCCGCCGGTACGGCGCGGCGGTCGAGTCGGGGGAGCGGGCGATCATCGACTTCCCCAAGCCGACCGTCGCGCTCATCGAGGGCTTCGCCATCGGCGGCGGCACGCAGCTGGCAGTGGCCTGCGACCTGCGGGTCTGCGGGGAGGGCTCCCGGTTCGGGGTGACCCCGGCCAAGCTCGGCATCGTCTACGCGCTGCCCTCGACCGAGCGACTGGTCGAGACCGTCGGCGCGGCGTGGGCGCGCTGGATCCTGCTGACCGGCGAGCTGCTCGATGCGGCAACCGCAGTGCGGATCGGGCTGGTGCACGAGGTGGTCGCCGACGACCGGGTGGCCGGCCGCGCCCACGAGGTTGCCCGCACGGTCGCCTCCCGGGCGCAGGTGTCGCTGCGCGGCGGCAAGGCGATGGTGCACCGCGTGGTGACCGGCACGCTGGACGAGGACGACGAGGTCCGGGCCATCTACGAGGCGTCCTGGGCCAGCGCCGAGTACGCCGAGGGGGTGGCGGCGTTCCTGGCCAAGCGTGCGCCGGACTTCCCGGGGGCTCGGGGCAGCGTGCCGATGAGCGCCAGTGGCCCGGCTGGGTGAGTATTGCGTCGTGCGCAACGCCACCGAGTCCCTCTTGGAGCGCCGCCTGGCGCTGATCGTCGAGCACTTCCCGATCGCGGTCCTGCTCGAGACGGTCGACCGGAAGGTGTCGCAGACGAATCAGGCGTTCTGCGACATGTTCGGCGTCCCTGCCCCGCCCGAGGCCCTCGTCGGCGCCGACTGCGAGGAGGCGGCGATCCAGCTCGCACCACTGTGGGGCGACATCGACGCCTTCCTGGCCCGCGTCCACGAGGTCCTTGGACGCCCGCAAGCCCGGTGGTCGGCGATCGGATCGAGCTGACCGATGGGCGGGTGCTGGAGCGGGACTTCCTGATGGTCCCGGTGGATGAGACCCAGCGGCGAGGCGGCGTGGATCTACCGTGACGTCACGGCCATCGAGGTGGCCGCGCGCCGGGAGGCCGAGTCCGAGGCCCACGCCGCGGCGAGCTGCTGGCCACCATCAGCCATGATGTCCGGACCCCGGTGGTTGGGATCGTCGGCATGGTCGACATCCTGCTGCAGCAGCCCCTGGACCATCGCACCCGGGAGCTGGTCGAGAGCGTCCAGAGCTCGGCCACGGCGATGACCACGATGCTCGACGACCTCCTCGACCTGTCGAGGGCCGATGCCGGGCGCCTCGAGCTCAGCATCGAGCAGACGAGCATCTGCGAGATCGTCGAGAGGGTCGCAGGCATGGTCGGCCCAATTGCCCAGGCGAAGTCGCTGCCGCTGTCGCCGGAGTCACGGTCGGCGGTTCCTGACCAGGTGCGCACCGATCCTGGGCGGCTGCGCCAGGTGCTGCTCGAACCTGGTCTCCAACGCCGTGAAGTTCAGCGCGTCCGGCGCCGTGACTGTCCTCGCTGACCGTGAGGGTTCCGACCTTCTCGTCCGGGTGGCCGATAGCGGGCCGGGCATGGCTCCGGGGACCCTCGACCGGGTTTTCGAGCGGTATGTCCAGGGCGGGGGGCAGGTCAACCGGGAGTTCGGGGGCGCCGGACTCGGGCTTGCCATCGCCCACAGGCTCACGGTCGCGCTCGGCGGGAGCATCGACGTCGACAGCCGACTCGGGCTGGGGAGCACCTTCACCGTGCGGATCCCCGGTGCCGTCGCCGGTCCGGAGCACACGCCCACCCCCTCTGGAGTCAGGGCGCACATCTCGGGCCATCGTCGCGCCCTCCCGGCGGTGGCCGCTGCCCTGCAGCGGGCAGGCATCGAGGTCCGCCCCAAAGCCGATGACCCTGAGGTCACCCTTGAGGTGGTGGTCGCAGCGAGCGTGTCCGAGGCCCAGCGGGTGCCACCCCGGTCAGCAGGGCGACGCCAACTGATCCTGGTGCCGGCCGCCCTGGCCACGTGCCCTCCACTGGCTGGCACAGCGCTCGCGCTGCCGTGGACCAGGGACAGGCTGATGGCTGCCCTGCGCGACGAGTGGGTGTCGTCGGATGTTGCGCCCGCGCGTGCTGGGCTGCTCCCGTTCGGCACCCGGGTCCTTCTGGCCGAGGACGAACCGAGCAACCGGCGGATCATCTCGGAGATGCTCGACGCGGCTCCGTGCCGACGTCGTGGCCGTGGGCACGGGCTGGACGCCGTCGAGGCGTTGGCCGCCGACCGATTCGACGTCGTCCTGATGGACCTGTCGATGCCCGTGATGGGGGGCATCGAGGCCGTCGAGACGATCCGCCGTCGGCTCGCGGCCGATCGCTGTCCACCGATCCTGGCGCTGACCGCCGACGCCCGCTCGGATCCCACCGTCCGCCCTGGCAGCGGCTTCGCCGGACACGTCCAGAAGCCGGTCACCAGCGCTGAGCTCAGTCGTGCCATCGCGGAGGTGCTACCGAATGCGCCAGGTGCAGCACCCCCGGACGCCGCCGGTCCGCCTGCGGTGGACGTCGCGGTGCTTCAGGGCCTGGTCGACGACCTCGGCGAGGCGGGGGTCGTGATCGACACGCTCGACATCTACCTCGAGGAGCTGCCGGGTCGGCTGGAGTCGATGAGTGGTGCGCTGAGTCGGGAGCGCTTCGACGTCCTGCGCGACGCGGCGCACTCGCTGAAGTCGTCCTCGAGGATGCTCGGGGCGGAGACGCTGTCGGACCTGTGCCGCGACCTGGAGGCCGTCACCGAGGCCCAGTCGCGCTCGGGCACTTCGAGCGGGGGCGACCTGACGCCGATGGTCGACGCCTTGCACGCCGAGGCGTTCCGCGTCGCGCAGTGGCTCGCGGAGTTCCGGGACGCGGGCTATCCGGGCCTTGAGGGGTCGTCGGCCAGTCCGGGTGCGTAGAGCAGGACGGTCGAGCGCAGGTCGTCGAATGTGAACGGCTTGGCGAGGTGGGCGTCCATCCCCGCCAGGAGGCTGCGGTCAGCGTCGCCGGCGGCGGAGTGCGCCGTCAGGGCCACGACGGGCACATCGCTGCGACTCAGCGCCGGCCTCCCCGGCGCGGATCCGCCGTGACGCCTCGAGCCCTCCCATGACCGGCATGCGCAGGTCCATCAGGACCAGGGCGACGTCCGTTCCCCGAAGGACCTCCAGCGCCTCCAGCCCGTTCTCGGCGGTGCTCGAACCTCAGCACCGATGCGCGGTGAGCATCGCTGCGCTTATCTGCCGCGTCACGTCGATGTCATCGACGAGGAGGACCCGGCGCCCGACACCGCGGCGGTGCCGGCCCTGGACCGCGACGGGGATGCGGACCTCGATCCGGCGTCGCTCGCTCGGGCAGCGCCGGCGACGCTCGATCTCGCCCGTCTGCCGCCTGCGGCGAGCTGACGGGTCAGCGCCAGGGTGGTGCCCTCCGTCCCGGGGCTGGGCTCCTCGACGGTCAGGTCGGCCGCACGTGGCCGGACGTCCAGGCGGATTCGCACGGCTCCCCGGCGACTGGTCGATCAGGCGACCGGCCAGGAGTGTGTGCACGATGCGCCGGAACCGGTCGACATCGACGAGGACCTCGATGGACGCTGATGCGACGACGACGACGTCGGAGGATGGCACCCCGTTGGCGCATGGCCTCTGCCTGGGCCTCCACGACATCGTCCGAGCGACCCGGCCGAGGTCCACGACGCGAGGGTGCTCGGCGCCGGCGCCGGTCCGGCGAGCTCGACCAGGGCCCTGGATCCGATGCTGCGAGCTCCGCGAGGTGGATGGTCGCACGCCCCAGGTTCGCTCGCCGGGTCCGGAGCGGTCGCCACGTCCTCGATCTCCGACAGGGCGGCGTGCAGCGGGGTGCGCAGGTCGTGACTGACCGTCGAGAAGAGGGTCGCGCGCGCGTCGGACTGCGCCTGCGGCACGGTTGCGTGCCGCGATGAGGTCGGCAGTCCGCTGCTCGACGGCCTCCTGCAGGGATGTCCGGTGCTCGGACTCCGTCGGGCCGGGCCAGCGCCCGCTCGACCACCCGACCGAGCTGGATCCCGATGACGTTGGCGATCTCGAGCAGGCCCTGCTGGGCAGGCCGCGGGGTGGGCTGTGCAGGAACTCCATGACGGCCACGACCTCGTCACCGATGAGGATCGGGAAGGCGAAGGCCGAGCCCCCGGTGCAGCCATCTTCTGCCGCGGGAAGTTGCGTCGACTCGCTGATGTCGCTCGTCCCAGGTGGCGCCGTGGAGGTACGCCGTCCCGGGGATCCCGACTCCCGGGGGGAAGCGCATCCCGCTGGTCGCCGCGCGCAGCTCCGTCAGGAAGTGGTCGTCGGCCGCCCCGCTCCAGACACCCGAGCTGACCATGACCGTCGGGATCGTCCCTGGCCGGCAGGAAGTAGTGGCCGGCCTGCCAGTGGCTCGCGTTGCGGATGAGGACCATCGCATCCGCGGAACGCGGCCTCGAACCCCTGGGCGCTGTTGGCGATGGAGGTCACCTGACTCAGGAGGTCCAGCTCCACCTGACGCAGGTACAGCCGGCGGAGGGTGGATTCCGCGATGTCCTCCGACTCGCGCCGAGCTGCCCGCTCGCGCTCCAGGCGAGCCTGGACCCGGGCCAGCTGTGCCCGCAGGTCCGCGTCGGGGGGCTGTTCGCTCACTGGCTGGCCGGCGGCCAGGTGAACAGCAGCTCGCAGTGGTCGCCGCCCTCGTGCTGGCAGACGGGCTGGCTCACGGTCGAGTGTCTCGCCGAAGAGGTCGCCGACCCCCAGGGCCAGGCCCTCGGCGAAGTGGCAGAGGCCCCGCTTGGAGCGGTAGGACAGGCTGACGGAGTCCGGCTCGCCGGAGACGACCTCGAACACAGGGACGTCGGCGCCGGGGTAGACCTTGCGGACCTCGGGGTGGATGACGGAGTTGAGGCCGAGCAGCAGGGAGCGGGAGTCGCTGAACTCGGTCATGAGGTCGGGGTTGCGGGCGGACAGCCGGCCGAAGCCCTGGCGCCCGAGGTGGCGGAGCAGGTCCTCCTGACTGACGCCCAGGGCCTGGCACGCAGCCGTGACGAGCGCGGCCATGTCCTCGTCTGGATAGGTACCCAGGGACGTGTACGCACCGGTCAGGCCCGCCGTGTCGAGCAGGGAGTCCCACGCGTTCTCGCCGTGCTCGGCATCGGACGGTCTCCTCGACGATGTTGAAGATGACACCCTTCATGGCTCGTACCCTCTCATTCCCTCGGTGGGCGCGTCGGATCCGACGCGTGGCTCATGTGCAGTCCGCCGTTCCGCTGTCGGTGACGCGCGGTGCCCTGCTGCCCTGCGGGGTCACCGGTGGTCACCGCGTGGAAGCGCCACTCGTAGCTGCCGGGAGCCAGGACCAGTTCGAGGAACCCGTGGTGGCGGCCGTCGAAGTGCTCGCGAGCCAGCCGATGTCTGCCGGCTGCGCCAGGCCGCGTCCCCCTGCCCCGGCTGGTAGACGGCCTGGCCGCCGGTGCCGACGACGAACGTCCGGATCCCGCGCTCGGTCGCTGCGCCCGTCGCCGCCCATCGGGCGGAAGCGCTCGTAGTCCGCCTCGTGGGCGCTCAGGCCGATGTCGACGCCGCGGTTGGCCATGAGCCGCACGAGATCGTCGGTGCGGGTGTCCGCCCCGGCGATCCCGTTCGACCAGCGCGGGTGGTGCCAGAGCGCGACGGTGCAGCGGGCAGGGTTGCGTGGACAGCTCATCGTCCAGCCAGCGCCACTGCGGAGATCCCTCGGCGCAGCCGCCCTGCACCGTGGTGCAGTTGGAGTTCAGGACGATCACGCGCCAGGTGCCGAGGTCGGTGGCCCAGTAGCCGGTCTCGGAACCGGACCGATCACCGAAGTAGTCCCGGAACGTGTTGGCGTCGTGGACCTTGTACTCCTGGTTGCCGAGCGCCGGGATGGTCGTGTCCCGCAGTCGGCCCCAGGACGTGGCGTAGTGGTCCCGGTAGGACGCCGCGTCGGGGACCTCGAACTGGTAGTCGCCGAGCCCGAGGAGCGCGTCCGGGTTCAGGGCCACAGCCGCGTCGGACACCGCCCGGTGCTGGCACCCCTGAGCCGGTCCCCTGCCCGTCGTTGAACTGCGGGTCGTTCGGGTCGCACACCATGCCGCCCGACGGCGACGCCCGGATCGTGCTGCGGCGGCGGATCCTCGCAGGCCCGCAGCCCGAGCAGCACCGCGGCCGACGACGAGCCCGGCGCCGAGCAGCCCGCCGAGGATCCGCCGGGTCATCGCGGACCCCCGCGTATGCCCGACGCGGCGCGATCCTGCGGCTGCGCCGGAGGCTCCACGCGATGCTGGCTGCTGCCAGGACGACCAGCGAGGGGGAACAGGTACAGGGCCAGCCGGGCGCGGTGGGCCGGTGCGTAGGTCAGCGTCGTGTCGATCGCGCCGTCCAGCGGCCACGCGTTCATCCAGCCCTGCACCGAGGCGTGCTCGGCGTTCGCACCGACCCGCCGCCAGCCCGGGGCGTAGGTCTCGGTGAGCGCGAGGACCCCGGTGCCGGAGGCGGCCACCGAGAAGGTGGCCGGGTTCAGGCGGTCGTAGTCGACCGCTGGCGGAGCGGTCCTGCTCGAGGGCCTCGGGGGCCCCATCGGGCTCGCGGACCAGGACCACCGACACCGGCGAGGCGACCGGGCGGACCTTCACGTCGCGGTACCCGACCTTGGCGACCTGCTGCGTCTCGAGGTCGCGCCGCCCGTACAGGTACAGGCGGGTCTCGACCGCCTGCGGGTCGGGGGAGACCAGCGTCTCGTAGCGGGTCCAGCCCTCCCAGGGCCCGCCGGCGGGGATCTTCGCGCAGGCGTCCGGGCCGCGCAGGAAGAGGCAGAACTTCGGGTCGCGCAGCGACGACGCTGCGTGGCCTCCAGCGACAGCTCGTACAGCGAGGAGCCGCCCATGTCCGGGATGGTCGCGCCCAGGCAGGCCATGTGGTCGCGGGCCGACAGGATGATCTGCGGGTTGTCGGGGTCACCGGTGATCTCGGCGCCCAGCCCCGCCTCGGACATGGTCTGGTCGGTGTGCCGGAAGCAGTCCTGCAGCGGCTCGAAGGCCGACATCACCGAGCCCGCCTGGCCCGCCGGTCACCTCGAGGACGTGCTCGCCGCGGGGCAGGGTGACTCGGGTGCTGCGACACCTCCGGCGGCCAGATCGTGGTACGTCAGCGACCGGGACCATCGCCTCGATCCGGATGTTGCGGTAGTCGGTGACCGTGCGGCCGAGCAGGCGCTCGCCGACGTCGGCGTGCAGGACCAGCTGCACCCCCTCGGCGACCTCGTCGACGGTGACGAACCGCTCGTAGGGGGTCCACTCGCCGGTCAGCTGGGCGCGCGGGGCCAGGTCGCAGCCGTCGGTGCCCATCTGCCAGACGCAGATCTGCGGGCGCTTGCCCTCGACCTGCCGGTACTCCAGCCGGATCCGGTAGACGTTGCCGGGCTCGGCCTCGGTGATCTCGATCCGGCTGCAGGCGGCGTGGTCCTCGGGCGCTCAGCCGCAGGACGCGGCCGTCGGCGCATCGATCATCTGCTTGCGCAGGCCCAGCTCGCGGGCCGGGCGCGGCTCGTAGTTGTTGCAGTCGTAGACGTCGGACAACGCCGTGGCGCGCGACCGGCTCGGACGGCGCTCGGCCAGCACGGTCAGCGGCGTGGCCGCACCGACCGGCGACGGTGGCCGGGGCGTCGGGTGCCCTCTGCGCGCGGGCAGGCCCTCGCGGCCCCACCCGTCGAGCGACGACGGTGCGCGGGCCGACGGTCACGGCCGCCACCGCGACCCGTCGGGCACCGGCACCTCGAGGTCGGCGGCCGCTGGAGACGACCTCGCCGTCGATGCGCACCCGGGTCGGGTCGGTGAAGCCGCAGCGACGTCGCCCTCGACGCTCGGGGTGAGCACGGCAGCCGCGCGGGCGCGCTGGCCGACCAGGTAGTCGCCGCCGGTCAGCCGCACGGTCTGGCGCGGGGGCACCCGAGTCGACCGCCGGAACCGGCCAGACGACCGTGTCGTCGGTGACCTGCGGCGGTGTCCAGGACGGTCGGCGAGGTCGGCGCCGGGCTGCTCGGCGGCCAGCGGGAGGACCGCGTTCGACGGTGCCGATCGTGCCGATCACTGCGGCCGCGGCCGCCGGCTCGTGGGCGACCGACAGCGTGCGGTCGTACAGACGGACGGAGTCGCTCGACCCGTCGCCGACCTGCCAGAGCTCGAGAGGGCCGTCGACCACCTGGGTCAGGCCCGGGACCCGGGCGATCGCCTCGGCGAGCACCGCGTCGTCGGCGAACGTGCGCCCGGGCAGCCCGCGCACGAGGTCGTGGCGCACGATGACCTCGGAGACCCCGATCGAGTCCAGCAGCCGGGGCACGGCCTCGAGGTCGCCGGCCAGCAGGGCGGTCTCGACGGCCACGACGTTGGCCTTGAAGCCCGGCGACGTCGCCGAAGTAGCCGTCGGGCTTGGGCTGCACGACCGGGTGCCGGATCAGCAGGTTGGCGATGCTGTCCACGCCGAAGAAGCCCCAGGTGGTGGGCATCTGGTAGTAGTCGTCGAGCGGCAGGACCAGGACCTTGCCGTCGCGGTCGTCGGCGTCGATGGTCTCGGCCATGGCCCGCCAGTAGTCCGGGACGCGCACGTGCGCCGAGGGCTGCAGCGGCCGCTCGTCGGGGATCACCGAGCCGGTCGCCAGCGGGTAGGGGTAGACGATCGCCAGCACGAGGGCCACGGCGCCGACCCCGCCGACCGCGGCGGGTGCGCCCGGCCAGGCCAGCGGTCGCGCCGCGGGACCGTGCTGGCGTGCCCGCAGGGCCAGCGCTGCCCGCACCCGGGTCGATCGCCCCGTGGACGCGCGATCGCCGAGCAGCATCGCCGAAGAAGACGACGAGCAGCTGGCCCAGCTTGCTCATCGGCTCGCGGAACAGCCAGAAGCCGGGCACGTGCAGGTACAGCCACAGGTTGACCCCGGCGAACGGGGCGTTGATGCCCTTGGCCAGGAAGACGAACACAGCCGACATGCCCCACAGCGACAGCGCGGCCCGGCGTTGGGCGCGCACGGCCAGGACCGGAGCCAGGAGCAGGACCATCGGCAGCAGGTACCGGACCCAGATCCAGTACGGCTGGTCCAGCGCGCTGGCGAACGGCAGGTACTGAGGCCGGAACCAGGCCCAGTTCGCGACCATGGTCAGGATGTTGGGGATGGTGTTGTTGATCGTGCGCCCACGACCAGTTGGTCGGGTCGGTGAAGGTGGCGTTCGACTCCGGTCCGCCGCCGCCGGTGTAGACCCCGGCGAACGGCAGCATCCAGTAGAGGTTGAGCAGCAGCGCCCAAGGGGCTGCCAGGACCAGCCACCTGAGCAGTCGCAGCATCCCGCGCCAGCCCGACGACGAGCAGCGCAGAGCACCAGCGTGCCGAGGCCTGCCCACGCGAACGCCACCACCAGCATCGGCGGGTTGAAGGCCAGGAACGAGGTCGGCATCAGCGCGATGCCGCCGACCACGGCCGGGATGCGCTGGCCCCTGGCCACCCGCAGTGCGATCCCCGTCACGAGGGCGACGGTCGCCACCGAGATGATGTTCAGCGGGTTCGGCAGCCGGGTGAGGAAGAACCCGTTCATCACCCCGAAGGTGCCGGCGACGACGACCGCCAGGTCGGAGCGCACGACGGCGGCCGCTGCGAACGCCACGCCGACCGCGACCGCCCCGTAGATGAGCGTGTAGAACAGCCACTGCGCCGTGGTCTCGTCGGCCCCGAACAGGCCCACGAGGTGGATCAGGCCGAACTCGAACGCGCGGCCGATGGTGTGCGCAGCGGACCCGGCGCCGCTGATCTGGTTGTTCCACGCCCAGGCCATGCCCGGCTCCCAGCCGCGGCGGATGAACGGCCCCATGTCGCCGGTGGAGATGAACGTCCCGGTGACGAACCAGCGGCTGACGATCAGCGACGAGATCGCGAACACGACCCCGTAGGAGGCGAGCCGCGTGGAATCGCCCCCGGGCAGGCGGGACGGGGGCGGCTGCGGGCATGCGCCAACAGTGGCCCGCGAATCTCAAGGTCGGCTCAAGAGGTGTTCAGGCGTCTCGCCCGGACGTGCTCGCACGTGCCCGAGCGCCCCTACGGTGATCGCATGCACCGATCCACCGACACCACTGACGCCGTGGCTGCCGCGCCCTCCGCGGATCCGCGGCTCATGCTGCCCACCAGGGCCGACCTGCGCGCCAGGCTCGTCGTCAGTCCTCCAGGACGCGGGCGTGGACTGGGCGTGGCAGGGTGCCGCGGGGGCTGCGCGGCGATGGGAGCAGCAGACCGGCCCGGCCGACCTCGACGTCTGGTGGAGACCGGGCACCGGGGCCGCGCCGGTCGAGGTCGAGCGACCTGGTCGACCGGCTGTGCGCCGAGCTGCCCGCCGCGCCGGTGGCCGACGCCCGCGATCCTGCCCGCCTGTGCCACACGAGCCTCGTGGTGCGCGCCGACACCGGCCTGGCGGTCATCGACCTGACCCACGGGGACCTGCGGGTCGGGCCGGTCCTGCTGCTGCCCGGCGGCGATGGTCGATCGCGTCGGCGGGCCCGGAGCCCGCGCCTGACCGGGGCGGCGGCGGCCGCGGACCTGCTCGTCCGGCCGCTGCTGCGTGGCCGGGTCCCGGAGCCCGAGCGCCTCGGCGCAGGCCCGGACGAGTGGACGCGCCGCGGCGGCAGGCCGGGCGCACCGCTGCATCCCGGCAGTGGTCGGACAGCCTCGGTGCCCCCCTGGCAGGGCGAGGTGGCGGCGGTCCTGGCGGGTAGGTCGGCCGGACCCGGCTCTCGTCGGCCCGGGCCCGCCGGCGCCTGGTTCGAGCCACTCTGGAGCCACGTGCGTGGGCCAGCACCCGGCGCCAGCTGGGCTCCATCGCCCCCGCTGGGAGGCGGGCCTCGCCCCTGGGCCTGCGCGGCCGTGGTGTCGTGGTCGCGATGGTCGGCACCGACGGCTCCGGCAAGTCGACGGTCGCCGAGCAGGTCCGGCGAGCGGCTGGAGGGTGCGGGGTTCGCCACGGGGTCGGCCTACTTCGGCATGGCGCGCGGCAACCTGCCCGGGGTGGCGCTGGCCCGCCGGCTCCTGGGGGTCGGCGGGGTGGAGCCCGCAGCCGGGGCAGCCGGGGCAGCCGCACCCGTCCCGTCGCAGTCGGCCGGCTGCCAGGCCGCCCTGGACCGCCCGCTGCTGCGACGGGCGGCGGCCTGGTACTACGCCGCCGAGTACGTGTGGCGCTACCAGCGCACGGTCGCCCCGCAGCGTCGCCGCGGGCGCATCGTCCTGGTCGACCGCTACGTCTACGACCTGCGCGAGTCGCCGTGGCCCGGGCTCGGTGGCCAGCCGGGTGGCGGAGGCCCTCGTGCCGCGTCCCGACATCCTCGTGCTGCCCGATGCGCCCGACGACGATGATCCACGCCCGCAAGCCCGAGCGCAGCGCACCCGAGCAGGCGGCCATCCAGGCCCGCTACCGCCGTCTGATGGGCCGAACGGCCTGCCCGGCGCGGGCACGTCGTGGTCGATACGTCGGGTGCCACCCCCGACCCCGTGGCAGGGTTGGAACTGGCCGTCATCTCGGCGGCGCACACGAGCTCGCGGGAGTCGCGCAGTGCCGGAGCAGCAACGCGCCACGGCCCGGGTCCGCGCTGAGGCGGGGGCACTCGGCCTGGCCGTCGGCCTGCTGGTCGTCGCGCCCTGGATCGGCTCGGGCTACCTGCTGCTGCTGGACTGGGTCAGCGGACCCGAGCAGGCGCTCACCCCGGGGGTCTACGGATTGTCCGGCTCGGCGCTGGATGCCATGCCGTTCCGGCTGGCGACCCAGGCGCTGCGCGAGCTGGTCGGTCCGGCGGCGACGGCCTGGCTGCTGATCCTCGCGTTCTTCCCCCTGGCCGCTGCCGGTGCGGCCGCCGCCGCCGGGGGCGGGCGTTGGCGCGCGTGGCCCGCGGCGCTGCTCATGGTGTGCAACCCGTTCGTGATCGACCGGGTCCGCGCCGGTCACGTCGCGGTCCTGCTGGGCATGGCGATCCTGCCGTGGCTGTTCGCGGCTGCGCTGCACGCCCGACAGCGGCGCAAGCCCTTCGCCGTGCGCCCGGCCCTGTGGTACGCGCTGGCGATCTCGATCAGCCCGCACATGGCCTGGATCGGCGGGGTCCTGCTGCTGGCGGTGGCGCTGCTGCCCCGGCCCACCTGGGTGGACCTGGTGCGAACCGTCCAGGTGGTGGTGACCGCCGCCCTCGTGTACGGGTACGCCCTGGTCCTCTACGCCACCGGCACCCGCACCCTGCGGGTGACCCAGGCCGACCTCGACGCCTACGCCACCCACCTGGGCCCGGGCGGCTGGTTGCCGACCGTGCTCGGGCTCGGCGGGTTCTGGCGCGACTTCCAGCCGGCGCCCGCCGATCCGGACTGGGCCTGCTGCCCGGTGCCCTGGTCCTGGTGGGGGTCCTGATCGTCATCGCGCTGGGGTTGCGGTCCCGCTGGGCGGCTGAGCTCGACCGCCTCGCCCCGCTGCTGGCCGCTCACGGTGCTGGGCCTGCTGCTCGGCGCCGGTGTCAGTGGACCCCTGGCCGGCGCCTACCGGGTCGCCTTCGACGTGCTGCCCCTGTTCGAGGCCATGCGCGAGCAGCAGAAGTGGCTGGCGCTGGTGGTGCGTCGGCTACGCAGTCGGCTTCGGGTGCGGGGTCGAGTGGCTGGCACGGCGGCCGCGGCATGATCCTGGCGGTGGCCGCCGCGGCGCTGCCCCTGGCGGTGGCCCCGTGGCTGCTGTGGGGCCTCGGCGGCTCGATCCGCACCAGCGAGTACCCGCAGGGCTGGGCACAGGCCGCAGGCGGCGATGGGCCCCGGGCGAGGGCGCCGTCCTGTTCCTGCCCTGGCATGCCTACCAGCCGTTCGACTTCACCGACGGGCGGACCGTCGCCACCCCGGCGTCCGCGTTCTTCGCCCGGCCCGACCCTGGTCAGCGACGCCGTCGAGCTCCCCGGGCTGCGGACCGACTCCACGTCCCTGCGCTCGGCCTACGTCGATCGGATCGTCGGCCGCGGCGGGCGCCGACGCGCTCGGGCCCGCTGCTGGCCCCGCTCGGGCGTGCAGTACGTGGCGGTGGCTCGAGGGGGGTCCGCCGAGGTACGACTGGGTGGCCGGCCAGCCCGGCGTCGTGCCGGTGCTGAGCTCGCCGACCATGGACCTGTACCGCGTCACCCGCAGGGCGGTCGGGCGGGTGGGTCCGACCGCGCGGGTCGCGGACTTCGATGCGGCGGTGGAGGGCTACCGGGACCAGGGGTGGGGCACCGAGGCCGTGCTGCCCGATCGGCGCCGGCCGGGCCCGGCGCAGGCCCGGACCAGCGACAGCAGCGGCGGGCTGGCCCGGACCTCGCCGACGGCGTGGGCGGTCGCGGCCGGTGAACCGGGCTGGGTGGTCATCCCGGAGGAGTGGTCGGCCGGATGGGCAGCCGACGGAGCCGGGCCAGCGGTCCCCACCCTGGCCGGTACGACGGCCGTCCAGGTCGGTCCGGGGGACACGGAGATCTCGTACGCGCCGTGGCGCCTGCTGCGCCCGGCGATCCTGGGCTCGATGGCCGTGCTCGCTGGCCCTCGTCGTCGGCGGGACTGGTCGAGCACCGCCGGGAACTGCTACGCCGTTGAGCGGGCCCAGGGCCGTCCGGTAGGCGGTCGCGGTGACCTCAGCGGCCCGGCTCCAGCCCAGGTGGCGGGTCGTGGCCGGTCCGGCGGCGGCCAGCCGCTGCCAGTGGTCGCGGTCGGTGAGCAGCCGCAGCAGGGCGGTGGCCAGCGCGTCGGGATCCCCCGGCGGGACGGTCAGGCCGTTGACGTCGGGCTCCACGACCGCCCGCACGCACCCGACGTCGGTGGCCACGACGGGCAGGCCCACGGACAGGCGCCTCGGCGATCGCCATCGCCGGCGGGGAGGTCGTGTAGTCGAACTTGAACGGCCAGGCCCCGACCTGGGCGTCGGCGAGCTCGGCGAGCAGGTCCGGGCACCGGGTCGGTGACGACGGTCACGCGATCGGAGATCGCCCGCCGCGGCGACGCGGTCCACCAGCGCCGCCAGCTCGGGCCGCGGGATCAGCAGCAGCCGCAGCGTCGCACCCGGGACGTGGTCCAGCACGCGCGGGAACGCCTCGATCAGGGTGTCGACGCCCCGGACCGACTCGGCGCGCCCGGCGAAGACGATCACCGGCTTCTCGGCGTCGAACGTCGCCCGGCGGCCAGTCCTCCGGGGCGCCGGAGGTGAGCCGCAGGACGGGGATGTCGAGCCCGTGGGACAGCCGGCGGGTGACCGCCGGGTCCGGGGTGAGCACGGCAGACGGTGCCGGCCCGGCGCAGCGCGGCGCGGACGTGCGGCGGCCGGCAGCACGGTGGTGGCCGCCACCCGCGGGCGCAGCACGTTGGACTGCCAGGCCGGGCGGATGCCGCCGGCCCGCAGCTGGCGCAGCGGGGGCACGCGGGGCCACGCGTACATGGTCATCACGTGGGCGTGCTCGCGGATCGGTGAGCCGGCGGCGAGCAGGGGGGCGAGGGCGCCGCCGTGCAGGTGCACGACATCGGGCCGCAGCCGGAGCAGGGCGGCCCGCAGCTGCGCTCGCAGCGGCCCAGCGGGAACGTCTCCATCGCACCGCCGATCTCGATGACCTCGTCGAAGAGGTCGGCCCCGTCGTGGACGCGGGCGGCGATCAGGCTGTGCTCGCCCGGGACGCGTGCGACGGTCTCGGTGATGGTGCGGCCCATGGCCTCCTTGGCCGAGAACTCGGCGATGACGTGGACGACGCGCATCAGGCGGCCGTCCGCGACCGGCTGGGTGCCGACGAGGCCCTGGCGGTGGGCCCGTCGCATGCCGACGACGAGGCCGGCGGTCTCCACGCGCCTTGAGGACCACCATCCCGCCGGTCCGCACCGGCGAGCGCAGCAGCGTGGGCGCCTGCGCGGCGATCCCGGTCCGGCTCAGGTGGCGACGGGCCCGGGGCTCCCGGCTCGAGGTACTCGGCCACCCAGCGACCGTAGTACTGCTTCTTGGTGAACTGGGCGCGCAGCGAGATCGTGCCCTCGTCGTGCCAGATCCACGAGGTGATGCGCGCGATCCCGACCCCGGCTGCGCGGGTCCGGTCGGCGAGGTCCCAGTCCTCGGCGGCGGTCAGCGTCTCGTCCCAGCGGCCGACGAGCTCGAAGACCTCGCGGCGGAATGCGCGCGGCGCCTCCACGTCGTCCTGGCCCACGTACAGGCTCTTCTCCAGGACCCGGCACGAGGCGAGGAACCCGACGCCGAAGGAGCGCTCCGGGATGATGACCGCCCCGATCCCCGGCCGGGTGCCGAAGGTCTCGGCGATGTCGGCCAGCACGGTCGGCTCGAGCACCATGTCGGAGTCGATGAACAGCACGACCTCGCCGGTGGCCAGCGCGGCGCCGTGGTTGCGCTGGGCGCTGCGCTCGGGCCCCCGGTCGACGACCACGTGGGCCATCTGCCGCGCCAGGGTCGGCGGTGTCGTCGCTGGACGCGTTGTCCACGACGATGATCTCGACGTCCGGGTGGGTCTGGTGGCGCAGCGATCCCAGGCACGCGGCGAGGGTCCGGCCCGAGTTCCGGGTGGGGACGATGGCGGTGATCTTCACGGGGTCTCCTGGGTGTCGGGGGGTCGAGGGTGAGTGCCAGGACGCCGGCCGCGATGCCGGCCACGCCGAGGGCGTACCCGAGGGTGGCCAGCACCGTCGACGTGGCCGGCTGGCCGGCGGAGTGCACGGCCCCGGCCAGGAGCATGGCGGCAGCTGCCGCGACGAAGGCGACGACGGACATCGACCTGGGCGAGCCGGGCCAGGCGCGCGCGTGGGCCGCCGCGGCAGCGCGGGCGCCGGCAGGTCAGGCAGCATCGCGCACCACCGAGAGCCGCGCCTCGTGCGGGGCCAGTCCGGCCTTCGCCAGGGCGACGGCCAGCACCTGCTGGGCCACGAACTCCCAGGGGTGGGCCCCGCCGTACGGGATCGGCTCGATCGGGTCGGCCATCCAGGAGTCGCAGTGCCGAGGGCAGCCAGGCGACCAGCGCGTCCGGGGTCGGGCGGAACGATCTGGCCGCCGGCAGCCAGCGTCGAGTCCCGCAGGCCGGGCACGTCGTAGGCGACGGTCGGCGTGCCCAGGGCGGCCGCCTCGCTGACCACCAGGCCCCAGCCCTCGCGGAGGCTGGTCGCCACGTGGACGTGCGCACGCGCCATCCGGTCGAGCTTCTCCTCCTCGCTGACCCGGCCCAGGACCTCGACGCCCTCCGGGGCCGCGGCGCGCACAGCCTCCAGCAGCGGGCCACCGCCGATCATCCAGACCTGCAGGTCCGGAATCGTCGCGCGCAGCCTGCGGGCGGCCTCGACCAGGTCCATGGGCCGCTTGTACGGCACGTGCCGTGCGCACCACACGATGGTCGGCCGCTGCTCCTTGCCCGGCAGCGCCGCCAGCGTCGGCGGCTCGATTCCCTCGGGGACCACGGTGACGTCGGTCAGCCCGAACGCCGTGAGGGCGTCGCGCGTCGAGGCGGAGACGGCCATCGTCGGGCACGTCGCGGTAGGCGCGCAGCCAGCGGGGCTCGAGGACCCGCCGGCCGAGGGTGGCGGCCCCCACGGGTGCGTTGTACTTCCAGATGTCCTCGCACGTCTGGTGGGCGAACGCCACGGTCGGCACCCCGGTCACCCACCGGTGCGCGGTGAACGGGACGGTGTTGATCATGTCGATGACGAGGTCGAACCCCTCGTGGCGGCCCTGCCGGCGCCACCACCGGCGCGCCTCGCGGTACACGGTGAACCGGCTGCCCGCGCGGACGACCCGGTAGCCCTGCACGTGACTCCTCGGCGGGCCGGCCGGGCACCGCCGCGGCGAACACGGTCACGTCGATCCCCCAGCGGGCCCAGTGCGCCGGCGACCGCCTCGGTGTACACCTCGGCGCCTCCGGCGGCCTCGTGGGCCAGGTCACGCCAGGTCAGGATGAGGATCTTCATGTCAGGCGACCTTCGCACTCGGAGCGGATGTGGCGGCGGGCTGGGGGCGGCCCGACGCGACGGCGGGGCATGGGGATGACGACGCCCGGCGTCGGGTCGGTCGGGATGGGAGCCACGCGCGCCTGCCGGTAGGTGGGGGAGAAGTGCAGCCGGGCCAGGACGGTCAGGCAGTCGCCCAGGGTCCGGGTGATGGCCGCGCGGCCGACCGTCGAGCCGGCCATCCGGGCCTCGATCGTCACCGGTGCCGCAGCCATCCGCCGGATCCCGGCGGCGCGGGCCGCCACGAAGAACTCCAGGTCGAACGCGAACCGCTGCTCGCGCAGCCGGGGCAGGACAGTGGCCAGGGCGTGTCGGCGGAACAGCTTGCACCCGGTCTGGGTGTCGTTGATCCCCAGGGCGAACAGGCCGCCGACGAGGGCGATGAAGCCATAGGAGATGACCTTGCGCAACGCGCTGGACGCTGAGTGGGACTCGCGGTGGCGCTTGCTGGCGTACACCACGTCGTGGTCGCCGGCCTGCGCCGCCAGGAAGTAGTCCACGACGTGCCGGGGGTCGATGTCGCCGTCGGCGTCGACGAACCCCACGTACCGGCCGTGGGCCTGGGCGAACCCGCGGTGCAGGGCCGCGCCCTTGCCGAGGTTCCGGGGGCTGAGCACAACCCTCACCGTCCCGGGCAGGCCCTCGAGGGTGCGCTCCGACCCGTCGGTCGAGCCGTCGGAGACGGCGATGACCTCGTAGGACAGGCCCGCCTCCTCGGCGCAGGCCACCAGCCGCTGCACCGTGGGGCGCAGTGCCTGCCCGGGGTTGTAGAACGGGATCACGACGCTCAGGTCGAGGGTGCCGGGCTGCGTGAACAGCGCATCGCCGTCCTGCCAGACAGGCGCCGGCTCGGGGGCGTGGCGCCGGTGGCGCAGCGCCGCAAGGGCCAGGGCCGGGACCAGCATCAGGTAGCGCAGCATCCCGATCACCAGGCCGGCGGTGGCCGCCAGGAGGCTGGCCGGGCCGGCGACCGTGGCGAGGGTGACCGGGGCCGGGCGGGTGGTCGTCACCGGGCCCGCGGGCACCGGGAGCGTCGGGGAGGGGGCCGGGGAGAGCGTTGTTGTGGTCATGGCCCGCACTCTCACGGGCCAAGATCAAGGGCTCCTCAAGCCCGGTGCAACGTGCCAGCAGGCTTCGCGCCCGCCACGTCAGCGCGGTCGGCAGCCCGCCAGTGGTGCACCTCGGTGAGCCCGAGCAGGACGAGCGCCAGCACCAGGGACGCCGCCGATGCCAGGGCCACGGACATCGCCGTGGAGTGCCACGAGGCTGATGGCCACGACCTGCAGCGCGGCTGCGGCCCAGGGCAGCAGCGCGGTGCGGGAGCCGCGCGCGAGGGCTGCGTGGGCCAGGACGCTGACGAGCGCGCTCGACCCGGCGATCAGGGCCAGTGCGCGGACCAGGTCCTCGAGTCCCGGCGCCGGAACGCCGCGCCGTACAGGACCGACAGCACCAGGCCCGGCAGCAGACAGACGAGGATCGCGCCGGCCATCGCGGGCAGGCCCACGACGATCAGGCGTTGAGCGCAGCGCCGGCCGGAGCCCGCTGCGCGAGGTCCACGACGCGACCAGGCGCGGGTAGGCCACCGACATCGCGGCTGCCGGCAGCGCGAGGATCGTCTTGCCGATCGTCGCGGCCGCGACATAGGCCCCCGAGGTGGCGCCCGGCAGGAAGTGGCGGGCCAGGAAGAGGTCGATGGTGGTGAAGGCGAACAGCCCGGTCACGACCGCGGTCGTGCCGGCCACGTCGCCGATCGAGAGCCGGTGGGTCGGCCCGGGGGAGGCCGGCCATGCCGCCCGCCCGGCGTGCATCAGGGCGGCCGCCTCGCCGAGGGCGGTCCCCAGCAGGGCGCCGGTCACCCCGAGCGGGACGGCCAGGAGGAGGGCCAGGCCCAGCCGGACGAGGGTGGCGACCAGGTAGGAGCCGGCGACGGTCCCCGACCGGCCGGTCGCCCAGCAGCACCCCCCGGGCCGTGGCGAGCAGGCCGGAGACCAGAACCGTGGGGGCCAGCAGGGCGGCGTCCCACCAGGAGCCGAGGTGCAGGAAGCCCGACAGCGGTGCAGCCAGCAGCACGAGCAGCAGCACGACCGGGGCCAGCAGGCGCAGGGCCCGGGCCATCGCGGCCCGCCCCGTGCGCCCGGTGAGCCCGGCGCTTGCCACCAGCCGCGCCGCGGAGGTCTGCAGCGCGGTCAGCGGGACGGCGACGAGGGTCATGGCGGCCAGCACCGCGCCCAGCGCGCCGTAGTCGCTGGCGGGCAGGGTGCGGCCGAGGGCCGCATGGAGGACGAGGTTCGCCAGGGACTGCACGGCGATCGCGGCCATGACCGGACCGGCCATCGTCGCCAGCCGACCCGTCACGCCGCGCAGCGGTCCGCGGCGGGCGCGGGTCGGCGGCGGAGGCAGTCAGCGTCATGCCCGGCAGTGTGCACGCCCATCGTCAAGATCGGCTCAAGGGAGGTTCCGGGTTCACCGTCCGCGCTGGCGGTCGCCGGCGGGGGCGGGCGACAGTGGGACCATGCCATGTCCCCCAGCGGCTCGCCGAGGTGTCGGCGCCGCATCGGCCGCGTTCCTCATCGCCTGGCTGGGCATGGCCCCGGCTGCGGCGCAGGACGGCCCCGGCTACGGCGGGACCGCCGACGAGCTCGCCGTGAGCTGGACCGAGCAGGACCAGGTGCTGGCGATGGGGCCGGCCGGCCCGGCGATCGAGCTCGAGCAGAGCGGACTGGCCCTGGCGGTGAACGGCGTGGGCTTCCGCGGTCGATCCGAGGTGGTCGTGACCGTGGGCACCAACGAGCCGATCACCGCGCGCGTGGATCCGACCGGGACCCTGGCGCTCTCCGTCGACCTCGACCGCGCCGCTGCGGGTCCGCAGCCGGGCACGAGCGTGGTCGCCCTCGGCCGTGCCCCGGGCGGGACGTCGCGCACGCTCGTCGGGGCGGTGCCCCCGATCCCGTCCGGCACCGGCCCGGCGGACCTGGTCCCGTGGATCGTGGGCCTGGGACTGGCCGGGGCGGGGGTCGTCGCGGCCCGTCGGCGCCGGGTGACCGCCAGCGCCGACTGACCGACCGGTCCACGGCGCGGGCACGCGACCGGGCGGTCGAGGCTGAGCGCCGACGACGCAAGGGCCGCACCCGACCATGGGTGCGGCCCTCCCGTCGTCCGGCCGGGTCAGTTCAGCGTCGACGCCTCGAACAGGGCCGACGTGCCCGAGCCCCAGGTCCGGAACCCGATCTGGTTCCCGGCCGGCTCCTTGAACCCGGCCGCTGCGCAGCCGGACGACGCCATGGCGTCCTTCAGGCTGGGCACGGCGAACAGGCGGGCCCCGTCGATGCTCATCCACAGCGCGTCGCCCTGCGCGACGGCGGTGATCAGGTGCGGGGCGTTCACGGCGAGGTCGGCCGGCCACTTGACCCGTGCCAGCGGGGTGGTGCACTCCTTGCCGGTGTCCCACACGCGCAGCAGCAGCGCGGGGCCGAAGGAGTTGATCCGCCCGTACCCCGGGTCGTACTGCATGGTGTAGCCGCTGACGGAGGCGTTGTTGGCGTTGGTCGGCAGGTGCGCGCGCAGCCAGATCCCGTAGCCCCATCCGGAGCGCAGGGTCGCCGTGGTCGTCAGGGCCATGTTCCGGTCGGTCATCGGCTTCTGCGAGATCACGCGCGTCTCGCTGCCGCTGTTCATGTCGACGACGTTGCCGGAGATGGTCGCCCGGCCGTACACGAGTCGCCAGAGGGTCTTGTCCAGCTCGCCGACCTGGCATCGGTTGACCAGCACCCGGCCGAACTCCTTGCTGCCCGCCTCACCCTGGCCGGAGACAGTCACGGTGAACACGCCGCAGGGGACCTTGTCGAAGGTCAGCGCGCTGGCCCCGTTGGCGATCTCGTGGTGCTCGGTGTACGTGGTGCCGGGGGCGGCCGGGGTCACGTCCAGGAACAGGTCGGGGTACGTCGTGCTGCTGCCGACCGGTCCTGCGATGTCCGCACGGATGAACCCGTCGGACTCGACGATCCTGACCTTGGGGTCCAGCTCCTTCTCGCCGGCCGCCCCGATGCGCAGCAGCGTGAACGACGCAGAGGGCTCACCGCGCAGCTCCCCGTCGTAGGCCACGACCTGGAACTTCGAGTCCTTCTCCGGGTTGAACCCCTCGATCGTGACCTCCGGGTCCGTCACGTCGATCGTCTTGGACACGATCGAGTCGCCGTAGTGCACGCGGTAGTGGGTGATGGAGCCGTAGCCCTCCCATGTGGGCCTCTTCCAGGTCAACCGGATCGTGCTGGGCACGTCCATCCGGCTGGCCGCCAGCGCATACGGCGGGGACGGCTTGCCTGCGCGCAGGACCTGGCTCGAGGTGAAGCAGCCCCCGTACGAGTTGACCGGCGTCACCTTGGCCACGTACTGCAGGCCCGGCTCGATCGGCGTGAGCGTGACGGAGGTGTCGGTCGTCGTCGTGTCGACCAGGACCCGGCCGGTGCTGCTCTCGGTCACCGTCACGGAGTACGCCGGGTCGGTCCCGGAGCCCCACCACGTCGGCGGGGTCCAGCTGATGATGCCGGTCGTGCCCGCGTCAGCGCGCTCGCCGGCGATCGAGGCCAGCCCGCCCGGGGCCAGGCTGTTGACCAGGACTGGCGCGGCCTCGGCCGAGGTGCCATCGGCGGCCACCCCAGCGATTCGGACGCGGTAGCGCGTGCAGGCACCGCTGCCCACGAAGGTGTCGGTCAGCACGTCGACGGGGTAGGTCTTGACCGCGTCGGTCACGCCGTCGAAGACGCTCACGCGCACGTGATCGGTGCCCGCCTGCGGCTTCCAGCCGATGTTCAGGCTCGTGGGGGTGGTCGGATCCCGCTGGACCAGGATCGCCCTGGGTGCGGTGATGTCGGTCGCAAGGGCGGGCGCGGCCGTGGTGGCGAGCAGGAGGGTCGCGATGGCCGCGGCGGTCGTGGCCCGCGTCGATCGTCGTCGGAACATGATGACTCCAGGGAGTGGGGGCGTGGGTCTGGGACCCGGGACGCCGCTACCCTCTGGCAGCCAGTTCAAGCGGGCTTCAAGCCTGGGGCAACGCCCCGTTCAGCCCTGCGGCTCGAACCGGAAGCCGACGCCGCGCACGGTGCGCACGAAGCCCGGCTGGCTCCCGGACCCGCCCAGCTTCTTGCGCAGGTTGCCGATGTGGACGTCGACGACGTGGTCGTCGCCGTACCAGCCGCTGCCCCAGACCGCATCGAGCAGCTGCCCCCGGGTGAAGGCCCGGCGGGGCTCTGAGGCGAGCTTGGCGAGCAGGTCGAACTCGACCTTGGTGAGGTCGATGAGGGTGCCGTCGATCGTGGTCTCCCGGGCCGCGACGTCGATCCGCAGCGGTCCGAACTGCCACACCTCCGGGTCCGCGGTGGCGCGGGGGCGCCGGCGCATCGCGCCGATGCGGGCAGCGAGCTCGCGCGCCGAGAACGGCTTGGTCACGTAGTCGTCGGCGCCGACGGTGAGGCCGACCACCCGGTCCACCTCATCCGTGCGGCCCGTCACCATGATCACGTACGCGTCGGAGAACTCGCGGATCCGCCGGCACACCTCGAAGCCGTCGAGGCCGGGGAGCCCGACGTCGAGCAGGATGAGCTCGGGGCGCCGGGAGCGGGCCAGGCCCACGCCGGCCTGGCCGTCGTGGGCGACCACGACCTCGAACCCCTCCCGCTCGAGCAACCGTGCGCCGATGAGGGCGTACTCCTTGCTGTCCTCGACGAGCAGGGCGATGGGTGCGGTCACGGCGCACAGTCTGACAGGCCGCGCGGCGAACCGACCGAACCCCGCGTCGTGCCGGGTGGCCACAGATCCCAACGCTGTGCCGGGCAGTGGTCGGGGGCGCGGTCAGTCCTGCCCGGGGTCGCCCAGATCGAGGTCGAAGTCGCCGGTCCGACTGCTCCAGAACCGGGAGCGATGGGGCTCGAACCAGTCCCCGCCGGACGTGTGGACCAGCACGCCGGTGACCACGGCGACGCGGACCTCGTGGGTCTCGCGCCGTGCGGACGCCCGCCAGCGGATGAGCTCCGCAAGGTCCTCGTCGATCAACTGCGCCACGTGCCGGGCCAGCTGCACCGGATCGGGGATCGTGCCGTAGGCCAGCGAGGAGACCAGCCGCTGTCGCAGGAGGCTCATCTCCGGGTCGTTCGGGTCGTACCCGAGGTCAACGTGGCCCCCGAGCAGCTCGTCGCGGAACGCCATCAGCGCCCCGCATGCGCGTGAGTCCGCCGCCTGGTGCTCCCGACGCAGGGTGCCGAACTCGCCGGTCTCGTCCATCCCCATGTGCGGCCCGGCGACGACCAGGTAGCGGCGGGGCGCGCCGGGGTCCTCGGGCGCGTGCCCGAAGGCGGCCGAGATGCCGGTGCGCCCTATGGTCACCAGCCCGCCCAGGGAGCCGATGTGGAAGGCAGGACCCCAGGTGTCCTCGAGCCGGGCAACGAACGGGAAGCACAGCTCGTCACGACACACCCCCACGATCAGCAGCGACGAGCTGGCGAGGAAGCCCAGCTCGGTGCAGCGCTCCGCCAGGCGATCCACGAGATCGGTCGCGCGGACTGCGCCCGGGAAGCCGCCGCGGACCTGCTCGGCGAGCGTCCGATGGGGCATGGCGGCAGCGTGCCACAGGCCCGGTCGGCAGGGGTGGTTGAGAGGGCGTTCGCGGGCGCGGGGCACCGTGAGCTGGACTGACGGTGGGCGACGGTCTCCGGGAGGCAGGCAGTGGCCGTCAGCCGACAGGTTGCTCGATGGCGATGAGGTTCCCGGTGTACATGCCCATCACGCAGGTGAACGGCACGGCCCCGGGGGACAGGGCTGGGAGCTGGACGACGTTGCGGCCGTCCTGCAGGTTGACCGAGACGTCCAGCTCCGGAACGCGCAGGAACGCGCTGCACTCCCACTTCGAGGCGGCTTCGATCTCCCAGGTTATGGGCATGCCGGCGTAGACCACGGTGTCCGCCGGGAAGTAGCCGTCGCGGGCTTGGGCCATCCGCACCGTCTGGACTCCGTCGGCCACCGTGACGTTGTCCGACACCTCACGCGCGACCTGCGCCGGGGGCGCGGATCCGGTCACGCCGAGCAGGTTCAGCCCGCTGGCGGCGTTCACGATCGCGAACGCCAGCACCACGACTCCCACGACCTGGAGCGTCGTCTCCCGCGCGCGCCCCCTCGCCACCTCGGGCACGGAGGCGATCGCGAGCAGCCCTGGGGTGGTCCCCACCGCGAAGCTCGCCATGACCAGCCCCGCGTACAGCGGCGATCCGGTGGCCAGCGCGAACACCTGGACAGCCTGGGTGAACCCGCACGGCAGGAAGAAGGTGGCCGCGCCGATCAGAGCCGTCCGGACGTCGCTGTAGGGCCTGCCGGCGCCAGCCTCGATGCCGAGGGCGTTGGCGAGCCCGGCGGGCAGCCGTGGTGACCACGCAGCCATCCGGGGCGAGACGCCGGTGAGCCGGACCCCCAGCAGGAACATCACGACGGCCACGGCCAGAGCGAGTGCCCCGATCGCGCCCGCGGGCATCCCGACCGCCGCGCCGAGGGCTCCCAGAGCGGCCCCGAGGACGCCGAACCCGATGATCCGGCCCACGTTGAACGCCACGTGCGGACGCATCCTGCTCGCCAGTGACGCCGGTCCTCTCCCGGATCGTTCCCGGGCGGCCGCGTGCGTCGCGGAGAACGCGAGGACCAGGCCGCCGACCATCGCCATGCAGGTGGAGAACCCCGCTGCAAGTCCGAGGGTCAGTACCAGGAGCAGGCCTCCACCGGTCGGGTTGGCCAGCCGGCCGATCACGTCCCCGAGCCCTGCGGCGCCCGCGGTGGCGGCGAACACGAGGACGGCCAGCGCGGTCACGGCGAAGGTGATCCAGGTCGACCGCTGGGTGCTGAGCCAGGGCGCAGCGCCCAGGTCGTACCCGGCCGAGCGCAGCGCCTGAGCCATGGCCTCCCGGCTCGGCAGCGCCTGCCCCGACACCACGGCTGCACCACGGCGTGCGGACACCTCGACAGTCGACACACCCGGCAAGCTGCCCAGGGCGCGCCCGACCCGCCGCTCGCAGGCGTCGCAGGTCATCCCGGAGACCGCGATCGAAGCCGTCTCCGCCTGCTCCGGTGCGTTGCCGCTCTTCACGCCGGCGCCGGCTGGCGCGCCCTGGGCATGGGTCGGGACATCGATTCCTCCTCGGGCAGGGCCCTCCGGCTGGTGCGTACGGCTTCGATTGTTCCACCGGACGGCGCTGTGCGGGAGGGAGCGCCGAGGCCGACGGCGATCACGCCGCCGCAGTCCGCGGCCGGCCCGCAGCCGGCTTCGGGCCCGCCCTCTGCACCTCGACGACCCGCAGGGCGAACCGACGCACCGGAGTCGGCGTGGTGGTCTGGTCACCTCCTCGTCCTTGATGCTCGCCGCATGCGCCCGATCAAGGTGGCTGACACAAGGGAGCCCCCGCTGCGCCGGGGGCCCCTTGATGGTTTCCGAACGACGCCAGTTCCTCCGGCTAGGGCTGCCCGGGCTGGACCGGGCCGATCCGGAACGGCCGCATCATCTCGTTGTCCTCGTGCTCGACGATGTGGCAGTGCCAGACGAACTGGCCCGGGTTGGTGAACTTCATCTTGACCCGGGTGACCTGCCCGGGATAGGCGATGACGGTGTCCTTGAACCCGGTCTCCCAGGGCTCCGGCGGGGTGATGGCGCCGTCGAGGGTCACGGGCAGGGTCACGTCCCCGGCGGCGTCGAGCACCAGGCCCTCCCGGTTGACCACTTCGAACACAACCTCGTGGATGTGCATCGGGTGAGCGTCGCCAGTCGTGTTGTAGAACTCCCACACCTCGGTGGCCCCCACGTCGGGGTTCTCGGTCACGGGGTCCATCCACATGTCTGGCGTGGCGCTGCCGAGGTCGATCCGGCCGAGGACGGCCTCGACCGGTCCTTCCACAACTCCCCCGTTGGCGTCATAGCCCATCCCCATCATCTCGATGAGGGCCAGCGGCCTGGCCGGTGCCGTGGGGGCGGGCAGCGGGGTGATCGCCGGCAGCACCAACTGCGCCGGGGGCGTCGTCGGGTCGGGCGCGACGGCCGGGACGACGCTGAACTGCATGACCTGGCCGGTCGATGCCGGGTCGGCCGGCTCGAAGTCGATACCCGGCGCACCCCCGCCGAACGGCTCGTCCGGGCCGACGTTGCCCAGCACGTAGTTGCCGACCTCGACGTTGGCGAAGTCCACGATCACGTCAGCCCGCTCGGCCAGGCCCATGAGGATCCGGTTGTTGCCGGCACCGGTGACGTCCACCGGAGCAGCCAGGAACCCACCCTCGTTGCCGATCTGCCAGACCTGCACGCCCGTGATCCCGCTGAAGTCGAGGATCAGGAACCTCGACTGGCAGCCGTTGAGGAAGCGGAACCGGTAGCGCCGCTGCTCGACCGACAGCGTCGGCCACGTGTTGCCGTTGACCATCATCGTGTTGCCGAAGAACTCGGGGTTCCAGTACGGGGAGAACTCCCCCCCATCGCCGATGAAGGTGCTCACCACGCCGTCGAAGAACCCCCGGGTGTCCGGGTAGAACAGCGAGCCGTCGTCGTTGAACGACCGGTCCTGGATCACGATCGGGATCTCGTAGTAGGTGGTGCCGGGGGCATCCCCCAGCGCGGGCGCGGGTCCGGGCAGCACTGCGGGGGCACCCGCGGCGTCGAGCACGGCATCCCCGCGGCCCGCCGCGGACGATGTAGAACCCCGCCGGCCCGGCGTAGACGTTCAGCCGGGTCATCCCCAGGGTGTGGTCGTGGTACCAGAGGGTGCTCGCCCGGTTGTCGTTCGGGTAGAAGAACGTCGCGTGGCCGGGGCCCCAGGTGGGCGCATACCCAGCAGCGGTCGCCTTGCCCTTGAAGAACCCGTACCAGGTCCCCTCGGTGGCGTGGCCCGCGGGGATGTTCCTCGCCGCAGGCAGGTACCAGGCCTCGGCGTACCCGTCGCTCTCGTCGCCGACACCCACAGCGCCGTGCACGTGGGTGACGAGGGGGACCGGTCCCGTGTACGGGTCCGGCATGGCCGTGTGGGACGGTCGGGAGTCCCGACCTGCCGGGCCGCCCGGCGGGTTCGCCCAGTGCAGCGTCGGGTCCACCGTCAGTAGGTGAGGCAGGTAGTTGCCGCTGGCGTCGACGAGCCCGTTGACCCACTTGACCACGACCGGCTTGCCGGCCTTGGCCTCGATCGTCAGCGACGGCGCGTTGAAGATCTGCGGGCCGTTCTGGGCCACGACCGGGCCGTACCCCCAGACGGTGGTTGCTGGCATCCCCGCCGGCAGGATCTGTTGGGTGAACTGCCGCACGGCGATCTCGTAGTAGTCGGCGTTCTTGGACTTCCGGTTCTTCAGCTTGCCCGCGCGGGGCATGGCCGGCGGGATGAGCAGGGGGGTCACGAACTTGGTGATCGCCGCCGGGTCCAGCGTCCCGCCCGCGACGGCCGCCTCGGCGACCAGGGTGCTGCCCGGGCCTCTGAGGAACAGCCCCAGGGTCCCGGCTCCCGTGAGGGCCAGGAACCACCGGCGGGAGATCGCCGGCGCGGGAACGCCCCCGCTCGACTGCCCGGGGATCGACGGACTGCCCTCGTTCGCGGCCGGCCGGCCGGTCGCATTCGTGTGCTTCTGATGCCAGCGTGTTGCCCCTCGCGCCATGGTCACTCCTCGTGCTCATGTCGACGGCGCCCGACCCGGCGCCGTTCGCCACGAAGATGCTCTTCGTGCTCAGTGCGTGTCAAGAGTGAGATAAGCCTTGGCGTATGTACTTGCCAAATCAACTACACAGTGTCACCAGAAATCGGCGGAGATGTCCGAATCGCACCCGCTCGGGGCCTCGATCCAGGAGGCACGGAGCAGGTCGCGAAACCTCGCGGCCGCACGGGCTGCGTGGCGGAGAACGCGTTGGCGTCAGCGGCCGGACGGCCTCCCGCGCGTGGTTCCAGCGCTGCCGGCGTGGAAGGAGTGAGTCGCCCTGGTTCTTCTTCCGGGCGCCGGACGGGACGGTGTTCGTCATCCAGCAGCAGGGCCCCGGCGACGTGGCCTGAACCACATCAGCAGTCCCGGGCTCCGGGTCAGGAGCGAGGGCCCTGGCGGCGCACCTCGCGCACGGCTGTCATCGCGGAGTCGAGGTCGGCCAACCAGTCCTTCTCGTGCTCGGCGACCAGGCGGACGCACCACGCGAGGGCCTCCGAGCGGGAGCGCGCGACGCCGGCCTCCACGAGGGTGTCGAGGACCTTGCGCTCCGGCTGCGGCAACCTGGTCATGACCGGCACCGTCAGGCGCGTGAAGACCTGCGTGGTGTCCCCGCACGTCACTGCCCACGTCACCTTGCGCCCAGTCCGGCGCTCCAGCTCCGAGGCGATGGTGATGCGAGCCGGCCGTGTCTCCTCCCGGAACCTCCGGATGCGCCCGGAGCGGCTCTCCTCCGAGTTCGACTCCGGCTCCGCGAGGGTGCCCAGGATCGTGATCTCCTCGCGGTCGCTGATCAGGGTGAAGGACTCGAACCAGTCGTCCGGGAGCCGGCCGGTGAGCCAGTCGTTGATGGGGGCGTCGTCGTGTGTTGTCGTCATGTAATCATGTAATCACGCCGCCCAGCCCGCCGCAAGCCCGGCTGTGTCATCAGAGGTGCCATCAGATGACCGCTGGGATGACACGTGCCGGGTGGCGGCCCGGTGCGCCCGGCGCGCCCGGCGCGCCTGCCAGGCGGACGAGCTCGGCGAGGAACGCCTCCGAGCTGCCCGCCACCTCGGCCACCGGAAGGCCCAGGCCGGCGGCATCGGCAGCGATCCGGTCGCCGAAGAAGCCCCGGGCGACCAGCAGCGGGAGGACGACGGGCTGCCCGGCCAGCGCCTGGGCATCCAGCCGGGGGCCGGGCCCGCTGGCCTGGAGCACGGGAACGCCCAGGCGGGCCGAGGTCTCCTGCCACGCCCGCAGCACCCCGGCGTCGCGCGTGCCGGCCCCGACCATCACGATCCGGTGCCCGGGCCAGGCCCGGCGTGCCTCGTCGAGCAGGTCGGCTCCCCACGCCGCACCGGACGTCAGCAGGGGGGGCTCGGCCACGGTCAGCGGCACCGCGGCCTCGCCCACCGCCAGCTCGACGTCGACCTGCACGTGGTAGCCCGGGCTCAGCAGCAGGGGCACGACCGTGCCGGGGACGTCGGCCACCTCGGCCAGGGTCGGCCCGCAGTGGTCGAGGTAGCACGGACGCACGTCGCCGAGGACGGCCCCGAGGCGTTCGGCGATCTGGCGCACGTCCTCGGCGTGGCGGGGATCGGCGCTGCCGTGGGCGAGCAGGTAGACGGTCATGGCACCGGGACCGGGCTCTGCCGCGGGGGCGCTGCGGGCGTGCTCGGGCAGGGTGTGACCGGCCTCCGGCGAGGGCCGGGCCAGGTCGCCGAGCATCGGCCGCAGGCGCACCACGTCGCCGATCACGACGATCGCCGGGGATGCGACACCGGTCACCCGGGCGAGGTCGGCGATGTCGGCCAGGGTGCCGGTGACCGTGCGCTGCTGCGGCGTCCAGCCCCGTTCGATGATCGCCGCGGGTGTTCGGTCCGGGCGACCGGCCCGGACCAGCGCCTCGGTCACGGCAGGCAGGGTCCTGGTGCCCATGAGGAGCACGAGGGTCGCGTCAGCCGGCGCGTCGGCGACCTGCCGGGCCAACCCGGCGGGGCCGTCGTGGCCGGAGAGCACCAGCACCGAGGAGGTGATGCCGCGGTGCGTCACGGGGATCCCCGCCGCCGCCGGGACCGACAGCGCCGACGTGATGCCGGGGACCACCTCCACGGGGATGCCCGCGCGCACGCAGGCCAGCGCCTCCTCGCCGCCCCGGCCCAGCAGGAACGGGTCGCCGCCCTTGAGCCGCACGACGTGGTTGCCCTCGGCGGCGCGCTGCACGATGAGGGCGTCGATCTGCTCCTGGGTGAGGCTGTGGTGGCCCGGGCGCTTGCCCGCGTAGTGCACCTCGACGTCCGGCTCGAGGTCGGCCAGCAGGGCGGCCGGCACCAGGTGGTCGGTCACGACGACGTCGGCCTGGCGCAGCAGGCGCCGACCGCGCAGGGTGAGCAGGTCCGGGTCGCCGGGGCCTGCGCCGATGAGCGTGACGCGCCCACCGCCCGGTGGCCGGCGGCGGCGCCCGCAGCGGCAGGTCGCCGCTGGCCAGGGCGGAGGCGATCCCCTGCCGGAGGGCGACGGCGCGCCGCGGGTCCCGCCCGCCGTTGACCGCCACCGTGACGCCGTCGTGGCCGGTGGTGGTGGCCGACCAGGCCGGCGACGCCGCGGCGTCCGAGGCGCGGACCGACCAGATGCCGGCCTCCTCGGCGGCGGCGACGACGGCGGCGTCCACCGCGGGATCCCCGGTGGCGGCGTGCACCAGCCAGGCGCCGGTCGACGTCGTCGTCGACGAACCTGCGGGCAGCCCAGTGCAGCTCACCGGCCAGCGGCCAGCTGCGCGATCTCGGGCCGAGGCGCTCGGGGCGACCACGTCCACCCGCGGCACCGGCCTCGAGCAGCCGGGCGACGCGCCGCGTCGCGACGGCTCCGGCGCCGACCACGAGCACCCGCCGGCCGGTCAGGTCCAGGAAGAGCGCGTAGTCGTTCACAGGTGCAGCCCGCATTCGACCTTGCCGCGACCGCTCCAGCGGCCCGAGCGCTCGTCCTCGTGGTCGGCCACCGGCCGCGTGCACGGGGCGCAGCCGATGGATCGGTAGCCGATCTGCCGCAGCGGGTTCGCCAGGATCCCGTACTCCTCGATGCAGGCGTCGACCTGCGTCGTCGGTGAAGGCCGCGATCGGGTTGATCTTGATCATGGCGTGGCGCTCGTCCCAGCCGAACAGCGGCGTCTGCGCGCCCGGCCGTCGTGGTCGGTGCGCCGCAGGCCGGTCGCCCAGGCGTCGTAGCCGCGCAGGGCGGCGTCCATCGGCGCGGTCTTGCGCATCGCGCAGCAGCAGGTCGGGGTCGCGCTGCCACAGCTGCTCGCCGTACCGCTGGTCCTGCTCGGCCACGCTGAGCTCGGGCGTCAGCGACCGGACGTTCACGTCGTAGTGCCCGGCGACGTAGTCGCGGAACCCGAGGGTCTCGGCGAAGTGGTAGCCGGTGTCGCCGAACAGCAGGTCCACGCCGGGCAGCGCCCGGTCGGCCAGGCAGGCCATCACGCCGTCGGAGAACGACACGGCCACGGCGATGCGGGCGGTCCCCAGGCGCTCGGCGAACCACTGCAGCAGCGCCACCGGGTCGGCGTCGTCGTCGAACACGGTCGGCGGCCTCGGCGAGCACGGCGCGCAGCTCGGACTCCGGCCGCCTGCGGTGGCGCGAGGGTCAGCTCGACGCTCATCGCAGGGCCTCCTCGTCGGCCCGGGTCGTCCACTGCGCGAACGACTCGCCCTCGGTCCGCTCGTCCTGGTAGGCGCAGCAGGACCCGCTCGACGTAGTCGGCCAGCTCCTCGCCGGCCAGTCGGTGGCCGCGCAGCGAGCTGCCGAAGCCGGTGCGCTCCCCGAGCGAACCGCCGAGGTGCACCTGGAACCCCTCGGTCGGGGTGTCGCCGGGCACCAGCACGCCCTTGAGCCCGATGTCGGCGACCTGGAACCGGGCGCACGAGTTGGGGCAGCCGTTGACGTGGATGGCGATCGGCTCGTCGAAGTCGGGCAGGCGCCGCTCGAGCTCGTCGATGAGGTCCGCGGCACGCGCCTTGGTCTCGGAGATCGCCAGCTTGCAGTACTCGATCCCGGTGCAGGCCATCGCCGACTGCCGGAACGGCGACGGGGCGGTCCGCAGGCCCAGCCGCTCCGAGCGCCGCCGGCCAGCGGGTCGGTGTCCTCGACGGCCACGTCGAGGATCACGAGCTTCTGGTGGGGCGTGAGCCGGATCCGGCCGCTGCCGTACTGCTCGGCCAGGTCGGCGACCTGCGCCGAGGATCGTGCCGGAGATCCGGCCGACGGTCGGGGCGGCGCCCGACGTAGCGGCGGCCGTCGCGCTGCGGGTGGATGCCGACGTGGTCGCGGGCTGCCCGGGGCCGGTGGCGGCGGCTCGGGGCCGTCCCGCAGCGGTCGGCCGAGGTACTCCTCCTCCAGCACCTGCCGGAACCGCTGCGGACCCCAGTCCGCCACGAGGTACTTCAGCCGGGCCTTGGTGCGCATGCCGCCGGTAGCCGTAGTCGCGGAACAGGCCGAGGATGCCCTCCCACACGTCGGGCACCTCGTCCAGGGGCACCCAGGCGCCGAGCCGCACCGCCAGACGGGGGTTGGTCGACAGTCCGCCGCCGACCCACACGTCGAAGCCCGGTCCGTGCTCGGGGTGGACCACGCCGAGGAACGACACGTCGTTGATCTCGTGGGCCACGTCCTGGCGGGGGGAGCCGGAGATGGCGGACTTGAACTTGCGGGGCAGGTTGGAGTACGCGGGGTTGCCCACCGCGCGGCGCACGATCTCCTCGATCGCGGGGGTGGCGTCGACGATCTCGTCGGCGGCCACGCCGGCCACCGGCGAGCCGAGGACCACGCGCGGGGTGTCGCCGCAGGCCTCGGTGGTGCCCAGCCCGACCGACTCCAGGCGCTGCCAGATCTCCGGGACGTCCTCGATGCGGATCCAGTGCAGCTGGATGTTCTGCCGATCGGAGATGTCGGCGGTGTCGCGGGCGAAGTCGGTGCTGATGCCGGCGATGACCCGGGCCTGCGCGCTGGTCAGCGCGCCGCCGTCGCTGCGCACGCGCATCATGAAGAACTCGTCGTCGAGCTCCTCGGGGGCCAGGGACGCGGTCCGGCCGCCGGGGATCCCGGGCCGCCGCTGCGTGTACAGGCCCCACCAGCGCATCCGCCCGCGCAGGTCGTCGGCGGGGATGCTGGCGAAGCCCTGCTTGCTGTAGACCTCGATGATGCGTTCGCGGACGTTCAGGCCGTCGTCGGCGGCCTTGAACGCCTCGTTGGCGTTGAGCGGCTCGCGGCTGCCGAGGGCCCACTGGCCCTCGTCGCGCGGCTTCCTGGTCTGCGTTGACATGCGTTCGGATCTCCTCTGGAGGGGTCCGGACGCGGGGTCTGGGTGCGGCCCCGGAGTCAGCGCGGCACGCGCGGTTCCGGGGCGTTGCGCCCGGGCCCGCGCGTCCTGTGTTGGTCGGGGACGGCGGTCAGGCGCAACAGCACATGACCATGCACATGCAACAACACATGCGAGGGCACTCGGCCTTCGCAGCGGTCACGTGCAGGGACATGGGCGGGACAGTAGCGCAAACCGGGCGTCTTGCCCACACGCCCCCCCGGAGTCATCCATCCGCCCGAGCCCATGATCGGCGTCGCCGCGGCCGACGGGATGCGGGCCACGTACCGGCACCCACTCGCGCGACTGGGAGGTCGGGGGCCTCGTCCGGCAAGGCTCAGCGGAGCGAAGGCCGCCCAGAGGTCCGAAGCGGCGACCCCGGGGCCCGTTCGGGTGGCCTGGATGACGTGCGATTCTCGCGAGAAATATGTTGGGCCGCATGGACGACTCACGCGCTGGTTGGTCCGATGACTCGGAACCCCGGCATGGTGATCCCGCCCCGGAGTGGCTGGACCTGGACGAGTATCCGTTCACGCCACGATGGTTCGCCACGCCCGCCGGGACCATGCACTACATCGACGAGGGCGTGGGCACGCCGATCGTGTTCGTCCACGGCAATCCCACCTGGTCGTTCCAGTTCCGTGACGTGTTCAAGGAACTCGTCCCCTCGCGGCGCTGCATCGCCCCGGACCACCTCGGCTTCGGCCTGTCGGACAAGCCCCGCGACTTCTCCTACCTGCCGGTCGACCACGCCCGCAACTTCGCGCGCTTCATGGAGGCCCTCGATCTCACCGACGTCACCCTCGTCGTCGGGGACTGGGGCGGACCGATCGGGTTGGCATGGGCGTTGGACAACCCCGATCGCGTGACCTCCCTGGTCATCACCAACACGTGGCTGTGGTCGGTGCGCTCGGACTGGTACTACCGGGCGTTCAGCGCAGTGATGGGCGGGCCCATCGGCCGGCAGCTGATCCGCCGCCGCAACTTCTTCGCCTCGAGCGTGGTCAAGCGCGCCTACGGGGACCGGGCTCGCCTGACACCCGAGATCCACCGGCACTACCTCGCGCCCCTGTCCACGCCCGACGAGCGCATGCCCAGTTCGGTCTTCCCACGGCAGATCATCAAGTCCAGTGACTGGCTCAGTGGGCTGTGGGAGCGGCGTCCGGCTCTTGCGACCAAGCGGATCCTCCTCGCCTGGGGGATGCGGGACATCGCCTTCAGGGAGAAGGAGCTCAGGAGGTGGCAGGAGGCATTCCCCGCCGCACGCACGGTCATGTTCCCGGACGCCGGGCACTTCGTCGCCGAGGAGCAGCCGGCGGAACTCGCTCACGAGATCGTGACGATCTCCGCCCGGGCGTGACCAGCCAGCAGCGGGTCAGGGAGCCTGATGTGCCGCGCCCGGTCGTCGCGCGCGGAGGCCGATCAAGCGTGCCCCGCGGGGCTGACCGACCGCCCCATCAGGGAGGTATGCCGCCGCCAGCCGAAGCTCATACCGCCGCGGCCGCCGCCATCTCGTACGTCGCCGCGGGCATGGGGCGCTCGAGCTCCCACACCATGGCGATCGGCCGCTCGCCCTTGATCGAGCCCGGGACAAGGTGGGCCCGCCCGAGGCAGAGGAAGGGCGCGCCCTTGCCGAAGTCATTGCCGGGCGACTCGCGGACGAAGAGCACGACGCGGGTGGCCGGGTCGAGCAGCTCGCGACCCGTTCGCGAATCCAGGGCGGTGTCGTTCTGCGACTCCCAATGGAAGCGGCGCTCCCCGAGGGCGTAGTCGCGGTACATGGTGGTCGGGCTGAAGTCCGCCTCGTCCTTGCGCAGGTTGACCAGGAGGAGCACGGCGCTGTGCGAACGGGCCCACTCCACGCCGGCCTGCCGGCCGCGGGCCGACCGCTCCTCGTCGGCAAGGCCGAAGGCAGCGAGGATCTCCGGGCGCGTGTAGCTCGCGTGGGAGTTCAGCGGGACGTCCGACAGGCCCTCGCCGAGGCCTCCCGGGGCGAGGCGGGACGCATCAACGCCCAGGCGCAGGACCTGCTCCATCTCGTCGACGAGGGCTGGCTCGCCCCTCAGCCGATCCAGGAGTTCCGGGTAGGTCCGTCCGTCGCGATCGGGCCAGATGGTCAGGCACAGCATCCGGGCGATCCGGCGTCCGGTCTCGCCCAGAGCGTCGTACTGCGGCCCGCTCCGCGCGAGCAGGGCCGTGTAGGCATCCAGGCGACCTGTGTCATCGACGTGCACCAGCGACCGCACCCGTCGTGCGATCTGCTCCTCGTGCGGTCCGGCAGGCGGCAGCTCGAGCCCAGCGGCCCGCCGGATCTGCGTCCACGAACGGTTCCGGTAGATCGCGGGCAGATCGTGTCCGGATTCGGCCAGGAACGTCGCGAGGTCGGTGGTGCCGATGCTGCGGGCATCCGTGACGAGTCGCGGCAGCCGCGAGTCCAGCTGCTCCCGCACCGAGGCGAGCACGATGTCCCTGGCGACGCGATCCAACTGCATGGCGCTTCCGCCGGGCAGCCAGGGGTGTTCCTGGTCGAGCCGGTGGGCGACCTCGCGCCTGCTCGCGCCCGTGAGCGCCATCATCTTGGCGTCGAACCGGAACTCGCGGCGCTGCTGGCCGATGAAGTCCAGGACGGTCAGCACGGACTTGCCGTGCGTCCGTCGCAGGCCGCGGCCGAGCTGCTGCAGGAACAGGGTTGCGCTCTCGGTCGGGCGCAGGAGCAGCAGGGTGTCGATCTCGGGGATGTCCAGGCCCTCGTTGAACAGGTCGACGGCGAAGATCACCCGCGTCCGGCCGTCACGAAGCGCTCGGATGGCGGCGGCCCGCTGGTCGTCGGGCGTGGAACCTGAGAGCGCCACCGCATCGATCCCCGCGGCGTTGAACCGATCGGCCATGAAGTGGGCATGCTCGACCGACACGCAGAACCCCAGGGCCCGCATCTGGGCCAGGTTCCCGACCTTCTTCCCCAGCTCCTCGATCACCAGGCGGACACGAGCATCGTGACCGGTGTACAGCTCGCTCAGGTTCGCCAGGACGTAGCCGCCGCGGCGCCACTCGACGCTGCGAAGGTCCACGTTGTCGTGGATCCCGAAGTAGTGGAATGGCACGAGCAGGCTGTCGTCCATCGCGTCCCACAGCCGCATCTCGTAGGCCGCTCGGCCGTCGAAGAAGTCCCGGACGTCCACCCCGTCGGTGCGTTCGGGGGTGGCGGTCAGGCCCAGCAGTTCTCGAGGGGCGATCCGGTCGAGCAGGTCCCGGTAGGTGGCCGCCTCGGCATGGTGGAACTCGTCGATGACGACGACCTCGAATTGGCCCAGGTCGAGTCGGTCCATGCCGCCGCTGCTCAGCGATTGGACGCTGGCGAATACGTGCGTCCACTCCGTGGGTCGCATGCCGCCGACGAATGACTCGCCGAACGTTCCGTCGACGAGGACCTCGCGGTAGGTGCGCAGGGACTGGTCAAGGATCTCGCGGCGATGGGCGACGAAGAGCAGCGATGGGCGACGACCCCACTGCTCGGCCAGGGCCCGGTAGTCCAGGGCCGCGACCACGGTCTTGCCGGTGCCGGTGGCAGCCACGACCAGGTTCCTATGCCGGTCGTGTACGTCCCGCTCAGCCTCGAGGGCCTCCAGGATCGCCTGCTGGTGGGGCCGCGGCGCCACCTCCAGGCCGCTGAGCTCGATACGGAGATCGCCTGAGTCGGTGGCCCCCGCGGTGCGCAGCGCGAGGTCCAGTCGCTCGCCGTCACGGTCCGGGTCGTAGGCCTCGAAGAGGTCGGAAGCCAGGTAGCCGTCGAATGTCCGCCGGAACCGCTCGATCAGGTGCGGCGTGGTGGGGGTGACCAGCCGGACATTCCACTCCAGGCCATCGACCAACGCCCAGCTGGTGAGATTCGAGGACCCGACGTAGGCGGTGTCGAACCCGGAATCCCGGCCAAACAGCCATGCCTTGGCGTGCAGCCGCGTCGCCTGCGTCTCGTAGGAGACCGCCACCTGGGCGTTCGCCTCACGGACGAGCCAGTCCAGGGCCATGCGCTGGGTCGAGCCGGTGTAGGTCGTCGTGAGCACCCGGATCGGCACCCCGCGGGCAGCGGCGGCCTTGAGCGGCTCGGCCAGCATGCGCACTCCCGCCCAACGGACGAACGCCATGATGATGTCGATGCGATCTGAGCTCGGGATCTCCGAGGCCAGCTCGGCGAACAGGCTCCGCTCGTTGCGAGCAGCCGTGAGCAGCGCGACCTCGCCCAGCGGTGTCTCCGGATGGGGCAGCGGCCCTGTCGCATCGTTGGCCACCGCCACCAGGAACTCGATCGGGACCGGGACGCGCTCCTTGCTGCCGGCGACCTCCAGGAGGCGGTTGGTCAGACGAGCCCGAACGACTTCGTCATCGTGTGACTCGAGGATGTGCGCAAGTTCAGCTGCGACCAGGCGGGCGAGCGCTGCAGCGTCCTTCTGCTTGCCGGGGCTCGGGTTCAGGAGCCTCGCCAGCCTGGCCTCGACCAGGGAGCCGGCGTCGTCCTGGTTGGGGTCCAGGAGGGGGCGACGGTCCAGCGATGATGTTCGGAGCATGTCGTAGATCCCGGGGGGTAGGTGCTCCACGGCCGCCAGGGTAGTGATGGTCAGGGTGAGTTCGGGCAACCACCGCGGGTGTCCTGGGCCCTGCAGGGATCAGCTCGAGCTCGGCGTCGCCAGAGCGCCCCCGCATCACGTGTCGAGTCGCGCCCGAACGGCCGCCACCGCCGGGATGTCGGCTGGAGCCCAGGCCAGTGCATCCAGCTCGGCTGGAGCCATCCATCGGATGTTCGTGTGCTCAATGGGGTCTGGCGTTCCCTCCACCAGCCGGCAGAGGAACGTGGTGAGGGCTACGACCCCGAAGTCGTACTCATGGGTGGTGGTCGTGACCTCGTCGCCGACCTCGACGACACATCGAAGCTCCTCGGAGATCTCGCGTTCGAGTGCGTCCCTGGCGCCTTCGTCTGGCTCGATCTTGCCGCCGGGGAACTCCCAGAGCCCGGCGAGTGCCCCCTGCGGGCCACGCTGAGCGCACAGCACGAGACCGTCGTGGACGATCACCGCCCCGACGACGTCGATCTGTCCTGCCACGGGCACTCCTCTCGGTGGGCGCACCCTAGCGAAGGGCTCGGGCGCCCTGAGCGCGCTGAGCGTCCGATCGATCCGGGTGCCGATGGATGAGCGCCCGGGCGCCACATCGCGCGGCGCCGGGAGCCACGCGAGGGGCTGAAGCCCTCAGAGCAGATGCTCAGGTGCCGGTGGCGCCGTCCGACCCGGGGCAACGTGGGCCCCGTCGATCAGAAGCGTGCCAGGCAGCGCGGCGGACCGTCGACGGCCAGCATGGCGTCGAGCAGGGCGGCAGCCGCAGGGTCACCGGAGATCCGCCGGACGGCAACCAGTTGCCGGGCCGAGGCCCCGCCGAGCCACAGGGATCCCAGGTCGGCGACGGACAGCGACAGCCCGGCCGTGCGCTCCGTGCGTGTCCATGTGCCGCGCCCGGATGCCACCTCCAGCTCGAAGCGACCGGCGAGGTCGGGGTACCGGGGATCGGTGACCTCGAGGACCACGGACCCGTCGGCCGCGAACGTTCGGGACTCGGTCAGCGCCGGCAGGTCGAGCGGACGCAGCCAGAGGAAGTCCAGGTCCGTCATGCGGCGCAGCTGCCGTGGGTCCTCGAGCCAGAACAGCGCAGCCGGGTCGATCGGTGCGTACGCCCAGCGCAGTGTCCGCGCCCACGGCAGGTCGGCGAGGAAGCGCCAGAGGTCCAGCTCGACGGCGACGTCGACACCGACCATCTCGCTGACCGTGATGTCTGCCTCGGCCAGTCCCTGGCGGCCATGGGCGATGTCCACCGCGTACAGCACGTACCCGCCGAGCGTGCCGGCGGGCGTGTGGTGCAGCGCCACCAGGAGGTCGCCGCCGCCGACCCACGTGCCCTTCCGGCTCAGCATCCGCTCCCACCAGGCGTGCGACCTGGTGAGGGACCCGGCCCGCCGGGCGCCCGCCTGCTCCCAGACATCGCGGAGAGCCTCGATCAGCTCCGGGCCGCGGCCGTGCTCCAGCACCACGCTGCCCGCGGTCGGGGCCCCGGCGGCCAGAGCGCTGGCGGCGGGGGCATCGATCTCCCATGTTGCGGCACGTGTGGCCAGCCCATAGCCGAAGCGGCCGTACAGCGGTGCTTGCGAGGCCATCAGCACAGACGCTGCGTCGCCGCGGGCACGGCACTCGTCGAGGTGCGCCTCGATCAGCGCCCGGAACGCGCCCCGGTGCTGGGCGCCGGGGGCCACCCCGACCGAGGTGAGGCCTGCCACCGGGACCTGTCCACCGCCGGGCAGCGACAGCGCGGTGTCGTAGCGGCCGGCACCTCCGAGGACGTGCTCCATCCCCTCCGATCCCTGCTCCACGACCACCGATCGGTTGCGCGCGGGGATCAGCCCGTCCCAGTCGGCCGCCTCCTGCTCGGTCATGGCGTGGAACGGCGAGCCGTACGTGGCATCGACCGCTGCGCGGTAGAGGTCGAGCTCGTCGTCACCGGGCTGTCGCACGACAAGGCGCCCGACCGTCCCGGGCAGGGGTCCGTCCAGACGCGGTTGGAGGGTGCGGTCGGCATCGGTCACGGCCCCATCCCACACATCTCGGGCGGTCGACGCAACGCAGTCCGGTGTGCCTGCGGACGCTCCGGTGACGCACCTGCGCGCCGCAGCCGGGCACGCCAGGCGGCTGCTCGTGTTCAGCTACCCGCCGGCCAACCGCCTGAACCGGACGGTCAACTGGTCGGACAATGCCCTGCGCCGGATCAGGCGCAACGGGTTCCGGAACCGCTGCTGCCGAGCGGCGCGGCTAGCGCGACCCGCGCCGCTCGTCGGCCAGCGCCCGCTCCTGGGCCACGTTGGCGACTGCCGCCGCTGCGGATGGGTGCCCCGAGACGAAGGTGGCGAAGTCCAGGCGGGAGATCGCGAAGGTGGTCAGCTCGCCCACGGCGGTGACCGTCGCGGTGCGTGGGACGTGGCGCAGCAGGGCTATCTCGCCGAAGCCGCTTCCCGGCCCGAGTTCGGCGACCACCGTGCCGTCCCGGCTGACGCGCGCGAGACCCGACATGACCACCTGGAAGTCGTCGCCGGCGGCCCCCTGCACCATAACGTGCTCACCATCGGCGAACGTCCGCTCGACCCCGACCGCAGCCAGATGGTCCACCGCGGCCAGGGGTAGGGAGTCCAGCTCGCGGCACTCGCGGAGGGCGGATACGTTCTCGCCGGGGATGAGCCGGCTGTCGAGCCTGCGGGCCCACGGGATGCTGGCCGCGGCGAGTGCCACGAGCACGCATCCCGTGAGCCACAAGGAGGGCGCGACGCCGAATGCCGGGACGGCCAGGCCGGCGACCAGGGATCCGGTGGTGACGCCGAGGACGAGGATCACTTCGAAGGCCGCGAAGGCTCGCCCCAGCATGGTCGGGGGGATCACCCTGGCGACGAGGGTGAAGGCCCCGACGTCGAGCACCGCGTTGCCGACGCCGATGACCACGAACCCGACGTAGCCGACAGCCGGCACCGTCAGGGCGCCGATGGCGACCATCGGCAGGCCCCAGAGCGCCACGCCCACTGGGACGGCTCGGCTGATCCGCGTCGAGGTGACCAGCGCGGCCGCGGCCGCGCTGCCCGCCAGGCCGCCCACGCCCAGCATCGCCGTCAACCACCCGACACCCGGGTCGCCCTGGCCGAACGTGTCGATGGCGAGGACCACGACGGTTATCAAGAGCACCCCGCGGGCGAACGTCTGCACGAAGACGAGCGCGATCAGAGGAGGCTGCCGGAGCAGGGCGCGCAGGCCGCCGCCGAACTCTCTGACGGCGGATGCCAGTGTCATGGCGCTGCCGGGATCGCCGGAGGCGGCGACATCGTGGATGCGGCGGACGGCGACCGCGGCCGTCCCCACCATGATCGCCGCGAGCGCCAGCCCGAGGGGCGGCGGGCCGACCACGAGCAGCAGGCCGGCGAGTGCCGGGCCGACCAGGGTGCCGGCGCTCTCTGCGAACGACGAGGCGGCGTTGGCCGCCGTCAGCTGCGCCGGGCTGGTGGCCAGGTACGGAAGCAGGGCCCCGCTCATGGGCCGATGGGTGCTGAACAGGACCGACGCGAGCCCTCCAGTGAGCAGGCCCGCCACGGGCGCGCCCGCGACGATGAGGGCAGCGGTCAGGGCCAGGAGGCCGGCGCGCGTGGCGAGGACGGCCGTCAGCCAGCCCTCCCGCCGACCCCGATCGGACCACCCGATCACGACCGGCGCGACGACGAGGGCCGGCATGGCTCGCAGGACCGAGAAGCCGGCGACCAGCCCCGGACCGCCGACCTCATAGGCCACGACCAGAAGCGCGACCAGGGACGCGGTCTCGGCGATGACCGACAGGCCCCAGGCCAGCACCGCCCATCGGAGGTTGGGGACCGCCATCACGGCGCGCAGCCTCACGTCGCGACCCGGGTGCGGTCCGTCGACGTGGTGCGCCCCATCGGGCAGATGCTGCCCTACCGCAGCCGTCTGTGCTCAACGGCGCGGTCCGCGTCGACCGGGATTCAGCCGAGCAGGCGCTGTCGAACAGGGCGCCCTGCTGCGCGGAGGTGGCGGTAAGGGCTCGCCTGCGAGGACTCGGGTCCTCGGCGCCGATAGCCTGCCGGGACCGTGCACCCGTCGAAGGGAACCCGATGACCGCGCGTGAACCGGCCGAGGCGAGCACGCTGTTCGAGCGCTACTTCGCCGACGGCGACCTCGAGGCCCTCGTGTCGCTCTACGAGGAGACCGCTGTCTTCCCGACGCCGCGCGGCACCTCGACTGGGCTTGACGAGATCCGGGCGACGCTCAGGGCCTACCTCGACTCCGGCGCCACTCTGGTGTTCGGCGAATCCCTGGTCTTCCCTGCGGGGGACCTGGCGCTGATCCACACGCCGTGGAGCATGCAGATGCCGAGCGGAACGACCTCCACCGGTGCCACGGCCGAGGTCGTCCGCCGTCAGGCGGACGGAAGCTGGAAGTACATCATCGACAACCCCGACGGGGCGGCCCTGCTCAACCACGAGTAGCTCGCGGCGACTTGTCGGGAGCGCCGGCAGGCCGCGGGAGTCGGGCTGGATGAGTGGTCGGACGGGACACGCCGGTAGCCGGTTCACAGCCGGGCAGATCGGGCATATCGTCGGGCATGTGCATGCCGTGGAGTGCCGCTACTGCGGCGAGGTGATCGTGCGTGAGGGCGAGCAGTGGATCACCCTCGAGGGGACCTTGTTCTGCGTCCTCAGCCAGGCGCCCGGGCGTCACGTCCCGCCCGGGCGGACCAGCCAGCGACGCGTCGTGGATGTGAGGGAAACCGCTGATTCACCGGACCCGGTCAGTCCCTCGCGCCCGTAGCGGGGGGCAATCACTCGACCACTCTCGGTCACAAGCGACTGGTGGCCACGTCGGATGTCTCCAGCCGTCTGACTTGCGCGCCCGGAAGTGCGCCCGGAGGGACTCGAACCCCCAACCGACCGGGTCCCCCCAGGGATGTCCCGGGGTTGATGGAGTGCGGCGCTGAGCACGAGATCGGGGCCAATGGACGCGGCTGGACGCCATGAACAGGGGCCAGTTGGTGTACGGGTTGGTGTACGGGGCGGGGCCGGACGGGCCCTTGGCGCCAGGGCGGAATCTGGGATCGATGGTGCGTTCTTGTGCCACTTCGTCCCCAGATTCGCAGCGCTGAGGCCGCGCTGGATCACTCGCCGCCGGCGTCGTCCGCGAGGACGTCCTCGGCCGATTCGAAGGCCCGGGCAAGGGCCGTTCGCCAGCGGGGTAGGTCGCGGGCGAGGGTCGTCCACGTGATCTCTCGGTCGATCTCGTCGTACTGATGGATCAGCCAGTTCCGATTCGCGATCGCGTCCTGCCATGAGACCCCGTCCGGGCCTTCGATGCCCGCACGCGACAGTCGGGTGGAGGCCTCGCCGAGCTTCATCATCAGCGAATCTCCGGCTTCCTGGAGCAGGTCGTCTCGCAGGTAGATCTCCTTGCCCCGGTCCACGATCTCCTGGGCGCGATCGAGCCAGTCGCGCACGTGGAGCAGCTCCTTGGCCACCTTGCGGTCAATCACAGCAGTACCGCCTCACGGAGGATGTCGTCGTCACGGTCGGGCCGTAGCCCCCCGTAGCTGACCAGGTCGACAGGGCGTCCGAGGATCTGCTCGAAGGTGTGGCGCATCGCCAGCAGGTCACCGATGGACGTGTCCGGGGGCGGCTGGACGAGCAAGTCGATGTCGGAGTCCTCGCGAGCCCGGTGGCGGGCCACAGAGCCGAAGACGGCCAGCCTGGTGAAGCCCTTCTCCTCGGCCACCCGAGCCAGCAGCGGCCCGGCCGCCGCGATGAGCGTCTCGGGATGGACGTCAGCCAATGCCTCGGCCGAGTGCAGTTGTTGGCTGACCGCCGGTTGGCTGATCCCCAAGGCCTCGGCGATCTGGCGCTGGCGCATGCCGGTCGCCACCAGGCGCGCAGCGCCAGCAGCCGACGCAGCCGTGCGAGCTCAGCGTCGCGCTGGGCCTCCTGGTACTCGGCGAGGAGCATCATAAGGACAACTTATCGACTCTCATCCAATCGTGGGCAAGGGCTCGCTTCCTTGGCTCGGGGCGGGGTACCGTCCTGTCGCGTGGAGGCCGAGCTGATCGCGCTGCGTGCGGAGGTTGCGCGGTTGCGCGCCGAGAACGCCCGCCTCGCCGCCGTCCTCCGACTGTCCCCGGCGGAGGCAGGCCCACCCGGTCCATCGCAGACAGCTGTGGCGGACCATCGCCGGGGATTGCTGAGCGCAGGCTCCCCGCCGGGCCAGAAGGTGGCGCTCTTCGCCGACCTGTTCGCTGCCCGGAGGGACGTGTACGCCGTTCGATGGGAGAACCGTCGATCCGGCAAGACCGGCTGGGTCCCTGCTGTCGCCGGTGGATGGCGCAAGGGTGCCGATCACCGCGCAGCCGAATTCCTGCCGCTAACCCCTGAAGTGATCGCCACCCATCTCGTGGGGGACATCGACCTGGGGTTGTACCCACTTCTTCCGGATGACACATGCCACTGGCTGGCCGCGGACTTCGACGGTCCGGCCGCCATCCTGGACGCACTGGCCTACCTGAAGGCAGCCCGTGGGGTGGGGGTACCAGCGGTACTTGAGGTCTCCCGGTCCGGCACAGGCGCCCATGCCTGGGTCTTCTTCGCGGTGGCCGTACCGGCTTCAGACGCCCGACGCCTCGGGTTCGGACTGCTGCGTGAGGCGATGGCGATGCGTGGGCGCATGAGCCTGAGCTCCTACGATCGCCTGTTCCCGGCTCAGGATGTGATGCCGAACGGAGGATTCGGGAATCTGATCGCCGCACCGCTGCAGGGCCGATGCCGTCGCCGCGGAACGACTCTCTTCCTCGACCTGGCCACCATGGAGCCTCACGACGACCAGTGGGCGTTCCTGTCATCGCTCGACCGGTTGACTCCACGAGATCTCAGTCGGGCGCTCTCTCGGTTGGGGCAGCCAGCGGTCGGAGCGGGCGTGCGGTCATTGTCACGCACCGACGCTTCCCGCATCCAGGTACCTGTGCCGCCGCTGGTCCATGTGGGGCTCGGCGCTCGGCTCGCCGTCGAGGCAGCCGACCTGACCCCGGCGCTGGCCTCGACGCTGATGCACGCGGCCTCCATGCGCAATCCCGAGTTCGATGAACGTCAGCGGCAGCGTCGGTCCACGTGGGGCGTCCCGCGCTTCATCCGATCCTTCGACCAGACCCTCACCGGTGACTTGATCCTCCCTCGTGGGTTGCTGGGTCTCGTTGAGTCCCTGGTCGCCGAACAGGGATCTCAACTGGTGGTGTCCGATGCGCGTGTCGATGGCACGGAGACCACCCTCGAGTTCGGTGCTGCGCTTCGAACTGATCAGCAAGCGGCTGCGAGTTCACTTACGGGCCATGACCTGGGTGTGCTGGTCGCACCTCCCGGAGCGGGCAAGACTGTGATCGCCTGCGCGGTGATCGCGTCCGCATCCGCATCGACACTCGTGCTGGTGGATCGCAAGGCGTTGGCCGACCAGTGGCGATCCCAGATCCTTGCTCTCCTGGGGGTCAAGGCGGGCCAGATCGGTGGCGGTCGCAGCCGTCAGGGAGGCGTCGTCGACGTGGCGATGCTCCAGACCCTGGCACGTCGGGACGACGTGGAGGCGCTCACGGCCTCGTATGGACTTGTCGTCGTCGACGAGTGCCATCACATCCCTGCTGCTGCGTTCGAGGCTGTGGTGAGGCAGATCCCTGCGCGTCGATGGGTTGGGCTGACGGCGACGCCCTTCCGCAGGGACGGGCTTGACGACCTGATCGCCCTTCAACTGGGACCAACTCGCACCAGCACGATGACGTCCATGCCGGCGCCGTCAGGCCAACTCGTGCCAGAGGATCTCGTAGAGGGTCCACACCGGAGACTGGTGCGCCATGAGACGTCCTACGGCTACTCCGGCAGGGCCGATCCCCGCGCCCCGGGAGGAATGGCCGAGATCTACCGGGACCTCGTCGCGGATCGGGGCCGCCTCGAGTTGGTGGTCCGCGACGTTGACGAGGCCCTACAGCGTGGGCGCAACTGCCTGGTCCTGACCCAATGGAAGGCTCATGTCGAGGCCTTCGCCGAGGCGCTGGCACACCACGATCCGGTGGTGCTCGTCGGGGGCATGGCGGCCAAGGCTCGCGCCGCGGCGATGGCGCGGATCAGCCCGGGTGCGGGCGATGGGTCCCCCGTCCTCGTTGTCGCCACCGGTCCCTACGTCGGGGAGGGCTTCGACTGCCCGGCGCTGGACACGCTCTTCCTCGCTGCCCCGATCTCATTCCATGGGCGGCTGGTGCAGTACGCGGGGCGCATCCTGGGACCTTGGCCCGGCAAAGAGGTTGCGGAGGTCCACGACTACGTCGACGTCAATGTCCCCGTGCTGGCCGCCTCGTTCGGCAGACGTGCCAAGGGATACCGCAGCCTCGGCTTCACCGACCTGCCCGCTGGGCCGCGCGCAGGCCGAGCATCCGCCAGTCGCTGAGCGTCTGACGCTCCTGCGCCAGACGCTGCCGCGCTCACCCGGGGTCGGGCCGTCGCGGAACCGGCCGCAGGGGTGGGCTGACGGCCGTGTTGGCGTCTGCTCTGGCGAGGACGCGCTCGAATCCTGTGAAGGCCTCGAACAGGCCGACGGCTTCGAAGGCTCGGTTCCGGCGGCCGAGAGTGACCTGGCGAACGACCCCCGGAGCTTGGAGTCGATCCACGGGTCGCTGGTGGCC